>NZ_JAAABN010000009.1 GCF_011516765.1 Acetobacter sicerae | reverse complement strand
CCACCACCAAGAGCCCCATACAGACGAACAACATCAACCGATTCCTGCTCAATCCCGCCAGCCAAAGCCTGGGAACTCCCAAAAAAACGACGCTCCGAATCTAATACACGCAGAAAGCTGTCCATCCCGTGACGGTAACGCTCCAGGGTCAGTTCATAGGCGCGCTGGTCCGCCGCCTTCTTCGCCGCCAGCTGATCCGTCCGTTGCCCGTCCTTCGTGAAAGCGGTCAGGGCATCGTCCACGTCTTTCCACGCCGACAGCACCGTCTTGCGATACTGGATAGCCGCCGCCTTCTGGCTGGCCTTCTTCAGCTCAAGCTGTCCCGCGAGACGCCCACCCTGAAAAATTGGAATCGTAATGGTCGGTCCCACATTCCATGCTCGCGCATTCCACAAGCCCAGATCCCGGAAAGAGAACGACTGCATGCCGAAGCTCGCGTCGATCGTGACCCGTGGATAGAAATCCGCGATCGCCTGCCCCACTTCCGCTGTCGCAGCATGAAGCTCGTCACTGGCCGCGCGAATGTCCGGGCGGCGCTCCGCCAGTTCGGACGGCAGCCCCACCGGCACACGAGGCGGAACCGGCTGGAACTCCGTCGGCGTGGAAAGTTCCGCATCCAGACTCCCCGGCGGCGTTCCCATCAACAGACTGACCGCGTTGATCTCCAGCTTGGCTTCCTGCTCCAGCTGGGGAATCTGGGCCTGAATGGCCTCCAGCTCCGATCGCGCCTCTTCCTGATCAAGCTCGCTGACAAGACCATGCTGGTAGCGTGACGTGCTCAGTTCCAGCACACGCTGCGCATCGTCCCGATTGTGCTGCAGAATCGCGAGCTGCTTCTGCGTCCCGCGCAACGTCATGTAATCACGCGCCAGATCGGCCTCACGCGCGATCAGCAACGAACGACGCTGCTCAGTGCTTTCATCAAGATAGGCCTGAGCCGCCTCATACTGGCGGCGCACACGTCCCCAGAGATCGACTTCCCATGTCGCATCCACGCCATCGCGCCAGCGATCAAGCAAAGGAATGGTCGCGTTGCTGGCGTTCTGATCCAGAAGATCCCCTATCCCGCCGCCAGTGCTCTGAGCGATATGGGACACGATTCTACGGAGATTCTGGGAGCTGTACTGCGCCCGCGCATAGGAACCGGAAGCGCTCAGGGCCGGGAACCGCTCGGCTCCAGCCAGAACAAGCTGGGCTCTGCTTTCGGCCAGCTGGGCCGTGCCGCGCTGCACATCGAGGTTATCTGTCGCAAGCCGTTTTTCGAGGGATGTCAGCTCGGGGTCCTGGAAAACATTCCACCAGTTCACATCCGGCGCATCCGGAATCGTCACGCTGCCCTTGCTCCCCGCCTGCGCAATCTTCCACGCTGGCGGGGTCCATGTCTGGGGCTTCTTATAGTTCGGCCCGACCGCGCAGCCTGACAACAGAAGAACAAGACCGGTCAGAACCTGCTTCGATTTCGCCGTGCGCAACCACATAGATACTCTTACCCCCGCAGCCCATCGCAATACCGTGATGGACATTCTCCACTTCCCTCGGGCGGCCTCCCTCTGGCAGCCACCCTCGTCTGACGATCCCGTTTCGCCCCTGTCGCCAGCGGCGCTACCTTGACGCTGACCGAACCGATCGGTCAGCATGCACCCTATCGGCTTTCCCTAAGGCGTCAATCACGCCTGCATACCCCATGGCATTAGAGAAGATCATGAAAGACCAGGACACGTGCTCACCAAGACAGTCCGGGGATGCTTCATCCGCCAAACGGGAGCAGATCCTGAAGGGAGCCCACGAAATTTTCGCGGAATACGGCTATGAAGGCGCCAGCATGTCCGTCATCGCCCGCCATGCGGGCGTCTCGAAAGGCACGCTTTACAACTACTTCGACAACAAGGCCGAACTCTTCACCGCCGTTGTCAAACAGAAAGCGGAGAGAGATCTCCCTGCCGCCTTCCACCCGGTCAACGCCCATCTCCCCCCACGGGAGACGCTGCACGCTCTGGCCCGCTCGACCATCGCGCTCATCATCGCGCCAACCGCCCTCGCGCTTTATCGCGTCATTATTTCAGAAGCCCGGCATTTTCCTCATCTAGCCCAGACGTTCTGGGAACATGCGCCCGCCATCTGCATCGACACGCTGGCCAGATGGCTGACGGAGCGGACCGAAAAAAACGAACTCAATGTTCCCGATCCGATGTTCGCTGCGGAGCAGTTCTACACTCTGTGCCAGACCCGCATCGTCACACGTCGCCGCTTTGAACTGCCAGTTTCCACAACGGATGCCGACATTGACCGCATAGCGGACGCAACCGTCACCATGTTTCTGGCAGTTTATTCTGCAAGCTGAAATTTTTGTCATATGAGGATGGCGACTGAACTCCAGACGCCTCCATTCGTTCAGTGTTCAGACAGACAAGCGGCTCTGCATCCTGTCAGTACTTTACACAATAAATTCCATCCGACAGAAACAGTGACGTCCGCTTGCCGATTACGGTCAAAGGAGACTGTCATGACCAAGAGAATGGACGACAATCTGCCCGGCGGTCTGAATGACGCCGTTGATTTTCTGACACGCGCCCACAGCGACAACTCCGGGCTTGCCTCGGCAGTGAGCGAATATATGGGCAAGGAAGGCGCTCCCGGCATTCCCGAAGTTCGCAGACGCGCTCACGAAGCGGGCCTTGATGACCTTCTTCAGGGATGGCGCGACGCCATCAGCAAGACACCCGCCAGAAAAGCGGATATCAAAACGCTGATTCCGCAGGATGTCATAAGCAGATTCGCCAAGGAAACGGGTCTTTCACCGGACGCCGTGGTGACAGGTCTTGCCTCCGTCGTTCCCGGCATTGTCTATCGCAACGCAAAGCAGGCGCGTGAGAAACCAAAACCACTCGCCATGTAAAAACGCTGCCATATTCACGAAACGACTGACAGAGAGCCTTTCCGGCCTGAAGAACATTCTTCAGGCCGGAAACTGCCCTGCGTTACAGGGTGGGATCAGAGTCTTTCTGCTTTTCCCCTGCCCGTTTCATATAACTTCCAGAGGAACCTTCTTTCCGGGAGGGGGAAACGCCTTGTCCAGCGCAGCAAGGTCATCATCGTTCAATCTGATTTCCTGAGCGGCGATATTCTCAAGAAGATGCTTTTTCGACCCTGCCTTGGGGATGGCGATAAGGGATGGCTGACGCAGGACCCATGCCAGCGCGATCTGTGCGGGTGTCGCCGGTCCCTGACTGGTTGTGTGCTTTCGGGCAATTTTCGCCAGCACATTGTCCTTCAGCATCCCGCCCCCCTGACCGAGCGGTGAGTAAGCCATCGTCACCGCCTGACGGGTACGGTCTTCTTCCAGAAGATCGAATTCGATTCCACGATGGCTCAGGCTGTAAAGAACCTGATTGGCGACACAGTTTTCACCATGGTCGGTCAGCTCCACCTTTTCCATATCGTCCGTATCGAAGTTCGAGACACCCCAGCTTCTGATCATCCCGCGGTCACGTAATTTCTCGAAGGCTTCAAATGTTTCCTCAAGAGGAACGCTTCCCCGCCAGTGCAGAAGATAGAGATCCACGTAATCGGTGCGGAGCCGCTTGAGAGAGTCAGTGCAACTCCGAAGCACGCCTTTGGCGGACGCGTTCGAAGGCAGCACCTTGCTGACAAGAAAGACGTCGTCCCGCCGCTTCTCTATCGCTTCTCCGACGACGCTTTCAGAGCGGCCGTTACCATACATTTCAGCCGTATCAATCACGCGCAGACCGGCATCCAGACCGGCCTGAAGACTGGCGATTTCATCGCTCCGCAGAGAGACATCGTCTCCCATGTTCCATGTTCCCATGCCCAGCGCCGGGACCTCAATGCCACTCTTGAATCTGACCTTGCGTGTCATGACATGTTCCTTTCGGAGAAACAGCCTGCGACATTCATCATGCGGGATTTGCGCCCGTGTCGCAGCCTGCCGCTCGCAATCCGTTTTTATATTCTCTGGAAAGATACAACGCAGCAAAACAACAAATGATCCATTGCAGACGAAAAACTCTGTTGCAGAGCTGCTGGCTGGTTTTTACAAACCTTACTAAAAAGAAAAGTTTCCGGATGTTGTATTTTTTCGAAAAATCCATGTTTTCTAATGATTTTTCGGAAAAATCTTTACCAATAACTTTTTCTGTATTTCGAGGATGGTTTGCAGAACAATGCTTTGGCGCAACAAAACTCTCAGCGCGCCCTTGTCCAGCCTTTAGCTTCCTGTTTCCAGTAAGCCAGCGTGTGCCCGGCGTCACGTAACGCCACCCAGCGCACACGCGCCGCCGCGACAGCCGCCTCATCCTGTCCGTCGAACAGATCGAACACGCGCTCGAACGGCTCCAGAGAAAGAACCTCGTTCACGCCGGTAAGAAACAGAAAATTTGCCCCGTTAGGGACATCGTCACCCGCTGTAATCCACACGGGCTGACGTTCAGGATATTTCCCGCCCGTCGCCGCGTGAGGGAGCCAGACCGGCTCGGGCACTTTCCACAACGCCTCATCAAGAGCGGCAACCGCCTCCGGGTCACCGCATCTGACGACCGCCCTCCTGCCCGCATCCAGCGTCCGGCCAAGCAGCACCGGCAACGCTTCAAACGCCCCGGTGCGTGTCAGATGGTAGAAGCCGACTTCGGCCACCGGGTCCGTCAGCCTTCGAACTGACGCACGAACCGGTCAAGCAGACGCACGCCGAAACCGGAAGCGCCTTTCGGAGAACCGTTCTTCGCCTTCGTCGCCCAGGCCACGCCAGCGATGTCGAGATGCGCCCACGGCGTCTCACCCACGAAGCGCTTGAGGAACTGCGCCGCCGTGATGGAGCCACCCGCACGACCGCCCCCGATGTTTTTCATGTCGGCAATGTCGGACTTGAGCTGTTTGTCGTATTCCTCGCCCATCGGCATCCGCCACAGCTTTTCTTCGGTGGCGACGCCGGCGTCCGTCAGCTTCCCGGAAAGCGTGTCATCGTTCGAGAACAGGCCCGCATATTCGTGACCCAGACCAACGATGATCGCACCCGTCAGCGTGGCCAGATCGACCATGTAGCGCGGCGAGAACGTCTCACGCGCATACCAGAGCACATCGGCCAGAACGAGACGGCCTTCGGCATCGGTGTTCAGCACTTCGATGGTCTGGCCGGACGCGCTGCGCACCACGTCGCCGGGACGCTGCGCGTTACCGGAGACCATGTTCTCGACGACACCGATCAGACCGACCGCATTCACCTTCGCCTTGCGCCCCGCCAGCGCGGCCATCAGACCGGTGACAACGCCCGCACCGGCCATGTCCCACTTCATATCTTCCATGCCAGCGGCAGGCTTGATGGAAATGCCGCCGGAATCGAACGTCACGCCCTTGCCGACAAAGGCCAGCGGTGCGGAGTCATCACCAGCGCCGTTCCAGCGCATCACCACCATGCGGGGCGGATTGTCACTGCCCTGCGCGACACCAAGCATGGAGCCGAACTTCAGCTTCTCAAGCGCGGGAACGTCGAAGACTTCGACTTCGACGCCGAGTTTCTTCAGTTCCTCGGTGCGTTTGGCGAATTCAACCGGTGTCAGGACATTGGCGGGCTCGCTGACCAGATCGCGCGTCAGGGTTACACCCTTCGCCACAGCTTCCCAGCCAGCCCATGCCGCTTTCGCACCGGCCACATCCCTGGTCAGAATGGCGAGGGAAGCCAGCTTCGGCTTGTCGTCCTTTTTCTCCGTCGTGCGGTAGCGATCGAAGCGATACAGGCCGAGCGACGCGCCGAGCGCCACATGCACCGCCAGCTTCGGATCAAGCGCCGCAGTGGAGATTGCGCCCTGTGCGTGCATGGCCACTGCCTGCGCCGCCGTGCCGCCCGCCTGCTCGGCAGTGGTTTCGGTCAGGCTGTCCTTGTCGCCAAGCCCCACCAGCACGACGCGCTCCAGCTTCGCACCCGGAGCCAGCACCACGCAGGTCGCGCCGCGCTTGAATGTGAAAGACGCCGCTTCCGCCGCACGGGTCAGCGCCCCGCCGGTCGCCTTGTCCACAGTGGCGAAAAAGTCGGACCGGGCCGCATCGGCAAATTCCGGCAGCGCCAGAGCGCCACCTGTAGGGAGAGCGAGGTCGGAGAAGCTGATCTCTGTCACGTTGACGCCTTTTCCTTGTCTGACAGGCGCGACGACGGACCGGTTCCGCTGCCCCACCCGGAGCTATCCGCTGTTAGAGGTAGCGAGGGGGACGGTGGTTGGCAACGGCTGGCGTCGCCTCCCCCCATCTCCTGCGGATTTATTGAGCAGAAACTCAGGCAGGCTTGCCAGCCTTGAGTGCCTCGTCGATCTGCAACGCCAGCTGCGCCATTTTCAGTGCGCCTTCACGGCTACCGGCTCCGCAGATGAACCGGGCCGGATGCGCGAACACGGCGTCAGGCACACCCGACACTTTCGCCAGTTCCGATTTTTCCAGACCGCCCCATGCCTCCGGCAGGGAGACGCGCTGACCGAAATCTCCGCGTGTCGGCGGAATCGCCTTGACGTTCCACTGACCGTTATTGGTCGGCGACACCACGTAGACCACCGGCAGATCGTTCTCGAAGATCATCTTTTCGGTCGGCATGCCTGTGTCCATCAGCAGGATGCGCTTGTCCTCGGCTTTCGCATACGCCTCCATCACCCGACTGGCCGCTTTGAGGCTGGCGCGCACGCGGTCCATGGAATTGACCAGATGCGCCGCGACAGCACCGGCGGCATTGGCGAAACCGGTGGTTTCCTTCGTCTTTGCGACGTCTGCTCCATAAAGCTCGGTCGTATCCCACGGCGGGTTGCAGGCCGAGACGATGTCCGCCAGCGAGAGCTTGCCCATCTTGGCCACGCCGTTGTCATCCAGATCGACGGGAAGGATCAGCGACTTGTCGAGAGTCTGCCAGATCGACGCCACTTCGGCTTCACTGACCGGCTTCTTCAGGACCGTGCCGAGAATGTTGCTGATCGCGGCCTTGCCGTAATCCTTCCACAGCAGCCCTGCGGCGCTGTAGGGCGTACCATCCTCACGCAGCGGCTTGACCCGCATGTGGTGATCGTAGCGGCCCTTGGGGGGCGCATACTCACCACCGACATCAAACACGATATCCGCAGCCTGAATGTCTTCCGGGTTACGCGAGCGCACGAAGGTGAGGCGTCCGCCCTCGCCACCATTCAGCACGCGGTCGCGCAGATTTCCCTCCGGCTCAAGCGCGTAATGCAGAATCACATACCCCAGCGTCTCATCCGTGTGGAAATTCCCGGAGTGGGTCAGAGCCCGAACGGGGGAAGCCTGCTGATCCAGACCGATGGGAGTATGTTCTGACATGAAAAAATCCGCTGTAGCCGAAAATAGTTTTAGAACCTGATCCGTTCAGACCGCTTCCGTCCGAACCAGAAACAGTCTCTCAGATCATGGTCCGCGTGGTGTTTCCGCGAACCCGCACGTCGAGCCCGCACGTCGAGACAGTGCAAACCTGAGCGCCTCTCATGCCGCACGGGGGACCGTTGCACAATCAGCTTCGTGCGGAAATGACCTGCAACGTCAGCGCTCCTGCCGCCATCAACCCGCCAAACAGCGCAACCGCACTCCACCCGCCGATGACCCACGCCGCCGAAGCGCCCGCCGCGCCGGTTGCGCCGCCGAGAAACATCACACCCATGAAAAGCGTATTGAGACGGGAACGCGCTTCAGGCCGTAAGGCGTAGACAATGTGCTGATGCGAGACGAGCGCGCTCTGCACCGCGAAGTCCAGCAGGATACAGCCGACAACCAGCCCGGCCAGAGACAGCCACGCGCCAAAAAGCACCCACGACAGAAGCGTGAGGATGGTCCCCGCCAGAATGGCCCGATGTGGACCGTGCCGATCGGCAAACCGCCCGGCGAGAGGGGCCGCCAGAATCCCCACAGCCCCGACGATCCCGAACAGTCCTGCGGATTCTGCGCTCAGATTGAAACGCGGCTCCTGCAGGTGAAGCGCCAGAATGGACCAGAAGACCGAGAATGTTCCGAACAGCAGCGCCTGCGTGAAGGCCGCCAGTCGCAGGGCCGGAAACTCCCGCCAGAGATGCGCCAGAGACGCCATGAGGCTGGCGTAGCTGTGCTGCGTGTCGGGGCGGCTGTAGGGCAGCAGCAGACGCATGACCGCGCCAGCCCCCAGACTCAACGGCACGCCCAGCCAGAACATCTCACGCCACCCCGCGTGATCCGCCACGAATCCGGCCAGCGTCCGGCTGAGCAGGATGCCGCACAGCAGCCCGGACATGACCACGCCCACGACCGCACCGCGCCGTTCCGGTGGCGCAAGATGCGCCGCAAACGGCACGATCTGCTGCGCGACGGTCGCGGCGGCTCCGATCAGCAGCGAGCCAAGCAGCACGATCCCGGCCCCGGGGGCAATGGCTGTCAGTGCCAGCGCGGCAGCCAGCAGCACGAACTGCCAGACAATCAGTTGCCGGCGTTCCAGCAGATCTCCCAACGGCACCAGCGCGAACAGCCCCAGCGCATAACCAAGCTGCGTGGCCATGGGAACGAGCGCCGTAAGACTGCTCGGCATCGCCCGTTCCATGACGCCCAGCATCGGCTGATTGTAATAGATACTGGCGACGGCGAGACCGGTGGCGGCCGCCATGGCGAGAGTCATCCCGCGACTGGGGGAAGAAGAGGCGGTCATATGACTTCCTGAAAGGAACCGGGGCGTCCGTATAGCAGGCTGTCGGAACGATTTTACAGACAATCGCCCTGCCCTGTTCTTTTTGTGAAGAGGTTCAGAAAGCGGTCTTCCTCCAACCCATTTAAGAAATCAGGGTCAAGAGGGCTGCGTCATCTTGTGAGGTTCGGAGCGAAATCCTGAAAAGCCGATATACGCACCATCCCACATGGACAGGGACCGAACCAGTTTTCTCGCCGCCCGCCACTGAGCCGACGTCATTAAACAGAGACAACAGACAACGGACGCCGCGTCTGAAACGGCTGGGCCGCCGGACCGTTTCCTGCTCACACCACGAAGGACAGATTGAGACCGGTGGTCACCAGATAATCAATTGCGCCTTCACTTCTGAGGAGTAAGAAAGAGCTATGACGCTTTCCAACTCTCCGGTCTCTGACGCCGCGCTCCTCGCCCTCGCTCTCCGTCTCGCCCGTGAGGCCAGCGACATCATCAACGCCATCCGGGCCAAGGGCTTCGTGACCACCACGAAGTCGGACCGCTCTCCGGTGACGGAAGCCGATCAGGCGGCGGAGAAGCATATTCTGACAGGACTCCGCGCCGCAGCACCCCATATTCCGGTGATTGCGGAAGAAGAAATGGCGGCGGGCATCCGCGTGAAAGGCGGCACGGAATACTGGCTGGTCGATCCACTGGACGGCACGCGGGAATTCGCTGCCGGACGTGACGACTTCACGGTGAATATCGGTCTGGTGCGGGATGACCGGGCGGTGCTGGGCGCCATGGCTCTCCCCGCTTACGGGCAGTTCTACACGGGCGGCGAAGGGCTGGGCGCGACGCGCTACGATGCTGACGGCGAACATGCGATCCATGTCCGCCAAGCGCCGAAGGACGGGCTGGCGGTCCTCGCCTCCCGCCATCATGGCGATGATCCGGCGCTGGCGAAGTTTCTGGGCGAACGCCCCATCGCCTCGCTGGGCAATATCGGCTCGGCCGTGAAGTTTGTCCGCGTAGCCGAGGGCGTGGCTGATTTCTACCCGCGTCTCGGCCCGACAATGGAATGGGATACGGCAGCGCCTCAGGCGATTGTGGAAGCCGCAGGCGGAAAGGTCATGCTGCTCGATGGTAGCGGTCCACTTCGCTACAGCAAGCCTGGCTGGAAAAACCCGTTCTTTGTCTGCACGGGCGACCTTGACGACTGAAACGACGGAGCCGTCACGCTCCACCGCCAGCTTTCCTGTCGCAGGATGGCCCGATTGGATGACAACCATGGTCCCAGCAGGATGGGAAAAGAGCGTGCGCCGGGGTGACAGACGCCTGAAATCCAAACTGGCTGTCTGTCGCCATTCCATGATAAGTCGACAGCCTCATCTGAGGAGCCGTATGACCGACCGCCTTGTATCCGATGACGCAGAGCAGCCCGAGGGCCTGATCCGCGCCGCAGAGCTTCTGCGCGACGGTCGTCTTGTCGCGTTCGGAACGGAGACGGTCTACGGTCTTGGCGCGGATGCGACGAACCCTCTCGCCGTGGCCCGTATCTTCGAGGCCAAGAACCGCCCCCGGTTCAATCCGCTCATCAGCCATTTTCCAGGTGCTGATGACGCCTTCAGACATGTCGTCGCAACGCCGCTGGCCCGTAAGCTGGCAGAGCATTTCTGGCCCGGCCCGCTGACTCTTGTGCTGAAACGTCGTGACGACGGTGACATCTGCGACCTCGCCGCTGCCGGTCTGCCCACAGCGGCTGTGCGTGTTCCGGCGCAGAACACCGCGCTCGCGCTCCTGCGCGCTGTGGGACGACCGGTCGCTGCCCCCTCCGCCAATCCTTCCGGCGCGGTGAGCCCTTCTGACGCCGGGCATGTGATGGATGGACTGGCTGGTCGCATTGACGCCGTTCTTGATACCGGCCCGTGCGCCGTCGGCGTGGAAAGCACCATTCTGGACCTGTCCGATGACACACCGCGCCTGCTCCGTCCGGGCGGCGTTACTGTCGAAGATATCGAAGCCGTCATCGGCCCGGTGGACCGCCATCATGAAGCGCAGAAAGCGAACGCCCCCGTCGCTCCCGGCATGCTGACCTCGCACTATGCGCCCGGCCTGCCCGTGGTTCTGGACGTGCAGTCAGTGCAGCCCGCTGACGCGCTTCTGGCGTTTGGCCCCCCGCTGAACGGCGCACGCGTGACGTGGAATCTCAGTGAAACCCGACGTCTGGATGAAGCGGCCTCGCGGCTTTTCGCGGGTCTGCGTTATCTCGACCAGCAGGGAACGCAGGCCGGATGCAAAAGGATCGTCGTGCAACCGATCCCTGAAACGGGTCTCGGCCTCGCCATTCGTGATCGTCTCGGTCGGGCAGCCGCACCGCGTCCGGCTGCCGATGCCTGTCAGGACGCCCCCTCGACACAGGAGCATCACGTCGCATGAGCGACTCGTTTGATCCGAAAGAGCTGAAAGTCCTCTCCGATATTCTTGCTCTTGTACTGGAAGAACAGACCGGCCAGTCTGAAGCCGCTCTTTCCGCCCTGCGTGCGCGGGCGCAGCGCAACAAGATCACCGGCGGTGCGCTCAAGAACCTTTTTACAGCCATTGCGCCCAATCCTCCGAAACGGGCCAGCACGGCGTCCCCACGCCCTCGTGCTTCCCGTTCCGCAGCGGCTGGGGACGTTCAGCTGGAACGGCAGCGTGTGCGGGAGCTTTCAGAGAATCTGAACCGGCTCGACATGGAGCTCCGCAACGTGCGGGCGTCCAACGCGTCGCTGAAGGCCGAACTGTTTCTGACCCAGCAGGCCAGAGCTGAAACCCAGAGCCTGCTGGTGGCCGCGCAATCAGCCACGCATACCCGGTTCGGACTGATCGGCATGGTGCTGCTGGTCGGCTGTATTGCCGGGGTCGCGGGCGGCGAACTGTTTCACTCGCTGAAACCCGCCCCGCATCATGTCCCCAATGCCGTCTATCTTCACTAGAGGGCATGACACGCGTTATCTTGTCCGCATCCCCGTTGACGAGGGCGGTTTCATCTTTTTCTGGAAGAAAAGGATGCGCAAAGACTTTTGTTTATCAGGAAGGCAGTTTGCAGTCCGATTATGTCACCTTCTGATCTGATAAAGGTTTTTGGTTCTTTTTTCGAAAAAGAATAGGAAACAGCATTCATTTCAGTTCTGGTTCCTTCAGAACTGCGTAACACCCTTCAGGCCCATATCCGGACGAACCCACATGACCAGTCTTCCTCCCGCCCTGCTCGCCGCACTGGAAAAGGCCCTCGGCCCCGGCGGCCTGCTGACGGACGCCAGCGACATGGCCCCGTTCCTGACGGACTGGCGCTCCCTGTTCCACGGCAAGGCCTGCGCCGTCGCCCGCCCCGCCAGCACCGAAGCCTGTGCCGAAGCCGTCCGGCTGTGCGCGGAGCATAACGTCCCCGTCGTGCCGCAGGGCGGCAACACCAGCATGGTCGGCGGCGCGACCCCGGATGGGACAGGTCACGCACTGGTCATCGTCACCAGTCGCATGAACAGGGTGCGGGAGATCGACCCGATCGACAACACGATGGTTGTGGAAGCGGGCGTGACGCTGAAAGCTGCGCAGGATGCCGCGACCGCAGCCGGACTGATGCTGCCACTGTCCATTTCCTCGGAAGGCTCGGCCGAAATCGGCGGCGTGCTGGCCACCAACGCGGGCGGCAACAACACGGTGCGCTACGGCAACGCCCGCGAACTGGTGCTGGGCCTCGAAGCCGTGCTGCCGGACGGTCAGGTGCTTGATGTCATGCGACGCCTGCGCAAGGACAACACCGGCTACGCACTGCGCCAGCTTTTCATCGGCTCGGAAGGCACGCTCGGCCTCATCACTACCGCCATCCTCCAGCTTCAGCCGAAGCCGAAATCCGTCGAGGCCGCCCTCTGCGCCGTCGCGGACGCCAAGGGCGCGCTGGCCCTGTTCTCGGCCTTCCGCAACACCGAGCCCAGCGCCATTCAGGCGTTCGAGTTCATGTCCGGTCTGAGCATGAACCTCGTCAACACGCTGATCCCCGACGCCTCGCTGCCGCTGTCCGAACCAGCCCCCGCCTACGTGCTGGTGGAACTGGCCAGCCCGCGTGAGGGCGGCGCGCTGCGCGACCTGATGGAAGAAGTGCTGGGCAAGGCCTTCGAGGACGGACTGGTCAGCGACGCCGTTCTGGCGGAAAGCGAGACACAGCGTCTGGCCTTCTGGAAACTGCGCGAGGAGCATGCCGAGGCGCAGAAGCGCGCCGGCGCCTCCGTGAAGAACGACGTCTCCGTGCCGCTCTCCGCCATCCCGACCTTCATCGACCGCGCCACAGCAGCCTGCGAGACGCTGATCCCCGGCATCCGCGTCGCCCCGTTCGGCCATATCGGCGACGGCAACATCCACTTCAATCTCGTCCAGCCGGAAGGTGCGGATGGCAAGGCGTTCCTCGCCCGCGATCACGAGATGATGGACACCGTCGCCAACATCGTGAAGGAGCTCGGCGGTTCCTTCTCCGCCGAGCACGGCGTCGGGCAGCTCAAAACCTACATGATGCCAGCCTGGCGCGGCGGTGCCGAACTGGACATGATGCGCCGCATCAAGGGCGCGGTGGACCCGGAAGGGATCATGAACCCGGGCAAGATTTTCCCGGCGGCGTGATGCCTATTGCGTGGCGGTCGTTGCCGCCACCGGGGGCCTGCGGCCCTTTCGGGCTGCGGGCTCGATCCCGGGCAAATCACCAGAAACCTGTGTTTCTCCTCCGCGGATTACTGTGAAACAGCTTCTGAAACAAACTGGCTCAAGCGACACGATTTCATCTGATGTCGGATCAGCATTCCCGGTTCAAGACTGTGCGCTTCCGTCCCCGGATGATAAACAGGCGGGGTGAACATGATTGATGCCCCCGATTCCTCCGCTCCTCCCGCTGACGGCGCACTCCTTGGTGTTTCGCTGCGTCAGCCGCCCTCCAATGTGGACGCCGAACAGGCGCTCCTTGGCGCGCTGCTGACCAACAACAAGGCCTACGACCGGGTCTCAGACTTTCTGACCGGCGCGCATTTCGCCAACCGGGTGAACGGCGCGATCTATGACGCCATCGCCAAGCGTATCGAAGCCGGGATGCTGGCCGATCCGGTCACGCTGCGCGCCACACTGGAAAATTCGGGCATCCTCGATGAGGTTGGCGGACTTCCTTACCTCGCCCGACTGCTGACGGCGACGGTCGGCATCATCAACGCTGGCGATTATGGACGGGCGATTCAGGACGCCTGGATTCGTCGTCAGCTGATCGACATCGGCGAAACCATCGTCAACAGCGCCTTCGGGAGCACCGATCTCGGTGGACAGGACCAGATCGCCGCCGGTGAAGAACAGCTTTTCAGACTGGCCACCGACAAGGGGCAGGATGGCGGCTTCACGGGTTTTGACCGGGCGCTCGCCTCTGCCATCGAAACCGCCGAAAAAGCTTTCCGCAACGAAGGCGATGTGTCGGGCCTCACCTCCGGCCTGCGCGACTTCGACAAGAAGACCGGCGGGCTGCATCCGTCCGATCTGCTGATCCTCGCCGGCCGTCCCGCCATGGGCAAGACCGCGCTCGCCACCAAGATCGCCTTCTCCGCCGCCCGCGCCCTGCTGAACGCCGCACGGGAAAAGGGCGAAGGCGTGCAACCGGAAGGCGCTGTCGCGATCTTCTCGCTCGAAATGTCATCCGAACAGCTAGCCACCCGTATTCTCTCCGAGCAGGCTGAGGTCTCCGGTGAGCGCATCCGTCGTGGCGATATCGGGCAGAAGGAATTCGACCGGTTCGTGCGAGTCAGCCGCGAACTGACCCAGCTTCCGCTGGTGATCGACGACACCCCCGCCATCTCGCTATCGGCCATGCGTACGCGCTGCCGCCGCCTGAAACGGACCAAGGGACTGAGCCTCGTCGTGGTCGATTACCTCCAGCTCATGCGGCCCGCCGTCGGAACGCGCCCCGACAATCGCGTGCTCGAAATCTCGATGATCACGCAGGGCCTGAAAGCCATCGCCAAGGAACTGGAAGTGCCGGTCATCGCGCTCTCCCAGCTGTCCCGTCAGGTGGAAAGCCGCGAGGACAAGCGCCCGATGCTCTCCGATCTGCGTGAATCAGGTTCGATTGAGCAGGACGCCGACGCCGTGATGTTCGTCTATCGTGACGAATATTATCTCCAGCAGCGAGAACCAAAAGAAACGGCCTATGACTCGTCGGACAAATATCAGGCAGCTCTTGAAGACTGGGGCCGCAAGATGGAACTGGTCCACAATAAGGCGGAACTGATTCTTGAGAAGCAGCGTCATGGCCCGACAGGCACCGTGCAGCTTTACTTTGAAGGCCAGTACACGCGCTTTGCGGATCTGGATACGGTTCACGAGGATTATGGACGGTAAACAACAGGGGTTCCTGGGCATCCCTTTTTTCAAAAAGGGATGCCTTCTGAGGATTTTTAGAAAATCTTCTTTATAATTCTCCCAATGTTTGAATGAGGAATGCTTTACATCAAGCTGATTTTACCCAAAGTCATTCTGACTCCACGCCAGACTTGGTTGCCGCGCAAACAAAAACAGAATACTCACGGAAAGAATTATAATCTTTCTGGTGATATATGCCGGCTTTCATAGCATTACTGATCGCAGTTTATATAATATTCCAATATTTTCACCAGATTGTAGAAACTGGTCTCATCATCCTTGCGGGTTTCATCGCTTACAGGATGCTGACGAAGCTGTCAGCAAAACCCCCGACTCATAACAAGTCTTTTACCTCCTATAAGCCCCCGACGTCCTACTCTTCTCCACCACCAACTGAACCAGACGGAGACCTTCTCTCCGATCTCAGCGATGACGAACCTCCACAGGAAGCGTCCGTCCAGTCCGTTTCAGACGCTTTCGAAAATGAACAGGCCATTGCCAAAGGTCTGGAAGGCGAAAGACGGGTCAACCGCATCCTGCAAACACTCGGACGCCCCTATCTCTCCAACGTTTACCTCAGAGATGAACGGGGCACCCTCACACAGATAGATCATCTGGTAAAAATGCATTGGGGAATTGTCGTTATCGAAACCAAGACTTACGGTGGATTTGTTTCAGGCACAGCCAATCCCGACACATGGAAACAGAGTTTCAGAAAATTTGGAAGCCGGAAATATTATCTGTTCCAGAATCCTTTTCGTCAGAATTACCGTCACGTGTGTGTTGTGCAGCATGTTTCCGGACTGCAAAGGAACGTCTTTTCCCATGTCGTTCTAGCAGGTGACGCCCGAACCAGCCTTTTCATCCATAAACAGGTCATCCGCCTGCGCAGACTGAAGACTGAACTACAGAAACGACCAGAAAAGGCGCCTCACATAGACTACAAAGATCTCGATCTGGCATGGAACAGATTAAAACAGCAGGCAAAAGCCAATCGGGGGTGCGAAGCAGAACACCTTGCCTCTCTTCAGTCACGATCTTTCTGATCTGACTGACGCAACCCTTTAACGCGTCAGACGATTATACTGATTGTAGATACAAACTTTCAGCATATGGTTTGCATGTGTGAAGTAAACAGCACCACACCATGATCGCGCAACCTGCCTTGATGAATCATTCAGCAGGTCTCCAATTCGACAGAGTGACGGAGTGACGGATTCTCACGTCGTCTGACATCTGCCCATGCCAACATGCCGAGCCGCTGCATGTGTTTCCTTATGACAGCGAAACTCTATGCTGTAACCAATGGGTTTCGAATTTCCAATCCTGAGAAAAGGAACCGATATGAGTAAAGAGAAGCGTTTTGACGGACAGGTTGCTTTAGTGACTGGCGCCGCCGGCAACATTGGACTGGCGACAGCCAAACGTCTGGCGCAGGATGGCGCCGATATCGTGCTGCTCGATATTGCAGCGGATAAACTTGAAGAAGCACGGAATAAAGTCAGTGCTTTTGGCACGAAAGTTGAAACCGTGACATGCGATGTGACGGATTACAAAAGCGTCGAATCCGCGGTGATCTCCGCGGAAGACAAGATGGGTCCTATCGCGCTGCTCTTCAACAATGCGGGCTATCAGGGGACTTTCACCCCGGTGCAGAATTACGATCCTGAAGACTTCACCAAAGTCATTCAGATCGATCTGATCGGCGCATTCCATGTATTGCGCGCCGTATCGGCACGAATGGCGGCTCATCGGTTCGGGCGCATTGTCAACACATCAAGCATGGCCGGCCTGCAGGGGCCACCCAACATGGTGGCATATGCCTGCGCGAAGTTCGGCATCGTTGGTCTGACACAAACCGCATCGAAAGACCTTGCTCCACATGGTATCCGCGTAAACGCCATCGCGCCCGCTTTGATGGGACCGGGGTTCATGTGGGACCGTCAGGTTGAACTTCAGGCGAAGGCTGGCAGCCAATATTTTTCGTCAGATCCTAAAGAAGTCAGCGATGCGATGATCAAAGGCGTCCCGATGCGTCGCCTGGGCGATATACCCGAGATTCCCGGTGTTGTATCGTTTCTGATGAGCGATGATTCCAGCTACATGACGGGTGTCACTCTGCCGATTTCGGGTGGAATCTTATAAGCTCGCGCTTGGTTTTGAAATGAAGTGAAGACCTGATTTCTCTTTTTACCCGTTTTGGGCTGGTGGCGCTGATCTTCAAAAATAGCGGCACTCACCGATGGACATTGTCCAGCTGTAATTCAGCGCTTTTCTGATCTGGGCACAATGCGTGAGGATTATAGGCGTAAAAAGAAAGTTTTGGATGTCCCTTTTTAAAATGGGACATCCTCTGAAGCTTTTTATGACTTTCCAATTTTTTTGTGAGAGTTTTTCAATACAACCTATTTTATATAATAATATTCAGTTTCGTATATTTATACCTACAAAAAAATCATCCCAAGTCCAATAAGCAGGTGAGCTGTCCATTGCGACAACATCACTCCTACGCACCATCGATCATTTCCAAGGCGATTGCACAGTCTCCCGCAGCACATCAAGTAAAGCTCAAACTCCCAAAAACCGGGGCAATTCACTTTGTTGTAGGGGCACTGTCGCCCTCCACACCAGCTCCCTATGATCCTGCGATCCGCAAGAGAACTGGAGCCCTTCACGATGACTACCCTTGATCTGGTCGATGCGCAGCAGCGCGACATAGTGGCTTCATTTCCCACCTTCGATCCTGCACACGGCGATCTGAAGGATTTCCGCCGCGATCTGGTTGAAGGGACGACAGCTCTCCTACAATCCGCGTCGGTCGATTTTGAGGAACGGACGATTCCGGGGCCAGACGGCGCTCCTGATGTCCGTGTCATCCTGTTCCGCCCGTCCAAAACCAGCGGAACAACACCTGCCATCCTATATGTTCATGGCGGCGGGATGATCGCTGGCACACCGGACATGCAGGCCGGACTGCTGAGCCAGCGGGCGGCGGAAACAGGCGCGCTGATCGTCTCTGTCGATTATCGGCTTGCGCCGGAGACGCCCTTTCCGGGTGGGCTGGAAGATGTCTACGCCGCTCTGGTGTGGCTTCATGACCATGCGGGTGAACTGGGTGTCGATCCTGATCGCATCATGGTCATGGGTGACAGCGGGGGCGGCTGCCTTGCGGCAGCTACGGCGCTTCTGGCGCGAGATCGGGGCAAGATCAAACTGCGCGCCCAACTCCTGATTTACCCGATGCTTGATCTGCGCACCGGTGGAGCAGACGCCCCCTCTGATGATCCCAGGACAGGAGAGTTTCTGTGGACACGTGCCCAGAACCAGCATGCGTGGGCCGCCGTGCGTGGAGACCTGACAGCAGATGATGCGGGATTTGGCTATCTGTCGCCCGCTTTCATGAACGATTTATCGGGCCTGCCGGCAACATTCATCCTTACTGGCGCTCTGGACCTGTTTCGTGATGAAGATGTGACCTATGCGCATCGCCTGTGGCAGGCAGCCGTCCCGACCGAACTGGTTGTCTATGCAAATGCGGTGCATGGCTTCGATCTGCTTCCGTCCGCTCTTGCCCAGCGGGTACGTCACGATGTGGTGGAAGCTGTGCGTCGTCTGTTGTGATACGAACAAACCCTGAAAAGGGATAACTCCGTCCCTTTTTCACACAAAACGATATGCCATATTTCCAGCCTTCTTCAGCAGACGCACAGCTCATCATGGATGCCTGAATCGCCGTAATTCACGCAACCAGTGCTTGTCACAGCAGATGACCGTAACGCAGCTATCAGGGCATCCGAGGCGCGACGAGAACGGCTTGAGAGAGGAAGTCGAGGACTTTCGAAAGAAGCATATCTCCCATGACCGCCAATGATCGTATCCACGTGAATTTGACGCATATCAAAGACATCAATCGTCAAAAAGCTGCGTATATTCGGAAGAACTCTCTCCCCGTCATATCGATCGGGCCGTTATCGGCTCTGAAAGACACAGCACGCCATGAGATACGCCCACAGCAATTTCGAAGCCTTCGCCCGCCCCGCAAAGCCGGAAGGCGTGGAAAACCGATCTGCATGGATCATCGGCGGCGGACTGGGCGGCATGGCGGCGGCAGCGTTTCTCATCCGCGACGCCCAGATGACGCCTTCGAATATCACAATTCTCGAAGCATCGGATGCCGACGGTGGAGCGCTGGACGGAACTGGCGATGCCGAGACCGGCTGGCTGATCCGCGGTGGTCGGGAGATGGAAGAACAGTTCCGGTGCCTGTGGGATCTGTATCGTTCGATCCCTTCTCTGGAAGTGCCGGACGCCTCGGTTCTTGATGAATTCTACCACCTCAACCGCGTCGATCCCAGCAGCAGTCCCGTCCGGGCAATGTGCGGCAAGGGCCAGCCCCTGCCGGATCGGGACAGCCTGACGCTAACCGGAAAGGCGCGGCGGGAGATCATCGCGCTCATTCTCGCGGATGAGGAGAAGCTCGCGGGCAAGACCATTAGCGACATGCTGTCCACCGACTTCATGAAATCCAATTTCTGGCTGTTCTGGCGTTCGATGTTCGCCTTCGAGCCCTGGCACAGCGCGATCGAGATGAAGCGCTATCTCGCCCGCTTCGTGCATCAGATCCTTGGACTGAAAGACCTGCACACACTGAAATTCACCAAATACAACCAGCAGGAATCCCTGAGCAAACCGCTGGCCACATGGCTCATCGATCAGGGCGTCGTGTTTCGCCACGGTGTGCGGGTGACGAATGTCGCCATCGATATGTCGGGCGGGAAGAAAGTCGCAACCCATATCGACTGGCTGGAAAGCGACACGAAAGCAGGCGTCGATCTCAGCCCGGATGAGCTGGTTTTCGTCACCAACGGTTCCATGGTGGAAAATTCCAGTTGGGGCGACCATCATACCCCCGCGCCGATCGATACGACCATCAGGAACGGCAGTATCTGGCAGTTGTGGCGTAACATCGCAATGCAGGACCCGGCGTTCGGGCGTCCGGATGTGTTCTGCGGCGACACCACAAAATCCCGCTGGCTGTCTGCAACTGTCACAACACAGGATGCGCGCATTCCCGACCTCGTGCACAAGGTGACGGGTCGTGACCCATTCTCCGGACGCACGGTAACCGGCGGTCCGATCACCATTCAGGATTCCGCCTGGCTGATGAGCTGGGTTGTCAGCCGCCAGCCGCATTTCAAGGGCCAGCCAAAAGGCCAGATGGTGGCGTGGCTCTACGGACTGTTCAGTGATGTGCCCGGTAATTACGTCAAGAAATCGATGCAGAACTGCACCGGCGAGGAGATCACGCAGGAATGGCTGTTCCATATGGGCGTTCCCACCGACCAGATCGACGATATGGCGGCCAAGGGCGCGATCACGCATCCCTGCATGATGCCTTTCATCACGGCGCAGTTCATGCCGCGCTCACCGGGAGATCGCCCGAAAGTGGTGCCGGACGGCAGCGTCAATCTCGCCTTTCTTGGTCAGTTCGCCGAAACCCCGCGCGACACCGTGTTCACCACGGAATATTCCGTCCGCACGGCGATGGAAGCGGTCTATACGCTACTCGATGTCGATCGGGCCGTTCCGGAAGTTTTCGGCAGCGTCTACGACATTCGGATGCTGTTGCAGGCGGCGGCTGAATTGCGGGATGGGAAAAAGGTACCAGCCTCGGGCTTATTGCGTCATCTGACGGATGGAACGGAGGTTGATGATCTGCTGGAGCGTTATGGGCTGATTTGAGACCTGGTCCGAAGCGTTTTTCCGGATTGTGGATTTTGTGGTTTTCCGCCCTGATCTGGACAAGACTCTGGTCTCTGCGGAGAGGATCAAAGACAGTCGTCCGCTCTTGAGCCGGTGTTGATGTTCGGACTCCTGATGATCCAGACGCTGAACACTCTCTCCGACGAACAGACGGAATATCTGATCAACAATTGCCTGTCTTTCATGCGTTTTCTCTATCGCGGGCTGCCGGACCGTATGTCTGATCCCAAAACGATCTGACTGTTTCGTGAGCGTCTGACACAGATCGGGGCTATTGCAATTCTGTTCAGGCACTTAGACGCATCCCTGCGGAACGCCGGTTATCTGCCGATGTCAGGACAGAATACCGAGAAGATCGGTGCGCTTAACGGGTTGTGAAGACAATGGGATTACCCACATCGTAAATTGTCATCGCGGTCAGATCGGAAGCATCATGAAAGGCATAGTCTTCAATCTTCTGGAGGACGTGGTCAGCGAACAACTCGGCTTCGACACCTGGGAGTTCCTTTTGGAAAAGGCCGGGGTGGATGGTGTGTATAGTTCTTTGGGCAACTATCCGGATGAAGATATGCTGGCCCTTGTGAGCGCGGCGGCGCATCGTCTGAAGATCTCTGAAGGCGAGGTGTTGCGCTGGTTTGGTGAGCAGGCGATGCCCCTTCTTAAGAAAACCTATCCCGAACTGTTCGAGCAGTTCTCCACTGCGCGGACGTTCATCCTATCCGTCAACACAATCATCCATCCTGAAGTGAGGAAGCTCTATTCCGGAGCTCACTGTCCATATTTCCATTTCACGGAACAGCCGGACGGGGCGCTGGAAATGCGCTACCAGTCCTCCCGTCACCTTCTCGATCTCGCACATGGCTTCATTCTTGGAGCAGCCGATATCTGGCATGAAAACGTCTCCGTGGAGCGTTACCCACCCGGCTCCCCGAAAGAGAATGACATGACCATCCGCTGGCAGGGCCCATGAACCACCCGACAGCGGACGAAACAGACATCGACTACAAGACTCTCTACCTCCAGTTGCGCAAACGCTTCGAGAGGGAAAAGCGCATCCGTCGCGAGGCGGAGCAGATTGCCGAACGCGGTCTGCGCGAACTCTATAGCCTGAACAACCAGCAGAAACTGCTGGAGATGATCGTCAGCTGCGCCAATACGACCTCCTCCGCCACCCGTGTGCTTGAAGTTACGCTGGAGGAAACCTGTCGTCGCATGGGGTTCACGGGCGGCGTAGCGTTCATCCGACGCGAGGATGGGAATTATGACCGGGTTAATCCTACTTTGTGCTTCCCGGATACGCTTTCCTCACGGCAGGCGCTGCTCGACGCCTGCCGGGCTTCGCGACTGTTCGAAGCGGACGGGCTGGCCTTCCAGATCAAACGTCAGCAGAAAATCGTAAGCTGGGAAATCGACTCGCCCGAACATGCAATCGGAGCAGGCCTGCATCATGGGTTGGGCCTGCCTGTCATTGCAGGTGGGTCTGTCGATGTCCTCATCCTGTTTTTCTCATGCAAGGAAGTGAAAGCGGAAGAACCAATCGTCGGCCTGTGCATGAACATCGGCGGCCATATCGCCCGCGTGATTGAACGGGAAAAAGCCGAGCGTAAGCTTCGGTATGACGCGACTCATGACGCCCTGACCAACTTACCCAACCGTACGCTCTTCATTCGAACCGTCACCGATATTCTGGCGACATGGAAAACCACCGTCACGCCACCAGCGGTCTGTCTCATCGATCTCGATCATTTCAAACACATCAATGATACGGCTGGCCATCTGGTGGGTGACCGAGTGCTTTGTCTGGCAGCTCAACGTCTGAGCCACACGCTCGCGGACCATCCTGCGCATATGGTAGCCCGTCTGGGCGGCGATGAATTCGTGATCCTCTTTTACGGCGAAACATCACCTCATGAGGTCATAACCGCGACAGAAAAGGTGTGCGACGACCTTCGACGACCTTTCGAAATAGAAGAGCGTCCTTTGACCTCGACCGCCAGCATCGGCCTCGCCTTTTGGTCTTCGCGTTATGAAAACGTCTCCTGCATGCTGAAAGAAGCCGATCAGGCCATGTATGAGAGTAAAAGAGCGGGGGGCGGTCGTGTGACCCTCGCCCGCCCTGTGAACCCAGCCTGATAAAAGCTGCTCATCGTCAGTCATCGCCGATAAGGCTTATGGCGTCGCTCCTCTTATCGAAAAGCTCGAAAAACGACAGATCTCACCGGTTGCTCCGTCAAAGAGAAACCGACGCAATCCCGAATGTCGCGTTTCAAAGCCAAGTCCTGCCTCCTATTTACAGAACGAATCTCCCCCTCAATTAAGCGGCATCTTCGCCCCACCCGCTCCACTTCCTTTCGGCGTCCGCTTCCGCACTGCCTCCACATCCACCGCCGCCGCATCATTCCCCCATGCACCACGGATAAAACTCAGCACATCCGCCATCTGCTGCTCGGACAGCACATGCGCATAAGGCGGCATCACGAATGCGGAAGGCGCGTTATGTGAGGCAGGGACGATCGCCCCCTTGTAGAGCAGCGTGATCAGAGAGTCGGGCTGCTCGTCCATCACCACCGGATTTCCGGCAAGCGGTGGGAAAACAGAGGGATAGCCGCGTCCATCATCACGATGGCAGGCGGCACAGTGATCGACATAGACCCGCGCTCCGCGAGCGCTGACATCCCCACGCCGCAGCGCGGTTTCCGTAGCCGCGTCATACTTCCATACGGGGTCAGGTGTTTTCCGTGCCGGCAACGAACGTAGATAGCGGGCGATGGCGTGCAGATCATCGTCGGTCAGATACTGCGTGCCATGCTCGACGGCGTCCGCCATGCCCCCGAAAGCCGATCCCTCCGAAGCTCGGGCTCCACGCAGGAAAGCCACGATGTCATTCTCCGACCATCGTCCCAGACCGGTCCGATTGTCCTGACGTAGCGACGGCGGATGCCAGCCATCCACCGAACCGCCGCCTGACAGGTAAAGGTCGCCATCCGCTGCGGTAAGAGCCTTTTCCTGCAGGCTCAGGGCGCGCGGCGTGTGACACGCACCGCAATGCCCCGCTCCCTCCACGAGATAGGCGCCACGGGCAAGAACCGGGTCGGGAAAGGAGCGCTGCGTCGTCTTCGCCGCGGCCTGATGAGGCGCAGGCGAAAACATCCCGCGCCACAGGGTCAGCGGCCAGCGCATGGACAGCGGCCAGACAATCGTGCTGGCGGGCGGCGTCGTGGCCACCGGCTTCACGCCATAACGAAAATAGACGAACAGCGCATGGACATCCGCATCCGTCAGGCGGGCGTAAGACGGAAACGGCATGGCCGGATACATCGACGCCCCATCCTTCCGCACGCCTTCTCGGATGGCGCGGGAAAACTGCTCTTCCGTGTCACCGCCAATACCGTGATCCGGATCAGGCGTGATGTTGGGGCTGTAGATACGGCCCATCGGCAGGTCGAACGGCACTCCGCCCGCAAAGGGAGCCTGCCCCCTGACGGAATGGCAGGCTGCGCAGTCCGCCGCACGGGCGACATATTCGCCCTGCCGGATCAGGTCATCGGACGGCGTAGCAGCATGGGCTGACGCAACGGGCGGAAAGACAGCCAGACAGAGCGCGAAACGGAGCCCCCTCATACCCGCACCAGCGGGCCGGGCGATTTCAGATAGGTCGTGCGGATATGGTGCGCTGACCAGTAAGCGAGCGCCGCGACCATCCCGGTCGGGTTGTAGCCCATCCCCTGCGGGAAGGCGTTGGAGCCGATAACGAACACATTCGGCACGTCCCAGCTTTGCAGATAGCGGTTGATCGCGCTGGTGTTGGGATCGTCGCCCATCACCGCGCCGCCGCCCAGATGGGTCGTCTGATAGATCCGCGTGTCGAATGGCTTGCCGGGTTCCAGCATGCCGAGTTCGTATTTGGTGGCTCCGAGCGCCTTCATGATCGGCTCGATCTGACTGACCACATAGCGGTTCATGCGGATATCGTTGTCCTGCCAGTCGAACGTCATGCGCAGCAGCGGCTGGCCGTAAGCATTCTTCCATGTCGGATCGAGGTCGAGAAACACATCGCGATAGGCCATGTTACTGCCATGCGCGTCGATCGCCATCGCGTGCCGGTAAGTATCAACCAGCGCCTTCTTGTAGCCCGCACCCCAGCGCGGCGCGTCCTTGCCGCCACCGATCGTGGAGGCGGCGATCGGTTTGACACCCGCCTGATTGACCCAGACCGGGGAGCCGCCGACAAAGCCGTGCGGCCCGTGGTCAAAATTCATGCTGTTGAAATCGTCGATGGCCACGCCACCGCCGCCCGTGCCGATGAACTGATTGGTGAATGTGTTCTCCGGCAGCCAGGCGCGGGACGTGGTGATGGTCTGATAGACGAAATTACGCCCGACCACGCCTTCGTTCTTCTGCGCGTCATAGGGTTTGCCGACGCCCGACAGCAGCATGAGATGCACGTTGTGGAACTGGAAGGCCCCGAGCACGACAAGGTCCGCCGTGATCGTCACTTCCCTGTTCGAATCGAGATCGAGGTACGTCACACCCGTCGCCCGCGTCTTCGTGCTGTCGAGATCGACCCGCATGACATGCGCCCGCGTGATCAACGTAAAGTTCGGGTCTTTCCGTAGAACGGGAAGAATATTCACGTTCGGCGAGGCCTTGGAATACATGTAGCAGTCGTAACCGCTGCAATAGCCGCAGAAATTGCACGGTCCCATCTGCGCGCCATACGGATTGGTATATTGCCGGGACGCATTGGCGGCCGGCAGCGAATAGGGATGATACCCCGCCTCGCCCGCCGCCTTGCGGAAGAGATTGGCCGTATAGACGTCCTTCAGCGGAGGCAGCGGGAAATCATCGGAGCGGGACGGCGCGAACACGTTACCATTGCCGACGACCTTGCCGTTGACCTTGTAAGCCTCGCCCGATGTGCCGAACACCTTTTCGGCCTTGTCGAAAAACGGCTCCAGTTCGTCATAGGTGACGCCGTAATCCTGAAGATTCATCCCTTCCGGAATGAATTTCTGACCATAGCGGGCGATGACGCTGCTGCGCAGAGCAAGATCGTCGGGAGCCGCGCGGAAATGCACGCCGGACCAGTGCAATCCCGCTCCGCCCACGCCTTCACCCGGCAGAAACGCTGAAAGCTGGCGGTAAGGCAGCGCCGTCTGGCCGATTTTATTGCGGATGGTGACGGTGGTGCGCGACAGATCCTGAAACAGCCGATGGCGGATCGCGCCGCGCAGTTCGTCAATGGAGTCCGGATACGCGCCCTCGACCGCTGTCGCACGGTCCGGGCCTCGTTCCAGCATGACGACTTTCAGTCCCGCTTCCGTCAGTTCCTTGGCCAGAATCGATCCAGCCCACCCCGCGCCGACCACAATGGCGTCGGCGTTCTTCGTAGTCATGCGGTAACGGGCTCCGTTTTGTCAGGCAGGGGACGGGCGGGGGAAAAGGAACGCAGCGGCACGGATCAGGCTGTCTCGCCGCTGATCGACACGCTGCCCAGCGGATAGGCCGGGCCATACTGGTCCACCCAGTCCATGAAATCCGCGCGAGCGCCGGGGAAACCGAGCATCACCCACCCCCCCAGATGACGGTTGCCGCCATGGATCGGGTCAGAAAACGCGCCTTCCATCGTGTTGGTTCGCAACTGTTCGAAGAAAATGCCCGCCGTCAGGGTCTCGCCAAACATGATCGGCAGCTTTTCGAACGCTGTCAGCACCTCGATCTGGGTGGGATGATCCAGATCCGCAAAAGCGTTTCCGTGATGATCGCGGCAATAACGGTCTGCTCCCGCAATCCCGAGCCGGTAGATCTCGCGAGGCGCATAAGGAAGCTGATAGCCGAGATTGGCTGGCCCCTCCCTGAAAGGCCCGCTCATGAACCAGAGACCGCCGCGACCGTAGGGCGTGTCCATCTGGCGGTCGATGAAACCGACGACACCAAGAGCTTTCGCTCCCGGTCCGGTCTCGTCTTGTGGAAAAAGCTGCTCGGTCGCGGCTTCCAGAAAACGCCATTCATCAGGCGTGAAATAACGCGGCGTGTAGGTCTGCGCCGCTTCCGCCGCAATGGCCTGCCGCCAGTCAGCAAATTCGTCTGCTGTCCAGAAAGCGGCTGTTCCCGCGAGCGCCATGAGAAAATGCCGCCTGCTCATACCGGGTGGGACCGGCAGTTTCTTCGGTGTGTCGTTCTGAACACTCATGATGCCGCACACTGTCACATCCCTGACACAGAGTGCAAACCATCAGTCCGGAAAAGAAACGACCCCGCCGGGAATCAGTCGACCGATCTGGGTGGCTTGCGTCCTGCCCTGCGCCCGGTCAGAAGCGCCCTGACCAGACCGATCTGTTCGGAAGGACAGCTGACATACAGGCCGGGCATGCCGTCCAGCGGCCAACTGACCAGCCCGATATCGTCATAGATCGGCAGGAAGACTTCACCTGTTCCCCAGAACACAGGCTGAAGCCCCTCCTGCAACGCCAGATCGCGCAGACGCCAGATCACGGACGGCGCATCCGCGTCATCGCCCGCCGGATCACCCAGCCCAATCACAAAATTGCCGCGCCGCCGGAACGGGATGGCGGCTGTTCCGGTCTCACCGGCCACCATGCCATGCACGACCCCGCCCGGCACAGCCGGGATGGCGTGATCCAGACTGTAATACCACTCGGCGTTTTTCTCGTTCCAGGGCCGCACAATCACGCGGCCCGGACGGGCCAGACTGGCGATGACCAGCAGGGCGAGCGCTCCCGCCACCGTCACGATCCAGCGGGCGTGGCTACCCTCCGGAACAAAAAGCTGCCACCAACTGTCCGTCGCCTCGCGGTGCGTGCCGATGAGCAGCGCGCAGCCGATCAGTAGGATCAGTGAGAGGATCGTGGTGAAGGACAGGGGTTCACTCAGCAGACGGGCGTGCCGGTAATAGCAGCGGCGGAACGGTGCGACGAGAAACGCCGAGAAGCCGAGCACAATCGAAACCGCCGGTGCGTTGCCGCGCATGAACGTCGCAGCAGCAGCCAGCACCAGCACGAAGAGGGTCGCGCCCCATGCCAGCGTCACGCGCTGCGACAGTCCGACCGCCAGCGCGATCAGGGTCGCGCCCGCCAGAGTCAGGGCATAGCCGCCGACCTGACGCGAGACGAACATGATGATCTTCGGGCCGGCGAAAGGATGCACCGGATTGATGACCGGCAGGATCATCAGCAGCACACCGCACATGGCGACCACGCCGGTTGCGACCGCCACCGAGAAATCCGCCTCGCTCTCCCGCACGGCCTGACTGGGACGACGCGGCTTTGCCGCGGTCTCACTCTCCTCACGGCATTTCTTGCGCGCCAGAGCCGCATCGCCACGCAGGAACAGCTCGTGTGCCGCGAACATGCCTCCGGCCAGAAACAGCGGAATGATGTAGTAGAACAGCCGGAAGACAAGGATGACGCCGATGATCTGGGGCTTGGGCATATACGGCCCCAGCGCCAGCAGCATGGCGCTGTCGAACACGCCAAGCCCACCCGGTACGCTGGCCACCAGCCCCGCCGTATAGGAGGCGATGTAGATGGCCAGAAAGGACGTGTAGTCGATCGTGCCTGACGGCAGCAGCACCCAGGCGATCCCCGCGGTCGCCGCCATATCCGCCGCGGCCACAACTGTCTGGGCGATCGCCATCGGCGTGGATGGCAGATCGATTTCCTTGCCCCGGAAGGTGACCTTCCGCCATTTCAGACCGGCCAGAATATAGGCGAGCACGCCAAGCCACAGCAGCACGCCGATCCCGGCTGTCACCGGCGCGGGAATTCGACCGCCGAGCCCCGGCACCGCGCCCGGCTCCAGCAGCAGCACGCTGCCGATCAGAACGCCTGCGCCCAGCAGGTAGGTGACCGAGCAGAACGCGATGATATGCGCGATCGCAAAGGGCGGCAGGCCCCAGTTGCGGTAGAGCCGGAAACGCACTGCCGCGCCGGAGACCGCCGAGAAACCCAGATTGTGGGACAGCACGTAGGAACAGAACGCGGCGAAGGCGGTCCGGAGAAAGGAGACTTCCTTGTGCCCGACCTGAATGACGGCCAGCCTGTCATAGAAAGACAGGATGAAATAGGACAGGAAGGTGCAGGCCACGCCCGCCATCAGTGCGCTGTGCGGAATACCGCTGAGCGCCGTCCTGATGTCGGCCATGCTCAGCGACTGGACTTCCTTGCGGACCACCAGAATGGCCGCGATCATGAGAAGCAGCCCGAGCAGGTGCGGCAGATGTTTCAGCCAGCGCTTCCAGCTTTTCGGCTTGTCCTGAAGCGCCGGTGTGTCCTGCGCCATGGCCTCCACGCGGGAGACCATGGCTTCTTCGTCTTCCGGAGAGAAATGAGGCGGTTTTTCTCCGGGATTACGGGTCAGCGGCATGACGACGCCCTCAGGCTTCCGCGCTCCGCACCAGCGCCGCTTCAATCAGCGCAATGGTGCCCCGAACACCGTAAAGCGCGATGAAACCGCCAAAGCGCGGCCCCTCACTCTGCCCCAGCAGAACCTCGTAAAGACAGGTGAACCAGCTTCTCAACGGCTCGAACGCATGACGCTTGCCGATCTCGAAGACCAGATTCTGCAACACATCGGCGGACACCTCTTCACCCTCATAAACCTTGAGGGCTTCCGCCAGATCGGCCAGAGCCGCGTGTTCCTGTTCATTCGGCAAACGATAGCTCTTCGATGGCCGGACAAAGTCGGCGTAAAACACGATGGCGCGCTCAACCAGCGTGGCCAGCATCGGATGCGTCTCGGGAGAAACATTCGCGTCGTAGCGCTTGATGAAGCCCCACATCACGTCCGGCGTCTCGGCATTCGCCACGCTGGCGAGGTTCAGCAGCATCGCGAAGGACAGCGGGCTGCCGGCATGATCCGGAATGTGACCGGCATGCAGGAACCAGGCCGGGTTGGCGTAGAGCGCCAGACGATCGGCGTCCTGTGTCCCGCTGCCTGAGCCTTCGGCAACGCTCTTCTGGAGAGCCGAGGCTTTATCGACATGCGCAAGATATTCGTCAGCGGCCTTGGGGATCACGTCGAAGAACAGACGCTTCGCCCGCTGCGGCTGGTTGAACATGTACTGCCCGAGACTCTCCGGCGGCGCGTAACGCAGCCATTCCTCGACCGACAGGCCGTTGCCTTTCGACTTGGAAATCTTCTGACCGTGCTCATCGAGAAACAGCTCGTAGGTCAGGCCGGCGGGTGGCGCCGAGCCCAGAATACGGCAGATCCGGCCAGACAGACGCACGCTGTCGATCAGATCCTTGCCCGACATTTCATAATCGACGCCGAGGGCATACCAGCGCATGGCCCAGTCGGCCTTCCACTGCATCTTGGCGGCGCCGCCGGTCACGGGGGTCTCAAAGCGTTCACCGTTCTCGTCGGTCCAGAAGACCGTGCCCGCCGCCGGATCGACCCTGTCGATATGCACCTGCATGACATTGCCGGTCTTCGGGTGGATCGGCAGGACCGGCGAATAGGTCGCGCGGCGTTCCTCGCCCAGCGTCGGCAGGATCACGGCGCAGACTTCGTCATGCACTTCCAGCATCCGCTTCAGCGCGGCGTCGAAACGGCCGGACATATAATAGTCGGTCGAGGATGCGAACTCGTAATCGAATCCGAACCCGTCGAGGAAGGACCGCAGACGGGCGTTGTTGTGAGCCGCGAAGGAATCATGGGTGCCGAACGGGTCCGGCACGCGGGTCAGCGGCTTGCCGATATATTCGGCCAGCATCTCGCGGTTCGGCACGTTGTCCGGAACCTTGCGCAGCGCGTCCATGTCATCGGAGAACGCCAGCAGGTGGGAAGGCTTGCCTGTCAGCGCCGTATAGGCCTGACGCACCCAGCTGGTGCGGGCGACCTCGCCGAACGTGCCGATATGCGGCAGGCCGGAAGGACCATAGCCCGTCTCGAACAGCGCCGGGCGATCACCGCCTTTTTTAGCGACGTGATCGGCGATTTTCTGCGCCTCCTGAAACGGCCAGGCTTTGGGAACAGCCCCGTTCGGCAGGAGGGAATGGCCAGCAGGATTTACGTTTTGGTCAGACATGGTGCGGGAAGCTATGAACAGAGTCGCCTCCGGTCAATTCAAATCACGCAGGCGCGACCCACCGTAACACTGTCACATTGCCTCACGCTGCGTTATGGAAGAGGCATGTTTCGTTTTTTTTCCAGATAAAGAACGCACCTTTCATGCCCTTTTCCGGTCCTGCCCGTTCCCTTCTGCTCTCTTTCAGTCTGTCTGTTTCGGTGTGCTCAGCCGCCCTGTGCGTATCGGGCGCGCCTGCTCATGCAGACTCCGCACCAGCCCCCATGCCTCAGGTCACAACCGACGCCCACGGCGTGCCGGGCAGCTTCGCCGATCTCGCGGACCGTCTGCTTCCCGCCGTGGTCAATGTCTCGACCACCCAGACCATGAAGGGCGATTCGGACGACGAGGATGAAGGGGACGAGGAAGGTCCGCAAATTCCCCAGTTCCCCCGCGGCTCGCCGTTCGAGAAATTCTTCCACGACTTCATGAACCGTCAGAACGCCCCCAACGCGCCGCCGCGCAAGATGCAGGCGCTCGGCTCCGGCTTCATCATCGACCCGACGGGTTACGTGGTGACCAACAACCACGTCATCCGCAAGGCCGACCGTGTCACCGTTACCCTTCAGGACAACACCGTTCTTCCGGCGAAGGTGATCGGCCATGACGACCGCACCGATCTCGCGCTGCTGAAGGTCACGTCACCGCATCCACTGCCCTTCGTGTCGTTCGGCGACAGCGACACCGCCCGCGTCGGCAACTGGGTGCTGGCCATCGGCAATCCGTTCGGTCTGTCCGGCACGGTGACGGCGGGTATCGTCTCCTCGCGTGGCCGTAATATCGAGCAGGGGCCTTACGACAACTTCATCCAGACCGACGCTCCCATCAACAAGGGCAACTCCGGCGGACCGCTCTTTGACATGCACGGCGCGGTCATCGGCGTGAACACCGCCATCTACTCCCCCTCCGGCGGCTCGGTGGGTATCGGTTTCTCCATCCCGTCCAACGAGGCGCGCGGCATCATCGAACAGCTGCGCAAGACAGGCCACGTCTCACGCGGCTGGATCGGCGTGCGGATTCAGGATGTCACACAGGAAATCGCCGATGGTCTCGGGCTGAAACCGGCGCGCGGCGCGCTCATCGCAGGCGTGGACTCCAAGGGACCGGCAGCAAAGGCGAAACTTGAGACCGGCGACGTCATTCAGGCCCTGAACGGCAAGCCGATCGAGGGTCATGCCCTGCCCCGCCTGATCGCCGACCTGCCGGTCGATTCACAGGCCACGCTCTCGGTCTGGCGTCATGGGAAAATGCAGGATCTTGCCGTAACCATCGGCACTCTCCCCGAACCAAAAGAGGCGACCCATCCGGATCACGCAGAGAAAACCGGCAACCATCCAGCCGACAAGTCCGCCGATTTCAGCGGTTTCGGCCTGAAGGTCTCCGGTCTGACGGAAGCGAACCGGAAGAAATACCGCCTTTCCGAGGACCAGAAGGGCGTGGTGATCACCAGCGTCACGGATGGAGGCGCTGCGGCTGAGCGCGGCCTCAAGGAAGGGGATGTAATCATCGAAGTCCAGCAGGTCGGAGTGAACTCGGTGACTGATCTGCGCAAGGGCATCGAGACGGCGCAGAAGGAACAGCGCCATTCCGTTCTTCTGCTGGTTCACGACATGGACGGGCTGCGCTGGGTGCCTTTCCCGCTGGATAGTGCTCACTGAACCGGTGAGACGCGGACGGGCGGAAAACGATAGACGCCATTTCATCCCTGACGGCCTTCCGGTCGGGGAATTTGCTGCGTATGATCAGTTTTCCGTTATCCGTCCGGCGTTATCCATCCGGCGATTTCTGCAAACGCGACTGAGGATCTGACATTGTGACTGAGCTACGCCTGACGCTGAGGGTGGATGTGGATGGTCATCCCGCACTCGGACACGGCAAGATCCGTCTTCTGGAACATCTGGAAGAAACCGGCTCGATATCGGCGGCAGGCCGGGCGATGGGCATGTCCTATCGGCGCGCATGGCTGCTGATCGACGCCCTGAACAACCAGTTCAGCGCCCCTCTGGTCGCCACAAAACCGGGCGGCGGCGGCGGCGCTCACCTTACGGAAGCCGGGCAGACCGTCGTCCGCTGCTATCGCGCTGCTGAACAGGATGCGGCGGCCGGGGCAAAGGCGGCTCTCGATGAGCTTGCCGGCATGGTCCGTCGCCCTCAAAAAGCCTCACGTTCGTGACAATCGAAACAGACTGGTACAATAGCTGACAGAGCATCAGGTCTGTCTCTAAAACCGGGGGAACAAGAAGCGTGTCATCATCCGTCTTCCGCCGCGATCTGCTTCGTGCAGGCAGCGGCGTCGCATTGGCCGCCCTTACAACAGACTTTCTTGGCAGACCGGCCCGCGCCGCGGATGCCCCTCCCGCACCGCCCGCTCCCACACCATTCGACAACGGCACTGTTACACAGATCGCCCGTCGTCTGGCCGCCAGGCCTTATAGTGCGCCGGAACAGTCGCTCCCGAAGCCTCTTTCGAACCTGACGTTCGACCAGTTCCGTTCCATCGAATTCCAGCCGGACCAGGCGCTCTGGCACAACGACAATCTGGCGTTCGATGTCGAGTTCTTCCCGCGTGGCTTCCTCTATCCCCAGCGCATAGAAATGCATGAGGTCGTGGACGGAAAATCGGCCCCGGTTCCCTATAACCCCGACATGTTCCGCTACAGCGATCCGATGCTGCGGGTGACCGACAATCTGGGATTTGCGGGTCTCCGTCTGCGCTACGCCATCAACACGCCCGGCGTGATGGAAGAATGCGCCGTATTCCTTGGCGCTTCCTATTTCCGGGCCGTCGCCAAAGGTCAGAATTACGGTCTGTCCGCGCGTGGTTTCGCAGACGGCACTGGCGACCCGAAAGGCGAGGAGTTCGCGCTCTTCCGCGCCTTCTGGCTTGAAAAACCGCAGGCAGGCGTGGACTCTGTCGTCATTCACGCGCTGCTCGACAGCCCGTCCGTGACCGGCGCGTTCCGCTTCACCATCCGTCCCGGCGAGACCACCATCTTCGACGTGCAGTCCACCTTCTTCCCGCGCGTGAAGATCGAGCAGTCCGGCATCGCCGCCCTCACCGGCATGTTCTATTTCGACACCAATGACCGCACCCATGTCGATGACTGGCGTCCTGCCGCGCATGACAGCGAGGCGTTGCAGATCTGGACCGGTTCCGACCAGCAGCTTTACCGGCCGCTGCGCAATCCGCTGGATCTCCAGTTTTCCGCGTTCAGCGACATCTCCCCGCGTGGTTTCGGACTGATGCAGCGTCGCCGCTCCTTCCACGACTTCGAGGATCTCGCTCTCAACTATGAGAAGCGTCCCTCCCTGTGGATCGAGCCGATCGGTGACTGGGGCGCGGGTTTTATCGATCTGGTTGAAATCCCGACCCCCAACGAGGTGAATGACAACATCGTCTCCTTCTGGCGTCCCAAGGAGCCGATGCAGGCAGGGCATGAATATGCCTACACCTATCGCATGTACTGGGGCTGGGACGAGCCGTTCCCGACGGAGCTTGCGCGGATCGGCGCGACCCGTGTCGGCGCTGTTACCGACCACAAGGAAGCGCGGTTCTTCGCCATCGACTTTACCGGCGGTCCTGTTGCGAACACCCCACCGGACGCGAAATTCCATCTCATTCCGCAAACATCCGCGGGAACGATCAAGAACGTGGTCGTCGAGCCCAATCCCAACACCAATGGCTGGCGCACCACGTTCGAATTCTATCCCGGCGATGCGAAGCTCGCGGAGATGAATGTCGTTCTCGCCAATGACCAGGGACCTGTCTCAGAACAGTGGGTATATCGTTGGACGCCATAACCGACGCTCCCGGCGTTATCTCCTCCGCCGGGTTCCATGCACTTCCACCCGAGTCCCCCATGCCCATGGAGACGCAGGATCTCCATGCCGCACCCGATCTGCATGGTCGTGAACGCGTCGCTCCGACAGAGCCTCCGCTTGTCTCCCTCCGGAGACTGGCCGTTATCGGCACAGCGCTGGCCCTGACGATCTACGGTGCGTACCAGACCCACCTCGTGCTCGACGCCAACGGGTTCTCGGTGCTTGGCGTCATCATGGAAGTGCTGTTCATCCTGCTCTTCACATGGATTGCGCTGGCCTTCACCTCCTCCATCGCGGGCTTCTGGTCGCTGATGACAAGAGGCGGTCTCGGCCTTGGCATCCACGCGGATGGCCCGCTTCCTGCGCTGAATACCCGCGTCGCGCTGCTGATGCCGACCTACAATGAAGATCCGCACCGCGTGATGGCCGGTCTCCGCGCCATTTACGCCAGCCTTCAGGAAACTGGACGCGCGGACGCGTTCGACATCTTCATCCTCTCCGACACCACCAACCCGGATGTGTGGGTCACAGAGGAAGCCGCCTTCCTCGCCCTGCGGCGGGATACGGGTGACGACAGACACATCTTCTATCGTCGTCGCGCCAAGAACATCGAGCGCAAAGCGGGCAATGTCGGCGAGTGGGTCCGTCGTTTCGGCGGGGCCTATCCGCTGATGGTCACGCTGGACGCGGACTCCGTCATGGACGGACGGACGCTGGTGCAGATCGCCACCGCGATGGAACGCAACCCGCAGGTCGGCCTGATCCAGACACTGCCGATCATCGCGGGCGGCACGACGCTTTTCGCCCGGATGCAGCAGTTCGCAGGCCGGGTCTATGGTCCGCTGATCGCGCACGGCATCGCCTGGTGGCACGGGGCGGCCAGCAATTACTGGGGACACAACGCGGTCATCCGCACAGCGGCTTTCGCGGAACAGGCTGGCCTGCCGCATCTGCCGGGACGCAAGCCGTTCGGTGGTCACATCCTGAGCCATGACTTCGTGGAAGCGGCGCTCATGCGGCGGGGCGGCTGGGCCATCCACATGGTCCCTGCCCTGCTCGGTTCTTATGAAGAAAGCCCGCCGTCACTTACAGACGTGGCCATCCGTGACCGCCGCTGGTGTCAGGGCAATCTCCAGCATTACAAGGTCATCCCGACCAAGGGACTGCACTGGCTGAGCCGGATGCACATGATGATCGGCATCGGCGCTTATGTGACCTCGCCGCTGTGGCTGGTGTTCCTGCTTGTCGGCATCCTGATCTCGCTTCAGGCGCGCTTTGTCCGGCCGGAATATTTCGGTGACACCAAGACGCTTTATCCGCACTGGCCGCAGGTCGATCCTGTTCGCGCGAAATATGTGTTCATCGCCACGATGGCCATTCTGCTTGCGCCGAAACTGTTCGCCTACATCGCCCTGCTTTTCAACAGAACGACGCTGAAAGGCTGTGGCGGCGCGATCCGGACAGCCTGTTCCATTCTGGTGGAGACCCTGATCGGCGGCCTGATCGCTCCGATCGCCATGCTGATCCAGACAGGCGGCGTGATCTCCATTCTCAGCGGGCAGGATTCCGGCTGGAATGCGCAACGCCGTGACGATGGCGGCGTCCCGTTCAGCGTCATCGTCAAGGGCTACTGGCGCTATACGCTGTTCGGCCTGATCCTCGGCACGGCGGCATGGGCTGTCTCCATCTCCCTGTTCCTCTGGATGACGCCCGTTCTGCTCGGTCTGGTGCTGGCCATCCCGCTCGCTGCCCTCACAGCAAGCCGTGACGCCGGACAGGCCCTGCGCCGCGCGGGACTGCTGCTGGTTCCGGAAGAAACGCAGACGCCGGACGTGCTGCTGAAGGCCGCCGCCGCGATGCAGATCCCCGCACCGAACTGTCCGGAAGATGCTCTGGAGGCGCTGTATTCTGATCCGGCCCTGCTGGCGGCTCACCGCGCCATGCTGCCTCCGCCACGCAAACCGGGCGATCCGATTGACGCGGACCGGCTTGTCGGACTGCTGAAACTTCAGGAAGCCCGGTCTCTGACCGATGCGGAAGCGGCGCTGACGCCCAAGGAAAAGGCTGCGGCGCTGGGCGATGCGACCGGGCTGGATCGGCTGGTCACGTTGCCTCGCTGACACGATGATACTCTCCTGTGCATCCCCGGAAATGCACAGGAGCTGAAGCGCCCGGTCGCGGCGATACACGATTCATGCCCGGTGCAAGTATCCGCCTTTTTCAGCGATCAGATTCCTGAAAGCCACATATTCACAAAACAAGTGAACGACCTGGCCTTCCCTGACGGCCATTCCCTTGAAATCATAGACATTTCCTCCTGCATCCATTCAAAACATCAGATGAGAATGCAAGTCACTTCTCATATCACCTTGAAAAATAAAGGATTTTTCTTGCCAGCCGATAAAAATCGGGTGTAAAACCATCTCATATCCAACAACACCACAGATATGAGGCACCCATGGCCATCAAAGACCCGAAGGTTATCGAACACCTGAACATCCAGCTCACCAACGAGCTGACGGCGATCAACCAGTATTTCCTGCACGCCCGCACACTGAACCACTGGGGCGTAACCCTGCTGGGCAAGAAGGAATACGAAGAGTCCATCGAGGAAATGCGTCACGCCGACTGGCTGATCGAGCGCATCCTGTATCTCGGCGGCCTGCCGAACGTGCAGCGCTACAACACCATTCTGATCGGCCAGAGCGTCAAGGAAATCCTTGAATGCGACCTGAAGCTGGAAGAAAAGGCCCTCGGCGACCTGCGTGAAGGCATCGCGTATTGCGAGAGCGTCCGCGACTACGTCTCCCGTGACCTGCTGCTCAAGATCCTCGACAACGAGGAAGAGCATGAAGACTTCATCGACCGCCAGTTTGACCTGATCAAGCAGGTCGGCATCGAGAACTACATCCAGCTCAACTCCGGCCCCGCCAACGAGGGCTGAGAGTAATCTCAGAAGCCATCCGGTCCCGCCTCACTCCGCATGGAGCGGTGACGCGACCGGGATACATTCCAACAGGCCGGGGAGAGCTTTCTTCCCGGCCTGTCGGCTTTTCAGGCACCCGCCGGAAGTCCGTGTCTGCGTTCCATGACCGGCCAGAGCACCTGCCCCACCGCCATGTCATTGTTCCGCCAGCGGGACAGCGTCACCAGAGACGCTGCCGCCACCGGTCTGCCTGCCTCTGCGACAGGATGCGTCCTCTGCACAGGCCGGGCTTTTCCGGGCTGCGCCTGTCCGTCGGGCGTCACGTCATCCCGCACACAGGCCCGGCTCAGCAGCCAGAAGCCCGCCGACGCCAGACAGGCGCCAAGCTGCACCATCGCCGTCGCAAAGGATGTTACGACGTGATGCTGGGGAAAAACCCTGTTCAGCACAGCCTTCATGCCGCGTTCATCCCCTTTCTGGGCGAGGGCGGCGGCGTCAAGCAGGTTCATTTCTGTCAGGCTGACAGACCCGCATTCCCGCATACGCACATCCAGAGGATTCATGCCAAAACCTGAGCACCGGTCCAGAGCATGTCGGAATGCAGAACCCAGCGCCTCAAGATCCTGGCGGAAGAACATGTCGCCCCAGCCTCCTGTTCCAAGGCGGCAGCATGGGCGTCCTGGGCCTGCGAGATACCGCAGCATCCACACAGCTACCCGTTCGTCACCGGAAAGTTCAGTCAGAGTATCGGAAGTCGCGTTCATGGCACCTTCGGACCCGGGAGGTCCGCCTCCTGTCTTGCTGAACTCTCTTTAATTGAGAACCATTCTTAATTGCAATTAAAAACCGCACAGTTTCCGGTAAAATCTGCATACGCCTACCCGATCAGACATCCTGAAAAGCGGGCCGGGCCTCAACAGAATTTTCTGTTTCAAAGAAAAATGCAGCTGAAACGCTATGATAGGGCACACGCCGAGGGAGGGCGAAGTTCGTATAAGCCGGACGTTTGCAAAGACGCTCCTCAGGATTTTGCCTCGAACGCCGCAAACAAAGCCCCCCTGCACCATGACGGCTGCCTGAACCTGACGATTAACGCTCATCCTCTTTCGCCAAAGGCAGATTCGGCACTCCATGCCGCCCCGGCCGCATGACCCAGAGCCGGTCGCCGCTCCATTGTCGGTCAGATACGGTCTTCACGCCCGAATCCGTCATCCGGACCGCCACGGCTCCCTCCCGCCAGACGGTGAACCGATCAATGGTCGGCACGCCCTGACAGGATGATCGCGCCGGAGACACCGCCACAAAGAGATCCATTCCCTGACAGACCTCCGAAGGCAGGATGGCCTGACCATCCGTCGTATCCTCCACGCGAAGCAGAACGGAATGTTTCCCACGCGTGAGAACACAGACGCCCGAGGCCCCGTCCTCGCCGCAGGTAAGGTCGCCACTCGCTGTCTCGCCATGCAGCGGCAGGCTGACAACCGGTCGCGCGAAAGCCTGCTCCAGCGCCCGTCGTTCAAACCAGGCGTTACGGGACTGACCGCTCATCAGCAACTGATCGCCCTCACGCACTGCAACAAGCCCGCCATCGGGTGTGATGACCACGTCCGGCAAGGAATGAAAAAAGGGCGTCAGGAACCCGACAAGCATCGGGGCAATGCCGAGCAGCCGCCATTTCCGACTCCACAGACACAGCCAGCAGAGACCGAAAAGAAACAGCGCCAGTCCCCAGCCGGGCGTCATCGGCACGGCGATTCGGGCTGCAGGCCAGCGGGCGACCGTGTCGGCGAGCCAGATGACGCCGTCCACGCCCCAGCCCATGACATCCAGCGCCCAGCGCTCAAGATGCAACGGCATCAGCAGAACAGCGAGCAGCCCCGCAGGCATCACCCAGAGCGCCGTCATCGGCACGGCAAGCAGATTGGCTACGACAAAGAACGGCTGGATCTCGCCAAAATGCGCCATGGAGACAGGAAGCGTAGCCGTGCCCGCCAGCAGACTGGTCAGGGCAAGCGTCGTGACATGCACCAGAAAACGACGACTCACCGTTCCCTCGCCGTGCAGTCGCCTCAATGGAACCCGCAGCACTTCATAGCCCGCAATCAGCGCCATCACCGCCGCGAAGGACATCTGGAACGGAACGCCCAGAATGACCGCCGGTCCCGTCAGCAGCAGAACCGTCGCCGCGACCGCCAGTCCCCGCATGGAGGCGGCGTTCCGCCCCGTGACAAGCGCCAGCACGACCAGACAGGCCATGATCAGACTGCGCAGGGCGGGCAGATGCATGCCCGTCATCAGCACATAGACCATGCCGCCCAGCAGGCCGCAGATCACCGCGATTTCCTTGCATGGCCAACGAAGCGCCGTCCATTCAATGGAGGCGAGACCGTAACGGACAGTCGTGACCACAAGCCCCATCACGATGCCCAGATGCAGCCCCGCGACCGCCAGAAGATGCGACAGACCGGATACCGAGAACGCCTCACGGTCTTTCGCAGCGATGCCTCCCGACAGACCGACCAGAAGCGTCGAGGCGATCGCGCCATCCGATCCGGGCAGCACGACGGCGATACGGGCGGCGATCGCCTCCCGCATACGCTCGAGGGCTGTGGTGGCCGCGATCTTTCCATCCTCATCAGCCAGTGTCGCAGGACCCAGCGCCCGGCCGGTTCCTGCCTGCTTCCCGAACCACGCTTCCCGTTGCAGATCTCTTGCACCCGGCATGACAGGAAAAGGCGGCGCTTCCAGCAGAGCCCTGATGCGCAGGTCATTTCCCGGCCCGAAGACCAGCGGATCATCATCGCGCAATCGGATACGCAACGTCCGCTTCAGGGGAGCCATGCCTTCGTCAAGCCATGTCTCGAAGCGCACCTCCGATAGGGTGACCCGCCGTCCGCCCGGCGCACCCTCCGCACGGGCAGGCAGCATATCCACGGCCTGAACATGACCGGTGAGGATGACGGCGCGTCGGGGCAGTTCCGGCATGGGGGACGCACGATGGTTCTCACCCCATGCCGCCAGAAAACCGAGGCTCAGGCACAGCAGCACGCAGCCGGACACCCGCCCATCCAGCCGGCGCCAGCCCAATATGAGGAGAGGCGCAGAAAGAAGGCAGCCACCCAGAGCCCACCAGACAGCAGGTTCCGTGAGCGGCTGGAAATAGGCGAGCACGCCGAGGGCGATGAAAACCGGCAACCACAGCGGCAGCCTGTGACGTTCCGTGAGAAGCAGCGTCTGAAAACGGGTCAGTACGCCCTTCACCGGCTCGCTACTCCTGAAACAAAAAAAGCCCGCACTCTATGTGCAGGCTTTTACGCTGGCCGCCAAGATGTGCCGGGAAAACGCATTCCACCGTCAGCACAGTTCGACAGGCTTCGCCGTCTCAGGGTTTGATGCGACGTCCCTCGGACGCACCGAAAAAGACGTAATGCGCGAAGAGATCTTCGGAATATCCCTCAAGATCGGGGTTGGCTGCGAGATAAGCCTTGCCGTCAAACGCCGCGTTGGGATTGCGACCTTCACGGAAGCCGTTCATCTGATAGTGTGTCGCCGGGTCGATGCCTGCGCCAGCCACGTCCGGATAGGTTTCAAGATACCATTCAGCGTCGAAATACAGAGCTTCCGGCACGGGAGCGACCTTGACTGGAACGACGACCTCAGCGGGCGTTTCCACGACTTCGACTTCAACCTCTGAGAGAAGGTCTTCCTTGCGGGCACGACTTTTTCTCGGTGCAGCCGCTCTGACCGGAGCCCTGGCGGGCTTCGTCGCTGATGACCGTGTTTTCCCTGCTTTCGCTGCCTTCATCACACTGGCTCGTGCCACGAATTTTTCTCCTTGGTTCACCGAAGCCTGTAAATCGGCCTAATAAGACGGGAATTTAACAATCTGGTCAGGAATGACAATGCAACAGGTTCCGTGAATTGCGTTAAAAACGTTAAAAATAGAACTGTGACGATTTATGTTTCTCTCTCTTCATTTCGGAATGTAACTCTCCTTGGCCAAGCAACCTCTCCATCGCTTCGTCTGCCAGTCCTGTGGCGCTGTTTATCCAAAATGGTCCGGAAAGTGCGAAGCCTGTCACGAATGGAACACCATTGTTGAGGAAACGGTCGAACCGACTGCTTCCCGCGCCAGCAAGTCGAAACGGCGCCTGACCTTCTCCGGTCTGGAAGGCAGCGCGGAGCCACCGGCGCGGATCGGAACCAGTATTGCCGAACTGGACCGCGTGCTTGGCGGCGGACTTGTCCCTGCCTCGGTCGTTCTGGTGGGGGGTGATCCCGGCATCGGAAAATCGACGCTGCTGCTTCAGACGGCCTGCCGGCTTTCGGCAACCGGTCAGAAAGTGATCTATATTTCAGGCGAAGAAGCCGTCGAGCAGATCAGGATGCGGGCCAGACGGCTTGAACTGCACGCGCCGACACTGGAACTGGCCGCTTCCATCAATGTGTCCGACATTGCCGCCACCCTTGAAACAGACACACCGCCCGGTCTGGTCATCATCGATTCGATCCAGACCATGTGGCTCGACACGATCGAAAGCGCGCCGGGCTCCGTCGCGCAGGTCCGGGCCTGCGCCTTTGAACTGATCCGCCTTGCGAAAAAGCGCGGCTTCGCGCTCGTTCTCGTCGGTCATGTGACCAAGGAGGGCGGGCTGGCCGGTCCGCGTGTGATGGAACACATGGTTGACGCCGTGATGTATTTCGAAGGCGATCGGGGGCACCAGTTCCGTATCCTCCGCGCAGCAAAAAACCGTTTTGGCGCGACTGATGAAATCGGCGTTTTCGCCATGACCGACCGCGGCCTTGTGGAAGTTCCCAATCCTTCCGCGCTCTTTCTGGCCGAGCGGCATGGCAACATTGCTGGCTCCGCCGTGTTCGCGGGTCTGGAAGGCACGCGTCCGGTCCTGCTGGAAGTTCAGGCGCTTCTGTCTCCCAAGGCGGGGGACGGCAGTCCACGCCGCGCCGTGGTCGGCTGGGATACGGGGCGGCTGTCCATGTTGCTGGCCGTGCTGGAAGCCCGGTGTGGCCTCAAGCTCTCGGGCATGGACGTCTATCTGAACTTTGCCGGCGGTCTGCGCGTCACAGAGCCCGCAGCCGATCTGGCGGCGGCGGCGGCCATTATCTCCGCCGCGACAGGCCAGCCGACCAGCGCGGGCTCGGTCTTCTTTGGCGAAATCGGTCTTTCCGGCGAAATCCGACAGGTGCCTCAGTCTGATCTGCGGTTGCGGGAAGCCCAGAAACTTGGTTTCAGCACGGCTGTTTCACCAAGACGCGTGGCGCGGGGAGCCGCCCGCACAAAACCGCCTGCCGGTCTGGAACTACAGGAGTTGGGACACCTCTCCAGTCTGGTCGCGGCAATGGGCGGCAGCGGCGCGGCGACGCCCGAAGAATGAGATCAGCCCGGACACAGAAGAACCCGCCTTAAAGACCGCCAGTCGCCAGCATGTCTGGCACAAGGGACCTCTGGTTCCTTGCGGGGGCGGACAGAGCTTCTTATTTTTCCGGAGGGGCTTCATCAGAACGGCGGATATCAGCCCGGTCCGCAGGCGTTTCGATCCCTGTCTTGTTCGGCAGACCGATCACACGGACATAAATCCGCGTTGACGGAATCCCCGCATTCATCAGCACAGCCCGGATAACCAGTCCACGGCTCAGCGACATACGACGCGGACGGGACAGATCATTGGGCACACCGCTGGCCGTCACATCGACAAGCGCCCTCACATCAGGATGCTCTTTCAGCATGTTGGCGAAAGCCAGAATACCGTTTTTCGTTTCCTGATTGAGCTGGTCCGAATCCGCACCGAACGTCACCCGCAACCCACCGCTGATCGGCACAACGTCGCCCTTGGCGTCTTTTGACGGCTGAGGATCGGGCGGGATCGGGAAAGGATGCAGTTCGACCGGAATCACAAGGGGCGTCAGCACAGGCGGCGGCGGTGGAGCGGTAGGAATCGTCGCTGCTGGCGGCGGCTTGGCGGGTTTCGCCGCAGAGGGAGTCGCCCCGGCCGTTGTGGTGGCGGGAGGCGCGCTCTGCGTCTCCGGTTTGGTCGCTGCTGGAGATTTCCCGGTTTTCTGGGCGGGCGTCGTCTGCCTGTGGACAGGTTTCCTTGCCGGAGACGCTTCGGTTTTAGGCTTTTCCGGCGCTGCGCCGCCGAGCGCACCCAGCGCCGAGGTGTCCGTGGTGATCTGCGCGTGCGCTGTCTCAGCCACACCGGTCGCCATCAGCCCCGCAACCGCCAGCATGCCGGTCATCACCAGCAGGCGACGACCATCGGGCTTATGAAAAGACTTTCTCAAACCGCTCATGCAAAAAGGCCTCAGGACAACGTGAACCGGATGATCCTGCGGCGAACACTGCATACCCCGGGACCACGGAAAACCGCCTTCGAGGATCGACTCGAAAAGTGGCAGACGAAAGATCAGGCGGCGGTCAGACCATCCGCCACAATTTCCCGCAGCTTGCCGTGCATATGCCCATTACCGGCCACGATCAGCACATCATCGGGAAGGTCATTGAGGTCGTTGCCATCCGGGTCCGTGCAGTGACCACCCGCTTCACGCACCAGCAGAGCGCCAGCAGCACAGTCCCACGGCTTGATGCCGAATTCCCAGTATCCTTCGTAACGGCCCGCCGCGACCCATGCCAGATCAAGCGCCGCCGCACCAAAGCGACGGATACCCGCCACCTGCGGCATGAGCGTGCCCATGACGCGCGCGAACGGCAGGCGACGCTTCGGGGACACCTTGGCGAAAGGAATGCCGGTCGCAAACAGCGATTCCAGCATGTCACGGCGCGCAGACACGCGGATGCGCCGGTCGTTCAGATATGCGCCAACGCCTTTCTCCGCCCAGAACATCTCGCCCGCGGCCGGGTTGTAGACGACAGCCGCGACCAGTTCGATGGAACCGTCCGGCAGGCGGCGCTGAAGACCGATGGAGATCGCCCAGTGGGGGATGCCATGCAGGAAGTTGGTCGTGCCGTCGAGCGGATCAACCACCCAGCGCCACGTCCAGTTGTCACCGCCCGATTCGCCGCTCTCTTCCATCAGGAAGGCGTAGCCGGGGCGGGTCCGCTCCAGCTCTTCCTTCAGCGTGCGCTCGGCGCGCAGATCGGCCTGCGACACGAAGTCACCCGGTCCCTTGATGCTGACCTGAAGCTGCTCGACCTCGTTGAAGTCACGCAGAAGACGCTTCGCTGCCTTTTCGGCGGCGGCCTGCATCACGGTCATTACGGGAGAAAGACGCATCGCCACGACATTTGATCCTGTAGGAAAGCGGAAATTGGAACCGCCGGGATTGGAAAACGCACCCGGCGATGGTCAGTGTCGGACGAAATCCCTCAGGACTTCGCACGCTCCACATAGCTGGCGTCATCCGTGCGGACCACGATGCGCTCTCCCGCCTCGATAAACGGCGGCACCATGGTCTTGACGCCATTGGACAGCTTCGCAGGCTTGTAGGACGAGCTGGCCGTCTGGCCTTTGACAACCGGGTCAGCCTCGATGATCTCGAGCGTCACCTGCGGCGGCAGCGTCACGGCAACCGGGTCGCCTTCGACGAGGTTCAGGTTCAGCACCATATTGTCCTGAAGGAACGGCGCCTGATCACCCAGCAGTTCGACCGGGATCATGAACTGCTCGAACGTCTCCGGGTCCATGAGAACCAGCGTTTCGCCGTCGGTGTAGGAATAGTTGTATTCCTTGTCCTCGGTGATCAGACGCTCGACCGTGTCGGCAGTACGCCAGCGCTCGTTGGTCTTGTTGCCCGTCTTCAGGTCACGCATTTCAACCTGAATGAACGCGCCGCCCTTGCCTGGCGTGATGATCTGCTGCTTGAGAACCGTCCAGCGACGGCCGTCATGCTCAATGACCTGGCCCGCGCGGATCAGGTTTGCCTGCTGTTTCATAACTTATCCCTGAAGAAGGAAACACTGGGGATCAAAGGCGGGCTTCTACCTCCCGGACGGTCGAAGAGCAAGGTCAGACCGGCGGTATTACCGCCTGACAGCTTTGCCGAAAGGGATTGCCGGAGAGCATCCCGCATCCCTCAGAGGCTCACCGTTGCGCATCCAGTGATCCAGAAATGAGAAAACCCACAGAACCGCGATCGCTACCAGGCGCGCCCAAAACCCGCGCTGGCTTCTACAGGTTTCAGTCAGACACGCCATCCGCGGGCTGACATCGCCGCCTGCACAGGCGGGACACTTCCCTGCACGCCGATGCCCGGCGGGCATGACCGATGATCAGATCTCATCATATTTTATGGAAGTGTTTCTTACTGACGATTTACCCAGACAGGTAAATATCGGGCAGGCGGGATTCGAACCCACGACCCCCAGTCCCCCAGACTGATGCGCTACCAGGCTGCGCTACTGCCCGTCAGTAATGAACGGCCACTCTCTAGCAGGCTTGCCGACCCTCCACAAGAGAGGTTCGACAGCATCCCGTCAGCAGAATGCAATCTGCCGTTTCAATCAACCGTCAGGCTGGCTTTTACCTCAGCCAGACGGTGCAGAATATCTTCGAGACTTTTCCGCATCCGGTCATGCTCGCTCTCCAGACGCTCGTCACGCACGGTCACCGTGACAATCTGCGGCTCCGGCTGCACGACGGGAATGGATGGAGATACTTCCGTCTGTGGCGCTTCGTCCTGGGGTTGAGACATTTCCGGCGCTGAAACCGCTTCAGACACGGAAGGATCGGCAGTCTTGCCGCTGACTTCCTCTTCCAGCCCTTCCGGTCCCTTTTCGCGAAGGACGCGCTGGACACCTTTAATGGTGTAGCCCTTGACGTAGAGCAGCGTCGCGATCCGCCGGAGCAGATCGACATCTTCCGGCCGGTAATAACGACGTCCACCACCCCGCTTCAGGGGGCGAACCTGCTCAAACCGTGTTTCCCAGAAGCGGAGCACATGCTGGGGCACCTTCAGCTCATCAGCCACCTCGCTGATGGTCCGGAAGGCCAGAGGCCCCTTACGCCCGCGAATCTCGTCGTCGGTTTCCTGCGTGTCCGGCGCGGTCTCCAGACTTTCTTCGATGCTCATTCAGACGCACCGTTGACCGCGGCCCGCAGAATATGGCTGGGGCGGAAGGAGATCACCGACCGGGGGAGAATGGGAATCTCGACTCCGGTCTTGGGATTCCGGCCGCTACGCTGGCCTTTCCGGCGCACCATGAAAGTGCCGAAGCCGCTGATCTTCACCGACTCCCCGGATTCAAGCGCAGTCGCCATTGTTTCAAGGACGGCTTCCAGCAACGCCACGGACTCACTCCGGGACAGGCCGACTTCCGTATAGATGTGTTCCGCCAGACTGGCGCGCGTTACCGTGCTCATGATTACAGGGTAACATGCTGATACGGGCCGTCAATTATATCGTGCAGGAGAAAAACCGTCCGTCAGATGAATTGACGGGCGGGACGATCGTCCTCAGATCCGGACCAGCGCCGATCCCCAGGTCAGCCCGCCACCCAGCGCTTCCATGAGCACCAGATCGCCCCGCTTGATCCGTCCATCACGCATCGCTTCATCCAGCGCCAGCGGAATGGACGCCGCCGAGGTGTTGGCATGGCGATCAACGGTCACCACCACTCTTTCCATCGGCATCTTCAGCTTGCGGGCTACACCCTCGATGATCCGGATATTGGCCTGATGCGGCACCAGCCAGGACACATCGGACGCATCGAGACCGGCGCTCTCGAGCGCTTCATCAACCGAAGACGCCAGCTTCGCCACGGCATGGCGGAAGACTTCCCGCCCATTCATACGCAGGTGACCCGTGTGGTCAGGCCGTCCAACAGCGCCGTCAACATACAGAATGTCGCCAGTTGCACCATCGGCGTGCAGATGTGTGGAAAGAACGCCGCGTTCGCCGGGGTCGTCACTCGCCTGAAGCACAACGGCTCCAGCGCCATCACCGAACAGCACGGCTGTCCCACGATCGGACCAGTCCAGAATACGGGAATAGACTTCACTGCCGATGACGACGACGCATTTCGTGTTGCCTGCGCGAATGAAGGCATCAGCCGTGGACAGCGCGTAGATGAAGCCACTGCAGGCAGCGGCAATGTCGAATCCGAATCCGTTCGTCACGCCAAGATCAGCGAGAACGCGCACCGCTGTCGCCGGAAACACCTGATCGGGCGTCGAAGTCGCCACAATGACGGCGCCCACATCCATGGGATCAATGCAGGCAAAATCCAGCGCACGCTGGGCCGCCCGGGACGCCATATAGACCGCGTTTTCACTGCCGCTGACGATATGCCGCTGGCCAATGCCGGTTCGACCACGAATCCATTCATCCGACGTATCGAGACGCTCGGAGAGCTCGTCGTTAGTAACAATTTTCTCAGGGAGATAGCTGCCAACGCCAACCAGCATGGAACGTATCGTCATCCGGCACACCTTCAGGACACGGGGGGCAACAATAACCCTCGCCCGTTGTCTTCAGTCACAGAAACCACGTTAAAATCACTGAAAAACGATCAGAACAGACCACTGAGCCTGCCGTCATGCCACAGGCTGACGTTCCGCATCGGCAAGAGACCGACTGGTCGTCAGCGAGGACATGTTCCCCAGACGGGCACGAATGCCTTCATTGAAATGGTGCGTGACCATGTCCATCGCCACATCAACAGCAGAAGCAAAACCTTCCGCGTCCGTACCACCATGTGACTTCACAACCACGCCGTTCAGACCGACAAAAACCGCGCCATTATAGCGGCGTGGATCCAGCCAGTCCTTCATGCGCTCCAGCGCCGGGCGCACCAGAAGATAGGCCAGACGGCCAGCCAGACTGCTGGTGAAAACCTGCCGGAACAGACCGGACGCCATTTTCATGGTCCCCTCGCCTGTTTTCAGCGCCACGTTTCCCGTGAAGCCGTCCGTCACGACAATGTCTGTCGTGCCAGCCGTGATGTCATGCCCCTCGACAAAGCCGTGAAACTGTCCGGCAAGCGGGCTGTCCCTCAGCACGTCAGCGGCCTGACGCAGCTTTTCGTCACCCTTCAGCTCTTCCGCCCCGACATTCAGCAGGCCGATCGTGGGAGCAGGCAGGCCGAGCACAGCCTTGGCGAAGGCTTCGCCCATGACGGCGAACTCGACAAGGTTGCGCCAGTCGCATCCCACATTGGCCCCCAGATCCAGCATGACGACATCGCCCTTCATGCTGGGACTGATGGCCGCCATGGCGGGACGGGAAATACCGGGAAGAGTCTTGATGACGATCTTGGCGAGAGCCAGCATCGCGCCGCTGTTTCCGGCCGATACGACACCCGTCGCTTCGCCGCCAGCCACAGCATTCATGACCACACGCAGGGACGAATCCTTCAGCCGCAGCGCAGCCGTAGGTTTCATGTCCATGCTGACGGCGGCTGACGCATGCCGGATCGTGCAGATGGCGGCGGCCTTCGGATGCCGGGCGAGAAGCGCCCGCAGACGTTTTTCGTCACCAACAAGCAGCACCCGGGCTCCCGGATGCCGATCCGCTGCGATAGCGAGACCCGCAACAACCATTTCAGGACCGCCATCGCCTCCCATCGCATCAACAGCGAGGGAAAACGGTTCCGGACTCTGAGCAGTGTCTGCGGCGGAATGCTCCACTTCGTTCATGAATGCGATCCGGCTTTCATGAACAAAGTGCGCCTTGCCTCATCAGGGATACCGCCTGTCACGTTACCAACACCGCAATCAGGCGCGAACTGCAACTTTCAGGGCCTTACCGGCTGCAATCACTTCGCGGCCATCATAATGGCCACAGTGGCTGCAGACGTGATGTGGGCGCTTCAGTTCGCCGCAGTTGCCGCACTCGGCATGGGCTTCGACCGTCAGGGCCTGATGGCTGCGACGCATACCACGGCGGGAAGGAGACGTTTTTCTTTTAGGTACAGCCATGGGTCCAAGCCCCTCCGAAATGATGGCATCCCGGAACCGTCACAAGACGGAACCTGGACATAACTACAATTGAGGGCGGGGCTCTACCAGACCAGCAACGGTTCCGCAAGGACCGATCGAAAACTGACAGGCACGCACGGCACGCAGACGTTCAGGAATCGTCGCGTTTCAGCCTGGCCAGCGCGGCGAAGGGATTGGGTCGCTCCTCTGCCTCACCTTCTTCTTCCTGCAAGGAAATATCATCCTCGGTCAGAACAGCGGCAGGCCGCGCCACGCCCGTTTTCCGCGGATACGGGTCAAGCGTAAGGGAAAGCTGCTCGACCGCCGCCTCGCCAAGATCAATCACATCCCCGTCGTAGGGAACATCGTCGATCTCATCCAGCTCGCCATTTTCATCGAACGATCCATCATGCTCGGACGCCGGCACGAATCGAATGACGAAGCGCTCGGCGATCACATCCTCGAACACTTCCAGCGTCAGCACACAGAGCTGGCTGAGGCGTGCGGTCATCGAGCCTGTCGCCTGCACTGTATGTCCTGTCCGGGTGAACAGTTCATACCGGCATGTCAGGCTCGCCACGTCCGGCAGGCCCAGCCGCCGGGCAATTCGGGCACATTCGGCTTCGGTCGCGGTCACCGAGATTTCCCGGGGAGAGTCGGCGGACGCGCCACGCAATGTTCTCACAAGAACGGGGCGGGAAAATTCGGAAACTCCGGAGGCAGTCACTCTATACAGTCCTTTCCCGACACAAAGTCCGATGATAGCGCCTTTAGTGTGGCAGAAAACACTCTATCGGACACCCGTTCCTTGTGCTTTAACGATAACAATATTTACTGGGTCCATTCGTGGAGAGAACAGACTACCGTCATGTCAAAACGCCAGCCTTTCTCCCGGACCGAATCACGCCCAGCCACAGGCCGTCGTCGCAGACAGGCCCTCATGGCTCTGGGTCTGACGGGGGGGCTGTTCGTCCTCTCCGGCTGTTCATTCATCGAAAACTCGCCCATGCCGCGCGGTTCGCTTATCGAGGCCGACGATTACAACCAGCTCAAACCGGGCGTAAGCAATCGCGCCGATGCGCTTGATCTGCTTGGCTCGCCGACCTCCAAGGCGACCTTCGACGATAATACCTGGATCTATGTCTCGATGATGACGGCGCCGACCCCGGCGAACTTCCCGCACGTCACGAAGCAGCAGGTTGTCGTCCTGAATTTCGATCAGGCCGGAACACTCCGCTCCCTCAGGACGCTGGGACCGAAGGACGCCAAACATCCGGGCATGGTCGGCGACAAGACCCCGACACCGGGCACCAAGATCAATATCCTTCAGGAAATCATCGGCAACGTCGGACGCTACAACCCGATGCAGGGCATGATGAACAACAGCTCCTTCGGTGGCGGCAACAACGGCATGGGCATGAGCAATGGTCCGGGTCATGGCGGCGCGGGCAACAGCCTGCCCTGATCCGGATCGGACGATTCTCCGCACGGAACATCACCCACTTTTTTCGTGAGTCGTGCTGAACGAAAATCGATCATCCGCTCAGCGCGGCAGGGTGATACGCACGTTCAGGCCGCCCCGCTGGCTTTCTCCCAACTGGATATCGCCGCCATGCGCCCGCACGATGTCTCGGACAATCGTCAGTCCCAGCCCGGTGCCGCCCTTTTTGCTGGTTGAAAACGCACGGAACACTTCCTCCCTGCGCTCCGGTGGAATACCCGGTCCATCATCGTCCACTTCGATGATAATGCTGCGTCCTTCCTGACGTCCTGAAAGCCATATGGCGGCATTGAGACGACGGGCATTCTCCAGAATGTTGCTCAGCATGCGCCGCATCGCATCCGGACGCGCCTCGATGACCAGACCGGGCTCGCAGGTCACTGCGCGCACCCGACCACCTGCCCGCACGATGGCGGCCGCAACATCGTCCAGCAGCACGGCGACATCCAGCTTCTCCGGGGCTTCGGCGCCTTCCCCTCGGGCAAAGGAGAGATAACTCTCGATCAGCCGCTCCATTTCGGCGACATCACCGATCATGTCATGCACGTCATCCCGCAGGAGCCCGGCATCCACCACACCGGACTGAGGAAACATGGCGAGAGAAAGCCGGAGTCGGGTCAGGGGCGTTCTCAAATCATGCGACACGCCCGCCAGCACGGCGGTGCGCTGCATGACGAATCGGGAAATCCGCTCCTGCATACGGTTGAACGCCACGGCGGCCTTCCGGACCTCCCGGGCTCCTTCCGGCCTGATGGGCCCGACATCCCGCCCCAGACCGAACTGCTCGGCAGCTCTCGCCAGACGTCTCACGGCCCGCACCTGATTCTGCATGAAGAGCGCCGCCACGGCGAACAGCAGCAGCGAGCTGCCCAGCGCCCAGAACACGAAAAGCCAGATCTGACCGACATCCAGCCGCTTGCGCGGCGCGTCGATCTTCATCACTCCGTCAGGCAGCTGGATCAGGATAAAGACGTGACGCTCATCCGTCAGCCAGTCCACAAAAAACGGGTAGGAAATGAAGGCCTGAAGCGTGCGGACCAGATCTTCATCCATAGGCCCGACGACATGGGTCGAACCGAATTTCGTCAGCTTCGCATTCTGATGCCATTCCACGGAAAGCTGCGTGCGTGCTCGAACCTGCTTCGTCACCCAGGCCCGGTCGGCGCGTGTCTGGTAGCGTTCCAGAAAGTCCAGCGACAGGCTGATTTCGGAAACCACGCTTTCGGACATACGCCGCGACATCACATGCAGATAATTGCCGTAGAACAGTTCCAGTGCGATTCCCTGCGTGACCAGCAGGGGGATCAGCACAATCAGCAGGGAGCGGCCCAGAAAGGAATTGGGCAGCACACGCCGCACCGACCGGTCGAGCCGGCCATCACCCCAGAATGTGCGCCATCCGCGCATGACCGGCGTCAGATTCCCGGCTTCAGCATGTAACCCTTGCCGCGAAGCGTGTGCAGATAACGTGGTTCACGCGGGTCCACCTCGATACGCCGCCGCAGACGGGTAACCTGCACGTCAACGGCACGCTCCCCGATTTCCGCCATATCCAGTGCATTCGCGATGTCTTCGCGCGACAGGACCTCGTTGGGATGGCGGGACAGAACCGCCAGCAGGGCCGCCTCGCCACCCGTCAGATGCACGACACCTTCGGGCCCGGAGAGAATGCCTCTGTTGGGATCGAATTCGAGCGTCCCGAGCCTGACGATTCGCAGATTATCAGACGGCGGCGGTGGCGCATGTTTGCGCAGATGGGCTTTCAGACGCAGCAGCAGTTCGCGCGGCTCGAACGGCTTGCCCAGATAATCATCCGCTCCGGCCTCAAGACCGGTGATGCGATCCTCCGCCTCACCACGGGCCGTGAGAAGCAGGATGGGAATGTCCAGCCCCTGCCCGCGCAGGGATTTTGTCAGCTCCAGCCCGTCCTCGCCGGGCATAGTGACATCCAGCACCAGAGCATCCGGCAGCATGAAGCCCAATGCCTGTCGCGCCTCGGCGGCGGAAGCCGCGCCGGTGACCCGGAAGCCGTTTTCCTTGAGATAGCGCTGGAGAAGCCGCCTCAGACGGGCGTCATCGTCCACCACCAGCACATGTGTCGTGCTGTTGTCCTCTTCAGAAATCAGAACAGCGTCGTCTCTGCCGGCTTTCTGCATCGCCTCACTGGCCATCCCGTCGTGCTCCCTTCACTGTTTCTCTGGTCTGCCTTTCGCGCCGCGCGAGAAAGGCGCGGCTATCCTCGGACAGCATTCCCTGCAGGACCTGCCGGAAACCCTGCACGGCATTGCCTCCCGCTTCCCGATAGGCCGCCACCATGCGTTCGCGCTGCACAGCGAAAAGCTGCGCTTCGATTTCCGCGCCTTCGTCGGTCAGGAAGAGAAAGCGCTGACGACGGTCCTGTCGTCCCTGTTCAGTCCGGACGAGGGCGCGTTCCTGCAGTTCGGTCAATGTGCGTGCCAGACTCTGTTTCGTGACACCCAGAACGCCCTGTAGCTCCCCAACCGTCAGTCCCGGCTGGAACGCCAACATTTGCAGGGCGCGGTGCTGGGCCACGCCAAGACCGAACTGCGTCAGAACCGGTGAAGCCGCCTGTCCCATATCGAGCCAGACCAGCAGCATCAGCTCCTGCGCGAGCCTGATCTGCTGCTCCCGAAGGAACAGGACGCCATCGCCTGCGACGGCCTCGCCGCCGGTCCGGGCTTCGACGAATCGTTTCACGCTGTGCGCAGACCCTTTGGTCGGAACAGACGCTGTTTCAGCTCACCCAGACGCCGTGTGCGGGCCAGTCCGGCATCAAGGATCTGCTCCACCCTGCCGCGATCCGCGCCCCCCAGCCATGCCAGAAACGTCGGAACATAAATGCCGGTGAGACTGATTCTTTTCGTAGCCCATGTCACACCGCCCGACATGTCTTCCGAGGCATCCCAGATGGCGTTCACTGTGCGCGACAGGATACGGGCCGATGTTCTCCCCGCGCAGGGTGAAAGCAGCACTGTCGCAGCACGGCGCTCCGCAGCACGATAAGGCTCCAGAATGTCCAGTCGCTCCAGAACAGCCCTGCGGACTTTCTGACTGAGACGGGGACACTCGCCCTCATCAATGGCCAGCAGCACACGCTCGGTCATTTCCCGGTCAACCAGATCGGCCCAGGCCTCAAGCAGCTCGGTGCGACCGCCGGGGAACAGGAGATCGGCGTCCGGTCCCGCCACTTCCTTCAGGACGGTCAGCGTCCAGCCCTTTTCGCCAGCGACTGCGGCCAGCGCTTTCAATGCCTGATCCCGTTCCACAGAATGCTCAATGGATGGCGGCGTCATTCCCTGAAGCAGCCCGTAGCCCGCACCTGCTGCAAACTGAAGAATTCTATCCCTGCCACTCATTGCTCACTGCGTCCCAAAATAATGTCCGGCGTCAGAAACCGGCTAGCTTCCGTATCAAAGCCCATCAGACCGAGGTCTGTCATCCGCATGGGGTAAAGAACGCCATCCAGATGATCCCCCTCGTGCTGGATCACATTTGCGTGGAATCCCTGTGCGATCCCGGAAACGGGCGCACCTGTCCGGTCGAGTCCCTGATATCGAACCCGCGCATACCGGGGAACCCAGCCACGCAGACCCGGAATGGACAGGCACCCTTCCATTCTCAGACGGATGTCTTCGTCGATCGGCTCAATCACCGGGTTGACCAGCACCTGTATTCCTTCCGGCGACTGTTCTCCCTCCTCCAGACGGGTGGGCGGCACGTAATAAACGAAAATTCTTTTCGAAACATGCACTTGGGGAGCGGCAAGGCCGACGCCACCGGCGTCGCGCATGGTCTCGATCATGTCGTCAATCAGGGTCTGCACGACCGGATCGGCCACGTTCTCCACCAGTTCGGCCGGCTTCAGCAGGACCGGATGTCCCATCCGTGCGATCTTCAGTAATGTCATGCTCACCCTCTCCAGAACCGTCCGGCAGGATACGCCGCATTGCGATGTGACAGAAACGTCGTTCTTTCCGGGCGATGGTCCACGGATTCGTTTGTCTTTTCCTGCGGGCGTGTGTTAAGGACGCGGCCAACTCAGAGGCGAGGCTTCCGTGCGGAGTCGCGCTCACCCTATAGAAACTCATGAACCCAGCATGACCGAGGTCAGCAGGTTCTTTCGGGAGACGACCAGCCAGTGCAGGTTCTCGTTCGCGACAACAATGTCGATCAGGCTCTTAAGGCACTCAAGAAGAAGATGCAGCGTGAAGGGCTTTTCCGTGAAATGAAGCTCCGCCGCCACTATGAGAAGCCTTCAGAGCGTCGCGCTCGTGAAGCAGCGGAAGCTGTGCGTCGCGCCCGCAAGATGGAGCGCAAGCGTATTGAGCGCGAAGGCTTCTAATCGAGCCCCGCCTCTACGCGAGACAAACCGGCTTTCTCAGGGAAGCCGGTTTTTTTGTGCCCGGATTTCCGCGAGAGCTTTCACCATACATTCACTCTTCCCGTTTTGAATGCAGCGCACCACTGCATCCAGACGAGATTCCAATGGCCGACCTGAGTGATGAGGATGAAAGACTTCTACAGCAGGAAGCTGGCCTCTCTCCGGAAACCATCCGGACAATCGCAGCCCTCGGCTTTACGCTGACACGCACAGCCTCTCTTTTAAGCTACATCAAGGAATTGGCTGACGAAGCTGAGCAGCGCAGTTCCACGCCGCGTGAAACGGGTGATATTCCCGAGCGCTGAACCGTCCACGTCGCAATGTGAGTGCTTGCGGTATTGCCATGACTCTCCCTAACGTGGGGCACTCTTGTCAGTGAGCTGTTTATGCAGCTCGTGTGAGGGGAAGGCGTAGCCCCGGTGTTTTAATTGGCATCGTTCTTCCAGACCTTGGCACCATGTCACCAGACGGCCTTTCGATCCTTTCCTTTTCGTTCAAGTCCGAAGAGACCACAGGAACAGGTCCCATGATGGGCTTCGCAGCAAAGCCCCCGTGAAACAGTCATTCCAGCAGAGAACACCCGGCGGAACCACCCAAGCTTCAGGAAGAAGGGACTTGACCTGACGCCAACTCCCCCCAACTGTTCAGACACACCTATTACCAAGGACGACGTACATGAGCGAAAACACCGTTGCGGTCAGCGACACCACTTTCGAGACCGATGTTCTGAAGGCTTCCGGGCCGGTTCTGGTCGATTTCTGGGCAGAGTGGTGCGGTCCCTGCAAGATGATTGCACCGGCACTGGATGAAATCGGAGCGGAGTTCAAAGGTCAGCTGAAGGTGGCCAAGGTCAACATTGACGAGAACCCTCTCACGCCAAACACGTTTGGTGTCCGCGGCATCCCGACCCTGATCCTGTTCAAGGATGGCAAGCCGGTGGAAACGAAAGTCGGCGCGCTCCCCAAGAGCCAGCTGAAAGACTGGGTCAAGGGACTGGTCTGACCATCTCACCAGGCCGGGGAGTTTCTCTCCGGCTTTTTTCTGGGCTTTTATCTGACCCACCCCAAGGATTGGCCTGACCGAACAACCTCCGGCGACCTTCAGGGGAACACCCTGCCTGCAAAGCATTTTCTGCCGGAAAATCAGATGCAGCGAATTGCATCATACGTTTCTGAGCACACGGCCTGCACCAGCAAAGGATCAGGCAGCCCCTTGCCCATTTATTTTAACAGGCCGGGATCAAAGAGGCCGTGTCCCATTGCAGAATTCGGCATAAAACCCCAGACCTCTGTATTGACCAAGTATAGATACATAATAAACGCATCTTTACAGAGCAGGCGTGACAGATGCCGTCTCAGGTAGGCAATAACGTCTTTGAGCGGGATTTCGCTGATGAGGCCGTCTTCCCCGCAATCGTGCCTGATCTGGATTTCCTCGCAGCTGCTGCGCTCTGTTGGGCCGGTTTGCGTGAACCACGCTTACGGGGAGATGGCGCAGTATCGGCAGAGGGTGAAAGTCCACTGACCTGCTCAATCAGATCCTCATAACGCATGAGATAATCGTTAAGGCAAAGCGTGGTCTCAGCCTGAGCACGGACGGCTTCCCGTAAAATCTTCGCCTGTTTGCCATTCTCCAGCAGCGTAAGGACAGCATCAGCAATCTTCTGAGGCTCAAGGAATGGCGCAAGCAGACCAGTCCGCCCATCCTCAATGAATTCGCGGACCGGGTCCGTGTCACTTCCCACAATCGCACAGCCCATCGCCATGGCTTCCCGCAAGGACCATGACGCCACAAACGGATAGGTCAGATAGACATGCGCGTCAGACCGCTTCAGAAGCGCGCGGAATTCATCGTAAGTCACCTTGCCGACAAAATGGACGCGATCAAGGTCAATCTGTCCCTGAAGTTCGGAAAGCATGTGTTGCCGCCAGGTCGAACGCGCCAGTCGGGCACCGTAACTGACACCATCACCGCCGACCATGACAATGCGGGCCTTTGGACATTCCTTCAGAATACGCGGCAGCGAACGCATGAACACATGGAAACCACGATAGGGCTCCAGATCCCGGGCGACATAAGTCACCAGACGATCCTTGGGGGAAATCGTCACATCCTTGATGTGCAGCGTGTGCCGGGCTGCTTTTGGGTCAGGACTGCACAGATCGAGATCGACGCCTTCGCGCAGTACGGAAATCTTGTCGAGCGCCCAGGACGGATAGGTGCTGCGCTGGAACAGCGTCGGAGTCTGACCCCAGCCGGGATTGTTCAGCGCCACCAGATTGACGGCATTCTTGGCTCTGATGCGTGGCAGCATGTCTGGCACTGTGGGAAATTCAGGATCGAATCCGACATCAAATCCATCGGAATGATAGAAAAACTCGAAATAGCCGAGAATTGGAGATGTCGGGAAAATATCATGAAGATTGAGAAGTTCACCCCAACCATGGTGGCCGATGATGATATCGGGAATGAAACCGAGATCTTTCAGTGTTGAAGCGGCCTGCGCAACAGCGTCAGCCCGGCTGAGAGCCATGGCGAATTCACGGGCGCCGGGGTGGGTTGCGTCCGGCGGAGAGGCCGGTTTCCGATAAATGACGCGGCGCACTCCCGAAATGACATTCTCGTTGTTCTCGCTGATGAAAACGACTTCATGCGCGCCTGATCGGATCAGATGACGGACAATATGCAGGAACTGTCCGGGAAAATTCTGGTGAATAAAAAGAAATTTCAAGACAGATATCCATTTGCAAGAAGGGTCGGCGATCCGTTCCTGATATTGGCCGACACGACTGGAATTTGCTGACAGAGGTCCTCAAATCAAAAACTGACCTCATAACGGAAACAGGACTGGTGCATGTGAGGAGCAGAAATCCCACTCCTCACATGCAGGCGGCGTCAGCGGCGGCCCGGCTTGCGCTGTGTTGAAGTTTTTGCCGATCTTGCCGAAGCTTTTGTTGTTTTCGGCTGTGTCTTGGGGGTTTTTGCCGAAGAAACCCTGGCTGGCGCAGCAGCTTTCACCGCCGGTTTTGCGGATGCTCTGGCGGCAGGCCGTCCGCGCTTCGCCGGCTTCCTGACCGGAGCAACATCCTCTTCTTCCTCTTCAAGAAGAGCGAGGTCTTCCTCAAGCACATCTTCCAGTTCTTCAGCTTCACGCAGGGCCGCAGCCATCGCCGGATCACGGGGGATGATCGTAACCCGGAAGGCTTCCAGAGGAGCCAGGCTGTCAGATTCAGCCGTCTCATCTTCACCGACCGGACCAATTTCCGTGCCATCCGTGAAGGAAGCCTCAAGCTCGCAGAGATACTCCTCCGCAGCATCACCCTTCAGCCTCACGCGCAGGCCAAGAATCGGCAGCGCCATGCCGCGGCTGCCACAGTATTTGCCACCTTCCGTCCAGGGAGAAAGCCAGCCTTTACCAAGAACAGCCTGATATTCGATGTCTTCGGCCGCAATCAGCTTGCTGGGAGAGATACCGAAACCCTCGATCCAGTAGCGGCTGCCTGGCTTGCCCATCCATTCGCCAAGCATGGCCCCAACATCACCCCGGCGCTGGATGTGCGCACCGACCTCGAACTGCTGCCCCCGCGCCGCAGCGACACCCGTCGGCGCCGGAGAAGGAATATTGGCGACCGCGCCCTGACCCTGCTGCGGAGCAGCCGCGCTGTATGCGGCGGCGACGGGAGCACCCGCCGCATCGCTGAGTCGAACAACCTGAAGACGCGGCGCTTCGTGCGGACTGCCAGCTTCCTGATAGATCGTCACCAGAACCTGCGCCGGCCCCTGCGTGACGCGGATGAGCGCAGCGTTATTCTGACCGCCAAGCCAACCTGTATCGTCAAAGGTCGAGATTGTGACAGCGCCATTCACAAGCGGCGGCTGTGTGAGGCGGACGCCGGGCAGGCCGCGCGGGCTGGGCGGCTCCTGGGACGGCACATGGAAAACGCAGAATAATCCCTGATCAAGTGTCATCAGGTGCCCTGACACTTTCAGGTCGACGACACGATTCTGATTCTGGGACTGGCCACTCTGGGACATAAATTCGTTCCGTAGGTTGTTCTGAATAAGATTTCAGCTATTCCGGGGATATTCTGCCTTACTAAAGCAAGCAGAGAAGGCGGCAATTGATCTGTGTTTGAATATAACTCTTCACGATGACCTTTCGCCTGAGTGCTGACAGAGAGATATCAATATCACGTTAAGCTGCTCTGCCGATATACCAAGCGGCAGGATGTGGCCTCTCCCTGTTGTCCGTATCCGGTCTGCAACAGCTCCCAGATCGAAAGCGGCCGCATTCAGACCCGCCTGCCATGTCACGCCCAGCGCGAAGCACCATGTTTCGGGCCATACCGACGGAATAAATCCATAATCCGGCTGCTGCGCCCGAATCAGCGCAGTCGCTTCCTCTTCCTGATAAAATCCTGTGACATAGACATGTCCGGTTTCCATGAGGGACGCATCGTCAGGCGTATGGCCGACAATCACGTATTCTATGGGGCGCCCCTGCTCACGGGCTTCCCGAGCGGCAGCCAGCAGAACGTCATAACCTTTTTCCTTCCCGATGGCCCCAACCACGCAGACCCGGAAGCGTCCGGGGGTACGCGGCAGACCCATGACGGATTCATGAAAAGACGATGACGAAAAAAGCCGACTGTATCGCGCCAGTGTCAGATCAGGACGGTCATCTTCAAGAGGAGCAATAATCGGGGCAAGCGCGGGAAAATGCCGTCTCATCCGTTGCGCCGTATCGTCGGACGGGACGATCACCGAGCGCGCCGCCTCCAGCTCACGCGCCGACCGCGCGACATACTGGGCAACCGGCATGTCATCATCAACACTGCGGCCCAGAGTCGCCACGCAGTCCTCGCAGGCGGCGTCATCCGGCTCCCCGCAGTAGCGGCGAGTCCTGCCTACAAGGGAGATACGGGGGCAGAACCAGATGTAGTCATGCACATACACATCATAGGGAACGCCAAGCACGGAGGCGATTTCCCGCATGGCCATGTGATGGCCGCTGGCGTGATGCCATTCGATATGATCGACAGGGTCCGCCGTCAGCAGGCGGAGCAGGCGCGACCATTCCGCCGGCAGGCTGAAACGCAGATTCGGAAAAGAAGCAGAAAGAAGATCGTTCCCGTTCGGTCCTCCCTCGATTCGACAGCCTCCCTTGACCGGACGAATCAGAACTGGCCGAACCCCACCTGCTTTCAGCGCGGCTACCCGCTGACGCACGACCCGTTCGACGCCCCCGCCATAATCATGCGTCACCATCAGCACCACAGGCGGTGTCTCACCGGAGGCGGTTTCACGGGAATACAGACGCGCCGCCCGACGCCAGCGCAGGAGATCGATTTTCCGTCGCGCCTCGAACAGCGGATCGGCAGCCACGTGCCCGGCGATCAGTGCGTTGTAATCGGGATAAAGCCGGTTGAGCAGGGCAAGATTGCGCCGGAGCAGGCCGGTACGGGTGGCTCCGAACGAAACTGATCCCACATGCGCAACATATGCTCCGGGAGCGGCGACATTCCGCCATCCGGCCTGAGAGGCGCGCAGGCAGAAATCGTTTTCCTCGCCATAGCCCTGAGCGAACAGATCGGCACGCAGCAGACCTGTCTGCTCCAGACAATCGTGACGGATATAGAGGCAGAACCCGTGCCCTGTCGGAATATCGACGGCCACGCCCTTGTTGGCGGACCGGGCGAGTTTCATCAGGATGGCGGTCTGGTCAGGCGTGGGTGTCGGGTTTGTCTCGACCACATTCGGATAGGACAGAATGGTTGCGTCGTTCGACAGCGGCGTGACCGTACCGATATCCGGCGCACTCCAGGCAACGGCTCGCAATTCCTCAAGCCAGTCGCTGGCGACAAGCGTGTCACTGTTCAGCAGCACGACATCACGGGCGCGGGCCTGACCGGAAAGAGCCGCCTCCAGACCGAGATTGGCTGTGGCGACAAAGCCCCGATTGACCGGATTCTCCTTCACGGTGACGCGTGTGTCTTTCGCAAAACCACGCAGCATGGCCACCATATCCGGCTCCGGCGACGCATCATTGATGACCAGAATTCGGGGGCTGGTGCGGGTTGCGGCAGGCAGCGACGCCAGCACGCTTTCAAGACAGGCCTTTGTGCCTGGCACATCCCGGTAGACCGGAATGACGATCAGCACGGCGGCGCTGGAGCGACTGGCGCTCCTGGATTCTGTCGTGGCAGGCGTCGACGCAGCACCGGTTGAACGGAGCGTCTTGCGAGAAGCCTGTTTTTTGCCTCTGGAAACTGGACGCGCATGTCCCGCCTCAAGCGGACTGCCTGTCAGATCACGCCCAGTCTCATCGACGATTCGAATCGGACCAGAAGGTAGATCCTCGCCTGACAGGGCGATCTGTCGGAACCGGGACAACGGAATATCGGAGCTGGCGTCCGGTGAGAAATCCTCCGCCGTAAAGCTCATGAGCTCGCGGTCTGTGACGACCTCAATAACGCGCAGGGAAGGCGCCCGATCCGGGTTGGCCGGATGCCACACCCATCCGACAACGCCCTCTGCCGTCGCTTCAACCAGTCCTTCGACCCGCATGGCCACGGAAGGACAAAGCGGGCTGCCCGGTAGCGAATGGCCATCCCACAGAACGTCCAGACGATCCGTGTTCCAGAAATCATCCAGCATGTCCGGATACAGCAGGCCGGTTTCATCCCGTAGAACCGGGCAGATTTCTCCGTCGGCAAGGACAGTCAGCCGGTCGGACACCGGAGCGGGCTGTTTTTTACGACGGGCCGGGCGATGGCCATCACTGGCCGCAAGCAGGCGACTTATGTCCCCCCCCACCCTGATGGTGCCCTGATCGTCCAGCCCGCACCAGCCGGGACAGCCTGCCGCCGCCATGATCCGGTCCGCCAGAATCCCCATGTCTTCTGTGCAGACATGATGCGAGAGCGCTTTTTTCAACGCACCGACCGCCGCTTCCGCCTGCCCCTGTCTGAAGCAGGCGGCGGCGAGCATGCACCAGAGCCGCGCCACGTCATGGCGAGCAGTCAAAGCCTCAAGAAGAGTGATCGCTCCCGTCCCATTGCCGCAGGCCTGTCGGACCACGGCGAGAAGAAGCATCACATTCGGACTGTCGGACGCCATCCGGTGGGCACGTTCCAGCCATCCGAGCGCGCCTACCGTATCGCCGGCCTTCCAGCAGGCTTCACCCCGGTCGAACGAATTCTGGGCCTGCTCACACGCCCATTTTTCCCAGTTCTCCCGGTCCTGCGGCGTTATCAGGCCCGCTATGGTCGCATCGTTGTCATCCGCAATCTCTGCACTCAGAGCTTCCGCCGCCGCCGTCCGGGAAGAAGACCGGGCGCGACCTCTGACTGTCGAGCGTCTGGCCAACGATCCCTAACCAACGGCCGGATGAGAGTCGGCGGGATGAGAATCCGCTTCAGAAGCAACAGGCTCTTCCGGCTTCGCTTCCCGCAGCGGGAATTTCAGCTGCGCCATGTCTGCACTGGCCTGCGTCAGACCGGCTGCCTCAGCCTTGCGATACCAGATCAGCCCTTCTTCCATGTCGGGCTCCCCGACAAGACCACGCGTCAGGTAACGCCCCATCATCAGCTGCGCGCCGACATGCCCGCGTTCGGCCGCCTGCCGGAACCATTCAAGAGCCTGCTGCCGGTCTTCGGGAATGTCATGTCCTCCGCCCAACATGGCGCCCAGCGCGAACATGCTGTTGGCGTTACCCTGCTTGGCGGCCCGTTCGAACATGGTGAACGCTTCCGCGTGATCCGCAGGACCACCCTCACCCGCAACCAGCATCTGTGCGTAATGATGCTCGGCATCCGCCATGCCCTCGACCGCCGCCTTGCGAATCCATTCGCGCCCTTCTTCGGGGTTGGCGGTGACACCGCGACCGTCGATCAGCATCCGGCCGTACCAGTACTGTGCGTTGATGATCCCTTCAGCCGCCTTGCGCATCCAGTGCGCCGCCTGCTCCTCATTCCGTTCCGTGCCGACGCCCTCGGCGAGGCAGACTCCGAAATTGAAGGCCGCGATCAGATCACCCGAATGGGCCGCCTTTTCATACAGCGCCCGGGTCGCCTGCCTGTCCTCGGCTGTGCCACCCCCCATCAGGAGCAGATTGCCCAGATCGGCGGAACTGGCCGAATCCCCTTTTTCCGAAGCATAGCGGAACCACTTGGCTGCCTCATCCTCATCGCGAGTGATGCCGGCTCCCGTGAGATACAGCATCCCGAGAGCGCGGGCGGAGGCGGCATGGCCGCCCTCTGCGGCGCGACGGTACCAGTTCGCCGCTTCCAGATAATTGGGAGACAGATCATCGCCACGCGCATGGATGTCGCCCAGCAGCGCGCAGGCTTCCAGATCGCCAGCGAGCGCAGCCTTACGCAGCCACGTCTCGCCTTTCGAGGTATCCTTTTCAATGCCGCGTCCCTCAAGGAGGGCAAGCCCATAACGGGCCTGCGCGGAGCGGACATTATGGGCAGCCGCCTTACCGTAGCACTCGGTGGCTGCAACCGGGTCCTGAGGCGCGCCCGCCCCCCGCTCATAGGCGATGCCCATGAGATAGAGGGCCGAACCGACATTGGCGTCGGCTGCAATCTTGAGATGCTCGATCGCCTCGGCAAGCTCCGCATCCGACTGGGCGGAATGCAGTCCTGCCAGTCCGAGACCCAGATGTCCCTGCGGACTGCCGCCCTCGGCGGCCCGCTTGTACCAGACAAGGGATTCTTCCGGATTGCGAAGGTCTTCCGGCCCCGTGTTAAGCACATAGCCGTAAAGCGCTTGGGCGTCCGGATTCCCGGCATCCGCCGCAAGTTTCGCCCAATGCGCCGCCCGATGGAAATTGGGCTGCCCGGTCACATTCTGCGCAACGTCCGTCAGATTGAAGGAATCGTTCTCGACAGCTTCCGGCAGACCGACCAGATACAGCGTCGCGAGTACGAACTGTGCTTCAATCCATTCAGCTTCCGCCGCCCTGCGGAGCCATCGGCCACCTTCCACCAGATCACGTGGAATACCGATGCCATCGAGATAGAGACGGGCGAGACGGAACTGCGCCTCCGGCATGCCCGTCTGGGCAGCGGCGCTGATTTCGGCAAAGCCCCCCGCGAAATCCTCGGCTTCAATAAGCTGGAGACCATACTGAAGCCGCTTCTCGGGAGAGCGGCGGGTAAACAGGCGTGAAAGCAGACTCAAGAGCAGTCCTCCCCGGGCGTGGCTGGATCGGCAGAATACCGCTGGATGATCATCATGTGCGACAGCCCGCACAGACTGTCAGATAAGCCGCTCCGGATAGACAGGCCCCGGTCGTGAGCGGTGAACGACCGGAGCAGGCAGACAAGATCAGATATCCGTTATGGCTCCCTCATGCCATCGGTGACCAGAGGCATGATGCTGTTGAGCAGGAACTGCATCACGGTGCGCTTGCCCACCTGAATGTCCGCTGTCACGGGCATGCCTGGGTGAGGATGGAAGAAGGACGGCACGCCATGCAGTGTGTACCGGTCTACGCGGAGACGAACACGGTAATAGGCCTGTTGCGCCGCGCTGGGGTCCGAGGACTGTGACTGAGATCCACCACCGCCGCCACCTGCGCCACCCTGCGCACTGAAGGAGTCGGCGCTGATTTCACGAACCGTCGCGTCGGCTCCACCATACTGGGCGAAGGGGAAGGTCGCGAATTTCAGCAGGGCCTTGTCGCCCAGCTGCACGAAGCCGGCTTCCGAACCGTTGAGATGCGCCTCGACCTCCAGACCGCTGCCGACCGGCACCAGCGTCATGAGTTCGTTGCCGGTCGTGATGACCGATCCGATCGACATCTTGGCGATTGTCAGAACGATGGAATCTTCGCCGGCAACCAGCGTCGTCATGCTCTTGCGGAGTCTGGCCTTGCGGTAATTGCTTTCCGCCTCGGAAAGATGGCGCTGCCCATCACTGAGATCGTGATAGATCTGGGCTTTCCATGTCTCGATGTAGTTCTGTCGCTCGGAAGCCAGCGCACGGATCTTGCTGCGGGCGCTGGCGGCCTGCTGCTGCGCTCCGATCTGGGACCGTTCATTCTCCATCAGTTCGCTCTGCGCGCCCAGTGTGGAGAGACGGCTGCCCACCTGATCCTGCTGCAGACGCAGGCGCATGGTGTGAACATCACGAGCGACCTTGGCCTTGGCGCCGAACATCGCCGCATTGGCCAGAAAACCCTGAAGGTCACTGGTCTGCGAGGCGATCTGTTCCTGATAATTGTTCACCTTCGCGTCGAACTCGGCCTTGCGGCGCAGGAACGTCGCAGCCTCCTGCGTTGTCGCCGGGTTGCTCGGGTCAGGCACGTAATCACGGCCTTCCGCTTCGGCGCTCAGACGATCCACTTCAGCGGAATAGCTCTGGCTCAGTGCCCGCATATTCTCGATATCGGCGTCGCTGATGGTCGGATCGAGATGGGTGAGCACCTGTCCTTTATGGACGAAGTCCCCCTCATGCACGTCGATGCTGCGGATGATCGACGTTTCCAGCGGCTGGACCACGAGGGTCTGCTGGGTCGAGACGATCTTGCCGGGCGTCGTCACCACGCGATTGAGCGGAAACACGCTCATGATGATCACACTGGCGAGCGTAAGGCCGCCAATCAGCCACGTAATGTACTGGGCGGTCGCCGTGGGCGGCATGTTGACCAGCGCAGCGCTTGGTGAATGGAATTCAAGCAGCGCCGGAGGCAGGTCATTCGGAGCAAAAGGGTCTGTCGCTTCTGGAAGGAAGTCCGGGGATTTCTCTTCATCACCGGAAGCGGGCACAACGTCCTGTTGGGTCATCGGTCACTCTCCTTCCGCGATCAGCGGAGCATCGGCGGGGGCACTGGGACCGGATCGCCCTTCCGTGTGGCGGTTCTGCTGCATCCAGAGGGTCCGGTAAATCGTGCAGCGCTCGAGAAGAATCTCATGAGGGGCGATATCGACCACGCGCCCGCGATCCATTACCAGAATCATGTCACAGTTCACCAGAGAGGACAGACGATGGGAGACGATCACCATCGTGCGTCCCTTGCCGATCCGCTCCAGATTGGCGTTCACCAGCGCTTCACTCTCGGGATCGAGCGCTGAGGTCGCCTCGTCGAGAATCATCAGCTTCGGATCGCAGATCACGGCGCGGGCGATGGCGAGACGCTGACGCTGACCACCGGAAATGTTGGTCGAGCCTTCTTCGATCCAGGTATCGTAACCCGCGGGCATCCGTTCGATGAACTCTTCCGCACCCGCAAGACGGGCGGCGCGCACGACATCGTCGATGGTCAGGCCGGGACGACCGGCTGTAATATTCTCCCGAATCGTGCCACGGAACAGGAAGTTGTCCTGCAACACCACGCCGAACGAGCGACGCAGATGGGTCAGGTTGATTTCACGCAGATCCACGCCGTCCAGTTTCAGGTAACCGGTATAGGACCGGCTCACACCCTGAAGCAGTCGGGTGATGGTCGATTTACCTGAACCCGAACGCCCCACCAGACCCAGCATCGTTCCGGCCGGAATCTCGAAGCTGACGTCGTTCAGGGCCTTCGCCGTGGACCCCGGATAAACGAAGTTCACGTCAAGAAAGGACAGGGCTCCCTTGATGCGCGGACGCATGCCGGTCGTCAGGGCCTTGGTCTCTGTCGGCTGGTTCAGCACCGTGCCCGCTTCCGCGAGCGAGGCGGTGACCTCGTTCAGGTCATCGAGCAGCTTGGCGAGATTCGTCAGCGGAGACGCCACACGACCACCGAGCATCATGAAGGCGACGAGCGCACCAGCCCCCACGGACGCAGCGTCCGTCAGCACAAGATAGGCACCGACAAGGATCACACCACGGTTGATGAACATTTCCAGCGGCATGCTGAGGCTGGTCGGCCAGTTGGACATACGTCCAACATCCAGCTTGGCCTGCACCACGCCCGCCGTGCACTCATCCCACTCTTCCTTGCGGGACGTCTCAAGAGCGAGGGTCTTGATGGTCCGGATACCGGCGACGGTTTCATACATCACGCCGGAACGCTTCATCTCGGCCTTGATGAGCTTGCCGATCTGGCGACCGACAGGTCCCATGAAGACGACAACCAGAAGGCCGATGAGCCCCGAAGCCGCGATGGTCATCCAGGCCAGTGTCGAGCTCAGATAGAACAGGAACGGCAGGATGACGACCAGCGTGAACATGTCGAGGAAGGTCGACATGAGACGGCCGGTCATGAAGTCACGGACCTTGTAGATGGCCATGACACGACCGATGACGTTACCGGCCTGCTCACGCTCGAAGAATTCGAGGGGCAGCGCCAGCAGACGGTTGAACAGATGCAGCGAAATCCGGGTGTCGATACGCGTCGTCAGAACGAGCGTCAGTTCGCGCCGGCCGTAGGACAGCAGGACTTCATAGAAGGACAGAACCAGCACGATGGCGGTGATCGAGACCAGCGTCGCCATGGAGCGGTTGTTCACCACGCGGTCGATGACCTGCATGACGATGAGCGGCGGGAAGATCTGCAGGATACTGAGCGTCATCGAGGCGATGGCGATATCACGCAGCGACTTTTTCTCGCGCAGCACCATCTTGGCGAGCCACGCCGCATTGATCGGCGCGTCGGCTTCTGACTGGTCCTTGCGACGCTTGATCAGCAGGATATCGCCGGTCCAGACCTGATTGAGCCGCATCTCGTCGACCGGAACCGGCGCGACGCCCTCTCCGGCCATCGGATCGCGCAGCCAGACGATGCCGCGGGCGGCGTCGGCGTTCACCATCAGCGCAGCAGATCCGTCGCGGAACATGAGAACGATCGGCGGCGAGTTGCTCATCTTGACGAGGTATCGCCACTTGATGTTCATCCCCTTCGCCACGGCGCCCTGATCGGTCAGCCAGCGAACGAGCGTTGCCGGAGAAGGACTGCTCTCACCCGGTTCGCCGGCGAAATCCCGCATATCCAGTTCGAGACCGTGAAAGCGGGCTGCGGCGATGGTGGCTTGCAACCGGATAATGGAAGGCGCCGGTCTGTCGGTCTGGGGATTGGGAGTGCCGTTCGCGTTATCGACTGAAGCCACAGATCGTCCTCTATAAAACGTGCCCGCGTTTCACTGTGCAGGAAACGCTGAACGGCCTCTACCACACAAAACGTGTGACCGCTGCCCTCGATATGCCGTGCGGATGATTTCCTGTCTCCCGGAAATTTAACTTCCGGAAACTAAATCGCATTGTTCCACAAAATCATTGAAGGCGTATTACCGCCAGAAAGAATGATTTTTGGTTACTGCTCCACCTCGATACTGAACATATTTCCCAGAAACGGGCTGCTTTTCAGTCCTTCGGCCACGGCATGCTGCTGTTCCGGGGAAACAACGAGAGCAATGTGGCGAAAGAATGTACAGTTTCCCCGCGCACGTTCCTGAATGAGAGAAAGCAGGCGATTGACCAGCACCGGTCGGCCCACGCAACAGGCGCATGAACTGTCATGACGCGCCAGCTCACCAGTCGTAACTGACGTCACACCAGGAGAAAATGATGTTTTTTTGACCGACAGACCTGAAAAACGACGGTTTTCAGGAGCGGGCCGCTCAACCTGCGCCCATCCTTCTCCGGGAAGCCTCTCGCCCGTTGTGTCGAGCAGAAAAGTCGTACGACGACGCTCCTCTGCCCACAACGCTGATTTGGCCGGTTCGGTGATGGTCAGGGGAATCAAGGTGGGTCATTCTGTAATCAGGAAAAATATCCTGCCGCAGGGTAAGGTATTCCGCTCTCCGTTTCAAATACTGTCAGACATACAGTGACTTGGGACAGCGTCCTGTCCGGTTTGCGTCACTGGCCGAACCCGGATGCCTCACCGAATGGTCGTTTCTCTGGACAGGACCGGAGCCCTCTGGAATAACCGCCGTCCTCTCCCGTATCACGCGGGTTGCTTCCTCCGAATATCCGGTAGTCCATAAATGACCTCCTCAAGCTCTTCCCGTCCCCCGCTGCTCGAAGCCCTGCAGGAACAGGTGTTGCTGTGTGACGGCGGCATGGGATCACGCGTGCAGGCGCTCGATCTTGAAACCGAGCGGGACTACTGGGGACAGGAGAACTGCACCGAGATTCTCAACCTGTCGCGTCCGGAACTGGTGCGCGAAATCCATCGCGGCTACTTCGAGGCCGGGGCGGACATGGTGGAGACCAACAGCTTCGGCGGGTCTCCGATCACGCTGGCGGAGTTCGATCTTCAGGACCGCGCCCGCGAGATCAACCGCATTGCGGGCACGCTGGCGCGTGAGGCCGCCGACCAGTTCGATGACGGGCGTCATCGCTACGTGCTCGGCTCCATCGGTCCCGGCACCAAGCTGCCTTCTCTGGGCAACATCGATTACGACACGCTGGAAGCCGGTCTGGCCGAGCAGGGACGCGGGCTGATCGAGGGTGGCGTCGACGCCTTCCTGATCGAAACCTGTCAGGACACGCTCCAGATCAAGGCGGCCGTCAACGGCATGAAGATCGCCCGCGCCGAGATGGGCGTGAACACGCCGATCTTCGTACAGGTCACGGTCGAGACCACCGGCACGCTGCTGGTCGGACCGGACATCGCCGCCGCCGCGACGGTGGTGGAGAGCCTCGATGTGGATCTGATCGGGCTGAACTGCGCCACGGGTCCGCAGGAGATGGCCGAGCATGTCCGCTGGCTGGCCGAGAACTGGCCGCGCCTGATCTCGGTGCTGCCGAACGCAGGCCTGCCGGAGCTGGTCAACGGCCAGACGCACTATCCGCTCAGCCCGGAAGAGATGGCGCTGTGGATGGAGCGCTTCATCATCGAGGACGGGCTGAACATGATCGGCGGCTGCTGTGGCACGTCCACGCCGCATATCGCGGCGCTCGACGCCATGCTGCGGAGCCGTGCGCCGTCCGGAAAGCATCGTCCGGCGCCGACGAAGCGCAACCCGACATGGGTGCCGTCCGTCGCCAGCCTCTACAGCCAGACGCCGCTGCGTCAGGAAAACGCCTATTTCTCCATCGGCGAGCGCTGCAACGCCAACGGGTCGAAGAAATGGCGTGAGCTTCAGGAAGCGCATGACTGGGATGGCTGCGTGGCCGTCGGGCGTGAGCAGGTGGCGGAAGGGTCCAACTCGCTGGATGTCTGCACGGCCTTTGTCGGGCGTGACGAGAAGGCGGAAATGGACGAGGTCATCCGCCGTTTCACCTCCTCGGTAAACGCGCCGCTGGTGATCGACTCCACGGAAACGCCGGTCATCGAATCGGCGCTGAAGCTGCATGGCGGCAAGCCGATCATCAACTCGATCAATTTCGAGGATGGCGAGGCGATTGCCCATGACCGCATGAAGCTGGCCCGCAAGTTCGGCGCGGCTGTCGTGGCTCTGACCATCGACGAAGTCGGCATGGCGAAGACGGCGGAAGACAAGCTCCGTATCGCCACGCGGCTGGTGGAATTCGCGTGTGACCAGTACGGTCTGCCGCAGTCGGATCTGCTGATCGATCCGCTGACCTTCACCATCGCCACCGGCGTGGAAGATGACCGCAAGCTGGGTCAGTGGACGCTGGAAGGCATCCGCATGATCCGGGAGAAATTCCCGGACATTCAGATCATCCTCGGTCTGTCGAACATCTCCTTCGGCCTGAACCCGGCAGCCCGCGCGGTGCTGAACTCCGTGTTCCTCGATCACGCCGTGAAGGCGGGCATGACGGGCGCGATCGTGCATGTGTCCAAAATCCGTCCGCTGCACCTGATTCCCGCCGAGGAAGTGAAGGTCGCGGAAGACCTGATCTTCGACCGTCGTGGCGAGGACTACGATCCGCTTCAGAAATTCCTGTCGCTTTTTGAGGGACGGAAGGCGGCGGATGTCGCCAAGAAGGCGAAAGCCGAGACCGCGCCGGAGCGTCTGAAGGACCGCATTGTCGATGGTGACCGCAAGGGGCTTGAGGCCGACCTTGAGGAAGCCATGAAGGAGATGCCGCCGATCGACATCATCAACAACGTGCTGCTCGACGGCATGAAAGTGGTGGGTGAACTGTTCGGCTCCGGCAAGATGCAGCTTCCGTTCGTGCTTCAGTCCGCCGAGACGATGAAGGCCGCGGTTGCGTGGCTTGAGCCGCATATGGAGCGTGTCGAAGGGCAGGCGCGCGGCACGATCGTGCTGGCGACCGTGAAGGGCGACGTGCACGATATCGGCAAGAATCTCGTGGACATCATCCTGACCAACAACGGCTATCGGGTGGTCAATCTCGGCATCAAGGTGCCGGTAGCGGACATGATCGAATCCGCCCGCGCCGAGAAGGCCGACGCGATCGGCATGTCCGGGCTTCTGGTGAAATCCACGGTCATCATGCGCGAGAACCTTCAGGAGATCGACCGGCAGGGGATCGAGCTTCCGGTCATTCTCGGGGGCGCGGCGCTGACCCGCAATTATGTCGAGGACGACTGCGCCGCCGCCTATGGCACGCATGGTCGTGTGGCCTATGCCCGCGATGCGTTCGACGGCCTCTCGCTGATGGACGTGGTCGCGCAGGGCAAGTTCGACGATTACGCCGCCGCCATCGCCAAGCGGCGTGAAGGCAAGGCGAAACGCTCCACGCCGCGCACGCCGGAAGCCGCCGAGGAACGCGGATTCGGGCCGGTGGATGTGGTTGCCGCGCAGGCGCGTCGTCGGCGCGTCACGAAGGACGAGCCGGTCATCACGCCGCCGTTCTGGGGGCCGCGCGTGGTCGAGGCCGAGACCAACGCGGTGCTGCCGTTCCTCAATGAACGCTCACTCTATCAGTTCCAGTGGGGTTTCAAGAAGCAGGGCCGCACGCTGGAGGATTTCCTCAGCTGGGCGCGTCAGGAACTGCGGCCCGTGCTGCGTCGGATGCTGACGCTGTGCGAGGCGGAAGACATCCTCAAGCCGCGTGCTGCTTACGGTTACTGGAAGGCCGCCGGTCAGGGGAGTGACCTGATCCTGTTCGCAGAAGACGGGCAGACCGAGGTGGCCCGCTTCACCATGCCGCGCCAGCCACGTGAGAACGGCGAGTGCATCGCCGACTTCGTGCGTGACGTGGATGACGCCGAGCGGGACGTGATCGGGTTGCAGGTGGTGACGGTCGGGCAGAAAGCCTCCGACATGGCCCGCGAGTGGTTCGAGCAGAACCGTTATCAGGACTATCTCTATCTGCACGGCCTGTCGGTGGAAGTGGCCGAGGCAATGGCGGAATACACGCACAAGCGTATTCGCGCCGAACTCGGTTTTTCCGGCGAGGACGCGCGCGACATGGACAAGCTTCTGTCGCAGGGTTATCGCGGCTCGCGCTATTCGTTCGGCTATCCCGCCTGCCCGCGTCTGGAAGATCAGGAACCGATCCTGAAACTGCTGGATGCGGAGAAGATCGGTATATCGCTGTCGGACGGCTATCAGTTGCATCCGGAGCAGTCGACTTCGGCGCTGGTGATCCTGAATCCACGGGCGAAATACTTCACGGTGTAAGTATTCGTCCGGCTTATCGGAAGACTGCCTGTAAACAGTCTTCCGATGACAGGATATTAAACGTTTTCTGGGTGACGCCTTTTTAAAAAGCGCTGTTCTACAAGGCTTTCCGGAAAAAGCTTCACCAGAAACCTTCTTATAATTTCATGATGTATCACGCAGGGTCTTTTAATAAGCGACCATCCGGAACAGTCGTGTCATCAGAACATCATCGAACTGTCACTCTGCGTCACAAATGATGGATTTAAACCCCCTGCTGGGAATCGCCTTTAACAATCAAGGTGATGAAATCGCTGTGGGTTTCTCATGTCGTTGCAAAAACTCTACTGTACAGGGGTGCTGGCCAGTTCCGCCCTGTTCTGCCTCCCATCTGCGCCAACTCACGCGCAGATCATGTTTCCTGAAGTAAAAGACCGGGATTTCCCTGCTTTCAACCACGCCTTCAGAGAACCATCCCATCCCGGTTTCTGGTCGTCGCATCTGCGGGAAACACAGTCGAACTGCGGAGCCGACACGGTCAGACGTTCCGGCACGACAGTCACGGCCGATCTGACACTGGCCTATTCACACAATCACATCTGGAATCCACAGGAAAACGCAAACGACCCCGTACGGCTGCGCTCCTATAACGGCTGCCTCGCCGCACCGACGATCGTGGTCTCGCCGGGCGATGAACTGCGGATCAATCTTCAGAACAACCTTCCTGTCGATCCTGCTTCAGACTGTCCAAAAACCCTGAATACGCCAGCATGTTTCAACCGGCAGAACCTGCATCTTCACGGCATGCACGTCTCGCCGGAAGGTCATGCCGACAATGTCATGCACACAGTGATGCCCGCAGGCGGCACATGGGATTATCGTTACGCCATCCCTGCGACTCATGCGGCCGGAACATTCTGGTATCACGCGCATCAACACGGCGCGACATCGATCGGCGTGGCGAGCGGTGAAGAGGGGGCGCTGATTGTTCGGGGCAGACGACGCTATGCAGACCGCTCCCGGAATGGCGGGGTCGTGGACATCGACACGGTGCTCCATGACCGTTACGGAACGCCAGTTGCCGAACGCATCATGCTGTTCGAGCAGATCCCCTATGGCTGTTTCAGTGATGCGACACACAGGACCCTGCTTCAGGACAGCGCGACAGGAAGCTGGACCTGCCCGAAAGGCGCCGAAGGCGGTGTGGAGAATTTCCGCAGCCAGTTCATCAGCAGCCGCCCGAATGCCGACGGCACCAGTCGTGACGCATGGATGCTCTCCGGGCGCTACACCCTTGTGAACGGAGAGACGCAGCCTGTCCTGCATGTAAGGACAGGCGATGTGGAACGGTGGCGCATGATCGCCGGAGGCGTGCATGACACGCTCAACGTGCAGATTGTGAAAGCACGTTCAGGAGACAGCGAAAAACACCTCAGGCTTCCGCGTTACGCCCGACAGTCCGGCTCGGAAATGACCTGCGATGGAGAAACAGTAGGGCAGTATGAAATCGCTGCGGACGGGCTGACCCGACAGAACATCTCACGCAAGGACATCAATTATCTCTATCCCGGCCAGCGCAGCGACGCGCTCGTGACATTCCGTCAACCGGGGCTTTACTGCATTGTCGATCAGGGTGGCGACACGCTGAACACGATCGTTCCGCGAAGGTCGCGCCCGCAAGGCAAATCCCCATCCGTGATCGCCGTCGTGTCTGTTGATGATGGCGACATGGTCCATACGGAGCGGCAGAGCGAGACAACACAGATTCGCCGCTTATTGCAGGAAGGTTCGGCAGGTCTGCCCGCGTTTGTAAAAGCGCGCCTCGTGCGCTTCGATCTTTCCGATTTCGCTTACTTTCCGGAAGGAATGACGCCGGGTCAGGATCTTTCCGATCTCTCCATCACCCGTCACCCCACGGCTTTCTTTGGCTCCCTGACGATGCCACTGGCCTCCGGTGCGGTCCTGCCTCCGGGTCAGGCCATGCCGGACACGAGCATCAACGGCATGATCGGCCTTGTCCAGAATGAACTGGTGACGGTCGACGGCACGAGCGCGTTACCATTCAGCATGGACCCGACCCATATTTACCATGTGCATCTTGGCGACGTGGATGAATGGCGGATCGGCGCTCGCACCATGGGGACCGGCACCGCCGCCGGGCAGCATGTCTTCCACATTCACGTCAATCCCGTGGAGATCATGGATATCATCGACGACAATACCGGTGAGTCGATCTTCATGTCGGGCGGTCGCTGCAAGCTGAAATATCGCCTGAAGAATGAAAATGACGCAGACGACACGGATTACAGCCCCGAATTCTGTGACCAGTATCACGTGTTTCGAGATTCACTCTTTGTGAAGCCGGGTTTCACAACAGTTGTGCGCACGCGCTACGAGGATTTTACCGGTGACGCGATGCTGCATTGCCACATTCTCGATCATGAAGATCAGGGAATGATGACTTACGTGTCGATTGATGGGGATCAGCAGAAGCAGATGAGTTCCATGCCTGCGGAAGAAATGTCCGCCATGGAACATGAACACTCCGGAGCAATGTAAGAACGCATCGAAGCAGAAAGGACCGGAGCCAACCGGTCCTCCTCTGTTTTGCCTTGCGGACCACGACGATGGTGGTTTCGCATCCGCGTCTTTCACACCACAGGACCAGACAGTCCCGTGGTCATTCGGTCAGACGAAAAAGACTGACCGAATCCAGAAATCGTCTCCGCAAAAACGGGGAAAAGAAAAACTCAGGTTCTGGCGCTCAGTTCCTCGGCAATCTCTTCCTCCAGCATGCTGTCTGTTGCTGTCGGCGCAAGCCCACCCAGCGGCGGCCCCTTGAAGCGCTTCTTCTCGACGAGGAACCACCCGGCCAGCAGCACGACGACAATACCCACCACATAGCTGATCAGAATGTCGTTGGGCGGCTGGATACCGATCCAGACCAGCATCAGCGAGCCCAGAACCGTTATGACCGCGAACGGTGTGGACAGCGATCCCAGACGGAACGGCCCTGTCATCACATCGCGCTTGCGCTGCGCCAGAATTCCCGCGCCGATCGGCATGGCGTAGGAAACATACAGGAAGATGGCGCAACCTGCCGCCAACGCCGCGAAGGCGGAAGAGTAGAGCGTCACGGCGCAGGACAGAACCGCCACCAGCCAGATGGCCGGAACCGGCGTGCGGTAGGTCGGGCTGACATAGCGCCACAGCTTGGAGCCCGGCAGTCCGCCGTCACGACCGAAAGCGAACACCATGCGGGACGTGGAGGTCATACCAGCCAGCGCGCAGAGATAGTTGGCGACGACAATCATCACATACATCAGACTGCGCAGCCAGCTCGGCACGGGAAGCTGTGCGAGCAGGTTGAAGAACACATCGCCGCCCTGAGAAGCGGACGCAGTCGGATCAGGCATGGCGAGCACGAAGGAGCAGACCATGATGAAACCGAACAGGCCTGAAATCAGAACGGCGTTGATCATGCCACGCGGCACGACATTCCGTGCGTCGATCGTCTCTTCCGCCACATGAGCCGAGGCGTCAAAGCCTGTGATGGTATAGGCCGGAAGAATCAGCGACAGGCAGAACGCATAGATCAGACTGTCGGAGTGAGGGAAGACGTCGCCACCCGCAGCGCCCGTGTTGTTCACGATGGTGAGCAGCCGCTCCCAGTGGAAACCCGGTGCGCAATACAGCATCATGACGGTCAGCAGCACAGCTGCGAACAGGATCAGATAACCGGAAAAGTCCGTCAGGATCTTCGTGATCCTGATGCCGACATGATTGAACAGCGCCTGTGATGCCGCAATCAGGGAAACACCCACGATCTGGTGCCCGTAGCCCCAGCCCGAGACATCCACACCGAAAATATTGCCCAGGATCAGCTGTGTGAACAGCGTGTAAGCGCCGACATTCACGGACGCCAGCACGAAGATCAGGCCAAGCAGATTCACCCACGCCGTAGCCCAGCCCCAGCCGCGCCCCCCGAGGATGGACGACCAGTGATACAGACCGCCCGCAGTCGGATAGGCCGAGGCAATCTGCCCCATGGAACAGGCGACGATGGTGGCGAATATCGTTCCCACAATCCAGCCCACGGCGACGCCAAAGCCACCAAGCGATGAAAAACCAAGCTGGAACGAAGTGATGCCGCCAGCGAGAATACAGATGATGGAAAAGGAAATGGCGAAGTTGGAGAAGCCTTTCATGCTCCTCGAAAGTTCCTGGGCGTAACCCATGGAGGCGAGTACGCCTGCGTCCTCGTCACTATGGTTGTTGGTCTCCATTGAGAGATCCTCTGCTGTTCATGTCCCGGCATGTCGGCCGTCGTCGGGGCATGATGACCCTGATTACCGCATTATCATGACGATATCGCAATGATGCAATCAGCTTTTTGCACAGCGTTCGATCGCCTGCCGGGTCACATGATCAAACGTGGCCTGCCAGCGCGCCTCCGCCCCATCCGGTCGGGGAGTAACCACCCGCCAGCCAGCCTCGCTCGCCTGCGCTGGCTGGCTTCCCTCACCATCCAGCCAGAAGCGGCCGAGCCCCGCCGCCGTGACATCGACCTGTTCCGGCACATGCACCGAGGCCCCCAGACAGTTCGCCAGAAACTGGGTGAACCAGCGGTTGCTCACCAGCCCGCCATCGACGGAAATCCGGGTCGCAGTCTGCCCGCTTGCCGCAGCAAACGTCTTCACAAGCTGCACCGAACGAAACGCGATGCCTTCCAGAACGGCGCGCGCCATGTCCGCCGGACGCGTATCCAGTCCAAGCCCGACCCAGCTTCCTCGCGCGTCCCTTTCCCACCAGGGGCACCCCAGTCCCTGCAAGGCAGGCAGAAAGAACAGACCTTTTTCCGCCGCCTGCGCCGCTTCGAGCGCTTTCTCATCCGCGCAGGAGAAATCCGGACCGAGACTTTCCACCCAGTTGACCGCCGCTCCCGCCGTCAGAATGCCGCCCTCCAGCGCGTAGACGGCAGACCGCCCTGCAAACCGCCATGCCACGGTGGGAAGCACGCCGCCCTCCCCGCCTGCACAGACGCCCGCAGCACCCAAGGCCAAAGCAAAAGCGCCAGTCCCGAACGTGATCTTCACATCACCGGGATGCTGAAGTCCGTGCCCATACAGGGCCGCCTGCTGATCCACGGCGCTGACCCGGACAGGGATATTCCGGTCACGCAGCAGCCCGAACGCACCGACCGTGGGCCGGATGGACGGCAGGCACTCCATGGGAACGTCAAACAGACGGCAGAGGGTCTCATCCCACTCACACGTCCGCAGATTCATCAGCGAAGTGCGCGAGGCCGTGGAGACGTCAGTGACGAAAACACCACACAGGCGATCGAGAAAGAAGGCGTCGCTGGTGCCGAAACGCAGTCGTCCCTGCTCCCGCAGAAGGCGCGCCTGCGGCACGTGATCCAGATACCAGCGCAGACGGGAGGCCGAAAAATAGCAGTCCAGCGGCAGGCCGGATCGCGCCTTGATGTCCGGCTCAAGCCCCTCCTCTTTCATGCGCGCCACAACATCAGCGGTCCGCGTATCCTGCCATACGATGGCGGGGCCGACGGGCACACCCGTCTCGGCATCCCATGCCACGACGGTCTCGCCCTGATTGGCCAGAGCCAGCGCATCGACAGGTCCGGCCTCCGCGATCAGTTCCTCAATGTGACGCAGGATCTCTTCCGCATCGTGCTCGACCAGTCCCGGCGCAGGCAGGAACTGCTGGTGCGAACGTCGGCCCACCAGTTCCATCCGTCCGTCGCTCCAGACCCGATAGGCCTTGGTGCCGGTCGTTCCCTGATCAATGGCGAGGCAGCTTTTCATTTCTCCACCTCCAGCCGGAGTTGGGACATACCCGCCAGCGCGGCGGCAGAGACGCGCAGCTCCACCCGTCGTTCAGGCAGCACATGAATGTGCCTCTGCGCGACTGCCCGCCCTTCCTGATCCGACAGGCGCAGCACGCCCCGTTGCAGCGTCTCCATCCTCGCATGCAGAACGATCCTGCCCCGTGGCGCGGCATACAGACGCTGCGGCCAGACGCTGGCCACACCCTCTCCACATGTCACCGGCACGGCGGAAACGAGGTCCGGCAGTCTTCCTTCCAGTGCGCGCAGGATCATCCGTGCGGCGGCGCGACCTTCCAGTGCGGCCTGACCGGAATGTTCCACCGCCCGCAGCACATTGCCCGCGGCAAACACCTGAGGGTCCTGCGTGCGGAAGGTGGAATCAATCGTGGGGCCACGGGTGCCACTGTCCAAAGGCAGACCGGATGTGCGGGCCAGAATGGCATCCGGCACGAATTTTCCTGTGAACACCACGCCATCGCAGGCCAGCGTCCGCCGCTCGCCATCCTGCTCGATGTCCACACCTTCAACCCGCTCGCCACCAAGGATCGAGACCAGCCGCGTGTTCAGAAGAACGGGCGTGCCGTACACCATCGCCGCCAGTACATCAGCCGGACGCCGGGCGGTGATGCGTGCGTTTTCCTCGATCATGGCGACAGGCTTCACCTGCCCGTGCCGCGCCGTCATCAGGGCGGAAAACGACACCAGCTCACTGCCTATGATGACCGGATTCTGGAATGGGCGCAGGCCCTTCATCACCATTTCCTGAAACGCGCCGGTTGTGGTCACGCCCCAGGGCCGTGTGCCGGAAACAAGCCTCGGACCACGCGGGGTCTCCCGCGTGCCGGTCGCCAGCAGAATGGCCCGCGCCCGCCACGTTTCCAGCCCGCGTTCCGTGGACACATGCACAACGCCACCGGGTTCGATCCCCGTTACGGTCGTATCGGTGAGGATCGGCACACCCGCCGCTTCCGTCAGCGCACGGGCGTAGCGCGGTCCTTTCCACATGCGTCCGAAGTCCAGCATGCCGAACCCCAAATGCCCGCAATAACGGGGCAGCCCTCCCGGCTCACGCGTGCGTTCCAGCACGGCAATCTTCTCGACACCCGCACGCTTCAGAACACGGGCAGCGCTGAGACCGGCAGGCCCCGCGCCGACGATCAGCACATCATACATCGCGGTGCCCCTCCCCGATCGGCGTGACCAGTCCCGGCAGGTGTGCCTCCGCGAGTTCCATGACCCGGCGTGTGCAGTAAAACCCCTGACAGCGGCCCATCATGCAGCGCGTCCGGCGTCGCAGGCCGCCCAGCGTTCCGGCAGGAAGCACTTCGTCCTTCAACGCGGCCTCGATCTCCCGCTCCGTGACACGCTCACAGTGACAGGCGATCGGCCCGCGCTGCGGCTGCATCCATTGACGCGGCAGTTCCTCGACCAGATTGGGCATCTGCGGCAGGGCCACATCCTTCAGCGGCGCAGGGTCCGCGAAACTGTCGCGGTAGAGCGTCACAACATGCTCGGCGATCCCCAGCGCACCGGTCAGACCGGTCGAGCGGATGCCGCCCACGGTGATCCACCCTTCATTCTTCAGGGCTTCGATCTGATAGTCGCTGAACTGCGTGGCAGGGCGCAGGCCCGCATAGGTCGTGGTGACATCGTGTTCGCGCAGAGCGGGAATGATCCGGAAAGCAGCTTTCCGGAGAGCTTCAAGATTATCGTGATCGACTGTCGGAAATTCGCGTTCCTGCTGCGGCTCGGCGGTCGGCCCGACAAGGACATTTCCGAACACCGTACGCGTGACGACCACGCCTTTCGTGAGCGTCGTCGGCACCGGCAGGATGATCGTGCGGAACAGATCATGCGCGGTCTTGTCGAAGACCACGAACTGTCCCTTGCGGGGCGTGATCTGGAACGGCGAAGGTCGTACAATCGCTTCGACCAGATCGCCATAGTTGCCGGCGCAGTTGATAACCGTTCGGGCCTGCACGGCTGGTTTGCCCGCGATGTCCAGACGCCAGACGCCTTCCTGTCTCACACCGCCTTCAACCCGCGCCCGTCGCATCAGTGTGCCGCCATTGAGGATCGCCTGTCGCGCATAGGCCATGGGCGCTGACCACGGATCGATCAGATGCTCGCCCTCGACCAGCACCGCACCGCGCACATCACCCGCCAGCGCGGGTTCCCGTTCCCTCGCCTCGCGGGCGTCCAGACGTCTGACCGTCACGCCATTGCGGGCCGCCTTCTCGATGATTTTCGGAAACTGCGCGAGATCGTCCTCTGTCCACGCCACGACCATGGCGCCGGATTTCACTACGGACAGGTTCATGTCGGCGCAGATGTCACGATACAGGGCGTACCCCCGCTGCACGCAGGCTGCTTCCAGCGTGTCCGGTGTGGCGTCGAAACCGGTATGGAGAATGGCGCTGTTGGCCTTGCTCGCGCCCTCCAGCAGATCACCGCCTTTTTCCAGCAGCACGGTGCGCGCGCCGGCCAGCACGCAGGCGCGGAAAACAGCGCAGCCGACGACACCTCCGCCGATGATCGCTATGTCATAAAGGCTGTCACCAGCCATTGTCTCCGTCATACATCTGTCCAGAAAAGCTGCGCGATTGTCATGCGCGGATTATGTTTCTCCATCGCAACAAGATCAAGACAGGTGGGGCATCGTCCGAGACAAACGCACGATGCGCCCTATCAAACCAGACAGAAAAGTTTTCAGACTGACGGCAGGCTGTGCCGCCATGCTTTCAATCGTGGCTGTCAGGAACTGACGGCGCTCATCGCCACTGATGGGAGCGGCGTGATCCAGCTCTGGAACAGGCCGCCTCTGGCCAAGGAAACGTCCAGAGAAGCGGGACCGGAACAAAATCCGGTCCCCACGGATTATTTTGCTTTCCGCGCAGCCGCAATGGCGGCCTTCAGGTCGGCTTCAGACGCCGCGCCCGGAATGACGGTCTTCTCGCCGATGATGAAGGTCGGCGTGCCATCGACGCCAACCTTGCGAGCCAGCTCGAGATTTTCGTTGAGCAGGCTGGTGACGTCCGGACCTTTCATGTCCGTCTCAAGCCGCGACACATCAAGCCCCACGGATTTGGCGATGGAGCGGATACGATCCATGGACGGCGGCTGGCTGTCCAGCATCAGAGCGTGCTGGAACCTGAGATAGGCGTTCTGGCGGGCAGCAGCCAGCAGCGCCCGGGCTTCAAGCTGGCTGTTTGGCCCCAGCACCGGAATCACCTTCTCGACAAAACGGAGGTCCGGATCTTCGGCCACCAGCCTGTCGATCACCGGCAGGACCTTACGGCAGTACGGACAGCGCGGGTCGTAGAATTCAACGACCGTCACGGAACCCTGCGGGTTGCCCAGCACGACGTCCGTGGTGGTGGCGGTGAACTTGCCGGCGTTTTCATGCACGGCTTTCAGGCTGGCCGCCTGCTGCGCCGCTTCGCCCTGAGCGCGCATGGCCGCCACGGCATCCGCAAGGATGGAGGGATCCTGTTTCAGGGCTTCGCGCACGATATCGACGATCTCTTTGCGCTGGGTAGGCGTAAAGCCGCTATCCGCACGGGCGGACAGGCTACCGAACAGGGAGGTGGAAGCCAGCACGGCGAGCAATGCAGTGCGGACCCGGAAGCGTTGGTTGCGTATCATGCGGCGGAGTGTAGCGGAGAGGCAAAGCGGTGTGAACGGTTGCACTCGGGAGCGCTTTCCGGCGAGACTGGACGACAGCGGTTTTTGCTGATTGAATCTGCTTTGTGTACATCAAAGTTTTTCTGCGGCGATTTCGAAAATTTTGAGTATGTTTAAAATTCTACATATATATAAATGATCTTTTGTAATATAATTTTATATTGATTTGATCCGTTCAGAAAAATCATGATGTTCTCGGGATTATTTTTACGGGAAACCCCGTGGAATTCACGGCATAAATACAACGAAAATAAAATATAAAATCAAATAGTAATTTTATGAATTATTTTTCATGTTTAAAGTATATTTATAAAAATATCTCGTGATTAAGTAAATATAATCATCTATACTTATAAAAAACAGATTGAAAATCACGCTCTGTTTCTTTAAAAGAAGCCGCCTGAGCGTTGAATGTACTTACAGGGAATGTCTCTGATCCGTACGTTAACATAAAATTGCGGCGTCATCTTCATGGTGTCAGCTATCACACACGCCTGCACCCAGGGTTTCAATCCGGCTGTGCCGTTTAGCCCGGTGAATTGAAAACTTCATAAGGAGAAAGCGTTTTGTCAGGGACAGTCCCTCAGACATCTACGGAACCGCGCGGTATCGCCGCGCGTCTTGGTATTCCTCAACCCCTGCTGTTCGGTTTTATCGGCCTGCTGCTTTTCATGGTCGGTGACGGTGTGGAGGCAGGATACCTCGATACCTACATGCTTCATCACGGCCATACGCAGGGCGACGTGAACCTGATGTTCACCACCTATGGCGTGACCGTCATGATTTCGGCTTGGCTGGCAGGTCCCCTTTCCGATCTGTACGGACCGCGCCGCACCATGTGGGCCGGACTTGTCATGTGGGCCGTCCTTGAAGTCGGCTTTCTGGCGCTTGGGCTCGGACCTGACAATCTGAGCATGACGCTGCTGTTCTACACGCTGCGTGGCTTCGCCTATCCGCTGTTCGCCTATGGTTTTCTGGTCTGGATCGCTGCTGCGACACCGGCCCGCATGCTCGGTTCCGCGGCAGGCTGGTTCTGGTTCTCCTTCTCGGCCGGACTGCCGACGCTCGGCTCCCAGTTCGCGCGTTACACCATCCCCTATATCGGAGAGCTGGCGACCTTCTGGTGCTCGCTGGGTCTGGTCATTCTGGGCGGTCTGATCGCTCTGCTGTTCGTTCGTGAGCCAACAGGATCGAAGTCCCTGCTCCCGGCAGGCGCAGACAAGAAGAAGGCCTTCTTCGGTTCGATCAGCATCACGTGGCGTGAGCCCAAGACTCTTGCCGCCGGTATCATCCGCACGATCAATACATCGTCGGAATACGCCTTCCTTGCGATCATGCCGGCTTTCTTTGTCGATGAGCTGCACTTCTCGCAGGCCCAGTGGCTTGATCTGCTGTCCCTGATCTTCCTCGGCAATATCCTGTTCAACCTTGCCGCGGGCATGCTGGCCGACAAGCTCGGACATCGTTTTGTGGTGGCTGTCGGTGGCTGTGTCGGCTGCTGCCTCACCATTCCGCTCTTCTACTATGTGCCGCTCTGGTTCCCGGGCAACTTCCCGCTCGCCGCTCTCGCAGGCTTCATCTATGGCGGCACGGTCGCTGCGTTCGTGCCGATGTCCGGCCTGATGCCGCTGATCTGCCCGAAGGAGAAGGCCGCAGCGCTGTCCATCCTCGGCCTTGGCGCTGGCGCCAGCACCTGGGTGGGTCCGGCTGTTGTCGGGATCTGCGAGTCCTGGTTCGGCATGGGTCTTGAAGGCGTGATCTGGAGCTTCTCCGGCCTGTATCTGGCGGCTGGCGCGCTGACTCTCTGCCTCCGCGTTTCACCGGAAGCCCGTCGTCATACCGAGATGCTGGAAAAGAAGCAGGACCTTCGCGACCGCGAAGCTTATGCGATGGAACACGCTATCTGAGAGAGCGCGTTCAGCATCACTGACTGATGGTTCTGGAAACCATCAGTCAGGGTTGAAATGGAAAACGGCATCGCCCCCATGGGAGCGATGCCGTTTTCTTTTGCATGGAACAGTCTGAAGACCACTGACGGATGAAGCAGGCGCTCCACCCATCAGAGTGCTGTAATCAGAATCTGTGCCGGCCCATCATGGGATCTTCTTCCCTGAAATCATGCCCCATATCCTCATGACGGTGATGGGATGGCTGTGGACGCTGACCTGCATGGCCGCCCCCCATGGCCGGATCGGAGACAGAATCCTCGCCGGTTTCAATACGGCCGGCAATGCGGCGCTTGAAGGATGCGGACGCGCTGCATGTGATCGTGAAATCATACCAGTTGCCATTATCCTCAACCGGCCACCGCAGTTCGCTGGAGCCGCCGGGCGCAACGCGCACGCCATTCGGACCATCGACCCTGTAGGCTTCCGATACCGCCATGAAGGAACAGGCGTGATGACCGTGATTGTGCAGCTTCACAAGAATTTCGGCTCTACCACGCGTTTTGTAAGCAACCTCGATCTCCGGAAGGCTGCCGTTGCCCAACTCGGTGATATTGCCGGTGAACTCGCGGTGATAGCCATTAGGGCCGAGCACCCAGAGATTATAGCTGCCCTTGTCATCCGCCGTCGGTGTCCAGACACCGCTGAGAGCCTTCTGGGCTTCCACAACATAACGACGCGGCACCAGATCAAGGTGATTGCGGTCATAGACGTGGAAAACGGCGCCCGCGCCATCACAGCTTGTGTTGGTGAAGCGAAGCGTGACAGTGCCTTCGCTCACATCAACCCGTGACGAGACATGCAGTTCGTAAGGAAGAGCACGGGACGGGCGGGTGCCGGTCGCCTGTTTCGGCAGGGTGGATGCCGTCGTGGCAGCCGGAACAGCAATCGCGGCTTCCGCCTTCTGGGCGGTAGCCAGACTGTCCGCATCATCCTTGGTGCTGCGGCCTGACAATGTCGGGATCGCCCGCTTGTTCGGGTTCACGAAGTCAAAGCACGAGGTCAGATCGCCACAGATTGCACGACGATAGTCACTGATCTGAGGCTCCGTCACACCGAAACGCTTCTCGAGGAACATCAGCGTCGAGGTATGGTCGAAGACCTGAGAGTTCACAAAACCGCCGCGGCTCCATGGGGAGATCGCCCACAGGGCGACACGCGGACCGGGTCCGTAGGGACGGCCGTCGATCGCAGGCTGGCTGGACGTAGCTGGCGTGTAGTTGTGATATTCCACAGCCATGGCGTCATCGCTGAGCGTGCTGCCACCGGCGAGGGTGCCATCAGCATTATGGGAAGGTGCGGACGGAGGCGGCAGATGATCAAAGAAGCCGTCGTTCTCATCGTAGTTCACGAGCAGAACCGTCTTGCTCCAGACTTCCGGATTGGACGTAAGGGCGTCGAGCACTTCCTGAATATACCATCCACCCTGTGTCGGGCTGGAGGGGGACGGATGCTCACTGTAGGCTGAAGGCGGGATGATCCATGAGACTTCCGGCAGCGTACCGTTCTGGATATCGTCACGGAAGGTCTCAAGAAAACCGTAAGGCATCGTGTTGCCGAAGCCCTTGGCGAGCGGGCTGAGCGCATCGTCAATGGTGGCGTCATAGAACGGACCTGCGGCTGTCACATCCTGATTGATGTCTTCTGAGGCGACATACAGCGGACGTCTTTCAGCAGGCATCTTTTCGATGGCGGCACGCCAGTGACGGAAACCCATCATCTCGTTGCAACCGAAATTGTCGATCAGGCTCTGGTAAACCTTCCAGCTGACGCCAGCTGATTCCAGACGGTCTGCATAGGTTGTCCAGGTCCAGCCCGTCGTGGACGCGCCAATGTCGTTGCCACCGTTGAACTGATTGTTCAGCGCGGCCACGTTGACACGGCTGCCATCGGTGGGGCTGACGCCGTTCGGACCGTTGGTGCCCGTCCAGTAGAACAGACGATTGGCGATTGTTCCCGTGTGCATGCCGCAGTGATAGGAATCGCAGAGCGTGAAAGCATCCGCCAGCGCACGATGGAACGGCACTTCCGATGTCTCGTAATAGCCCATCGACAGCGGCGTCTTGGCCGTCGGCCAGGAGCTCATGCGGCCATTGTCCCAGGCAGCCTGTGCGTCCGACCATGTATGCGGCGTGCTGCCAGCCCGCAGGGCATTGCCCTTTGTCTCATCAAGATGATACGGAATCAGCGTGCTTGTGACACTGCTTTTCGTATAGTTCTGATAGAAGATGTTGGCGCCGTTGGAAGTTGGAATAGGGAAGCGGTCACCATAGCCGCGCACACCTTTGAACGTGCCGAAGTAACTGTCGAAGGACCGGTTTTCCAGCATCAGCATCACAACGTGCTTCACGTCCTTGATGGTGCCCGTTCTGTTGTGTGCATCAATGGCGAGCGCACGACGAATGGCGGGCGGGAAGGTGGAAAGGGTCGCCATAGCGGCAGCTGAGCCGAGCGAAGATCGCAGGAAATTCCGCTTTGATATGTTGATCGTCATGATGGAAGAGGAACCTCGAGTCCGAGTAAAGCATCGCTGCTTGTTGAATCGACAGGAGCCACGGAAATAAATCATTCAAAAAAATGCAATAAAACTGTAAATATCTTGCATAAGTTCGCTTGAATGACCATTTCACCAAGTCGTCCTGCGCGCCTTTTAGAAACTATCTTCAACAATACTCAACTGATTTTTAATGACGTTTTAAGGTCAGTGAAAGGTGTCCACACCAAGGTATGTTTTATTTTATAGACGAGTTGATTATCGATATTATTTTGCTGAAAACAGCTTCATCACCCGCTTTTTGAGGCTGGATTACCGGATGGAGCCTCTCAACGATCATCCACATGTCCTAATGGACAGAGCAGAGGCGTGACTGGTGCTTTGCCGGCGCTTCTCAGTGGAAATAACATGATCAGTGACAAGTCCGGCAATCCGGCAGATCATCCGAAAGAGGTGAACAGGAACGGACATTGAATCTGCGCGACTGTTACCATTTTGGTTATGTAGCCGACGTTTATAAGATTCCTGATTTTAACAGACACCATCAATAAAGATGGGCGATGGCCAAAATAAAAACATAACTTTTCATCCCGATTCCCATCGACAGATCCACGAGCTTTCACGATTTCCCAAAACAGACAGTGCATCAGCTCGGATGAGTAAAATCAGAACCTGCTGCTCAGTCAGAATGGCTTTGCAGGCAACATGCACAGCAACAGCCGTTTTTTACGTCATTCCTCCCGAACACTGGCGCGACCATCAGCCTGTCTTATATTTCTCACTCCAGCTTCACGCCATCGGTTCGGTATCATTGAGGCATTTCAACTTCCGACATCATCAGAGCCTGCGCTGCAACAAAATCAGGCTTTCCTGAGCCGAGAAGAGGAAGTTTCCGGACAATACGGATTTCCGCCGGAATCATGATGTCCGCAGCACCAGCCTCCCGGGCTAGACTCACAAGAGCCGATCGCGCGGCGTCAGACTGCTCGGTCAGCAGGATGACCCGCTCTCCCTTGCGCGGATCAGGCACAGCAACCGCTACAGATAGCGCCTCCGGCCAGACGCGCATGGCAAGGTCTTCGACGGCGGCCAGAGACACCATCTCACCACCGGGTTTCGCGATACGCGAGGCGCGTCCGACAATGGTCATGTGACCGTCACTCCCGATCGAAACGATGTCTCCCGTGTCGTACTCACCATCGGCTGGCGGCTGAAGCACACCGGGCTGACCGGTCAGGAGATAACCCGCCATGACATTCGGTCCTGAGAGGATCAGCCGTCCAGCGTCCGGCATGCCATCCACCGATTCCAGCACCGCCGCCATCCCCGGCACCAGTCGCCCCACAGTGCCTGAACGGCTGGAGTCCGGCGTATTGAGCGCCACGACAGGCGAACACTCCGTCACGCCATAACCTTCGAAAATGCGTAGGCCGAAGCGCTCCATCCAGAGTTCGCGGACAGACTGCTGCACTCGTTCGGCGCCGGCGACCACCAGTCGGACGGAACGGAAATCTGTCGGGGCCGCCTTGCGCGCATAGCCCCTGAGAAAAGTCGATGTGCCGAACAGGACGGTGGCGTTCCAGAAATAGGCAATCTTCGGGATGACGGCATAGTGCAACGGCGACGGATAGAGAAAGGTCGGAATGCCCGACAGGAGAGGCAGAAGGAAACCGCCAGTCAGTCCGAACGCGTGGAAAAGAGGCAGCGTGCAGAGCACACGGTCCGCCGGACTGAACCCGATGCGTCCCGTCACCTGCGCGATGTTTGCGAGAATGTTGCGATGGGTCAGCACAACACCTTTCGGCGTGCCTGATGAGCCGGACGTAAAAAGAACCACAGCCGGATCATTCGCCTCACGTCGGACATGTGCCTTTGCAGGAGCAAGTCGGGCTTTCACAGCGCCGCGCAATTTCTGCGCCAATCCGATTGATCCCCGCAGATCTTCCAGAAACAGGATGTCAGGCATCGGGTCGAGTGCTTCAAGCACAGGAGCAAGCCGGGCTTTTTCAACAAACGCGCGGGACGTGACAATTGTGGTGATCCCGGCGGACAGCAGCGCCGCACGCAAACCTGCCGCTCCCGCTATCGCATTCAGCAGGGCCGGAGTGAACCCTCGCGACCACAGACCAAACAGGCAGACAGCCGCCGCATTGGAGGTCGGCAGCAGCAGGCCGACCGGACGGGCCGGATCAAGACGGGAAGAAAGCGCCCCGCCAAGAACCTCTGATGCTGTCAGAAGCTTTCGCCATGTCATCGCACCCGAAATCGGGTCCTCAATAGCAAGGCGGTTCATGCCATACGTTCTGGCCGCACGACCTGCCGCCTGCAGGAGCGTGCCATCGGCCGGCGTCGTAAGATACACCGCCTCTTCCATCATATCGCGCAGAGCGGCGGTCAGCGCATTGCGACGGGCCCGACCAAAGAGATCATCGGAAACATCTAGTCTGCGCGGTGGGAAAAGAGTGATCCGAATTTTGGGAAACCACGCTTTCGGAGCCTGCTCACGGGTGAGGCGACTGAAACCCGTACGTTCCGCCCCCTGAATACGCATGGCGACCACAGGAGCATCGGCACGATCCGCGATCAAGGCGGCTCCGCTCTGGACACCCATCAGCGAACCTGTGACGGTAATCCGGCCTTCGGGAAAAATGACCAGCGCAGCACCATCTTCCACAACCTGCGCCATGGTGCGGATTCCAAAAGGATTACCGCTTTCCACGGCAACCGTGGGCACGAACCGCAGAAGCATCCGGACCCACCACAATCTGGAAATACGCACATCGATAGCGAAAGTCGGCTTGTGTGGAGCGACGGCGACGACAAGCGCCGCATCCAGCCAGCTGACATGGTTGGGCGTGATCACCGCCTTCTCACCGGGAACAGGGTAATTTTCCTCACCCCGCACTTCCACCCGATAGAGAAGGCGAAAAAGACACCAGAGAAACTCACCCGGCAGATTTCGGGTCAGAGTCCGGGCAAAAACAGGCGCGAGCAGAAGTGTGGCCACACCGATCACAAAAAACGGGATGATTTCGCTACCATGCGCGGCTGATTCGCCATCCAGGCGCTGGGTAAAGGACAGCAGCAGACTGGCCACCGTCATACCGATGGCGGCCAGCATGTTCATGGCCGCCACAACCCGGGCGCGGTGTTGCGGATTGGCCCAGATCTGAACGGCGGTCTGGGTTGGCACGGCGATCAGACCGCCTCCAAGAGCGGCCAGAAAAAAGCAGACCGGCACGACAGAAAACGGCATATGAGCCGGATGGGACAGGAAAAATCCTAGCACGATCATCGCCAGTCCCGAGAGAACGGCGCCAAAAGAAACCGGCAGCAGGATGGTCCGGCTACCGCACAGAAAGGCCGCCAGAGCGGACCCAGCGGCGATTCCGATGGCAAAAAGCGCCAGAAAGACGGCGTTCCATATGGGGGTCAGCCTCAGCACATCGCGTGTCACGGGAGACAGGAGTGACAGCATGATCACGCCCATGACCCAGAACCAGGCGGAGGCCAGCGCCGCACACCAGGAGCGGCGGTCCGCACGCAGTTCACGCAGCAGGGTGGCTCCCGAGGCCAGAATATTCCACTGCACGCGCAGGTCCGGAGCAGCAGGTGGCGTTGCGGGAATGGCCCGCGCACTCAGCCACGAGACACAGGCCAGTCCGATAACGCAGAAACCGGCCGCGCTTGCTCCGATCTTTCCGGTCAGCACCGTTCCGACAACAGAACCGATCAGAATGGCGGCGAAGACGGCTCCCTCGACCAGCGCATTGGCGGCAGGCAGACGCTCTGCTTCGATCTGGTCTGGAAGGATGCCATATTTCACGGGAGAAAAAAGTGATGCGACCACTCCGAAGGCCGCCAGAGCGCAGAGAACGACAGGGATGTTCTCGGTCATCAACCCCGCCGCCGCCAGAAAGGCTATGGGGATTTCCACCATTTTCAGGATGCGGATCAGCCGGGCCTTGTCCATCCGGTCCGCAAGTTCTCCCCCCAGCCCGGACAGGAAGGCGGAGGGCAGAACAAACGCAGCGGCAGCAAAGGCCACGATCCACGGCGCTCCACCTGCGACCGTCCAGAGCACCAGCGCGGCCAGGGCGTTACGCAGCAGCGTATCACCGAGTGACGAGGCAAACAGGCTGATGAAAAGTGGAAGAAAGCGACGCTCTGTCAGAAGAGAAGCGGTCATGTACCGGCTCCGGAGAGGGGTGAATCTGTTCGCGGGGGTCACTTAATGAACATCGTTCATTTTTGATAAGGCGACCGACCATCCTTGGCAATACATTTTTGAACAATGTTCATGAAAAACCACCTCCTCCCCGCTGAAACACATCGTGCGGGCGTCCGTTCCGCAGACATCTTTCTACAGCGACTGATGCAACGGGTTCCCCTGCTCCCTTCTCTGTCACAGGCCGCCTCATGCCTGCATGGCAAAACGGGCGTCTGAACGGCATTGACTGGCATGATCTGGAAGTCTGCAAGAAAAACGCGCTGCAAGCGTTGCTCCGCAAAAGGACGATGCCACCGTTTTCATGAATGATTCCGATTTAACTGGCAGCGGAGTGACCGGCATTGAGAGCCTGTCCGGCAAAATACCCTGCCGAGACAGAAATCATGCAGAGCGCGACAGACAATCCAATATTCAGAAGCGCACGTTCAGGAGCGCCATTGCGAAGCAGGTCCAGTGTCTGGAGGCTGAAAGAGGAGAAGGTGGTGTATCCCCCACAGATCCCCACCATGAACACCAGTCGGGCCGTGTCGGAGACCTGAAGACGCCCTCCTCCTGCGGTCAGTGCAGCAAAGAAGGCGATGGCGAAGGAACCGGTCACATTGATCAGGATGGTTCCCCAGGGGAGAGACTGACTCCAGCGCGCCGTAGCAAGTCCGACCCAGTATCGCAGCAGCGTTCCTGCGGCTCCACCCAGCGCAATCAGGATCGTCGGCAGTATGGTTGTGGGCATATCCTGTTCTGTCTCCGGTCTGGAAAATCTGTTTCAGTGATGGGTAAGAATGGGAAGCGTGTCGTACGCAAGAATGTCCCGCGTTGCGCCACCAAAAAGCCATTCGCGAAAATGCGAGTGGGTATAAGCTCCCATAATCAGCAGGTCGCCTCCTGCGGAGAGCGCACGTTTTCTGATTTCCTCTCCGGCGCCGGCAGAAGGAATCAGAAAACGGTCTACAGAAACAGGAATGTTTATGGAACGAAGCGCCTGAACGATAGCTGGCGTTTTTTCTTCATTCTCCTGCACTTCACCAATAATGAAGGTGATGTTGGAGGCCTGCTCCAGCAAAGGGCGCGCCTGAATGAGAAGGTGCTCCAGACTGGATGACGGATGCCAGGCAATCACCGGATGGGCGGCCATCGTCTGGCTGCGGTGCTGGGGCGTGATGAGAACGATCGCTCGGGCGTCATAGAGAGCGCCATCGAACGCCTGCCTGACACAGTCAGGATCGTCGGCAAGCGGCCGCCCCAGAACTGTCAGATCAGCTTTTTCCGCCTGTTCGGCGACAATCGTGCGCGGGGCACCTGAGATTTCACACCATTCAACCGCTGCCGGTGGATGTGAGGATACCTGCCATTCTTCAAAAATCCTGTGCAGAGCAACGGACCGGTTCGTTACGTCACGCTCGAAACGCTCTCTGTCGTCGACACCGGGCATACCTTCATCCGGAGACTGGAACTTTGGATCGACCGCGAGCCGTGGATGAAGAACCCTGATGGTGGAATCAGGAAATCTTTCCGACAGAAGACCTGCGTTCGCCAGTACGAAGGGCGCTGTCTCAGGACGATCAAGAATGACGAGAATGCGCATGGCTACTCTCCCTGTGAATCAGAAGACTGGGCGGACACGCGATCATCTCTGTGTCTGCGTTTTAAAATACGCTCCAGGCTTCCCGGAATGAAGACACGACTGTGCGCAGCCTGCCCGGACAGGTCTTGTGCATGGCGGTTTCTGGAAGAAAGATGACGCATGATTCTGAACAGACTCCTCCCTCGGTGCTTTTTGCGAGGTAGGAATCATCAGTCCTGACGGACGGTTCGACCTTCAAAATGGTCTGGCAGAATCCATTGCCTGATTTATCGAGTGTGTGAGCCTGACCGTATTTCGTCAAGCAATGGCGTGCCGCACGACGGGACGACAGTCACAGGTCTGCATTTTGCTCGGCAAGACTGCGGGAGTGATTCCAGCCTGTCTTTTCAAGAGTAGCGTTTCTTGAGCTTTTTGAAAAAAGCTTCACCAAAAACTTCTTTTTGATTTTCCAGCAAACAAACAGATCGGCAAAACAGGATGGAATCAAAGGGAGTGTGGCCTTTGCAGGTCCGGCGCAAAGCCCTGAGAAACCGCCAGACTCTCATCTGAGCACAACAAAAAAACACCGCCCCAGAGAGGCGGTGTTCCAAATATCAGCACGTCGAGACGCTGAAACGACAGACTGAAAGAATCAGTTATTCATCGCTTCAAAGAAGTCATTGTTCGACTTGCTGTATTTCAGCTTGTCGAGCAGGAACTCCATGGCGTCCATCGTGCCCATCGGCGCGAGGATACGGCGCAGCACCCACATCTTGGAGAGCGTGGCGCGATCGACCAGCATCTCTTCCTTACGCGTGCCGCTCTTGGTGATGTCGATCGCCGGGAAGACGCGCTTGTCAGCCAGTTTGCGGTCAAGGATGAGTTCGGAGTTACCCGTTCCCTTGAACTCTTCGAAGATGACTTCGTCCATACGCGAGCCGGTGTCGATCAGCGCGGTCGCGATGATGGTCAGCGAGCCGCCTTCCTCGATGTTACGTGCTGCACCGAAGAAGCGCTTCGGACGCTGGAGGGCGTTGGCGTCCACACCACCGGTCAGCACCTTGCCCGATGAAGGCACAACGGTGTTGTAGGCGCGGGCCAGACGGGTGATCGAGTCGAGCAGGATGACCACGTCGCGCTTGTGCTCGACAAGGCGCTTGGCCTTCTCCAGCACCATCTCCGTAACCTGCACATGACGCTGCGCCGGTTCGTCGAAGGTGGAGGCCACAACCTCGCCGCGCACGGAGCGGGCCATGTCGGTGACTTCTTCCGGACGCTCGTCAATCAGCAGAACGATCAGGAAGACTTCCGGATGGTTGGCGGAAATCGAGCTGGCGATGCTCTGGAGCATCACGGTCTTACCGGTGCGTGGCGGCGCGACGATCAGCGCGCGCTGGCCCATACCGATCGGCGCGACCAGATCGATGACGCGGGACGTGAAGTCACGCTGCGTGCCCTTCTTGCCTTTGGTCGCAGGCGGCTCGACTTCGCCCTGCCCTTCGACTTCCATCTGCAGGCGGCGCTCGGGATAGAGCGGCGTGAGATTGTCGAAGTTGATGCGATGACGGACCGCTTCGGGCGGCTCGAAGTTGATCGTGTTGACCTTCAGCAGCGAGAAGTAACGCTCGCCGTCGCGCGGGGCGCGGATCTGGCCTTCAACCGTATCGCCCGTGCGCAGGCCGAAGCGGCGCACCTGAAGCGGAGAGATGTAGATGTCATCCGGACCGGGAAGATAATTGGCTTCCGGAGAGCGGAGATAGCCAAAGCCGTCCGGCAGGATTTCAAGTGTTCCTTCGCCGTAAATCGCCTGGTCATTATCGGCCAGCGTCTTGAGAATGGCGAAAAGAAGCTCCTGCTTGCGAAGAGAGGAGGCGTTCTCCACGCCGAGTTCTTCGGCATAGGAAAGAAGATCGGCCGCAGATTTGGCCTTCAGTTCAGCGAGATGCATACAGAGTGCGCCTTGATGTGGCAGGCAGATACCGGGAGGGGTCAAGGTTTTCGCAGGCTTACCACCGTTCGGTGTAGCCCCGGAATATCACGACGTTTATCGTGTCCGATGGCGAAATCCTGATTTTAAGGAACGCACCGGCAAGGAACTTACCGGCGGTGTTTTCCGAGTAGACGCGTGTTTTTATTCTGTCAAGGGATTTGTTGCGCCAGTCGTCAGTTCTGATGAGGAACTATGTGCAGCTGGTGTTAGCGCTGCTCTGAAGCCAGTTTTTGTTAACCAATACTGCCCCACCGAGACGTCAGGAGAAAGCGCGTTCAGTAGCTGTGCATTAAGCGGAGCAGGAGTCAGGCGCGTTCTGATGCTCCCGGACAACGTCTCCTGCTCGCATGAGCCGCTGAAGGTCATGATGCGGTCAGGAAAAACTACCTTGAAAGAGCAGGAAGCGCTGCGCTCTGGCGTGGCTGGCGAGATGCCTCCCTGAAGCGTACCGACCCGGACCGGGCGCAGGGACGCATCAAGTTCAGCGAACTCCCCCGTGAAGGAATGGGTATCCATGTAATGAAACCCGACAAGAAGACGCTTCGGCTCTGTGCCGGACAGCCCGCCGTACTGCTGCGGTTCGGCCGTCATCCGATCGAGGAGAAGTGTCGTCTCCTGCGGCTTTTCCGCCCCGGAAGCCAGTGCAGACGTGCCGGTAAAGGCGCAAAGGACAAGGGCCGGAAGGAAGAAAAATCTTAACATGTCGAGGCGCCTCCGGCTCATCTGTTGTCTGTCTTGAGCCAGCCGATCCGCCAGAACCAGAGCAGCGGCAGGATAACGGAAACAAGCATGGCGGCCAGCGAATACCAGTATCCATACGCCCAGTTTAACTCGGGAATATCCTTGAAGTTCATCCCGTAAATACCGGCGATCAGTGTCGGGGCGACACCGATGAAGCTGACCACGGTCAGGATCTTCATGCCGTCATTCTGCTCGATACTGATGAAACCCAGAGCCGCATCAAGCAGAAACTGAATCTTGTTGGAAAGCTGGGAGACAAAATCGGTCAGGGACGTGACGTCGCGGCTGACCGTCGCCAGACGGGCGGCAAGGCCGTGCGGGAGCGTGTGCTTGCGGTTCTCGCTGATGAAGATCGAGATCCGGTCAAGGCCGAGCAGACTGTCACGTATCAGTGAACTGAAATCCTCGGCATGCCCCACGCGCCGCAGAATGGTGCGCTGCCATGAGGCCAGCCGCGTGTTGCCTTTGGGGTCATATCCGGCGAACACATCCCGGGACAGCTGATTCAGGTTCAGCCCCACATGCTCAAGAACGTCAGCCAGACGGTCCACGATACATTCGAGAATCATGACCAGACTGTCGTCACTGCTGAGACTGGTCTTGGCTTCCACGACCTGACGCGCGGCATTGTCGAAGGAGGCGTAGTCCGAAAAGCGGACGGTGACGAGCCGGTTGGGGGTCAGCACAAAGCCGATCGGAGAAGAGTAAAGGTCCGTGTCCGTCCGTCGCACCAGCGGAAGCGACATGTAAACGGTGTCATCGTCGGTATGCAGTCTGGAAGAACTTTCAATCTCCTCCAGATCGCTCCGCTGCGGAATGATTTTGCCGGTCAGATGAGCCGCCAGATCACGTTCGGTGTCTGTTGGGTCAACCAGATCAAGCCAGACAGCGCCACTGGCATCCGCCTCAGTCACGACAGCGCAGGCTGGCTGGCCGTTCCTGTGAGCCAGAAACATGAAAGCGCTCCTCTGGTTGATCCTATTCTGTGTGCGTTCTGGCAAAAAGCGGCGTCAGGAGCAAATATCCGGACCGGCGAGGAGAGGAGCAATGACCGTCAATATCTCTGCCGGGATGACGGGAATCTGTCATAATGTGTCTGTTGTGAGGGCGGCAGAGCAGAAGCGCAGTTGCGGCCTTAAAACCCTATCTATTTGATACTACTTATAAAAATAACCATAGGTTACGCCATAGCGTCCTGCGACGAAAGAAAATCCGGATCGGCGTCATCATGGTTTGCAAAAAATGTTTCGATGCTTGTTGATGACAGCCTGCTACAGGCTATCCGCGCAAAAGCGGATACGATGCTCATCACTGAATCGCGCCATCCACTTTGGGGCACCTGGAGACTTTATACGTCCGGGCAGGATAGCTTTACAGGACTTTGTCCCGAACTCCACAAAGAGACGCAGCCCTCTTGATTCCGGCTTGTTAAATAAATGGATAAAGAGATTTCTCTTCAGGATCTTCGCTTATCGTGAAACAGACATACCTTTTCTGGAATCATGGCATGTGAAAACAGGATAGAAAGTTTTCACAAAAACTACATATCCAGCATGAAAGGGACGTCTGATCTGATACGCGTTTCAGGAACCCGGAAGCCTGCCTGAATATTGACCGTCTCGTCCCAACAGTCCGTCGAAAAGACCACGTAACATCAGATAGCTTCTGCGGCGGCGCTGATCGGCGAACAAGGAAAAACCGAGAAGGAAGACAGGCACGCGCCTGATGAAATAAATCCGCCATGCGACATCAATATAGCAACGTCTGGCGACGAGTATCGAATTGCGAATGACGTAATAGTCCCGAATCGGACTGTGAACTGTGATGTTTTTCCAGAGTATCTTCTGTCTTCCTGACCCGATCGTATGAGTCATGATGTTCCGGTTATGTAGGAAGTGCCGGAATCCCTGCGACTTGGCGCGCAATCCCCACTCAACATCAACCAGATCGATGAAAAGGCCCGCGTCCATCAGGCCGGTGTGACGCAGCGTGGAAACAGGAATCAGAGAACCGGAAGCGATGATGAAATCTGCTTCAGCAACAACAGATTTTCCTATGCGGGCTCGTGTCTGTCGCAAACGAAGTCCATGGCTGCGCCAGACGCTGCCGAGACAATCGTCATGCGAATCACGGAAGAAATTTCCGACCGCGCCCACCCGTATGCCACGCTCCTCAAGACCTTGGCATAAAGTGACCAGGTTGCGGGCTGTGCCATCAGCAAGAATGGTGTCCTGATCGAGAAGCAGAATATAGTGAGCCTCTGCCTCCATGCCGTGTCTGATGCCGACATTCTGCGCGGCCGCCAGTCCGATATTCTCCTGAAGGGCTATGAAGGAAAGGCCGTGCTGTGAGGCTAGCGCCCGGACAGCATCCGCATTTCCTGAACCATTGTCGATGATAACCCCGCCATCGACCTGCCCCGCGAGCGCGGTCAATCCGGTTTCCAGAAGAGGAATGTCCGGATTGTACGTGACAATGACAGCCCAGATATCACAACTCATGAAGAATTCCGGATCATTTCCAGCTCCGGAGAACCAGACAAAAACCGGTCACTGTCAGACATCTACAGTGACCGGGGCTGAACAGTTAAAAAGCAGACTATTTTCAGGCAGGCTTATGCGAAAACAGCGTATCGACCGTACGTGTGACGCTCTGACGCCAGTCTGGCATCTTCACCCCGAACACGCTGTTCAGCTTGCTGTTATCCATACGCGAATCAGCCGGACGCTTGGCGGGCGTCGGCCAGTCTTCGGTGCGGATGGCCGCAACTTCCGGCATCTTCTGACCATGACGCGCGGCGTTTTCGAGCGCGGCGACAGCCAGTTCGTGCCATGTGGCCTCGCCCGTGCCGCAGGCGTGATAGATGCCCGCATACTGATCCTTCCAGCCATCACGCTCGATAAGCGCGATAATGGAGAGGATCGCCTCGGCCAGATCGTCCGAACTGGTCGGATTGCCGCGCTGATCACCAACCACCTTCAGGGCCGGATTCTTCGCACCCGCATTGATCATCGTGCGGACGAAGTTCTTGCCGTGCGCGGAATAAACCCACGAGGTGCGCAGGATGATGGCTTTCGGATCAGCCGCCAGCACCTTCTGCTCACCTTCGGCCTTCGTGCGTCCATAGACGGTTTCCGGAGAAACCGGGTCGCTTTCCAGATAGGGAGCGCCCTTGTCACCGGAGAACACGTAATCCGTGGACACATGGATGAAGGGGATGTTGCGTTTGGCGCAGGCGGCGGCCAGCAGAGCAGGACCTGTGCAGTTGGCGGCATCCGCGCCGGCGACTTCCGTCTCGGCAAGGTCGACAGCCGTCCACGCGGCGGCGTTGACCACAGCGGCAGGCTTGTGCGCGTCCAGCAGGGCTTCAATGGTTTCCGGCTTCGCGAAATCGAACTCGGGACGTCCCACGCGATCAATGCGCGGGCCGCCGAGATTGGCCAGAGACGTCGCGAGCTGTCCGTTACCACCCGTGACGAGAATCGGACCTTTGCCTGAGGTGTCGGTCATTTGTATTCGAACCACCCTTTTGCTGCGGAGAACTCGGGAGCTTCCAGATCCTTATCGGACAGCACGGCTTCTTCCGGCTTGATCGGCCAGTCGATCGCCAGTTCCTTGCTGTTCCAGATCACGGCACGCTCGGATGCCTTGTCATAAAGACCTGTGCATTTGTACTGCACCTCGGCATTTTCCGTCAGGGTGCAGAAACCGTGCAGGAAACCGGGCGGAATCCAGAGCTGTGACCAGTTCTCTTCGGACAGTTCCGCAGCAACCCACTTGCCATAGGTCGGGGAGCCCGTGCGAGCGTCAATGGCGACATCCCAGATCGCGCCCTTGGTGCAGCGCACGAGCTTGCCCTGTGCGTGCGGGTCGAGCTGGCAGTGCAGACCACGCACAACGCCTTTCTGGCGCGACAGACTCTGATTGTCCTGCACGAACGGAAGGGTGATCCCGGCGTCCTTCATGCGGTCAACATTGTAGGTTTCGGAGAAGAACCCGCGATTGTCAGAGAATCGCGGCGGGGTGACGAGAATGACGTCAGGGATAGCCAGACGCTCGACCTTCATAGACTCTACTCCATAAAAAACGGGCCATGACGGCCCTTTGAAACAATCGCGGTGCCGCAGCGGTAAACCTTCCCCCTTGTCCGTCTGTCGGGCAAGGGGGAACAGGGCTTCAGCCCTGATCGCCGTGGTCGGCCAGTTCCTTCAGCAGGCGACCGAGCTCGGTCTTGCCCATTTTCGCTGCGTGGGTGCGAAGCTGGTCCGCAGTGATGTAGCCCATACGGAACGCCACTTCGCCCGGCGAACCGACGAGCATGCCCTGACGCGCCTGAATGGTGTGAACGAACTGACCGGCCTGCATGAGGCTTTCCGGCAGTCCGGCATCAAGCCACGCACAGCCGCGACCAAGACGATCGACCTGCAGCGTGCCTTCCTCAAGGTAGAAACGGTTGAGGTCTGTGATTTCCAGTTCGCCACGGGCGGACGGTTTCACCTTGCGGGCGAAATCATACACGCGGTCATCGTAGAAATAGAGGCCGGTGATCGCCCAGTTCGATTTCGGCTCCGGTGGCTTTTCCTCAACCGTGAGAGCCTTGCCGGTCTCGTCAAAGCTGACCACGCCGTAACGCTCCGGATCACGGACCTGATAGGCGAACACGGTCGCGCCTTTCTCGATCTTTCCGGCTTTCTGAAGCAGGGCGGACAGGTGATCGGCGAAGATCAGGTTGTCACCGAGCACCAGAGCACACGGACTGCCCTTCAGCCACTCGCCTGCGATCAGGAAGGCCTGCGCGATACCATCCGGAGTCGGCTGTTCACGATATTCGAAACGAACACCGAACTGCGAGCCGTCGCCGAGCAGACGCTTGAACTGCGGCAGATCGGCGGGCGTGGAGATGATCATGATGTCCCGGATACCGGCGAGCATGAGCGTCGTCAGCGGGTAATAGATCATCGGCTTGTCGTAGACCGGCAGCAGTTGCTTGCTGGCGGCGAGGGTCATCGGATACAGGCGCGTGCCTGAACCTCCGGCCAACAGAATACCCTTCATGTTGGTCTCGACTGGTGGTGCTTTACTCATGATTATGCGCTTCCGGAGGGTTTATTTCTTGGCCTGACCGAGACGTTCGCCTGTGTAGCGACGTGAACGGATGGATTCCCACCAGTCACGATTGTCGAGATACCACTGAATGGTCCGACGGATGCCGGATTCGAAATTGTGCTTGGCTTTCCAGCCCAGTTCGGTCTCCGCATGCGTCGGATCGATTTCGTATTTGAAATCGTGGCCGGGGCGATCGGTGACGAAACGAATGAGGCGTTCACGCGGGCCGGCCGGATCGGGGACAAGCTCATCCAGAACGGAGCAGATCGTTTTCACGACCTCGAGATTCGTGCGCGGCTGACGGGCGCCAATGGCGTAGGTCTCGCCCGGCTTGCCGACTTCAACCGCCTTGACCAGCGCTTCCGCGTGATCTTCTACGAACAGCCAGTCACGGACGTTCTCGCCCTTGCCGTAAACCGGCAGCTCCTTGCCCTCGATGGCGTTGATCGTCACCAGCGGGATCAGCTTTTCCGGGAAATGCCAGATACCGTAATTATTGGTCGTGTTGGTCACGAAGGTCGGCAGACCATAGGTGTGGTACCATGCGCGGACCAGATGATCGGAGGACGCCTTGGAGGCGGAATACGGGCTGCGCGGATCGTATGGCGTGGTCTCCGTGAACGGAGGGTCATCCAGTTCCAGCGCGCCAAAGACTTCGTCAGTGGAGATATGGTGGAAGCGGAAAGCCTTGCGGGCCGTCTCATCCAGCGTCTGCCAGTAGCCACGGGCGGCTTCAAGCAGCGTGTAGGTTCCGACCACATTGGTCTGGATGAACACGCCTGGGCCGTCGATGGAACGGTCAACATGGCTTTCAGCAGCCAGATGCATGACAGCGTCGGGACGGAAGTCCTCGAACAGCTTTGCAAGGGCCGAGCCATCGGTAATGTTGACCTGAGCGAACTGATAGCGATCTGACGAAGCAACGGCTGCTACCGTTTCCGGTGACGCGGCGTAAGTCATGCAGTCCACATTGATTACCGAATGTTCGGTAGCGCCGATAATATGGCGCACAACTGCGGACCCGATAAATCCACATCCGCCAGTGAGAAGAATACGCATCAAATCATCCCGTTTCGAGTGCCTTCCAAGGGGCAATACAGCCTATAGCGAAGGCTGGCCCATACCGCCAGCACGACACGTCACGCATCTGTTACAACAGACAATACGCCTGAGTATCGGATTAACCATAGTTATGGCACTCTTGATGTTCATTTAACGGCAACAGGATGCACACATATTGGCACACTCGTCCGCCATCGCAGTTTTTCACTTCCTGAAACGGCCAGATCTTCGTTGTGTGGCGGAAGAAACGCGTGTCGAAATTGTGGCAGGAAGATGCGCTTCCTCCTTCGCCATCAGCGGCAGCACGATGGACGGAATGCGACTCACTTTCCCTGACCAAACCCTCCGGACAGGACCGGCATGGGTCATCCGTCATGGTCTGGAACTGACGCTGCTCCTTGAAGGCATTCTACACAGGGAAACGACGACACCGCCTCCCTTCCCGCTCCTGCTGCGGGCCAGTTTTGCCGCAGCCCGAACGGCGGCGCTGTTCGAAGCGCTTGATGAAGGCGCGGGCCAAAGCGCTTCCCCTCCGGCCTGGGCTGGTCTTATGGGGGGTGATCAGCCGCCCTCACTGACCGCTCTCATGGAGATATGGGAAACGCTGGAATCCCACCTCCCATCCGAGGCGAAAAGAGCTGCGACGCCGTCTCTCCCGCTCTTTGAATCGCTTTTCTCATGGCTGACAAAAACATGGTCCCTTATCGGACCGCTGGAAGTTCTGATGGCGGCAGGGGGCGATGCGCGACTCCAGCTTGATCCGCGCAACGGCCTCAACCATTACGGCTGCTCGCATCGACCGCGCCCCTGGGCCGCGACATTCGCCTCTTCCACCGCCTCCTCCGTTTCAGAGCGCGGTTTTGCCGCAGCGGAGCGAATCCGGATTCGGCTGCAACGGGCGCTGCTATACGATTGTAGCCATTCAATGCTTCTTGAAACGGCAGGTAACGTGCGTCACAGGCTGGCGCAGTATTACGGACTGCCGGATGGCGAACGGGTCATCCTCGCGCCATCAGGAACCGATTGCGAACTCGCGGCGCTGGCCATCGCGGAAATGAATCCGGCCCGCAAGCCGATCACCAATATTCTCATTGCGCCGGAAGAAACCGGGCGGGGTGTCCCTCTGGCAGCGGCAGGACGTCACTTTGCGGCCGATACAGCCCGCAGTCCGCACGTTCCCCGTGGCCAGTCCATCGCAGGCTTCGGTCCAATCGGTGAAGATGCCGTCGAGGAAATCCGCCTGCGGACTCCGGACGGAAGTGAAGTGGACGAGGCCATTCTGACGGAAGAATGCCGGGTCCATATGGAACGGGCGATCCGGGCGGGACGCCATGTGCTGCTGCACCAGCTGGACCTGTCCAAGACCGGCCTTCTGGCTCCCAATGAAACGGTGCTGGAAGCTTTCTCACGCACGTTCGGGCAGGATTGCGACATTGTCGTGGATGCCTGTCAGGCCCGCCTGATGCCTTCCCGGATCGGTGGCTGGGTCCGTGCCGGACGCGCTGTCATGATCACAGGCTCAAAATTCTTCACGGGACCGCCCTTCTGCGGCGCGCTCCTGCTGCCGGAGACATGGAGAACACGACTCGATCATGACGTGCTTCCCACCGGGCTGAAAGCCTATGCCGGGTGCGGCGAATGGCCTGAATGCAAGGCCACCCACGGCCTGTCGGAGGTAGTGAATCACGGTCTCATTCTCCGCTGGGCGGCGGCGCTGGCCGAGATGGAGGCGCTGACCAGCATTCCCTCGCTGGAGGTACGGTGGCGTCTTGAGCGGTTCCTCTCCGGCGTCAGGGAGGCGATGGCGCACTGCCCGGATGTGCTCCTGCTGGATACGCCGACACCTGTACGGACTTCCCTGCCGGACTCGTGGGATGACATGACCACCATCCTCAGCTTTCTGGTCCGCGCTCCGGGTCTGGGCGCAACAGATGAATTCATTCCACTCGAACTTGAAAAGGCCCGCCAGCTCTATCACTGGCTGAACGCTGATCTCAGACCGGTTTTCGGTCCTGATGAGCCGGAGCGTAAAAGTGAGGTGGCAGGTCTGCTCTGTCATATCGGACAGCCCGTTGCGGTGCCCAGCAAGGCGCTGGATGGGAAAAAGGCAGGCGCCCTGAGAATTTCAGCCGGCGCCCGTCTTGTGTCCGGCGAGCCGATTCACGCAAATCTGAGCACGGAAGTCCGACTGGCGCGGGAAATTGCCGACGCTCGCATGATTCTCGCAAAAATTTCCCTGATTTGTCATCACTGGGAACGGATTGCGCGCTATGACCCGCTGCCGACCTACGCGCCTGCCACCCTGCCCGTTCCGGCCCCGGCGCGCAGCCTGTCACAACAGAATGGAGAGAAATGATGGCTTCAGCCGTCCTGGACGCATGCCCCGAGGAACAGAAAAATCAGGGCAATTTTCTCGATGCGCCCCGGCTTGAAAAAGGTGTCACCCGCTTCTGGCTGATCCGTCACGCTCTCGTGGAACAGAATGCCCGCGCCATGATGTATGGCACGATGGATGTCCCGCTCTGCCCGGAAAGCCTCGTGGCGCAGCAGCCGATGTATGAGGCGCTGGCCCGACGCCTGCCTTCCGACGCGCTCTGGTTTGTCACGCCCCTTTCCCGCACCCGGCGCACGGCGGAAGCCATCCAGAATGCGGGCTATGGCGAACGTCCCCTGACGGTCGAACCGGGATTTCTCGAGCAGGAACTGGGCGAATGGCAGGGTTTGCCGCATGCCGAGTTCCCGAAAAAACTTGAGCATGAGCCGCATTATTTCTGGCCGCTTTCAGGCGAGGAACGGCCTCCGGGCGGAGAGAACATGGTCGATGTCTGCCGACGCGTCGGGCATACGCTGAGCACGATGGCGGCGCACCATGCGAAGCGTGACATGGTCGTCGTCAGTCACGGCGGAGCGATCCGGGCGGCGCTGGCGCATGCGCTCAAGATTGACGCGGATACGGCGCTGCATTTCTCGATTCAGAATCTCTCGCTCACGATTCTGGAATGTCACGACGGAGTCTGGAGAGTGGTGACAGCAAACGAGCTTCCCGGAATCTGACGGGTTTTTGCTGGTCTTCCGCGGCTGGCGTTTCGGTGCAGAAAAATTTGTGAAAAATCTGTGCCGAAGGGCTTGCGCAGCGCGGAAGCCTGCTTTAAATCACCGCTCATCGCAGACGAAGCGGGCGTAGCTCAGGGGTAGAGCACAACCTTGCCAAGGTTGGGGTCGTGGGTTCGAATCCCATCGCCCGCTCCAGATTTTCCAAGGAAAATCAGGCGGTTAAAGACGTTCCTTCGGGACCGTTTTTTGTTTACAGTGTGCCGTAGCACAGGAATGTAAGCATTTTGTAAGCAGCCCGGAGCAAATCGGGGGTGGCTACGGCGTAGCGTGCCGAATCCCGTGGCACACATCGTCAGGATGTTCGGGCGGGTGATGTTCATAAGTAGAACAGCGCTCTTGAACGAGATGCCGGCTAACAAGAGTATGGCAAAGGCCGTCATGCCTGTGCTCCTGGCCGTTTCGCGATGCTCGTGACCCATGCATGCAGGGCGGAGGCCTCGTCTGGCAATGCCAGCTTCAGTCGGCTACGGGCGAAATCCAGCGTGACGAACGCGGTGATGTCAGCGATCGAGAAGGCATTGCCCGCGACATAGGGTACATCGCGCAGCCGGGTGTCCAGATCGGCCATGAAATCGGCCAGCCTCTGACGGCCGCGCGCGGTAAGCTCGGGGATTTGCGCATAGCCGTGTGGTCCGACCAGTGCGCGGCCCGACAGTCCCGGCAGGCTGTTCCGTACGGCTTCCATCGCGGCAAGATAGCCGTCGATCTCCATGCGCCGGTCCCACATGCCGATGATGGCGCGTTGTTCTCGCGTCGCGCCCATCAGAGGGGGATCGGGATGCAACTCCTCCAGATAACGGCAGATGACGGGCACCTCGCTGATCGCGGTGCCGTCGTCCAGTTCCAGGACGGGAACGGTGCAGGAGGGGTTAAGGAGGCGGAACGTGGGCGCGAACTGCTCGTGCTTCGCCAGATCAACTGTAACGATAGGAATCGTCAGCCCTTTCTCGGCGATGAAGAAGCGCACACGCCGTGGATTGGGGGCGGTGGGGTAGTCGTAAAGCTTCATGGCAATGCTGCGCGCGGGTGATGAGAGGGCGGAGACTCCGACTGTTCCCGGATGGTCGCGAGCATGCGGCGGCGGATCAGGCCGCTGACCGGGCGGATCAGATACCAATAGGGCGTGAAGCGACGCCTGGCCCGGTCCATGGCGCAAAACACGCGGGTTTCCGTCACCAGCAACTGGGTACCGTGTGGTCCCGGCTGGATGGAGAAGCCCAGAGCGAGCTTGCAGACGTCATCATGGCAAGGGGTGAGAAAAGCGTCCGTTGTGGGAATGTCGCACAATCCGTAATCCGCCCGCCAGAACGCGCCGACGAGGCCGTAGACCAGGGCGGCATCGCCTCGCCGTTCCAGCAGCGTGAAGTCGGTGAGGTCCAGATTCCGTTGCCGCGCATGGCCTAACAGCCGGGCGGGCATTTCGCGCAGGCGGATGGCGGCACGAACCAGCGGATCGTCCTGATTCCGCCATGCAGCCACCGCGTTCATGATGCGACTGGCCGGGGCGGAGATATCGACACTGTGTCGCTCGCTGAAATCGAAGCGCGGGATGAATTCGTCCAATAGGTTCATCATGCTTCCATTTCTCTTCGGCGAGGTGGTACATTAGCGCACTATGCCACAAGAGCATTTTGCACCGCAGCGCGGATATTGCGATGGCTTCATGGCGAAGGCAGAGAGTAACGTCATAATATATCGTGAACGAATTATTGTTGCAGACTTGAAAGCACAATGACTGGATTTTGGCAGGTCATGCCGAAGGTCTTCAAAAAATCGGGATAGACAGAAAATGTCGGTTCGGCGACCACCTCTCGATCTGCGGGAATTGCTGTTCGTGCGTGTCATCGCGAGGGAGGGAAGTATCCATGGAGCCGCACGGGCGCTGGGAGGCAAACAATCTGCCGTAAGCCGGTCCTTGCGGTTACTGGAAGAGCGACTTGGCGTCTCCCTTTTTCGACGCACGTCGAGCGGTGCCCGGCTCACCCCGGCGGGAGTTGCCTTTCTGCGAGAGGCTGAGAAGTTGCTCGATGGAACAGTCGGACTGTACGAGCGCACGCGGCGTTGGAGCCGGGGCGAGACCGGCGTCATCTCCGTGGGCGTCCAGGGCAGCATCCCACCCGGCCGGATCTCGGCGATACTGGAGTCGTACAGCCTTGCGCAACCCGGTATCTCCTTCACTTATCGGGATAATGCGAAAAAAGAACTGTTCCAGGCCCTGGAACAGGAGGAGATCGACCTCGCGATAATGACGCTGCCCCTGCCCGGCAGCATGGTGGCCACCGTCCCGCTCTGGAGCGATCGTGTCGTTGCGATCATGTCGGCCGAACATCCGATCGCACAGGTCGGAACCGCGTCATGGGCTGAGTTGCATGATGGAATCTTTCTGATCGGCAAGGATGATACCGGCGAGGAACTGCTCGCGCTCTTGATGCGCAAGATGCGGCAGGCGGGATTCGTGCCGGTGACACGTCAGGAGGCGGTCAGAAGCCTGCGGGTCGTCGCATTGGCAGCGAATGGCAGCGGCATCGCTCTGTTGCCGGATGCCTGGCTGGGTTTTCTGCCCGCTGCCATCCGGGAGCGGATCGCGGTAGTGGAAGTCATCGACGGGGACGGATTTTCCCACTTCGCCTATGGCGCGGCTTGGCATCGTGAGCGCTGCCCACCGGCCGCGAGGACAGTCATCCGTTTTCTGGAGCAGCAGGCGACTGCGTTTTAACGGGTGCCCGCCGTGGCTCCTGCCGGAGCTTTCGGAACGCGCGGTCGGAGGTGATAAAGCCACGGATCATGTGCGGTACGAGACGGGCCGGATCGACGGACTGGCCGTTCTGGCTGACCAGGGCAGCATAAGCGACGAGATCGCGATGCAGGTCCGCAGGCAGGTCCACGGTGACACGGACCGGCTTCTCGTCGGGAATTTCGGTGATGCGCAGCTTCGTCATGGAGCCGGTTCCTTTGGGTGCCAGGGTTTCAGGACAAGGTCGCGATTCAGGATAAGCGTGAACGGCAGGCCCGGGCGGTCTGTCAGCGTCGGCTGAATATTCAGGCTGCGATCAATCAGCCGGTTGCCGACCATAGAAAACCCGTTGCTCGCGCCGGAGCGGATGGCCTGCATCAGGTTGTTCTCGTTCCATGACGTCCCGGCCTCGGAGCCCACGCTGAGGAGGGTCGTGACGAGGGCCGCCTTGAACAGTTGCCCCCAATGATTGTTCACCTCATCGGACAGGCCAGACTGGCCGATGGCGTCGCCACCGGGCAGCTTTTCCAGGACGAGGCTTTCGCCATTCGGATAGATCAGCCGCGTCCAGATGATCTGGGTGCGCTGCTGCCCGAAGGAAATGCCGCTGTTATAGGCTCCGAACAGGGTGCTACCCTGCGGGACGAGCAAGAACCGGCCTGTCGGACTGTCATAGACGTTCTGGGTCACATGCCCCACGATCTGGCCGGGCAGATCGGAACTGATCTTCGTGTTCAGCGCGCCGGCAATGACGGTCCCGGCCTGGAGCATATAGGGCGAGGCGGGAGATACGATCCGGTCCGGGCTGACCGTCGCGCGATCCGGCTGACCTGCCAGAAAGGCGCGATTGCCGGTCTGCTGGTCGGGGCCGGTCGGTGATGCCTGTGCTCCGGGAGCGGTGGCCATGACCGGAATCGTCTGCGCAGCCTGGCCCTCCCGCGCCTCGATCTGCGCGAAGAGCCTGCTGGTGCGTGCCGCCTCGATCTCCTGATCGCCACGCCGGTCTCCCATGCCGGAAACCGGTCCCGCGCGACCGTTCCGCTGTGCATCGAGGATCGGCTTGCCGAGATCGCCGGGCAAAGGCGGCCCGAGTTTCGGGGTGGCGGTATAGTCATTGGGGAGTGCGGCCAGCCCGTCGGCCGAGGGGCGGGTGTCGGTGTCCTGTGCCCCCTGGAGCGGCCCCTTCTGCGCACCATTTTGCAGCGCGTAGCCCAGCGCAAGACCGATCGCGAGCATCCCCGCACCACCCAGCGTCCAGATGACGGGGCGCGAGAGCCGGACCACCGGCGGACGCTGCGCGCGCAGCCGCAGATCGGGAGAGGGCGGCGGGGATGATGGTCCTGTTCCGCTTCCGCTTGTGGTGGCTCCCGTATTCCCTTCCGGGCGCTCTTCCGCGCCGCTCATGACTTCCTGCCATCCGTGCGCACGATCCGTACCCGCTGCTCGGAATGCCTGTCGCCCAGCCGCAATTCGGCGGCGGCAAACAGGCGATCGACGATCATCCAGTTCTGCCGGACGCGGTAGTTCACCAATTCCGGCCCGCCATCGGCCCCCAACACGAACAGCGGCGGCAGTTCGCCCTGCCCGATACCGGACGGAAACGCGATATAGACCTTGTGGCCATCGTCAAACGCCCGGCTGGGCAGCCAGGGCGGCGTGCCACCTTTCACCGGCTGAATAGCGTAACGGAAATTCAGCGCATTCAGATCCAGCCCCGCATCCACCGGGGCTGCATCATCGGCGTCGCTGTCCTGCCGATGCAGGGCAATCAGGTCGTCCTCGGGATAATCCCAGGACACCGACGCCATATAGGTCGTGGGTGTCGCCCGCAGTTCGGCAAGGTAGCTCCTCCGGTCGGTATTGACGATCAGATTGGTGATGAGATCCGGTCGCGTCGGCTTGACCAGGATATGCACGCGCCTGGTCGTGCCCGCGCCACTGGTGGTATCGCCGACGATCCAGCGCACGGTATCACCCACCGCGACCGGGCCGGTACCCACCAGTTTTTCACCCGGCTGGAGCATAACGTCGGTGATCTCGCCGGGCGAAGCATAGACCTGATAGAGCGCTCCCGCGCTGTAGGGGTAAACCTGCACCGCGTTCACGTAACCGGCCCGCGTCGGCTGGATGCGAGCGGCAAGATTGGCCTGGGTCACGCGCACGGTAGGGTCAGCCGCCTCGGGCACGACATGGGTACGCCGTAAGGGCGGAAGCGGCTTGAGCTGGCCCGGCAGCGGGAGTGGCTGTGGCACCTCCGCCACCCGCACAGGCTTCGGCGGATCAGGCAGGAGCGTGGCCTGGGCCGCGTCGTCATATCGTATGACGGGTGGATGGTACTGTTGCGCGCAACCCGCCAGGGGCAGGGTTAGCAACGGCAAAGCACGAAGAGCGCGACGGATCATTGCCCGAGTTCCTTCGACCAGTTGATGGCAGAGACGTAGATTCCAAGCGGGTTTTTCCGAAGATGATCAGCGTCGCGCGGCGTGCGCAGAACAACCGACACGATGGCGGTCCAGCGTTCGGTGCCGGTGAACGCGCCGTCACGGTAATGGCGCTCGGTCCAGGCGACGCGGAAGCTGGCGGGCGAGGCCCGGATTACCGAAGCGATGTCCAGCTCGACCTGCTCGTGCCCGATCCGCGAAAACGGATCATTCAGGCGGGCATAATCGTTCAGCGCCACGGCACCAGAAACGCTGGTGAAATTATAGGCGCGCAGCCAGTTATGCCGGACCACGACGGCATCGGATGACAGGGAGCGCACGTCGTGGACGAACTGTGCCAGATACCAGGCAATCTGCGGATCAGCGGGCATGTAGCCGGACGTCGCCGGCGCCACGACCTGCGCCTGACCGAGCGTGTCGACCTGCACGACCCACGGCGTGATGGTGCCGCGCGCGGACTGCCAGACCAGCCCGGCCCCGAGACCTGCGGACAGGAACAGGGAACCGAACGCCATCAACCGCCAGTTGCGGGCCTGCACACGGGCCGAGCCGATGCGCTCATCCCAGATCTGTGCGGCTTTCTGGTAGGGCGTGACGGGCTCGGGCGTGGTCCCGTAGCGTGTTGTGGAGCGACGGAACATCATTCTTTCTCCGAGAGATCGATGGACGTGGACCCGCCCCCGCCATCGGCGGAGCGGATGATATGGGCGGCCTCGGCAGCATGGGTGGCGGCGTTGCGGCGCTTCATCTTTCGCGCCCAGCGGGGCGGCTTGCCGTCGGAGCCGTCGCCGCCATCGGGGCCGCCGCCAGGGTTACCGCTACCGGCAGGCCCGGTACCGGGATCACCTCCGCCGCCGGACGGGCCTGAAGATCCACCGTCACCCGATGGCCTATCGCCTTCTCCGCCGGCGCCCATCGCACCGGCGGCCCAGCGTCCGCCAGCAGAGTAGCTTTCCTTCAACGAGGATGTTGCCGCGCCGACCTTGTTCTTCACGGCGTTCATCGCAGCACCACCAGCGGCGCGACCGACATTGCCAGCCGCCGACGCCATGCCCGCCGCGCCGGTCTGTCCGGCTGCTCCCATGGAGTAGGCTGTCGTGGCGGCACCTGCGACGGCAGCCCCGCCGCGCGCTGCCGCGGCCGTCGCACCAAGCGCGGCAGCGCCCCCAGACGCCAGGGCAGCGGGCGCGGCAACAGCCGCAGCACCCATCGCGCCCACCGCCATTGCGGTTCCGGCCGCTGCCCCGGCACCAAGCTGCGGGGCACCGGAGATCAGCCCATTGGCGAGAGAGCCGCCGAAAATGGCGAGACCCACGATGCAGAGCGACGCCAGAACAACGGACAGCGCCTGGCCGATGGTGGGCGCACTATCACCGTAGGACGTCGTGAACTGCCTGAACAGCACGGAGGCGATGGCGGAAATGACCGCCAGCACCATGATCTTCACACCGGACGATACGACATTGCCCAGCGCCTTCTCGGCCAGGAAAGCGGTGCGATTGAACAGGGCGAACGGGATCAGCACGAAACCGGCTAGGCTGGTCAGCTTGAACTCGACGATCGCCACGAAGAGTTGCACCGCGAGAATGAAGAAGGCCGCCAGCACGATGAACCAGCACAGGACCAGGACGAGGATCTGCACGATGCTGGCCAGCGCACCGAACGAAAACGCCAGTTTACTCGCCGCATCCAGAAGCGGTTGCGCGGCATCGAGCCCGGTCGCCGCCAGTCGGCCGGGGTGCATGAAGTCCGCAATTGCCAGCGTGCCGCCGCCGGCCTTGAGACCGAGGGCCGCGAAACTGTTGAAAACGATCCCCGACAGGCCGCTGAAATGGTCGATGATGAAGGCAAAGAAGCCGATATACAGCGTCTTCTTCACGAGACGCTGGACGATGTCCTCGTCGGCCGCCCACGCCCAGAACAGCCCCGCCAGCACGATGTCCAGCACCGAGAGCGAACCCGCGAGCGACACCACGCTTCCCCGGACCAGACCGAAACCGCTGTCGATCGTGGTCTCGAAGGTATTCAGGAAGCCGTCGATGATGCCGACATTGTCGCTCGCCATTGCTCAATATCCAGAACTTGGGATGGCGACGGCCTGGGGAACATAGGCGTCATACTGCGAGAAATGCTGATATTGGGCTTCCGCACCGGCCTCGTTCGCCGCCTGTCGCGCCCGTTCGAGGTCCGCGGCCCGGCCATTAGCCGCGAGTTCGGCCTGGATGTCGGAAAGCTGGCGAGACTGAAGCGCGAGAAGCTGGTTTCCCGCCTGTGCGGCCTGTAGCGCCCCGGCCGAACTCTGGCTCGCCGAGACCAGTTGCGTCATGGCCGAGCTGTCGCTCGGGATATTTCCTACCACCCGCGCCTGAAGCTTCAGGGCATCCTCGAACCCACCCACGGAATTCTGCCACCGCGTCTGCGCCTGACTGAACAGGGCGCTGTCTGACATGCCTGACGATAACGATGTGTATGACTGCTGGTACTGCTGCTCAACGGACTGGACGCTGTATGCGATATTCTGCGCCTGCGCGAGCAACGCCGTCGTCTGGGAAATCGTCGATTGCAGCGTCGACAGTGTCGAAAGCGGGAGGCTCGCCAGATTGCGACCCTGATTGACCAGCATCTGCGCCTGATTGGCCAGTGACGTGATCTGGTTGTCGATCTGCTGGAGCGTGCGCGCCGCGATCAGCACGTTCTCGACATGGTTCGCGCCATCATACACCGCCCATTGGGCATGGGCGGATTGAGAAGCAGAAACCGTAAAAGCAACGACCATAACGGCAGGAATCAGACGATATCTCACGGCACCTCCCCTTCCCGCAGAAGATCAGCCGCCCACATGACATCACGCGCCTCGAACCAGGCGGGCAGGAACCCAACCCGCCCGTGCTCCGCCAGCACCCGATCGATCAGCCTGTGGTCGTCCTTGCCGGAGGCCGCGCACAGCGCCAGGGCGACAGGGCCGAGCCCCAGTTCGAACAGCCGGTTCCCCCGCTGGGTCTGGCAGTAATATTCCCGCTTGGATGCCGCGCGGGCGATGATGGCGATCTGCCGGTCATTCAGCCCGAAGTCGCGATAGATGGCCGCGATCTGTGGCTCGATCGCCCGTTCGTTGGGCAGGAAGATCCGGGTCGGGCAGCTTTCCACCACGGCAGGCGCAATGCGGGAATTGGCGATATCGGACAGCGACTGGGTGGCGAAAATCACCGATGCGTTCTTCTTGCGCAGCGTCTTTAGCCACTCTCGGAGCTGGCCGGCAAAGTCCCCGTCATCCAGCACCAGCCAGCCTTCGTCGATGACCAGCAGCGTCGGCCTCCCGTCCAGTCGCCCTTCGATGCGGTGGAACAGGTACGACAGAACGAATGATGCCGCGCTGGAGCCGATCAGCCCTTCGGTCTCGAACACCACGACATCGGCGTCACCCAGACGTTCGGCGTCTGCATCGAGCAGGCGGCCATAAGGACCACCGAGGCAGTATGGGGCCAGAGCCTGCTTCAAAGCGTTGGATTGAAGCAGTGCTACCAGCCCGGACAATGTACGTTCCGGCACAGGCGACGATGCCAGGGAATTCAGCGCCGACCAGAGGTGAGACTTCACCTCGGGGGTCAGCGTTACCCCTTCACCGACAAGGATCTGCCCCAGCCATTCACTGGCCCATTTGCGCTCGTCGGGATCGTCAATCTGTGCCAGCGGCTGAAGGGAAACGGCGGAATGCCCATCGCCCTCGTCCGTCAGCCCGCCTCCAAGATCGTGCCAGTCCCCGTCCATCGCCATCGTCGCCGCACGCATGGACCCGCCGAAATCGAAGGCAAAAATCTGCGATCCCGCATAACGCCGGAACTGGAGCGCCATCAGCGCTAGCAGGACAGATTTGCCAGCTCCTGTCGGTCCTGCGATCAGCGTGTGGCCGACATCGCCGACATGGAGCGAGAAACGAAACGGTGTAGCGCCCGCCGTCCTGCCGTAGAAAAGAGGCGGGGCGTTGAAGTGGGTGTCGCGCTCCGGTCCAGCCCACACCGCTGACAGCGGAATCATATGCGCCAGGTTCAACGTCGAGACGGGTGGCTGGCGCACATTGGCATAGATATGGCCGGGAAGAGAGCCGAGCCATGCCTCCACGGCGTTGAGGCTTTCCGCCATGCAAGTGAAGTCGCGGCCCTGGATGATCTTTTCGACCAAACGGAGTTTTTCTGTAGCGATGGAAGCGGAACCATCCCAGACCGTTACCGTGGCGGTGATGTAGGCCTGCCCGACGTCATCAGCACCGAGGGACTGCAAGGCAAGGTCCGCATCCGCCGCCTTGTTGGCGGCGTCGTTATCCACCAGAACCGACGCCTCGTTGGTCATCACCTCCCGAACAATCGCCGTAATGCTCTTGCGCTTTGCGAACCACTGGCGACGGATTTTTATCAGCACTTTCGTCGCATCCGTCTTGTCCAGCAGGATCGCGCGGGTGGACCAGCGATAGGGCATCGCCAGCCGGTTCAGGTCATCCAGGATTCCGGGAAAGGTCCGCGACGGGAAACCGGTGATCGTCAGCGTTTTCAGGAAGGCATCGCCGAGTTTTGGCTCCAACCCGCCCGAAAGCGGCTGATCGACCAGCAGCGCGTCAAGATGCATAGGGATTTCCGGCACCCGGACACGCTGGTTCCGCGTCGAAATGGTCGAATGTAAATAGGTCAGCGTCTCACCGTCATTGAGCCAGGTGGCCTCGGGCATGAAACCGTCCAGCAACGCCAGCATCCGGTCGGAGCGATCCACGAACGCATGGAGCATGCCGTGTGGGTCCGGCCCTTCGCGCTCCCTGCCCTCGAACAGGAACCGGGCAGCGCGATCAGATGATTCCGCCGGTGGCAGCCAGACAAGGGTCAGAAAATACCGGCTCACGAAATGTGCGCCCTCATCCTCGAACTGCTCACGCCGTTCCAGATCGACCATGTGCGAGGCGGCATCCGGAAAATCGCTCTCGGGATAGAGTGTGGCCGGGACGCGCTGCGCCTCGACGAACACCGCCCATCCGGAGCCCAGACGGCGGAGATTACTGTTGAGCCGTGCGGTGACACCGACCAGTTCGGCGGGCGTGGCGCTGTCCATATCGGGGCCACGGATGCGCGCCGTGCGCTGGAAACTGCCGTCCTTGTTCAGGACCACACCCTTTTCGACCAGCGCGGCCCAGGGCAGGAAATCAGATAGAAGGGCACTGCGATTACGGTACTCGCCAAGGGACATCATGGCCGATCTCCCCTATGCCCGCAGCCAGGCGGGATAGCGGAGATGCCGCCGCCCGACCTCGATGAACAGCGGATCGCGTTTCGCGCCCCAGAGCGCCAGCCCGTGGCCGACGATCCAGAAGGCGGCCCCGATCAGCCAGAGACGCAGGCCGAGTGTTATGGCCGCCGCCAGCGTGCCATTGGCGATGGCCACGGCACGGGGAGCGCCACCCAACAGGATCGGGTCGGTCAGGGAGCGATGCACCGGGACATGAAAGCCCGGCACCGCGTCATCGTCGTATCCCGCCATCAGATCAGCGCCCCGCCCGAGAAGGAGAAGAACGACAGGAAGAAGCTGGACGCCGCAAAAGCGATCGACAGGCCGAAGACGATCTGGATCAGGCGGCGGAACCCACCCGATGTTTCCCCGAACGCCAGGGTCAGACCCGTGACCGTGATGATGATCACCGAGATAATCTTGGCGACCGGTCCCTGCACGGATTGCAGGATCTCGTTCAGGGGCGTTTCCCACGGCATGTCCGACCCGGACGCCAGGGCCGAGGAACACCATGCGACCGAAAGCAGCAACATGGCGGAAATGGCGGGCGCGTGCCGACGCACGCGGATTATGGCATGGGTCATTGGGAATCTCCCGAATTCTGGAAGGGATGAATGCGATAGGCGCCGGTGGCGGGATCGAGCCCGTCCACGGTGGCGAGTTCGGAGAGCCGGCGGGCATTGCCTCGCCCGGACAGGACAGCGATCACGTCGATGGTGTCCGCGATCATGGCGCGTGGCACCGTTACCACCGCTTCCTGGATCAGTTGTTCGAGACGGTAGAGAGCGGCGAGCACTGATCCCGCATGCAGCGTACCGATGCCGCCCGGATGGCCGGTGCCCCATGCCTTGACCAGATCAAGGGCTTCGGCACCACGCACCTCACCGATGGGAATACGGTCGGGACGCAGGCGCAGACCGGACCGGACGAGATCCGACAGCGTGATGACCCCTTCGCGGGTCCGCAGGGCAATGAGATTGGGCGCCATGCATTGCAACTCGCGCGTGTCCTCGATCAGGACGACGCGATCGCCGGTTTTCGCGACCTCGGCCAGCAGGGCGTTGACCAGCGTGGTCTTGCCCGTGGATGTGCCGCCTGCGACCAGGATGTTCTTCCGTTCCGAAACAGCGCGGCGCAGAGACACCGCCAGCCCTTCTGTCATGATCCCGGCGGCGACATAGTCATCGAGGGTGAACACCGCGACGGCGGGCTTGCGGATCGCGAAACTGGGGGCCGTCACCACGGGCGGCAGCAATCCCTCGAACCGTTCGCCGGTTGGCAACTCGGCCGAGACACGGGGCGCACCCTCATGCACCTCAGCCCCGACGTGGTGTGCAACCAGACGCACGATGCGCTCGGCGTCGGCAGGTGTGATGGTTTCGCCCGTGTTGGCCATGCCCTCTGACAGCCGATCGATCCACAGCCGCCCATCGGGATTAAGCATGACCTCGACCACAGAGGGATCGGCAAGGTGCCGGGCAATCGCCGGCCCCATCGCTGTGCGCAGCATGGACACGCCGCGCACTCTGGCCCCTTCATGGATGACGGAAACCGACATGACCTTCCCCCGTATGGGCCGCACGCGACGGACGAACAGCGACGGGGATCATTAAGAAAGGCTGGAAACAGCGCGTTTCAACAAGAATTCAGAGGTCGTAGAACGGCGGCGAAACACAGGGCAAAAATACTTGCGGGGTGCGGATTTTACGCCTCCGGTTCATCCCGTGCGCCGGGGTCCAAAACATCCTCCGGGATTTCCTGCTGGAGTCTTGGCCCCTGGGCCAGCCTACGGCCGAGGGCGGCGACAAAATTATCGTAGCGCACCCCGGCCTGCGCGCGCGCCGCCTTCGCGGCCGGTTCGGGCAGCGGCGGGGTCGTGGTCAGCCAGAAACGGATGAACAGCGCTAGTGTCTCCACCGTGATGCCGATATCGCGCTCCAGCCGCGCGAGACGTCGGTCCTGCCGGTCGAGGCGCTTCGATGTAGCAGCCTCGCGGCGCTCTTCCCCGTCGGGCGAGAGGAAGGAAGCAACGGCGGCCTCGACGATCAGCGACATCGGCTGCGCGCGTCGCGCGGCATAGGCAGACAGGGTCTTCATCACATCGGGATCGAGATAGACGGAGATCTGGGCCTTCTTTTTCGGTATCGCCATGTCTGCCTCACAGTCCAAGCTCATCGCCACGGTCGAGCGACGCCTGCCGGGCGATGCCGCGCCTGAGATCGTTCATCCGGTTGTTGCGGGGCGCGATGTCGTCGAACTCATCGACCGGATCGGGCGTGAACTCGTTCTCCAACGGCTCCTTTTTCTCGACAGTGCCTTCGTCCAGTTCGGGCTGATGGCGTCGGGCGGACTGCTTCGGGTCTTCTTCCTCATCGTCCCCTGTCCGCGTTTCGGCCGCCGCATCGGGTGCCGGCGGCCTGGGCGGCAGGGGACGGCTACTCCAGTCGTCCGGGCACCCATCCTTCGGGGGCGTAGGCTTTGGCGGCGGCAGAATGCGTTCCTGGAAGCGCGCATCCTCGAAGTAACGGGCCTTCTTCGCACGGATCGGATAGAGGCCGGAGGTCATGACGATCTCATCCGCTGGCGGGAGCTGCATGACTTCTCCCGCCGTCAGCAGCGGGCGTGCCGTCTCCGAGCGCGAAACCATCAGATGGCCCAGCCAGGGCGAAAGACGGTGGCCCGCGTAGTTCTTCATCGCCTTCATCTCGGTGGCGGTCCCGAGCGCGTCGGAGACACGTTTTGCCGTCCGTTCGTCGTTGGTGGCGAAGCTCACCCGGACATGACAGTTGTCGAGGATCGAATTGTTCGGCCCGTAGGCCCGCTCGATCTGGTTGAGGGACTGGGCGATCAGGAAGCTCTTGATCCGGTAGCCCGCCATGAAGGCCAGCGCCGATTCAAAGAAATCCAGCCGCCCGAGGGCCGGGAATTCGTCGAGCATCAGCAGCACACGTCGCCGCCGCGCCGCGGCATCAAGGTCTTCCGTCAGGCGCCGGCCGATCTGGTTCAGCACCAGACGGATCAGTGGCTTGGTGCGGCTGATGTCCGACGGCGGCACGGTCAGGTAGAGCGTCACCGGGCGATCGGCGCCGACAATGTCGGCGATGCGCCATTCGCAGCGCCGCGTCACTTCCGCGACCACTGGATCGCGATAGAGGCCGAGGAAGGACATGGCGGTGGACAGCACACCCGAGCGCTCGTTGGGGGATTTGTTCAGCAACTCGCGCGCGGCCGAGGCCACGACGGGATGCGGACCGGCGTCACCGAGATGCTTCGTCCGCATCATCGCTGACAGCGTGGTGGCGATGGGGCGCTTCGGGTCCGACAGGAAATTGGCGACACCGGCCAGGGTCTTGTCGGGCTCGGCGTAGAGGACGTGCAGGATGGCGCCGACCAGCAGGGAGTGCGAAGTCTTCTCCCAATGGTTGCGCTTCTCCAGGCTGCCCTCCGGGTCGACGAGGATATCGGCGACGTTCTGGGCATCACGGACTTCCCACTCCCCACGCCGGATCTCCAGCAACGGGTTGTAGGCCGCGGAGGCTGCATTGGTTGGATCGAACAGCACGACGTGGCCGAAACGGGCGCGGAATCCCGCCGTCAGTTCCCAGTTCTCACCCTTGATGTCGTGGACGATGGCCGAACCGGGCCAGGTCAGGAGCGTGGGGATGACCATGCCGACACCCTTGCCGCTGCGCGTTGGTGCAAAGGTCAGGACGTGCTCTGGCCCGTCATGCCGCAGGTACTCTCGACGATAGCGGCCTAGTACCACGCCGTCGGGGTCAAGCAAACCGGCCTGGGCGATCTCCTTGGCGTCAGCCCAACGGGCCGAGCCATATGTCTCGATCCGCTTCGCCTCGCGCGCCCGCCAGACCGAGAGGCCGATCGCAGTAAGCGCAGCCAGGATGCCGCCCGACGCGGCGATATAGGCACCCCGTGCGAAGACCTCCGGCGCATAGGCGTCATACGCATACCACCACCAGAAGAACGCGGGCGGCAAGTAGAATGGAAACCGCAGGATTATGAACCAGGGTCGCCCGAGTTCGGCCTGGAAGGCCAGCTTCCAAGCGATCCATTCGGTCGCAGCCCACATGGTCAGCAGGATGATCGCCAAGACGACGATGATCTGCCCCCAAAGAATCTTGGTGCCCGACATCGGGAGCCCTCCCTTTTAGAGGAGGAAGGAACGGCGGATTCCTGCGTTCAAGTGCTTTTAAGCGTTGTTCGCAGCCGGGCAAACCAGAGCGAAAAAATACTTGCGCTGTGCGGACAAGGTCCGCCCAGCCGATCCTGGGACACACCGGTAGCAGGCGATTCGGACATAGGGCTGAGCTTCAAAAGCACGGTGACGGCAATGACAATGAGGAATGGACGATCGGCAGCGCAGCCTGCCTTCGGATGGAAAATATGTGAAAAATCATAGTATTATTGCACAAAGAGACTTTTCATTTCTCTGGGAAAGAATAACAGAGTGCTGTGCCTTGTGAAGGCCGTGTTGGCCGGCGCCTGAAATGCTGCGACTTCATTAACCAATACTCTGTTGGTTTCCAAAATTCTTGTTGAATTGACGGATATACATCGCGAAGGTGCTGTGCGCACGTGTGCTTACGGAGGGTGACACGGGGATATCCCATGTGTTATTCTGAAATCGGCGTGTCGAAACGCTTTTTGCAACTGGGCGGCCTCCTATGTCGGGTGGCCTGCCGAATAGAACACCCGGACCTATGGTCCTGCGGTGAACAGCCTTGGCTGTTCTCAGCAGGGGAATAGGCAGGAGGTGGCTACGCCCAGTGCAAAACACCTTTCGACCCGCCCGACGCCAGGCGGGTAACGGGGAGTCACGCCCTCAATTCGCTTCCGTCGTCGTCATGTCGTGCGAGGCGGAGAGCGGATTGGCGATAGAAAAAGATGACGAAATTTCCAATGCGTGTTGTGCGTCAGACATGGCAGACGCCTTGATCCGTTCCTTCGGATGGAGTGGAGCGTGGAACAAAGCTCATGCGCATGTGTTGCGATGTGTTGAGGCGGGTCATAGAGACAGCGCGCAATTCTGGATGAATGTACGAAATATCGTGGATCACCTCACGACGTTGGGGCCGCAGGACCGTGACTTAATTCACTGAACGGTCATAGAAAGTATTCGGAGATGGACATCGATTCTGAGGATCAGATAGTCAAATTCTGGATAAAACAGCATCTTCGCGCGCGGTTTGGCAGCATTATCAATGAGGCCGTTCCTGATGCACTTCTATGTCTTCTTCATGGATCGAACGCGTGTACAGATTTTGAAATTACTGATGATCGGCCGGATCCTGACGGACCGACATCTACCGCACAGGAAGGTTAGTGTGGGATTCAAACGCCATGGTTGGCGACAACGGTGAAATGACATAGACAGAAGAGAACATCGGACATCATGCAGGTGAGGTCTTCGGCCTCTGTCTCTCCATGGGAAAGGACTGAAAATGCGCATCAGCGGCATATCTTCGATTATCGGCAATGCGACACAATCCTCATCAGGAGCCGCAACAGAAAAGACAGGAATTCTGCAATCTTCGTCCCTTGACTTCAGCAACATTTCCGCATCGAACCTGCAAGACGTGAATGCAGAACTTTATGATCAGGGGAAAATTACTCTCCGTCAAAGCGGTGAACTCTCACTACTGGACGGATGGGCACTCCAAGGCGTCAATGGCGGCCAGCTTCGCCAGTCATCCACCGGCAATCTCAATGCCTATTCCTTGCTTGATACAATGATCAACTATCAGGAAACGAACGGCATCGGCGATGTGAAAGATACGGTTGCGTCCCTCAAGGCATTGCGCAGCACTCTCGCAGAGTACGATACGAACAATCAGAATAAAACGACAGTCGTCGCGTGAGATTTCTTTATCCGCAGGGATATCGGATCGTGTGAAGTGCCTAAAGTTCGTGGTTGATAGCAAGTTCTATGCTGGCCGCTGCGCGCGGCAAACGGACGGTCGTAGTCGCGCCCCGGCCGCCGGAATATCCATTCAGTTCTTCGTTAATCGGACATCCTGTGTCGGCGACGCAAGCCAGGCCGCCAGTTGCCTGACCATAGATCGTGCGACGCGGCCTGCCCCCAGCAGGGTGGCGCATGCGGGGCCGCACCAGGATCCATAACCCAGCAGCCAGAGACGTGGCTCCCTGACGGCCTGCTGTCCGTTAACGCGAATCAGCCCGTCCGGCTCGATCACGTCGAGCGGCGCAAATGCGGAGAGCGCGGGTCGGAAGCCGGTACACCAGATGATCGCGTCGATGGCTTCTTCCCGCCCGTCGGGCCAGACGACGCCCGTTGCGGTCATACGTACAAACGGGCGCACCGCGTGGAGCACGCCTCGCTCCATGGCGGCGCGCACAGGTGGTACCATGACGATATCGCCAAAACCGCCGGCAGGCATGGCCGACGGGCCGCCGAGAACGCGAGCGGTCGCCCGCTCGAACAGAACCCGTCCATCCACGTCATCGGGCAAGAAGACGGGGTCATGCAGCGTGACCCATGTTGCCTGGGCGACAAGCGACATCTCCGCCAGGATCTGCGCCCCGGAATTGCCGCCTCCCACCACAAGCACACGCCGGCCAGCAAAGGGCGCGGCATTCCGGTAATGGCTGGAATGGAGTTGCGTCCCGCCAAAGAGGTCATGCCCCGCGACATCGGGAATGAAAGGGGCTGACCACGTACCGGTCGCCCCGATAACCGCACGGCTGAGGAAATCACCTGTGTTCGTCCGGACATTCAGGAGTTTTCCTTCCGCGCGCTCCACGCGATCGACCGATACGGGGCGGTGGATCGGCGGCGCATAGCGCGCCTCATACCGGTACAGATAGTCCAGCACCTCGTCGCGGGTGGGGTAGCTGCCATCGGGCGTGTCGGGCATCGGCCAGCCGGGCAGTGAACTGTAGGACGCGGGTGAAAACAGATGCAGGGAGTCCCAGCCGTGGACCCATGCCCCTCCCGCCTGCGTCCCGTTGTCCAGAATGACGTAGGTCAGCCCGGTCCGGCGCAGGAAATAGGACGCGGCGAGCGCTGCCTGACCGCCGCCCACGATCACGACATCGAACGGTTCCGCCATTGCCCGGCTCACAGACTTTCCGGGAGACGAAATTCCGCCTTGCGTTCACTGTAGCGATCCACGAGGTGGTCGGCCCGGTCGCGCAAAAGCCATGTGAACTTCACCAACTCTTCCATGACATCCACCATCCGGTCATAGAGGGGGGACGGCTTCATCCGGTCATCGTCACCGAACTGCGTATAGGCCATTGGCACGCTGGACTGGTTGGGGATGGTAAACATCCGCATCCACCGGCCCAGCACCCGCAGGGCATTGACGGAATTGAAGCTCTGCGATCCGCCCGAGACCTGCATGACCGCCAGCGTGCGGCCCTGCGTCGGGCGGATCGAGCCTTCGGTGAGGGGCAACCAGTCGATCTGGTTTTTGAATACTGCCGTCATGTTGCCGTGCCGTTCAGGGCTGCACCAGACCTGGCCTTCCGACCAGATTGAGAGGTCCCGCAGTTCCTGCACTTTCGGATGGGTCGCAGGCACGGAATCCGCTACCGGCAGGCCGGTCGGGTCGAACACCCGTGTCTCGGCCCCCAGCACCTTCAGGATGCGTTCTGCCTCAAGCACCAGCAACCGGCTGAAGGATCGGGGACGCAAAGAGCCGAAGAGCAGAAGGATACGCGGCGGATGGTCCACACGCGGTTGCGGTTCCAGCCGCGCGAGATCGACCCGTTCAAGATATTCGGGGTGGAGGGCCGGCAAGTCAGGTTCAGTCATTGTGATATCGGTCCATTCGTGCATTACAGGTGGCTGATCCAGGGCAGCCACAGGGCCAACGCCGCGAGCGTGACCAGCAGGACAGGCGGGGTGATCGCCAGTCCGACTTTCATATACTGCCCCCATGTGACCCGATGCTTCTTGGATGCCAGCACATGCAGCCATAGCAACGTGGCGAGACTGCCGATCGGGGTGAATTTGGGGCCGAGGTCACAGCCGATGACATTGGCATAGACCATCAGGTCGCGAGTCAGCGGTGTGATGTCGTGAGCCTGCTGGATCGCCAGCGCCCCCACCAGCACGCTCGGCATGTTGTTCATGACCGACGAGAGAAGGGCCGCCAGAAAGCCGGTGCCGATCGTGGCCGTGAATGTTCCCTGATGGCCGAGCCAGACCAGCGCGGTCGCGAGATAGTCAGTCAGCCCGGCATTGCGCAGGCCATACACCACCAGATACATGCCCAGCGAGAAGATCACGATCTGCCACGGCGCGCCGCGCAGCACTGTACGGACCGGAATGACGTGTCCCCGCCCGGCGACGATCAGGAGAGCCCCAGCCGCAAGACCTGCCACGATGCAGACTGGGATATGGAACGGGGCGGTCAGGAAATACGCGGCCAGGACCAGCGCCAGCAATGGGAACGCGGCGCGGAACACGGCATGATCCCGGATCGCCGTGGCCGGGGCGGGGAGTTCGGCCACGGGATAAGTCGCCGGTACCTGCCGCCGGTACCGCAGCCAAAGCACCGCCAGCGTCGCGCCCAGCGCCACCAGATCGACAGGGACCATGATCGCGGCATAGCGATCGAACGCAATGCCAAAGAAATTGGCGCTGACGATGTTCACCAGGTTGGAGATGACAAGCGGCAGGCTGGTGGTATCCGCGACGAAGCCAGTGGCGATAATAAAGGCCAGCGCCGCAGCAGGACTGAGGCGAAGCTGCGTGAGGATGGCGATGACAATGGGCGTGAGCAGCAAGGCCGCGCCGTCATTGGCGAACACAGCCGCAATGGCCGCTCCCAGCACCACGATCAGCGGGAATAGCGTCCGGCCTCGCCCCTTGCCCCAGCGCACGACGTGCAGGGCGGCCCAATGGAAGAACCCGGCCTCATCCAGCAACAGCGAGATGACGATCAGCGCGATAAAGGTGAAGGTCGCGTCCCAGACGATGTGCCAGACGACAGGAATGTCGTGCCAGTGGATCACGCCAGCCGCCAGGGCCACGGCGGCACCTGTCATGGCGCTCCAGCCGATGCCCAGCCCCCGAGGCTGCCAGATGACAAAAACCAGCGTGGCAACGAAAAGCAGAAGAGCCAGCATCAGGAGATCCGCTTTCCGGATTCATCGACGATCTTCTCGCCGTCCTCTTTGACGAAAGCGCCTCGCTGCGGGTTGGGCAGGATGTCCAGTACCGCCTCGGACGGACGGCAGAGCGCAACACCGAGCGGGGTGACGACGATCGGCCGGTTCATCAGGATTGGATGCGCCATCATGGCGTCGATCAGGTCGTCATCGGTCAGGGATGGATTGTCGAGGCCAAGCGCATCATAGGGCGTGCCCTTGCGCCGCAGGAGATCGCGAACCGAGATTCCCATGCGCGTGATGAGACTGACCAGTTCGGCGCGCGATGGCGGAGTTTTGAGGTATTCGATGATGGTCGGCTCGATCCCCGCATTGCGGATCAGGGCAAGTGTATTGCGCGATGTACCGCAATCCGGGTTGTGATAGATCGTAACGCCGGTTGTCTCGGTGCCAATGTCGCGCAATTTCGTCACCAGACTGGCAGTCTCAAGCTTGGCGATCGGCAACGCGACAAGCAGGGAAATACGATTCTTCAGACCCTTGAACGCCGAGACGAACGCGCGTTCCCGGTCGGCATCGGTTCCCGAAACACTACTCGGATCGGGAATGCCCCAATGGGCCGTGATGGGTTTTCCTGGCCATACCGGACAGACTTCTCCTGCGGCGTCATCGCAGACGGTAAAAACGAAATCCATAACGGGAGCGTTCGCAACAGCGAACTCATCCCAGGGCTTGGAACGCAGCCCCTCGGTCGGGTAGTCGAAGCTCGTCAGTACTTTCAAGGCGAGAGGATTGACCTGCCCCTTGGGATGGCTTCCGGCGGAGAAGACTCTGAAATGGCCGGCACCATCCTTGCGCAGGATGCTCTCGGCCAAGATTGAACGTGCGGAATTACCCGTACACAGAAACAAGACATTGAAGACGCGATCGGTCATTGGGGGGCTCACTCGGATGGGCAGCAGGAGGACAGTTCTGCAACCAGTGGCTCACAGAGTTCGGGGCTTCGCCCGCAGCAGTCCTTGACGAGAAACAGCATCAGTTCCCGCAGGCGCGGCAGGCAGGCACGATAGACAATCACACGGCTATGGCGCTGCGAGGTCAGCAGGCCAGCCCGCGTCAGGGTGGCGAGATGGGCCGAGATCGTGTTCTGCGGGACATTGAGATGCCGCGCGACGTCTCCGGCCGGCAGCCCGTCCGGTTCGTGGCGCACCAGCAGGCGGAAGATTTCCAGTCGCGTGGATTGCGACAGTGCGCTCAGGGCTGATAGGCTCGATTCGGTATCCATATATCCTTACTCACGGATATATGGAATATTGTCAAACCCCTTTCGCCCGATGGACCGTTCCTGTCGCCGGATTGCTCAGCGTCATTGCCGATTTCCGACTGGCTGCTTTCCCGACATCGGCCATTCATCATTCTCTATTCCACTGATGGCGGGCCGGCGGGACCGCGCATCACACGGACGCTCGACGATGCCGCCGTCAAGCTTGGGCCTTTGCCTGCCATGATCGCCGATCGGGTGCGTCGCTGCACCCGCCGCGTTGATCGGTGCGTCCAACGTTTTCGGGCTGGCCGTCGCTGCCGCGATCAGCCTGTTCGGCCTGGGCTCGGGCGCTGCGCTCGCGATCGTCGTGGGTGTGCTCGTCGAGGTCCCGGTTATGCTTTCGGTCGTTGGACTCGTGAAGCGCACGCGACTCTGGTATGAGGTGCGTTCAGCCGTCTGAGGGTGCGGCTGACGGGGTCACCTCGGCGAGGGTTTCGAGCAGCGGGCAGCCGCTATTGTCGCCGCGTTCGCAGGCCTGCACCGCCCTCGTCAGCACGCTCGCCATCCGTTCGAGGTCGGCAAGCTTCGAGCGCACTTCTGCCAGATGGTCCTTTGCCAGATCGTGCGCTTGCTGGCACGACTGCGCGCCACCCTCAGCCAGCGTCAAAAACGTCCGGATCGCCTCGATCGAGAAGCCGAGTTCACGGGCTCGGCGAACGAAGCTCAGACGGCGCACGTCGCCTGCACCGTAATGGCGATAACGCCCGCGTCGGATCGGGACAGGAAGCACGCCGATCCGCTCATAATAGCGGATCGTCTCGATGTTGCAGCCCGTTTGGCGTGAGAGTTCGCCGATCGGTATCGTTTCTGAAGCCGGCATGAAGATTCCGCTTGAGTCTGTAGTTGCTACAGATGGTATCGCTCGGTTCGGTCACGCACAAGGATTCGTATGTCGCAACCTCTTCAACCCCGCCCCAAGGGTATCGGTGCCGCCTCCCTCACACTCGGCGGGATTGCGGCGGCATTCGCCGTCGCCTCGTGTTGCGCGCTCCCGATCCTGCTCACGTCAGCCGGACTCGGCGTCGCCTGGCTTTCCGGCATCGCGGTCGCAACTGCGCCCTTCCGCACGCCGCTTCTGATCGTCGGCGCGCTGTTCCTCCTGTTCGGTGCGGTCTTGCTCGGGCGGCAGCAGGTTGCGGCATCGCGTTGCGGACCGGACGGTGTCTGCACGCCGCCGGCGGTCCGGATATTCACCTTTGCTGGCCTGCTGGTCGGCGTCGTGCTGCTCTATCTTGGCTACCGTTATGCCTGACGCCGCGATCGAACTGCGCTCCACGCTCACCTGTCCACATTGTGGGCATCAGGCGACCGAGACCATGCCGACCAATGCGTGCCAGTTCTTCTACGACTGCAAGGGTTGCGGTATGGTGCTCAAGCCCAAGCCGGGCGATTGCTGCGTATTTTGTTCCTATGGAACCGTGTCGTGTCCGCCGGTCCAGGCCGACGGCAAGGATAGCTGCTGCCGTTGATTGGCAAGCCACCGCAAATCAGCGGCGTAGCACCTCAACCGCAATCAGCTTGATCCTGGGCCACAACAACGTCAGCCAGCACCATCATCGCGGTCGCGATGCCCAAGCGGAGTTATTATCGCTGGATCGAGCGTGGCGTGCTCGACGGTTGTCTGGCGACCCTGATCGGGGAAGTGGCCCGCCACAGCGCGCTGCAAGCCCGGCTTCGTCACGCTGCTCCATTCCATTTCGCCCCTGCGGGTGCAGCCCGCCGCTTCTGCGGGCCTCTCGGCTCGCTCTCGTCGCCCACCCCCGCCTCGCGGGAGGTTCATGGGGCTTTTTGGGCAGGGCCGGTGGCAGCGATGATTTTTTCTTCCGACCGCCGTTTGGGACTGGACTGTCAGGATATGTCGCCAGCAACTTCCTGTCCCTCGGCGCGTCTATCTTCAATCCAGGGGAATTTAACTGTCCTTATCGCTACGACGACTACAGTCCGAGCCCCCGGTTCCGGGTGAAGCTCCAGTCGATCCCGCCATCGTCGCGTGCGACGCCGGAGACGTGCTGGCCCCGCTGCTTCTCCAGCGACGGAGTCCATGGTACAAGCTGGAACTGGAGCCCATCATCGATCATCGCATAGCGGCCGGAGGCCAACGTCATGCGTTGACGATACGTGCCGGTGACATACTCACCCGAGGCCGACTGGCTGAACGCCCGGCCTGTCTCGCCGGCGAGCTGCTCTCCGACTTCCCGGACCTCGCGGTCCCTGAGTTTCCCGATCAGGTTGCGCGCAAGGACCACCCCCTGCGTCCGACGTTCGGCAAGACCCTGCTCAATCAGTTGCTCGGTCCGCCGCTCCATCGCCTCGCGCACTTCGGCACCGAAGCCACTCTGGCCTAGCGCCGCGGGATCGCGCGCCACTGCTTGCCGGTCGAGCCAGGTGGCCCCTCGCGCCGTCACCTGATCCTCAATCGACAGGTCAGAACGAACAGCCAGAGCAACGCGACGCTGCCCTTTCCTGTCATCGAAGGCGCGAAGCTCCACAACCGATCCCATGCTGCCATCACCGGTCGCATCGAGATCGGGAAAGCGGATATGATGCGTGCGGCCATCCACCCCGTCGATGACGGCGTAGGCAGTGCCTTTCAGTTCATCGTCCAGCCCGCGATCGACCAGCCTGCCGATGACGGGAACATCAAGGCTTTCACCCCCCAGCACATAGCTCGACGCGCTCCGCTCGATGCCGCGCTCGGTCAGGGAGCGGTGGATACGCTTGATGATGTCGCCGCGCTCCCCGAGTTCGCGGAGCGTCACCTCGGCGGATTCATCCAGCATCCATTGTCCCTGACCGACCTGATGGGCGAGGCCAAGCCCTTCCAGGCTGCGCAGGCGCCCGACCTTCAGGGCCTCGAACGGATCAGGCTGCCGATCCGGCGCTGGCGCCATGTCGATGATGCCGTTGCGGCCCGCGTCGCGGGCAAGTTGCCGGTCAAGCTGGGTCCAGTGCTCGGCATCGACCTGGCGTTCGAGTGCGCGGTGAATTTCGACGTCATTGCGCGGCCCGAGTTCCTGCGTCACCAGATCCTGGGCGCGGGCGCGCAGGCCCTCGCGGATGTAATCGCGGGAGATCACGAGATCGCTGCCATCTTCGGCCACGCCGCGCACGAGGATATGGACATGGGGGTGCTGGGTGTTCCAGTGGTCCACCCCCACCCAGTCCAGTTTTGTGCCGAGGTCTTTCTCCATCTGCCCGACCAGCTCGCGGGCATAGCCCTTGAGGTCGGCCATGTCGGGCGCGTCCTCGGGTGAGACGATGAAACGGAAATGGTGACGGTCGTCCTCGCAGCGCTCGGCGAACGCCTTCGGGTCAGCATCGTCGATGCCAGGACCGAAGAGCCGCGCCTTTTCGCCGTCCTTCGTGACCCCTTCCCGGCGCAGGTAACGCAGATGGGCGGCGAGTGGCGCCTTGCGCCCGCTGTGGCGCACGACACGGGCCTTGACGGTCACGCGGCGGGCACGGCTGGTCAGCAGACGATTGGCCCTGGCTGCTGCGACGCGGCCACGCCCGAAGGACGAGCGGGAACCGCCGCCGCTGCGGCCCGATCGGAACCCACCGCCTCCGGCACGCTGGGCCGAGGCGAGGGCCTGGGCGACGAAGGGCTTGAGCCGCTGGGCGCGCGGCGAGCGGATGCGGCCCAGACGGGGCTGGAAATCATTCTCGCGGGCCATTGGCGCCCCGAATGTGCGAAAAAGGCCGGTGCAACAAGGAAAAGTAGGGTCGGAAAACATTGGAGGAGAGAGAGAAACATTGTGTAGGAAAGGTAAAAACGCTGGAAAACCAACACCCCAACCGAGGCGCAATGTGCGCCCTTTTATCTCGCCTCTTCTTTGCCCAGACCCAGTGCGCCCCCTGATCCCTGCTACGATCCCTCATGAGAAACGCTGGACCACGCCAGACCACGATGATGCGCTGACCTGCGACCGGCTGCGAATGGGCGGTAAGCAGAGGCGGATTCGGCATGGTCATGGTGCCGGCTCCCTGTCAGAAACCGTCACGAACAGGCCAGCGGAGTGCGGTGCAATAGGCGACAGATCGCGTGCGGTGATGTTGGCAGACGCATCGTTCGCGAGTGCGATAAAGATCGGCGCGCGCCTCCATGCCAGGGGATCGGGATGCACCGCCAGAAGCGGTATTGTGTCACCGTTCTGGCCGAGAAGAGGCAGAAGACCGGCGACATAGGCGAGTGTTTCGGGCGGCAACGGGCGATGCCGATCGCGGAAGTCCTCGTAGCGTCCCGGTCCGGCATTATAGGCTGCGAGAAATCCCGGTGAGCCGTAGCGATCGTGCATCTCGCGCAGGTACGCAGCACCCGCGAGAATGTTGTCATGCACATCGAATGGATCACTTCCCAGCCCGTAACGGACACGCAGGTTGGCCCAGGTCGTGGGCATGATCTGCATGAGTCCGACCGCGCCTTTTGACGAAATCGCGCTGGTGTCGCCGCCGCTCTCAGCACGCATCACCGCCCTTATCCAGGCGGTCGGAACGTCGAAACGGCGGACTGCTTCAGCGATCTGGGCAGCAAAAGGATCGGTGCCGGCGAGTGTCGAAACCGACGCAGCCCGTGTCTGGTCGGCAGCAGCCAATACGCCGATCGCGGTGATGCCGACAGCGAGGAAGAAGGCGCGTCGCATCGTCTCAATCTCCCCGTTCGGCGCGCTTTGACGGGCGCGTCCAGTTCAGCACCCAGACCGCGCGGTCGTCGGCGGTGCGGAAGAGATTGGCCCGGATCGGCTGCGTGAAGGCGGGATCGTCGAGGGCTACGGCGATGTATTCACCAGCCCTCTCGCCGGTGCGTTTCCAGCCTGCGCCGACCTCCGGGCCGTCCGCGTCGGTGAGATGGACGCGATAATCCGGAGCATGTTCGGCATCAGAAAAATCGGCCGGAATGAGGATAAGATCCTGCGTCACGGTGAGGGTGCGGATGCGCCCGGCAAAGCCGGTTTTGGTGCGGGTGAAAAGACCGATCTGTGCCATCTTATTGTCCTTTCGAGGATGGATTGGAGGATGAGGCGACGGCCTGGCCGCTCCCGGATGGACGCCAGACCGGGGTGGCACGGCCGATGACGGTGGAGAGGGACAGCACGCCGAAATATCGACCGTCGAGACTGCGTGGTTCGGCCGGGTTCATGACGAAGACCTGGCCGGGATCGAGGTGTTGGCAGCCCTGCCAGACGGGCAGCGGGCGGCCACGGTGATCGACGGATTGCGCGTCGCCAGCGAATTTTCCGTCGATGGTGATGCGTTGTCCGGTACGGCAAACGGACTGCCCTGCGATGGCCGCTACAGGTTTGAGCAGGGGCACACCGAGAGGGAGGTAGCCGCGCGTCGCCAGCAGCGTCGCCGCGCGCTCGGGCAGACGGACAGCGACCAGATCGCCGACATGCGGCGAAAGGTCCGTGTGCAGCCGATAAAGTCCGATTGGCACGCTCGCCGTCTCATTCCAGATCAGCCGGGGCATAGGATGCACGGCCAGTGAAATGCCCACGCCGAGCACCGCGAAATAGGTGGCGAAGAACCAGCCACGCCGGGTCATGACGTCACCTGCCGTCGCTTGAGCCATGCTGACTGCTGCTCACGCGTGTAGCTGCGGGGCTCATGTCCGGCACTGATGCGATGGTGGAGATGCCGCCAGTATTCGGGTGCGGCATCCGCCGGGTCGATGCCCAGCGCGTCAATAACGTCGATCGCCCGGAGTACGCGCTCGACCCTCGGCCAGCTATCGACACGCAGCAGGATTTCGCCACCGGGACGCACAAACGGGAGGGTCTGGAACGGGCTTCCTGCCTCCACCGCCCGTACGATGTCCACGCGGGAGACCGTGGCTCCCAGATCGTTCGACGCCCAGCGAACGAAGGCGAAGATGCTGCCCGGCGCGAAACTGGAAATGCGGCGGCGACCATCAAGGATCTGTTCGTCAACGCGGTGGCCGAAGCGCAACCAGTGCTCGATACGCTTCTCGATCCAGGTCAGTTCGACATGGGTCAGCGACGCCGCGCGGCGATGCGGCGGCGTAGAAAATCGTCCGTTCATGGCACGTCTCCGGGATTGTCAGGGAACTCACGGGCGAGCAGCGCGCGCAGCATGTCGGCGACGGTCATGCCGCGCTGGAACGCCGCGACCTTGATGCGGGCGCGCAGCGCCGGCGTGACGTCGATGGTCAGCCGGGCGGTGAAGTGGTTGGCAGCCGCAGGCTTGTCCGGCGCCTTGACCCAGCGTTCCGGGTCGGCGGGGCGCGACGCGAAGCCGGGTAGCGTGCGACGCTCTGTCATGGCGATATTCCCTCGCCGAGCGGCAGCACGGACGCGATACGGTCGCGCGCTTTCTGCGCCATGACAGGATCGATCTCGCAGCCGACATAGCGCCGACCGGCGAGCCGACAGGCGACGCCAGCAGCCCCCGAGCCGGCGAACCAGTCGCCCACCAGGCCACCCGGTGGGCAGCTCGTGCGGATCAGGATCTCCAGCAACGCCACCGGCTTCTCGGTCGGGTGGATGGCCCGGCCATGCGTATTACGGACCGGAATCACGGAGCGCATCAGGCGCGGGCCACCGTCCTCGCTGACGTAACGACCGGCATCGATCCGACCCATGTGGGGCGGCCGGTGTTTCCGTCGTACCGTGCGTGCCCGTGCGTCGGACGTGGTCGGAACCACGTTGTAGACGGCGCGCCAGGGCGTATCGTCGCGATAGAACTGGACGATCAGTTCATGCACGCGCCGGAACCGATCGGCATGGAAGCTGGAACCGTTCTGCTTCTCCCAGACCAGTTCCTGGGCATATTTCCAGCCCGCATTCCGAAATGCCGCGTTGGATGCAAGGAAACTCCGCAGGGAGCCGAAAACCCAGAGCGAGCCGCTGGGTTTCAGGGCAGCGAGCGCCTTGCCGGGCCAATCCGCTATGCGCCGGTCCCATGCGAGCGACGTATCGCCATAGGGGGGATCGACCAGGATCATGTCGTAGGGGCCGTGCCAGGGCATCAGGAGCGCGCTGTCGCCGGTCAGCAGGGTCATGACACCAGCCCCCCAATCTCGGCTGTCAGTGCGGCGATTTCGCGGGCGGCAATCCCCTGCGGGCGCAAGTCGCAGACCAAGCGGCCGGTGCGCGCCATGTCGGCGAACGCGACCCGCTGGCCGATCCGCGCTGCCAGCGCCGCCGGCTCATGCCCCACCAGCGCCAGCCGGGTTTCGCGGGCGATCACCGTGCGCGCGGCGCAGCGGTTCAGCACGAAACGGGCCAGCAGACCGGGACGGAAGAGCCGCGCTTCCGCCAGCAGCCGCAGCATTTCGGCCGAGGCCCAGCCGTCGAACGGCGAAGGCTGCACCGGGATCAGCACCAGATCGGCCGCCAGCAGGGCGGAGCGCAGCAGCGCCGCCACCCGAGGCGGACCGTCGATGACGACGTGATCCACCCCCTGAGCCAGTTCCGGCGCCTCGTGATGCAGCGTGTCGCGCGCCAGGCCGATCACGCCGAACAGGCGGGGCAGTCCCTCCCGTGCGCGCTGCGCCGACCAGTCCAGCGCCGAGCCCTGCGGGTCGGCATCGATGACCGTCACGCGCCGGCCTTCCCGAGCCCATTGGCCCGCGAGATGCAGCGCCAGCGTCGTCTTGCCGACGCCGCCCTTCTGGTTGAGGAGGGCCACGATCATGGCCCGTCTCCGCGTGCTTTTGGGCCGGAAACGGAGGGACCAGGGCCGTTATCCGCAAGGCGGCCCGCCCCATCAACATAAGAGTTAGATTCTAAGTTAGATAAGTTAAGGGCCGGAATCGCCGTTTCAGGCCAAAGACTTAGCTGCGATTCGTGCGTGCGAAGTCCCGATAGTCCTGCGTGTGATGTCCCGATAAGGGTTGCGTGTGAAATCCCGATACCATTCACATGGTTATCCACAGGAATTGTGGATAAGTCGGCCGGCAGGATGCGGAGCAATTCGCGCGCGCCGTCGCGCTCGATGCCCAGGCGATAGCCGGGCAACGACTGGCGGGCGGCGATATGCCGGATCTGGATGGCGAAATCCGAGACACGCACCAGGCTGCCGGATTTCGCATGCAGATGGGCGATCTCGAAGGTCCAGCCCGCACGCTGGCGGCCAGCATGCTTGCGGGCGATGCGATAGAGCCAGCGTTCGATGCCGCCGGTGAGGCGGAAATAGGCCGGGTCGATGGCAAGCACGAGCGAGCGGTCGATCACGCCGCGATAGAACCATTCGGGAATGACGATCTCGACACCAGCGGCGCGGCCCGTCTGGCTGGCACAGATCTCCCATTCGGTGATCCAGGAGAACTGCTGACGGCGCCAGTTCTGGCCGTTGCGGATCGTAGTGGCGACCACGGTGGACTGGAGCCGGGTCAGTGCCGCCTTGAGTAGCCCATAATCCCGCGCTCCCGTCTGACGCCCGATACTGCTCAGAAGCTGATAGGGCGTGAAGCGCAGGAAGCGCGATGTCGTAAGACCAAGATTTTCCGCCTCGACGATCTGGCTGGCGGCCCAGATCAGCACATCGGCGTCCCAGATCGTCGCCATGCCATGGTCGGGCATGCCGAAGACTTCGACACGGACGTCACCGGCTTCATAGAAGATCGGCACCGTGCGCTTTGTCTTCGCGAGCGAGAAGAACGGTCGCTCCATCAGGTCGCGCTGATCGCGCGGGCTGGCATCCCCGCCGGAGACCACGAACGGGTCGAGCCTGTTGCGTTCGCTTGCGCGCCTGGAACGCGGAATACCCGGCGCGGCATTCATCGTGGGTCATGCCCGGCGGCACGCGCCGCGTCATAATTCGGGTCGGAGGTGGATTTGCACGCACCGGCGGCTGCCCATACGTCGAGGTCATCGATCAGATAGACGACGCGACCACCAAGCTTGCGGAACGTCGGTCCTGTACCGTGGCAGCGATATTTTTCCAGTGTGCGCGGCGAAAGTCCGAGAATTTGCGCAGCCTCATGGGTGCGCAGATAGCGCGCCGGTGAGGGCGTGGGTCTGTTGAGCATGATATGCCTCCGTCCGGTTTTGAAGCGTCGCGGCGAAGTCGCGGCGGATCGGGATGACGGTGGCGAAGAAAGCAGGCGTTGGGGGTGGACGAAGATTTTTCAGACTCAGTGTCCACCTTCGGCGGACCATGACGCGCGCAAGAGTTACCGTGCGCAGCCGGGCGCAGGCCAGCGTCGAAAAAATGGAGGGAAACAGCGCAGGAGAGCGAAAAACGGCTGATGCTATTTGCCGTGTAAGAAATCCAGGTAACCGCCGTTTACCCGGTTCTCTGCGTCCTGAATCAGGCGATCCGCAAAGCGCCGCGCCGCAGTGTTCTTCCACTCGATGGAAGGTAAAATCGCCTGCCATGAACGGCCGGCGGCTATGGCGACCTCACGTGGGCCGCCACCAATTTCCTGAATGTCGAAGGCGATCAGAAGCTGAATCTGCCGCGCACGCTGGAGCGGCGTGAGCTGGAGCGCGCGTGGAAGCAGGGCAACGCGGCTGCCACGCAGATGCCGGAAAAAGCGCAACGCCACGTCGAGACGAAGCTCGCCGGCAGCGTCCAGCGGCAGCAGCACGGCGGGGCGTTGCAAGGCCGAAGGGTCCAGAAGCCGAAGAAAGAGATCGCCAACCGCGTCGCCGATCGTAAGCCACCCGCCATCCGCATCGTCGTGACGGGCCAGGATATTCCCCAGCATGGCGGGTTCGATCGGGGTCACCGTCGCGAAACCCGAGGGTGCCGGCGTGAGAATCAGCGTGGCCGGGGAGACCTCGGGCCTCCAGACCATGCGGCCGCGGCGGGCGGGTTCATCGGGAGCATGGACAAAAGCCCAACCCCCAGCGTTCGGCGAACGCCGCGCGCTCTGCGGCGGCGTCCGTTGCCCGGCGGGCGATGCGTCGTTGCAGGCGGGCATACTCGCGACGGTACGTCGCGTTGCGGCGCAGGAACTCGACGGCGAAACCGGAACGGTCCAGAGTGCTGATACGGTCGCGTATTTCCTGTGAACGCCAGAAGGATGTCGGCATGGTGACCTCCCTGTCTGGCCCCTCATACGGCAAGGGGGCAGCCTCAATTAGCCGGATCGGAACCGCGAGCGCATAGACCCTGATTTTCTATTGGGGAGAGTGCCGTGGGGGACCAGCGCGTGGGCCGGCGAAGCCCGGCTATTGCAGGCGCGGCTCCAGCAAATGCCGGTAGCCGGCTTTGGTCATCCAGCGCGCCCGTGCAAGATGGTTGTCGTAAACAGCCCTGGCGCGCACGGGTTCACAGACAGGATCGATTTTGAACAGCACCGCAACGACTTCGCGCCAGTCGGCACCTTCCTCGTCGGCGATCAGGAGGCGGAGATAAAGGTCGAGATGCTGCTCGTCATAGGCGTTCACACGCGCCGTCAGAGGCGGGTGATCCTGGAAGGATGGGTGGGTCATGACGATCCCTCGTGATAGCGCTGTTGGATCGGTTCGATAACAAATTCGTGGAATGACGACCGTTCGACGGTTCCGCGCTGACGCAAAAAACAACGCGGGGCCGAGTGGGAAGGCTGCGCGGCCAGGCCGATCAGGACGGCGCGCGTCTGCGACGGCCCGCATCCTGTCGCGTCTGTGGATCGGAAGTCTCGTGAAGAAACATGACACCACGCCCTTGCCCGGACTCGATGAACAGGATGCCCGCTGCTTCCAGCGCGCGGCGGACCTGGTCGATCGTGCCCTCATGGACACCAAGGCCACGCTCGGATTCAAGGCGCTTGAGCGCGGTCAATGCTACGAGGGCTTTTTCAGCGAGCCGTTCCTGTGTCCAGTTCAGGAGTGCCCGTGCCGCCCTTACCTGTCGGCCAGTGATCATCCATGATCACATCCGACATGCAGGGCATGCACACCAGAAATACGACTATAATAGTCGTATAATGGAGATTCAATATCGTTCTTTCAGTTGGATAGTGAGGAAACACCGGCGTCCTGCTTCTGATAGGACCGTCAGTGGGGTCCGCCGTCGGTACGGGCGACCAGACGAAAAGACCCCCGCTTACGCGGAGGCCTCCCCGTCGTGGCATTTTGCTGCGAATTGCGCGCATACCTGGTTCAGTTCACGCTCGATTTTGGCCCGCTCACGACGGCTGAGGTGAAAGCTGGTCAGTTCGGCGCGCAGCATCTGGATCTGGTCGTGTAGCGTGGTCATCGTCCTGCTCCTTTCGTTTTTCGAAGACAGGCCGTCGCCTCATGCGCGCGTGAATCGGGTCAAGGATCGCCGCAGGCGACCGCCCCAGCGGCGCGCGGGGGAGCCGATTTTGTCTGGTGTGCCCGTAGGGTGCGCCGGGCAAAATTGGGGGGACCGCGCGTCCTTGAGGCGGTTCACGCCGGGCATGGTACAATGGGAAGGCTGAGGGAAGCCCTGTTCCCCTTTCTTGCCCACACATTGGCAGATTGGGCGCGGCGCGACTGGTGCGCCCACCCGCCGGTTCGCGATCGGTCATGCGAAGGCCCCACCCGGACCGGCCGGGCGGGGGATCGCTGGCACCTCAGTCGCCGTTGCGGCGGCCGTTGGGGCGGGACCAGATCAGGCTGTAGCCCTCGCCGTCCTCGTCATCGAAGAGGTTGGCGAAGATCGGGGCGTTGAAGCTCGGATCGTCGAGCTTGAGGCTCAGATAGTCGCGCCCCTCGTTGGAGCGCCGGGACCAGGCCGCTCCGATCTCGACCCGGCCGACGAAGACGCGGTGGCTGGGGGCATTTTCGTTCAGGCGCGTGGTCTCGGGGGCGATGCGGACGTTGGGGGTCTGGAGCGAGAGGGTGACGATCTCGCCGTTATATCCGTTGCCGACTTTCTTGAAGGTGCCGATGGTAGCCATGATACTGCTCCGTGATCTCTGTTACCGAGCCCGCACCATTGCGGCCTCGATGGCGATCGGACAGACGGAGGCGAGCGGCGGCGCATCCCGTAGGGACCGAAGCGCAGCGGAGGACGGCGGGACGGAATTTTCTTGTTTCGCGAGGAATGACGGCGCAGCCGTCAGGGGAAGAAAATTATGGACCGCTGTTGCGCCATGGCCGATCGAGGCGCAGCCGACCTTCGGCTAGATCAGCCATCTTGAGAGGCGGCATGCGTGCGCGGCCCGACAGAGCACACATCACGGAGACTATGGCCACCCGCGCCCCACGCAAGTGTCGGCCAGGAAGGGGAAGGCATCGTCATGCCCTGCTTCCGACCCTGCACACGCCCCGTTCCGGGACTGCGTTTCGCACGGACACGCCCTGCCTTCCGGGATTCCACCGGCCGATGCTGACAGGAAGCGCTGGACGTCCACGCTCCAGGGAAAGAGCACCTTCAGCCAATATGCTGCAATCAGGGCCTCATCGATCGCTCCTGCCATACCCTCCTGACAGCGAGGCGGCCAGATGCGAAAGCCCCCGATCCTGTCCTGCCTCGCCGGTTGCCAGAGCGGTGTCAGACCCGCGCGATATTGCCGCCGGACGGTCCGGGTGGGGCCACGGTTGTAAAGCGGATGAAAGCGGTGACGCCCACCGCGATCGCGCCGATGATGGAGAAAAAGAGCTGCCACGCCGGAGACGGCATCAGCATCTGGGCGATCCCATGTGTCGTGCTGTAGCCCATGATAATGGCGGGCACCGTATAGAGCAGGACGATCAGCAGCTTGAGCCACATCCACGGCACCAAGGCGAAGGCGACCTGGCCAATAACGAAGGTTGCAGCGCCCGCGACGAAACCGACGATGATCCCGCCGACAACACCAGCACCCGCACCATACGCCCAGAACCCGGCCATCAGACCCATGGCGCAGGGCAGGGCGAAGACTGCCACGGTAAAGAACAACCAGCACAGGAAGCCAATGCCGGCGACGAGCAGGAAGGGAGCAAGGATGAACATGGCGGCGGTCTCCGTGCAACCGACAATGTCGGACGGTCGCGCCTGCCACCACCACCACGGCGCAACCCGCATTATAGCGCAGATGATACGGTGACCGGAACGAAAATCCGCGCGGCTTACGTCCCGCCGGTGACGATATCATCGAAATCTATCGCTGGTATGCGGACGTTGCGGTCAATCAGGTCGAGCGTTATTGCCTTCCCCCGTGATCCGGTGGCGTTGCGAAGAACCTTGCGATCCATAGCACCTGGTGCTACATAGGAGGTCATGACCAATGCCGAGCCATCCCAGCGGGCATTCAAGACCGCCTGGTTCGCCAGGGCGGCCCGGAAAGCTCGCATCAAAGACGATGAACTCTGCAAAGCGATCCGGGAGGTCATGAAGGGTCAGGCCGTCGATCTGGGTGGTGGTGTCTTCAAGAAGCGCCTGAACAAGAACCTGCATCGCAGCATTATTCTTGCGAAAGGCGGTCGATACTGGATCTACGCCTATCTGTTCGCGAAGAAGGACCGGGACAATATCGATAGCGATGAACTGGAAGACTTCCGGACCCTCGCCAAAGCCTATGCCGTGCTGACCGGGGAACAGGTCGAACGGCTTTTGAAGGATCGAGACCTGACGGAGATATGCCATGGCGATGAAGAGAAAAAATAGCTTCCGGAGCGACATTTCCGAGGCCATTCATTCCGGGGCGGTAATGCTGCACAAGGTCGGCGCGCTCGACAAGGCGACGATGCGTGATTTTGACACGCGCCATCTGGTGGTGCCCCCTGCGATCGAGCCGATCGAGATCAAGCGTCTCCGCGAGGCGAACAATGTCAGCCAGCCGGTCTTCGCGCGGTATCTGAACACGAGCGAAAGCACGGTCGAGAAGTGGGAGAGCGGCGCCAAACGGCCGAGCGGGATGGCGCTCAAGCTGTTGAGCGTCATTCAGAAGCACGGTCTTGAGGTTCTTGCCTGAGACGCTGGCTTGCGGGGAAGGAGAGAGCGCTCACGCGCCGCCTCCGAACCGCAGGACCGGGATACCGAGCCGCTTTGCCTTGTCGGCCAGATTTTCCTGGATGCCTGAACCGGGGAAGACGATGACGCCGATCGGCATAGTGTCGAGCAGCGCATCGTTACGACGGAAGGGCGCCGCCTTGGCATGCCTGGTCCAGTCCGGCTTGAAGGCGATCTGCACGATATCGCGGTGATCGGCCCAACGTGAGGCAATGAACTCAGCACCTTTGGGCGAGCCACCGTGGAGCAGCACCATGTCGGGATGCTTGGCCCGCACCTTATCCAGCCGGTCCCAGATCAGGATATGGTCGTCGAAGTCCAGGCCCCCGGTCACGACCACCTTGGGGCCGGGCGGGACCAGCAACTCGCCCTCGGCGCGGCGTCGGGCGTTGAGGAAATCGCGGCTGTCGATCATGGAGGCCGTCATGGTGCGACGTGACACCAGCGAGCCGGCCTTCGGACGCCACGCGCTCAGGGTCAGGCGCTCGAACTGCTCCTGCGCCTCGTCGCGGAAGATCTCGTAGGCGTTGCGGCGCTCGATCAGGGTCAGCCCTTCGGCGATCAGCCGCTCCAGTTCCACCGAGCGGATCTCGCTGCCATCCTGTTCCTGCTGGCTCCGTTTCTGCGCCTGCTCGTTGCGGTCAAGCTCACGCTCAACCTGGCCGACCATGCGGTGGAAGATGTTCACGGTGGACCAGAGCAATGCTTCGAGATCGGCTTCCAGCCGTGTGTCGGTCAGCGTCGCAGCGATGGCGTCGAAGATGTCGGCCACAGCACCCCCGATGCGCTGCGCTTCGGGTAGCGGCCTGGGGTCCGGCTCGTCCGCGAAGGGACGGTAGCCATACATCTGGAGTTCGGTCAGCACATGCGCGGTGGATGAAGCGGCGTGCGGCGGTTCGAAATCGTCGGTCATGCGGGTCATGAGGCTGTCCTCCCAGGTCTCCGGCTGCGCCCTTCGCGGCCTTTCCGGGGGCGGACAGCGGCAGACCAGGGACGGGCCGGAACCGCGCGCTGGCGCGCGGCCGCAGCACAGCGAAGGATGGCAGGGGGCCGGCTATTTTGCCTCGCGATGTAAAGCGCCCCCACAGGGCGCGACGGAAAATAGCCGGCTCACGCCATTGAAGGCCCGGCCCGGCTGACGCCCGCTCCCCACTTGAAAGGCCGGGGCGCGGACCTGCCGGACGGGAGGCAGGACAGGCCCGCCGACAGAAGACGGCCCCCCCACTCCTCTTTCCGGCCCGCTCAGGTATCGGCGGCCTCCAGAAAGCGTGCCACGTCCGCTGGCGCGAGTTGCGGATGCAGGATCGCCCGCAGCGCGCCGCGTCCCAGCGCACGGAGATCATCATTGAAATCGCCCAGCCGTGGCGACAGGCCGATCAGTTCGATCCCGGCGTCACCCGCGCGGGCGTGCAGCGTCGCCAGCGCCTGATCCCCGGCCGGATCGTCGTCGCGCAGGACGTAGAGACGGCGTAGCAGCGGCGGAAAGATCAGGGCAGCGAGATGTGCCGAAGACAGGCAGGCGGCCAATGGCAGATCGGGCAGAACCTGCCGCAGCGAAAGCACCGTCTCGATGCCTTCCCCGGCGGCGAGCACGTCGGATGCCACCCCGAAGCGCACGGCATGACCGAGCAGCCCGCCCAAGGCACGGCGCGGATGGTCGACCGGTGCCTTGCCACGGCCGTCCGCCGCCAGCCAGGTGCGATGCACACCGGTCAGAGTGCCGTCGAGGTCGGTGACAGCGGCGATCATGGCGGGCCAGGTCTCGGTCAGACCGTCCTCGTCCGGGCGGTAAAAGCAACGCGGATGGAAGCGCAGGGCTTCGGTTCCGTGCAAAAGCGTAATGTCGCGTCTACGGAGATACGCGTCTACGGATGTGCCTATGATCGGCCCGGACATGGCCCAGAGCCGTCGTGCCGCTTCGGAAGAACTGGCGGAAGCACGCTCACGGGCAGGTCGGTCCTGTGACGGCGGCACTGGGTCAGGATGCGGCAGGCTGAGGAAGGCGCGTGCCTCGTCGGCCACGTCGCGGAAATCCACCAGGCCGAGGCTTTCGCGGATCACGTCGAGCAGGTCGCCATGCTCACCCGACTGAGCGTCCGTCCATTTTCCCGCCCTGCCGTTGGCGGTGTCGTGGAGCCGGACGAACAGCGACTGGCCGGGCGTATTGCGCACGTCACCGACCAGCCAGTAATTGCCGTGACGGCGACCGGCGGACAGATACTGCCGGCACACCGCCTCCGCGTTCTCCGCCAGCCGACGGGCGAGATCGCCTGCATCATGCAAGGTCATCGCCCTGCCCTCCTGTGTCGGGATTGCCTCCGTCCAGGGCGATCGCCAGCCAGCGATCGGTGGTCATCCATGAAATCGTTTTGCGCCTGCCAAGGTCAAGCAGATGCGCACCGCCGCTGAAGGCGCCTATCCGGGGACGTGAGGCCGTATTGGCCCACTGGAATCCCCATCGGCCCCGCAACCGGAATATTCGCGCACAGCGTAGCACGAATTCCACCACCTGATGCGGATCTCCGATCGTCTCATCGTGCATCCAGAGTTTCGTGCCGCCATATTCGGGCACGATCGATAGGACAAAACCGTCAGAGGGTGGATCTTCCGCCGCCAGTTCGTCCATGAACGCATTGTAGAGGTCGAGCGCCTTTGCGGCATTGTCCACTGTGCCCACATCGAGAACGCAGGAAAAATGCGTGAAGAAATCAGCCATCGGAAAAACTCCCGAAACGAAAAAGCCCGGCGCAGTGGCCGGGCTCGTAAAAACGTCTTTACGGAAAAGCGTGCAGTCGTCTTTCAGGACGCACGCTCCATCAGCCTGCGGGCCTTCTCCTCCAGATCCAGCCGCGTGTCCTGATTGGCCTTTGTCCGCGCCAGCGCCGTGATCCCCTGCACGAAATCGAACACGCTCTCCGGCTTGCGCCCTTCCTCATGCAGCACGGTTTCGATGATCTTCGTTGTCTCTGGCTTCGAGAACCCGCGACGACGCAGGAAACTTTCGCGGTCCTCGTCGGTTTTCGCCACCAGCGCCTTGCGCGAGGCCTGAATGCCCGAGACGAACGAGGCCGGGCTGGCTGTGGCGAAGTTCCGTAGCGCCGGTGTCGCCTGATGCACGAAGCGTGAGGCTGCAAACTTGCTATGCCGGATCGTGATCTGTTCGAAATTTTCGACGCCCCACAACATACGATTTTGACACACTCCGCGCAGGTAGAATGACGCAATGCCGAGGCTCTTGCTGCCGACTTCTGAATTCCATGCATAGAAACCCCGGAAATAGAGATCGGGCTCACCATTGGGCAGGCGTCCCGCCTCAATCGGGTGTGTATCGTCGACGAGAAACAGGAACACATCGCGATCCGATGCGTAGAGCGTCGTGGTTTCCTTCGTAATGTCCACATAGGGGTTATGGGTCATGGTGGCCCAGTCGATCACACCGGGCACCTTCCAGTTGGTATCGCCGGTGCCATCACCGGCGATCTTGCGCACCGCGCCCACCAGTTCATGGTCCCAGATACGACCGTAATCGGGACCAGTTAAAGCACGCAGTTCGACGCGCCCGTCCTCGGTTTCCAGCGTCTTGACCAGTTCGGCCCGGTGCGACAGCAACCCGTGCTGCAGGTTGATTGCCGCCAGCGGAGCCGGAAGATTGCGCAGGTACGACGAGGGGGCACCAACCAGGCTGCACATCTGGCCAAAGGACCAGTGTGTGGGAGCAATCGGGTCATTCTGCCCCGGCACGGTCAGGGTCAGGCGCTCGGCATTGTCGCGGCTCGCCTCCACTCGGATGGCGCGGCTTTCTACCGTGCGGGCCGTAGCCCGATCCGCACGCGCCAGCGTGGCGGCATGCAGCTCGGACAGCGAGAGATACCGCTCATCATCGGGGCGCGAGAACCATTCGGACGAGACGCGGGCACTACGCTTCCCGCGCGAAGGATCGATCCGGAAGCCGCCGGACGCCGCACCACGGAACGCAGGGGGCAGGATGGTGGTTGTAGTCATGGAAAACTCTCCTCTGATGCCGGTTATTCGGCACAGAAGGCGAAGCCACCCTCTTCCTCTGATCACCACTTCCCACGCGGGATCCCATCCAACCGCAGAAACACCTGGCCCCTCATTCCGGAACACGGCGTCCCCGTCACCTACCGGAAATCACGACTGCAATGGGGGGGAAGCCGAATGTCTGCTTCAGAACTGGCCTGATCATAAACTGCCACCATGGGAGCACGTATAGTCCTTGAATTTTCCATGAGGATTTTTCAGATTCTGACACGTGAGGATGAGGCCGTATAACTATTTCGGGTAATCTTCCGTCAAATGCAGAATCGACTGGCTGCGAAAAAAGTCAGGAGAACTAATTATCAAACGGAGAAAGTGCTTCAATAATTCGGCATTCTGAAATATTACCTCCCCCGCATGATTCTATCATCGTAGAAAGTTCATGGCGCAATGCGATGAGATCCGCAATTTTGCGCTCAATTTCTGCCATATGGTCACGAGCAATTCTATCAACTGTCTTACAATCCTGGGTTCCCTGATCCGTTAGGGATAATAGAGCTCTTACCTGGTCTAATGAAAAACCCAGATCCCGAGATCGACGAATAAAAGACAGTCTCGCGAGTGCCTCATCATCATAAGTGCGATAATTGCCATCGGTCCGCTGTGGCGGAGCCAGAAGACCGATCCGTTCGTAATAGCGGATCGTCTCGACTTTGGTATTCGTCGCCTTCCCCAAGGCACCAATCGATCGCATTCCCTGCCTCTTGACCCTGTAGTTGCTACAGGGAGCATACATTAAAACAGATGATTCGTCAGGGAGGCGCTGGATGGCAGGAGGATGCTGTGGTGGATGCACAGATACGCCGCTACCAATCAATAAATCATGGCGGAGAGCGCTCCTGATCGCGCTTTTTCTCAATGCCAGCATGTTTGCCGTTGAAGCTGGGGCTGGCGTGTCGGTTGGATCTGCATCCGTACAGGCGGACGCGATTGATTTCCTTGGCGACAGCGCCAACTACGCAATAAGCCTCAGTGTTGCCGGAATGGCATTGCGATGGCGAGCTGGCGCGGCCTTTCTGAAAGGCCTGACCCTGTTCATGGCTGGGCTATGGGTAATGGCCAATGCTGGGTGGATAGTAATGAACAGCAACCATCCGCCTCACCCAGACGCAATGGGCGGCATTGGTCTGCTTGCCCTCGCGGTCAATCTGGCCTGTGCCCTCATATTATGGACACACCGGAAAGGTGATGCCAACCGCCGTTCTGTATGGATCTGCTCTCGTAATGATGCGATCGGAAATGTTGCCGTTGTGCTGGCAGCTCTGGGCGTGTTTGGCACTCGTTCTGCGTGGCCGGATATTGCGGTAGCTGCCATCCTTGCGATGCTTGGTATTAGTGGAGGTGTGCAGATTATGCGACAATCGAGAGTAGAACTAACAGATAACAAATCAGATATATCACGACATATCAATGTATAAATCATATAATACTCTAGAATATATTAAGCAGGTAAGGAGACGCACACGCTATAATGCGGCATTCATTCTCCTGATTTTTCCCCTGCTCTGTGGCTGTACAAATAGTGATCACTCAAATATTTCGCCGGAATCAGATGTCCAGAAATTTTCCAGCCGTCAATTTACGGATGCCGGATTGCAAGAATTCATTACAAAAGTTCTCGGACCAAACGTATCGAGTCAGGAAAACGCATGGGGCATCACTCGCCTGACGCTTGCTACCTTGTATTTTCATCCCGATATCCTTGTAGCTAAAGCTGAACTGGAAACGGCTCGCGCTGGAATCAAGACAGCCGGTCAACTGCCCAATCCCAGTTTCACGGTGCTGGGTGGCCCATCGGCTCATTACGTCGGCTACGGCGCGTCAATACTGATCGAATTTTTCGGCAGGCGTTATCACCGTATCAAAGAAGCCAGATATCGGGCTGCCGTCGCGCAATGGGAAGTCATCAATACTGCATGGAAACTACGCAGCGACACGCGGTCTGCTCTTCTCGGCGTCTGGGCTGTATCCGGGCGCCTCAAGCTTGTGGAAGAGACTGCGGCAGCTAAACGCGAACTCTTTACCCTGGAACAGGCACGTTTTGATCAGGGGCGAGCATCCGCTCTCGAAATATCGCAGGTACGGACGGAAATGATCCATGCCGAGTTGTCTGTCAGTGATCTGCGGCGCGAGTATGCCGTCCGTAAGGCAGCTCTGGCAGGAGCAATCGGGGTTCCTGCCGAAGCACTTGATTCCATTGCTCTTGATACAAAAGCATTTGATGTCTGTCCCGACCTCATGGAATACCGCGATTCACAGGACATGAGATACCAAGCCGTAATGCAACGCGCGGATCTGCGGGAACTTCTTGCGTCTTATGACGCCGCCCGACAGGCTCTACGGGTCGAAGTTTCCCGACGCTATCCCGATGTCACCATCAGTCCCGCCTATAACTGGGATATTTCAAATCGCTTTGAGGTAAATCCCTCTCTGCAAATTCCGATTTTCAATCAGAACGAAGGCCCCATAGCTGAAGCTGTTGGGCAGGAGCATGAGGCGGCGGCTCGTCTCCGGCGTGCAGAGAACACGGTGTTTAAGTCCATCTCGCAGGCTACGGCCAATTACCGCGGCACGACATCAATTCTGCTACAGGCGGATGAACTTGCCAAAACCGTACGGGTAAGGCTGAACCAGATGCAGCACCGCCTTCAGTCAGGCGCAATCGACCGACCAACGATGGTTATGACTCATATAGAGCAGATTCAAGCAGAGACCGCTCTTCTTGAAGCAGAAATTCAGCAACGGCAAGCCATAGGTCAGATCGAAGATGGCATGCAGCAGCCCATTTTTGATCACACCAGTGCCGCGCAGGTTTCCGGCCTGCTTGAAAATAACCAAAGGAACTCACCATGAAAGCGAGGGCCTTCTGGCTGCCTCTTGTAGGTCTTTCTGTCTTCCTAGTTCTAAACGTGGCGGACATTGCTATTGCAGATGATGATGATCCACCAGTTTCGGTTCTTGGCGCAGAGGCGACCGTGACGGTCTCCCCGGAAGCAGTTACGAAGAGTGGCATCGCTTCTGCACGACCCAGCATCGTGCCTTGGAGAAAGTTGGTTCCCGCCTATGGTTACGTTCTGAACGCAACACAACTTATCACTCTTGTTAGTGATTATGCTGACATGAAAGCGCGGCTGGAGAGCATGCAGGCACAGCAGACGCTTGCCCGTGCGAAACTCGATCGTGACAAAGGACTGTATCGCGACCGGCAGAATATCTCTCAGGAACAATTCCAGGAGACAACAGCCAGATTTCAGTCCAACTCAGCTATGGTAAAAGCAGAACAGGTCCGGGTGAATAACGCACTTAATATTATCAGACAGCAATTTGGTTCGGTCATATCTGACGCTACCGAAAAAAATACAATTTTCATTACACAGTTACTTCAACAACAAGTGGTCTTGGTCAAGGTGACCCTTCCACCAGATACGGATCTACCAACCCCACCAAGTCAGGCGGATGTGACCGATTATGGAAACACGGGTGGACACGGGACAATGCTCCACTATTTGTCTCCTGTAACCATGACCGATCCTGCTATTCAGGGGCGTAGCTTTTTCTATTTTGCGTCGGCTGAAAGTCAGCTTGTCGCGGGCATGAATGTTTCCGTTCTCCTGCCTACCGAAGAGGAACGTCCCGGTATCCGGATACCTGCATCAGCTATTATCTGGCTGCAAGGTAAGTCGTGGATATACCGTGATAACGGACACGGAAAATTTACACGCCTACCCCTTACGACCGACGTGCCGGACCGAGAAGGTGGCTACCTGATCCAAGATACTCCAGGACAAATCACACACGAAACGCAAATCGTCGTAGAGGGTACGCAATTACTTCTGTCTGAAGAATTCCGAGCTCAGCTTGAATCAGGAGACGATGACGACTGATGACGGGACGTTCTTTCAGCCTTCAGGCAGCTATTATCGGGTTTTCGATCCGCTTCCGGGGCGTGGTTATCGCAACCGCATGTCTGTTGTTCTTCTATGGCCTGTATGGCTTGAGACATGCCAGCTATGATGTGTTTCCGGAATTCATTCCGCCACGGGTCACGATCCAGACCGAAGCCGCTGGTTTTACGCCGGAACAGGTCGAAACATTGGTTAGTCGCCCAATGGAAATTGCCCTGACCGGCCTCCCGGGTATTCAGCGCGTGCAATCGACTTCGATTCAGGGACTGTCAGTCGTCAACGTCCTGTTTGCGACATCGACCGATATTTATCGCGCCCGGCAACTGGTCGGGGAACAAATGAATGTTGTTGCACAGCAATTGCCAGCCGGTGTTCATGCTCCGACTATGACGCCACTGACCTCATCCGCCGGTCTGGTACTGGTGATTGGTCTGACGTCGGAACAACAGTCCCTCATGCAGTTGCGCACGCTTACTGACTGGTCATTAAGGCCGCGTCTGCTGGCGTTGCCTGGTGTGGCTGGAGTCAGTGTGTTTGGCGGGGAGCGTCGGTCACTCCAGATACAGGTACATCCAGACCAACTCATCTTGCATCATATCGGACTTGATGACGTCCTTGCGGCTGCCCAGGAAGCAACTGGCATACAGGGGGCCGGCTTTATTGATACCCCGAACCAAAGAGTCGTTCTTCAGTCTGACGGTCAGGCCCTGACGCCAGAAAGTCTGGCCCGCACTGTGATTGTCCGCTCTGATAATGGTGCTGTCACACTGGGCAGTATTGCCACTGTAACTGAAGCCCCTATTCCCGCCTTCGGCGCGGCCAGTATCGAGGGAAAGACAGGCATTGTGGTTAATATATGGGAACAGTACGGTGCCAATACGATGGCTGTGACCCGGGAAATCGAGGCGGCACTTACCGATTTCCGCCCGCAATTGCAGGGACAGGGGATTACATTGCATGCTGACCTGTTCCGACCCGCCAATTTCATTACGACCGCATTGGGGAATGCCACACGAGCATTGCTTCTGGGCGGTTTTCTGGTGGTTGCCGTAATCTTTCTTTTCCTTTTTGACCTGCGAACCGCTGCAATCTGTTGCGCCACCATACCTTTGGCTATTCTGATAGCCCTGTCGTTGCTGGAGACACTCGGGGTTACTTTGAATGCCATGACCCTGGGGGGGCTTGCTATCGCCATCGGCGAGGTCGTGGATGACGCCGTGATCGGGGTCGAAAATGTTACACGCCGATTGCGTGAAAACCGGCTTCTGGTCCAGCCCGCATCTACAGCGCGCGTCGTACTCGATGCATGCGTTGAAGTCCGCAGTGCAGTGGTTTACGCGACCTTTGCTGTCATTATCGTTTTCTTGCCTGTCATCGCCCTTCCCGGACTTTCGGGACGACTGTTTGCTCCACTGGCAACAGCTTATGTTCTTGCGGTCATGGCTTCTCTTGCCGCTGCTGTAACCGTTGTACCTGCACTCTGCGCATGGCTCTTGGCGACGCCTGGAGAAACCCGGAGAGAGCCCCCCCTGGCAGGATGGACCGCCAGAGCTTATGAACGTCTTCTGGCCAGATTAATGCGCCATCCCCGATTTGTTATAGGCGGGATGATCCTGACCACCTTGATAGGGTTTGCGGCCCTTCCATTCCTTGAAAGCGATTTCATTCCTGATTTCAAGGAAGGTCACCTTATCATTCATATGACGGCTGCTCCGGGGACTTCCCTGGAACAGTCTCTGAAATTAGGTAGACAGGTTACAGAAAAACTTCGTCAGCTTCCCGAAATCCGTTCGGTTGCTCAGAGAGTCGGACGCGCCTCGCTGGATGAGGACACGTATGGACCACATACCAGCGAGTTTGAGGTTGATTTGAATCAGGTGGATGGGAAGGCTTCCCGACAGATTGATGCCCGCGTTCGCAAAGCGCTTGACGGGTTCGTTGGGGCCAGTTTTTCTGTCAGTAGTTTTTTGACGATGCGCGTAAACGAAACCCTTTCTGGTTCGTCTTCGGCTGTGGCAATCAATATTATTGGCGATGATCTGGATGTATTGGATATCCAGGCAAATAATATTGTCCGCATGTTGCATCAGATACATGGCGCAACAGATGTCCGGATAGAAGCACCCCCTGGTGTTCCGGAACTTGCTATTCGGCTACGCCCTGCTGATCTGGAGCGCTGGGGGCTTCGGTCGGCGGATGTACTCCGATCCATCCATACAGCCTGGCAGGGTGAAACCGTGGGGCAGATATACGAGCGTTCTGCGGCTTTTAATGTTATGGTTCGTCTTGATGACGCAAGTCGTAATGATGTTGCGTCTGTCGGCTTCCTGCCACTGCATACTGTTCACGGAAACTACGTACCACTCCGCGCTGTCGCAGACATATATGAGACGAACGGTCGCTATCAGGTGTCACATCTGGGAGCACAGAGAACACAGACTGTCACCGCAAATGTTACAGGACGATCAGCTCAATCTTTCGTTCAGGACGCACGCACGGCTATAGCAAAAAATATCAAACTGCCTCTTGGAACCTACGTTCAGTTTACATCCGCAGCGGAAGCTGAATCACAATCACGCAAGGAACTGTTTATAAATTCCGGGCTCGCTGCCATAGCGGTCATGATTCTGCTCTCAATAATCACACAAGGATGGCGCAATCTCGCTCTGATACTCGTCAATCTTCCCTTCGCATTTGTCGGCGGCATTCTGGCAATCATTGTTTCCGGCACAACGCTAACTCTTGGGGCAACAGTCGGCTTCGTTACTCTATTCGGGATTACGCTTCGGAATTCGGTGATGATGATTTCGCATTTTGAGACTTTGGTCGAGCGGGAACATCTCACATGGGGAGTAACAACAGCGCTCCGGGGGGCCAGAGACCGCGTCGTCCCCGTACTCATGACATCGCTCGTTACGGCGCTTGGACTGGCGCCTCTGGCTGTTGATATGAATGCGCCTGGGCGGGAAATCGAAGGACCTATGGCAGCTGTCATTCTTGGAGGGCTCATGACATCAATGATACTTAACCTGTTTGTTTTGCCTATTCTTGCTGTCAAATTTGGTAGTTTTTCTGAAAACGAAACGGGAGTTCCGGAAACCTTGTTCAAGTGACAGGTATGGGCCACTGCTGCACAGAACTACTTGAAGATTATGTCCGATATGCCAATAGAACCCAGAATGAAAACTGCTTCCGTATCACGCTCGGCCAGCATTCGGTCTGGCTCGACCTTCTGGTTGGGTTCGGAATTGCCTTCATGAATCTTGACGCTGTCCAGAAAATCTGGATTGCCGCCCGCACCGAACATCATCGTGTCAAGGCCGAAAACCGAAAGCATCGTTGCCCGATCCAAATGATTTATACTCCCTGCCCAGTGGCTTCGGGCGTGTCTTGCTACGGCCAACCTAAGCGCCTGTATTCTTGCTGGTTATTTCCCATAACGATCACCCCACTCTCGGCTCCAAGTGATAGCGGGGGACTGCGCGGACTATGTCCGTTATGCGAAAGGCGAGCCAACCCACTTTTATGTCCGACATGTAGGCGACAACCGACATTACAATGAAGGACGCGGGACGGAGATCGTCCCTACGTCGCAAAGCCAGACTGGCAACTCGCACCGACCTGGTTCATTGTTTATGTAATGAATCCGTTTCGTTCGCCCGACACCGACCTCCCCCTGTCGCATGCCCTCATCCTGAAGGCCGCGCTGCTGACGATCGGCTATATTGAGGAAAACGGCCCGATCGGCCTCACGCCCACCAAGGCGCTCAAGCGCTATTTTGTCGCGTGGGCCGCCGAGGCATTTGACTGGCCAGCCTATACGGTCGAAGACCTCTACGCCGTTAACAAAGTCCTCAATGAACACGATTTCCCGCCGCTGGTGATCCTGCATGAGGTTCTGCTCAGTGCGAAGCTCGCACGGCATTTCAAGGGAACCCTGCGGCTGACCGACCTGGCGAGAAAACTCAGATCGGAGCCTGCCCGGCTCTGGATGCTGTTAACGACCCATCTCCTCTTTGTCGTTGACCACAGTCCTTACACCCGAAGCGATGAGCCGCTGTTCGGCAACTGGGATATCTTTCTCAACGTCATCAATATCGAAGCCCAGGCTGCCGTCACCGAAGAGCGACTATGTTCGGTTCTCTACGGGGGTGAAGAGGAGGAGATCCGTCACCGGGATTTCAAGCTGACCGCCAGTCTGTACGTCCATGTCCTGCGTCCACTGTGCTGGGCAGGACTGCTCAACGAGCACCGAACCGGTACCGGCCTCAACAGGCGGGATTTCTATACCAAAACACCCTTATGGACAGCGGCCCTCAGGCTTGAAACGGATCGACACCTGCAGCCGGTGACCCGTCACTGACCACCGTCGACAGCCATTCCGGCGTGATGTCGTCGTCCCCATATAAAAGGCGCCTTCCGGAGACCGAAAGGCGCCAATACCAGTCAGCGGGCTGACATCACTCGGCCGCCACCGCGTCCGGGCTATCGGGCATATGAGCTACCCCTGCTCCCCCTTCACTTCGCTCCGCCACGTTCCTCGTCCGCAATGCCTCGGGCAGCCATCCGGAGCCCTCCAGCAGCCGCTCAGCCGCTTGCGCCATGTCACCCTTCTTCATATGGGCGATACGCTCTGCCGCCTCGGCTCCCCGCGCCTCGCGCACGGCTTCGAGGATGCGGGCCTTGGTGACGCGGCCGAGATAGTTCTCCACCGTTGGCTGCCAGCCTGCTTCGGCCAGATCGAGCGCGAGCGCAGTGGCGAGACGGCCTGCTCGCGCAAGCCGCTCCCTGACGCTGCGTGCCAGAGACGGACCATGAGACGATTCATGCAGCGCGTTGATCCCGAAAGACAGGCAATGCGCTAGCAGGGCCAGACGGCTGGTGTCGTCCAGCCGGTCGAGCCACAGCCAGAGTGCAGCCTCGTCTTCCGGCAAATCGTGCTTCCAGCCCTCGTTGCGCTGGCGCAGCGCGTGGGCCGGCAGGCTGCCGGGCATGTCGGGGGAATGGACCTGCAGCGGGATTTCCCGGACATAGGCTTCCAGGCAATCTGCGCCCGAAACCTGCCAGTACAGATCGCGTACCAGCGTGTGAAGCAGTTCGGTCAGCGCGACATGCGGATTGCTGGCAAACGCATCCCGCAGGGCCAGTGTGCGCCAGGCCGTCAGTTCCGTCAGCAGGCGATCGGAAAGCGGTTTCAGTCCGTCTTCCTCCTCGGGGTCGGTATCGGGTGCGCCTTCCCTCCCATCCCCTTCGGCATCATCGCCATCGCCGCGGTGGTCAATGGCGTCGTCATATCTGTCTGATTCGTCCTGATCGACTTCGAGTTCGACCGGCATATCTTCCGGCCGGACGAAACCCCGTGCGACCAGCAGCGTGCCGTCTGTATCCAGGCTGACGAAGACACCGGCCCGGACCATGTCCGCCGGATCGAAGGAAACAGGGCGTTCTTCCAGCGCCTCGATAGCCTGCTCGATTTCACCCAGCCGCGTATCGACGTCCTCCGGGAACTCATCGGCCTGCGCGTATTCCGCCTCAATGGTTTCCTGCTCGCTGTGCAGAGCGGTCAGACGGCCCGCTTCTTCATCGGAAAGTTCAACGGTCGTCCCGTCGATCTCCGCGAACTGCCGTGTGTGTCCCCAGGGGAAGGACAGAGCCGTTTCGACCCATTTCCAGCCTTCGGCTCGGATATCCTCGGCCGCTGCCGCCAGTTTTTCCATCACCAGCCGGTCGAGAAGAGTGGGATCGCCCAGCCAGCCGCCATCGTCGGCTTCGAACAGGTCACGCATGACGGGACCGCCAGCCGCAAGATAGGCGTCCAGCCCGACGAAGCTTACGCGGCGATCCGATGCGCGCACGGTTTTTTCCGTCAGCATGCGGCGGATCAGATAGGGCTCGCGGTTATGGCTCTGGGCAATAATCTCCCAGACCTGCTCCTGCCGCGCAGGATCGTCGCTGATCGAGAAGGCCATGAGCTGTTCCAGCTTCATGCCGTCGTGCTCGTAAATCTCGAGCAGTTTGTCGGACACGGTCATCAGGCGCAGGCGCTGTTTGACCACGGTGGGCACGACGAAGAACGCGGCGGCGATCTCGTCCTCGGACATGCCCTTCTCCAGCATGTCGCGAAAGGCACGAAACTGGTCCAGCGGATGCAGCGCCACGCGCTGCACGTTCTCGGCCAGGGAATCATCCTCGGCGAGAATGGCCGATCCGGCCTCGCGCACGACACAGGGCACCGGGGCCGTTTTCGCCAGTTTCTTCTGCTTTACCAGCAGTTCGAGCGCGCGGAAGCGACGACCGCCGGCTGGCACTTCATAGGTGCCGGTTTCTGCCCCCTCGCCGTTCAGAACGGGCCGGACGTTCAGGCTCTGGAGCAGCCCACGACGTTCGATATCGCGGGCCAGCTCCTCGATCGACAGGCCGGCCTTCACACGCCGCACGTTGGACTGCGACAGCACCAGCCTGTTGAAAGGGATATCACGGGACGCATTGAGGGCGATTTTCTGGATGGCGCTCGCCATGGCGGGACACTCCGTGACGGACCGGCGGAAGACTCTCTCCCCCCTCTTTATCCGTCACGAAATCACTCCCACCCTCTGACTTTTCATGAAAAACCCGAGGCCGATTAAGTCCTTAACCATCCTCTTGTCGGTCGTCCAGCCTGCGTTATCTGCTCCTCGAAACTGGACATGTGTACTCGCAGTATACATCGCAAAAGATGTGATGTTCAGATCTGTATCTGAATCAAAACACCAACATGAACCGCACCGTCAACAGAATATGCTAGGCCCCGTGTAATCCACAGAAAAAGCTACCGAATGTCTCAAACAAAAACGACGCCTCGCCATTCGGCGCTTCTGACTGAAGCCGGATCGCGACATCATGACACCTATTAATTACATCATGATATACACAAACGATGTTTCAAAACCTACTGGACGACGTATTTAGGGCAACCTTGTGCAGTCCAGCGATACGTCGTGATGTTCTCCCCACCCCTTTTGCCGGGAAGTGGCACACCTTCGGGCATTTAAATCCGCCAGACAGTTCTTGAACTCAGCCGTTCCCGGAGTATGCCCCATGCTCCGGCAACTTTGTTTGTCCTCACTGAGTCGACGATCTGTCGTCGTGCCACACGCAGAAAGCAAAGCGATCAAAGAGATACACGTCGTTATTTTAAACGAATTCCTCAAGTATGCGATCATAACGTTCCTCCACCATCATCAATGGTAAGCATATAGTAAAGCCTGAACACTCCTACGGCGTGTCGTCAGTTAAGACCTGAGAGCTTGAAGTGAGGGTTGTACGTTCTGTTGCTCTGTGCTGACTGTTTTTCCGGCTTTGGAGGAGAACAACAGATGCGGCGCTATGGCTTACGTGACGACCAGTGGGAGCGTATAAAAGACTTTCTTCCGGGTCGTGAGGGTCATGTCGGAGGCACTGCTGCAGACAACCGCCTTTTCGTAGAAGCTGTGCTGTATCGCTACCGTGCAGGCATTCCCTGGCGTGATCTTCCGGGCCGTTTCGGGGACTGGAAAAACGTGCACAGACGTCTGCGTCGCTGGTGTGAAACTGGTGTTATTGAGCGGATCTTTCGCCATTTGGCAGCAGATCACGACAATGAATACATGATGATCGACAGCACCATTGTCCGGGCGCATCAGCACAGTGCCGGAGCCCTCAAAAAGGGGGCGCGGATCAGGCCATCGGACGATCCCGGGGCGGATTGACCACAAAGATCCATGCTATCTGCGATGCTCTGGGCAATCCGGTGGAGATCGATATCACACCGGGACAGGATGCGGATATTAACCGGACGGAACCGATGCTGGAAAACATCGATCCGGATGCCTTCCTTGCTGATAGGGCGTATGACGCAGACAGGTTGATCGACCGATTGACAGAGCGCGGGATTACCCCGGTCATACCGTCAAAACGCAATAGAGCGATGCCGCGGAAAACCGACTTCGCTCTTTACAGGGAACGTAATCTTATCGAACGGTTCTTCAATAAACTGAAGCAGTTCCGCGCTATTGCAACCCGCTACGACAAACTGAAATCCACCTTCCTCGCGGCGGTTCAGTTCGCCTCAATCATCATCCTGCTTAACTGACGACACGCCGTAGGAGTTTCCTAATAATTATAGATTTTTTTTGAAGAAATGTCAATTTTTCTATCTAGCCCTAACCTGGAAATAACCCTATTCGGGCCAGAGTAAGCCAACTGCTTGCTTCAAAAGTTTACGACATGCGAAATAATCATGCGTAACGTTCGATATATTTTCTGATTTACAATATATTTTTTGGGCAATGCCGCCGCTTCCAGTGATTTCATCATCACACACGCGTTAAATGGCGATATTCTGACGCAAATTTCGTAAGATTTAATGGTGCTTATACCATCCATACCCTCGAATATTGTTCCATGCATCGGTGGTATGACAGGCATAGCAATGCTCCACCGGGGCATCCTGATGCGCGACGTGCTGCGAAATCATTTTGAAATGCATCATGTAATGGCTGGGCGGCGCCTTGTGACAGGCGTTGCAATCCGTCGATATCTGATCGGCGGGATGTTCGAACGCGGCGATCAGCCATGTATTGGTGGAGTGACAACTCGCGCAATCAGGACCAAAGCGGGCGCGATGAGGATCCACGTTGGAGTGACAGCTTGCGCAATTCAGATGGAGAACGGCATCACGGTCAAGTCGATGATCAGTCGGAATAGCCGCAGCGCTTCCCGGAATCGGCGACGCTCCAACCAGCCCGGCTGAGCGAAGTTGCGCAACGGTGTCTGACCAGAAATCCGCCCTCGTCAATGCACTATGATCCATCACGGTCATATGTGGCCGTTCACCGTGCTCCACATGACAGGACGTACATTGCGTCGCCGCGACATGAAACCGGGTAGATTGCTTATCGGCGAACGACGCCAGAGAATGACATGTCACGCAGTTATTACTCACAACACCTGAAAAGGGCTTGTGACAGGTCTCGCACTGGCTCGCTATAAACTGATGCGCCTTCGAGACTGGTCCCGGACTCACCAGTCCTTCCCAGCCTGGAATGGCGTTACTGCCGGAATGATGCATGGTAAGCGGCACCGCCACACCAACGATTAAGGCCGCGGCCGCAAAAATCGTATAGAGCAGGACGACGGGCTTCATATCCACCTCAACCCGTAATACACGCCCGACCAGATATGAAGAACCAGCAGAAAATAGAGGATCGTCGCAAGAACAATGTGGACCTTACGCCATCGCCCGAACAATGAATTCACGACGTTCTCCGATCTGACAGCGTACTCGACATCTGCCAGCGCGGAGGCGATGGTGGCTTCGCTATCCAATGCACACCGCGTACCCGGATAGGCCGATGTCAAAAGAAGACGCTGAACGATGTTGCGGGGCGCATCCGACGTCTCGGACATCAGATGCGCCATCCCGGCACCGGCAAGTGCGGCGCGAAGTTGTGCCAACTCCTGGGCGCGGCCACGCAGTCCACGGCCGATCTGAATCAACATGTAACGTCCGACATAGCCGCTGATGACGAGGACGAGCATGATGCCGGTGAGGGAAATCCCCATCGGGCTGTCGAATTTGTGGGCCGCGTGGATCAGGCCGAGAATAGGAGCCAGAACGCCGGCATAGATATGCACCGACAGCAGAGTGCGGCTCTCAATCCGAGGTGCAAAATAACGATGCACGACAGGAATCCGCTTTCCCGCCACATAGATCAGCGGCACCAGCATCAGGATGGCGGCGGAAATGCCAATCAGACTGCCAGCCAAGCTTCCGGGAAAGCGCGGTGCGACATGCACCAGAAATCCCAGCGGAAACAAGACCAGCAGGACAACCAGAGCACCAACGACAATTGCGCTGCGTTCCTGCATTTATGCCTCCACCACAAGCGGGCCACCGGTCGTCTTCGCCTGGCAGGCCAGGATGAAGCCCTTGGCCTTGTCGGCCGGATCGAGCCCATCCTCAACCGCCATTGTCACCTGGCCTTGCAGCAGGTGTGTCATGCACATGCCGCAGATCCCGGACCGACAGGAGGATGGAATATTGACGCCTGCCGCATCAGCCGCGTCGAGAACCGTTTCATCCAGTTGCAACGGAGCCGATTTCCCTGAAGTGGAAAACGTAATGGTCGTTGCGGCAGGCGTGACGGCCGGAGATGAGGGGGCCGCCACAGGCCCGACCGCAGGTTCGGCCTTCATCGCGGCTGGTCCGAATGCCTCGCTATGAACATTGGCTTCCGGCACACCGAGATCCGTCAATAACGCTCTCATGCTTGCCATCATCCCGGGTGGGCCGCAGACATGGATACGTCGGTTTGTGAGATCTGGCACCGATTGCTGAAGCAGTTCCTTCGTGATGCGCCCTTCCGGCCCCGACCACTCTGTCCCCGGCGACCGCCGCATGGTGGCAATAACGTGCAGTTTGTCATTGCGACGTTCCAGCCACTCGATTTCCTGGCGAAACACATAGTCGATGCTGGCATGAGCGGAATAGACGAAGTAGATCTCGCCCGGCCAGACGATATCGGTCAGGTATCTCAGGACCGCCATCATCGGTGTGATGCCTACGCCGCCGGACAGCAGGACGATCGAGTCTGCCTCTTCACCCGTAAAGGTAAACATACCCGATGGACCCGCGATCTTTAAAAGATCACCCTCCTTGACCGTGTCATGCAGGTAGCGCGAGACCAGCCCGTGTTCCTCGCGTTTGATCGTTAGTTCGAGATGTTCGACCTGCCCCGGCGACGATGCGATCGTATAGGACCGGCTCGCGGGCTTGCCAGACGTCGGCTCGATGGTGAGTTGCACGAACTGGCCGGGTTTGAAGTCAAAGGGAATCCGCCCCCCATCGGCCGGAACCAGATAGAACGTCACGATCGCCGGCGTCTCCCGAATGATCCGGGCCACTTTCAGGCTGCCACGCCAGAGGCCGTGTCGCGGTACGTCGACGATCGGAGTGGCCGTTCCACCGCCTGGTCCCGGTACAGGGGGAGGCGGGGGAACAGGAGGTGTTGGACCGCCGCCGGTCGACGATGGTGGCATGGGCGGAACCGTTGGTTTCGGTGCGAATGCCGTGGTGGTCGTGAGAATCTCCTGCACACGATGCAACCGCAGGACCTGCAAGATCAGCAGAGCGATCGATACCAGGATCAGGATCGTCATGAACACCAGGTGAGCCGGCGTCAGTCCGAAAAATAGGCCGTTTTGCTGGCTCGCCGCGATTGTCGGCAGACCCATCTGTGCCGTGAACCAGTTGAAAGCCACCATTTGAGGATTAACGAGGCCGGTCGCGGCCGCGCGCGCGGCCATTCCGCTATCGAGCAACGCAACACCGTCATGGAGATGTTGGCTGGACCGACGCATCGTCTCCCACGACAGGGACTGAGTGGCATCGACCGATGCGGTGCCGACTTCGCGAAGACCGTCTTGAAGCCTCTGTGCCGCAATATCGGCCAGCATCTGACGTTCGGCGTCCGTCAGCTTCGGATGCGTCATCATGAAGGTATAAAGCGGCGTGCGACCGCGCGCTCCGCAACAACCTGCGTCGGCCTTGTCCGCCCCGGGAACCGCACTCAATGCCTGCCCAGCCTGGGGCAGCATGCGGCTCATCATATTGCCCTGCTCAGTCGGCCTGGATGATGGCGCACCGGGGATCCCCATCCCGCCCATGCCAGGGTGATGGCTCGCATGCTCGTCACCACCCATCGACATCATGCCGCCCATGTCGGACATGCCTGAGTCGGGTCGAGCGGGGGTCGTCTTCATTCCGCCGGACGATTCGGCACCCCGGTCGGCATCCCGGGGCGCTGCCATAGGCCCATCGTCTTCCGGCTGATCGCGCCGCAGCGCCAGCGAAGGTGGCGGGCTGCCTGCCGTAGGCCCCGCCATAGTGCCGCTAGACATGGCCGGAACGGCAGGTGACTCACCCGGTGCCTGAGCAAATCCCTCTGACATGCTGATGAGCAGTGTCATGATCACGACACTCCCGCTCAAAAAGACGCGCCTCATGCTTTCTCCAACACGCCATCATCCTCGGCAAAGTTCATACCGGCCCGTTTTCCGGATGTCGTCAGGACACCACTTATTACTATACGGGGGTATGGCATATTTTCCTTGATCTCGATCAATTATCCCAGCGGCATCTACTGTCGCGGCATCGGCATATCCATGTCGTGATGCATATGATGCCCGCCGGCTGCTTCTGCCCGAGCGACCAGCGCCTGGTAGGTGGAACTGTTCATTCCCGGAAGTTTCTCGAGAAACGCCACAATGTTCCAGAGATCGTCATCACCATGATCCGCCCAGGACGGCATGCCCGACATCTTGATGCCATGCTTGAGAATCCAGAACAGTTCGCCCGGCGTATAACGTTGCGCTACATCATTCAGAACCGGTGGCTTCGGATACATCCCCTCCGCCATATCCTCGGCCTCGACGCCCGGCGCCGAATGACATGAGGCGCAATGCATCGAAAAATGCGATGCACCACCGACGAGCCGTGCCTGCGTCTCAAGATCGACAGGTGCGGTAATGCCCTCGGCGTGATGCCGGATTGAATGGAGGTGTGCCGTTTCCAGAACACGATAGGTCAGCCGCCAATGCGGCGAGGTGGCGCCCACATCATACAGACCACCGAAAGCGACGGCCGTTCCCGCGCCGATCCCGACCAGCAGAATACCGGCGAGACTCCAGGCTAATCTTTTCATGCGTGCCTCCCTGGGCATCTCCAAGGGCGACGCTTATGGCGCCGCCCCGCTCCATCAGGAATCGATCAGCGCTGATGAACCGCGTCGGGCATGCTCTGCGGCCCCATCGGCATCTTCATGCCGCTTTCCTTGTCACCGCAGCCCATCTTCATCTTGTGATCTGACGGCGCCATGGCGTGGCCGTTCGACATATCCATGCCCTTCATCTTCATACAGCCTCCCATCTTTCCTTTCATTTTCATGCCCTTCTCCATGCCCTCCATGCCGGAACCGGACATGCCGTCCATTTTCATCTTGTCGTGGTCCATCCCCGACATACCGGACATGCCCTGCATCCCGGACATATCCTGACCCTGCGGCTGGGCCGGTGCCGGAGCGGGTGTCTGGGCATGCGCAACCGAGGCTGTGGCCAGAAGTGCTACCAGAGCGGCCGAGATCCTGAAATTGACAGTTAGCATTTGTAAGTTCCTTATCTTTTTTTATCTGAATCGGGACCGCACGGTGCGTCCCGCAACGACTTCACATCGGGCAGGAGCGGTCAGAACCACGTCCTGATCCCGAAGGTGAAATTCAGGTCCTGGACACGCTCATGCCTTGAACGTGCCATGTCGGCGGCCTGACCGAACGTGCCGGAATAACTCACGCCGATATAGGGCGCGAATTTCCGATGCCATTCGTAGCGAAGCCGCAATCCCGTATCGATATCGGACAGCCCGGTTCCGACGCCGCGCGCACGATCGGACGCGGAATAGAAGTTCATCTCGACCTGGGGTTGGAGAATCAGGCGATTGGTCAGCAGGATATCGTAGGAACCTTGCAGACGCCCCGCCGCGCCTCGGTCACTGAAATATGCCGTGGCCTCCACATTGAAGAAATATAGCGCCAGTCCCTCGACCCCGATCGCGCCCCAGGCCCGTGTGGGGCCGTTGTCAATATCGAGACGCACGCCAGTCTGGACATCGAAATACCGGGAGATGGCACGATCATAGAGGGCCTCATGATCTCCATCACCGAACTTGCCGTTTGTGCCGACCGTGCCTTCGGATTTCAGCCAGAGCTTGTCGTAGTCAGTGCCGAACCAAGCCTGCCCATCGTAACGGAACTGCCCGCCATCGGCACCAAAGCGCGCCTCGAACTGGTCGAGCAGCGCATGCATATAGATGTTATGGTCCATGACCGGCTGGATGCCGTTGACATAGACCACGGGCGCGGGAGCCGAGGCGGTCTGCGCTTCCTGGGTTCCTTCGCTCTGGCGTGCCGGGACTGACTGGGCGCGTCCCGTGCCAGGTACCGCGGTAGCCAGTCCAGCGGCAAGGACCGTGCCACCTATCAGACCCCGGATCACGACACCACCACCGTGCGGAACATGCCCACCTCCATGTGGTAGAGCAGGTGGCAGTGATATGCCCACAGCCCGGGTTCGTCCGCCGTGACCAAGTAACTCAGCCGCTCACCCGGCTTGACGGTAATCGTGTGCTTGTAGGGTCGGCAGTCACCCTGCCCATTTTCCAGTTCGCTCCACAATCCATGCAGATGGATTGGATGCTCCATCATCGTGTCGTTGATCAGGACGAAGCGCACCCGCTCGCCCAAAGTCAGACGAATCGGTTCCGCTTCCGAGAACTTCTTGCCGTCGAATCCCCAGATGAAGCGTTCCATGCTGCCGGTCAGGTGCAGGGTGATCTCGCGCGACGGCGGGCGTGGGTCCGCGCCCGGGATCGTGGCCCGCAGATCGGCATAGGTCAGAACGCGGCGACCATTATTCTCCAGCCCGTCGCCCGGCTCCGCCAGCCGGTTGATCGGCATCATGGCGACACTCTGCACCGCGACGCCGGGTTTCAACTCTGTTTTATGCCGCGACGCAGCCGCCATGCCCGGCATATCCATCGCAGCGGCTCCGGGTCTGTTAGCCTCCTTCATGTCCATGTGATCCATGTCCATGCCGCCGCCGGCAGGGGCATCACCGGGCTTCCCCGGCGAACTCCCCATCTCCATGCCCGCCATGCCGCCCTTCATGTCCATATTCCCCATACCCATGTCGGTCATGGTGCGCAGAGGGCGCGGGTCCATGGGGGGAACCGGCCCGGCAAGGCCCGAACGGGTGGCGAGCGTGCCGCGCGCGTATCCGGTACGATCCTCGGCCTGGGCAAAGACTGTGTACGGTCCATCGGCGGTGGGGCTGACAATTACATCGTAGGTTTCCGCTGGCCCGATGCGGAATTCATCGACCGGGATGGGCTCCACGTCATTACCGTCGGCCTGAACAACGGTCATCGTCAGGCCGGGAACCCGCACGTCGAACAGCGTCATCGCCGATGCATTGATGAAGCGCAGGCGAATGCGCTCGCCCGGTCGGAACAGGCCCGTCCAGTTCGCCCCGGGAGACTGGCCGTTGATCAGGTAGGTGTAGATGATGCCCGAAACATCCAGAATATCGGTCGGTGCCATGTTCATGGCACCCCATTGCAGACGATCCCGGATGGTCGCACCCAGCCCCTGTCGATGCGCGTCACGGAAGAACGTGCCCACCGTACGCTGGCGGAAATTGTAGTAATCGCTCTGGAATTTGAGGTTGGAGACGATGTCCTCGGGATCGACGTCGGTCCAGTCGGACAGGACCATCACATAGTCACGGTCGAAATGCTGCGCGTAACCATCCTTCGGATCGATGATCAGAGCCCCATACAGGCCCGTCTGCTCCTGGAAGCCGGAATGGCTGTGATACCAGTAGGTGCCGCTCTGATGCAGCGGGAAGCGATAGGTGAACGTCTCGCCGGGCGCGATGCCGCCGAAGCTGAGGCCGGGCACGCCATCCATGTGGGCCGGCACCCGGAGGCCGTGCCAGTGGATCGACGTGGGCTCATCCAACCGGTTGGTGACGTTCAGTTCGACCGTGTCACCCTGACGCCAGCGCAGGATCGGCGCGGGCGTGGAGCCGTTCACACCCACCGCGTGCATGCGCGCACCGGTGATATTGATCGGTACAGAACCGATCGTAAGGTCGAAACGGGTGCCAGGCAGCGGGTCGGGCCGACCCGACGCCGGCGCATAGACCGGAGCGTAGGCGCCCGCGCTGCCCTGCGGGACGGCCAGCGCCGCCCCCCACAGGCCCGTCCCGACGACGAAACGGCGGCGCGTGATCGCGCTCCGTCCCGCAAGGGATCGTATTGACATGAATAATAGTCCGCAAAAGAGAGAAGGCGGAACCGGTCATAGGTCAATGACCAGTCCTGAGACTGTCAGAACAGAATCAGGCCATCTGTCTGGGCGGTGGCAGCGCCGGCGCGAACCCATGACCGACGATGCGATCTGAGCGAGACAAGCCGAAAGGTGCCGTAACACCTGAGTAATCAAACGCCCTGGTCACGGAGGGCGGCATCAGCCAATTGGCGACGCAGGCACCCTGGGCGCAGCAATCGCCGCAATGATGACATGGATGATGGTCGTGGCACGGTTCATGATTGCAATGTGCGGTCGTCGTATCCGCACGGGATGGCATCTGCATCCCTGGCATGTCGGCCATCGGCTGGGTAACCACAGCAACTGTAGAGGGCAACGTGGCGGCATGACCCGGCATGACGGATGCCAGCATCAGCCCCACCTGCAGAAGCAGGCAGGCCAGCAACCGTCCCAACCGTATCGCGCCGATCTCTTGCACGTCTACCCCGTCATCTTGCTGACCGTTTCGATCAGTTCCCCGATTTTTTCCTGACGCTCCACCGGATCGCCGGATTCGATCGCCTCTACAACGCAGCCCGCGATATGTTCGCGCAGAACAAGCCCCTCGAGCCGATGCAACGCCGCCTTGGCGGCC
>NZ_JAAABN010000008.1 GCF_011516765.1 Acetobacter sicerae | reverse complement strand
GCATCTGGTCGAAAAACTGTGGGCAAGGCTCAAGGAGTGGCGGGCTGTCGCGACCCGATATGAGAAAACCGCCGCATCCTTCCTCTCCGTCATCCTCATCGCTGCTACAGCAGACTATATCAAGACCTAACAGGCCCTAGAGGGAATTGAATTTTTCATAAGGTCGCTACGAAAATGTTAATATTACACTTCTAAAAAATATAATTAGTAAGAAAAATTATGATAAATATATTGCACAATTTTTAGAATTAATACTTCCCAGATTGTTTAACCAACGATATAAGAAATTCAGTAACCAGAAGACAGCACATCACTATTCTTTTTGCTGTTTCAATGGGTTAGAAAAGTGTCACTGCGGGTTCGAGTCCCACAGTTCGCACCAATAGCACTATTTTTCGGCTAAAATGGAGCAAAGAAGATAATCTTTGTTCCATCGTCCTCCTTCACCAAAGGGAGGATTTTATGCTCCGTATTCAAGGCAATTCTTACTACTTTCGTCAGATTGTTTTTCCCACAAGTAGCCTTAAGCCGATGAGCAACCTGACTTTTCTTTACGAACAGATTATCAAAACAAAACTCACAACCAAAACAGTGAATTAATGACTGCATGGGAAAATTGCGAAATAATCAAGAAGTAATGCTCAAAACCGGGGCAATAGGGCTAGCTTGCCCTAACAGCGTGAGTTAAAAATAAAATTAAAGCTTTCGAAATGCGAGCAAAAAAACTCAAGGGATGATTATAAATGTCTGATACAAATTTGAGTGTTATTGGCAAAGCATTAGACTGGAGCTATGAAAAGGCAGTTACAGGAGTCGGAGTTCTGGGTACAGCACAAGAACTCGGTAACGAATACCTACGCGCCAACAACAATAATAAAATTGATGCAATTAACAGTTTGATTAGATGGCAGAACACAAAAGCTGCTACTGGTGGTTTTGTTACCAACCTCGGAGGCTTGGTAACATTACCTGTTTCCATACCAACGAACATGGCATCCAGTTTATATATACAACTAAGAATGATCGCTGCTATCGCACATATTTGTGGATACAACGTTCTTGATGACAAAGTAAAGACATTGTGTTTTGTTTGCCTGACCGGCAAAAGCGCTGCAGATGTAGTTAAATCTACAGGCGTGAAAATTGGAACAAAATTTACAGCATCAGCTATACAGAAATATGTTACTGGTGAAATGATAAAATCTATTAATAAAGCTGTCGGGTTTAGATTGATAACAAAGGCTGGTTCAACTGGAATAATTAATTTAACGAAAATGGTGCCTGTGGTTGGTGGTGTAGTCAGCGGAGCATTTGATGGCATATCAACAAATATAGTTGGTAACACTGCACGAGATGCATTCACACTTTAAGAATAATATCAACATTTATCGCCCATTCCTTCCATGTACTACTTACAACAATATGGCTCTGCACATTAGGATTTAGCTTATTGTCCTGCGCACACACTTAAACCGCAGTTCTCCTATGATGGGAGATCAAGGCTGAAATGGTTATTTTACTTCATAAAACAACCCTGTTATGTAAGTTTAAAGCAACTGGGTTCTAATTTAACGAGTTCAGAGCACCTTTAAAAGACTTACCTCTACATATAGAGACTCTATTTTGCTGCCCCGCTTGTCTTCTTGATCTAATTTTCGTCAGCGAGCTACTCTCTATCTTCGTAATATTTCGCACAAACGAAAAGCGCGACACTCTCACGAAGCGACAAGACGAGATATGGCGAACCCCGTTTCTTCTTTCTGATCTTTGCGATATCGCTCTTCAATGAAACGGTACCGCAACAAGAGTGGAAATCATGCCGGGATGGATCGCTCTTGCAGCATTGCTGGCGCTGCTCTGCACCACATTTTTGCTGGCATGCGCCTTTGCGGCGGGCCAGCCCGGCACGGCCATCATGTGGGATATCGCGATGATCGGCGGGTATTCCGCCCTGTTCGCGCTTTTTCAGATGTTTTTTCTGACAGGACGCCCACTTGATCGGCCGCTGTATGAAGGCAAGTTCTTCCTCCGTTTACATGAGTATACGGGCTATCTTGTCCTTTTACTGGCCGTCGCCCATGTGATCGGAGGCGTGTGGGCAGAACCTCTGCTCTGGCGCGACATCTGGCCGCCCGTATTGCCGGTCATGCAAACAGGCGCGTTCGCCATCCTGCTCCTTGTCATTCTTGCTGTTGTATCGCAGCCCCGCTGGAAGCTGGCTGTTTTCCGCAACGCCCGCATCTTCCGTTACTGTCATTACAGTCTGGCGGCGGCCCTGCTGTGTATGACCGGGCTTCACGCATGGCAGGCTGATTTTCGGATCGTCACGCCTGTTCCGACCTTCAGTCTGATCGGATTGATTGCTCTGGCGCTCATCGTACCATTACTGGTGCGGGCTTTGCCGGTTCCGGTTCGTCGAGGAGAAAAACGTCTGAGAAATACGGCTGATCTGGCTGTACCTGTCGTCGTCACTCTGGGATGTATCGGGCTGCTCCTGCCGGTATTATGTGCCGTGTGGCTCGACAGATAATGCGACGGCGTGCGCACTCAGGGGCCGTAGCGCTCTGCGCTGCAGCCAGCATTGTCGGCAGTGCGGTCTGGTGGAGCGTCAGCGGGGCTCCACACACAGCACAGTCACTGCCTCTGATGCCGCTGACTTTTACGCATCAGGATCACGGCGCATTCAACTGCGTGGTCTGTCACCATAATTATACCGAGCCAAAACTGGCGTCAGGGCCATTTCAGCATTGTATCGAGTGCCACAAGAAGACGCCGGAACTGGCCCCGATCATCGAACGACAGTTTCATCAACAGTGTGAAGGCTGTCATCTGAAGCTCAAACGGGAAAAGCGGGCTTCAGGACCGGTTCGGGCGTGTCATGTGTGTCATGCGGAAGAACGACCTCCACGATTCTGAAGCTGGCATAACCTGTTGTAGGGCTTTGCCCCGTGCCCACAAAGGGACGCGGCCCCTTTGATCCCGGTTTGGTTATGAAAAGTAATTCCCCAACAAATAAACGCTGGCTGGAGATTTATAAACCACCAGCCAGCGTCATGGCTTTTCAGGCCCGAACAGCAGCCGCCAGTTCCCGCAACTGGGTCAGGACGGATGGCAGCGTTGACGGCGTCGCCTGTTCGCTGGGGTCCAAGGTCTTCGCCAGCGTGGCCAGCAGAGCCGACGCCACGACTGCACCGTCAGCAATACGCGAGGCAGACGCAGCCTGCTCCGGCGTGCGGATACCGAAACCGATGGCGATCGGCAGATCCGTCGCGGCGCGGATGCGTGGCAGAGCCGCCCGCAGATCCTCGTCGCTGGCCGAGCGCGTGCCGGTGATGCCGGTGATGCTCACGTAATAGACGAAGCCGGACGCATGGCTCAGCACCAGCTTGAGGCGGTTGTCGTCCGTTGTCGGAGCGATCAGACGGATGATGTCCAGACCAGCGGCCTTGGCCGGTCCCTGCATCGGTCCGGTTTCTTCCGGCGGCATGTCCACGATGATGAGACCATCCACGCCAGCAGCGGCAGCATCCACGCAGAACCGGTCGATGCCATAAGCCTCGATTGGATTCAGGTAGCCCATCAGGATGATCGGCGTATCGTTATCCTGCTCGCGGAAAGACTTCACCATCTCGAACAGGCGCGGCAGCGTGGCGCCTGCTTTCAGACCGCGACGGGCGGCAAGCTGGATGACCGGACCGTCGGCGGAAGGATCGGAGAACGGCATGCCGATCTCGATCAGGTCCGCACCCGCTTCCGGCATGGCTTTCAGCAGGTCGAGCGATGTCTGGAAGTCCGGGTCGCAGGCTTCGAGATAGGGGATGAGCGCGCCGCGCCCATCCTGTTTCAGCGCCGCAAAACGGCGGGCGATGCGGCTCACAGCTTCACTCCCAGATGTTCGGCGACGGTGAAGATGTCCTTATCTCCACGGCCCGAGATGTTGATGACGAGCAGGGTCTCAGGGCTCAGCGTCGGCGCGATTTTGACCGCGTAGGCGATGGCGTGCGCGGATTCCAGCGCCGGGATGATGCCCTCGGTGCGGGTACAGGTCTGGAACGCTTCCAGCGCCTCGTCATCGGTGATGCCGACATATTCGGCGCGACCGATTTCATGCAGCCATGAATGTTCCGGTCCTACGCCAGGGTAGTCCAGACCGGCGCTGATCGAGTGCGCCTCGGTGATCTGGCCGTTCTCGTCCTGCAACAGATAGGTGCGGTTGCCATGCAGCACCCCGCGTGAGCCACGCTCGATGGAGGCGGCGGTCTTGCCGCTGTCCAGACCATGACCGGCCGCTTCAACACCGATCAGCTTGACGGAAGGATCGTCGAGGAATGGATGGAAGATGCCCATCGCGTTGGAGCCACCACCGATGGCCGCGACGATCACGTCCGGCAGACGACCCTCGGCCTCCTGCATCTGCACCTTCACTTCGTCACCGATCACGCTCTGGAAGTCGCGCACCATGGCGGGGTAAGGGTGCGGCCCGGCGACCGTGCCGACAAGGAAATAGGTGTCGTGGATGTTGGCGACCCAGTCACGCATCGCCTCGTTCATGGCGTCTTTCAGCGTGCCTGCGCCTGCCGTGACCGGCACGACTTCCGCGCCAAGCAGCTTCATGCGGAACACGTTGGGAGCCTGCCGTTCAACATCGGTCGCGCCCATGTAGATCACGCACTTCATGCCGAACAGCGCGCAGACCGTGGCGGTGGCGACGCCGTGCTGGCCCGCGCCGGTCTCGGCGACGATGCGTGTGCGGCCCATGCGACGGGCGAGCAGGATCTGGCCCATCACGTTGTTGAGCTTATGGGAGCCGGTGTGATTCAGCTCTTCGCGCTTCATGTAGATCTTCGCGCCACCGAGTTCGTCCGTCAGGCGCTTGGCGAACCACAGCGGCGAAGGACGGCCCACATAGTCCTTGAGATAGAACGCCAGCTCCTTGTGGAAGGCCGGATCGGCCTTGGCCACCTTGTAGGCCTCGTCCAGTTCAAGGAGCAGGGGCATCAGCGTTTCCGCGACGAACCGTCCGCCCAGCCCGTCGCCGAAATGGCCGGAGGCGTTGGGGCCGTTTCGCAGGCTGTTTGCTCGTACGCCGTCTGTCATGACTGTTGGTGTCTCCGCTGCCCGGTTTCTACGGTATGTGGCTCCGCTTTCGTGCGGAAAGATCAGGTCTGGCGGTATAACAAGGCCCGGGATGGGCGTCCATGCGGACCCGCCCGATGGTCCCGGCGTCGGTTGTTCCAATGGGATGGCGGCTGTAACGTCCCGCCCTGATGTCATCACGACCGGGATCAGCAGAGTTTATGCCGCAACTATCAGACAGGAAATTTTCTTTCGCCCTGCGTCGCTCGGGCGGTCGACCGGTGGTGGATGCGCGCACCGTAAAATGGAGCTGGTATGCGGCGGGTCTGACCGCCTCGCTACAGGCGTTGTTCATCGTGCGGGCGCTCCTGCGTCCTCACCGTCAGCCTGCCTCCCGCGTGGCATGGGTCGCCATCATCGGCGCCCTGCCGATCGGCGGTATTCTCGCCTATCTTTTTCTCGGTGAAACCAAGCTGACACCCCAGCGCGTGCTGCGCATCCGCGATGCCATGAAGCGTCTGCCCGTGCCGGGAAAGACCGCCGAGGCCCTGATCGACGCTGAAAAGGAATTCGGTCTGCCGCCGCGCCTTGCTCCCCTGTTCAAGGTGGGGCAGTCGATCAGCGGCTACCCTCCGATGGGTGGCAACACGGCGCATCTGATGAAGGATTCCAACACCGCGATCGACGCCATGGTCGCCGACATTGATGCCGCGAAAGAGCATGTGCATGTCTGCTTCTATATCTGGCTGGCGGACGGGAACGGCATGAAAGTAGCCGACGCGCTCATGCGGGCGGCCAGGCGGGGTGTGGTCTGTCGCGTGATGGCGGATGACCTCGGCTCACGTCGGCTGATTCACAGCGGTCACTGGGCGGACATGCAGCAGGCGGGCGTCTTCCTTGTGCGGGCGTTACCGCTGGGAAGTGTGCTGCTGCGCCCGTTCAGAGGCCGGTTCGATATGCGCAATCATCGTAAAATTGTGGTGATTGACAATCGCGTGACCTATTGCGGGAGCCAGAACTGCGCGGACCCGGAATTTCGGGTCAAGCCCCGATTTGCGCCATGGGTGGACCTGCTGGCGCGCTTTGAAGGGCCGGTGGTGTTGCAGAACCAGCATCTGTTCGCGACTGACTGGATGGCGCACACCAATGAAGATCTGACACCGCTTCTGGCCTCCGCAAAAGTGCAGGAGGGAGACGGGTTCGTGGCGCAGGTCATCGGCACGAGCGCCGCCGTGCGGTATGCGGCGATGCCGGAAACCTTCGTGTCGATCATGAACTCGGCCGCAGAGGAGCTGACGGTCACGACACCTTACTATGTGCCGGATGAGCCGATTCAGGCGGCTCTGTGCGCTGCGGCGCGAAGGGGCGTGAAAACGTCTCTCACCATGCCGAAAAAGAACGATTCATGGATCGTGGCCGGGGCGAGCCGCAGCTACTACCGTGATCTTCTGGAAGCCGGGGTGAAGATTTACGAATACCCGCATGGCCTGCTGCACACCAAGGCGATGACTGTTGACGGGCGCATGACGCTGATCGGGTCGGCCAATCTGGATCGTCGCAGCTTCGATCTGAACTTCGAAAACAACATCCAGCTTGTCGATGACGCCTTTACACAGGCGGTGCGCGAGCGCCAGCAGACCTATATCGACGCCTCGAACGAAGTGTCCCTTGAGACGGTGGTAAAATGGCCCAAAACACGCGTACTGTGGAACAATACTCTGGCGATGATCGGCCCCATTCTTTGATGGACGCAAGTTAAGAAAAGCAACTCTTGAAAAACCGTCATTACGGACCAATATTTCGGAGAGAGCTGTGACTGCAAGAGTCACGGTCATGAATTTTCAGGAGTGCTGCTGTTATGAGCGCAACCGATGTCCTGCGGAAACTAGCCCCCGAAGACCTTGAAGAAATCGTGAAGGGTCTCGACAAATCTCTGCACAAGCATAAAGACGAATTGCACAAGCAGATTTCAGAACACCTCGCTGACATCAAAAGCGAGACAAAGCTGCATGAGAAAACCATCCCGACAGGCTGCAAGGTCTTCGGTTTTCTGATTCTCGTGGCGGCTTCTGCGATCAGCTATGTGCTGGGTCGCAAAGCGGCTGAATGATTCGGAAGGCATTATCATGAGTACGCTCGTTGTTGTTGGTTTCGACAGTCTGGACGGAGCGCAGAACGCGCTGACAGAATGCCGTGAACTTGAAAAAGAATATCTTCTGGATCTGGAAGACGCGGTCGTCGTGCGGCGCACGGCAGACGGCAAGACGCATCTGGACCAGAGCTACAATCTCGAAAAGATTGGCGCTTCTTGGGGTTTTCTGTCCGGCGGTTTCTGGGGAGCGCTTGTCGGTCTCCTGTTCCTCAACCCGCTGGCCGGTCTTCTTGTCGGCAGTGTTGCCGGTGCGGGCATCGGTGCACTGGACGGCAAGAACAGCGACTTTGGAATCAATGACGATTTCATGAAAAACCTCGGCGCCACCCTGACACCGGGTACGTCGGCCCTGTTCATCCTGATCCGTAAGGCCGAGCCGGAAAAGGTGATTGCACATCTTTCAGAACTGAAAGGTCATGCGAAGATCATCCAGACGTCCCTGTCTCCGGAAGTCGAAGGCAAGCTGCGTCAGGCACTCGGACAGACTGCCTCTGCCTCCGCCTGAGCCTCGTCGTGCTGCCCGGAACTGGACAGCGCACTCCGAGTCAGGCCACAATAAAAGCCCCGCCACTCTGTGCGGGGCTTTTTTCCGTCCGGAGTGATCCATGCGTCTGTTGATTGCATTCTTTCTGCCCTGGCTGACATTTTTCACGATCGGGCGTCCGATTTCCGGGATACTGTGCCTGTTTTTACAGATCACCGTGCTTGGCTGGATCCCCGCCGCGATCTGGGCTGTCTATGCCTTGAGCCAGTACAGCACGGACCAGAAACTGAAACGGGCAGGCCTGAGCTAAGCGGTATTATGCATCTTTCGGCATAAGTGATGCATAGCAGGTGGATGATTACTGCGCAGAAACAGTCCGCGCGTAATGCCAGCGACAAAAAATAATCTCTGGTCCACCCATGTCCCTTTCTGCTGAAGACGACACGCGCAGCCCAAGCGTAATCTTCGTATGTGTTCCATTGCGGCATTACGTAACGGATCAGAAAACACCCCTACGCTCTCAATGAAGCGCCTTTGAGACGCTTCAGATGCGCCGCCTGCATCCAAATGTTTTGTTGTTGGCAGAACCCGGAAAATCAGACCAACAATGCCTGTTCAGTGTCGAAAGATCGCGACAATCTGCGCCGTGATTTCCTTTCGGCTGAGCCTGCCTTCCCGATACCAGCTTTCCGCCGTGTTCAGGATCTTGAGCAGGAAAATACGGTAGACGCTGCGGTCGATCTCCGCGGGAAGCGGCAGATCATCGACAATACGCCGAAAGATCATTTCATAGTCGTCGCGTTTACGCACAAGCGCGTCACGCACATCATCCGGCACGGCATGCAGGTTGTTCATGATCGGCAGCGTCACATGCTCCGGACTCAGCTGGAGATCAAGCATCTCGCCACAGGCGGCCTCCAGCCGTTTCCACGGGTCGGAAAACGGCTCCATGGCTTTCAGGACACGATGCGCGGCCGCATCAATCGCCTTGTCGTGAATTTCAACGAACAGGGCTTCCTTGGACGTGATGTGATAATAGAGAGAACCCGGCAGCATACCGACACGATCGGCAATGTCGCGGATGGAAGTCCCCCTGTAGCCACGCTCGGCAAAAAGCTGCGCCGCTACCTCGAGAATCTCGCTACGCCGGTCAGGCGACTGGGCTTCGGGCTTCCTGTTCACTGTATTCAATCCGTTTTCCGCCACATCGCAGACCTAAACGGAGTGGATAGTAGGTCAGACTTCCGAAAACAGGCAACCAGGCGTACGTGTTGCCCCCTGTTGCCTGCCGTGAGACAAATCCTGCATGACCACAACCGCCCCGGATGACAGGATCAGCGCTCTTCACAGCCTCATCTCCCAATCGGGCCTGTTCGACGCGGCCTGGTACGCCAGTCGCCTGCCAGCCTGTGAGCGGGATATGGATGATCCCATCCGACATTTCCTGACGGCAGGCACACAACGCCAGCTTGATCCCGGACCACTCTTCGACACTGCCTGTTACCTGAAACAGTGCTGGCATCTCAGGCCCGGCACGGACAATGCGCTTGTGCATTACCTGACATACGGCATTGAGGAAGGCCGGATCGTTGAAGGCGTGCATGACCGGCAGCGCCACAACGATCGACAGGCGACCGTTCCCACCCGGTTGACCGCTTTCCCCACTCCCCTCCCCCGGATTGCCGTCGTCATCCACGTCTTTTACCCGGACGTTCTGGAACACAGTATCCTGCCGCGCCTGAGGCATTTCGGTTGCGCACACTCCCTGCTGATCACCACCGACAGTGAGGAAAAGGCCGCCCATATCGGACAACTGATCGCGGACACTCTACCTGACGCACAGTATTTTATCCGCGTCACACCGAACCGGGGACGTAATTTCGGCCCTCTCCTGTCCTGCTGGCGGAACGCGCTTCTCGACCACGATGTGTCCCTGCATCTGCACACCAAGAAATCGCTCTATACCGGCTCGGAGCAGCAGGAATGGCGCGATACGCTGCTGGACACGCTCCTCCCGACACAGCAGGGCGTCGCCGGTATCCTGCAACGTTTTATGGACGACGAAACGCTCGGCGTGCTCCAGCCCGCTCCCGGCCCTGCCGTGCCATGGTGGGCATGGACCTGGCTGACCAACAAGGCCGTTGCGCGGCCCCTTCTGAAACGGCTGAATATCACGCCGCCGGACGGTTATTTCGATTATCCGGCTGGCGGCATGTTCTGGGCACGCTCCAGCGCTCTGGCGCCTCTGCTGGACCTTCCATGGTCGCCTGACGACTTTCCTGAAGAAAGTGGGCAGATGGACGGCACGACGGCCCATGCCATCGAGCGCTGCATCGGCCTTGTCGCCCGTGCCACCGGCCATCGCCTTGATGAATATGACCGTAGCGCCGGCCTCATCCGCGTCGGCTACGGACGTCGCAATCTCGATCTGTACGAACGTCTGACCCCGAAAGACCTCACAGCCGCCATCCGCAGGGCGACGACGGTGTCCTTCGATCTGTTCGACACCCTACTCACACGAATCGCTCTCACGCCCGATACGATCCACCACGCCGTCGCTGATCGTCTGGTCCGCACATTTCCGCACCTCACACCCTCCGGAGAGGATTTCCTGCCTCTCCGAAAGCAGGCCGAACACGCCGCCCGCGAGGCCCTGTTCGGCACCGATGACGTGACGCTGAACGACATCTACGCGGCGCTCGCCACCCTGACAGGCTGGCCCGATGAAGCGCTTGCTCTGGCGCGCTCCGAGGAAGTGAGGATCGATCGGAACGTGCTGCGTCCTCGCCCGGCTGTCATGGACGCGCTCAGACTGGCGCGGGCGGAAGGCAAGAGGACGCAGCTTGTCAGCGACACCTATCTGACACGCGCCGAGCTTGATCCCGTTCTGGAACGGACCGGCATCCTGTCTCTGATCGATGAGATTTATCTGTCGTCCGAACGCCTCGCCCGCAAGGATCGCGGGGACATGTGGGATCTCCTGCGCGCCACGGAACAGACCGAAACGCTGCTGCATATCGGCGATAACGAACAGGCCGATATCCAGCGCACGGCCGATCTGCGGATACGCCACCATCATGTGCTGTCCGGTCTCAACATGCTGCGCCTGTCACCGCTGGCTCCGCACGTATTCGACTGTCTCTCCAGTCCGCCGGGCACATCCCCCCGTCACGCGGAGCAACGGCGGCTCGCAGGTGATATCCTGCTGGGCCCGCTGGTCTCCAACCTCTTCGCTTCGCCCTTCCTCGATCCGGGAACACCCGGAAGCCATGCGGCCAGTCTGACCACGCCCATCACGCTGACCTCACCCGAAACCGTGGGGCGAGTGCTGCTGGGGCCGCTGCTGACGACCTTTCTCGCCCGTCTGGCGCTGCACCCCGCCCTCGCCGATCTCAAGCATCTGCATTTCCTGTCGCGTGAGGGGCATTTTCTGTGCCGCCTTTACACGCATCTGCGCACGCACTGGCTGCCGCATTTACCGGAAGCCTCCGTGTTTCCTGTCTCGCGCCGCGTTGCGATCTCTGCCGCGCAGGCCGTACGCTTCGATCCTGAAATCCTGTTTCATTCAGGTGACGGCTATCGCGGCAGCATGGCGGACCTGCTCACAGCACGACTGGGCGTGAGTGTGCCGGCAGGCGATTCCCTGCACGACATGATCGTGTCGTTGCCGGAAGACCGCGCCACCACCCGTAACCTGACGCTGCTGCTGAGAGACACCATCCTTCGACAGGCCGAGACCAGTCGGGATGAACTGCTGGCGTGGGCGACATCTCAAGGAATCACGGCAGGCACGGAAACTAGGCGAGGCGTGGTCGATGTCGGATATGGCGGCACGATCCAGCGTCACCTCCAGACTGCGCTGAGTGCGCCATTCACAGGCTTCTACATGGCCGCCGAGGCTGGCATGCGGCGCGTGGAAAAAACCGGTGGTCTCGCATTCGGACTGCTGGCCAATGGCGAACAGGCTGGAGCCTTTCGGCAGGACGCCTCGATCTTTCTTGAATCGATTCTCACCGCGCCACACGGACAGGTGACCGGATACGACATCTCTGCCTCACCGCCCCTTCCCCGTTTTGCTGCGGCTGGTCTCAGCCAGCAGAATTTCACGGTGCTGACCCGTATCATCAATGGCGCGGAAGAGTATCTGACCGACCTGCTGGAGAGTTACGGCCCCTGCGTGCTGCACGCCCTTCAGCATGGGACGGCTGCTGCTCTCGCTCCCCTCTCGGCGCTCCGAAGCGGTGCAATCCGGCTGTCTTCCGACCTCTCCGATGTTCTTTTCACAGAAGACGCCTTCTGTGGGAGAGGCGAAATCAGGGCAATGGAGGAGTGTTTGCCGGACCGCGCGGAAAAAATTTCAGAAAAATGAAATGAAGGGGATTGCGCGGTAGCTTTTTCCTTTCTATAAGGCCGCCACGACGCACCCGTAGCTCAATTGGATAGAGCACCAGACTACGAATCTGGGGGTTAGAGGTTCGAGTCCTTTCGGGTGCGCCATTCTTCCTAAAATCTCTGGAATTCAGCAGGCCACGTTAATAGACGTGATTATTGCCTTGTCTTTTGACGCGTTTTCGTTCGCCGGTATCGGTCTCCCAAATTTTTGGGCATTCCCTCATGATCCATGCAACAGACGTGATGCCCGCATTGTCGTGGTTCTATGGTGGCACTCCGACCTGACGTGGGAAGATTCAGGCCCCCACTCACAACGGTTCATACGCGTCATAGGGTTGAGAACGACAGGAAAGAGCAGCATGGGTAGGATTGCCCTTGTCGCTACCAGCCTCAGTCTGCCGCACGGGTGATCTGATACAAGCATTGTCTGCCCTTCCCCACGCAATGCCGTATCAGAAGAGCTTGTCCATCAGGCAAACCATAATAACCTCCGTCAAAGTTTCGCTGAGCCGCGGCTCCCGGAAAAGCTGACGTTTGATGGCCAGCCATGATCCGGCTGTCTCATTTGCCGCCTCTTGCAAAACTTCCCTTCAAAAGAAGCGACATCAAAACATCCTTCGACTTCACCGGACCTTTCACGATCGGCCTTCAACTCATCCTGATCGTTGACCTGACTGCACAAACCGAGAAAAGCCCCGCGATTATCAGTGCCGTGGCGCACATATACCAGGCAATATCGAACTGTCCCGTCAGGGATACAATATAACCCGTTACAATCGGAGCCAGCAGCCCCAAAGAGTTACTGCAGGTCAGTGTGACGCCGGTGACGGTTCCAATCCTGTGACCATCTTCCACCAGATCGGTCAGCAGCGCCGTATTGGCTCCATTCGCCGCGATAAGGCAGGCCATCGAGACAGACATGACCAGAAGAATGGGCTGCATCGTATGGAACCATGGGAGCGTCCCGATCGAAGAGGCTCCAATCAGGCAAATGAAGACAATGAAACGTCGCCGTTCGGGAGAGGCGTTTCTCCGGAAAACGATCGCTTCCAGCACTTTGCCAATCACCACCGCTCCTGCCGCAGCCGCAAGATAACAGAGCGCCGTTCTTGTCCCGGTGCGGGTAATGTCAATGTGTAGTTCGTGTATGAGATACAGCGGCATCCATGACATCATCAGAAAATTGAGATAGTTCTGCGTGCACTGGACAGACAGAATTCCCAGAAAAGATCTGGACTGAAAAAGATTTTTTATCTCCGACAGGGAAACAACCCTGTGCGGGACCGCCGTTTTTTTCTGCGCCGGATCCCGATAGATCAACCACCAGACCAGCGCCCAGACAAAGCCGATACCGCCGAGAACAATAAACTCACAGCGCCAGCTGAAAAACGTAATCAGCCACGCCCCGGCGATTGTTCCTCCCGCCAGACCAAGCTGCATGCCGGTCAGCAGAACGGTCATGACCGATCCACGTTCTTTCGGAAGCGCCCAGTTTCGGACGACCGTCGCGCCAACGCCGAATGTTGGCGCTTCCCCGACGCCGAGCAGAACACGGGTCAGCAGGAACTGTGAAATCGTTTGCACGAAGCCACCCAGCAGCATGGCAAAAGACCAGACAGAGACGGCAAGACTTCCGATCAGACGTGCACCGACTTTATCGAGGAGGATCGTCGAAGGCAGATTCAGTAGGAAATACGACCAGAGAAAACTGGACGAGACCCATCCCATCTGCACCGGAGTCAGACTGAACTCCTTTCCCAGATCAGGCAGGGCGATCGACAGCGCCGCCCTGTCACCATAGCTGATGACGTACATCAGAAAGACCAGACCAAAAAAGACATAGCGTGACGCCGTCTTTTTCTGAATTGTTTTTACAGTTCCAGATAGGTTTCCGGAAGACGTCACTGTCTGATCAGAGGGCATGATGATCCACCGGACAATAGAATGAAAAGGAAATGGGAAAGGGACCACTCGTGACCACGGTCACGATCTCACTTCATCGACAGTGGTCAGAACATCCTCTGTTGCGACAGGCGCTTTTGAAGGCCGATCACCACGAAGCATCCACACACCAGACCCGATGATGAGCAGCCCACCGGCCAGCATGGCCAGACCGGGAATTTCCTGAAAACCGAACCATCCGATCAGAGCGGCCCACAGCAGACCGGAATAAGCGAATGGTCCGATGGCGGAGACCTGCGCGGAGGCAAAGGCTTCAGTCTGGAGCACCTGAGCAATTCCGGCAAAAGCACCGACAGCAACAAGACAAAGCGCATCTGCCATATGCGGTGTTGTCCAGATGAACGGGAGCGGTGCCGCAGTCATGACCGTCATCAGAATGGCCTGCCACAGGGAGATGGTCGTGCTGGTTTCCGTGGCGGAAAGCTGCCTGATCTGCATGGTCGTCAACGCCCCGACCGCTCCCTGCGCAAGCGCCAGGAAATAGGCCCAGACGGGAACCGCGGTGTCACTGCCATGCAACAGCCCTTTTCCAAGAGCGACGACCACGACACCGGAAAAACCGATACAGACTGCGATCCATCGCTGGAGCGACGGCTTTTCTTGCAGGAGCGGAATGGAAAGAATGACCAGAAAAAGCGGCTGCGTATAGGACAGCACCTGCTGCTCCGCCAGCGGCAGACGGGTGACGCTGACCACCACCATGATCATGCTGATCAGTCCGATAACCGACCGCAACAGGTGCCCTTTGAAATTCCTTGTCCGGAGAATGATGTGTGTTCGTGAAGCGATCAGGAGAACGAACGGCAGCGAAAAAAGATTTCGGAAAAAGATGATTTCGAGAGCAGGCAGAGTCGAGCCCGTCAGTTTCTGAAGCGCATTGAGAAGAGCCGTAAAAAAGGTCGCTGACACCAGAAGCATCGCGCCACGCTGAAGATCATGCTTCATGCCCACCTCATTTCAGAATACAGCACTGGCATCTCGCGACAGCCGGGGAAGAAAAATTTTCCAGACGCTATACTATTACGATTATGCAACTAAATTCCGACATGGAAACGATTTTTCTTCTGTCAGACAATCTTTTTCTTCAGCGGAAGTGTCAGTCGTCCAGCCTGTGGACCGGTGTCAGCACTGCTCCGCAGGCCGTCATCTCGGCGCGGATGGCCTTTGCAATGTCGAGCGAACCCGGTGTGTCACTATGAACCAGAATCGAGCGTGCATTCAGCTTCTGTCGCACACCATCAATCGTTGTCACCGAACCATCTTCAAGGAACTGCCTGACACGGGCGCGAACGCCTTCCAGATCATGAATAACAGCGCCCGGTTGACCGCGCGGCACAAGTGCTCCGGGAGAGATATAGGCCCGATCAGCAAGAAACAGGGTGTGCGTTTTTAGCCCAACCTCTTCGGCTGCCCGCTCAGTCGGCTGTCCGGGCATGCAGAAGACCGTCAGATCCTTATCCAGCGCAGCAATGACACGGACCAGTTTCAGCGCACGGTCTTCATTCTCATTGGCCATGGTGCCGAAAGCGGCATGATAACTCACATGCGTGACACGATGCCCATGACGGGCCGCAACACCCTGAAGAGCGCCGATCTGGCAGGCGAGCATGGCTTCCATATCCGTATCGGAAACAACCATGGTACGTCTGCCAAAACCCATAAGATCAGGCAGACCCGGATGCGCACCGATTCCAATGCCTTTTTCTTTCGCCACCCTGACAGTGTGGTCCATGATCGCATAATCACCGGCATGAAAACCACAGGCGATATTGGCTGACGAAATCAGACCCATCAGCCCGTCATCATCAGCCATGGCCCAGCGTCCAAAACCTTCGCCCATATCGGAATTCAGATCGATCTTCATTTCTTGCCTCCGCTCTTGCCGGACTCTCGACGTATAGAGGAGTTACGATAACGGCTGACCATCAGACGCATGTTTTCAAGCCAGTCTTCGACAGGTCGCATGGCATCAACCCCTTCTTCGTAACTGCATTCCTGAAAACGGATACGGGAACCAATCCGCGCCTGAGCAAGCCTCCAGAGATCCGCCTCGATGACCGTGGCGATACGGGGATAGCCACCCGCCGTGTTGGCGTCCGCCATCTGCACGATCGGCTCTCCGGCGGGAGGCACCTGCACAATACCCGGCACAATCCCGTATGAGCGCAGTTCCACAGGCTTTGTGAGCTGGAGTTTGTCACCGCTCAACCGATAGCCCACACGGTTGCTCTGCGGCGTGATCTTCCACTCGCAGTTCTGGAACAGCACGCGGGATTGTTCGGTAAATAGCTGATAATCCGTCGCCGGGATAAAACGGAGCGTCATAACGCCGGAAGTCTCAGCGTCATTCCCGTTTTTCAAAGCCACTGACGGCGGAAGTACGGCGTAACCAGCACAGACGGCGCCGCCGGGACGAATACCCAGCGTGTCACCTGCCTCCAGAAAACGTCCCGACAGGCCACCGAAACCGCCGCGAAGCTGCGTGCTGCGTGAACCAAGTATGACCGGAACATCAACGCCGCCGGCAACACAGAGATATCCTCGTGCTCCCGTACGGGGCGGTCCGATGCGGAGTGTCTGCCCGGCAGCAGCCGTGACAGCCGACCAGGGCAGGAGCGTTTGTCCATCCAGATCCATATCGGCGTCGATCCCGGTGACAGCGAAACTGACGGACGCATCAAAACGCAGCAGGAATGGAAAAGTCTGCAACTCGATACAGGCGTCATCAGGCTGGTTTTCGAGCAGAATATTACCGGCCTGCAGCGCCAGCATATCCATGACACCCGAACAGCCGACGCCAAGATTGCGATAACCGGGTCTGCCGCAATCCTGAACGGTATTCAGCGGTGCTGTTTCGAGAATGGTGATCACAGCACGATACTCTCAGGATAGAAACGGATGCGGTCACCGATTGCAAACAGCGCTGGTGGCTCCTTCATTGGATCGAACAGCGTGATTTCAGTAAAACCGATCGAGTTCCACCCGTTCGGTCCTGTCAGGGCGGAAATACCGGCCTGCATCCCGCCGATCGTGACAGTTCCAGCCAGCATGTGCAGAGACGGAACGGATTTTCGTGGGGTGGCGATACGCGGATCAAGCCCGTGCAGATAACCGAAACCGGGAGCGCTCCCGATGGCGCAGACCGTGTATTCATTACCATGGTGAATCGAGATCACTTCCTCCGGCGTCAAACCGGCATGTTCGGCGACACGATGCAGATCCTCACCGAGTTCACCGCCATACTGGACGCCGACCTCGAACAGACGCCCTTCGATATGGCGTTCCGGCAGCGTGTCCCAAGCGTGATGCAGCCATGCAGCGATCTGTTCCGGATCTTTCGGGGGCGTTGTGAAAACGAGCATCAGATTCGTCACGCCCGGAACAAGTTCCTGCACGTCACTGCGGCTTTCAGCAGCCTCGATCAACGCCCAGATACGACGCTGATGCGCCATAGTGAAATCGCCCGGCGCTTCAAACAGCATGGCGCGGGTGCCAATCATGCTGATGATCGGGGCCTCGTCACCGACAGGACCGGTTTTCTGACCTGACAGGCTGATGCTACGTTCCTGAATATCTGTCATGTCATCATTCAAAATATACGGTCCAGTAACTGTCTTCCCAGTGCAGCCTCTTGAAAGGACCATCGGAACCGCTCAGGAAACGCGGATTTCCAAGGTGTCGCACCGTTCAGTGTCCATCAGGGAAAATAGAATTGTTTCCGAAATTATTTCCAGCCCTCTTCCCGCTGTGAGGCCATCGGATAATCTTATAGGTCGTGAGGACCGCGCCTGCGGTATAGTATTATCTTATGACGTGAGAACGAACTGCTCTTGGCGCTGAAATCGTTACGATACTAATATCATTACAACATTCCAAGCTCGCCGCCTGTATGCTTGCGGACAGGGCATTTTTTTCAGAACTGGGATCATCAGCATGAGCAGTCAGCCATATCGTAACGCTCTCGTTACTGGCGCTTCCTCCGGAATCGGCGCGGCGATTGTCAGACGCCTCAGGGAGGCCGGGCTGGAAGTGCATGCGGTGGCCCGTGACGAGAAACGTCTGGCGCAACTGGCGGAAGAGACCGGCTGCATCCCTCACGCAGTCAGTGTTGCGGACCAGAAAGGCATTGAGGCGCTCATCAACGACATCGAAGTCGATGTGCTGATCAACAATGCTGGACAGTCCCGCACAGGCAACATCACAAAGACGACACCCGAAGACATCGACGCACTGGTTGACGTCAACCTCCGGGCGGTCCTGCAGCTGACCGCGCTTGTCGTACCCGGCATGATGCAGCGCGATCGTGGGCATATCGTCAACATCAGTTCCATTGCGGGCCATTACGCCTTCGCAGGCGGCAACACCGTCTATCATGCAACGAAGGCCGGGGTTCACTCCCTGTCACAGCAGCTGCGCTGTGACCTGTTTGGACATCATATCCGCGTCACTGAAATCTCCCCTGCCCGCGTGGAGACAGAAGTCTTTGGTCGTCTGATTGGCGACATGGCAGAAGCGAAAAAGCGGTTTTTCGATGAATACGAATCCCTGCTGCCGGAAGATATCGCCAATTCGGTCGCTTTCGCCGTGCTCGCGCCATCACGCATGAATGTCAGCTTCATGGAGGTTCTACCCACCATGCAGGTGGTAGGCGGACTGAACTTCGCAAAGAAAACCACCGGCAAGGTCTGAAAACGGTGGATATTCCGCAGATCCGGCGTCTGGTCGATCTGCTGGCCCGCTCTCCGATCGATGAACTCGAAATCGAAGAGGGCGGGTGGAAGATCAGGCTGACACGACAGGCTGGCGGTGCGACGACTGATTTCATCCCGTCGTCCGATCCGGGCAGGCATGCGCCTGCACAGGCAGCCGACGCCACGACCGATTCACCCTCCCAGGATCCGGTGATTCCGTCACCCACCTATGGTGTTTTTCACCTTTCACCCTCTCCCGGAACTCCGGCTTATGTGAAAGTCGGCGATACGGTCGAGGCAGGACAGCAGGTCGGTCTGGTCGAGGCCATGAAGGTCTTCAATGCAGTCAAGGCGACGCAATCCGGACGGATCGCAAAAATCCTGGTGGAAGATGGCGCGGAAGTGGAGGCAGGGACTCCCCTGTTTCGTTTGGCATGACTGATACTCATCGTTTCAACAGAGTCCTGATCGCCAATCGCGGTGAAATCGCATTGCGCATCCAGCGGGCCTGTCGACAGCTTGGTCTGGAGACAGTCGCCGTTTATTCAGATGCCGATAAAGACAGCCGTCATGTGCAGGAAGCCGATATCGCCCTGTGCATCGGCCCGGCAGCGGCATCCCGCAGCTATCTCGATCCGGACGGACTTTTGCTGGCGGCACGGGCGACAGGCGCCACGGCCATCCATCCGGGTTATGGCTTCCTCTCCGAAAATGCTGATTTTGCTGAAGCTGTTGAAGACGCTGGCCTGACATTCATCGGGCCAACCGGGTCTTCAATCCGGATGATGGGCGACAAGATCACCGCCAAACGCACGATGCTGGCGGCAGGTGTCCCCTGTGTGCCCGGATCAGACGGCCCTTTACCAGAATCCCCCGATGACATTCTGGCTCTGGCTGAAAAGGTTGGTTTTCCGGTTATCGTCAAAGCATCAGGCGGCGGCGGCGGACGGGGCATGCGCGTCGTGCTCCGGGCAGAAGATCTGATCGAAGCCGTTGGTCTGACCTCTCGAGAAGCGCAGCAGGCGTTCGGAAACCCGACTCTGTATCTCGAAAAATTCATGCAGAAACCACGCCATATCGAGATTCAGGTTCTCTGTGATACGCACGGCGTCGCCCTCTGGCTTGGCGCACGTGACTGCTCGTTGCAAAGACGACATCAGAAGGTTCTCGAAGAGGCTCCCCCACCGGGCATCGACGCCGCAGTCATCGCGGAAATTGGCGAACGCTGCGCAGAAGCCTGTCGCCACATTGGCTATCGTGGCGCGGGAACATTCGAATTTCTATACGAAGACGGTGTATTCGCTTTTATCGAAATGAACACCCGTGTTCAGGTCGAACATCCAGTCACGGAACAGATCACGGATATCGATATCGTCGCGGAGCAGTTGCGTATCGCTCAGGGCGATAGACTGTCCATCAGGCAGGAAGACATTCTCTTTCGTGGTCACGCCATTGAATGTCGTCTGAACGCGGAAGATGGAGCGACATTTCTGCCGTCTCCCGGCACGGTGACGCGCTGGGATCTGCCGGGAGGTCCGGGCATCCGCATCGATAGCCATGTTGTCTCAGGATATACGATCCCGCCTTACTACGATTCCCTTATTGGAAAAATCATTGGTTATGGCGCAACACGGGAAGAAGCCATTGCTCGCCTGCAGATTGCTCTGGCTGAAATGAAGGTGGAAGGCATATCGACCAATATCGGCCTTCATCAGGACCTTCTGGCCAATCCGACCGTCCGAAAGGGCAGTATGGATATTCACTTTCTTGAAAAATGGCTTGAAGAAAGAGCTGTACCATGACCGGATCAGCCGCACGCATTCCTGCTTTCGATACTGATGATATCGCCAGTATCGCTGATATGCTGGTTCAGGCCGGACTTGAGACGTTTGAACTGTCTGGTCCGGATGGCGCAAGGCTTTTCATAAAGACTTCGCAAGAAAAGCCGCAGATTGAAACCCGGTGTACGCCATCTCTTCCGTCTCAGGAAACCGATGCTGTCGATAACTGCGTCCCGGTAAAGACACCGTATTTCGGTGTTCTGACTTTCACCCATCCCTTACGCAGCACTCCATTCGCATCAGTCGGATCATATGTGAAAGCCGGTGATGTTGTTGCCTTACTGACGCTGGAAACGCTTCAGATACCTGTTATGGCATCCGTTGATGGCGAAGTTATCGAGATCACTGCACCGGAAGGTGAGCTAACTGGCTTCGGCACAGAAATCATGAAAATCAGGACCGATTCAGACGCTTAAATTAAAAGCGTTTTATGCCTGGGCGTCTGAATAACAAAAATTTCTTAAATCACTGACGTGTCTTTTGTACAAAGAAACTATTTGAGGCACGAGCCGTGCATATCCATGCTGTTTCGCCGGATTGCTCAGCGGTTATCGTAGCGGTCGCGTAACTCATTTCTCCCATAAACCCTGAGAGTATGCCTTTGCATATAGGCCAGCCTCTTACGTGAGAACTGATCTTCAATTCTTTTTTTGTATATTAAAAAAAGCGGTCAAAAGGGCAGCATGCTCCTTTTGACCGCGTTTCTTCATAACAGGACGACTGCTTTTTCTGCTTTCTCTATTTCAGAGACTGCACAAATTCAGCAATACGCTGGCAGCCCTCCCGCAGCGTCTCAACACTGGTGGCATAAGAAATACGGAAGAAAGGACTCATCCCGTACGCCGCGCCCTGAACGGTCGCTACCTGCTTTTCTTCCAGAAGCGCCATGACAAAATCCGCATCGGTCTTGATCTGCCGTCCTTCCGGCGTCACTTTTCCAATACAGGCGCTGATATCCGGATAAACATAGAACGCGCCCTGGGGGGTATGACACTCCACGCCCGGAATCGCATTCAGCAGACTGACAACGATATCCCGCCGTGTCTGATACTCAGCGGCACGTTCACGCAGAAAATCCTGCGGTCCTTCCAGAGCGGCAATGGCGGCGGCCTGTGCAAGCGTGTTGATACCGCTGGTCGACTGTCCCTGCATGTTGTTCATGACAGCGATCAGGTCACGCGGTCCGCCACAGAAACCAACGCGCCAACCGGTCATGGCATATGCTTTGGAAACACCATTGACGGTCAGCACACGCTCTTTGAGACGTGGCTCAACTTCCGCCAGCGTGCAGAAATTGAAATCATCATAGACGAGATGTTCATAGATATCGTCTGTCATGATCCAGACATGCTCATGCTTCAGCATGACCGCCGCAATCTCCTCCATGTCTTTCCGGGAACAACATGCGCCGGTCGGATTGTTGGGAAAATTCAGCACGAGCCATTTGGTGCGTGGCGTGATCGCGGCATCAAGATCCGCCGCCGAAAGACGGAAATTGCTGGCGGCCGGACACGGAACCAGCACGATCTCGGCACCGCCAAGCCGGGCGATGTCGGCATAACTGATCCAGTAGGGCGTCGGCAGAACAACCTCGTCACCAGGATTGATGGTGGCCATCATGGCGTCATAGATGATCTGCTTGGCGCCATTCGCCACCAGAATTTCATCCAGTGCGTAATCGAGACTGTTGTCTCTCAGGAACTTCGCCTGGATCGCTTTTTTCAGCGCGGGCTTGCCTGCCTGGGGTGGATATTTCGTATCGCCGCCCCGGGCTGCATCGACAGCAGCTTCAACAGCATGTTCTGGCGTGGGAAAATCCGGCTCACCGGAAGAGAGGCTGATGATCTTCAGCCCTTCCGCTTTCAGCGCGGTCGCTTTATCTGTCATGGCTGCAGAAGCAGAGATTCCGATCCCGTTCAGTCGATCTGCAAAACCAGGCATCAGCTCTATTCTCCAGCGTTTGTTCGATTGGACAGATAATATAATCAGAACCATCCTAAATCATTGCGAAGCAGAATGGGTAGCGGGGAAAACAATCTGGCGTCATATAACAATCCTATGAACGCAGATAATTTTTCCAATAAAGGCATCCGTATAGAGTTGTCGTTCAACGAGACTTCAGCCCGTTAAAGACGCTTTTGACTATTAAAGGTGAGAGACGATCTGTTCGTGTTCAACAGGCCGTCGAAAACGGTTCCTCACCCGCTGACTTTATAAGCCTGCGAGTGAGGAGGTGCTGTCGGTTCTCTTTCCGAGAATACGTTCACCATATATGGAACATTTCTTAGAAGTTCAGAGAAGTCTTTACGTAATACATTCCGCCATTGAAACCATACGGTGAATAGGACGCATATTTCGACAGTCCCTGCTGTGAGTTTGCAATCGCACGAGGCACCCGCGTCGGATACTTGTTTCCGAGATTGTTCGCCCCCACTCCGACTGTCCACTGCGGCAGAATCTTGTAATCCACTTCCAGATTTGTAATGAACCCGGGATTCTGCATGAACGGAACACTACCAGCCCCGGTCGGCGCCGCCATATAGACAACCGACCCGTAACGCATTTCCTGCACGAAGACCGACCATTTTCCCATCTCCCAGTTCACGCTGATCTGTTCGCGGTTTTTGGGAGCCGCACGCAACACCATCATTTTGGTGTATTCATTGACCAGATCGTTCTTTGCGGACCGGATTTCATTATCCGAGAAGTTGATCCCCATCGCGAACCGGAATTTACCATATCGTCTGGTCTTCAGGGTATAATTCGCGTTCAGATCACCGCCAAATGTCTGCGTGTTATACAGATTGGCGTAATAGGACAGTGTTGTCGCGCTTTCCAGATTCGATTGACGCAGAAGATCCATCAGTTCCGAATCATTCTGGTTCACACTGTAAGATTTCGTGCTTCCAAGACGACCGTTGATGGCGATGTAATACAGGTTCGCCGTGACCTGGAAATTATCCACCGGCGTCGCGTCGATGCCAATCGTATAGCTTCTGGAATACTCGCCCTTCATGTTGCCGGCACCAAGATATTTGGCAATGGCGCTGTTCGCCGGCACCTGATCGACCGTGTACCCCGGATACGGAGCCGAGTAGAAGTAGGACATCTCCCCAAGGGTCGGCGGACGATAGCCGGTATTGATATTGGCGCGAATGGCCCAACGCTTGTTGAAGTCATAACGCGTACCGATGGATCCCGTTTCGACCGTGGCGAGATTGTTGTAGCTGGCGACACGACCTCCGAGCGTCCACTCCCATTTCTTCGTTACATAGAAATCAAGATTGACGTTACCTTCATAGACGTCACGGTTCTGATGGGTCACGGCCATGGGCACGTTACCGGGATGATCCGTTGCGCCAAGACCTTCCCATGAAGCCGCCTCACCCTCAGTCATCTGGAAGGTGTCGTGACGATACTCACCTCCAAATCTGAGATTGATATCCTTAGGCAGCAGATCCGTATGGAAAGATCGTGACCCCCTCAAACCAGCAGTCATTTCAGACGCAATGGACGCGCCATCATAGAACGATGTCTGGGTGCTGTCGGGAAATGACATGTTTTCGGAATCTTTGGTTCCGTAATCCTGCTTGTCACGTCCGTAAGTAATGTAAGCATCCCATGCAAAACCAAACTGATGCGTTCTGATTCCATTGTCTGTTTCGAAATCATACTGATCCATGGTGATGTAAGGCTGATTACCGAGAGGATACAGGTTTGTATTGATCCAGGTATCGCTGTCAGCGGCGCTTCGGTACGTTTCGGCAACATTGGCGCGACGATGGGAAAATGTCGACGTGCTGTAAAACTGGAAGCCTTTAGCTACCGGCACGGCCATATTTTCGCTGATCGTCTCCAGCGTCGATTTTGGGATACCAAGACCACGCTGCACATCGCGATTGGCAGTCTCATTCCGGGAATCACTGAACAAGGTGCCGTAAAAATCGCCGCCTCTGGTTGTCGGCAGCTGATGCGTCACCTGCGCGGCCAGATCAAGGTATCCGCCGTTCTGCCCCAGCGCCATGCCATAATTTGCGGAGCCATCAAGCCCCTGCCCGTCTCCTGCGTAGAAACCACTGTTCTTGAAGTTGACGGTGCCGCCATGCGTATCGTGCTTGAGAACGATGTTCACGGCACCGGCAATGGCGTCCTGCCCGTACAGCGCCGAGGCTCCTTCGGTAATCACTTCGATATGGTCAATGGCGGATACCGGAATGAGCGAAATATCGGCAGGCTCACTGCCCCAGTTGGTGCCAGCATTGGAATTGAAGTTCGCACCGATATGACGACGATGTCCGTTGACCAGAATCAGCGTATCGTCAGGCGACTGACCGCGCAGCTGCATGGTTTTCACGAAGGAACTGGCGCCGCCGCCGGGCAGCGCTGCCGTGGTGATCGCCGGATTAGCCTGCGCCAGCGCGGAAAGAACATCCGTCTGACCGGTTTTCATGAGATCAGCGCCCGTCACAACGGTCACCTGTGTCGTGCTGTGCGGCGGCGTGGACGTCATGAAGACGGAGTTTCTTTTCCGGGCGGCGACATGCACCACTTCCGCGTCCTTGGCATTGACCGACGTGGGCGCGACGTGAGCCGGACGTGTCGATGAAGAAACCTTTTTCTCTGCCTTGTAATGCTTTACCGGCTTATGGACAGACACCGTCTCGGCATATCCCGGCGCTGCCATGAAGGAACTGGCCATCATGCCGGAAGCAAGATACAATTTCTTTTTCGACAGACCTGCCATCATATTCTCCCGACACCACCCTTAAATGAGCACATCTGTGCTGGTATGAATATGATACGGTTCCGTTATGATTTGGCGTCATACATATTAACGATACGTCATGATTTTCTCCTTCGGGAAAAAGCAGCGAATCATGTTATCTATCGAAAAATTCGTTATTTTTTTCAAGCGCTCAAATCATTCCTTATGTGAAACAATAAATGCGGAGCGCTGTTTCGCCGATCCATCAACACCAGCCATTGCGCTGCGGAGCAAACATCCATAATCATTGAAAGCAGGGAATATCGTAGATTCGGAGCCTGATATTTCTCACTGACGCATCACGCACCTGGGGATTCACATGGACATCAGGCGCCTTCAGGCATTCGTAAAGATCATTGACCTTGGCTCCATTTCACGCGCGGCCGATCTGCTCAATATCGCGCAGCCTGCCCTCAGCCAGCAGCTGGCGACACTGGAAAGCACCTTCAAAAAGAAGCTGGTGATCCGCAGCAAAAGCGGCGTCACTCCGACTGCGGCAGGCTCCGATCTCTATCGTCACGCTCAGACCCTGATCAAGCAACTCGATCGCGCCATGGTTGAAATCAACCTGGGCAGCGGCCCGCTCGTGGGCAAGGTCTCGGTCGGCCTGTCTCCCTACAGCGCCGGTTCCACCCTGTCGGTGGAACTGCTGCGTCTTGTCCGCGAGCAACTGCCGGGCATAACCCTGCATCTGACCGAAAGTTTTGATGACATCTACAGCGAACTGGTCATGACCGGCAGGCTGGATATGGCCGTCATCCATGGCGTCGGACCGATGAAGGGTGTCGTGTTTACGCCCCTGATGAAAGAGGAATTCTTTCTTCTGGCGCCGGAAGCTCTTGAACTTCCATGTTCGGACACAGGCGCTGTCCGGTTACAGGATATTGTCGATATTCCGCTTCTGGTGCCCCCCAGCCATAACTTCGTCCGCAAAAGCATTGATATGGCGTTCGTGCGTAAGCAACTGGAACCCCGGATCGCGGCTGAAATCGAAGCGCTGCTGACATTAAAAGACGCCATTGTCGAAGGCCTCGGCAGCACCATCCTCCCCTGGTCCGTAGCAAGCCGCATTGTCGTGCCCGGGAAATCGAAGATCTGGCCACTCCATAATCCAACCATTCATGAAGTCGTCTCACTTTGTGTGCCAGAGATGATTCCTGAGACGGAAGCTTCCCTTGCTGTCAGGGAACTGCTTATTGGACTTGCAAAGGCCATGGCATCTTCCCGCAACTGGCCGGGGACGCAGCCTTCTTTGTAATGTCGTGAAGCGATCGTCTTTCTGCTGGTTCAGGTTTTGTCATGATTTTGGAGAGGCGCCTTTTCAGGCTGCCTTTCGGGAAGCGTGCAGGATCAGTTGTTGTCAAGTATGTTCCACGGCTTTTTGAAAAAAGCTTCACCAAAAACTTCTTTTGTATTTTTCAAAAGTTTGTTTGAGGATATCCGACAGAGAAGCTCATGCTGGACCTTAAACGGGTTCAAGGCTGCGGGATATGCTGGTGAAGATTCAACCGGGCGTGACATTCAGGGATAACCTTCAGAAACTGCCGTCTATTGAGGTGTGTAGCACATCGACCAGACCGACGAGACGGATGCGGCGGTGGCCAGCATCGATAACCTGCCGGGCAAGCAGAGGCTGTGGCTGTATATCAGTATCTTGGGCGGGCTTTTGGTGTGCTGGATGCGGCAGCGCACGGGCTGGCTGTGTTTGGCGAGCATATGGCGGATGCGCGGAACCGGCCCGAGGCGCACCCGAATATTGACCGATTGCTGGAGATTGTGGTTGGGGGCGGAAGTTATGTGTTGAGCGTTGGGTAGGTGATTTGATGAGAAAGTGGTAAATCGTGTTATATTGGAGTCCTAAAAAAAGGAACCTGGTAATTGACTCCAATTTTGATGTTATCCCGCCTTCCTTGGATCGGAGCAAACTATTCTCTTTCCCGAATGCTTGTCGTCGGAGAAAGTCATTATGGTTCACCGGAGCAGAGCGAAGACCTCAATCTGACTCGAAATGTCATTCAGAATATGATTAACGGAACGAAAGGTCACTCCACTCTTCGAGCTATTGAGCGTTCCTTCACTGGAAATTCCATTTGCAGTCCAGATAAATTCTGGGAAAATGTAGCCTTTATTAATTTTTGTCCTGGTATAGTTGATGCTTCTCTCGCAGGGCGTCACTCTGCCACACGCTCTATGATCAAAGCTGGCATTCAGCAGTTTCCGGATATTTTGCTGAGTTTGAATCCACTTCCGAAAAAGATAGTCTTTTTTTCTACGATTTCTTGGGAAGCAACTGAAACCTGTATTGGGCTCCCTTATGAGCCACTACTACCCGTGACTATTGATGGCATCAGCGTAGATTGTGGTCTGTTCAGATCAGATGGAGGGGCGTCTTTTGAGGCTATAAATGTCGGCCATCCAAGCGGCCCTGTCCTTCGAGGCTTTAGTCTTAAACACCAATTCATCCAAGAATTTCTTAAGAGACCGTAATTTCAAGACACGAAAAATAGAAATGCATTTCTTATTACAATGAAATAAAATACAAACATAAATTAAAATTTTTTATACAATAAATTTTATAGTATGAAAAATTACAATGACCCATTCTACTTTAGAATCCTCTCTACAAATTAGTTATTTTCAATCTCAGCCATAACTGAGTCATTGTCTTTCATCAGACGAGGAAGAATGTCCACGTTTGATGATGGCAAGAAGCCACCAAAGTCTTTTTGAACTTGTAGAATCAAGTCTGCTGCATGAAGTCCAGCCTTTGCTGCAAGCCAAAGATCGAATTTGACTAATCCATTATCCTCAAAATCGAAATATGATGTAATGATCTCATCTCTTCCACCTACTTTGAAATCAAAATTATGCTGACTATTTACAATATGAGCGTGAGCTGTTTGCTCATTGATCATTGATCATTGATCATTGATCATTGATCATTGATCATATTTTTTAAGTCTTTTATAAAATCGGAGTGTCCTTTGTATTTTAGATCTAACCATTTGTATGCTTTATGAGATGCCTTTTTAGCATCGCTAATAATTCCACTTTCATAATCAATATAATTTTGAGTATCTGCATGAGCTAGTGAAAAAGCGGCATTCGCAGTTGATTCCAAAAAATAACGAAGATCCATCTTTGCTTGAATACGGTGCATTCTCACTGTCGAGACTACCGACAACGTATGGTATTTTTTCATTTGCGAATAGAATCTGATGAATAAATCACAGCTTGTTATGGGCCATATCATCAAATTCGAAACAAAAATTGTTGTATTATAGGCGTTGGTAAACGCGTTTCCGTAATTTTTCTCGGCATCAAGAACTTTTTGATGCTCTTCGACAGAGAATTGATCTAGGCTCATAGCGACAATACATCCGTTTTTGGAGTCGATATAAAACTACGATAGGTCGAATGCTGTGTAATTTCATAGCATACATATGCCGTATTTACGTCGCGGATCAAAGGGACTGCGTCCCTTTGTAGGGCACGAGGCAAAGCCCCGAAGACACCGCCCCAACAAAAAAGACCTCCCACCGGAAACACCAGCGGAAGGCCTCTCTCACACAATCCCCGGCGCAGTCACCCACGCCGGATCTTCATGCGGCAATCAGTTCTTCGTTTTGTCGACAAGCTTGGACTTGGCGATCCACGGCATCATGGCGCGGAGTTTTTCGCCGGTGGCCTCGATGGGGTGGGCGTCGTTGCGGGCGCGGACGGCCTTGAAGCCGACGTTGCCGGACTGGTTTTCGAGGATGAAGTTACGCACGAACGTGCCGTCCTGAATGTCGTTCAGGATGCGCTTCATCTCCGCCTTCGTTTCCGGCGTGACGACGCGCGGGCCGGAGACATATTCGCCGTATTCGGCGGTGTTGGAGATGGAGTAGTTCATGTTGGCGATGCCGCCCTCATAGATGAGGTCGACGATCAGCTTCATCTCGTGGAGGCACTCGAAGTAGGCCATCTCGGGAGCGTAACCGCCCTCGACCAGCGTCTCGAAACCGGCGCGGATCAGCTCGACGAGGCCACCGCAGAGAACTGCCTGCTCACCGAACAGATCGGTCTCGACTTCTTCCTTGAAGGTCGTCTCGATGATGCCTGCGCGGCCACCGCCGTTGGCGGAAGCGTAGGAGAGAGCGATCTCCAGAGCGTTGCCGGAAGCGTTCTGCGCCACGGCGACGAGGGACGGCACGCCGCCACCACGCTGGTATTCGGAGCGGACCGTGTGGCCGGGGCCCTTCGGTGCAATCAGGAACACGTCGAGGTCGGGACGGGCTTCGATGATGCGGAAGTGGATGGACAGGCCGTGCGCGAAGGCGAGAGCTGCGCCCTGCTTCAGGTTCTTCTCAAGGGATTCCTTGTAGAGCGCGCCCTGACCTTCGTCGGGCGTCAGAACCATGACGACGTCTGCCCACTTGGCGGCTTCATCAGGCGTCATCACCTTGAAACCGGCGGCCTCGGCCTTGGCTACGGCGGAGGAGGTCGGGCGCAGACCGATCACGATCTCCTTGACGCCGCTGTCCTTCAGGTTGTTGGCGTGGGCGTGGCCCTGGCTGCCGTAACCGATGATCGCGACCTTCTTGTTCTTGATCAGGTTAACGTCGGCATCGCGATCGTAATAGACGCGCATGGACATGGATTATGCCTTTCAGTGCAGAAATACGGGGCGAAACCGGAAGTCCACCCCGAAAAGGAAACTCAGAGCGTCCGGCAACCGCGGGTGAGCGCGGCGACACCGGTGCGGGAAACTTCAGCGAGCCCGATTGGCCGCATCAGTTCGATGAAACTGTCCAGCTTGTCGCTTGCTCCCGTCAGCTCAAACACAAAGGAGCTTGCGGTCGTATCCACGGCGCGGGCCCGGAAGGCTTCCGCAATGCGGAGCGCCTCGGTACGGGCCTCGCCAGTGGAGACGACTTTCACAAGCACCATCTCGCGGGCGATATGTGGACCAAGCGTTGTCAGGTTGGCAACTCGGCAGACGGGAACCTGCCGGTCAAGCTGGGCGCGGATCTGTTCGATGATCTCGGACGTGCCTGAGGTCACGATGTTGATGCGCGAGCGTGTGCCCGCTCCTTCGACTGGGGCAACAGTCAGGCTCTCGATGTTGTAGCCGCGCCCGGAGAACAGGCCGACCACACGGGCGAGAACGCCGCTTTCATTGTCCACGAGCACGGAGATCACGGCGCGGGTGATGATGTCACCACCGGCTGAAAGACCGTCGGGAGAGAAGGCGGCTGTCGGGATCGACAGGTCAGAAAAATGCTTCATCGAGTGAATCCGGAGTCCGATCCGTTACGACGTCCGGGCGGCTGTAACCGCGCCGGGCGCAAAAGGGAAGAGCATGGGGCAATGCGCGGCGTTTCCATCCTTTTAAAGAACAGAATCACCACACGCGGGAATGCGATCTCTAGACGAGCATCTTCCCCTCATCGGTGATTTCAGCACCTTTCTCTTCCTGTTCCGGTCCGAGGATCATCTCGTTATGAGCAGCGCCGGACGGGATCATCGGGAAGCAGTTTTCACCCTCCGCCACGCAGATGTCGATGACCGCCGCACCATCATGCTCCAGAGCGGCGCGGATGGTGTCGTCCAGTTCGCCCATCTTCGTGGCGCGGAAGCCCTTGGCGTGGAAGCTGTCGGCCAGCTTCACGAAGTCCGGCAGCGCGTCGCTGTAGCTCTCGGAGTAGCGGGAGCCGTGGAGCAGTTCCTGCCACTGACGGACCATGCCCATGTAGTGGTTGTTGATCAGGAAGATCTTCACCGGCAGCCGGTACTGGGCGATGGTTCCCAGTTCCTGAATGTTCATCAGGGCAGAGGCTTCACCGGACACGTCGATGACCAGCGCATCGGGGTGCGCGACCTGTGCGCCGACGGCGGCAGGCAGGCCGTAGCCCATCGTGCCAAGGCCACCGGAGGTCAGCCAGTGGTTCGGGCTTTCGAACTTGAAGAACTGGGCGGCCCACATCTGATGCTGGCCAACTTCCGTGGAGACAAAGGTCTCACGACCGGTCTCGACGGCCAGTTCATAGATGCGTTTGATGGCCTGCTGCGGCTTGATGACAGCCTCGGCGGACTTGTCCTGCGTGAAGCGCAGGCAGTCGAGCGCCTTCCATGCCTTGATGCGGGACCACCATGCCTCCAGCGCCTTCGTGTCGGGTTTGGCGGACTGCGCTTCCCATTCCTCGATCATCAGGGCGATGGTGCGTCCCGCGTCACCGACGATCGGCACGTCCACGCGGATGATCTTGTTGATCTGCGAGGGGTCGATGTCGGCGTGGATCTTGAAAGAATGCGGCGAGAACGCATCGACGCGACCGGTCACGCGGTCATCGAAGCGTGAGCCGAGGGCGATCAGCACGTCGCAGTCATGCGTGGCCAGATTGGCTTCGTAGGTGCCGTGCATGCCCAGCATGCCGAGGAACTGTTTGTCGCTGCCGGGGAACGCGCCAAGGCCCATCAGGGTGGCGGTGCAGGGAAAGCCGGTCATGTGGATCAGGCGCGTGAGGTCGGCGCAGGCTTCCTTGCCCGCGTTGATCACGCCGCCGCCGACATAGAACAGCGGGCGCTTGGCCGACTTCATAGCTGCGACGGCGCGGGCGACGGTCTTGCGGTCCGGCTCGGTGCTCGGCTGGTAGGAGGCACGGGGCGTGCGGCTTGGCGGCGCGTAAGGGGCCGGGCCGACCGTGATGTTCTTCGGCAGGTCGACCACCACCGGGCCGGGGCGGCCGGAGCGGGCGATCTCGAAGGCCTCGTTGACCACAGGGGCCAGCTCTTCCGGGCGCTTGACCAGATAGTTGTATTTCGTGGCGGGGCGCGTGATGCCGGTGGTGTCGGCTTCCTGGAACGCGTCGTTGCCGATCAGCGACACGGGCACCTGTCCGGTCAGACACACGACAGGCACGGAATCCATCAGCGCGTCGAGCAGGCCGGTCACGGCGTTGGTCGCGCCGGGGCCGCTGGTGACCAGCACCACGCCCACGCGCCCCGTCGAGCGGGCGTAGGCTTCAGCGGCATGCACGGCAGCCTGTTCGTGGCGCACGAGAATGTGGCGGATGCGGTCCTGCTGGAACAATGCATCATAAATCGGAAGGACTGCGCCTCCCGGATAACCGAAGACGACCTCGACGCCCTGATCCACAAGAACCTTCATGAGCACCTCGGCGCCGGTCAGCGTGGTGCTGGCGTCGGACTGGGTCGCAATCGTCTGTGTGGTGGCGTTCATCGTCGTCTCCCGCAAGGTGGGCGCCCGTCGCTGTGGGGCCTGCTTTCACCCGGGTTTGCTGTGTTGGGCCGACCGCGTTTCGCGCATCGGCAGGGCTGAACCTTCGGCGCAGTACCGGAAGGTGGAGGGGTGGTTTAAGCCCCGCCCGCCGGAGCGTCAACCTGCTTTTGCATGAAAGATACGATTTCCGGTATTTTTCTTTTCAAAAATTGCTCATTAAGGTCAATTCTGTTTTCGATAATAATCATTCGATCCGGACTGACGAGAGGCTGGTGGTTGAACCATGTGGCCTGACGCTTGGTGTAGCGGCCTGTCGCCTGCACTGCCCGCTCCTCCGCCGTGGCCAGAGTGATTTCACCCCGCAGCATGGCGGAGAGTTCCGGCACGCCATGCGCCCGCATGGCGGGAAGCGCAGGGTCGAGGTGCTGCTCCAGTAGAGCGCGGACTTCCTCAATGGCTCCCAGTTCGATCATCAGACCGAAGCGACGGGCGATGGCGGCGCGCAGCACGTCCCGCGCCGGATCGAGACGGATCGCCGCAAACCGGCAGTCCGCAGCAGGCAGACCGGGCTGCGCACGCCACCACGCCAGCCCCCTGCCGGTGCTGCGCCAGACCTCCCAGGCCCGAGCCAGACGCTGCGGGTCAGTGGGACGCAGGCCACCCGCCGTCTCCGGGTCCACCGCCATAAGACGGTCATGCAGGTCCGCCGGGTCAGCAGCGAGCGCACGCGCCTCCTCCCGCGCCTCCGCGCTGGCTTCCGGGATTTCAGCCAGTCCGTTGGTCAGGGCGCGCAGATACATGCCTGTGCCGCCGCAGAGGATGGGCAGGCGGCCCGCCGCCCATGCCTCCTCCATCGCAGCGAGGGCTTCCAGTCGCCACCACGCCACGCTGCGGGCTTCGGCTGCCGGACTGACGCCATAAAGCCGGTGCGGGAGGCGGGCCTCCTCCTCCGGCGTCGGACGGGCCGTCAGGACACGGAGTTCCCGATAGACCTGCATCGAATCCGCATTGATGACGGTCCCGTTCAGTTCCTCGCCCAGAGTGAGAGCCAGCGCGGACTTTCCGGAGCATGTCGGACCTGCGACAATCAGCGCCGCACGGCTGTTGTCCGTTTTCTTCATCATCCTGTCGCTTGCCTCCAGCCATCAACCCTGTCACACGCAGCACCATTATGAGCGCTATTCTGACACTCGTCGCGAACCGCGAAGCCACATCCCTCACGCCCCAGGACATTACGCTGGCCAGCACGCTGGCCGCAGGGGGCGAGACGACCATCCTCTCGCCGGGCGAGGCTGTCGATATCGCCTGCGCGCCGCTCACGCCAGCGCAGATCGACGCCATCCGCCTCGCCCTGACTGATCGCGCTGTCGATGTCCTGTATGGTCCGAGCGAAAACCGGCGCCGGAAAATCCTTGTGGCCGATATGGACAGCACCATCGTCGCCAACGAGACGCTGGACGACATCGCCGCTCATGCCGAGCGCATCCGTCCCGGCATTGGCGAGGAAGTCGCCGCTGTCACCCGCCGCTCGATGAATGGCGAGATCGATTTCCAGACTTCGCTCCGCAATCGTGTCGCGTTTCTGCGTGATCTGCCCGCCTCCCTGCTGGAAGACGCGTGGAAAGACGTGAAGATCAATCCCGGCGCCCGCACTCTGGTGCAGACCATGAAGGCGCATGGCGCGGCGACGGCGCTGGTTTCAGGCGGGTTCACATGGTTCACCGCCCGCGTGGGTGCGGCCTGCGGTTTTGCCGAGAATCACGCCAATATCCTGAATGTCGCCGGTGACACACTGGAGGGCACGGTTGGTGAGCCTATCCTTGGACCGGACGCCAAACTCCAGCACCTCATCCGTATCGCCGCCACCGCTGACGCACCTCTGAGCGCGGCGCTGACGATCGGCGACGGCGCAAACGACCTGCCCATGCTGCGTGCGGCGGGCCTTGGCATCGGCTTTCACGCCAAGCCTGTGGTGCGGAAGGAGATCGTGAACAGGATCGAGCACGGCACGCTGCGTACCGCTTTGTTCGCGCAGGGTTATCGGGCTTCGGAACTGGTCGAGGGATAAAACACGCCGGGGTTTTGTGACGAAACATGACGGAAAGAGTCGTCTGTCGTATTCTTCTTGACATCTGAGGTCCCGGAGCGCGACCGGGAGATATGAATACTCTCGGTCTGCTGGCTCTTCTTCTTACTCTGTCTGCGGTCTTCAGTATTGTGAATGACCGCTGGCTCAGACTGCCCATGACGATCGGCGTCATGCTGATCTCCATTGCGGCGTCCCTGCTCGTTATAGCCACCGGCATGCTTTTCCCGGCCTATGATCCCCGTCTGTTCGCCCATTCGGTTCTTGGCACCGTCAATCTGCCGGAAGCCCTGCTGAACGGCGCGCTGTCGCTGCTGCTGTTCGCAGGCGCTCTGGGCGTCAATCTCGGCTGCTTCCGGACGAAGCTGAAGTCCGTAACCGCGCTCGCGGTTCTGGGAACGATCCTCGCAGTTCTGATGCTGGCCGGCGCAGCATGGCTGATCTTTCCCCTTCTGGGCATTGCAGCGCCCTTTTCGTGGTGTGTGGTGCTGGGCGCGATCCTTGCGCCGACCGATCCGGTGTCTGTCATCGGCATGCTGCGTCGATTGGGACTGCCTCAGGATATTCAGGCAGTCTTCGCAGGTGAGAGCCTGTTCAATGACGGCATCAGCATTGTCATTTTCGGTGTGACCATCGGTCTGGCCACTGGCGATGCAAGCCATGTGACGCTGACGCACATCGTCGAGAGCTTTCTCTGGGAAGCGGTCGGCGGCTGTCTGCTCGGAGCGGCTACAGGCTGGCTGACCCTTTTCCTGCTGCGCGCCAGCAGGGATGCGCATACACAGCTTATCGCCTCTCTTGCGCTGGCGACAGGGACTTACAGTGTCGCCAGTTATTTCGGCATGTCAGGGGCCGTGGCGGTCGTGATCGCGGGTCTCTGTCTCGGCACGCACTACAGTCAGTCCATCTTTGACGAGCATGGCCGCAAGGAACTGAACATCGCGTGGACTCTCATTGATGAAGTGCTGAATGTCCTCCTGTTTCTGCTGATCGGCTTCGAAATTCTCGAAATCCCGCTGCATCTTTCCTCGCTGGCGGCCATGCTTCTTGTCGTTCCGCTGTCCATTCTGGGACGTGGTCTGAGCGTGTTTTTCTCGACACTGCCCCTGCATCTGAAACACTGGGACAAGGGAAGGCTGCTCAGCATCCTGACATGGGGAGGCCTGCGCGGTGGCATCTCCCTTTCTCTGGCGCTCGGTCTGCCCGCAGGCGATCTGCGCAATCTGATCCTGCCGATCTGCTACGGCGTCGTCGTGTTCACGATCGTTGCGCAGGGACTCACGATGGAACGGGTGGTGAGGCGGTTTTACCCCGCTCCATAGGATGACCGGAGGGTTTCTTTCTGGCGCTGAATGGTGTGCATACTGACAACAAAGCAGGGCCTTCTAGCCCTCTATTTTAACAAATCGGATCAAAGGATCTGCGCCCCTTTGTGGGTGCAGGGCAAAGCCCTGAAATGAGGCTGCCGTACAGTCTGAAAGACGGCCAATAATGGTCGTCACGTGTCATCGCCAAAGAAAGCGCAGCGAGACGATGGAAACCGGTCCTCGCCATCGCCTTCACAGCAGAGCCGTCATTTCAGGTGCGGGCCGGAACAATTTCGATCTCCAGAGGCGCTTCGCCAGCCACAATTTCAAGCAGGCGATCAATATTCGGATGCGCTCCCGGCCGGTTTCGCGCATCCACCGTGTGCTCACCGAAAACAGTCAGTCCATGTTCAGCTGCCTTTGCGTCGAGCTTTCCAAAAGTCTGCTTGAGATACTGATAAACAGCCAGCGAACCCTGCTTGCCCGGCAGATTTTCGATACTGGCGACGACCTTTCCCGCTCCGTCAAGCAGATCGATGCGCTGCACGCCGTCGATGGAAGGCAGTTGCTGAAGATTTTCCTTGAATAGGGCTCCCGGCTGAATTTTTTGCGGCATCTGTCGAACTCCTGCGCTCATGACAATCACGAAGAACCTGTTTGTGACAGCGTTACTGATTCAGGATGTCGAGAAACACAACAACTCTCTCGCCCTACGCAGTCCGTATGGAGAATCTGAACGCTGTGTCCCAGCGCCGGCTCTCATGGCGCTTCGTCTGACGTTAAGCTGTCATGAAGTGAAACAGCGCACACGGGATGACTGGTGAGCATATCCGTTCCTGCAACTGACAGGACTGTCGCCAATAACAAGAACAGAAACGGCCGAACCCACTGAAGTCCCGCCGTCATGCGGAAAATATGAAAACGGCGACCCGAAGGTCGCCGCCATTTCTTATTGTTCTTATCCGACATCAAGCAGGGTGTCATACGACATTGCCAATTTCAACTAAAAACAAATATGTTCTATTCACAAATTAAGTTTATCAGGCTCACGAATATTTCATTCGCCAGATCGGCATTCTTCTTTGCGATCAAAAACCGATGACAGCGGGGAAAGTTCCTGCCGTTTCCCAGCCTCACACAGCGCAGCGCCCATCTGCTCGAAGCGATGGAAATCACCAGCACTCATGTCCCGCTTCACCCACAGCAGATCACATGAAACAGAACCTGAAGACATGGACAGGAACATCATGAGTGTCTGCCAGTTAAGGTGCGTTCCGGTCTGAAGCCTCAAAACCAGAAACCCTTCTTTTGAGGCCGATATTATTCCAGAACCGCACTCCTATAAGGCAGGGTGGCAGTCACCAGAGGTATTATTAACGACCACCCCGTCACATCGAAGAATTACGTCCAGCGCAGTCCCTGGACCCTGCCTGTATTCAAGGAAGACACAGCCCCCTCACCCGAGCCGTGCGAAACAATCTCTCCTCCCTTCAACGCACAGAGACGGAACCGGAGACATGTCCATGCTTTATAGAAGCGCCTGTGGCTCGACAAGAAATCCACAACAAATCATTCAGAACATGAAAAACAAATATACGAATAAAAAGTATATTCATGAATAATTAAAGACCTCAACGGTCCGAATTGATGGTAAACAGCCATAAATAAGAAGAACTCCCGCATAACAGACCAGCACCCAGACCTCTTGCTCCCATCCTGAGAGAAGCCAACAGTAGTGCGGCAATTTGGCTTTCAGGAGATTTTTCATGAAATCACTGTGCAAATCCGTCGCTCTTGCAGCTGTATGCGGTTTGACACTGACCGCTGGTGTGGCGTCTGCCCAGACGGCAGCTCCCGCAGCGGCTTCTTCGGTAGCCGAGGCTCCTGTGGGACCCGGCCCGACAGTGGACAATGCTTCCGTCGGCAACATCGCCGGTCTGATGTACTACTGCCACGCGCACGATATCGATGACGACACCACGGTGCGTTCGCTCGGTCGCTCACTGGCCAAGCGCGCCGATGTCAAAAATGACCCCGCCTATGCTGCTGGCGGTGTCGGCAAGCTGATGGTCGGTCCGGGTCAGATGATTGATCTCACAGCGGCAGAAAGCGATGTTCGTACCGCTTCCTGCGCTCATGCTGCCCAGCGCGGCACCGAACTGGACGATGGCACCTTCCTCCTCCCGCTTCAGGACTGAGTGATCCTGACGTCATGCCTGACACACCGTGCTGTCAGGCATGACGTCGCGACGGAAAGTCCGGTCTTTCCTCGCGCAGAACAGCGCGCAATATGCGATCAGGTCCATCATCAGCACACAGGCAATCACCCTGTCGCCACAGGTTGCATCCATCTTTGGGTTGCATCTCTCTGCTGATCCAGTATTTTACCCAGCATGACTATTGCCGCCGCCCGTTCCGAGTCGATGAAGCGCTTCAGCGCCACGACCACGCGCGGCCTCTCCCAGCTTCTCCTTCGACTTATCCGCCCCTGAGCGCGCCCATCGGCATGCGTTGCCGATAACGCTTAGGGGATATCGTCAGCAGAGCGTTTCGTGCCTAAAAGGACGAAACAGGGACCAAGACACGTCATACCGGGGCTTTTCATGACCTTCGACCATCCTTCCTTCGGCCGCGTCACCGACGACCGCGTTTTCATCTTCGACACAACGCTGCGTGACGGCGAGCAGTCGCCCGGCTTTTCCATGAATCTGGAAGAGAAACTGCGCATGGCCGCAGCACTGGCCGATCTCGGCGTGGACGTGATCGAGGCGGGCTTTCCCGTCGCGTCCAAGGGCGATTTCCAGTCCGTCGCTGAAATCGCCCGCGTCGTGAAGGGCTCAGTTGTCTGCGCGCTGGCCCGTTCCGGCGGCAAGAACGACATTCAGGCGGCAGGCGACGCCATCGCGCACGCCGAACGCGGTCGTATCCACAACTTCATCTCCACTTCCCCGCTGCACATGAAATACAAGCTGCGGATGGAGCCGGAGACCGTTCTGGAAATCATCACCACCGGCAACAAGGCCGCCCGCAACCTGACGAACGACGTCGAATGGTCCGCGGAAGACGGCTCCCGCACGGACCCTGACTTTCTGTGCCGTTGCGTTGAAGCCGCCATCAAGGCAGGCGCGACGACCATCAACATCCCTGACACGGTCGGTTACGCCACGCCGGAAGACATGGAACGCATCTTCACCATGTTGAAAGAGCGTGTGCCGGGCGCGGATCAGGTGATCTTCTCCGCGCACAATCATAACGATCTGGGCCTGGGCGTGGCCAACACGCTGGCGTCCCTGCGCGGCGGCGCCCGTCAGATCGAGTGCACGATCAACGGCATCGGCGAGCGCGCGGGCAATGCGGCGCTGGAAGAGATCGTCATGGCGATCCGCACCCGCCACGACCAGTATCCCTACACCAACCGCATCGAGACGACGAAGCTGCTGAAGCTGTCGAAGATGCTGTCCACGACAACGGGCTTTGACGTTCAGCCGAACAAGGCCATCGTCGGTCGCAACGCCTTTGCCCATGAGAGCGGCATCCATCAGGATGGCGTGCTGAAGAACGCCGCGACTTACGAAATCATGACGCCGGAAAGTGTCGGCTGGTCCAAGACCTCGCTGGTGCTGGGCAAGCATTCCGGTCGTGCGGCCTTCCGCGACAAGCTGGCGGCGCTGGGTTACACGATCAGCGACGAGAAGATGAACGAAGCCTTCCAGCGCTTCAAGGATCTGGCTGACAGCAAGAAGGTCGTTTACGACGAGGACATCATCGCGCTGGTTGACGATGAAGTCCGCGATCATGCCCGCATCCGCTTCCTGTCGCTGGATGTGGTGGCCGGTTCGCAGCGCCCTGCGGAAGCAACGCTGGTTCTGGAAATCGACGGTGAAGCCGTGGAAACGACCGCCAACGGCAACGGTCCGGTCGATGCAGCCTTCAACGCCATCCGCAGCGCCTTCCCGCACGATGCGCGTCTGGCCCTGTTCTCTGTCGGCGCCGTCACCGAAGGCACCGATGCGCAGGCACGCACAACCGTGCGTCTGGAAGAAAACGGCAAGATGGTCGATGGTCAGGGCGCTGACGCCGATACGGTCGTTTCTGCCGTGCGGTCCTACATCCACGCGCTGAACAAGCTGCTGGTCAAGCGGACACGCGGTGAGCCGGAAGAGCTGGTCGCGGGCTGAAATCTGCTTCCTTTATCAAGCATTATGAGGCCGCCCTTTCATGGGGCGGCTTTTTTTATGGCGTTTTGTCTTGTCTGCTGACGAGACTATTGTGCTCGGGAAGGCAGAAAGACCCGATACCCGTTCAAAGCAGCGCTTATTGGCTATCCGTTTCCGGTGAATTCAGCCTTTATCGAAGGTTTGTATCCGAAGAGCCCTTGCAGATAGCCAGCAGGACGACCGCGCAGGGCCATCCCGAAACCGGATGAGAATGTCCCGTTCCCTGCCCCCGGCACGGACGATCTGCAGCCTTTCTCCCCTGCGTGAAGACCGTGATCCTGTCGCGTCCGGCCTAACAGACAGTATCAGCCAAGCTGTTGCTGTCCGGGTCCGAGGCATGGGTCATGATGGGCTTCCTCGCTTGACATAAGAGGCGCATTGCCCCAACAGCCGATCTATTGGTTCTGCTCTATAGGGTTATCTGTAGAGTGGCTAAGAGGGAATGTGACAGGCCTGCCCGAAAGGGCCGACCCAGGCACAGCCGCCCCCGCGACCGTTACCGGAAAGATCGCCCAATGCCACTGACGCATCGTCGGGAAGGTGGGTGATCACTGGGGAAACCCTGAATCCGGGAGCCGGGAGACCTGCCAGCAAAATGAGACAACGGGCAGCCGGGGTGCGCTGCAACCGGCTGGACGCTCCCCATTGTCCGTTCGCGGTCGGGGTTTGGCCGCGGACACCCCGGTTGCTGAACAGAGCTGGGACATGAACGCGACACTCCTCGTCTGTACGACCTGCCGAGCAGGTCAACCGACCGTGAAGGGGCAACCCGTGGCAGGCGCTCGCCTCTACAGCGCGCTGGCCAATAAACCCATGCCCGAAAAGCTTACCATCGCACCGGTTGAATGCCTGTCCGCCTGCAGTAATGGCTGCGTGATAGCACTGACCGCACCCGGCTGCTGGAGCTACGTCTATGGGCGTCTCAGTGAAGACGACGCGGCCGAGATCCTGACCGGCGCCACCGCCTATGCGGCTACCCCCGACGGTCTGGTACCCTGGAGCCAGTGCTCGCAGATTTTCCGCAAACAGAGCCTTGCCCGCCTCCCTCCGCAGGAGCGATGACATGAGTTCCTCAACCGGCTTTGCGAAAATTCCCGTCTCTGCTCCAGCCGACACTGAAGCGGCCCATGCCACGCCACCGGGCCAGATGAGGCGGAAGGGATAAATCACCATGCAGGTGGTCTTCCGCGAAAGCCACGATCGTTTCCGCACGTTCGCCGCAGCAGGTCTGTGGACGATCCGCCGCAATACCATCGCCGCCAGCCTGTGCGAGGCGTCATGACCGCACCGCTGGTCAAGGGCTGGTGTCCCGGCGCTCTTCGCCCGATGTCATCCGGTGACGGACTGCTGGTCCGTGTCCGTCCTCCCATCGGGCGACTGACCCAGGCGCAGGCCGCCGGTCTCGCGTGTCTGGCCGGGCAATATGGCAACGGACTGATCGACCTGTCTGCACGGGCCAACATCCAGATTCGTGGGGTTACCGACCCGACCTATGCCCCGCTTGTCATGGGCCTTGCTGCGCTGGGCCTCATCGACGCGACGCCTGAAGCGGAAGCCAGACGCAATATCGTCGTGACGCCGTTCTGGCAGAGCGGCGACGGCACGGCGGAACTGGCCGAACGGCTGGGCAGCGCACTGCGGAACGACCGGGCGCTCGACCTGCCCGGCAAATTCGGCTTCGCCGTCGATACCGGTGTCACCCCCATGCTGCGGGACGTCTCCGCCGATATCCGGATCGAACGCGACGCCACGGGAGCCCTGCTCTGCCGGGCCGATGGCGCTGCCAGCGGCGCACGGGTCACACCGGATACCGCCGTCGACACTGCGCTCAGTCTGGCCCGCTGGTTCATCTCCAGCGGCGGTCGGAAACGGATGGTGGCGCATCTGGCTGACGGCGCAACGCTGCCCGCCGCCTTTAACGTAATCGAAGCCGCACCGATGACCGACATGCCGCCTCCTGCGCCCGGCCAATCGGCCGTCGGGTTCATGATCGGCTTCGCCTTCGGGCAGATGCAGGCGCGTGCGCTGTCCGCCCTTGCCACTATCGCCCCTCTGCGCGCCACACCATGGCGCATGCTGCTGCTCGAAGAGCGGATCGGCGCACCTGATATCGAAGGTATCATCACGCGCGCGGACGATCCCCTGCTGCGTGTCATCGCCTGTCCCGGTCTGCCCGGTTGCACTCAGGCCCTGCAACCCACGCGACCGCTGGCGCGCGCGCTCGCGCCACATGTCCCTGTCGACAGGATGCTGCATGTGTCCGGGTGTGCGAAAGGGTGCGCGCATCCCGGACCGACATCGCTGACCCTCGTGGCTCAGGCCCGTGGTTTTGCCCTTGTCAGGGACGGCAACGCTGCCTCTTCTCCCGCATCCTCTCCCCTCACGGTCGAACAGTTGCTGGCCGATCCCGGAACGCTGATGGAAAATCCAAATGCCTTACCAGTATGAAACCGACGGCGCTGCCATCTACCGCCGCTCCTTCGCCATCATCCGGGCGGAGGCCGATCTGGCGCGCTTCACCCCGGAAGAAGAGATCGTCGCCGTACGGATGATCCATGCAGCCGGCATGGTCGGTCTGGAAAAGCATATCGCCTTCTCGCCCAATATGGCGATCGCAGCACGCGCGGCGCTGGAGGCGGGGGCGCCAATCCTGTGTGACGCACGCATGGTCAGCGAAGGGATTACCCGCGCACGCCTACCCGCCGACAATGACGTGATCTGCACGCTGAACGATCCATGCGTGGCCGATCTGGCCCGCAGGGCGGGCAATACCCGGTCGGCCATGGCGCTTGAACTGTGGCGTCCGTACCTCGCGGGAGCTGTGGTGACCATCGGCAACGCGCCCACCGCCCTGTTCCACCTGCTCAACATGCTGGAAGACCCCGCCTGCCCCCGACCGGCGGCGATCATCGGCTGTCCGGTCGGTTTTGTTGGCGCTGCGGAATCGAAGGACGCGCTGATGGAGGCGCTTCCTGTGCCCTCGCTGACAGTCAGGGGGCGTCTGGGCGGCTCGGCGATCACGGTCGCGGCGGTGAACGCTCTGGCCAGTCGGACAGAATAGCGTCATGTCCGGCAAGATCATCTGCACCGGCCTCGGCCCCGGCGACCCCGACCTGATCAGCGTGCGCGCCGACCGACTCATCCGCAACGCCCGCCATGTGGCCTATTTCCGTAAGGCCGGACGCGCAGGTCAGGCGCGGCGGATCGTCGAGGGGATGCTGGCTCCCGACACTCTCGAATATCCGATGGAATATCCCGTAACCACCGAACTGCCGGTGAACAGTCCCGCCTATCGCAGCGCGCTGGCCAGCTTTTACGATGACTGGGCGGGCCGTCTGACCGATCTGGCGCGAACGCAGGAAGTGGTGGTGCTGTGTGAGGGCGATCCGTTCTTCTACGGCTCCTTCATGCATCTGCACGCGCGGCTTCAGGGCCAGGTCGAGATGGAAGTCGTCCCCGGCATCACCGGCATGACCGGCTGCTGGAACGCCACAGGCATTCCGATCACATGGGGCGACGATGTGCTCACCGTGCTGACCGGCACGATGCCGGAGGCCGACCTGACTCAACATATGCGGACTGCGGATGCGCTGGTTGTGATGAAGACCGGCAGAAATCTGCCCAAGGTGCGCCGGGCTCTGGCCGCCTCCGGTCGGTTTGAGGATGCATGGCTGGTGGAGCGCGGCACCATGCCCGGCCAGCGGGTGATCCGTCTCGCCGAAGCCAGCGACGAGGACTGCCCCTATTTCGCAATCGTGCTGGTGCATGGGCAGGGTCGTCGTCCCGAAACCGGGCATGGAGGAGAACCATGACCGTCACGCCACTGGTCATTGCCGGTCTCGGCCCCGGCGACGAGGCGCTGATCACGCCGGAAGTGACAGCCGCCCTGACCGATGCGACCGATGTGATCGGCTATATCCCCTATGTGGCGCGCATCCCGGCACGCGAGGGGCTGACGCTGCACGCCACCGATAACCGCGTGGAACTGGAGCGGGCCACCCATGCGCTGGAACTGGCGGCGGCCGGGCGCAGGGTCGTCGTCGTCTCGTCCGGCGATCCCGGCGTGTTCGCCATGGCTTCGGCGGTATTCGAAGCGGTGGAACAGTCCCCTCGCTTCGCCCATGTCGAAATCCGGGTGCTGCCCGGCATCACCGCCATGCTGGCCGCCGCCGCACGGATTGGCGCACCGCTGGGCCATGATTTCTGCACGATCAACCTGTCCGACAATCTCAAGCCCTGGGACATCGTCGAACGGCGGCTGCGCCTTGCGGCACAGGCGGGTTTCGCCATGGCCTTCTACAATCCGCGCTCGGCCAGCCGCCCGCATCAACTGGCCCGCGCACTGGACATCCTGCGTGAGGAATGTGGGCCGGACCGGCTGATCATCTTCGCCCGTGCCGTCACGACGCCCGAGGAACGGATCAGCGTGGTGACACTGGCCGAAGCGCGCGCCGAGATGGCCGATATGCGGACAGTGGTGCTGGTCGGCAATGAAGCAACGCGACGGGTCGGCCGGTATGTCTACACGCCAAGGCGCGCGGGATGACCAAGCCACCTCATCACCTCGTCGACGGTGCGTGCGACAGGGCGCGGCGGCACGGCAGGCCGGTCGATCAGGATCACCGGCACACCCAGCGCCCGCGCGGCATCCAGCTTCGCACGTGCGCCCACGCCACCGGCGTTCTTCGCCACGACATGGGTGATGCGGTGCGCCTGCATCAGAGCGAGATCACCCGCCAGCGTGAATGGTCCCTTGGCGATGACCACAGTCGCCCGGGGCAAGGGCAGGACGACGTCAGGTGGATCGACCAGACGCAACAGGTAGTCATGTTGCGGACGGACCGCGAAAGCGTCGATCGACTGTCGACCGATCGCCAGAAAAATCCGTGCCGGTTCATCGGGCAGCGCGGCGACCGCGCCCGTGATGTCGGCAACCGCACGCCAGTCGTCGCCTTCCGCCGCCTCCCACGGCGCTCGTTCGAACGCCAGCAACGGAACACCGACAGCCGCACAGGCTTCCACAGCATTTCGACTCATCCGGGCGGCAAAAGGATGGGTAGCGTCGATGACATGAGTGATTGCCGCTTCTCTAAGAGTGGCGGCCAGCCCCTCTATTCCGCCAAACCCGCCGACCCGGACCGGCAGAGGCTGGCGCGCTGGCGACGCGGTGCGGCCAGCATAGGAAAAGATGGCGTCGACGCCTGTTTCGGCCAGTTCACGCGCCATCTGGCTGGCTTCGGTGGTGCCGCCCAGCAGAAGGACACGCGTCATGGCTGAACCCTGGCTTGTGATCATCGGCATCGGTGAAGACAGCATGGCAGGTTTATCGGCGTCATGCCAGGCCGAGCTGGCCCGCGCCGAGGTGATTTTCGGCGGGCTGCGCCATCTTGCGCTGGCGGAAGCGGACGACCGGGGCCGCGCATGGCCGGTGCCCTTCTCGGTTGAGCCGGTATTGGCCGAGCGTGGACGCAGGGTGGTGGTTCTTGCCTCGGGCGATCCGTTCTGGTTCGGCGCGGGAGCCAGCCTTGCCGCCCGCCTCGATCCCGGCGAGTGGGTGTCCTACCCCGCGCCATCGACCTTTTCTCTGGCGGCTAACCGGCTGGGCTGGCGACTTGAACAGGTCTCCTGTCTGGGGCTGCATGCAGCGCCGTTCGAGCGGCTGGGACCGGCGCTACAGGCCAACGGGCGGGCGATCTGTCTGCTGCGCGATGGGCCCGCTGTCGGAAAACTGGCGCAATGGCTGGTCGGTCGGGGATACGGCACTTCCACGCTTCATGTCATGGAGGCTCTGGGTGGCCCACGCGAGCGCATCCGCTCTGTCCTTGCGGAAGGTTTCGCACTTACGGACGTCGCGGCACCAGTGGCCGTCGCCATCGCCATGTCGGGGCCACAGGGACTGAGCCGGGCGTCGGGCCTGCCGGACAACACCTTTCTGCATGACGGGCAGATCACCAAGCGCCCGATCCGCGCCCTCACGCTCTCGGCTCTTGCGCCGCGCCCCGATGAAATCCTGTGGGATGTCGGTGCCGGATCGGGATCGGTTTCGGTGGAATGGTGTCTGGCGGGCGGGCGGGCGATCGCAGTCGAAGTCCGCGCTGACCGCGCCGAGAATATCCGCGCCAATGCAAGGGCTCTGGGAGTGGACCACCTTCTGCGGGTCGTGGAAGGCGGGGCTCCGGACGCACTGGATGGCTTGCCCGACCCGGATGCCGTTTTCATCGGTGGTGGCGGTCATCCGGCCCTGCTGGATCATTTATGGACCGTGCTGCCACCCGGAACACGGATTGTCGCAAACGGCGTCACGCTGGAAACCGAAGCCTTGCTGGCCCTGTGGCATGGACAGAAGGGAGGCGAATTGCTGCGTATCGAACTGGCGAAAGCCGCCCCACTGGGGTCGATGCGCGGATGGAGTCCGGCACGCCCCGTCGTGCAGTGGAGCGTGACACGATGAGGGTCGCAGGTTTCGGCTTCCGGCGGGCAGCCAGCATCGCCTCGCTGCGTGATGCGCTGGAAGCAGCGGGCGGCGGCAGAGATCTCGTCGCGCTGGCTACGATTGCGCAAAAAGCCGCCTCACCCGCTTTGCTGGCTCTGGCCGAGGAAATGAAGCTGCCCATCCGCGCGCTGGACGCCGAAACTCTGGCGCATATCAGCACACCAACCCGTTCCGATCGTGTCATGGCTCGCTTCGGCACAGGCAGTGTCGCCGAAGCATCCGCACTGGCCGCTGCCGGAACGGGCGCTTACCTGCTCGCCCCTCGCACGACCTCCGCCGACGGGCTGGCCATGGCCGCGATTGCAGAAAGGGACATTCCATGACGGTTCATTTCATTGGCGCCGGACCGGGCGCAGCGGATCTCATTACCCTGCGTGGGCGGGACCTGATCGCGGCCAGTCCCGTCTGCCTTTATGCCGGATCGCTGGTCCCGGCGGCGCTGCTCGACCACTGCCCGCCCGGCGTGCGCATCGTCAATACAGCGCCACTATCGCTGGATGCGATCATCGCCGAAATCGTAGCGGCGCACGAAGCGGGCCATGATGTCGCCCGGCTACATTCCGGCGACCTGTCGGTGTGGTCCGCCATGGGCGAGCAACTGCGCCGCCTGCGCGAACTGGGCATTCCCTATGATGTCACGCCCGGCGTGCCATCCTTCGCCGCCGCCGCCGCCGCACTGGGTGCGGAGCTTACCCTGCCGGGCGTTGCCCAGTCGGTCGTACTGACACGCACCTCCGGCCGGGCCACCGCCATGCCACCGGGCGAGAATCTTGCTGCTTTCGCCGCCACAGGCGCGACACTGGCGATCCACCTGTCAATCCATGTGCTGGACCGCGTCCTGACCGAACTCACCCCGCATTATGGCGCCGACTGCCCCGTCGCCATCGTGTGGCGCGCAAGCTGGCCGGACGAGCGCATCGTCCGGGCCACGCTGGCGACGCTGGAGTCCGCACTGGCCAGCGAGATGGAACGCACGGCGCTGATCCTTGTCGGTCCTGCGCTCGGGGCGACCGAGTTCGGCGAAAGCCGGCTCTATGCCGGTGATTACGACCGTCGCTTCCGCCCTGTCGGCACCGCGCCCCGTTTCCCGGAACCCGAGGCAGAATGACCAGCTCGCCTTCTGTTACGGGGGTAAGACCATGTCACACCGGGCGCGTTGGCCAACCAATCTGAGGGAAAGCGTTTCATGATCGATCTGGTCCTTGTCGGCATCGGCACGGGAAATCCCGAACACCTGACCCTTCAGGCCGTTCGTGAACTCAATGCCGCCGACCTGATCCTCATACCGCGCAAGGGTGACGAAAAGGCCGATCTTGCCGAATTGCGCCGGACCATCTGCGCACAGGTGCTGACCAATCCAACCGTCCGCATCGTCGAATTCGACATGCCGCGTCGCGACGTCACCGACCCCGACTACCACAGAGGTGTCGCACACTGGCACCGAGCAATCGCCCATGCATGGAACGAAGCGATCCATGCCAACCTGCCCCAGGGCGGCACGGTCGCGCTCCTCGTCTGGGGCGACCCTGCCCTGTATGACAGCACCCTGCGGATTGCTGCTCAGCTAAACCCGGCTCCCATGACGATCCGCAGCATTCCCGGCATCATGTCGCTGAACATGCTGGCGGCCGCCCACGCCATCCCGCTCAACGACATCGGCGCTCCATTTCTGGTCACCACCGGACGCCAGTTGCGCGATCATGGCTGGCCGCCGGGAACGGATACCGTCGTGGTCATGCTGGACGGCGACTGCTCGTTCCAGCATATCCCCGCCGATGCCATCAGCATCTACTGGGGCGCCTATGTCGGTATGCCCGAGCAGATTCTGTTATCCGGCCCTCTCGCGCAGATCGGGCCGCGCATAATCGCTGCCCGCGCCGAAGCCCGCGCCCGCCACGGCTGGATCATGGATATCTATCTGCTGCGGCGGCACGCGAGCAGCGTAACGGAAGCCAGATGATGGAACCGACCGGACAGGTGCGGGCGAACTTGTCGGCACGTGGCCTGTTGGTGGCAGCTATGGGAGGTGACCGGAAGGTCCACTCTAGGATAAAAAATTAGAAACCGGGCATCCAGGCGAGCGCATGGTTCCTTAGTGAGCCTACTGATTGAGCTAAAAACTCGCGGGAGAAATAGACGCCGAAAAAGCAGCGCCGGCTCACCTGTCCCACAATCGCTTCGTCCGTTCCGTCCACCCTTTTCGATGCTGTCGAAGCTTGCGGATGGTCGGACGAAGCATGTTGCTCACGGCTCTTACCAAGCTCAGAGTTTCCGGGTGCCGAGCCACTTCACCTTCGCGGGGTCGCGGTGATCGAAGAAGCTGCTGGCCTTCTGGTCGAGCGTGGCGATCAGGGCGAGATCATTCTGATCCAGTTCGAAGTCGAAAATGGCGAAGTTCTCGGCCATGCGCCGCTTGCGCACTGACTTAGGGATGGCGACGATGCCGCGCTGGTTCAGCCAACGCAGCACCACCTGAGCGATGCTCTTACCATGCTTCCGACCGATCGACTGAAGCACGTCGTTCGAGAACAGCCCGTTCCTGCCTTCCGCGAACGGCCCCCACGCTTCCGCCTGGACCTTGTACTCATCGAGAATCGCCTTCGCATCGTCCTGCTGATGGAAGGGGTGGATCTCGATCTGGTTGACCGCTGGCGCGATATCGTTGTGGAGCACGAAGTCTACAAGCCGGTCCGGGTAGAAGTTGCTGACGCCGATCGCGCGGATGCGACCGGCGCGGTGCAGTTCCTCCATCGCGCGCCATGCGCCATAGACGTCGCCATAAGGCTGATGGATCAGCCAGAGGTCGAGATAGTCGAGTTGCAGCTTGTTGAGCGAGCGTTCAAAGGCAGCCTTGGCGCCTTCGTAGCTCGCGTCCTCGATCCAGAGCTTGGTGGTGACGAACAGGGCGCTGCGGTCAATGCCATGATTGCGGATCGCGTTGCCGACCGCTTCCTCGTTTCCGTATGAGGTTGCGGTATCGAGGAGCCGGTAACCGACATCGATCGCGTCGCGCACGCTGCGCTCGCACTCGGCAGGGTCGGGCACCTGGAACACACCGAAGCCGAGAGACGGCATCTCGACGCCGTTGTTCAGCGTCATAGCGGGAATGTCGGTCGTCATAATCGTTCCTTCCCCGAAAAGGGGCTCAGCGATTGATGAAGTTCTGGTAAGAGGCGGGGTAGCGTGCGCCGTGGACCTCGATACCGTCGAGCGCCTGTGCGATGCGCGCAAGGTCGTCGCTCGTCAGCACCACATCGACACCGCCCAGATTCTCCTCGAGGCGAGACAACTTGGTGGTACCAGGGATCGGCACGATCCACGGCCTCTGCGCAAGCAACCAGGCGAGCGCAATCTGGGCCGGAGTGCATGACTTCTCCGACGCGATGGCCATCACAAGATCGACCAGTGCCTGGTTCGCCGCAAGCGCCTCGGCCTGAAAACGAGGAACGGTACTGCGGAAATCGTCTTTGGCGAACACCGTCTTCGGATCGAGCCTGCCGGTCAGAAATCCCTTACCCAGTGGCGCGAACGGTACGAAGCCGATGCCCAGCTCTTCCAGAAGCGGAAGGATTTGCGCTTCGGGTTCGCGCCAGAACATCGAATATTCGCTCTGAAGCGCCGTGACCGACTGAACCTTATGGGCCCGCCGGATTGCGTCGGGTCCCGCCTCGGACAGGCCGAAATGCTTCACCTTGCCGGCCTCTATCAACTCCTTCACGGTTCCGGCCACGTCCTCGATCGGCACGTTCGGATCGACACGATGCTGGTAGAAGAGGTCAATCCGGTCGGTGCGCAGGCGCTTCAGCGCCTCGTCGGCGACCTGCCGGATGCGTTCGGGCCGGCTGTCGAGCCCCTCTGCCGGCACGCCGTTCACGAAACCGAACTTGGTTGCGATCACGACCTCATCACGCACCGGCTCGAGCGCCTCGCTGACGACTTCCTCATTGATCCCCGGCCCGTAGGCCTCAGCGGAATCGAAAAAGGTGACACCGCGCTCGAAGGCCGCGCGGATCAGTTCAACGGCATCCTTGCGATCAGTTGCAGGCCCGTAGCCGTAGCTCAGGCCCATGCAGCCGAAGCCAAGTGCCGATACCTCCAGACCATCCCGGCCCAATATGCGCTTCTGCATGTCTTTTGATCCTGCTGTTCGTCAATCGACGCCCGCTCCGGTGTCGGTATGGCGGCAGTGTAAGCTGAGGCTGTTCTGCAGATTAGACAGGATAAATCGCTTGGGTCTATGACTCCATGTCATGAAACTGGTGATATGGGCGGCTCGATATGCGTCGTGAAGAATTGGGAAGCCTGGCCATGTTCCTGGTGGTTGCCGAGGAGCATAGCTTCACCAGGGCCGCGGCGAAGCTTGGCCTCTCCCAGTCCGCACTCAGCCATTCGATGCGGCGGCTGGAAGCTAGGCTGGGGCTTCGCCTGCTCACGCGCACGACGCGCAGCGTCGCGCCCACGGAAGCCGGCGAACGGCTGATCGAGACGCTTCGGCCAGCGCTCGACGACATCGACCAGGGACTTGCCGCTTTAACCCGGCTCCGCGAACGACCAGCCGGCACCGTCCGTATCACGACAAGCGCTCATGCGGCCCACGCAGTACTGTGGCCGGCGATCGACCGTCTCGCGGCCGAGAACCCCGACATCAACGTCGAGGTGAACGTCGAGAGCGGGCTCGTCGATATCGTGGCTGAAAGATATGACGCCGGCATCCGGCTCGGCGAGCGATTGGAACAGGACATGGTCGCCGTGCCGATCAGTCCAAAGCTGCGCATGGCCGCATTCAGCGCGCCCTCATACTTCGCCAGACGCGGGACGCCTCAGACCCCCTATGATCTTGCCGAGCATAATTGCATCAACCTGCGCCTGCCGACCTCGGGCGGTCTTTATGGCTGGGAATTTGAGCGTGACGGCAAGGAACTCAAGGTCAAGGCGGAAGGGCAGCTCGTGTTCAACACTGCCGACCTCATTGTGGCCGCAGCTCTTGCTGGTCACGGTATCGCCTTCATGGTTGAAGACCATGTAAAGGACCATCTGGCCGCCGGAACCTTGGTGCGGGTGCTGGACGAATGGTGCGAGCCCTTCGACGGCTACTACCTGTATTATCCTAGCCGCCGGCAACCTTCGCCAGCATTCAGCCTCCTTCTGGACGCCCTGCGCTATCGTGGTTGAGAGTGGGCTTTCAGGCAATCCGCTGCTGCGGACGAACCTCGGAAATGAAGCGTAAACAGCCCCTCACTCCACCCGCAACAAAACCTTCAGTCCCAAGAATTTCACGACTTCTGCGCGGTCGTTAAAGGCACCGGAGCCGTAGGCTTCGCACCGGAATCCACGACCACCAATGCCTCACCCGCGATGGGTGATGGCACCCGGTCCTTCCTCAGAAGCGCCTTGAAACGGTCGTCGTAACTGGCGGCCTGTTCATACTCGACATCGAGCAGACCGTGACGGTCCATGAATACGTTGAAGGCTGCGGGAATACGCACGCAGCCTTCGGAAGCAGGATGACCAAGGCGACTTTCCAGAAAATCGGGATCGGTCGCGTGCATCTCAAGACGGATATCGCCTGTTTCCCCAGACGCCAGCCAGCCTTTGACAGCGTTGTGCCAGCCGAAATCCCAGACCCGCATCCCTTTCGCGCCGATGCCGCGAATACCATTCTCGTTTTTCGTGCCTTCGGCCCTGTAACCCAGACGATCAGCGGTATTCGGGAAGACGCCTGTGGGCGTGATGTAATAGTATTTGCGGCCAGTATTACCGGTCGATACTCTTACACTACCCAGAACCTGCCAGTCCGATGTATCGGGAAGCGCCAGAACAAGAGCCAGTTTCTGGACTTTCACATTGCGATCGACAACCACAATCACCTGTGCCCGCGTAATACGGAAATCCGAACGGGCGATTGTCTCCTGAGCCAGCTTGACCCAGTGCAGTTTCTGGGCCTCGCTCAAAGGCAGCAGACCGGGCACTTCCTTGTGCAGGGCTATCGACAGTTTTTTCGCTTCAATACGGGCTTCACTGTCATCCAGCGAAGGGAGAGGCGGGATGACGACCGGCGGTGCTGCATCACTATCAGGCAGCGGCTCAGGCGGCGCAACAGTGTCCGCCGGGGTGCCGGGAACAGCCGGAGACTGGCAGAAAGCAGGCGAAGAACACGCAACGGAAGTCACAAGCGTCAAAGCCAGCGTTGTTCTCCAAACCTTCATTCGGTGCTCTCTCCTCAATGCCTCCCGTCAGTCGTCTCGCGGGACTGCTTATGCTGTGGTGTTTTATCACAGGATGAACTACACGCCACCAGAAGAAATAACAAACCCTGTTTCACACCTCTACTGTGCTACCTATCTTTAACAGAATGATATCAGTTAAAAAACAGATACATGATGTATTTGTCATACCATTTAATTTTAAGTAAAAATTAAAATTACCGAAGATTTTTACACTACACACCTTATCTCGGCATAACTTTCCTGAAGCAGTCCGGACTCTGCGGGTATAGCCGCAACAAGAAGCGTCACACGCGATAAAACCCAGCAAACCCCAACAAGACATTCGCTTCATCGCATCAGACAGAACGCTTTTCCCAGTTTCTGGTTGCTCCGGGTCTTGATGAGTACAGCGTGCCCAGACGGGCGCTCCGAAACATCAGGCAATACCCGGAACCTTGTATTTATCCACCGCTTCTCCGCAGCACATTCTGCACAAAAACCATAGAGTCCTGTCCTGTCCGCCAATATCGGCCATGACCCCAACAAAAAAACGCCGCTGATTTCCCAGCGGCGTTTCCTTAGTCAGACTTAAGCCCGTTGTCAGATATTCAGCGAATGACCAGTGACGCCCAGCGCCGCCTCCTTCACCGCTTCGCTCAGCGTCGGGTGAGCGTGACAGACACGTCCGATATCCTCGGACGAAGCGCCAAACTCGATCGCCATCGTGCATTCCGCAATCAGTTCGCCAGCACCCGGACCGATGATGTGCGTGCCAAGAACACGGTCCGTCTTTGCGTCGGCAATCACCTTCACAAACCCGTCGGTCATGCCGATGGCGCGGGCACGGCCATTGGCCATGAACGGGAACTTGCCGACCTTGTATTCGACGCCCTTTTCCTTGAGCTGCTCTTCCGTGAAGCCGACTGTCGCCACTTCCGGCCATGTATAGACCACACCCGGAATGGCGTCGTAATTCACATGCCCCGCCTGACCGGCAAGGATTTCAGCAACGGCAACACCCTCTTCCTCAGCCTTGTGCGCCAGCATCGGGCCACGGATCACGTCACCGATGGCGTAAACACCCGGCACGTTCGTGGCGAAATGCTCATCGACTTCGATACGACCACGGTTGTCGAGAGCAATACCGGCCTCTTCAAGACCCATGTTTTTGCTCGCCGCCGTACGACCGATGGCCAGCAGCACGACATCAGCGTCAAGGGTTTCAGCAGCGCCACCCTGTGAAGGCTCGACCGTCAGGGTCACGCCTTTTCCGGTTTTCTCGGCCTTGGTCACCTTGTGACCGAGCTTCATCGTCAGGCCCTGCTTGATCAGGATCTTGCGGAAAGCCGCTTCGATTTCATTGTCCGTGCCCGGAACCAGACGATCGAGGAACTCGATAACCGTCACATCCGCACCCAGACGATGCCAGACGCTGCCCAGCTCAAGGCCGATCACGCCACCCCCGATGACCACCATCTTTTTCGGCACGGCGGAGAGTTCGAGAGCGCCGGTGGAGGTGACGATCACCTTCTCATCGACGTCCACACCCTTCAGGCCCGCGCTGTCACTGCCTGCCGCAATAACAATGTGCTTTGCGGTGACGGGCTTGCCGTCAACCGTCAGACGACCCGTGCCTTCGACCTTGCCTGTGCCCTTGAGCCAGGTGATGCCGTTCTTCTTGAAGAGATACTCAACGCCTTTGACATTGGCCTCGACAATACCGGCCTTGCGCTTCTGCATCTGCGCCAGATTGAGCTTGATACCTGCAATATCGATGCCGTGCGTTGCGAAATCATGTTCCGCAGCGTGATAGTTTTCAGACGACTGCAGCAGCGCCTTGGACGGGATACAGCCGACATTCAGGCAGGTGCCGCCGAGCGTGGCGCGCTTTTCGACGCAGGCCACCTTGAAACCAAGCTGGGCTGCACGAATGGCGCAGATATAGCCGCCCGGACCGGCGCCAATCACGACCAGATCATAATCCGTCTCGGCAGGGGCTTCCGTCGCTGCTGGAGCAGGCTTCTTTTCCGCAGCCGGAGCGGCTTCCTTCTTCGGCGTTTCGGCTGGTTTGGAAGCAGCGGCAGGCTTCGCGGCAGCTTTTGCGCCCTCGGCCAGAATGGCCAGCACCGCGCCGACTTCCACTTCATCGCCTTCCTTGACGGCGTGGGTTTCCAGCACGCCAGCAGCCGGAGCGGGGACCTCAACACTCACCTTGTCGGTTTCAAGCTCGACAACCGGCTCATCGACAGCGACCGCATCACCCGGCTGCTTGAGCCATTTGCCGACCGTGGCAGACGTCACACTCTCGCCCAACGCCGGAACCTTGATTTCGATTGCCATTTTTTCCCGTCCCGATTGAATGTCGATCGACGCTGATCGTGGCGCATAAAGCCGCCTCACGTCCATCGTCTGTGTCCGCCTCTCCGTTCAGAGGCACGAAAGCTTCATCAGACAGCTTCCGGAAATATACAGGCCCTTCCATCACAAGACGAAAGAGCCTGTGAAACGTCTCAGAGTCCGAGCAGCAGACTGCGAGGATCTTCAACATACTTCTTGAGAGCAACGAGGAAGCTCACAGCCTCCTTGCCGTCAACGATACGGTGGTCGTAGGAGAGCGCCACATACATGATCGGACGGATCTCGACCTTGCCGTTCACCGCCACCGGACGGTCAACGATGTTGTGCATACCCAGAATACCGGACTGCGGCGCATTCAGGATCGGCGTGGACAGCATGGAGCCGTAGATGCCGCCGTTCGTGATGGAGAACGTGCCGCCGGACAGATCGTCGATCTTCAGCGTGCCTTCGCGGGCCGCCTTGCCAAAGCCTGCGATCTTCTTCTCGATCTCGGCGTGAGACAGCGTTTCCGCGTCCCTGATCACCGGCACGACCAGTCCGTTCGGACCGCCCACCGCAATGCCGAGATTGATGAAGTGACGGTAGATGACGTCATCGCCATCAATCTCGGCATTGATCGCCGGGAATTCGTTGAGAGCGGCAATCGCGGCCTTTGAGAAGATCGACATGAAGCCAAGCTTCACACCGTATTTCTTCACGAAGAGATCCTGGAACTCGACGCGCATTTCCTTCGCGGCGGTCATGTCGATCTCGTTGAACGTGGTCAGCATCGCCGCCGTGTTCTGCGCGTCCTTCAGACGACGGGCGATGGTGCGACGCAGGCGTGTCATCTTCACGCGCTCTTCACGCGGATCGTCCTTGCGTGGCGGCTTGGCCGGAGCCTGCGCCGTCACCGGAGGCTGCGACAGGAAGGCCTGCACATCGCCTTTTGTGATACGGCCATCCTTACCGGAACCGGAACCGATCTGCTGCGCGGACACGCCCTGCTCGGTCATGATCTTGCGTGCGGCCGGGAATGCTGTTGCAGCATCAGCCTGCTCCACAGGGGCGGATTTTTTTGCCGGAGCAGGGGCTGCTTTCGCAGCGGCAGCCTTTGGCGCTTCCGCTTTCGGAGCTTCCGTCTTGGCTGGCGCCGGTTTGGCGGAACCGCCCGGCTCCAGTGTGGTCAGAAGCGCACCGACCTCGACCTCGTCGCCTTCCTTGACGGCAGGCTGACCCAGAACACCGGCCTGTGGGGCAGGAACCTCCACCGTCACCTTGTCAGTCTCCAGCTCGGCAACGGGTTCATCAGCCGCTACCTGCTCTCCGGCTTTCTTCAGCCATTTCGCAACAGTCGCCGTCGTGACACTCTCGCCCAGCGTCGGCACCTTGATCTCGACTGACATCTCGCTTCCCACTTTCCTTTTCGAATCGGCATGTTGCGGTTCCACACCGTCAACACCGATCCTTCAGTTATGCCCCCAACCGGAGGTCTTCGAAACTCACGCTCCCGGCACCTGATCATCACGTCTGCGAGACAGGCGATGGAAAGCGTACAACCGGAACCGGGTCACCATGATGGCGACCCGATGTTTTCAGACAGTCAGGCCAGTCCCAGCGCGCTCTTGACCAGCGCCGCCTGCTCGGCGGCATGGATCTTCGCCAGACCGGTCGCCGGGCTCGCAGCAGCAGCGCGACCCGCGTAAACCGGACGACCGACCTTGTGACCGGCCACACCCAGCGCGCCCTCGATCAGACGATCGACGAAGTGCCAGCCGCCAGCGTTGCGGGTTTCCTCCTGACACCAGACGATCTCTTTCGCATTCGGGTAGCGCTCCAGTTCCGCCGCCAGCTCTGCTTCCGGGAACGGATAGAGCTGCTCCAGACGGATGATCGCCACCTTCTCCTGCTTCTGGTCGCGCCGTGCTTCCAGCAGGTCGTAGTAAACCTTGCCCGAGCACAGGACGACGCGTTCGACAGCGTTGTCTGCCAGCGGATCGATCTCGCCGATCACCGGACGGAAGCTGGTGCCTGTCTCGAACTCGGCCAGTGTGGACACGGCGAGCTTGTGACGCAGCAGGGACTTCGGCTCCATCAGCACCAGCGGCTTGCGGTAAGGCAGCTTCAGCTGACGACGCAGCGCGTGGAAGTAGTTGGCCGGCGACGTGATGTTGCAGACGAACATGTTGTCTTCGGCGCAGAGCTGGAGATAGCGTTCCAGACGGGCGGAGGAGTGCTCCGGTCCCTGCCCTTCGTAGCCATGCGGCAGCAGCAGCACGAGGCCGGACATACGCAGCCACTTCGTCTCGCCGGAAGCGATGAACTGGTCGATGATGACCTGCGCACCGTTGGCGAAGTCACCGAACTGCGCTTCCCACAACACGAGGTTGTTCGGGTTGTGCATGGTGTAGCCATACTCGAAGCCCAGCACGGCGAACTCGGACAGATGCGAGTTCCAGATATCGATCTGGGACTGCCCTTCCTTGATGTGGTTCAGCATCGTGTAAGGCTGCTGGTTGGTCTGATCGAAGACCACGGCATGACGCTGGCTGAACGTGCCGCGCTGCACATCCTCACCCGACAGACGGACGCGGTGCTTTTCCAGCAGCAGGGAGCCGAAGCCAAGCGCTTCACCAGTCGCCCAGTCGATGCCTTCACCCGTCTCGATCGCCTTGGTCTTCGCCTTGAGCTGGCGGGCGATCTTGCTGTTGAGGTTGAATCCCTCAGGCACCCTGGTGATGGCGGCGCCGATTTCGGTCAGCACGTCTTTTGCAATACCGGTTTCGACCTTCACCACTTCCCCCGCTTTCGGGGGAGCCTGCAGACCGGCCCAGTTGCTTTCCAGCCAGTCCGCCTTGTTGACCTTGTAGGACTGCGCTGACTTGAAGTCTTCATCCAGCCTGGCGTGGAACGCATCCCACTGGGCCTTCACTTCGTCTTCTGTCAGCACGCCCGCTTTCACCAGATGATTGGCGTAGACGGTGTGCGGCGTCTCGTGAGCGGAGATGGCCTTGTACATCACGGGCTGCGTGAAGGCAGGCTCGTCCGTCTCGTTATGGCCGTTGCGGCGATAGCAGACGATATCGAGAATGATGTCGCTGGCGAATTTCTGGCGATAATCCGCCGCCAGACGGGAGGCGTAAACCACGGCCTCGGCATTGTCGCCGTTGATGTGCAGCACCGGCGCTTCGATGGCCTTGGCCATGTCGGAACCATAGATGCCGGAATGGCCATTCACCGGATTGGTCGTGAAGCCGATCTGGTTGTTGACGATGATATGGATTGAACCGCCCGTGCGATAACCGGCGAGCTGAGACATGGACAGCGTCTCATAGACCACGCCCTGACCGGCGAAAGCCGCGTCACCGTGAATCTGGATCGCCATGTGCGACAGACGGGTCTCGGTATCGCCATCATCATCCTGTGCGGCGCGGACCTTGCCACAGACGACCGGGTCAACCGCCTCAAGATGCGACGGGTTCGGCTGGAGCGAGATGTGAACCGCGTGACCGCCGATCTCGACATCCGTGGAGGAGCCGAGATGGTATTTCACGTCGCCGGAACCAGCCACGTTGTCAGGCTTGAAGGAGCCGCCGCCGAACTCGTTGAAGATCGCGACATAGGGCTTGCGGACGACGTTCACCAGCGTGTTCAGACGACCGCGATGCGCCATACCGATGGCGACCGACTTCACGCCCTGCTGCGCGACCTGATCGATCATGGCGTGCAGCGCCGGGATGGAGACTTCACCACCTTCAAGACCGAAGCGCTTCGCGCCGACATAACGCTTCTGGCAGAAGGACTCGAAACCTTCGGCTTCCGTCAGGTTCTTGAGGATCGATTTCTGTTCCTCGACCGTGACGCTGCTGGGCCAGTTATCGCCTTCCAGACGGGAACGGAACCACTCGCGCTGCTCTTCGGAGCGCGCATACATGTATTCCGCGCCGATCGCGCCGCAATAGACCTGACGCAGGGCCGCCACGACTTCCTTGACGCTGGCTGTCTCGCGGCCCGGCAGGATCGGAGACAGCAGCTTGCCGATATAGACCGGACGATCGAGATCCTTTGCGCCGAAACCGTAAGTCGCAGGGTCAAGCTCGACGGCCGGAGCCGGAACTTTCAGACCCAGCGGATCGGTCTGCGCTTCCAGATGTCCGAATTCACGGAACGCCCGGATCAGCTGCGCGATGGCGAGGCTGTCCGTCGCGGCCAGACCTGCGCCCTTGCCGCCCGCAGGAGCCGGAGCGGGTTCGTCACCCGTGATGATGGATTTGCGTGGCGCCCAGGAAGCCCCGGAGGCGTCCTGAAGGATGGAAGCCGTTTCATCGTCCATTGAGCCGAACAGATCGGCGAAGGACGGGTCCACGCTCTTCGGGTCTTCGGCCCACCGTGCGTACAGATCGGCCACGTAAGCGATATTGCTCCCGCTCAGTGCCGTCGTAAGAAGATCGCTGCCCGCCATTTTCAGAACGCTCCTGTGTTTCTTCTCAAGCTCGTGGAGGTGAGTCTGTGTGTCACCTCCCCAAGCCGGTCGATAGGCCGTTTCGACATGACTGTTACGTCCAAAGCTGAAGAACTGGTCACCTGACCGCAGGAAAGCGACTTCAGACGGGATGGCTGCGTCTCTGCAAACATATCCATGATCTGCGTGTCTCCATTCCACGACCGGGTGACCCGGCCATACCCGGTCCCGGCCGGGTTACTGCGAAATTTGCTAGACCGCCGAAAAAGACACGACAAGCCGTCGGGCTGTCACGGTCTGGAGAGGACTCCCCCCGGACCATGGGCGCGGGCCAGCCAGCTCTCGCTGCTCATTTCCATGAGACGGGACGCCGTGCGGGCAAATGCGTCCGCGCCCTCCCCTGACGGGAAGAGGTTATCCGGGGAGTCGTCGGCAGAGACGAACAGCAAATTGCCGTTGTCGTACAAGGCGTCAATCAATGTGATGAAGCGTCTGGCGACGTTCGCATCGTCGGGTCCGAGCGATGGAATGTCGTCCATCACAATAACGGGAAATTTCCTGGCGATGGCCAAATAATCATTTGGTCCCAGCGGTCTGCTACACAGAGAAGTGAAATCGAAACGGGCAACCGGCCCCTGTGCATGATCGACCGGCAGGGACCGGCCACTGAATTCCAGCGTCACCTTTTCCACCGGATGGCCTTCGCCATAACGCGCCACGATCTTGTCGAGACGCCGTCTGGCCGTCTCATCGGCCGGAACGATCCATGTTGTGTCGTCCTGATCGCGTCCACGGCGGTAATCGGTTTCCGAATCCAGCACTTCAGTGTCCAGATGGCGCTTGATGATAGCGATGAATGGCTTGAAGGCATCCGCACCGGGCCGATTCTGGAACAGATCACCGGGCACGGTATTCGATGTGGCGACGATGATGACCTTCGCCGCAAAAAGCGCCTCGAAAAGACGCCCCAGAATCATGGCGTCGGCGATGTCGTTGATCTGAAACTCGTCAAAGCAGAGAAGCGTCGCGTCCTGGGCGATTGTCCGGGCCAAAGGAGGGATCGGATCGCTCATCCCCGGATTGGCTTCCTTGAGCGCCCGGAGCCGCTGATGCACTTCCTGCATGAAGGTCAGAAAGTGGATGCGCTGCTTCTTCTCGATCGTGACGCAGGAAAAGAACAGATCCATCAGCATGGTCTTGCCGCGACCGACACGACCCACGATGTACACCCCACGCGGAATACCGTCATCGACACGTTCGTCCGTCCGGTTCAGCAGTTCAGGCAGTTTGCTGACGAGCTTCGACAACAGGCCTTTGCGCTCTTCCGGCGGTTTGACCGGAGCGGGGCGATAAGCCTCCAGTTCGACCCAAAGACGATCGAGGCGTCTGGCGACTCGTTCCTGATCCGGGTCACGCCGCAGGGTGCCGCTGGCGACACGCTCTTCATACAGCGCGAATGGACCTGATGCCTGAGGCTGGCCAGAAGTCCGGGACTGGGCGGAAAGGGGCTGTCTGTTCATGGTATCCATAGCTTCTGCCGATAGCGATGCCTGCTGTGACCAGCAAGAGAGTGGCAATAGGCCACACTCGCTCGTGACACCATACTCACGCGGTGGTGAAGAGGCGGCGCACGGACATCGTCCTATCGTGAGGCACTTTCATCCCAAGCAGAGGAATTCAGGATATGACAGACTGGAGCGACTGGAATGAACGGCGCGAACATCTGGGCAAGGCCATCGGCGCTTATAGCTCTGTCGCGCCGGACACTGTCTCAAGCATTCTTGCCCTGAACAGCGCCAGCGCGAAGAGCGGCCATCTGGACGCCAAGACGCGGGAACTGATTGCGCTTGCTGTCGCCGCCACGACCCGCTGCGATGGCTGCATCACCATTCATGCTGCGGAAGCCGTAAAGGCTGGAGCGACACGCGAGGAGATCGGCGAGGCGCTGAGCGTCGCCATTGCCCTGAATGCGGGCGCGGCGCTGGTTTATTCGACGCGCATCATGGATGCGTTCGACGCTGCGAAAAAAGCAGGCGGCTGATTTCTGGTCGGCATTATGGGCCTGATTATTTTTCAGGCCCTTCTTTTTGCGAGAACGAGGCGTCAGAAAATACGGAATGATTATTTCCCGACAATTTGTCTATTTCACATTTGGGATTTCTTGAATTTTGCAATAAAAAACAGAAGAACGAAAAATAGCGCAACTAATAAACACCTTGATATATCAAGATAAGAAAGCGGCGTTATCAGGCTCATCTTCAGGAAGAAAAACCCTGCCGACATAAAGAAAGAATAGAACACGCCCACAACAAAGAACAATTTAAACCGCCTGTCCGCTTTCAGAATGCCGAACGGGAATATCAGAAAAACCAGCGCCATTGCGGAAAACAAAAATCTGTCCTGTTTCTGGAAATCCTCGTAAGTCATTATACTCATGACAAGAATCACTTCAGAAACAATGAACAGATATAGAGAATATTTTTCTATTTTACTCAACACACACATACTCCAATAGAAAAATTACTCTTTTAAAAAAATAGAGATTGGTTCCCACATATACTACGACACGCAGGAGCCAAAACTCTATCCCTGACTGGTTACAGAATTTCTATATTCGTTTTTTTCCTGTCCCGGAGATGGTGGTGGGAGGAATGCCCATTTTGCAAGGGAACTCGCGTCTGTCACGAGAGCCGTTCCGGCAGCAGCCCTGCTCCCGCAGCGGTTGCGGCAATAAAGGGAGCCGCTGTAACAGCAGTTATTCCAATAAGATCGTATACTGCCGTCTGTCCTGTTATACCATCTGAAATTTTATATGGATTTGCGAAATTATTTAAAAATATCCTGAATAATTTCAGGAAACATCTTTCTGAACATCAATACAGAAAATGTATTTTATTCATCCCACAAATACCACTCATGAAAAATCACCCACCAGCTTCAAACGATATACACATCCACGCCACAGATTATTCAATGAATATACCTTCTGTTATGCAAACTTATGGCTCCCATGCTGATAATGTTTCCCGGAGGGAGGGGATCATTACCCTGAGCAATACGACGCTGGCTGACCATGGCGGCGAGATGTTCTGCCCGTGCACGCATCAGGATCCGATGAACATAGGATCGCGACGCCCCGATCTGCTCTGAAATCGCACGAATACTCTTCCCCTTTGCGTACAGCGCCCTGGCGGCCTTCCCCAGATCTTCCGCCCGCTCGGCCTCAAATTTCCTGACCATCACGCATAACTCCCTGAGAGAGGAAATCCATTCAATGGAAAACTCACTTCCATTTCCGCCAATTTCTGTAACAGGGCTTCCATGGCCGTTTCCGCAACTTCCAGCGTCACAGCGGTAGCATGCGTCCCGGAAACAGCCATCTGCGTGCAGCACTGCGCCCGCTGCCGCAGCATATTCAGCACTTCCTTCTGGTCATCAGAGAGAGCCGAAATCATGATATTCCAGTCCCGATCGCTCATACGAATAGGATTTGGCCCATCATATGACCGCGAATGGACTTGTTTTTTACGATCGATCTGTGACATACATCATCCATTGAGTAAGGATTTTTGCCGCTTCTAGTCTTTTGTGAGTTTTTAACGATTTTCCAACCGCCCTTTCGGAGAGAAATATGAGCCATTCAACTCATATAAGCAAGCGAAAAACCTCTTTTGGGGAGTGTTATTATATAGACACCTTCTCAGAACAAACTCACACCCCGTAATGGCCGAAGAAAAGAAAATCTCCAGTCGTCGTCGTGGTCCTTCCCTGAAAGAAGCTCCTGACCTTTCAACCCGCGAAGGAAGACTCACGCAGGCCATCCAGCGTTACGGCTCCGCACGACAACTGCATCTCGCTACAGGCATTTCCGAGTCCATGATCGGGAAGTATCAGAAGCCCGGCGCAGACTGGAAACCTTCAAAAATTGATGAAATGGCCAGAGAACTTGATGTCTCGGTCGAATGGCTCTGGACGGGAGAGACCAAACTCTCCTCTTCCGTTTCTGTCGTTTATTACGATGCAAGAGCCTCCGCCGGTTTTGGGCGGACCTGTGAGGAAAGTGTCGGACATCCCATACAGTTTCCGCGATCCTTTCTGACGGAAGAACTGGGCCTGCAACCTTCCGGCCTGATCATGATCACGGCTGACGGCGATTCCATGCTTCCGACCATCCACAGCGGTGATCGTCTGCTGATAGACACCCAGCCTTCAACAAGGATCGAGGGTGTCTATGCTGTCGTGATGCACGGAGGTCTGTTCGTAAAAAGAATCTCCCGGACAGCCAATGGTGATTTTCTCGTTCAGTCCGATAATCCGGCCTATCAGTCAGCAACTTTCCCTGCTGACCAGGTGAGTCTGGGCTCCCCTGACGGCCATGCCATGACCATCATCGGCCGCGTGGTCTGGACAATGCAGCGCGTCTAAAATCATCTGAAAGTAACACGACGTTTTTGGTTCCTTCCCCAAGAAACCTCACATGTCTCACAGTCCAAAAACACTTATATATCCTGCAGACATCAATGAAACGGCGAACTCTTTCTATGGGACGTTGCCCCATATCCTACAAAGGGACACAGATCCTTTGGTCCCGCTTAGATTTCAGGATTATAAGAGATGCTCCTTTTTCCAAAAAAAATCCCAACAACCTCAATTAAATAAACAGATTTTCAGAACACTTCCGTCATCGCGGTCTGTATTCCTCCAGCAGATCCCCGGGCAACACAGTGACCGCCGGAACCTCCGTCCACACCAGACAGCACTCCACGGCACGTCCCGGATACAGCGATTGCAGCAACGCGCGATAGGCCGCCATCTGTCGCAGATACATCACCGGCGTGCGTTCCACTGATGAAGGCGGACGACGATTGGTCTTGAAGTCGCAGACCAGCACACGATCCGGCAGCACGACCATACGATCGACCTGACCGACAATCACAGTTTCTCCGACAACGCCCGCCAGCCTCTGCTCCGCACGACTCCCCTCCGCAAACAGCGGTGCCAGCACTGGTGATTCCATCACTTTAATGACACGTGCGACCAGTCGGGCCGATTCCTGTTCATCCAGCTGGTTACCGGGCTGAAGCAGCCAGTTATAACCTATATCTGTCCGGTCTGCTTCCGGTCGATCTGGCAGGAACTGGAGCAGTGCGTGAACAAGCGTGCCACGGCGGAACGCCGCCTCACGGGCCGCATTTGGAGTAAGTGCCGCAATATCCAGTGGCGATCTGGTCGAAGGCTGCTCACCAAAGGGCGCGTCATCAGGACGGCTCGGAGACAATGGACGGGCGAGCGCGGATTCCACAGGCGGCTCTATGGGCGTCCAGTCAGGCGCATGCCCGACCCATGCTGGAAGAGGCGCCTGGGATGGCAAAGGTGCTTCAGCATGCGCTGTCTTCATGACAGTCGCAATTTCTTGCAGGACCAGTCGTGATCCTTCCCATCCGAGATCAAACGGTTCAGACACCGCCTCAGCCGCAGTGAAGCCATCTACGCAACGTGCGTACCAGCTTTCATCACTGAGCGTGCGCCCTGTCTCCCAACCACAGACAATCAGCCGATCGCTGGCGCGGGTCAGGGCGACATAGAGCAGGCGGTTATATTCTTCTGCTGCCTGCTCACGAAGTTTCTCACGTACCGCTTTCGTCACATCTGTTGCAGTATCAGTGCGCGGGACGAATACCGGCAGGTTCGAACTACTCCCTTTCTCTGGAAGCCAGAGAAGCCGACTGTCGGAACGAGGTGTCCCGATCGTATCAGGCAGGATGACCAGTCGCGCCTGCAATCCCTTGGAGCCATGCGCCGTCATCACACGCACGGCGTTCCCCGTTGCCTCCGCTTCCCGCTTGACGCTTTCATTGGAGTTACGAAGCCAGTGTAGAAAACCCTGCAGGGAATGCGCGTGATTTTCCTCATAACGAAGAGCGGCGGAAAGAAGCTCATCAATCGGCTCGGCAGCTTCCGGACCAAGACGCGCAAGGATACGGGCGCGACCGCCATGCACACCCAACGCTTCGGACAGCAGCGTGTAGGGCGAGGCATAATCCACGCGGCGGAACAGGGCCGACAGATAATTCCATGCCGCCGACCAGTCCGGACGCTCGGCGTGACGTTCCCGCAGGACGGTCCAGAGCGGTTCGCCATCACGATCCATGGCCAGCGCCATCAGACTGTCATCGCTGAGGCCACCGAGCGGCGAGGTCAGCACGCAGGCCAGCGTCAGATTGTCCTGGGGCAGAAGCAGCGCATCGCACAACGCCATCAGATCCTGCACCACCGTCTGGTCGGCAAGGCCGGTCCGCACAAGCGTCGCCACTGGCACGTCAGCGGTCTTGAGCGCACGGATCAACGCCCGCACGAAGGCGGAACGGCGCGGCACGAGAATCAGCACATCGCCCGGCGTCAGCTGTGTTTCTCCCGGAGCAGGAGGTTGCAGCAACTGCGCGGCGATCCAGCGGGCCAGCGTGTCCGCAAGGCGCTGCTGTGGCGAAATCTGTCCTACATTTTTCCGGGTTGCCGCCCATGGATCAGGTTCCCCGGCATCCTCCTCGCCTTCAATGACGCGCGGTACGAGAGGCCAGAGTTCGACACGCCCACCCTGTCCCGGACGAGCGGATTCATGACGCGGCATCGCCTGACCCGGCTCGCTAACACCGCGGGCAGCGAGCGGATGACTGAAGACCGCATCGACAAGAGACAGAACCGGTGTGGTGGAGCGGAACGAGACGGTCAGCTGGGGTTCGCGCCAGAGCGCCTCGGCGCTCTGGGCACGCTTTTCAAAAGTCTGACGCCATTCGCGGAAAGCTTCTGGGTCAGCTCCCTGAAATCCATAGATCGACTGTTTGTAATCGCCCACGGCAAAGACTGTGCGCGGTCCAGAATTTTCATCATGCGCACCGACGCCCGAGAAGAATTCTTCCGTCAGATCACCAGCAATCCGCCACTGCTCGCGGGAGGTGTCCTGCACCTCATCAAGCAGAAGATGGTCGATGCCACCGTCGAGTTTGTAAAGCACCCACGCCGCACCGGGATCACGGAGCAGCCCGAGCGTGCGGAGAATGAGATCGTCATACTCCACCTGTCCGCGCAACGCCTTGCCAGTACTGTAGGTTTCCAGAACCGGAGCAGCCGTACGCAGAAGCGCAAGCGTCAGATTGGCGAGAGTAATGGCGCGGCGTGTTTCCTCGACAGCAAGAATACGTCTGCCTTCTTCCTGAATCCGATCAACCGTTGAGGTATAGTTTTTAGCATATTTTTCGCTGGCGCCAGCGTTCTTGCGAAGCTCGCCTTTACCGGTCAGGAAAAATCCCTGCCACGCGGACCAGTTCGCGGCCCGCTCTGGCGGATAATGCGACAGCCAGTCCAGCATCTCGGCGGCACGTTTTTGCGCTGTCGCCGGAGCCGTTTCCAGCATCGTTTTCAGTGCTTCGCGCAGCGTATCCTCATCAGGAATGTCCGTGCAGGCCGCCAGAACCGGATCCCCGTCAGGAACCGCCTTCACGCCCAGCGCTCTGAGCAGTTTCTTCCGCAAGGTTTCCCTGTCCGTGCGCGCAAGCGCCAGCGCATCATGACTCTGACCACTGAAACGGAGTTCAGTCAGCAGACCCAGCAGATCCACGAGTGAAATCTGTGCCGCCAGCGGCTCGACCAGACTGGCAGGAAGACGTCCCAGTTCCGCCTCCGTCGCTTCCGACAGAGCCAGCGAGGCGTCCGTATCTTCCATCAGCGTAAAATGCGGATTGGTGGCGGCTTCCAGTGGAAAACGACGCAGCAGCGACTGACAGAAAGCGTGGATCGTGCCGATCCGCATGCCGCCCGGCAGATCGAGCACACGGGCGAACAGGGCGCGGGCTTCCGCACGGGCCGACGTGGGAACATTCAGTCTGCCAAGCGCCTGATCCAGTCTGTCATCCGGCAGGGTAACCCACTCACCGAGCGTGCGCTGGAGGCGGATCGCCATTTCAGCCGCGGCCGCCTTGGTGAACGTCAGACAGAGGATACGTCCCGGCCATGTGCCGGGAATGAGCGGGCTGGCAGGGTCATGCGGGTTCTGACGTGGCAACATCAGACGCAGCAGGCGGTCGATGAGCAGCTTGGTCTTGCCGCTGCCTGCGGAAGCGGACACGAACACGGACGCATTTGGATCAGACGCCGCGTTCTGCTGCGCGTTGGCGAGATCGATGGCGCTGGTGGGGAGAGTCATGCTGGCAACCTCGTGCGTCTGTTCAGGGGCGCTGCCCCTGCCCCGCCAAAGGCTGCGCCTTTGAAAACCAGTCGGAGTGAAAAGGTCGGTGCCCGCTTCCGGTCACGATCCATAATCCTGACTGATGAGATCAGAAGAGATGCAATCATACCCTTCACAGACAGCGAAAGAAACGAAACGCTGTTCATTCTCCCCCCTCCTCACGCGCCGTGCTCCATTCCGTCACACGGGCAAGCTGGGCATAGTCTGCAAAACGCGGTGGCTTTCCGGGATGAGGATGTGAAAGATACGGCTGCGCCTTGCTGTCATACGCGATCACACGCTGGCGCAGACTTTCCCAGGCCTGCTGGGCAAGCTCGGCGATGCTGATCTCCCTGCTTTTCACCACCGTCTCAGACCCCGGCTCCGCTCCGCCGGTCAGACGCCAGTAGATCAGATCACCAACTTCAGAATGACTGCTCTCATCAGCAGAAAAATGCTTCGTCGCCTCCGGGAACGCGCCCAGCGTCAGCATGGCGGCTTCAAGCGGAAGCTGCGGACTCCACCCGGCAATCACCTCTTTCGTGGAAGGGACCGTGCCCGTCTTGTAATCGAGCAACGCCATCTTCCCGTCGTCAAACAGATCAATACGGTCTGCCCGGCCCGTCAGGGTAAAGGTGCCACCCGGCGTATCCGTAATGGTGGCGCGACCTTTGGCTTCCGTCAGAATGGCCCGCGGAGAAGCGCCTGCCCGACGGGCGGCCTCGGCCTGTGCGACCCAGTCGGCGATGCGAAGCAGACGGGGTCGCCACCATGAAGCCAGCGCCGGGCGCAGACTGGCGGCGTCCAGACTGTCGAGAAACGCCTTGCGCAGGGACGTCACAGGATCATGCGGCCACTCTGCACCATGTTTCTGAAACCATATGTCGAGCGCGCCATGCACCAGCATACCGTAATCGGATGCATCAACAGACTGCTCCAGCGGATCAAGCGGACGCAGATGCAGCACATGTTTGGCATAGATGGCGTAAGGATCACGCATCCATGTCTCGATCTCGGTGACGCTCAGGCGACGGGGCCGTCTATCGACAGGGGGGCGTGGCTCAGGGGCCGCAACCGGCTGCGCTGCGCCGGCGGGGCGGTCGATCTGCGACAGCCACGATTGCGCCGGATGCTCAACCAGTTTCTGCCCCCGTCCGGCGAGGAAAGCATCCAGCCGCACCAGCCATCGGGCGGGAACAGCGGGCGCACCTTCACGACGACCCGGTGTGGACAGCACAATTTCGGCAGCGGACGACAGGCAGGATGCGAAATCATGTGCCGCCTGCCCGATGGCCTGCTCAGGAGATGGCAGCCCGACACGCGCACGCATGGGACGACTGAGCCACGGCCCCGGATCGGTGGCTGGGGGCCAGACGCCTTCAACCAGACCGCCCAGCACCATGAGATCGACCGTCTGAAGGCGGGCCTCGGTCAGACCCCAGATAAACACGCGGGGATGGAGCGTGATGGTCGTCTCGCCACGTCCTCTCAACGCACGCCGACTCTGCACGCGCTCCTCGGTGAAGACGGCGGCCAGCAGCCCGTCGAGCACGGCCCACGGCTGGGGAGGCAGCACATCCGTGGCCGTCAGCAGGTCGGAGAAACGGCGACCGAGGGCATTGCCGTCTTCGCCACGCCAGAGTTTTTCCGCGCCCGGCGTATCATCGGTTGTGGTGAGCGCCTCGGCAGCCTTGAGCAGCGCCGTAAGCTGGTCCGGAAGTGTCCTTTCTTCGCGGGCGCTTTCCAGCGCAGGCGCAAGGCAGCGTTCAATGGCTGTCAGGAACAGGTCGAGAGGCTGCGGTTCATCAGGCCGATCCGCCGACGCGCCATCAAGAGAAGCCCCTTCCCTCTTCTGCTTCTCTTCCAGATGTCGCCGCAGCCCTTCAATGCCCGGCGCGGGCGCTGGACCACGCAGAAGTCGACGTTCCAGCAGACGGGCGGAGGCGCGGGCCGTGCCGGGCGACATGCCGCACGCAACCAGTGGGTGTTTCAGCAACGCCAGCAGCGAGACGGGCGCAAGATCCTGATCCACGGCCTGCGCCAGCAAACGCAGCAATACAGCGGCGGGTGTAGTGATGAGCAGTTCACCCGCACTGTCGTCCGCAAGGATGCCCCAGCGGGCCAGCTCAGCCGCCACACGTCCCGCTAACGCCCGATCCGGCGTCACAAGGGCGACCCTCTTGTTCTTCTGCTCGATACCAGCCCGCAGAATCAGGGCGATGGCGGCGGCTTCCTCCTGCTGGTCAGCACAGGCAAGGCGGTGCAGACCAGCACACTCACCACGTTCAGGATTGGCCGCCCAGTCCGACAGTGCGGCGGCGGGCAACAGAGCCCGTGCAATGGTGTGAGTGCGGGAGGCGAGAACAGAACGGTTTTCGTCGTCTGACAGAACGGAGGACCATGTCTCCACATCGTCCCGACGGGAATCGAGGCTGGCCAGAAGCCGGGACAGACCCGCCTGCGGGTGACCGTCCGGGAGAGTGGCGAACGTCTCGCCATCCATCTCCCGATCAAGACCGGGTACGATCAGTTGGCCGTGCGGATGCTGGAGCACACCCCGCAACGCATTGACAGTGGACGGCAGCGCATCGGTAAAACCGACGGCCCAGAGACGCGCCGTTCCATCAACCTGATGCGCCCAGTAATCAGCCTGCGCGTCCAGCAGCGCGATCTGGCGGGCGACGGGATTCATCACTCCCTGCTCACGCAGCCAGTCAGGCCAGACGCGGGTGATGATGCCGAGGAACCGGAGGGTCGCCTGCCAGTGCGTGGCGAAGTTTTCATCGACAGCGTCCGGCAGGGTTTCGGCCAGATTGATGCCCGAACGCTCCGCCTCATCCATCAGATCAGCAAGCGCCCTTGCGAGAGGCCATGCCTGATCCAGCATCGGACGGGTGCCGAAAGCGGTTTCCGCCTGAAGCACCAGTCGCGTGAGAATGGCGAGCCGCCGCATGGGCGGCACAGCCGGTGGCAGCAGCAGGGCGTCAGGACTGGCGAGCGCCGTTTCCGCTTCATCAAGTCCGCCGATGGGAATGATCCGGGGCAGAAGAATCGCCCGTCCGTCCGCCTGCCGCAAAAAGGCTTCGGTCAGAGCGCGAGCGGCGCGACGACCCGGCAGAACAAGAGTGCCGTCACCGATCCGCTCGGGATCTTCCTCCACACCTGCGGTCCAGCGCGCCGCGATTTCGTCCAGAAAACGGAGATGGGCAGGAATGGTGACGAGACCGGAAGCAGAGAAAGCGTTCATCAGAGAAGGATGATCCGTCAAAAAGAGTGCTGCAAGAGCGCCACCGTCCCGTTCACAGACGGTCTGCCCAGCCTGTCAGAACGGCCTCCCGGGGCTGGTCTTCTGCGTCAGGGTCCTGTCCGGTGACAGGACGGGGTTTCAGCGTGACATGCAGGGCATCGGGCGGCGTGAGGTCCTCCAGCCGCTCAGGCCATTCAACCAGCACGATGCCTGTGAGGGCGTCGTCCCAACCGAGTTCTTCCAGCGCTTCAGGGCCCTGTAATCGCCAGAGATCGAAATGTGACACTTCACCCTGCGGCGAGTCATAGGACTGGACCAGCGTAAAGGTGGGACTGGGGACATCCAGCGTCGGGTCATTGCACAGGGTGCGCAGAAAGGCCCGCGCAAACACGCTTTTTCCTGCGCCGAGCGATCCGGAAAGCAGAATGGCGTCCCCCGAACGGGTCAGACCAGCCAGCCTGCGGGCAAGAGCCTCGGTCTCGGACCGGGTGTTCAGCATCAGGTTACGGGTGGTCATGAACGAAATCCGGGTGGTTACAGGAAAGGAAAGAAATCCATTATTTCCTGTGTCTCCGTATTCCTGTCACGATTTTTCTTTTGAGCCGGCGCACTACATCCGGCGGGGCTGCATGAACGAAACCTGCTTCCCCAAGGAACACACGCATTGAGGAAACCTGACGGCGGCCAGTGCTGTAGTCTGACGCCTTCAGTCTGTTTTCTTCCGGGTCGCCCGGCGCATGGCGAGATCATCCAGCATGGCCTGTTCCTTTTTCTGCGCCAGTTCCTGCTGCTCCTTGGCCCGCGTTTCGGCCAGTTTTTCAGCAGCTTCGAGCGCTGACCGGGCCATGTTGACCCGCGTGCGACAGGCCTCCACCTCCATGGCGGCGTCCTGTTCACTCAGACGCGCCCTGTCGAGGGCCGCCCGACCGATCGGCAACCACCGGGAATAGGCCTCGACCACCTGATCATCCGCCGAAAAATCCAGCGCCATGTCTCTCTCGCGGACCATGTTCTGCTCCGCGGCCTTCACGGCGTCCGACGCAGTCATGGCCCGCGCCAATGCTTCCGAAAGCAGTTTCTTGGCTTCATCAAGCTCCTGCTTTCGGATTTTCAAAAGGGAATCAAGCGGTGAGGACGACATGGGATGGTTCTCGGTCTGTCTGGGGTTGCGCTAAACGATCAGGAAACGGCCATCGCGGCCGCGACCAAGTTTTCCTGGACGGGTGTTTCGGCAAGTGCGTCTCTCAAGGCGGCAAAGCTCTGCTCCAGCGTGAAGCGTTCGTGGCGGCCTTGCGAAAGGACGGCCTCAATGGCCGGTCGGAGCTTGATGGCTTCATCAACCGCCGCATCGGCTCCGGGCCGATAGGCGCCCAGGCGGATCATGTCGGCCATCTCTGCATAAGTGGCAAGAATGGCGCGGGCGCGCCGGGTCAGCGCATTTTCATCAGCGGAATTGCAGCCGGGCACAGTACGGGACAGTGAGCGCAGAATGTCGATAGCCGGGTAACGGCCTGTCTCCGCGATGCGCCGGTCCAGAACCAGATGCCCGTCCAGAATGCCACGCACCGCATCGGCTACGGGCTCGTTCTGATCATCGCCTTCCACAAGAACCGAAAAAAGCGCGGAGATCTGCCCGGCGGAACCATCAGGACGCACAATGCCGGGTCCGGCCCGTTCCAGCAGTCGAGGCAGTTCCGCGAAGACCGAAGGAGGATAGCCTCGCGTGGCCGGAGGTTCACCCACGGACAGACCGATTTCACGCAGCGCCTGACAGAACCGGGTGACGCTATCCATCAGCAGAAGCGCCGATTTGCCTTCGTCACGAAAATACTCGGCGACGGTGAGCGCCGCATAGGCGGCTTCCCGCCGCATGAGCGGAGGGGAATCCGAGGTCGCTACGATGACAACCGAACGGGCGAGTCCCTCCGGTCCCAGATCGTCCTCTACAAACTCGCGGACTTCCCTTCCCCGCTCCCCGACAAGGGAAATGACGGCCACATCGCAGGCGGTATTACGGGCCAGCATCGACATCAGCGTGGATTTTCCCACGCCTGACCCGGCGAAAAGCCCGAGTCTCTGCCCTTCCCGGCAGGTCGTGAAAAGGTTCATGGCCCGAACACCAAGATCGATTCTCGGCCCCAGACGGGCGCGCAGGGTCGCATCCGGGGGCGCCGTACGCACCGGTCGCGGCACAGGACCCGGCGGCAAGGGGCCCTTGCCGTCGAGCGGACGACCGAGAGGATCAATGATCCGTCCGATCCATCCGTCCGACACAGGCAGGCTTCCTCCCGGTTTCGGGGCACGGGAGCCAATAAAGACAGGAAACTGGACCTCGCTTCCGCTTGCCAGCCCATCAAGGCTGCCAAAGGCCATGGCATGAGCGTGGCTGCCGGAGAATCCTATGATTTCCGCAGGAATCGCCGCGCTGTTCCGCCGCATCAGGAACACCCGGTCGCCGACCGACGCCAGACTTCCAAGACCCGTGACCGTCACGGCGAGCCCCGATAGCGACGTGATTCGCCCGGTCGCAACAGCAGCAGGAATACTCGCACAGGTTGCATTAACCTGCGTGAGGAAATCCGATTTCATAAGATTTCTCCGGTTGAGACCATTCGGGTTCCGTGTTTCTGGGTCAAATAGATAAAAAAAAAGACAATTTGCGTGTTTATGACGGTTAACAAAAATCTTTATACAATCTTTACGTGAAATTTCCGTGGACCAATACAACCCATGGTGGTAACTAATGATCAACAACGAACCAAGGGTTACCATCATGCGCGTTCTGCTCGTTGAAGACGATCTCTCCTCTGTCGGTGAAATCTCCCAGATCATGAAGGGGGCTGGTTTCACAGTCGATCATGTCCAGTCCGGCGAAGAAGCCGTCGAGATGCTCCGGCACTATGATTATGATCTCGCTGTCCTTGAGCTGATGCTCTCTGACATCGAAGGATACGAGGTTGTCCGCCGGGCCCGCGCAGCACGCGTCACCACCCCGATGGTGGTTCTCTCCGGCCTGACGCGCCCGCAGGCAAAGGTGAAAGCCTTCTCCATCGGCGCGGACGACTACATGACGAAACCCTTTGATCCCGATGAACTGGTCGCGCGGATGCAGGCCATTCTGCGGCGCTCCAAGGGCTTCAGCGAGCCGACCCTGCGTGTGGGACCGCTCAAGCTCAGCCTCGACAGCCGCGAAGTCATGGTGAACGATGCGCCTGTCCATCTGACGGGTAAGGAATATGCCATTCTGGAACTGCTCGTCCTGCGTAAGGGGATGGTTCTGACCAAGGATGCGTTTCTGAACCATCTTTATGGCGGCATGGATGAACCGGAGATGAAGATCATCGATGTTTTCATCTGCAAGCTGCGGAAAAAGTTGCAGGCGGCGGGCGCAGGCAACCTCATCACCACCGTCTGGGGTCGGGGTTACATGCTGCGCGAGCAGTTCCAGCGTCTGGAAACCAATGAAGCCGCAGCACCGGCCGAACAACAGGAAACCGTCGCCGCCTGAGAATCACAACTGTCAGAACGCCGCATGTGACAGAGTGTCTTCTGCTTCCGGAGGGACCGGACGACACTCTGTCAGATTTTCAGACATTTCCGTTCAGGCAATCCAGTTCGCGGCAATCGTAATGCCGTGGTCCAGTGGGCCTGCCCCATGGCCATATCCCGGAGCATGGGTAATGGCGCCGATCAGATAAGCCCGCGCTTCCTTCACAGCGTCTCTCAGGGAGCGCCCCTGTGCAAGCCGCGTCGCAATCGCGCTGGCCAGTGTGCAGCCCGTTCCATGTGTATGACGGGTATCGATACGCTGAGACGTGAAGATCTCGACCGTATCACCATCCACCAGCACGTCAGCGAGACGGGGGCCTTTCATATGCCCTCCCTTCACCAACACTGCCGGCACACCTTTGTCGCGCAGGGCGTGCCCCGCATCAATCATGTCCTGTTCCGTCTCGATCTGCACCCCAAGAAGCGCCTCAGCTTCCGGGATGTTCGGCGTCAGGAGCGTGGAGAGCGGCAGAAGGGAATCGATCAGCGCCGAGATCGCGTCCGGAACAAGAAGCGCCGCGCCGCCCTTTGCAACCATTACGGGATCAAGGACGAAGGGGATCTTCCGGTAACGGCTGATTTCTTCCGCGACCACATGAATGCACTCAGCCCGGCCAAGCATCCCGGTCTTGAAAGCATCCGCGCCAATATCGTCCAGCACGCAGCGAATCTGGGTTCTGAGAAACTCGGGCGGCACATCAAGAATATCGACTACACCCATCGTGTTCTGGGCGGTCAGAGCGGCAATCGCCGTCATGGCGAAACCGTCAAGCGCGGTAATCGCCTTGATGTCCGCCTGGATACCGGCCCCTCCGCCGGAGTCGCTACCTGCTATGCTGAGAACCCGCCCGCGCATGATCAGGCCGCCACATGGGCTGAGTTGATGGCGTCACACATGGCGTTCACAGCCTGCTGCACATCCGATTCGTGCTCGGCCTCCACCATCACGCGCACCAGCGGTTCAGTCCCGCTTTCACGCAGGACGAGGCGGCCTTTCTGTCCGAGCTGCGCCACCACATCATCGCGGGCTGCCTGCACTTCAGGCAGACGCAGCGGGCTGGTCCCAGAAAACCGGATGTTTTTCAGAAGCTGCGGATAAGGCGAGAAAACCCGGCAGACCTCGCTGGCCGGGCGTCCATCCTCAATCAGCACGGCCAGAACCTGAAGCGCGGCAAGCAGTCCATCGCCCGTGGTCGCAAAGTCGGAGAGCACCACGTGTCCCGACTGTTCGCCGCCGACATTGGCTCCGTTTTCACGCATCCGCTCAACGACATAACGATCGCCGACGGCGGTGCGCTCAAGCTTCAGACCGCCATCCGCCAGAAAACGCTCAAGCCCCATATTGGACATGACGGTGGCCACGACCGAAGACGTCGCCAGTCGTCCGGCCTTGGCCCATGACCGGGCGATCAGGCCCAGAATCTGGTCGCCGTCGATCAGGTGCCCGGTCTCATCAACCAGCAGCATACGGTCAGCATCACCGTCCAGCGCAATACCAAGATCGGCCCCGTGCCGGACCACCGCCTCGCAGAGTTCCTGCGGATGGGTGGAGCCGCAGCCTTCATTGATGTTCACACCGTCAGGATCACAGCCCAGACGGATCACTTCCGCGCCCAGCTCCCAGATGGCAGCTGGAGCGACGCGGTAAGCTGCGCCATTCGCACAGTCGATGACGATTTTCAGCCCGTCGAGACGACAGCCTTTGGGAAGCGAGGCCTTGGCGTGCTCGATATAGCGACCAGCGGCATCATTGAGACGCGAGGCGCGACCAATCTCGGCAGGCGACGCCAGTTGCGACGTCAGATCCGTCATCATCAGCGCTTCGACCGTGGTTTCTTCCTGATCGGAAAGCTTGAAACCATCCGGTCCGAACAGCTTGATGCCGTTGTCACTGAAAGGATTGTGAGAGGCGGAAATCATCACGCCCAGATCAGCGCGAAGAGACCGTGTCAGCATGGCGATGGCGGGAGTCGGCATTGGACCGACAAGGGTCACATCCATACCCGCCGACAGGAAACCGGCCACAAGCGCGCATTCGATCATGTAACCCGACAGGCGGGTATCCTTGCCGACCACCACGCGGTGACGGTGACTGCCCCGACGGAAATGCAGCCCGGCAGCCTGACCGAGCTTCTGAGCAATCTCCACGGTCATGGGAGAAGTGTTCGCCTTCCCGCGGATGCCGTCGGTCCCGAAAAACTGTCGTGTCTTGCTCATGCCGTGCCTGAAGTCGCCTGCGTAAGTCGCTGTGGGAAACGGAACATCCGTTTAGTCCTGTCTTCTTTACCCTTCCCCTTCAGCCGGGGCCAGAGGGAGAAGGGATCACTTCAGGCTTCAGGAATTTTCGCAACCCGGATCGTATTGGTCGATCCGCTGATCCCGAAAGGCACGCCGGCCGTGATGACGATCGTGTCGCCCGGAGCGGCGACATGACTCTTGAGCGCCGCCTCCAGCGCCGTCGAAACCATGGCTTCCGTATCCCGAACCTGCTTGTCCGCAGGCGTGACAAAGGACTGCACGCCCCAGACCAGAACCAGACGTCGGGCCGTTGCAATGGTCGGCGTCAGTCCGAGAACACGGGCGATCGGGCGCTCACGGGCGATGCGCAAGGCGGTCGGCCCGGCATGCGTGTAGGCCACGATGGCCGAAGCGGCCAGCGTGGTGGCGACCTGCTGGGCGGCATGAGCAATGGCGTCGGCAATGTAATGCTCGGGAGCAAGACGGCTGGCCTGCATGATCATGCGCCAGCCCTCGTCCGATTCCACCTGCTCCAGAATCCGGTTCATGATCGTCACCGCTTCACACGGATACTGACCGGCGGCGGACTCGGCAGACAGCATCACGGCGTCCGCACCGTCAAACACGGCGGTTGCAACATCCGAGGCTTCGGCGCGGGTGGGTGTAGGAGCCGAAATCATGCTCTCCAGCATCTGCGTCGCCACGATCACCGGTTTGCCGAGCAGGCGGGCTTCACGGATGATCCGTTTCTGCGCCAGCGGCACAACCTCCGGCGGCAGTTCCACACCGAGATCCCCACGCGCCACCATGACCGCATCGGACGCGTCGAGAATGGCCGCCAGATTGTCCAGCGCCTGCGGTTTTTCCAGCTTGGACACCAGCCAGGCACGCCCCTGCACCAGACTCCGCGCCTCCAGAACGTCTTCCGGGCGTTGCACAAAAGACAGGGCGATGAAATCCGCTCCCATCTCCAGCGCAAAGGCGAGATCGTCCCGATCCTTTGTGGTGAGGGCGGGAATGGGCAGCACAAGATCAGGGACATTCACCCCCTTGTGGTTGCTGAGCGGACCACCCACCAGAACTTCCGTTTCCAGAAAATCGTCACCGACCTTCCTGATGATGAGCTTCAGCTTGCCGTCGTCCAGCAGGAGAACGGAGCCTTCCTTCGCCACGGAAATGATCTCCCGGTGGGGGAGATTGACCCGGGAGGCGTCGCCCGGTGCGTCACTGAGATCAAGACGGAACGGTCTGCCCGTTTCCAGCAGAACCTTCCCATCCGCAAAACGGCCTACCCGCAGCTTCGGCCCCTGCATGTCAGCAAGGACACCGAGCGGTCGTCCGATTTCCTGCTCGACTTCCCGCACGATCCGGTAACGGGCGGCATGATCGTCGTGAGTGCCGTGGGAAAAATTGAACCGAAAGACATCGGCCCCGGCAAGAGCGAGCCCCCTGATCACCTCATGCGTCGATGAGGAAGGTCCGAGTGTGGCCACGATTTTTGTGCGGCACTGAGCGACGACCATGGTTGCTGTCTCCTGTTGCGAGCCGGATGCCCCGAGACTGACTCAACGAAGGAAACCTGTCATCCGATCACCGCGCATCCGTCCCTTTCGGACAAAAAAGGGTGATCACACCTTCAGGATGGCGGATAGGCCTCGTCCGGACCGATTCCCCACATCTGGGCCCGGTGAACCCAGCCCTCGTAACGCTGCACCGAAACCTTGCACCATGATGACCCGGAAGCGCAGGTCTTGATGGTTCCAACAGTGCCCGGGGTCAGCACTGCGACAGCGGCGGACTCATCGTCAGCCGACGAATGCAGAATGACCGCACCGGGCAGCTTCGCCACATCCGCGCTGGTGGAGACACGGCTGATGATCTTGGCTTCGGTGTGCCGGTTGGCGGCCGGAGCCTCAGCTTTCGGTGCTTCGGTTTTCGGCGTCTCACCTTTCTGCCCATCGACCTTCGCCGCAGCGGATGCGTCCGGCGCCGGTTTGGCATCGGCTTCCGGAGAAGGAACCGTCGTGCCCGGCAGGGATGGAATCACAAAATCACGCGAGCCGATGAGCGTGGCCTGATGCACCCAGCCCTTTACTCCATCAGCATCCTCCACCAGACGCCACACATCAAACTCGCGCTCGATCTGCACGGGCAGACCGCGACGATGATAGACCCACTGGATGGGATAGCGCTGACCCGGACCGGCGCGCATGTTCACATCATCCGCGCGCAGGGCCGCGAAACGAGGCAGCGGAAGGCCGGTATTGCTGCCCTTCGTGGGGTCCTGTCCATTGGCGTTGGAGCCGTTCGGCGCTTCGTCCGGCGAGGCTGGCTGTGCCGGATTACCGTCCGCGGGCACGGGAACCGGGACCGGACGCACCGTTTCGGACGGCGCACCATGAGCCGCATGTTTTGCCGGATGGGCTTTATGCGTCGCCTTGCTCTTGTGAGACGCTTCTTCTCTGGTCGCCGCCTCATGCTTCTTGTGATGGGCTGTCGCGGACGAACCGTGGGCTTTCACCTCGGCGTCATGGTGAGTCTTCTGCGCCTTATCCGAATGCGCTCCCGTATGCGTCGCCTTTTTACCTGCCTTATGCGCGGCGGTGGCGTCACCTTTATGGTGATGCGCAGGCTGATCCGATGTGGCGGCATGCGCAGCGGCAGTTACCGACAGGGTTGTGGCCGCAGTCATAATGGTCGCGGCGACACACAGGGGGATGGATGCTTTCATGCCCGCATCCGTGCCAAGAGCTGAGCCTGTCGGCAAGTGGGTTCATGGATTCCCGTCACAGAAATACCCTGATGCGATGTGAGCCGATCACGATCAGACACACTCACCTGACCGCGAGATGGAACCTCAGACTCCCGTCCATCACCACAAAGGGAACGGACAGGCTTCTAGAAGGTGACCAGTTTATACCCGGCTGAAAGATCAAGAAAAGTAGGCATTCCAATCACTTCGGCTTCCTCGATCAGGTCGGCCTCTGTCTTTCCCGCGCGTCGGAGCCCAGTTTCACAGACAAGCAGTCTGGCGTCCATGGAAAGAAGCGCATCCCGCAGGGTGTCGAGGGTTGCAACACCCTGCATCGCAAGCTGACGGTCTTCTTTCTCCCATAACGTCGCCGACTGCCGGCACAGCGCCAGAACGCCCGGCCCCGTTGCAAAGATGATGACGGACCGGTTCATGGCGAGCGCAGTAGCCGCCAGCATGAAGGCCGCGTGCAGCCGGTTGAAATCACTATCGCAAAGGAGAAAGGCGAAGTCCTTCTCAAATTTGCGCTCCACCGTGTCAGTCCTGGTCATGTCTTTCCTGTTTGCCACAGACCGGGCAGTCCGGATCTTTTGGGATGGTGATGGTGGTGAACCGCGTCGCCAGCGCATCCCAGAGCAGCAGTCTGCCCGAAAGGGATTCGCCGAGGTTCAACAACTCCTTCAACGCTTCTGTCGCCTGAAGTGTTCCGAGAACTCCCGTGACCGCACCAAAAATACCCGCATCGCCACAACTCGGAGCGGACCCGTCCGCACCGGTGCGCGGAAACAGGCATTCGTAACAGGGACCACCGAGATGGGGACGAAAGGTCGAAAGCTGCCCGTCAAACCGCAGCACTGCCGCGGACACGAGTGTCTTGCGATGCTGCACACAAGCGGTGTTGACCAGATAGCGTGTCTCGAAATTATCGCATCCGTCGCAGACAAGGTCATAACGGGAGACAAGATCCGCGACATTGTCAGTCGTCAGCCGTGTTTCATGCGTCTCGATACAGATCTCGGGATTGAGCGCTTCAAGGGTCTGACGGGCGGAGACAGCCTTGCTCATGCCGACACGATCCGTGGTGTGCAGAATCTGTCTCTGAAGGTTGGAAAGCTCGACCCGATCATGATCAATGATCCCGATCCGCCCGACACCCGCTGCCGCCAGATAACAGGCGACAGGTGACCCCAGCCCTCCCGCGCCCACAATCAGAACCGAAGAGTTACGCAGGCGCACCTGCCCCGTGCCCCCGATTTCCGGCAGCAGGATGTGGCGCGAATACCGTTGTATTTCGTTTTCCGTCAGGTCGAGCGGCATAGGTCTTTCCGGTGGTTCGGGCGGGACGCCGAAAGAAGTGAGATCACTTTTCCGTGATGCGTGTCATCGCAGGCAAACCATAACTGCATAACTGCATTGCGTATGATATGGTCCCTATCATGAATAGCAGGAGCGCCGCCATGCACACCGCAGACACAACACCCTCCTCTGATGCCTGGGCCAGCCCCGCGCGGAAGCGGGCGCGTGTGATCTGCCTGGCCTCCCTCGCGACGTCTCTGGCTTTCTACACCCTGTCGCCTTTCATGACGCTCTGGACGATTGCGGGCGCCGTTTCCAACCATGATATGATTGCGCTCGGGCACACGATCAACTGGTCGTCTCTTGATGCGTCGATCAAGGAGCAGGTGCTGAACGGCCTCAATATCGGGCAGGTCAACGAAGTGTCTGACGAGCTGCCGGAATTTGGGTCGTCCTTCGCGACGAACGTCGTGTCCAACGCCGTTGATACACGCGTCACGCAGGACAATCTGGGGCATGTGATCGATCAGGCGATGGCGTCCGGTCCCGCCAGAATCAACGCTGGCACCGTCCTGTCTGCCGTCAGTCATGCGCTGGTGCGCTTCACGGCCGCCAACAGTTTTGAAGCGCAGGTCATGCTTCCGGGACATGAAAACGAAACCCCATTACGGGTCCAGCTCCGCATTGAACGCTGGCAGTGGAAACTGACCCGCGTGGATTTCCCGACCGCGGTCCATCATCCGGTCATGGAAGCTTCGGTCATGCAGCACAAGGCCTGAAATCAAGCCCGACCGGACCAACAGACAGCTTTTGAAAACCTCCGACCCGCCAAACGGATCGGAGGTTTTTCTGTTTCAGCCTGCCTGTCTCAGACCGGCGGCGGCAGGTCTTCTTCCAGAAGGATGATATTGATGGCGTAGGACACTTCGCCCTCGTCATCATCACGATGAATCGTGCCGATCACCTCACCATCCACGGCCAGTTCCACTGACAGGCCGGGACGCGGCGGAGCGTTGACGCTCAGTCCCTTCGCGCCCAGCAGACGACGCAGGGTGGTTTGCAGACGTGAAATCTCACTTGTCGAAATCGTGCTCATTGATGACATCTCCCGGAAGATGGTGGGCGGTTTGTGTGGCTGAGAGGTTAGCGACTTTAATCAGTCTGTCGCAGATTCGAACACAACCGCCTGCTGCGGTAGGTGGCACGCTAATAGGCATAGCCGCGGCCTCCTGCAACTCCCGTATGAGGATTGTCCGATTGTCATGGTACGTTCACACCCCAACCAAACGCATCCGAAAAATGGCGCTGTCTGCTTTTCTGCTCTGAAGGCATTGCCTTGCTGAGAGCGGGAATTTCAATCGTGATACCAGGCACCCGGTCACGCGCAGGTCTCATAGCCAGAACTGCGTAGCAGGCCGCCAAGAAGACGCATGAGACATCTCACACTATACAGCCCGCATCCGTAGAGGCAGAAAGACGCAGGAGCATGTCTGGCCTTTTGCAACCACCCTCTTTATCTCTTGAGGCACGCCGTTCTCTTTTCGATACAAAAATCCAGAACATGAGACGTTTTCCAAAAACAGCCCGGCCTGCTCATTTCAGAAAGATCACGCGCACTTCGCGGCGGATCTTTGCTCTGGGGGTGCAATGTCTGGTGACGGCCTCGGTCTTTGTTCTGCTGTCAGGGTGTGTGGATGATCATGGCAAAGGGGACATGCACGCCGCTGTTTCAGACTGCTTTGCAAAATATCCCTTTGCGAAAGGGACTGCCTATCAGCGGTTCAACTGCATCTATCAGGCGCACTTCCATTATGGACCGGCCGCCATGGGAGCGCAGTATTATCTTCTTCTGCAAATAGATCTGGCGTCCCTGAATGTCGGAAAGGACGTAGATTCAGGAGTTTTAACGCCGGAAGAAGGCAGGACAGCCCTGCACTGGGTCACGGACAAGGCCTATGCCCAGTCGTCCCAACGTTCATGGGTGACCGCCCAACCAAACAGAAACTGATAATTCCTATAAAGAAAAAGAGGGAATGTCGCCGGAGCAACATTCCCTCTCGCCAGTATAAGCCTGATTTCAAGCCCGCGTTTTACTGGGCGCGCGGCACAATAGCTGGCGCTGTAGAATCCTTCTCGGTATTCAGCACCGCATTGCCTGACTGCTTGGAATAGGTCGCAGTGGTGGACTGCTGCGGTGTTCTGGGCGGATGGAAGGCGGAAACCGGTCCAAGAATACCACCGGCGGAACTCTTCATCGTGCCTTCCGGCTGACGGGCGCACCCACGCGTGATGATCGAACAGACGCCATCCGTGCCGATCATTTCATCATCGTTGCCCGTGTAATGCACGTCGGACACACGATCATTATCAAGGCGGATCACGGCAGTACAACCGGTACCACCGCCACCGCCAAGCGTGTTCACCAGAGTCGAAATATCACCAACCGGGATAAGGGTCGAACCGCCAAAGCTCGGCGCAGGCTGCGTGCCTGTGTAGGTCAGGATCTGCGTCGTATCATTGAGCTGCTTGGTGGAGGCTGGCAGGCCTGCGCAAGCCTGAAGATCGTAGGATGTCATCCCGATCATCGTGATTTGTGCTTTATGCGCAGCCCGTGAATCAAAATATCCGCAACCGCTTAAGCTGACAGAGAGTGAGGCGACCGTTAACAAACCCCAAATACCACACTTCATTTCTTCGACTATCCTCACACCGTGTCCAGAACGCTTTAAGCAAGACGCGTCGAATTATTACGTACTGTTTTCTTCCCATGCAATGCAAGAGGCGGAAACGACAAACCCTCAGACTTTGATCCGGCTGTATGATTTCTTCCTGCATATTTCGGGAAGAAAGGATGCTGTGAGGCAGATGGCAGTCCTGCCCATAAAACTTTCCCTCCTCAGGTCGAATGATGACTTACGCTCCTTTCCAAAATCGCGGAGCACCTGTGTCTCTCGTGTCTTGCCTTTTCCTCCCAACCATACGCTATTATCATTGGGGTTCTTTAATAGTGTTATCTGAGACCTTGGGCAGTCATGCAAAACACCCCCTGAGGTCAAAGGAGAATTTGCTGATCATGTTTCTTCCGTCCCGTCATCAGGTGCTTGCCTGCTCTTCTCTTGTCGTTTCGCTTTTCACGCTGAGCGCCTGCATGAACCCAGGTCAGCCGCCTGCACCTCCTCTGCCCTCTCTGGCGAAGCCCGCCCCCTTTACTGCTGTGGACACAGGTCTCGCCACAAAGCTCAATGATGCGGATCTGACCCACATTGCGCTGGCCAACCTTGCCAAAACCCACGCCGCCCGCAACGACATCGCGCTCCTCAGCACGACGATCGTAAAAGATCTGACCGATAATCATGACAAGCTGACCGCGCTTGCTACAACCGGCACGGTAACACTGGCGGCCAAGCCCTCCGCGCAAAGTCAGAAAGTCATCGACCAGATGCAGCGTCTGCACGGCGCAGCCTTCGACAGAGCCTATGCGCGCTATCTTGCGAGCAGCACAAAAACCACAAGCACTGTTATTGATGCAGACAGCGCTACATCCACAAACGCGGATCTGGTGAAACTCGCAACCGATCTCAAAACCAAGCTTCTCGGCTACGCAGCACAGGTCAAATAATCACGGCATCAGATATGTCATCCGGCCAAAACCGGGTGGCATATTTCTGACCTCCAGCAGCGCGGCAATGTCTCTGCTCTGCATCGACACCTTCATTGACCGCTCTCCACATCAGTAAAGCGGCCAGTTGCCCAGCTACCCAAGCATCTGTCCGATGACCCGGGCTGTATAATCAATAACAGGAATGATCCTGCCGTAATTGATCCGCGTCGGGCCAATAACCCCGATGGCGCCCACAATCCGTCGGGCCTCATTTCGGGCCGGCGCCACAACCATCGACATGCCGGACGCCCCGAACAGTCCGCTTTCCGAGCCGATAAAGATGCGGACACCGTCCGAATTCTCGGCCAGTTCCAGCAGGCGCAGCATGGCGTCCTGCTTTTCCAGCCGCTCGAACAGACGCTGAATGGTCGAAAGACGCTCGATTTCCGTAATATCGGTCAGCAGATTGCCCTGCCCGCGGATAATCAGCGTGCCGCCCCGCCCCTCGTTGCTCCAGGTCGCCAGACCGCTGGCCACAACTTCCGTGGCAAGCTGATCAAGCTGGGTCTGATCCGCTTCCATCTCGTCATTCACCCGCGTCCTGAGTTCGACGAGCGTGCGACCGGTCAGGCGGGCGTTCAGGTAGTTCGCGGCTTCCGTCAGGGTGGATGGTGGCATCCCAGCCGGTGTTTCGATCACCCTGTTCTCGACCTGCCCGTCAGCGCCGACGAGCACCACAAGCGCGCGGTTACCCCCAAGAGCGACAAACTCGATATGTTTGATCGCTCCCTCGCTTTTGGGCGCAATGATGAGACTGGCGGCCTGCGACAGACCTGACAGCAGCGATGACGCCTCCGTCAGGGTGTCTTCCATCGAGCGTCCACGCATTTCCAGCGTGCTGGAGATGGACTCACGCTCCTCCTCGCTGAGATTGCCGAACTGAAGCAGGCCGTCGACAAACAGGCGAAGTCCTTTTTCGGTAGGCAGACGTCCTGCCGAGGTATGCGGCGAAAACAAAAGACCAGCATCCGTCAGGTCGGCCATCACACTGCGGATCGTCGCGGGAGAGAGACCGAGGGGCAGACGGTGTGACAGCGTGCGGCTGCCGACCGGATCTCCTGTCTCCAGATAATGCTCCACCAGCTCCCGCAGAATGGTGGCGGAACGTGAATTCAGACCGGATGCTGCTCCAAGAAGTTCGATGGAGCGACCAAACGTCAGGCCGGATTTTTCATTGGAACCAGAGATGGAAGGTGCGCCTTTCTGCTGAAGAGTCTTCAAGGATTCTGCTGTGTGAAGGGAGGTGTGGCAAGAGATTTCGGCATGCCCTCCCTCCGGAATGCGCAGACATCGCGGACAGCCACATAAGTTCTTCAAAACGCAGCAAGGTCACACAAGGTTCATGCGTCTGAAGACAGTGGATCATGATGCAGTTCCACCAGAACTCTGCCTGTCTGCACTTTAGGAAAGAGTGAAGATGACGAGGCATGGCTGCGCCCTGTGGGAGCAGGTAACAGATCCCGACACGCTGTGGCACGTTGCACAGGCGACGGTTACGTCCGTCATCATGGATTCACGAACACGGAGAGTCTTCATGACACAGGCATCTGTTACAGAAACGACCACCATCCGTGGGCTTAAACACCCCGTCTCACGCATTGCGCTCGGCACATGGGCCATTGGCGGCTGGATGTGGGGCGGTCCGGATGACAGGAACGCCATTGCCACCATTCAGGAAGCCGTTGATCTGGGGATCACGCTGATCGATACGGCCCCCGTCTATGGCTTTGGCCATTCGGAAGAAATTGTAGGGCAGGCCCTTGCCGGACGACGGGAGAAGGTGGCGATCGCAACCAAAGTCGGACTGGACTGGAAAGAAGATCACAAGCCGTTCCGCAATACATCACCCGCCCGTATCCGCAAGGAAATCGAAGACTCGCTGCGCCGTCTGCGCACCGATTACATCGACCTGTATCAGGTTCACTGGCCCGATTCCGCCGTGCCGATGGAGGAGACTGCCCGCACGCTCGAAGATCTGGTCAAGGAAGGCAAGGTTCTGGCCCTTGGGGTCAGCAACTTCACCATCGCCGAAATGGATGCGTTCCGTTCAGTCGCTCCTCTGGCTGCCGTACAGCCGCCCTACAATCTGTTTGAACGTGGGATGGAGCATGACATCCTGCCTTATGCACGCCAGCATGACCTGACCATCCTCGCCTACGGGCCGCTCTGTCGTGGCCTTCTGTCGGGCAAGATGACGGCGCAGACCAAATTTGGCTCTGATGATCTGCGCAGCGCCGACCCCAAGTTCCAGTCACCCCGCTTTGCCCAGTATCTGGAAGCCGTGCGCCAGTTACAGGATTTTGCACGCGAGAAACACAACAAGTCGCTTCTGGCGCTGGCCATTCGCTGGGTGCTTGATCAGGGGCCGACCATTGCCCTGTGGGGCGCACGCCGTCCGGACCAGATCGCAGCGGTCGCCGACGCAATGGGCTGGCATCTGAGCGCTGATGATCTGCGTGAGATCGATACGATCCTCAGGACCTGCATCAAGGACCCGGTCGGTCCCGAATTCATGGCGCCTCCGGGCCGCTGATCCGGCGCTTGTGGGTCGGGATTGTCCTGCATCAGGTAATCCGATTTCCCTCTCCGTTGCAGGAAGAGTGTGGAGAGGGTTACCTGAGGTCTGAGACGGGTCTGACAGAACGGGTCATCAACACAGCGGAGATCGCATGAGCGCACACTTACCACTGAAGCAGGGCAGCCGTCTGGTTCTTGCCAGTCACAACAAAGGCAAACTGGCCGAGTTCGCTACTCTTCTGGCGCCTTACGGTGTGGAAGTCGTGTCTGCGGGCGAGCTGAATCTGCCGGAGCCGGATGAGACGGCCCTGACCTTTGAAGGCAATGCCCGCATCAAGGCGGAAGCAGCGGCGAAGGCCACAGGTCTCCCTGCACTCGCGGATGATTCCGGTCTCTGCGTGTCGGCTCTGGGCGGCGCGCCGGGCATCTATTCCGCGCGCTGGGCCGGACCGGACAAGGATTTCGCAGGCGCAATGCGACGGATTGAAGAAGGGATCGACGGCGATGAACGGGAAGCGTGGTTTATCTCCGTCCTGTGCCTCGCTTTCCCTGACGGCGCGACCGAGTGCTTTGAAGGGCGCATCGACGGCACCATCGCGCCGGAACCCCGTGGTGCTGCCGGGCACGGGTACGATCCGATTTTTGTTCCTGAGGGAGAAACACGGACATTCGCCGAGATGAGCGATGCGGAGAAAAACGCCATCAGCCATCGGGCGCGCGCTTTTGAGGCGTTTCGGAAAGAGTGTCTGGGGTAAGGCTTTGTAGCAGGGTATTGCCCTGCCCCCGTTTATGTCTGGGGTCTCCGGAAGGCCCGCTCTTCAAAGCGCGTCTCTTCACAGTCTCAGACAAAAACACAAAGAAATTTTGGTGAAGCTTTTTTCCAAAAACTTCAGAAGGCATCGCCCCATTCAAAAAAGGCGATGCCCTGAAACCTACTGCGTCACAGCTTCTTTCTGCCGACGCGCTTCAATGTCTTCCTTCATGTGGGCCTGCACTTTCTCGAAAGCCCGCACTTCGATCTGACGCACGCGCTCGCGTGAAATACCGTAGTGCTGAGCCAGTTCCTCAAGCGTGACAGGCTCGTCTTTCAGACGACGCTCTTCGAAAATGTGACGCTCACGTTCATTGAGCGACGCCATCGCGCTGGAGAGCAGAGCCTTGCGGTTAGAAAGCTCCTCATGCTCGCCGAGCATGTCTTCCTGATTGTCGCCGTCATCGACAAGCCAGTCCTGCCACTCGCCATCTCCGTCACTGCGAAGAGGCGCGTTCAGACTGTGATCGCCAGCAGCCAGACGCCGGTTCATCGCCACGACATCCTGCTCAGGCACACCGAGCGTCCTGGCGATATGATCGACCTGTTCCGGCGCCAGATCCCCGTCATCAATCGCCTTCATCTCGCCCTTGAGACGGCGCAGGTTGAAGAACAGCTTCTTCTGGGCGGAGGTGGTCCCCATCTTCACCAGCGACCAGCTGTGAAGGATGTACTCTTGAATCGCCGCACGGATCCACCACATGGCATAGGTAGCCAGACGGAAGCCGCGCTCCGGATCGAACCGGCGGACGGCCTGCATCATGCCGACATTGCCTTCGCTGATCAGTTCGTTCAGCGGCAGACCATATCCACGGTAGCCAAAGGCGATCTTGGCGACGAGACGGAGGTGAGATGTGACCAGCTTATGGGCAGCCTTTACATCCCCCTTGTCGCGCCAGCGACGGGAGAGAGAGGCTTCTTCTTCCGGTGACAGAAGAGGATATTTGCGGATTTCCTGAAGATAGCGGGAAAGGCTGGCGTCAGGTCCAAGGGTTAGAGAGGGTGATGCCATGGAGAAATCTCCTTCATCCCGGCACTGGCCTGTCTTATCCGACTTCCGGAGACTTTGAACGTCGGAGTGATCGGCCTGTGATATCGGGCGACGCAGGGAGTGGATTTAATGTGTCCCCGGCAAGCTCCCCCACTCGGGCAGAAGAAGCCGGGACATCCATTCCGGCGGCCTCATTGGCGCGTCGAAAAGATAGGACCTGTCTAAAGTAAATACCCGAAAAAGTCAAGATTAACAAAAAATTATGTTAGTTAATCACTCGCCAGTATTCTTTCAAGAGTCATGAAATCTTCAGGTGGTGACGTTTCGAAGAGCAGCTTTTCTCCTGTTCCGGGATGCGTGAATCCCAACCGGGCCGCATGGAGCGCCTGCCGGGGGAAATCAAGCGCAGCGTCCCGCGCGTCGATGGGGCATGTTTTCGCGATCGCAGGAATACGCCGCAGATAGAGAGGGTCCCCCATCAGCGGGTGACCGTTAGCGGAGAAATGAACCCGGATCTGGTGCGTGCGTCCCGTGGCGAGACGACATTCCACCAGCGCGGCATACGTGCCGAACGCCTTCAGAACGGTGTAACGGGTCAGGGCTGTCTTACCGCCGCTCCCCACCATCGCCATGCGTTTGCGGTCCCGTTTGTCGCGCCCGATATTGCCTTCATATTCTCCCTTGGTGGGAGAAGGCACGCCCCAGCACAGGGCGAGATAGGCGCGGTCGATCCGTCTGGCGGCAAAATCCTCCGACAGTGCACGATGAGCGCGCTCGGTCTTGGCCGCAACCATCAGACCGGACGTATCCTTGTCCAGCCTGTGCACGATTCCCGGACGCCGTTCCCCCCCGATCCCGACGAGACTTTCTCCGCAATGCGCGACAAGGGCGTTCACAAGCGTGCCTGTTTCATTGCCGGGCGCGGGATGGACCACAAGTCCGGCCGGTTTATCGAGAACGATCAGGTCGTCATCTTCGTAAAGAATGGGAAAGCTGATGGCCTCTCCCACCGGTATGGCGGGTGTCGGTGCTGGAATGTCCAGAATGAGCTCCACTCCTGTGCGGACAGGTTCGGCCGGTTCACGCAGGCAGAGTCCGTTACGGGTCAGACGCCCCTCGTCGATCAGGTTTTTGATACGGGAACGGGACAGGTCCGGAAAGCAGGCCGTCAGCACGCGATCCGTGCGCTGACCGGCAAATTCCTCGGTGATGATCAGGGTGCGTGGCCCGTGGCTTGAAACTGTCATGGGTGTCATTTACAGGCCGATGGCATCAACTGTGAAGGAATGACGGCATGGAGCAGAGCACTTTCGCACGGCGAGGGCTGTTTGCGGCCGTCATCGGCATGGGAATCCTGATTATTCTGGGGGTCGGCGCGCTGGTGGCGATCATTATTCACCGGATGTCGCACCCACGCGCACCGGTCGCCGCTCCCGCGGGCATTTCCTTGCCGGTTGCAGCGACAGCCATACAGCCCCAGACTTTTCTTCTGCATGAACCGGCTGGAACCCGGATTGAGCAGATTGCCTGGTCGAATGGCACAGTCATGGCGGTGCGCCTGAGCGGTGGGGGGCCGGATCGGATCGTTCTGTGGGATACTGGCGCAGGGCGACCTGTCGGCGAGCTTGATCTCGCTCAGTGATCAAGCATCCGCACTGATTATTTTTTAGCAGAATACTTGTGTTGGTGCGTCGCTTGCCGTAAGAACCCGCCCACGGCCAATGTCCCATTCGTCTAGAGGCCTAGGACACCGCCCTCTCACGGCGGCAACAGGGGTTCGAATCCCCTATGGGACGCCATTGATCTTTCTACATAAATGGATGAAAGCGATAGCGTATTAGTGGTTAGCTGCACCACTACAGGTCGAAAGTGTCTACGACGTTTCGTAGATAGGTCGGATCAAATTTCAAATAAACACATCATAGTGTTTGTTGCCGAATCGGCTGCCAGCCAAGTCACATAGCTAAGCGATCAGACTCTCATCAGCATGAGAGAGAATGACAGAGGCATACTCAAAACTGCGAACCTGCCATCTTACTCAGGCTGAATACCTACCGATAACGGCGCACCATCATCATGCGGTCGTAAAAATTCAACAACTGTGGAACGATAAAGATCCAGCCCTTTGTAGGAAGCCAGCGCCGGATCAAGATCGCGCAGGACGCGGTGCAGACGTTTTCGCCATTTTGGCACTGTCATGATGTCTTTTATCGGTAAAAGATAACAACGGATCGCGAAGAGGATCGCATTGGAACGCGGCAGGCGGTAAAGCGACTGAAGCTCAACACGCAGATGCACTTTTTCCGCTACGTTTTCAGGCGTGACCGATGCGCGATCCTCGCCCCAGATCATGTAATTTTCCGGCGACGTATCAAGTCGGGGATTGATCGTCATGGTCCAGTTCAGACGCCTGACCGGACGTCCGTACTGAAGCATCAGCAGAAACCTGAGACCACGATCGAAAATTCCCATTTCAGAGGCCTTGGGAACAGGCGCATGCCACTGGCGAAAGGACATGCCCATGTCGAATTTCAGTGACCAGTCCGCCTGCGATGTGACCATGCCGCCATCCATCCACAGATCGTTTTCACGCTGGTCATGGAGCGTAAAATCTCCCTGCATCTGACGCGCCATGTATTCGAAAGGCGCCTGCGGAAGCGTGGCTTCGTCGCCAAACACAAAGGACTGGCTGATATTCAGAAGATGATTTTCCCAGCGCCAGTCATTACCCTCTTTCTTCAGGGTAAAATGCCCGGGATAGTCTGATGACAGACTGTCCATGCCCAGTTCGAGAAAATCCCATTCTGCATCGCGCATATGCGGCAATACCATGCAGCGTTTGGGATCTTCCGCAAGAATACGTGCTTTCTCGGCGCACTCGCCAATATAATGCTCATCGACATCGAATGTGTGGCTCATGGCCTCCACCGGACCGCCGCGCACATGCGGTTCGACATTCATCGAATACATGTAAGTATCTTCAGGAAACGGAAAGGGAAACCGGAGAATGGTTTCCTCACTGTTTTCGACATGGAATGGAGGACGGTAACTGTCCCGGACATGCGTCTGACCGCTCATGACTGGCCTCCTTAAAGATCAAGGGTGAGCGTGTCCGTTTTCGCACGGGACACACAGGTAAGAATAACGTTGCCCGAGGCGCGTTCCGCCTCCGTAAGCACATGGTCACGATGGTCCGCCTGTCCGTCGAGCACGGTCACGGCACATGCGCCACACGCGCCGCCCCGGCACATGCAGGGAGCATCCACATCAGCCTGTTCCAGGGCTTCCAGCAGCGTCTCATCCGCCTTGACCGCTACCCTGCGGCCACTACGTGCCAGAATGACCTCAAACGGCCGTCCTCCCTCCGGCACGAAGAAATGTTCGGAATGCGCTTTCCCCGGAGCAAAGCCGCACCGATGCGTGGTTTCTTCCACCCATTTCATGAACCCTTCTGGTCCGCAGAAATAGACATGGGTCGCAATCGCCTCATCCTGCAACCAGTCAGCAAGACCGACCTCGGACGGCAATTCGGTGTGCACGAAAACCCGGACCTGATCCTGATCGGCCAGCAATGCTTCAAAAGCCGGACGTTCTTCCGCGCGGCAGAAATGATGTAGTGTGTAATCCGCCCCGACAGAGCGCAGTTTTTTCAGATAGGAAAGAAAAGGAGTGATTCCAATTCCCGCGGAAAGCAGCAGGTGACGCCGTGCTGTTTTCACAATCGGAAAGAGGTTCGCTACACTTCCGACCCACACGGGCAGTCCAGGTCGTCCCTTTTCGTGCAGGAACCGCGAACCACCCCGTGACTGCGGTGCGAGACGGACTATCACCGTCAAGTCCCGTCCGTCTTCCGAACGTTCCACGATGGAATAGGCGTTTTTGTAGACTTTCTCACCATCCTCGAATTCAAGGGCGGCATAACTTCCCGGTGACACAGGCGGGAATGTTTGCTTCTGCGCGCTGAGCACAAACCGCCGCAATGTTGGCGTCAGACTTTCGACACGCTCAATGGACGCGGGGAAGCCCATTCGTTCAGCCATGAGTCGCCGCCTCCATCGCCTCAATCACCACCGCTGGTTCACCCGCTCCCATATAGGCGCCGAGAGCACGGGAATAATGGTCGCGGACGGACAGTTCGGTGGCGCATCCCTGACACACCAGCGTGTCACCACTCACCCCGTCATGAAGCGTGTCGCAGTGCACGCAGAACACGCGCCGCTCGAAACCGGCCGGTTCATCAAGAAAGATTTCCCCACCACACAGACCGGCACCATCCGCCACTTTCGCCACCTGTGCGAGAAAAGCCGGTCGGCCGGCCGCATACAGCCGGAGCCCCACCTTTTCACGCGACAGACGATAGGCGAGCCTTTCCAAAAGGTCGGCAGCAGAACGCATCCGCACATCGCATGTGTCTGACTCAGCTTTTATCAGACTGCTGTGCTCGATGGTCCAGACCTCGAACACGGCAGGCTGTTCACCTTCCGGAAACGCCTGTGTCGCGTTTTCACGGACAAACAGGTGGCGTCGCCCATCGGGATCAAAGGTCAGAGGCCGGTACGGAAGCTCACTTGTTCCCATAAGACCTTTTTCCTTTCCAAAAGGGTCATGACGGAACGGGATATCATCCCTTTACTGTCCGCTTCTTTTTCTCAGGATCGTCGAATGGGAGCGTATGGGTTACACCCGGCAGTTCCGTGTCTCCAGAACGCACCACAATATGTTTCCCCGGTGTGGCGTAAGGCACGTCCATCCGCGCCAGCGCCATCGATTTTCCCGTCAGTTTCGAAACCATGGCGCAGGTGACAACGCCAACCTTGCGCTCACCATCATAAACAGCCGAACCTTCCTTGGCCGCCACATCACCATCCAGCAGCAGACCAAATATCCTGAAACGCTCTTTTCCCTTGAGCGCGAAGTGGGCCGGAGCACCACGGAAATGCGTCTTGCCAGGACTGACGGTAAAGTTCAGGCCCAGTTCCCACAACGTGTCGCCTGCCAGATCCTGTTCAAACGGATACATTTCCGAATTGTCGTAAGGATAGAACAGAAGATAGCTTTCGACACGCAGCAGATCGAGCGCGGTAAAGCAGACCGGCACGATACCATCGCCCTTTCCGTCTTCCAGAATACTGTCCCAGATCAGCGGTGCATCGACCCCCTTGCAGAAAATCTCATATCCACGCTCTCCGGTATAACCGGTGCGAGAGATCATGACCGGCGCGCCGAAAAGCGTGGTCTGCATATGGTGAAAGTAGTTAAGCTGCCTGATTCCGGGAACATGACGCTCAAGAAAATCCACCGCCACCGGCCCCTGCAGCGACAGGTCATGCAGATCGTCATCGAACAGCATGGCGGCGTTACGCCCCACAACCGCCTGCGCCAGCATCTCATGCAGAGATCCGGCTCCATGCACCACCATCCAGCTATTGGGCCCGGTGCGGTAGAGAACGCAGTCATCAATGAACTTGCCTGAATCATTGAGCGCTGTGGCGTAAACCGAGCGCCCTGGAGTGACCTTCTGGAGATTCCTGCTGGTTGCATAATCAAGGATTGCTGTTGCGTGCGGTCCGACAAGATGGACTTTCTTCAGGCCTGAGACATCCATCAGGCCCGCCTTCGTACGAACGGCGACGTGATGATCCCGTACATCAGTGGAATAACTCCAGGCCGTCGCCATGCCGTTCCAGTCTTCAAGACCCGAACCAAGGGCACGGTGACGATCGGCAAGGGTGCTTGAACGCCAGCTTGTGGTCATGTTTGCAGCTTCTCCCGGCTCACCGAGCCTTTACTTCGAATTGACATCGCAACAAATAATATCAGGAAAACCATGCAGCCCGATTGCATTATCGGATATATAAGTTTTCCTTACAAAGGAAACATCATATTAAAAACAATGATCTTTCAAATTCTTTCAGGACATCATCTGAACTGGCTGATGTCCTGAGTCGTGTTAGCCCGCACTGACCTTACGCTGGGGTTCGGCCACAGGAGCAAGAAAAGCCTCAAGAGAATCATCCAGCGCTTTCATCCATACCGTATGGTGCGGAGGCGCCATTGTGCCGGTCAGGACGGATGGATAGCTTCGGTCCCTGAAAGTCATGATGCCGTCACCCTTGTCATGCTTCCACTCTTTGAAGATCTCAGCCACCTTATCGAGATCAAACGGTGGATAATCAGTATATTTCATCAGATCACGGACGTAATCCGTCTGGAAATCGATCTCCTGATAGGCGTCTTCAAGCGCCTCTTCGCGCTTGCGCCATACATGGGTATCCGCCGTCATGTCCGCCGCCGTAGGCAGTTCAAGACGTTCCATAATCACATCACGGGCGAACCACGCCTGAGCATCAAACATATTGAATGTGTAATACTGATCCTGCATCCCAAGATAAAGCAGATTCGGATTGTCGATCCAGCAGACGCCTTTGTACAGATCCAGTGGGTACAGACGGTTATTTGTTTTCAGACGCAACGTATCTGGCAGGAAGGGAAAATGATGCTTGTATCCCGTGCACAGAATGATGGCGTCGACCTTGCGGGTTTCTCCGTCACTAAAATGGGCTACATTTCCTTCCACTTTTTCAAGAAGCGGGTGCTCCGAAAAACCTTCCGGCCAGTTAAAACCCAGAGGACGGGAGCGATAGGAAAAGATGATCGACTTCGCGCCGTATTTGTAACACTGCGAAGCGATATCTTCCGCAGAATACGAACTGCCGATCAGAAGAATGTCCTTACCGGCAAATTCATTCGCATCCCGGAAATCATGGGCGTGCAGGATACGACCGGGAAACAGATCAAAGCCCGGAAAACTGGGGACATTGGGGGTGGAGAAGTGACCGGAAGCACAGATGACATAATCAAAACATTCTGAATAAACATGACCGTTCGCAAGATCTTCAACTGTGACGATGAAATGTTCCGCATCCGCATCCCACTGCACCTCCCTTACCGGCGTGCTGTAACGCATGTCGCCCTGCAGATCATCACGCTTCATACGGCCCAGAATGTAATCCAGCAGCACGGCACGAGGCGGATAGGACGGGATGGGACGACCAAAATGCTCTTCAAAGGAATAGTCTGAAAATTCAAGACCCTCCTTCGGGCCGTTTGACCATAGAAAGCGGTACATGCTCCCATGCACGGGCTCTCCGTATTCATCGAGCCCCGTACGCCAGGTATAATTCCAGATACCGCCCGCCGATGACTGCTTCTCAAAGCAGACGACATCAGGAACATCATGTCCCTGCTTACGCGCCGTGCTGAATGCTCTCAACGCAGCAAGTCCGCTCGGACCCGCGCCAATGACTGCCACCCGCTTTTTTGTCATGTTCGTCAATGCTCCTTACAGGACGATCAGGCTCGCAAACCTGTTTCTGGTTATATTTCAGGATCTGACCCGTGTTTTTTTGGGGTCATAAGCCGGAAAAGATGTAACCTTCACCGGTATTCTCTTTCGAAACCCGTCAAGTTTTCCGATTTCCAGTTCCTTTCCAATTTCCGCTACCGATACATCGACACGTGCGAGCGCGATGTTTTTCCCCAGAACGGGAGAGTTGCACGCGCTTGTCACGACACCGACCTTCGCCCGCCCTGAATAGACAGCGTCTCCGTGATCAAGCCTGTCGTTCATATGAGTTTCCAATCCGATCAGACATTGCCGCGGATTTTCACGTCTCCGCAGCAGGGTCTCACGGCCGACATAGTCCTCGATCTTGGCCGCAGGCACGGCAAAGCCAATGCCTGCCTCGAATGGATCCGTCTCCGGACAGAACTCGTAATTGGCAAAAGCCAGTCCGGCTTCGATACGCAGCCAGTCGAGAGCGTCCAGCCCGAGAAGCACCAGTCCTTTCGGCTTTCCGGCCTCCCAGATCGCATCCCACACGGCAGAAGCCTGCTTGGGGTGACACCAGATTTCGTAACCAAGCTCTCCCGTGTAGCCGGTTCGTGAAACCACAACCGGAATTCCCTCCGGCCCACCAATGCGCCCGATGGTAAACCGAAACCATTTCAGGGATTCGATGTCCGGCTGTGTCGGACAGGTCCAGATCAGAGGAGCCAGAATTTTCCGACTTTCCGGCCCTTGTACTGAAAGATTATGCAGCTGGTCCGTAGATGCACGAATACGGACATGCAGTCCCCGCTCATCAGCCAGCTTGCGGAGCCATTCACCGCAATAATCATCGCCACAGACAAGCCGGAACGCCTGCGGCGCCAGACGGAACACGGTTGCGTCATCCAGCATACCACCGTGCGGATAACACAGCGCCGTATAAACCACCTGCCCTACAGCCAGCTTACGGATATCGCGCGTCACAGCGGTCTGGAGTAGCAGTTCGGCATCCGGACCTGTGATTTCGAACTTGCGCAGAGCCGACAGATCCATGACGCAGGCTTTTGTCCGGCAGGCCCAGTATTCGGAAACCGGACCATAGCCTTCGAAATAGGATGGCAGCCAGAAGCCTTTATACTCGACAAACTTCGCGCCCAGCGCTTCCAGACGATCGTGAAAACCACTTTGGCGTGTCATGACGGGTGGAGATTCGGGTGTCATGCGATGCGTCACCCCCTTCGGAAAACGGTTGTTCCGGTCGTAAATACGGATGTGAATGTCGGTGGGTATCCAGCCGTTTGCGGACGTCACATCATCAGCGCACGATGAAGAGGCGCAGACGAGATCCTTCTCCGCCCTGAGCAGCACATAGTCTCCGGGCCGGGACCACGGTTCCTCGCCCACGATCGTTCCGCATTCGAGAACCTGCGTGTTGAAGAAGAAGTTGATTGCGGGCCACCCACTGCGGGGAACAATCCCCTCCACTTCAAGAACATTGTTGAAGTTTTCAGTGCAGTTGGCATGGCCGGGATAGCCGCCATCGTCATAATATTTGGCTGTGCAGGCCAGAAGAAATGCATCGTGACGGCCTACCGTGTCCTGCACGATCTCGACCATCGGCTGCATGTGCTCATTGAGAAACCTGGCGTGCAGTCCCGGTGTCGGCATGACGTTTCCCTGCACGGTCCGGGTGGCGGTCGCATCCAGCCCGCACTCCCTGCCCTCTTTCAGCGCCAGTGCATCGAATGCGAGAAAATCGGAGCATTGCCGACCTTCAACATCGATGATCTGGATATAGTCGCCCTTGCGGACACGGTAACTCACAGCCGAGGCCGCAGGCACGCATATCTCCTGCACGACAGGTCCGAGTGGGGGCGGCAGTCGTGACGTGCTGTCAGTTGCATACATCACCACGTCCACACGACCGGGAGCCTCAGAGCTTTCAGGCAGCATATCGTCCGCAGGAGCATCGACCACAATGTTTCCATCCTGCAGCACCGCAACACTGACAGCCTCACCCGGCGCAGCGTCTGCGCCCAGAACGACAAAGGAAACCTCGTCTCCTTCCAGAAACTCGGAAAGGGCCTCACTGGAAAAGCTGTGCGCGGTTTCTGCTCCCGAAGAGCATTCCAGCATACCCCGCGCAGCAAACACGACGGCCGCCTGCCCTCCATCAACGCCCAGAATTTCGAGGCGCTCACCTGCGGTTACCGAAAACTTCTGAGCGCTGCTTCCTCCATTGATCCGATGAGAAGATCTTTTCGGAGCCTTCACAAGAAACGCGGTCATGATCGTCGCCCTCGATACGTTGCCGATCGGAAATAAAAGGAAGCATGCGGCAGGGCTCACAACAATAGTGCCATTTGGCACCATTCACCCTGAACGGGCAGTCATCCGCCTCTCATACGGACGCAGACATGAAACTCCATTTTTCCATTCTACTGAAAGGAATTTTTATAGAACAAACAGGGATCCTACCCAGGCATACCGCCGAATCCGTTTCGATATAAAAACATTACTCAGGAGTTTCAGATTCTTTCAAAATTTCGCTATATCATTGCTTTGAAATAGAAAAATACTTCATCAACCTTCGTAACCAGAAGAATTATCTAAGCCCGCATATAAATATATCTTATATATAAGAATTAACTGTTGCTGTTTCTGTCTTGCGGTTACTAGGATTTACCCAACATCATTATGGAAGTGAAATGATGATCAGAAATCTGCTTTGCATCTCACTGCTGGGCGGCCTTTGCCTCATGGGCCGCTCCGCCATCGCTGCACCAGAATCCCACGATCCGATCAAGATCACTCTCAATGACTGGACAGGTGAACTGATAACCGCCCATATCATGGGCGATATTCTGAAAAAAGCTGGATACAACATTGATTATGTGCCGGCCGATTACCTCGCCCAGTTCAGTGGCATGGAAAATGGTGACCTCACTGTCGCCCCCGAAGTCTGGGCCACGACAGCGCAGGAAGCTCTTCAGGCCGCAGTCAAAACCGGCAAAGTGGAAGATCTGGGTTCTTCCGGAATGCAGGCTCGTGAAGAGTGGTGGTTTCCGGAATACATGAAGGAAAAGTGCCCGGGCCTGCCCAACTGGGAAGCTCTCAAAAAGTGTGGCGAGGTTTTCAGCACGCCTGAAACCGACCCCAAGGGGCGTTATCTCGGCGGTCCTTCGACCTGGGGCGGACATGATGAGGAGCGCATTGAAGCGCTCGATCTGCCGTTTGAGGTCGTACATGCCGGCACGGACGCCGCGCTGTTCGCCGAGCTTAAAAGCGCCTACGAACGCAAGGCTCCCATCATTCTGTGGATCTACACACCGCATTGGGTGCCCATCAAATACAAAGGGGAATTTGTTGAATTTCCCCGTTACGAACCGGGTTGTTACGAAGATCCCGGCTGGGGAATCAACAAGGACGCCAAGTATGACTGTGGCAAGCCTTACGGCCCTATCTGGAAGGCCGTCTGGTCCGGCATGAAGGACAAGTGGCCGGGCGCATACGCCATCATCAAGAATTACAAGTTCGACAACAAAACCATGGGTGAGCTTGACGCCCGTGTGGACCTCAATGGCGAAAAAGTCGAGGACGTGGCTCAGGACTGGGTAAACAAGCACGAAGACGTGTGGAAAGCCTGGCTCAGCAAGTAACGACTCTCCTCCGCGCAGTCCCGCCGGGACTGTCGGAGGCATCCCCTTTCCGCAGAAGAGAGACCTGATGCAGCATCCCGTACTGGCTTGCCGGAAAGTCAGCCGACTCTATGGCGCACGCGCATCCGAATTCGTCACAGACGGCCATCTGACCACCGACAATGTGCAGACGCTTCAGGAAGCTGGCATTACACCTGCGATCTTCAATGTCGATCTCGATATTGAACGGGGCAAGACCTTTGTCATCATGGGCCTGTCCGGCTCCGGGAAATCGACCCTTTTACGCTGCCTGGCCGGTCTCACGCCTCCTTCGGCCGGAAAGATCCTCTTTGAAAGCAAGAATCTTTTCGAATTTTCCGAAGCTGATCTGATCCAGATCCACCGTCACCAGATGGGGATGGTCTTCCAGCATTTCGCGCTGTTGCCACACCTTACGGTGCTCGGCAACGTTGCTTTTCCGCTGGAAATTCAGGGGCGACCGCGCGCGGAACGTGAGGAAATCGCACAGCGGATGATCCGTCTGGTCGGGCTTGAGGGCCGCGAACACCGTTTTCCCGCCCAGCTGTCGGGCGGGCAGCAGCAGCGTGTCGGTATTGCCCGCTCTCTCGCTGGCGATCCTGACGTGTGGTTCCTTGATGAACCGTTCTCCGCCCTCGACCCCTTGATCCGCCGCGAAATGCAGGCCGAGGTCATACGTCTTCAGGGCATGCTGAAAAAAACCATTGTTTTTATCACGCATGATTTCGAAGAAGCTGTACGCGTTGCGGATCGCATCGCCATCATGAAAGACGGACAGGTCGAACAGGTCGGCACGGCGGAAGAACTGCTTGTCAGCCCCGCCACAGATTACGTGCGCGCCTTCACGCGGGACGCGCCACGCGCCCATATTCTTACTGCCCGATCCATCATGACAACGTCTCCTTCCGCTGGCCCCTTTGGCGGTGAAGTCAATGCGACAGACCGGGTCATCTCCTTTGCACGCGAGCTTGATGCCTCCTCCCTTCCGCTTGCTGTCATTGAAAACAATGAAATCATTGGCGCCATCGACCGGACCATGCTGCTCGACATCCTCATCGGCCCCGAGACACAGGCTGTCGGCGCATGAAGAAAGCGTCTGCTCTCCCTGCCGGTGTCGTTTTCGGCAAACCGGTCAATCTGCGCCATCTGCCGTGGCTGATCATCGTCATTCTGAGCGTCATTCTGGCTGAACTGCCACGCACCGTGTTTCCACGCTGGGTGCAGAAATATCCAACCGGATGGCGTCTGTCGCTGGCGGACTGGATTTCCGCCTTCATGCACTGGCTGACAGTGGATGCGCATCTGGGACCGCTGACCGTGTCCGGTTTCACCCGCGCACTCTCGTTTCTCCTTGATCTGCCGCTGCAACTGGCCTCCATGGTGCTGGCGACCGGCGTCCTGAAAGGTCAGGGGTCTGAGGCCGTGATGCTGTTTCCGCCCGTGCCATGGTTCGCTCTGATCATAGCTATCGCGGCCCTGTCATGGACACTACGCGGGTGGCGTCTCGCCGTCGGTATGACGATCGGTTTTCTCTATCTCGCAGTCTTCGGGCAATGGACCAGCGCCATGGTCACACTCGCCTCCGTGCTGGTGGCGGCCCTGCTGAGCGCTGCGGGCGGTCTCGCGCTCGGGCTTCTGTGCGTCCGTTCGGCCACCTTTGGTCGCCTTCTTTCCCCGTTGCTCGACGTGGCGCAGACGATGCCCGTCTTCGCCTACCTCCTGCCGATGCTGATCCTCTTCGGTTTCGGCCCCGTCTCCGCCATGATCGCCACCGTGATCTATGCCATCCCGCCGATGGTCCGTGTCACGGTGGTCGCCATTCAGGGCGTCCCTGACGAGTTGCGTTCGCTCGGCAGCATGACGGGCTGCACCCGTCGCCAGATGACATGGCGTATCCTGCTGCCAACTGCGCTTCCCGGGCTGATGGTGGGCGTCAATCAGGTTATCATGCTGTCACTCAACGTCGTGATCATTGCCTCGATGATCGGCGCCGGCGGTCTTGGCTGGGACGTGCTTGGCGCCCTCCGCCGCCTCGATATCGGTGGCGGACTGGAAGCCGGGCTGGCGATCACCGTTCTGGCCGTCATGCTCGACCGTTTCGCGCAGGCGCTCGTGCCGGACGCACGCCGTAGCGGTCCGAGCGGTTCACGCTCCCATCATAGAGTGATCGCGGGAGCCCTCGCTCTGGCGGGACTGCTGTGGATTGCCGCCGCCCTCTGGCCTGCGATCGCGCATTATCCCGAGAGCGCACGCCTCTCGACCGGCCCGTTCTGGAATGACCTGGTTTCCTGGATCAATATCCACTTTCACGATCCACTCGACGTGATCAAGACCTTCATGCTGCTGCACGTCCTCATGCCGGTAAAACGCTTCATGCTCGCCCTGCCCTGGCCATGGGTCGTGACGGTCGTAACGCTGGCCGGACTGTGGATGGGGGGCATCCGTCTCGCCCTGACCGTGGGCCTCATGTGCGGCTTCATGGCTGTCGTGGGACTGTGGCAACCGGCGATGATCACACTCTATCTCTGCGGCGTATCGGTCGTGATCGCCATGCTGCTCGGGGTACCTGTGGGAGTTATCGCCACACAGCGTCCATGGCTGATGAAAAGCGTGGAAGTGTTCATAGACACGCTCCAGACTCTCCCGGCCTTCGTGTATCTCATCCCCATCGTCATGCTGTTTCGTGTCGGCGATTTTACGGCGATGATCGGTATCGTGCTCTACGCCATCGCTCCCGCCATCCGCTACACGGCGCACGGGATCAGTCATGTGCCGGAGTCCCTTATCGAAGCCGGCACAATGACCGGCTGCACACGCGGGCAGATTCTCAGACGCATCCGCCTGCCTCATGCCCTTCCCGACATGCTTCTGGGCCTCAACCAGACGATCCTTCTCGCTCTTTCGATGCTGGTCATCACGGCGCTTGTCGGCACACGCGATCTTGGGCAGGTCACTTACGCCGCCCTTTCCAAGGCGGATGTCGGACAGGGTGTCGTGGCCGGCCTGTGCGTGGCGTTCATCGGCATGATTTCCGACCGTTTCATCAGACAGGCGATCCGGCAGCCCGGCTCATAAGCTCTTCTGAAAGAATGATCTTTACACCTGCTTTTTCCGCCCCCCGTTACAGGATGCCGAAAAGGCTGAAGTATATTGAATATATTATAATCATCATGAATATCACGATGAATTTTCATTGCAGAACAACAATGATGATTCTATTGTTTCCGCTACTGACAGGTGCAGGGGCCAGAGCATGACCTTGGCCGGAGACACAGTCCTTCTCGCAGGCTTCGATTTCGGTTCGACAACCAGTCGGGCGATGGCCGCGCACGCGCGTCTTTCCCTGAATTGCGTCACCGGTCGCATGGAATTTACCCAACCCGAACTCTGCTACCGTTCGGAAGCCTGTTTCACTCCTTTTCGGAACGATCAGCAGCTCGACATCGAAGCAATCGGCGCATTGCTCGATGGCTGGCTGGACGCCATCACGCCTGCTCGTGACAGCATCTTTTCGGGCGGCGCGATCGTGACAGGACTCGCTGCACGACAGGACAACGCCGCCGCTCTGACAGAAGCCGTGGAATCCCGCATTGGCGCGGCAGTAGTGGCCACGGCGCGCGACCCCATGCTGGAATCCTGGCTCGCCTTCATGGGCGGATGCGCCGAACTGTCGCGGCACCACACCAATACCGGCGTGCTCAATCTCGATATCGGCGGCGGCACAACCAACGCAGCGCTGGGCATGAACGGACAGGTTATGGCGGCGGGCTGCCACTATATCGGCGCTCGCCACTTCCAGTTCGGCAGCGATGGCATCACGCTCACGACACTCTCGCCCTTTGGAAAAGCCCTGTGTGATGAAATCGGTTTATCGCTTGTACCCGGCGATACTGTTTCCGAACAGGATATCGAGCGCATCACGCACTGGTATGTCCGTGCGCTGGAAGACATCGCCCAGGGATCACGCGCCAGTTTCAGCAGCGTCTGCGGAGCACTCCACGAAGACTGCCCGTTCACCCCATCCGTGCCCTCTTCCACCCTGCTGACCTTTTCCGGCGGCGTCGGAGAAATGATCTACGCCGTCCTGAACGGACAGGATCTGCCGCCACGCGCCCTTTATGGAGATCTCGGGGTCGATCTGGCGCGTGGGATCATGGCGTCTCCTCTTCTTTCCCGTGATCTGCATCGGGCCGTTCCGGCCAATCAGGGACGTGCCACCGTTTACGGCCTGACCATGCACAGCACCGACATCTCAGGCGCGACAGTCTTTCACTCCGATAAGATTGGCCTGCCACTACGGGATCTCCCGATCCTCGGCACGTTTGACATGCAGACCCCTGTCAGTCGGCTGAACAACCTTCTCACTATCGCTCGCAGACATCCTGCCGGCGTGTGCCTGCGACTGGCCAGCGACACGCCCCCGAATCTCGCAACCATCCGCGTGACAGGAGAGCGCATCGCGACCGCGCTGGAAGAAGTCCGGCTGCCGTCCGAACTCCCGCTGATCATCCTGACCGATCACAATATCGGCCACACGCTGGGCAGTTACATCACCCGCTGGGGCACGCTGCCCGTCAACCTGATGGTCCTTGATGAAGTGCCGGTCCGCGACGCCCGTTTCGTACGCATCGGGCTGCCGCACAACATCGTCTTTCCTGTGTCCTTCTACGGCATGAGCTGACCGAACCGATAATGGAGAATGTTCCCATGGCTCATCTGACTTCTCTCGCGGACATTGTGGTGCCAGCGCCCCTTCCCGATGAGGACTACACAATCAGCCTCATGGATCGCGCCTTCACCTTTCATGGGCTGAAGGCGCTGCTGGGCGCTGCTGACGTCTCCAAGGCCGGTGATCGCATGGCCGCCCTGACCGCGGCGGATGAAATGACCCGGGAGGCCGCCCGCGCCATCCTCTCCGGTCTCACGCTGCAGCATCTTCATGACCGCCCACTCACCACCACCGATGGACGCGTAGATGCCATCATGCGGGTCAATTACGACATTGACCGGGAAGCGTTCGGAACCATCGCCTCGCTGACCGTGGGCGAACTGAAGGATCTGCTGCTGCGGGCTCCTGCTGCCGAAGTGCGTCGTCTGGGACGTGGCCTGACCGGAGTGATGGCGGCCGCTCTCGCCAAACTGATGGACGTGCATGAACTGATCCTCGTGGCGCGCAAGGCCAAGTGTTCGGCGCGGGCACGCACTCTGGTCGGCGCACAGGGAACCCTGTCCTCACGCCTTCAGCCCAACCATCCGACCGACGATCTCTCCTGCGTATCCGCGCTTGTCTATACGGGTCTCTCCATGGGATCGGGTGACGCGCTGCTGGGCATCAACCCTTCCATCGACACCGTCGAGAACGTGACGGCACTGCTGACCCATCTTGACCGCCTCCGCCACGAGACCGGAGCGCCGACCCAGATCTGCGTTCTGGCGCATATGAAGACCCAGATGGCCAGTCTGCAGGATGGCGCACCTGTGGAAATCCTGTTCCAGAGTCTGGCAGGCACCGAACGCACTCTGACGGACGAGTTCGACGTAACCGTCGATCTGCTTGATGAAGCCTATGATCTGATGGCCAAACAGGGACCGCTGCGTGAAACCGCCAGTCAGTTCATGTATTTCGAGACCGGACAGGGCAGCGAGCTGACCTACGCCAAGCATGAAGGCATGGACATGACCACCTGCGAGGCGCTGTGTTACGGCCTCGCCCGCCGGTATGACCCCTTCATGGTCAACAATGTGACCGGCTTCATCGGCCCGGAGACCCATCTCGATAATGTCGAGATGATTCTTTCAAACTTGCAGGATCACTTCATGGGCAAACTGATGGGGCTGCCGATGGGCATGGCCCCCTGTTACACCATGCATTCCGACATCTCGATCGAAGGCCATCAGATCGCCACCGAACTGCTGGCCGCCGCCGGGGCGAACTACTTCATGGACGTGTTCCTGACGGTCGATCGCATGCTCGCCTATTTCGACACGTCCGGTCACGACGACCAGACGCTTCGTGAAATTCACAATGCGCGACCGGCGGCGGAGTATCTCGCATGGGCGAAAACGCGCGGTATTTTCACGGAGACAGAAGACGGCACGATCGAACGTGGACCGAACTGGGGCAATCCCCGCATCTTCTGTGGTTCGGAGTCCGAATTTGACCGTCTCCTGGAGCGTGTTCCTGCTGCTTACGGCTTTGAGTCCGCCGGTCCGAGACCAGCCAATCACGTCTCACGTGAGATCCGCGCCAATCTCGCCATCGGACGTCAGGCCATCGCGGCCGAACTTGACGAAGCGCGCCTGCCCGACCTGACATTCCGGCGTCTGAAAACCTGCGCACCTGACAAACAGGCCCATCTCGGCAACCCCGATATCGGCGCCTACCTCGACGAAGAGTGCATCGCCAGCCTCGCTCCGGAAGGCATGGACGTGCAGGTTGTCGTCTCCGACGGGCTGAGCGCCGAGGCCATTCATCACAATATTCCTGATCTTCTGCCCGTATTGCTGGATGGTCTGCGTGCACATGGTCTGTCTGTCGGACAGCCCATCCTTCTCCCTTTTGGTCGGGTGAAAGTCGCAGAAGCCGTTGGCGAATTGCTGGAACCGAAACTCGTCATCAGTCTGATCGGAGAGCGTCCGGGTGGAGACGCCCGCGCCTCACGCAGCATGTCAGCCTACTTCGCCTACCGGCTTGCAGATGACGAGGTTCTTTCAAAAGCACGCGCTTATAGCGGCAACAGTGACATGAGCTATGAATATTCCGTCATCTCGAACATCTATGACGGCGGCCTGCCGCCTCTGGAGGCAGGAAGCGTGATTGCGGAAAAAGCCGTGCGTATCCTGAAAGCGTGCGCCGCTGGCAACCGTCTGGAAACCATGAAGACTTCAGCACCACGTGAGCCTGTCCTGTCTGAAGCATAGCCGGTCCTCTGCTGGCTGGCACAAGGAGAAAGCGTCATGGCAACGCCTTTGGAAAATGCGGGAGAAAATACAACACTTCCAGCAAGCTGGCTGGCCGCCACTGGAGATGCCGCCGCCCAGATCGGACAACCGGATTTTCACACGCAACTGCTCGGCCTGCTGGCTTCTCTCATTCCCAATCAGGCTGCATGGGTCATTGCCTATGCGCCGGGCGTGCTGCCACACGTCCTCCACACAAATGATGTCGCATCCAGCGTGACGACCGATTACAACGCCACGTTCAGATGCTTTGACCCATTCTGGCATCTCTGGCGGCGTCAGACACAGGCCCCAGCCGTTACCCTTTCCACGCTTGATTCATCCATAAAGCCGGATGAATACACAAGAATTTTCCAGAAGAAACATGAGTTCTCGGATGAGCTCGGATTGCTTCTTCCGGTACAGAACAATGCCTGTGTGATGCTGTTTCTCCAGAAAGAAGAAAATCTTTTCACAAGTGAGGAGTTGCGCCTCGCCCATCTTGTCCAGCCGCTTTTCAACGGTCTGCACCGTGCTCATGTCTCGCAGACTCTTCGTCGTTTCAGCAGCGATATTCATGAAGGTTTCAGTTCGACATGCGGCTCACTGGTCCTCGACCGGCACGGCAACCGTCTTTATGGCAATGCCGCCTGGCAGGAAGCGGAGACACGCCACGGTCCCGCTCTGCTGCACGCCATTTACAAACTGTTGGGCGCATCCGGCCAGACCAGTCATACGGAACCGGAGCAGTTTGTATTACGTCTTGTGGCGCTCCCCGAAGACTGCATGCTTGCGCCGGGAGGTCGTCTGCTGGTTTTCAGCCCAATTCACTCTCCTACAACGTCCGATGATCTGCCTCATAAGGCCCTGAATCTGACACCGCGTGAACGTGAACTTCTACAACTGATCCTTCAGGGGCGTTGCACAGGGGAAATCGCCCAGCATCTGGGGATCAGCAAGGGCACCGTCAAAAACCACCGGCTCCGCCTGTATCGCAAGGCCGGCGTGACTTCCGAACGGGCGCTTATCAATCTTTCCCGTTCCATAAACGGCTGAAAGGAAAGGCTGGATCAAAAAATTATTTGTCTACCCCACATTTCTCTCTGATCTGATAAAGTTTTGGGGTTTTTGCAAAAGAACAGGAAACATCCCTCACTGCAGCCAGATAGTTTCAGAAATGCGTAATATCGGCCAAAATCAATTCATTCTTTAAAACCCTGCATTTCATGCTATTGTTTTTCACCAGACCCTATCTCATTCAATCACAACAGCCCCTGTCGCAAACTGCCTTGCCGCCTGAAGTGTATTTTGCAAAAGACAGGCGATGGTCATCGGACCCACACCACCGGGAACCGGTGTGATCGCGGCCGCACGCGAACTCACTTCGTCGAACGCCACATCGCCCACCAGCCGTGATCCCGATCCTGTCTCCACGCGGTTGATGCCGACATCAATGACGATCGCGCCGTCCTTCACCCAGTCGCCGCGCACCAGTCCCGCGTGACCCGCAGCAACGACAATGATATCGGCCCGACGCGTTTCTGCGGCGACATCACGTGTTTTCAGATGTGTGACCGTCACGGTGCAACCTGCCTGCTGAAGCAGACGCGCCATGGGACGCCCCACAATGTTCGAGCAACCAATGACCACGGCATGTAAACCGGCCAGGTTCGGCACAACGGAACGCAGCAGCATCATGCACCCCATGGGTGTGCATGGAATAAACCCGTCCTGTCGACCGACCGCCAGACGGCCTGCATTGACGATATGAAAACCGTCAACATCCTTCTCAGGATTTATCGCATCCAGAATAGCGTCCCGATCGATCTGCTCAGGAAGCGGAAGCTGCACAAGAATACCGTGCACCGACTGATCGGCGTTCAGTCCTGCAATCAGATCGAGCAGTTCATCCTGTGTCGTGCTTTGCGGCAGATGATGAGACACCGAGCGCATCGCAGCTTCTTCCGTCGCCCGCACCTTGTTGCGAACATACACGGCGCTGGCAGGATCTTCCCCCACCATCACCACCGCCAATGTGGGCAGCACGCCATGCCGAGCATGTAATCCCTGCGCCTGATCACGAATGTCGTGACGCAATCTGCGAGCGAAGGCCTTGCCATCAATCAACTTGGCATCTGACACCATAACAGGACTCTCTCCGTATCCGTCAGGAGTTGAACACGATGGTTTTATTTCCATTGAGGATGGTCCGCATCTCGATGTGATACCGCACGGCCCGGGACAGAACCCGGCGCTCGATGTCACGTCCCTTGCGGATCAGGTCCTCCGGGCTGTCGGCGTGCGAGATGCGCTCCACATCCTGTTCAATGATCGGACCTTCATCAAGATCGCTGGTCACGTAATGCGCTGTCGCACCAATCAGCTTTACGCCCCTGTTCCACGCCTGATGGTAGGGACGTGCGCCCTTGAAGCCCGGCAGGAACGAATGATGGATGTTGATGCAGCGTCCTGAAAAGGCCGACGCCATATCATTGGACAGAATCTGCATGTAGCGCGCCAGCACGACCAGTTCCGTCTGGCTCTCCTGAACAAGCGAGAGAATGCGGGCTTCCTGCTCGGTCTTCGTATCTTTCGTGATTGGCAGATAATGGAAGGGGATGCCGTAGAAATCGACATCCCGGTAGATTTCTTCAGGATGATTGGCGATGATCCCGACAGGATCGATCTGAAGCTCGCCGATCCGCCAGCGATACAGAAGATCTACAAGGCAGTGATCGAATTTCGACACAAGGATCATGACCTTGGGCCGATATGACTGGCAGTTCAGGCGATATTTCATCTGAAACTGGCTCGTCAGCGTCTCGACAATCCCGCGAAGATCGGCCTCCGTGCGGCCACCTTTCACGATATCAAACATGATGCGCATGAAGAAGCTGCCGCTGCCCGTATCATCGAACTGCTGCGCTTCAGTGATATTCGCCCCTGCTTCAAACAGGGTCTGGCTCAGGGCCGCCACGATGCCCGGGCGGTTCGGACAGCTCAGCGTCAGGATGTAGCCTTTGGCGTCAGGAGAGAGCGTTGTCATACACAGGAATCCGTTTCTGAATAGGAAAGACCGTTCAGGGCGACAGAAAAGTCATGGAACAGGCTTGCAGCGAGGCTCCGGAAGACAAGGAAAAGATAAGTTGGCGCATCCTCTGTTTGCCATATGATGACCGGGATATGCCCGGCCAGTGTGGACGCGACATGGTCCTTGCCGAACACTCTCGGATGCAGATCAATTGGCACAAGCCGTGATGCCACCTCCCGGACATTCGGACCGGACAATTTCAGGATGGCGCGGCTGTCGCTCTGTGATGTCAGCGCACAGACATCGCCACAGACTTCACGGAGGCGGGACAGCAGGCCCAAGCCTTCTACCGCGATGGCCAGCCACTGGCCGGGCCCGTTCCAGAGAAAGGTGCATCGACCATCCGCCGCATGCACTGCACGAGGATGTTCAGGAAGAATGACCCCGAACATCTCGTGAATTCTGTTGACAAGTTCATCCCGCCCCGCGCCCAAAAAGGCGCCCAGACTGACAGTCTCGGCGAACGGGGACTGCTCGAGCGTCATGCCGCCCACTCGTAAGGAACCGTATTTTACAGGCGGCACGGGGAACAACTGATCAGCCATGGAGACGCTCTCCTTTGGGATCGACAAACACCGGATCGACGATGCGGGCCGCAATGATCGTTCCGGCAAGCAGATTATGAACCGACACAATCTCGCCCTTACGGGCAGGACCATTGGTCAGGAAACCAAGACCAATCCACGATCCGACACTGGGTGACCAGGCGACCGAAGACAGCCACCCCTGATCCGAGGTCGCCGTGGCGGAAGCCCCCTGCGGCAGAAGATGTGAGCCTGCGACCAGCATGTCTTCGGGATTGACCGGCTGAATGCCGATCAGTGTGGGGCGGGCTGGATCCGTGAGTGCTGGCCGCTGCGCCATCCGGCTGCCGATAAAGTCTTTCTTCGTGGAGAGCAGACGTCCCATGCCCAGATCATGCGCCGTAGTCTGACCATTCAGCTCCGGTCCGGCGGGATGCCCCTTTTCGATACGGAGCACGCCGAGCGCCTCCGTGCCATAAGGCGCAATCCCGAACGGTTCCCCCACCTTCATCAACAGTCGCGCCAGAGCATCGCCATAGCGGGCGGGGACGGCCAGCTCATAAGCCAGCTCGCCTGAGAAAGAGAGGCGGAACAGACGGGCGGCCACGCCACCGCAGACGGTCAGTTCCGCAGCCGCCATGTAGGGGAAGGCTTCGTTGGAAAGATCGAAGGACGCATCGACAATCTTTTCCAGAACGGCACGCGATTTCGGCCCGGCCACGGCGATCTGCGCCCATTCGTCCGTCACCGAGATGAACTGCACATCAAGCTCCGGCCACAACCACTGATGACAGAACTCAAGATGAGCCATCACGCCGCCCGCATTCGCGGTCGTGGTCGTCATCACATAGTGATTTTCGCCCAGACGGGCCGTGGTCCCGTCATCATAGGCGAACCCGTCCTCCCGCAGCATCAGCCCGTATCGGACCCGTCCGACAGCCAGTTTCAGCCACGCATTGACGTAGATACGATTGAGAAATTCCGCTGCATCCGGCCCCTGAATGTCGATTTTTCCCAGTGTGGTAACGTCGCAGAAACCGACGGCCTCACGCACCGTGCGCACTTCGCGGCTGACCGTTTCCAGCCAGTCCGTTTCACCGGAACGCGGGAACCACTGCGCGCGCATCCACAGTCCGTTCGCCGTGAAGACCGCCCCCTGCTCTTCCGCCCATTGGTGTGTCGGTGGCAGACGAGTTGGTTTGAAATGCGTTCCCCGATGCGGGCCGGCCAGCGCCTCGATGGCGACCGGCTGAACCGGTGGCCGGATCAGAGTCGTTCCCGTCTGTGGGATAGTGCGTTCCGTGATTTCGGCAAGCAGCGCCAGAGCGTTGATATTGGAGGTCTTGCCCTGATCCGTCGCCATGCCAAGCGTCGTGTAGCGCTTGAGATGTTCGACCGAGACGAACCCTTCCCGCGCCGCCAGCGCGACATCCTTGGCCGTAACATCGTTCTGAAAATCGACGAACGCCTTGGCTTTTTTCGCAGACGGCACTCCCTTGAGCGCGTGAAACAGCGCCCGGATGGCGTACCGTGTCGGCTCAGCCTCCGGCAGCACCGGCAATGTCGCTGCAAAGCCACAGGCGACGGCGGCGCGCTGTCCGGCAACCGCGCCGTCATGAAGCGCTTCCGCCGTGTCGAACACACCGGCGGCGGCTCCTGCGGCGACCATGCCCGGCGGGAGCGTGGAGGGAAGAAACGCGCACAGATCGTCATGCCAGACAGGCCGGTTTCCCAGATGGGTAGCCAGCGCCACATTCGGCGACCAGCCTCCCGACATGGCGACAAGATCACACGCGATGGATCGGGCCTTGCCGGACGCATCCCGCACAAGAACGGCCTTTACACCGGAATGTCCGTAACAGTCGGCAATGGCCCCACCGGGGAAGAAAGCCGCCCCACATTGGCTGGCTACCTGAGCGCCACCACCCACTCCGGCGGGACGCGAGTCCACGATGGCGGCAATGGCCACGCCAGCACGGCGGAGATCCAGCGCCGTGCGCAGACCGTCATCGTTGCAGATGTACAGAACAGCTTTCCGTCCCGGCGATACGCCGAACCGGTTGAGGTAGGTGCGCACGGCCCCCGCCAGCATGACGCCCGGACGGTCATTGTTCGGGAAAACAACCGGGCGTTCGATCGCTCCCGTCGCCATCACGCATTCACGGGCAACGATCCGCCACAGCCGCTGACGCGGCTGACCGTCCTTCGGGAGCGCGACATGATCCGCAACGCGTTCCAGCGCACCATAGGTACCGCCGTCATAGGCGCCAAAAACGCAGGTGCGCGTCATCACCCGGACTTCCGGCATACCGGCAAGTTCCTGACGAACCTGTTCCGCCCACTGCCAACCGGCCTTACCATCGAGCGTCGCGCTTTCATCGCGCAGACGTCCTCCCGGCAGCGCATCCTGCTCACACAGGATCACGCGTGCGCCGGAACGACCTGCAGCCAGCGCCGCCGCAAGTCCGGCGGGACCGGAACCGACCACAAGCACATCGCAAAATGCCGTGGATTTTTCATAAAGATCGGGATCAGCCTCGTCCGCAGCCCGTCCCAGTCCGGCCGCACGGCGGATCATGGGTTCATACAGCTTTTCCCAGAAGGACGCCGGCCACATGAAGGTCTTGTAGTAGAACCCGGCTCCGAGCACGGATGTGAACAGGCCGTTCATACCCAATGCGTCGAAGGAGAGGCTGGGCCAGCGATTCTGGCTGGAGGCATTCAGCCCATCGAACAGTTCGACCACGGTGACGCGGGTATTGGGTTCCCGCCTTGCTCCGTCACGAAGTTCGACAAGAGCATTCGGTTCTTCCGGTCCTGCCGAAAGCAGACCACGGGGACGGTGATATTTGAAGGAGCGTCCGAAAAGACGCACCCCATGAGCCAGCAGAGCAGAGGCGAGCGTATCGCCGGGATGGCCGGTGTAGGTTTTGCCGTCAAAAGAAAAATGCAGGGTCTGACTGGTATCGACACCGTTGCCGCTTCTGACGCGAAAGATCTGTGCGGGAGCAGCGCTCATGCGATCTCTCCCTGACCTGCGTCCGTCTGGCGCTCTGTCAAAGCCACATCACGCGCATTGCGGACATCGAAAATCTCATGGGTCCGCGTATCACGCGTCACCACAAGCCAGGAGCGGCAGCCAGCACCGTGATACCATAACTCCTGATGACGCCCGCAGGGATTGTCACGCAGATAGACATAGTCCACCCACGCCTGCTCGCTGGCGTCCGCAGCAGGCCGCCGGACAGAGGCATCACCCCTGTAGGTAAATTCTTCAAGGCCACGGGAGCCGCAGGAAGGACAGGTCAGACGCATAGGAACCTCAATGCAGGTTGGGCTGCGCGCCCATGCCTTTTTCATCAATCACGGCACCGCGTGCAAAGCGATCCAGACGATATGCCGTCGCGACAGGATGCGGTTCATCCCGCGCCAGAAGGTGAGCGAAGCAGAGCCCCGACGCAGGTGTGGCCTTGAAGCCGCCGTAACACCATCCGGCATTCAGATAGAGGCCATCGACCGGCGTATGATCGATGATCGGGCTTCCATCCATCGACATATCCATGAGTCCACCCCAGTGACGCAGCAGCCTGACGCGACCGATCCGGGGCATCAGAGCCATGCCGCCTTCGCAGACATCCTCGATCACGGGAAGATTGCCGCGCTGGGCGTAGGAGTTGTAGCCGTCGATATCGCCACCGAAGACAAGACCACCTTTGTCGGACTGGCTGATATAGAAATGCCCGGCGCCAAACGTGACGACACAGTCGATAAAAGGCTTGAGGCCCTCACTGACGAACGCCTGCAACACATGGCTCTCGATCGGCAGCCTCAGTCCCGCCATCGCCGCGACACGCGAAGAATTTCCTGCGCAGGCCAGACCGATCTTTCCTGCGGCAATAAAGCCTTTTGTCGTCTCGATGCCGACAGCCCTGCCCTGCTCGATCCGCAGTCCCGTCATCTCGCAGTTTTCAATGATGTCCACGCCAAGACGATCCGCCGCCCGCGCGTAGCCCCATGCCACGGCGTCATGACGCACCGTGCCGCCCCGGGGCTGAAGCAGGCCACCCTTGATGGGAAAGCGCGCATCGTTGAAGTTCAGAAAAGGAATTTTCTCACGAACAGCCTCCGCATCCAGCAGCACGGCATCCGCGCCATGCAGGATCATGGAATTGCCGCGACGGATATAGGCTGCCCTCTGCGCGTCGTTATGAAAAAGGTTCAGCACGCCGCGCTGGCTGACCATTGCATTGTAGTTGATGTCCTGCTCCAGACCTTCCCAGAGCTTCATTGAACATTCGTAGAAAGGTTCGTTGCCGGGTAAAAGATAATTGGAACGCACGATTGTGGTGTTGCGACCGACATTACCGCCGCCGATCCAGCCCTTCTCCACGACAGCAATCCGTTTGCCGCCATAGCGTTTTGCAAGGTAATACGCCGTCGCCAGCCCGTGACCGCCACCGCCGACAATGATGAAATCATACGGACCAGACGGTTCAGCCTTGCGCCATGCGGGTTTCCAGCCTGTGTTCCCACGGCACGCTTCCCACAACAGGGAAAACAGGGAGTAACGGTTGGTCTGCATGATCGTCCCACGCTCTGTGCTTCATATCGTTTAGAAAACGATATGGCTTGTGACAGAATAATTTTTTCTTATAATAGGTCATGGCCATCAGAGATCTGCCTTTCGATCTTTCCTCGCTGAACGTCTTCCTTGCGGTCTGTGAAAATGGCAGCATGGCGGCGGCCGCCCGGGCATTGTCCGTGACGCAGCCAGCCATTTCCCAAACCATTTCAGAACTTGAATCCCGGCTCGGCACCAGACTGTTCGACCGCAATGTGCGCCCCCTCGCTTTGACCGCCACAGGGGTCGTCCTGCGTCAGAATGCGACCGGACTCCTTGCCGAAATGCGTCATATCGCGGTTGGCATTCAGGAAATGAAGCATGGCCGTGTTCCACAGTTACGGCTTGGCGTGGTGGATTCACTTTCCCGGGCCATTTTACCCCATCTTTCGGAATTCATGTACGAACGGGTCGGTCGTCTTGTCGTGCATGCGGGACTGACCGAATCTCACGGCACATCTCTCCTCACGCGCCAGATCGATCTCGTGATCGGTGTCGATGAAATGGAAGATGTCGCCGGTCTGGAGCGGTGGCCGCTGATCGAAGAGCCCTATCTCCTGCTATGTCCGGACAATGTTGATCCTCCCAAAACGACGGACGACATGCGTGCGCTCCTGCTCAACCACCCCTTCATCCGCTTTTCACAGCGGTCACGGACCGGTTCCGAAGTAGAGCGCTACCTGCGGCGACTACGGATAGACGTTCCCTTTCAGCAGGAATACGATCTTCCTTATGGGGTCTTCTCTGCATGTCGGGCCGGAGGCGTCGCCATCACCACCCCGCTCTGCCTGTATGAAGCCGGGTTCCGTGCCGATTCCAGCATGGTCTGCCACCCTTTGCCGGTCGGGTCTTTCCATCGCCATCTGACGCTTGTCGGACGGCGACGCGAGTTCGGGCGTCTTCCGCTTGATCTGATGCTCTATTTACGGGAGCGCCTGCACACGGGAATGACGAGGGATCTTGTTGCTCTCTTCCCTGAATTCAGCGATCAGATACGGATTCTATCCTGAGATCGATGGATCCATGTCGCTGGAGAACTGAGCTTAATGGCAACACCCCGCCGGACCTCTCAACGCAAGACAGCAGTCACCCAGACCGATGACCTTGCCACAGGGTCCTCCGCCACCCCGGCGCGCGAACTTACGCTTGAGGAATCACTGGGCGCGCAGATCAGGGAAAAACGCCGCAAGGCCGATCTGACTGGCACCGAACTTGCCAATGCAGCGGGCATCTCTCTCGGCATGCTGTCCAAGATAGAAAACGGCCAGATATCCCCATCCCTCGCCACGCTCCAGTCTGTTTCCCATGCCCTGAACATCTCGCTGAGCCAGCTGTTCGCCACGGCGGAGGAACAGCGCGACTGTTCTTTTGTGCGGTCCGGACAGGGCGTGACAATCGAACGACGCGGCACGAAGGCGGGTCATCAGTACAATCTGCTGGGACACCTGCTCAGCGGCCCGGTCGTGGTGGAGCCGTATCTCATCAGCCTGCATGAAGGCGCTGAGCCCTACGTCAGTTTTCGTCACGATGGAATCGAGGTGATCTACATGCTGACCGGCCGCCTGATCTATCGGCATGGAGACCAGACCTACGAAATGGGTCCAGGCGACACACTGATGTTCGACAGTCAGGCTCCCCACGGTCCTGAAAAATTTCTCACAGGATCAATAAGCTATCTTTCAATTATTACTTATTCACGACATACCGACTGACACAGGCAAACTTTCCTTAGAAGAAAACTTTATTCTTTTAAGTTGACAGTTTCGTACCCGTTCTGTTTAGGATCGCCATCATCAAACACTCTTCGGAGGTTTTCACGATGTGTGGCATCGTCGGTCTATTCATTAAAAACCCGGCTCTTCAGCCCGAACTGGGACGCCTGACGTCCCTCATGCTCAAGACCATGACAGAACGTGGGCCGGACAGCGCCGGTTTTGCTGTCTATGGTTCGCCGGCTTCCGGTCAGCGCAAGATGACTGTCCGTGGCATTTCAGCTGACAATATCGGCGACTTCGAATCCGGATTTCTCAAAGCAGCTGGTGGCAGCGCCAATGTCGCCAAGCATCAGGATCACGTCGTCCTGACCTATGCTTCCGATCTGGAGCCCGCCATCCGCGCCTTCGTCAACGGATTTGGACATGGCGTGCATTTCGCCTCAAGTGGTGAAAGCATCGAACTCTACAAAGGTGTCGGTCTTCCGGAAGAGGTGGCTGCCCGCTTCGATCTTGAAAAAATGCAGGGCACGCACGCCATCGGTCACACCCGCATGGCTACGGAATCCGCTGTCACCATCGCGGGTGCGCATCCCTTCTCCACCGGACCGGACCAGTGCCTCGTGCATAATGGCTCGCTTTCCAACCACAACACGCTTCGCCGTCGCCTCGTCAATGAAGGTCTGACCTTCGAGACGGAAAACGACTCTGAAGTAGCAGCAGGCTATCTCTCATGGCGTCTCTCACAGGGTGACAAACTCGATCAGGCGCTTGAATCTTCTCTGAAAGAGCTTGACGGTTTCTACACATTTGTAGTCGGAACCCGTGAAGGGTTCGCCGTTCTGCGCGATCCGGTCGCCTGCAAGCCTGCCGTCATGGCCGAGACGGACGATTACGTGGCTTTTGCCTCGGAATACCGCGCCTTCGCTGATCTGCCCGGCATTGAGAACGCCAAGGTTTTCGAGCCTGAGCCCCAGCGCGTTTATCACTGGGAGCATGCAGCATGAGCGGTGCTCGCAATACTCAGTTTTTTGATCTCGGCACATCGACCCTGCGCGAACTCAACAGCACTCTTCAGAAGGAAGGAGCCGAGGGCGCATGGGAAATCCATAACCCGGCAGGCCGCCATTCATTGGCGGTCGGACTGACAAATCCCGTTTCCGTCACCATCGACGGCCATGCCGGTTACTACGCAGCCGGCATGAATCAGCGTGCGAACGTCGTGATCAATGGCAACGCCGGACAAGGTGTCGCCGAAAACATGATGAGCGGCAGCGTGCATGTCAAAGGCAACGCCAGTTCCAGCGCGGGCGCCACTGCCCACGGTGGTCTTCTGGTCATCGACGGAGATGCCGGTGCGCGATGTGGCATTTCCATGAAAGGCGCTGACATCATCGTGCGCGGTTCCGTGGGCCACATGAGCGCCTTCATGGCCCAGAGCGGAAATCTGGTTGTGTGCGGCGACGCTGGTGAAGCGCTTGGTGACTCTCTTTATGAAACCCGTATCTTTGTCAGAGGAACAGTAAAAGGTCTTGGCGCGGACTGCGAGGAAAAGGACATGACTCCCGAAGACCTCCAGATCCTCACCGGACTGCTTTCAAAAGGTGGCATCACCGACATCAAGGCCGATGAATTCCGCCGTTATGGTTCGGCTCGCAAACTGTACCATTTCCGCGTTGACAACGCATCCGAATACTGAGGCAGCCATGACCGAAAATCATCATGACGTGACGAAGACTTTTCCAAGATATTCGGCAACATTCGACGAATTCACCATCTCGCAGATTCAGCGTGCAGCCGCAACCGGTATCTATGACATTCGTGGGGGCGGCACCAAACGCAAGCTGCCTCATTTTGACGATCTGCTGTTTCTTGGCGCGTCCATGTCGCGTTATCCGCTGGAAGGCTATCGCGAACGTTGTGGAACAGATGTTGTCCTTGGCACGCGTTTTGCAAAGAATCCCATCCACCTCAAGACACCTGTCACCATTGCAGGCATGTCTTTCGGTGCGCTTTCCGCTCAGGCCAAGGAAGCGCTGGGACGGGGCGCCAGTGCTGTAGGCACTTCCACCACAACGGGTGATGGCGGCATGACGCCGGAAGAACGAGGTCACTCCTCAACACTGGTCTACCAGTATCTTCCATCCCGTTACGGCATGAACCCTGACGATCTCCGCAAGGCGGACGCGATTGAAATCGTCGTCGGACAGGGCGCGAAACCGGGCGGTGGCGGCATGCTGCTCGGCCAGAAAATCTCGGCGCGTGTTGCAAAGATGCGTGACCTTCCCGAAGGGATTGACCAGCGCTCGGCCTGTCGCCACCCCGATTGGACCGGACCGGATGATCTTGAGATCAAGATCGAGGAAATCCGAGAAATCACCAACTGGGAAAAGCCGATTTACGTCAAGGTCGGCGCCAGCCGCCCCTATTACGACATCTCCCTTGCCGTAAAATCCGGTGCAGACGTCGTTGTGCTCGATGGCATGCAGGGCGGAACAGCCGCCACACAGGAAGTTTTCATTGAGCATGTCGGCCTGCCTATTCTGGCCGCCATCCGCCCGGCCGTGCAGGCTCTTCAGGATCTGGGGATGCACCGGAAAGTGCAGCTTATCGTCTCGGGTGGCATCCGTACCGGAGCCGATGTTGCCAAGGCGCTTGCTCTTGGCGCCGATGCCGTAGCCATCGGCACGGCGGCGCTGATCGCACTGGGCGACCAGAGCCCGGATCTCGCGGCGGAATATGCAAAACTTGGCGCAAAACCCGGCACCTATGATGACTGGCAGGATGGCCGCGATCCAGCAGGCATCACGACGCAGGATCCCGAGCTTGCCAAGCGGCTTGATCCGATCCTCGGTGGTCGTCGTATCGCAAACTATCTGTCCGTGATGACGATGGAAGCTCAGACCATCGCCCGGGCCTGCGGCAAGAGCCATCTGCACAACCTGGAACCGGAAGATCTCGTCGCCCTCAACATGGAAGCTGCCGCCATGACGCAGTTACCGCTCGCGGGGACCAACTGGTATCCCGGCAAGGCGGGTTTCTGAGGAGTTTTCACACATATGCGCCCTGCAACCGTCAATGTGGGGCCGTCAGAGGAAATGGACCACCCCTATGGCCAGTAGTCAGCAAAATACGAGTAATCTTGCAGAAATAGCCCGCGAAAAAAACATCCGTTACTTTCTCATTTCGTTTATTGATCTCCTGGGATCGCAACGAGCCAAGCTCGTTCCGGCCTCAGCCATCACCAGCACACAGAAAAATGGTGCCGGTTTCGCAGGTTTTGCCGCCTCGTTCGATATGTCTCCCGCCGATCCCGACCTCATCGCGATGGCAGACCCGGACTCCCTGATACAGTTGCCATGGAAACCGGAAGTCGCCTGGCTGGCCTCTGACCTGATCATGCATGGTGAAGCCGTTACGCAGGCACCGCGCAACACGCTCAAGCGCCTGATCGCCCGGGCCAAAAAGCATGGGATTGAAGTAAAGACCGGTGTAGAGTGTGAGTTTTTCCTGATTACCCCGGATGGGCAGCAGGTAGCGGACGAACATGATGCGTCAAGCAAACCCTGTTACGACGCTTCCGCGCTCATGCGGCGTTACGACATCATCGCAGAACTGTGTGACGCCATGCAGCATCTGGGCTGGGAGCCCTATCAGAACGATCATGAGGACGCCAACGGCCAGTTCGAGATGAACTGGAAGTATGCAGATGCGCTAACAACCGCAGATCGTCACGTCTTCTTCAAATTCATGGCGCGCGCTATTGCCGAGAAACACGGACTGCGTGCGACGTTCATGCCGAAGCCATTCATGAACCTGACCGGAAATGGCTGTCACGCTCATATTTCTCTGTGGAAAAATGGAGAAAATATCTGCTACGATCCGCACGATCCTCTGGAAATTTCCGAGAGCGGATACAATTTCGTGGGCGGCCTGATCCACAACGCCGACGCATTATGCGCAATTCTCAACCCTGTTGTAAATTCGTACAAGCGTATCAATGCGCCTCGCACCATTTCAGGCAGCACCTGGTCTCCCAATACCGTTACTTATTCGGGTGACAACCGCACTCACATGATCCGCGTGCCCGGCGGTGGCCGTTTCGAAATGCGTCTTCCCGATGGCGCCGCCAACCCCTACCTGCTTCAGGCTTCCCTCCTCGCTGCCGGACTGGATGGGATTGAAAACAAGCGTGATCCCGGAAAATCGCTCGACATCAACATGTATACGGATGGTCACAAGATCACGGATGCCAAGCGTCTGCCTTTGAACCTGCTTGACGCCATGCGCGCGCTCGACAAATCAACAGCTCTGCGCGCCATGCTGGATGATGGTCTTGTTGACCCTTACCTCAAGCTGAAAACAGCCGAATGGAACGCTCATTGCGGCCATCTGTCCGAGTGGGAGCGAATCTCGACACTCGACTGCTGATCAGCCTTCACTCTTCCAAACTTTACCACGAAACATCTTACCTGCAGCTGTACTTTCTTTCCTGTCCTGCATTTTTATTGTTGCATATCAGGAATGTTCCGTACACGAATTGAGAGGCTTTTCATCAGGTCATGAGGCTTCTCAATTTTCGTGAACACCAATGCAGTTCTCTCAACTCCTGAGCATTTCATGCATCAGGACGTCACGTCTTATTCCTTCCAGACATAGGAGCACGGACGCGCCATGCCCTTACGATCTTTCGTGTTTTTTCTGCTCTGTTCATTCCTGCTCATACCCGCGGCGTTCGCGGCAGATACGGAACCGGCTTTCAACACCGGTGACATGGCCTGGATTCTCAGCTCAACAATCTTTGTTTTTTTCATGCTTTTCCCAGGTATCTGCCTTTTTTACGGCGGCATGATACGCAAGAAAAACGTGCTGAGCATGTGCATGCAGGGTATCACCGCAGGCGCAATCATCAGTCTGATCTGGTTTATCTGCGGCTACAGCCTGATCTTTACGGCAGGCACGCCTTTCATCGGTGGCTTTGGCAAAGCGTTCATGCAGGGCGTGACTCTCACATCCTTCCTGCCAGACATTCCCAATCTACCGGAAATTGTGTTCGCCATGTTCGAACTCACTTTCATCGCCATCACGCCCGTCATCGTACTTGGCGCTACGGTTGAACGCTTCAAATTCTCCACTTCCATGGTCTTCATGGCTCTCTGGGCCATCCTGATCTACTGTCCGGTCGGTCACATGGCATGGGGACCTGATGGCTTCCTTGCTTCTACTGGCGCTCTGGATTTTGCCGGTGGTCTTGTCGTGCATGTCACAAGCGGCTCCTCTGCCCTGATCGCTTCCATCATGCTGGGACGCCGTAAATCCGACGGCATCAACAGCATGGCTCCAAGCAACATGGTCCTTACCGTGCTGGGCGGCTGTCTCCTCTGGGGTGGCTGGTTCGGCTTCAATGGCGGGTCCGCTCTGGGCGCCAACGCAACAGCCGGCATGGCGCTTCTCAACAGCCAGATCGCCGCCTGCGCCGCTCTCGTGGCATGGGTTCTGGCCGAATGGAAACTGCACGGCAAACCGAGCCTTCTCGGGGCCATTTCCGGAGCCATTGCAGGGCTCGTAATCATCACGCCGGGATGTGGCTTTGTTACACCCACGGGCGCCATGATCATGGGCGCGATCGGTGGCGTGGTGTGCCTGTGGGCCGTGAACGGGCTGAAACACCGCTTCGGATATGATGACGCTCTGGATGTCTGGGGTATCCACGGGGTCGGCGGCGGTCTTGGCGCCATTCTGACCGGTATCTTCGCTTCCTCGGCCATTGGTGGAGAAGGCAAGGACGGCCTGCTTTACGGTAACTGGAAACAGGTCATCGTACAGAGTCAGGACACCCTGCTTGTGGCCCTGTATACAATGGCGGTCACAGGAGGCCTGCTCTTCATTCTCGACAAGACCATGGGATTACGTGTTGAACCCGATGTCGAACTTGAAGGTCTTGACCTCGCGGAACACGGAGAAACCCTCCACGTCTGATTTGGTAAGGGTGATATGACAGGGCCACATCCTGAGATGTGGCCCTTCTTGTTTCAGTTCGCAAAATCTGTTTTCAGATCACCTTCGCTCTGTTCGATTATTTTTCCAATGCATCCTTTGCCCGGTACCACTGCTCAAAAAGAGGAACAGCCATCGGCGCAAATGTCTGAAAGGGATGTGAAGGAAACCGCAATCCGGTAAATTCTGAAAATCCCTCATATTTTCCGAGGAGTTGCAGAGCTATCTTGCGACCGAACCAGGTGGATCGTGACACTCCTGTTCCGCAATACCCCATCGCATAATGAATACCGTCCGGCGTACGACCCAGATGTGGAAATTCGTCGAATGTGTAACCGATGCGTCCTGACCAGGCGTGCGTGACACCTACATCCGCAATCTGCGGAAATACCTTGAGCATATCACTGGCAAGATGCGCATAGGATCGGGGATCCATCTCTCCTGCGTTTCTTCCTACACGACCGCCCCAGATGATACGCGATTCATCGGGCGCCTTACGGAAATAAGAAAAAACACGGGCGGAATTTCCGTAGACACGTCCGGACGGAAAGAGCGCATTTAACAGCTCTCTGTTCATCGGCGCTGTAGCAATAAGGGAGGATGTCACAGGCACAATCCGCTTGTGACAGAATTTATTGAAATTCTGACGATATCCGTTGGTGGCAATGATGACATTACGCGCCCACAGTGTTCCCCGATCCGTATGGACACTGAAACCCTCGGCTTCGGGCTGCACGGCTCTTACTGGCGTCTCACCGATGAGCTGTGCTCCGGCTTTTGCTGCCGCATCCGATAAGCCCGCGTGATAAAGCCCGGGATGGAGCGAAGCATCCTGCGGCAGCACCGAACCGCCAAAGAAATAATCCGTATCGATCTCTCTGTGCTGTTCCGACCGGGGGACCATAAAAGACTCGACTTGCGCATGTCGTCGCAAATCTTCCATGTCACGGGCCATGGCTTCATAATGGGAAGGTCTTACAGCACCGCGAAACCGCCCGCAGCGCACAAAGAAACACTCTATCTTCAATTCGTGGACCAGCGCATCGATATGATCGAGCATCGCAACGCCCTCACGCAGCATGGCCTCCGCTTTTTGGACACCCATCATTTCAATGAGCGTCGCCACTCTGAATTTCTGGTTACCTGATCCGACCTGACCACCGTTGCGTGTGGAAGCACCAAAGCCCAGACGCCCTGCCTCGAGAACAGTCACCGAGCGACCTTCTCGAGCCAGTGTCAAAGCCGCCGACAACCCGGTAAAACCCGACCCGACAACAGCCACATCAGTTTTTTCAGGAATCTGTTCGGGGCCCTCAGCCTCCTGCGGCAGAGATCGCCACCAGTAAGGCTCCATGGCAAGATCGGTAACATGCTCTTGTGCCAGATCTGCCAACGTGGTCACGTTTTTTTGCACTTCCCTGATTCCCGCAACAGCAGCAATTTCTCTTTTAAGAAAATATTTTTCTTATGGAGAAAATATACGCAACCTTGGCGGTCATATCAATAGTCCTGCCGACCCTGACCCGGTTGATCGTTCGCGCCGTAGATCAGGCAGGAGTGATCCGCGAAGACGTTCTGATTCAGACCATCTCACGGCAGCATGGTTTTGCCCGTGCCGGTCGTGAAATTCGCGAACGCATTCAGGAGGCAATTCCATCATCTCTTGGCCGGACAGACGACAGTATTGGCATATTCCTGTGGTCGGAACGGTTGCCTGTCGTCCCACGCCTACCCTTGGCATCCCTCACTTCAGAAAAGAGCGTGGACCCAGCAACACTGCCTCTTGCTGTCCTCGTGGACCTCGCCTGTCACGTGATCGCAAGCGGCTGTGAGGATGATGAAGCCATCGCGCGGATGCGCGATGCATGCGGCATGAGTCGCATGGGGAAAGCAACGCGCGCACGTTTCGCCGAGGCTCTGCATGAGGCTCGTCTCATGACCTGAACCAGACTACGTCACACGTTAATCCAAGGGATAGAAGAGAGGTGCGTCTCCCCGCATCTTTTCTGGTGGCTACGAAAACAGGGCAAATCAGGGTAAGACCCTCTGAATGAGTCTGGCGCCCTTACCTGAGAACAAAGCCACCTATCGCGGGGATATCGATGGCCTGCGCGCCTTCGCGGTCATCGCAGTGGTGGTGTATCACGTCTTTCCGCGCTGGCTGCCCGGCGGTTTCTGCGGCGTGGACGTATTTTTCGTCATCTCCGGGTTTCTGATCACACGTCAGATCAGCCGACGTGAAATCAGTTTCGCCTCATTCTACACCCGCCGCGTGCGTCGTCTCGCTCCCGCGCTTCTCTGCGTGCTGCTGGCCACAGTCGTCGCCGGGATGTTCTTTTTGCTGCCCAATGAACTCAGCGCGCTCGGCACGGCCTGCTTTGCTGGCGCGACATTTCTATCCAATTTTTTTTCTTGGCAGACACAGGGATATTTTGATCGTTCGGCCAGTCTCCAGCCTCTGCTGCATCTCTGGTCCCTCGGTGTGGAGGAGCAGTTCTATCTCTTCTGGCCTGCTCTTATTGCCCTGTCCCGCCGCAAAGCAATTTCTCTGGCAAAAGTAACTCTCGCCACTGGGTTGGTGTCTTTCGCTATAGGATCAGGTTGCGTGTTTCTCTCTCCCGCCACTGATTTTTACCTGCCTTTTTCCCGTATATGGGAGTTCATGGCAGGGGCTGGCCTCGTCCTCGGTGGACACGGGCTCGACAGACTCTCTCCTCGCTGGCGGGCTGCCTCAGGCGCAGGCGGATTACTCTGCCTTCTCATTGCTGCCTTCCAGCTCAGACAGGACTGGTTTTTTCCTTCACCCACCGCCCTTTTTCCGGTGTTAGGCGCTGCTCTGGCGATCGCTGCCGGTCCTGAAACATGGCTGGCGCGACATATACTCTCCTCCAGGCCAGCAAGATGGCTGGGGTCCATCAGCTACCCGCTCTATCTCTGGCATTGGCCGCTCATCGCGTATGAGCATCTTATTCATGGTGTCAGTCATACCCATAGAAGTACGGGATATGCGATCATCACGATTTCTGTCGTACTGGCGGCTCTTACAACGCGGTTCGTCGAAGCGCCTCTACGATGGAAAACGCCCGAACGACGCACCGTTATCGGCCTTCTTTCCGCACTGGCGGTCACTGCCGCACTGGGACTGACACTTCGGGCATGGCCAGGACACAGCACGGCGCTGGGACGCGACACACCCGGCGTCAATCTTGAGAAAATAAATCTTGCTGAACAGAACGGAATTTTTCCGATTACACCTCACATGCGTGTCGAGCATATACAGGGACTGACGGTGGGCGTCATCGGTTCAGGCCCTGAAGCCCCTGTCCTGTTTACCGGAGACAGTCTTCTGTTCCAGTGGGGGCCACGTGTGGATGCCCTGTTTGCGCAAGGTCGCCTGAAACGCACGGTCATTTTCATATCGGGACCGAGCTGTGCTCCCCTGCCTGTCGAGAAGCCTCAAAAAGACTTCATCTATTGCAATGCGATGCCTGCGGTACAGGACCGCATTCTGGCAAAATGGCCCGTGCATACAATTATTATGGGCGCACTCTGGGAACGGGTTTTCGGACCACCTGCAGAGTGGCCAATCAAAAAAATCAAGGCGGAGGAAAGACTCAGAGCTCTGTCGGAGAACGGACAACGCAAGATCGTTTTCATCATGCCAACACCCATCAGCCCCCGCTTCGATCCCGCCCATATGGTGACGCGACATTTCACGCATCTGAGTCTGGACAAGGATACCTTGCAGAATGGTGTTCCTCTCGCTCCCATAATGGCCGAACATGCAACGATAATATCTTTTCTGACCAGTATGGCCCAGGACACCGGCAGCTCCACACTGGATCTGACACAGGCGATCTGCGGATCAGTTGAGACCTGTTTTCCGCTCATGAATGATGGCACACCAAAATTTGCAGACCAGATGCATCTGCGACCGGATTTCACCCAAGGTCTCTCCTCCGGGCTGGATGATATTCTGATACGACCAACGCCGTGACACTTGACGCGAAACGGACATCAACACTGACAGGATATAAAAATGCAGTTTTCAGCTTCTGAAGTGACGATCGCCGTTATCGGGGCCAGTGGTCGGTCAGGATCGGCTCTATGCCACAGCCTTCTTGCAGAAGGCTATAAAGTGATTGCAGTCGTCAGGAACAGGAACAATCTTGTTCCTGAACTGTCCCGGCACTGTTCAGCAGTCAGGGAAGCAGACCTTACGGACCATGACCGTCTTTCAGCTGCTCTGAAAGACGCCGATATTGTCGTCAATACCGCTCATGCACGGTATATTCCCGCCATCCTTGCTGTCACCTCCGCGCCGGTCGTGGCGCTGGGCAGCACCAGAAAATTCACACGCTGGCCGGATGCCCATGGCAACGGAGTTCTCGCCGGAGAGCGCGCCCTCAGGGAAGATGGAAGACCCTCCCTGCTTCTACACCCAACGATGATTTACGGCGCTCAAGGTGAAAACAATGTCCAGCGTCTGGCGGCTCTTTTAAAGAAACTGCCTATCGTTCCCTTGCCCGACGGAGGACGTTTTCTTGTGCAACCCATTGAGCAGCGGGATGTCACACGCAGCGTCGTTGCCGCCATTCCCCTGATACTGTCTGGCGCAGTCAAAGGACCGGAAACTCTGGTCATCGCAGGTCCCAATGCAGTCACATACAGAAAATTTGTCAGTATGATCGCTCAGTTTTCTGAATCCAGAAAGATATGCATCATTTCTGTTCCGGACTGGTGTATCAGAATGGCAGCTTATATCTTGCGCAAACTTCCCGGCGTTCCCCGAATTGAAGACGCCGAGATACGCCGACTGACGGAGAATAAGAACTTCGATATTGCGCCCATGAAAGAAAGACTGGGGGTGACCCCCATATCTCTCCCGGAGGGGCTATCCAGAGTCTTCAGGAACTGATCGATTGGGCACGAATTTCTTACGAAACCGGCACACAGAGAAAGTGTCTATTGCAACGGAAGTATTTTATAAAATTTTCATTCAAGCTGAAGATCGTTTCCAATAATCAGGATCCCATCTAAGTGCCGAATTCAGGGAGTTTCCGGAAACAGCCATTTTTGTTTACCTTCGATCAGGCATGACTTTTCGAAGGGATTTTAAAATATCCTTTTTTACAATAATATTTTATTGGAACCATTCTTTCACAGGACACAACCCGCACGCATTACACCCAGAAGCGTTCAGTCAATCTATATTTTTTCTGCATATACGGCAGTCTTTTTGCAATTATACGATAACTGCAAAATAAAAACACTATTATTAAAAAAGAAGAGGCAACCGTTCACATCTCAAAAATACCTAATCTGCCAGAAAAAAACCGGTGAACAGGGAAATTTGAATGTGAAATTGGCAAGCGACCGTACATAAAAAACGGGGCGACTCTGGAGCCGCCCCGCAAAATAACGACTTCAACAAGGATTAGTTGTTGTTGCCGTTATTGTTGTCACGGTCATCACGATGTTCGCCACCATGCTTGCCGTCGTGCTTACCTTCATGCTTGCCGTGCTTGCCTTCATGATGGTGGCGGCCTTCGCCATTCTGGTCGCCAGAGTTGTTATCGCCATTCTGACGGTTATCGTCGTGATCACGACGGTCATCATGACGCTCATCGCCATTCTGGTGGTTGTATCCGCCCTGATCATTGTTCTCAGCGTGAGCGATCATCGGTGTGCTGAGGGTAAGGGCTGCAGCGATAAGTAGAAGCTTTTTCATATTCATCTCCTATGTGATGCAAATATGAAGTAATCCTCATTCAGGTTGAGAGAATGGCAAACATGTAACGGAAAGAAACGTCATGATACAAAGACCGAGGGAAAAGGCTGATTACCTCAGGAAAATACAGGCCTCGGTTTTTCTTGCATAGCTGCATTGCCCAGAAACAACACGTCAGGCACTCATTACAGAGCACAGGCGGACACAAGCGGATTAACCGTGCATTAAGGCACTTCCTGTTCTTCCACAACTTATTAACCGCACATTATAAAATCCATTCATTTCCGTTATCATCATTATTTACAAATTCATATAAAGAGAAAATTCCGCATTTATTGAATCATTTCACCAATTCAGAAAGAACTATTTTTAAAATACATAAACAAAATATCGAATTTGAAAAACAGGGCGCAGAAACAGAAAAGATCCTGTCTTTTTACAGATTTAGCCCTGTTCACAATCGAGGAACCCGTCATATGCTTTGCCATATCCCCTCCCAGCGAAAGGACGCCTCATGACCATCAAACGCCTTGCTCCGGAAGAACGCCTCAGCGGAGCCTCCATCTGCGGCAATATGGTTTATCTCGCCGGGCAGGTCGCCGATGACGCAACACTGGACGCGGAAGGGCAGACCGCCGACATACTCCGCCAGATCGACGCGCTTCTGGCCGAGGCGGGCACCAGCAAGAGCAATCTTCTGTCCGTGCAGATCTTTCTTGCCGACATCAATGATATGGCGGCCATGAACCGCGCATGGGATGCCTGGCTGGATCGCGACAACAAACCTGCCCGGGCAACAGTCGAAGCAAAGCTGGCGGACCCGAGCTGGAAAGTGGAAATCACCGGGATCGCTGTTATTTCCTGATACAGAAAAGAACTTCTTTAAATATCGCCCAGCGGCGGGGATAGACCTCAAAAGCGCTCTTTCCCCGCTTCCGTCACCCTACCCCGCGACGTTGATCAGAATCCGCCCTCGTGTCCGGCCATCCATCAGCGCATGAGCCGCTTCAATGGCCTTTGACAGCGGGTATTCACTCACCACATCCTCCAGACGCGTCACGTCGATCAGACCGGCAAGCCGTTCCCACGCCCTGATCCGCTGTTCACGGGGACACAGGGCGCTGTCGATCCCGAGCAGACTCACGCCACGCAGGATAAACGGAGCAACGGTCAAAGGCAGATCCATACTGCCAGCAAGACCACATGCGGCCACAGCCCCACGCGGACGGATGGCGGCGCAGACCGACGCCAGCACCTGCCCACCGACAACATCAACCGCACCAGCCCATTCGGCTTTTTCCAACGGACGTGTCTTCTGTGTAAACAACTCACGCCCGATCACCCGACTGGCGCCAAGACTTTCGAGATAGTCTTTTTCCGTCATGCGCCCCGTGACGGCGACGGCCTCATAACCAAGTTCGGAAAGCAGCATCACGGCAATACTGCCCACACCACCAGACGCGCCCGTCACCAGCACCGGCCCGTCAGTGGGCTTAACATCGGCATGTTCCAGCGCCATGACACAGAGCATGGCCGTATAACCTGCCGTGCCGAGAATCATGGCCTGACGGGTAGAGAACGCACTCGGAAGCGCTATCAGCCATTCAGCGTTGACCCGGGCCAGACCGGCGAGACCGCCCCAGTGTTTTTCTCCCACGCCCCAGCCGTTGAGCAGCACTCTGTCGCCGGGCTGAAAATCGGGCGAGCGGGATTCAACGACCGTGCCGGAAAAATCCACTCCCGGCACCATCGGCCAGGATTTCACGATCGGCCCCTTGCCGGTGATGGCGAGCGCATCTTTGTAGTTGAGGGTAGACCATTCGATCTTCACCAGCACATCGCCCGCAGGGAGCGCGTCCTGTGCTATCTGGCGAAAAGACGCAGTCTGCTCCCCGTCCTTTTTTTCAATGATGACAGCATCAAACATTATACAGGTCCTCGCTGTCCTGCCGGGCGGCTGTTCGGTAAAACCCTGTACGCAGATGAAAAAGGGGCCAGCAGAACCGTGCTCCTGCTACCCCCCAGCCAATCAATACAGGCTTATCATCACGCAACAGGTTCCATGATTGTGACCCGGCTGCGGATGTTCAGTTTTTGACCAGTTGCGCTCTGGCTTCGCCATTGGGGTGTTCGGTCGTATGCAGATTCACATACACTTTCCCTGCTTCAAGCTCCTCAACCTGATTGCTGTCGAGTTTGACCTTGCCTTTCAGCGGGCTGGTGTAAGGACCGTCGATGGGAGCGACGATACCGGCATCCTGATCCGGGGCGGCGGGACCATGGAAATGGGCGACGGTCACGGGACCGGACAGGCCGGACCACTGGATGCTGTAGGTCAGTTCATGCGTCCTGGCATCAAGAGTGGCGTCGACCATGCCTGCGGGATGAGAGGTCGCGGCATGCTCACCCGAGAAGTTTCCCATGAACATTTCGTCCTTCTCCGCGGCTGACGCCATGGAAGCCGACGCTGCAAACACAGCTGAGGCCAGGAAAGCATTCCTGATCGTTCTTTTGAAAGTCATATGGCTGATCTCCGGTTCGTGGTCCGATTAGGACACACAGAGTAACGCCGGAGAATAGGCTCTGTTTGATTGCACACGTAAATTTACCGTGCGCTAACATTCCCGTCGTACGGTCAGGACGATTTATTGAAGGACATAGGCCATGACGAGTTCAGCGTCCCTGAGCGGCACCGGCTACGCCCTGCTCGCTCTACAGCATCGCAGCCGCACCTCCGCAGCGCCAGCCAAAATCGCCGACACCAACATCAACGCGACCGGCCAGCGCTCTCATGGCGGCGGCCTTTCAATCGGTCTGGATTCCACAGGGAACGTTCTGACCAAGAGCAGCGCGGGCAAGGACGGAAAAACCGTAAAATCCGCCGCTGTCGATCTGTTCGGCTGAACAGATCGGCCTTCTTTACGCGAACAGCTTCAGATTCCAGGGCGTTCCCGCCACCTCCGGCGGCTCGGCCACAAGCGGGATGGCGTTGGGAAGCCGGACATTCGCCGGGAGGTGCATGGCGGACCGCAGAGCGCGGAACAGTGCGCCGTGGGCGACTATCAGCACCGTGCCCTGCTCGGTCAGAGCCCTGTTCAGGGCGGCGACGGCGCGGTCACGCAAGAAAGCGAATGGCTCGGCTCCGGGAGGAGTGTAAAGCCCCTCCACCCAGTCATCGTACCATTCGCCCATCGGGCAGCCTTCCTGCTCACCGAAGCAGACCTCTTCCAGCCCCACATCCATGGTGAGCACCGGACGAACACCGTAGCGTTCCTTCAGCGCGTCTGCCGCAACCTCCGCCGTGCGCAGGGCGCGGGCCAGCGGAGAAGAGACAATCCGGCTGATTCTCAGATCACCCAGCGCTTCCTGCGCCAGCAGACCACCGGCCTTGCGCGCCTGCTCCAGTCCGGTTTCATTGAGCGGTATATCGGTCCGGCCCTGCGACAGACCCTGCCTGTTCCAGTCCGTCTCACCATGACGGAGATACCAGTACCGTGTCGGGGTAATCACAAGGCAGTCCTCTGCTTTCTCAGTCAAACAGCGACGAGACGGAACTCTCGTCGGATACGGCCCGCATGGCCCGTGCGAGCAGGTTGGCTGTCGTGATCTGCCGGATGTTGTGGGCCGCTTTCACAGCTTCCGTCGCCTTGATGCTGTCTGTCAGCGTGAGCATCTCGATCGGAGATGCGCCAATCCGCTCGACCGCCTGACCGGTCAGCACGCCGTGCGTGACATAAGCGCCGACGGACGCCGCGCCATTGTTGATGATGGCCTGCGCCGCGTTGCAGAGCGAACCACCGCTATCCACGATATCGTCAACCAGCAGGCAGTGACGGCCCTTCACGTCACCGATGACATTCATGACCTCGGACACACCGGCGCGCTCGCGGCGCTTGTCGATGATGGCCAGATCGGTGTTCAGGCGCTGCGCCAGCTGACGCGCACGCACCACGCCGCCGACATCGGGCGAGACGATCATCAGATCGCGGTCGCCGTAACGCTCCTTGATGTCGCGCACGAACAGAGGCGCGGCATAAAGATTGTCCACCGGCACGTCGAAGAAGCCCTGAATCTGCATGGCGTGCAGGTCCATGGTCAGCACACGGTCAGCGCCGGCCTCGACCAGCAGGTTCGCCACCAGCTTGGCGCTGATCGGCGTGCGGGGACCAGATTTACGGTCCTGACGGGCGTAACCGAAATACGGCATGACGGCCGTGATCCGGCGGGCCGAACCGCGCCGCAGCGCGTCCAGCATGATCAGCAATTCCATGAGATTGTCATTCGTCGGCATGCAGGTGCTCTGCACGACAAACACATCCTCACCACGCACATTCTCGAAAATCTCGACAAAGACTTCCATATCGGCGAAGCGACGCACGGAGGCGTTGCAAAGCGACATATTGAGTTCAGCCGCTACAGCTTCGGCGAGCGGTAGGTTGCTGTTACAAGCGACGATCTTCATCTGCCGATTTTCCTGTGAAACTGCACCACACGACCCGCAACCCGGGTATTGCCGGGCCTTCTAGCAACGCAGGGACCTCCTGTCATCCGACCAACGGACAGAATGAGGCCATTTCGCATCAGGTGTGTCCTGATCACACAGCCCCACACTCCGCCACGAGGCGCAGCGGCCGTGCGGACAATTCCTCAAACTGCTCGGCCCGACAGGTCATGACGATGATCTGCATCCGGCTGGCGGCGTCTGTCAGAATATCGAACAGCGTCCTCATCCGCAGCGCATCGGAGAAGCACAGCGCGTCATCGAGAATCAGCATGGCGGGACGACCCTGTGCATGCAGGATGTCCGCAAAGCCCAGCCGGACCAGCACGGCAATCTGCTCGCGTGTCCCATCCGATAGCCTTTCGATATCCTCCTCCGTGCGTCCGCGACTCAACCCGGACACAGTGAAATCGGTTTGCAGATGGGCCGTCGCACGCGGAAACAGCATCTCGATCGCCGGCTGAAGCGCACGGGTCAGCGGCGCGAGATAGCGTTCGGTCGTCTCCCGCTCCGCCTCCATGAGCGTTTCCCTGAGAAGCCTGAGAACGGCAACCTCCTGCTCACAGGACTCGCGTTCCGTCCGGTGCCGCTCGATGTCGCGTTTGCAGGCGGCGATCGCCTCATCCAGACCGCTGCCTTCCGCCGCCTGAATCCGTACCTCCCGTGTCGTCACATCCTGTTGCAGACGCGCAAGACGGTCCCGCCGCCCCGCAATCTGGGTTTCCAGACGACTGATGGCCGCATCGACAAGAGCCTCCGGCTCGGAAGGCCGCTCCCCGTTCAGACGCTCCAGCGCCCGCTCCGCCGTATTCAGGGTCTCCCCCGCCTTCTCAAAACGCTCATTCAGCACCGCGTCCGGCTCACTGGCCTGCGCCGCGTCTTCCTCAACCTGCAGATTGTCCTGCCGATCCCTGAGCACACGACAGTCTGACCGACGTTCCTCCAGAAGCTTCCGCGCCACGTCCTGTTCGGCGATGGGGTCACGCAGGGCCTCGCGCGTCCGGACAATGTCCTGCTCCACGTCCTGAAGCGCCTGTCGGGCTGCCGCCAGACCGGCTCTGGCATCCTCCATGGATGCCGGAAGCGCGGCGGCATCGTCGCCCTGTGCTTCTCTCCATTGAACCAGTCCGGCTTCCGCATTGGCGATACGCTGACGCAGCATCGCCATGGCGCGGTCGGGCGTATCGGCCTGAAACGCCTTCATGGCCGCTTTCAGGCCCTCTTCCGCAGCGTTGCAGGCCGCCTCGGCCTGACGACGGCGCTCCATATCCGCGTGGGCCGCCGCCATATCCGCGCAGCCAGCCGCATCCAGCGCCACCTGAAACGCCTGCTGCGCCCGGTCAATCGCTTCCTGCATGACGGCGCGATCACGAATGGCCGGAATAATGCGGAACGTGCCGATACCTTCGATCTTCAGTTCAGCCGGATCGACCAGATCGAGACGCCCGGCTTCCACCGCCCGCCCATTGAGACGCACCCGCTCCGCAGCGCCGGGCTCCAGAGCGACCTCCAGCCCGGTCGCCTGAGCGCCAAGCGCGGTCTTTGCTTCAAAAACAGCCTTGTCCGCTGCCTGAATGGCCCGGAGACGTTTTTCATCCACCCTAAAGGCCATGAAAGCCGCACGGGTTTTTTCAACCTGCGCCGTCAGGCTTTCAAGATGATGCAGTTGCCGGTCCGCTTCATCCCGCTGTTCCTGCTGCTGGAGATAAACGAGCGCCTGATCCGCACGGCTGACGGCCTTGGCCGCCGCCATCCGACGCTCATCGAGTTTGCCAAGCGCATCACTCTGTTCCGCAAGCGCGGCCTCTGCCCGTTGCAGCCGCGCCGCCGCCTGACGATGCTCCTCATCGGCCTCAAGAGCTTTCTGCCGGGCGTCCGCCAGACGCTGCCGTCGGTCTGCCCGAAGCGCACGTTCATCCCGCAGACGGTTCCAGTCACGCTGTGCTGTTTCGACCGCCGCCTTTGCCTCGGCTTCGCGTTTTCCGAAGCGCAGCAGATCGTTTTTCCGGGTTCTGGCCTGCTCCAGTTCATCCTGCTCGGCCTGCTGGCGCGCCGGGTCCTGCTCCCGTCCCAACTGAAGACGTGTATGGGCGAGTTCTCTCAGATCCAGCTCAAGAGCGCTCTGCCGGCTTTCCAGAGTCGCCAGGGCGGCAGTGGCGGTTTCTTCGCCCGTCACCGCATCGGCATAGCGGCCCTGCCGTTTATTGTGACCGTTGACCAGCCTGCCCAGATCGTCCTGCACACGTTTCAGGATCCGGGCGGCGTCCGCGCCTCCGGTGATCTCCGCGAAGTCGGCGTTCAGGCAGGACTGCACGCTCTGTCGCGCCGTATCGCACAGTTCAGGCTGGATGAAGCTCTGGCCCTGCTCCACCCACAGAGCGGGAAGCAGCCCGTCAGTCTCGTTCTTTTTCGCAGCGCTCAGTCCGAGAAGGGTCTGCACTGCCGCGTCGGCGTCATCGCCTTCTTTCAACCCGGCAGAATCTGTCAGACGGGTAAAGCTCTTTTTCAGAAACTGTTTTTCAAAACGGTAGGTCTGACCGTTCAGTGTGAACTCCGCCAGAATACGGGGCGCGCCACCACCATATGGCTCGAAGGACCGTGTGGTTTTCGTGGAAGAACCCGGTTTGTAGAGGAACAGCGCCCGCAGAGCGGCCAGCATGGTCGATTTGCCGGACTCGTTCGAAGCGGCCAGCAGATTCAGCCCCGGTCCCAACCCGTCGAGACGGTGAATACCGGTGAAACGGCGGAAGTTTTCCACTTCCAGAGTGGTGAAGATCAGTCCGTTCGTGCTCATGCGCTTCGCTCACTCCGCCAGAGAACCGCCAGTCGTTGCAGGGCCGCCATGGCATGCTGCTGTTCAGGCCCCGGCGCAGCACTCAGTGTCTGCAAACGGATGGCCGCGCGACTGACAACACCCGCCTCGCCAAAGGTGGACAGATCCGCTTCCGACGCGACCAGTTCGGGACGTTTCCCCAGACGCAGCAGGCAGAGCGCCGCCTCGACGCCCGTCAGGATTTTCTCGTCGAAAAGCGTCATGTCTTCCAGCGTCAGATGCCCCTCCGCATCCAGCCAGACCAGCAGGGAACTCAGGTTCTGCGGGTCCAGCGATCGCAGCCGGTTTTCCAGCGCCTCGATCTCGTCGCGTGACGTGAGGGTGGCCTGCACCCGTTTCCACGAAAAGCGTCCGACCCGATGCGGTGTGATGGTCGGCACGGCGTTCGGTCCGTCAATCGAGACGACAAGAGCGGAACCGCCTCCGTCACCGCCTTTATCGAACCCGTCGATTTCCGGCGTGCCGGAATAGGCGCATCGCTCCCCGATCCTGTTGAACCCGTGCCAGTCGCCCAGAGCGAGATAGGCCAGCCCCGCCCTCGCAGCACGATCAAGCGCAATCAGGTTCGGCTGTTCGCCGGGCTGGCTTCCGAATTCACGAACCGACCCGTGCGCCATCCCGATCCGCATGACGCCTTCCGGCGTTTCAGCCTCATCCATCCAGAGCGTCGGGTCGTTCAGGGTATGGCGGCGGTTCAGCACGGAAGGCAGCAGCCAGACAGAGCCGTCAGGTGTCATTGCAACAGGATTTGGCTCCAGATGCAGGCGGATGTTTTCTGGAGGAGCGGAACGTCTGACCCGATCCCATACCCCATTAGGCTGAAGGAAATCGTGGTTACCGGGGATCAGATGCCAGCGCAGATCCGGAAACTGACGCATACGTTCCAGAGGCTGACGCAGGGTGCGGTCGGAGGGGGTCTCGTAATCGTAGATATCACCAGCCACGAGCACATCCGCGGCACCCTGCGCACGCGCCAGTTCACCAAGCCGGTTGATGACTTCAAGCCGTTCGGCCTGAAGGACGCGCAGCACCTCATCACTTGCGAAATTGAACGTCTTTCCGATCTGCCAGTCCGAACTGTGCACAAACCGCATAACGTCGTCTTTCCTTCCGTTGCCCGCTCTCAATATCAGCGAAAGCCGGTTTTGACTCGTGCGTTATGCGAAAGGCGGATCATGCCTGAAAGGGAAAGAGGCTGTTCTCGCTGTGTTTTGTTGAGAAATGACAGCAAAAGTTTTTGAATGTCGGTTTTTGAAAAAAGCTTCCCAAAAACTTCTTTGGAATTTTCTGGCGCTTTATGTTTGCGGGCAAACCGGAATCAAAGGAACTATGTTCCTTTGTGGGGCACGAGGCGAAGCCCCGTAAACCGCCCCTTTATTTTCCCTTTTACTGCGGCTTCGCAGGCCAGCCACCACCATAGCCGAAAGAACCACCGTAAGACGGCGGCGTCGGTGCAGCCTGTTGTGGAGCCGCCGCCTGTGGGGCGGGCTGCCCGGCCTGTGGCGCAGGCTGCTGAACCGGTTGCTGCTGCGGCGCCTTGCGCAGCTTGAGAATACCGCCCGGCTCAAAAGAGTAGATATAGTCGGCATGAGCGATGGTCGCAGGCCTGTGGGCCACCATCACACGCGTGACATTCATCTGCCGCAGCGAGTGCGCCACGATGGATTCCGTATGTTCGTCAAGATGGCTGGTGGCTTCATCAAGGAACAGGATCTGCGGACGCTTGTAGAGCGCACGCGCCAGAATGACGCGCTGTTTCTGGCCACCTGACAGAGCGCCACCCATATCGCCCACCAGAGTCTCGAAACCCATCGGCATACGTTTGATGTCTTCAAGAATGGCGGCCTTGGCGGCGCACTCGGTAATCAGATTCTGATCCGGGTCATCCGCAAAACCGCTGATATTGTCAGCAATGGAACCCGAGAAGAGACCGTCATCCTGCAACACGCCGGCGATACGCTCGCGATAGGTTTCCATCGACAGTATCGCCGTATCCACACCGTCAATGTAGATATTGCCTTCATCCAGCGCATGCAGACCCATCATGGCCTTGAGCAGCGTCGTCTTGCCGCAGCCTGACGGACCGACGATGGCGACACTGGACCCGGCGGGAATATCCAGATCGAGTCCGCGGAAAATCCAGGGTTCCTGCGCCGCATACCGCACAGACACGCCTCGGCAGGCAAGCGCCGCAGAGCCTTCATGATGCGTGCCGGGAATGCTTTCGGACACAGGCTCGGGTTCGGTCATGACGATATCAGCCAGACGGTCGGTCTGGATGTTCAGCATACGCAGCTTGAAGCCAGTATTGACCAGAGAGCCGACGCGGCTTGCGAACTGATCCTTATAGGACAGGAAGGCGACCAGCATACCGACGGACATGGAGCCGTCCATGACCTGATAGGCTCCCAGCACCATCATGATCAGACGATCCGCGCCAAAGATGAAATCACCAAGGCGACCATAGATCAGATCAAAACGCTGAAGCCGCAGTTTGATGTTGATGCTGTCGATAACGATATTCAGCCAGGTCGCGCGCCGACGCTCACGCAGGCCAAGCAGCTTGACGCTGGCCATGCCGCGCAGCGTCTCGATGAAATGACTCTGCTGACGGGCGCTGACGACAATCTGTTCTTCGGAAGCTTCGCGGTACGTCCCATACGTCACCAGACGCAGCAGGATATCGAGCGCCAGAGCGATACAGGCGACCAGCCCCAGCCAGCCACCATAGATAAACAGCATGACCCCCATGCCGACACCCATGATGCCGTCCATGACGGTCTGCACCATGTCGGTGGTCATGGTCTGCTGGATGGTGCCCAGCGATCCGAAGCGCGACAGCACGTCGCCGACATGCCGCTTGCTGAAATAATCAAGCGGCAGGCGGGTCAGATGATCGAACAGGCTGGTGTTCCACTCCAGACCAACGCGGGTGCTGAACAGGGTCACGGCCCAGGTACGGACGGAGCCGATGAACATCTGCAACAGAAGCAGAAGCGCCAGCCCAAAGGTGATGGTTTTCAGAAGATCATGATCGGCGGTAACAATGACTTCATCGATCACAACCTGAGACACCATCGGCGAGATCAGCGCGATGACTTCCAGACCGAGAGACAGGAAGAACAGCCCCATGAGCGCGCCGCGCAGTCCCGCGACGTGACGGAACAGATCACCCAGACGGATGGTTTCGCGCTCATCCTTCTTCTCGAAGGATTCATTGGGCGTCGCTTCCAGCGCAACGCCTGTGAACTCGCGGGAAACCTCATCCATCCCGATGGTGCGGTTGCCGACTGCGGGGTCATTGATGGTGATCCTGTCACCCTTGACCTCCGTGAGCACCACGAAGTGATTCATGCCCCAGTGCAGGATACAGGGCTTCTTGAGATTGACGAGATCGTCGAGATCGAGCCTGACCGCACGGGTCGAGAACCCCATATGATCGGCAATCTGGACGAGACTTCTGAGTGTCACACCCTGAATGGAAACCGAGTAGCGTCGGCGCAGGGTCGCCAGATCGATCTGATGGCCATAATGGGCCATGATCATGGCAAGGCAGGCGATGCCGCACTCAGCAGCCTCGACCTGAAGTATGACGGGTGTTTTCTTGCCGAAACCGAACTGGAGAGAGTTGAAGGCATCGCTCATTTGTCGACGAGCCCCCCACTGATGGCGTCAATACTGTGACGCATGCTGATCACCGGATCGAATATCCACTGATAGAGCCTGCGTGAATCGATGGCGATATCTGCTTCAACTTCCATTCCGGCTTCCAACGGTTTTTTATCGCCATAAGCCACGATGTAAGGCAGATCCGGCTTCACCCGGATACGATAGAGATCGCTGCCACCGGACCCATTGCCGCTGTCTTTCTTGTCCTTGCTGCCGGACGCGGACTGCTGCCCCTGTCCCGGTTGGGATTCCGTAATAGGCGCTCTGGTTATTTCCACAACACGTCCACGCGCCAGACCGAAACGCTGATAGGGAAAGGCCGCATAGTGCATGAGCACAGGCTCGCCTTCACGCAAAAAGCCTATGGAAGCGCTGCTGACATACAGTTCCGCATCCAGAGACCGTCCGGTCGGCAGGAGCGTGACAAGAGGCGTTCCGGCAGAGACCTGCTGACCAAGATTGCCGCGCACGGCGGAAAGAATGCCATCATCAGGCGCTTCGATGATGATGGTGCGATGGCTTTCACTCTCATCGATCTGCTTGTCGATATCGGAAATCTGTCGGTCCAGATCATTGATGTCGTGCGCAGTCTGGCGGTCATAGCGCATCAGCTTTGACGTATTGTCTGAAATCTTGCCTTCAGTGTCCGTGTAGGTCTGCATGAACTGGGCATGACTGCTGAGCAGCTGGGCGTAAGTATAGAGCTGGCTCTGAAACTGCGTTTCCGTGACAAGGTGAGCGCTCTGCGCATTTTTCATGCGGTTCACGGCCGCTTCCACCACCGGCAGCACCTTGGCGTCGTTGGAGAGCTGCATGCCCGTCAGGTTGTGCTGCTGCTGAAGATTGCGAATCTGATTGATCAGCGCCTGCTTTTCCACAGGCGCATCCGCAATACGGATTTCCTTCTGCTGTTCCAGCAGTTCGCGCTGTCTGCGCAACTGTCCCAGCACCTGCTCCTGCGTCGGTCCGGTCGAGGAGCGGGCTTCCAGATCAATGGTAAAAAGCTTCTGTCCCTTGTGGACATGCTGCCCTTCTTCCGCCAGCCGGGCGCTGATGATGCCTGCAGCGCTGGCGTCAATGGTGATCAGTCCTGTGGGGGGAAGCATGTAACCTGTCGCATGCACACGGCGCGTATAGATGCCGAAACATACGTACAGAACGGCCAGAAAAACCAGCGCCAGTGTAACCCAGGAAATAACGCGTATGGAGAGCGACTGTGTCGCCTGCACCTGCCCCAGCCACGCCTGTCGACGGGCGTCAAGCGCTTCCTGACGATAGAGAGAAGACATACAGAGTGAAGACCTTAAGGTGCAGACGGGACGGTCTTACAGCCTGCCATCAAAACAATAAAGAAAAACGAATAAAAAGAAAACATGTACAAAAACAGCAACAGATCAAAGCGTAGAAATCAATGGGGGCAGTCTTGCGACGCCCCCATCCGGATCTGATCTCAGCCAAGACCGCCGTTGCTGGCTGACGGCGGGAAATCAATCAGGTTCATGCTGGTGACGCAGCCCCAGCAATTCGTTGTGACAGCGCCACGAATCGAGGATTCCACATTGTTGAGCAGAGTTGTAGCCTGCTTCACGGTCATGCTCTGACCCATCGTGTAACCGGTCTGCACATCAGCGAACATGTTGCAGATAGCTGACTGAATGGTCGAGCAGCTGGCGCCGTTAAAGATATCGGCCTGAACATTGTACTGACCTGCCAGATAGCCGGCATAAGCAGCGATAACGGAAGCGCTCGGGCCACAGCTCGGGGCAACCGGATGATAACCACAGGGATTATAGCAGCAGCCACCGGAGACTTCCGTCATTTCTACAGATGTAAGTTCACGCATTTTCATTCGATCTCCGTAATGATGGAACCGACCCCGATCGGGCTGCGCCTGACCTTTCTGGCCGGTTTTATAGCGATGTAAGGCCAGGGCCGCCCATCACGCTGGCTTTCTGTTAATGTTTTTTCAACACTTCTTCCAGCGAATAAATCATCAACAAAACCGTTAAAGCACTCTGATGTACAATCGCAACAAACAAAATAAACCCTTATGATGTCAGTGCATTAACGAAAATTTTTTGAACACGAATCGCCTGCATTATACAGGCAGCAATAAATTGTCAGATTAATGTTTGTGTTTTACAAACATTTACGTTTTATTTTGTTGACAGATTTTGCACCGTGTCGTTAATCAAAAACAAACAGCCGGTAACTGCCGGACACACGATCAGGAGTGATCAGACATCATGGTTACACAAGCGACATCAACGCAGTATGCTGCCTACACCGCTGGCACCGGCACCGAGAGCGATCCTTATGTACTCGCCTCCAATTCCGGTACGATTACTCTTGAAACCGGCAAGTATTACGTTCTTGAAGGCGGCGCGACGATTGGTACAGCCGTCATTAATGACTCCAACGCTTCCGGTTCCACAGGCGGCATTGATGTCAACGGCGCTCATCTGACCATCGACTCAGACGGCAAGGGCACCAGCGTCGCCGGCAAGATCGACATGAGCGGCCAGGGTTCGTCTCTGGTGCTGAACAACGACACCGGCAAATGGTCCTACGAAGCCAACCTTGTGGGCGAGGACATCTCCGCTGGTGGCAACCAGTATTATACCTATCCTGCGCTTCAGAACGCGACGATCACCAACTTCGGTTCGGGCGCGTCAATGTGCACAAATAACATTCCCGGCGGATTTGGCTCGTCTATCGGTATCGCTGGCAGCTACACTGACAGTTCCACGCTGATTCTGAAACACAGCACCTCCATCCCAGTAAACGCCAGCGCCTCCAACCCACACGCCAACAACGGCTCAGGCTATTATGGCGTGTCCGTTACGGGTGTTGGCGGCACCGCCTCCTGCCCGACATCAACCCAGTATTTCTATCCGCAGAACGGAGGAAACTGCATTGATGGCTGCTTCCTGCCAGGAACTCATATCCTGACACGCGACGGAGAGAAGCTGGTCGAGACGCTGGTTGAAGGTGACGAAATTGCCGTCATCGAGAATGGCCAGACCGTTTTCCGTCCGCTCGCATGGCTCGGCCGTTCGCATGCTGATGTCGCCGCGCTCGGTTTCGATGTCGATGCGTATCCGGTCCGCATCCGCAAGGACGCATTCGGTGCAGGCGCTCCGCACCGCGATCTGCTCGTCACCTCCGAGCATTGCATCCACATCGACGGCAAGTTTGTTCCGGTCCGTATGCTGGTCAACGGCGCTTCGATCCTGATCGACCGTTCCATCACAGCCTTTGATTTCTATCATGTCGAACTTGAGCAGCATGGCGTGATCGTTTCCGAAGGTCTGGAAACCGAAAGCTATCTCGACACAGGCAACCGCGGCACGTTCGAAAACTCCACGGTCCGTGCGCTGCGTCCTCACTTCGCCGGCGGTTTTGTCATCACAGGCGGCAAGAGCTGGGAGAACGATGCAGGCGCTCCGCTGGTGACGGATCAGGCGACAGTCGAGCCGATCTGGAAGACCGTTGCAGCACGCGCCGAGACGCTTGGTCTGTCCGTTGCAGGCGGCGCCGCAGAAACAACGAACGATCCGGACATCCGCCTTGTGGCTGAAGATGGTCGTGAAATCCGCGCTGTCCGTCACACGGGCAACACCTACAGCTTCATGGTGCCCTCGACGGTCGCCGACGTCCGCATCGTCTCACGCACGGCGCGTCCGTCCGAGATGGTTGGTCCGTTCTGCGATGACCGTCGTGACCTCGGCGTTGTCGTGGGTGAAGTCACTGTCACCAACGGGCGCGATCGCGCCGTTCTGACCGACCATCTCAGCGACGCCGACATCAGCGGCTGGCAGGCTTATGAAGGTGGCGTGGGCCGCTGGACTTCCGGCAATGCCCTTCTGTCGCTTGGTTCCGCTGGCGAAGGTCTCTTTGCCCGCATGGTGGAAGTCGAAGTTCTGGTCGCCGGCCCCTATCGCATCGGTGATGCAGAGCAGGCCGCCATTCAGGTCGCCTGATCGGATCTGAAATTTCCGACAGCTATGCCTCTGCTGAAAGAGCAGGGGTGAAAAAGGGAGGCATTGCCTCCCTTTTTTTATTGGCCAATACTCTCAAGAAAGAGACACTTCGAAACTTACCTTCTTTGTCCGACATGATTCTTTATTTTCCGGACGCATCCACGAGAAGATTTTTCGTTATGGAAAGCGGGAGAACCACACAGCACCTATCATCTGCAGACACTGCCACTTTTTTCGCTGAAATGATCGCAATCAAAATAAAGCCTCTTTTACAGCCTAATGATCGTTTCCCGAGCAACATTCAAAACACCGTCCTACGTGCTTCGTTCATTTCCGCGAAACTGTTTCGCTGCACACTTACCCATTATCGGAGGCGCGTGTCCGAGCCGGAAAAGAGGGTCGGCGACACAGGAGGAAACAGGGACACATGGGTCTGTTCGGCACGATTAAACCCGGCCTGAGGAAATCTCAGGCGGCCATTCTGCATCTTGATCTGCTTGGATCCATGGCCGTTCAGATGCTTGACGGAACAGCCCTGACGCCGACAGGCGCCAAGACCCGCGGACTGCTCGCCATTCTCGCTTTGTCTGACCGTCGTCCCGTCACACGGAAAACTCTGGCGCATCTGCTCTGGAGTCGACGTTCCGATGAACAGGCGCGCGCTTCGCTCCGACAGGAAATCCACAGACTGTCAGAGGCGCTCAGCCCTCTTGGCACGGACATTCTGGATATCCAGCGCCACGCCCTGACGCTGAAACCCGTTCTCACCACCGTTGATGCAGAACGCTATCTCAACGCTTCCCCTTCCGGCATCCTGAAGCTTCCCGAAACCGACGCCACTCTTCTGACCGATCTCGAGGCCGTCGACCCGGCGCTCGATGAATGGCTGGCACAGCAACGCAATCGCCTGCGCCACCACATGACAACGGTTCTGGAACAGGCCGAGTCATCCCTTCCCGATCCGGAACAACGGATCGCCGCCGCAAACAGACTGCTCCGTCTTGACCGGCTGAATGAAAATGCCTGGAAAACCCTGATGCGCGAGCTGGTCAGGACAGCGGACACCAGCGCAGCACTTCTGGCGGCGGAACAATGCCTTGCAACCTTCCGCGACTCTCTCGCGAATGAGCCGTCCGCCGCGACCAGATTACTGATCGACGAGCTGCGTGCTTCTCAGGGCGCAGGCCGATCCAGCTCCCATTCCGACATGCTGTCAGGAAGAGTCGCTTCCTGTGAAGCCACTTTCTCCTCAGAGAGACCCAGTCACGGCGCTACGAATGGCGCCGCGCACACCGCGGAAGGCTGGGGCACAGGCAACCAGACAATCGCCAGCATCGGATTCTCCCCTCTCCAGCCCGAGCTTCTGACTGCCATCACGCCAGATCTTGAAAATATCCTGGATGAGACAGCCGTCGGTCTCGCCAATCAGGGTTTTCTGTCAGTCTTCCCACCTTTTCACACGCCGCCCATGCGTGAGTCTTCGAAGGTCGAAACAAGAGCATCCGGCGATTATCTGGTGCAGACTAAAATACAGACCAGCCTTCTGCCCGGCGCCACGGAAGGAACGCTGAGCCAGCAGGTCAGACTGATCGTCCGTGTGACCGATCAGCGGCGGGACGGCATGATTGTCTGGGCCGAGCGTTTTCCGATCATCCCTGGAAACTGTGACACCGTAGCCGCCCTGCTGACCTCAGAAATCGGCTGGCGAATCGCTCTGGCGGAAGCACGGAATTCCGCCAGCCGCCACGCTGACGAACTGACACCTCTGGAAGCCGGACTGAGGGCATTCGCGTTCATCAACCGGAAGGAACCCGCCAGCTTTCTTCCCGCCGAGAAGCTGCTTCAGAGTGCGCTCAGGCGTGATCCCCAACATCCTTTTTTACTGATGACCGCGGCCCTTTTCGGACTTGTCCGTTCCTATGAGCAATGGGCTCCGGAAAGGATTGAGCGTGAACGCGCCGCAGCGATCGAGGCGGCGCGCGGACTGATCCGTGTCATTCCGGAAACGATCACCGGGCGACTGATACTGGCCAGACTGCTGCTGGACAGGCCATCGGAACGCGAAGCCGGACTGCGTCTGATCGAAGAAACGAAACCCTTTGCTCCGTCACTGGGTATCACCATCGCAATTGAAGCCTATGCCCTGCTGATGCAGGACAGGCCTCTGGAAGCCGCCGCCTGTCTGAAGACCTTCCGTAGAAGTCATCCCACCCATCCGTTCGTCGATCTGTTTGATACGGATGTGGTGCTCATCTTCCTGCTGGGCGGCAACGCACGGGAAGCCGTGGAACGGTCACGCATCGCATTCAGCATGTCGCCGACCCGTATCTCCATGCTGACGCTTCATCTGGCCGGTCTTGCTGCACTTGAGAAAGCGGATGATGAGTCCGTTGTGGCTGAACAGACAGAAGCCCGCGCCCAGCTCCTCCGGCTGATGCCGGACTTCTCTCTGGAGGCCGTGCGCACTCACTACGCCTACCTTCCGCCGACCCAGCTTGCAGCGTTTCTCACACTGCTGGAACGTGCCGGAATTCCGGCCACACCGCTGGCCTTCGCTGGCCGGAAGAAGCCAGCGCTTGGCGGAACCTCTTCAACGGGATATGAAAGCTCCTCAGTCGTACCCAGTTCTTCCGTGCCCTGAATACCAGAAGGTCTTGCACCGGGTGGGGGCGGCTGGCGGGTCTTGCTTCAGGAGTTGCAACACCAAATGGCCACCACGCATGTTAGTCAGTCTTTGTCGCTACCCACCCGCCTCGCTCTTCTGACGCCTGCAATGGCCGTGCTGCTCGGGCTGACCGCCTGCTCAGGCGGCGACAAGGCCAGTGACCTGACCGCTCCCCGGAACCAGCTTCTCAAGGAAGACCGCAGCGCCACAGGCGGCGACGACCAGCTCAGCGGCGGCGTGAACGCCTATCTCTGGCGCGGCGCACTGGACACACTGTCCTTCATGCCGATCTCCACGGCGGACGCGGTCGGCGGCTTCATCCTGACCGACTGGTACACCCCTCCGGCGGCTCACGGCGAGCGCTTCAAGATCACAGCCTATGTGCTGGACAAGCGTCTCCGCTCTGACGCCCTGCGGGTGAGCGTGTTCCGGCAGGTCTATGAAGGCGGCGAGTGGACCGACGTGCCGCCGGCCGCGAACACCTCATCCGACATCACTTCCAAGATTCTCGCCCGTGCGCGTCAGCTTCGCGCCGATAACGGCAATAACGACAACTGATCCCGGACAGCCGTCCGCTCCGGTCGGGCTCACCTGAGCCCGGCTTTTTCCTGTGGAACGCCCCAGCGGGGCAGCCCGCATCCTGTTCTTTCCGCCATTCTGGACCGATGCCATCATGACTGCCGACGATACCCCCGCAAGCTACGATTTCCGCTCGGTGGAGACCCGTTGGCAACAGGAATGGGACAAGGAAGGTGTGTTCACCGTTCCCGACGTGCCGCCTGCCGACAAGCCGAAATACTACGTACTGGAGATGTTCCCCTACCCGTCGGGACAGCTTCACATGGGACATGTCCGCAACTACGCGCTGGGCGATGTCGTCGCCCGCTATAAGCGCGCGCGCGGCTTTTCCGTGCTGCATCCCATGGGCTGGGACGCTTTCGGCCTGCCCGCCGAGAACGCCGCCCGCGAGCGTGGCGTGCACCCGAAAGAATGGACGCTCGCCAACATCGCCGCGATGCGCGAGACGCTGAAGCGCCTCGGTTTCTCCCTGAACTGGGATCGCGAAATCGCCACCTGTCTGCCGGATTATTACGGCAAGCAGCAGAAGATTTTCCTCGACTTCCTGAAAGCCGGTCTCGTTGACCGTCGTGAGTCTTGGGTCAACTGGGACCCGATCGACAACACGGTTCTGGCCAACGAGCAGGTCGTGGACGGCAAAGGCTGGCGCTCCGGCGCGCCCATCGAGAAGAAGAAACTCTCGCAGTGGTTCCTGAAAATCACGCAGTTCGCGCCGGACCTGCTGGACAGCCTCAAGACGCTGGATCGCTGGCCGGAGCGCGTCCGCACCATGCAGGAGCGCTGGATCGGACGCTCCGATGGCGCGCGCCTGCGCTTCCCGCTGGCACATCCGCCTGCCGGTTTCAATGAAGACCTGAACGCGGTCGAGGTGTTCACCACCCGCCCGGACACGCTGTTCGGCATGTCGTTCCTCGCCATCGCGGCGGATCACCCGCTGGCGGCCAAGGTCGCCGAGACCAATCCGGAAGCGGCCGAGTTCATCGCTGAATGTCGTCGCATGGGTACGTCGGTGGAAGCGGTCGAGACCGCCGAGAAGCGCGGCTTCGATACCGGCCTGAAGGTCAGCCATCCTTTCCTGCCGGACGCCTCCTTCCCCGTATGGATCGCCAATTTCGTGCTGATGGACTACGGCACCGGCGCCCTGTTCGGCTGCCCGTCCGGCGACCAGCGTGACCTCGACTTCGCGCATAAATACAATCTGCCGGTCGTCCCCGTCGTCCTGCCTGCTGGCGAGACACAGGACAGCTTCACCATCACCGACAAGGCGTGGACCGGTGACGGCACCATGATCAATTCGGGTTTCCTCGATGGCCGGACCACCGACGAAACCCGCAAAGAAGCCATCCAACGTCTGGAAGGACTCGGCGTCGGCACCGGCGTGGTGAACTGGCGTCTGCGCGACTGGGGCGTGTCCCGTCAGCGTTACTGGGGCTGCCCGATTCCCATCATCCACTGCGAAAGCTGTGGCGCGGTCCCCGTGCCGGACGAGCAGCTTCCGGTCGAACTGCCGGAAGATGTGACGTTCGATCGTCCCGGCAATCCGCTCGACCACCATCCGGCATGGAAGCATGTGGACTGTCCGAAGTGCGGCAAGCCCGCGACACGTGAGACCGACACGTTCGACACGTTCGTGGACAGTTCGTGGTATTTCGCCCGCTTCACAGCACCACACGCCGCCACACCGACCAACAAGGCGGCGGCTGATGGCTGGCTGGCCGTGGACCAGTATATCGGCGGCATCGAGCATGCGATCCTGCATCTGCTCTATGCCCGCTTCTTCACCAAGGCGATGAAGGCCACCGGCTATCTCGACGTCTCCGAGCCGTTCTCCGGCCTGTTCACACAGGGCATGGTGAATCACGAGAGCTACAAGGACGTGAACGGCGCGTGGCTCTATCCGGAAGAGGTCGTGCGCAGCGGCACGGGTGCGACGCACCACGAAACGGGCGAGCCGGTCACCATCGGTCGCGTCGAGAAGATGTCGAAATCCAAGCGCAACACGGTCGCGCCGGTCGCCATCATCGACCGTTTCGGCGCGGACACGGCGCGCTGGTTCGTGCTGTCCGACAGCCCGCCGGAACGCGACATGGAGTGGACGGAAGCCGGCGTGGCCGGGTCCGGTCGTTTCGTGCAGCGTCTGTTCCGTATCGTGAAACAGGTGGCCGCAAGCTGCCCGGTCGATGCCGCACCTTCCACCGGCGATATGCCGGAAGCGGTCGATACGCTCCGTCGCACGACGCATCGCACCATCGCTGCTGTCACGGAAGCGCTGGAAGCGTTTACCGTGAACGTCGCCGTCGCACGTCTGCACGAACTGACATCCGCTCTGGCCGACGCCGAGAAGAAAGCCGGTGAAGACGGCATGGCCTTCGCCCGGCGTGAGGCCGCCCGCACGCTCTGCCTGCTGACCGCGCCGATGATGCCGCATCTGGCGGAAGAACTGTTCTCCACGCTGGAGCCCGGCAAGGGGCTGGTGGCTCAGCAGGCATGGCCACAAGCCGATCCCACGCTGCTGGCCGTCACCCGCGTCAAGCTGGCGGTGCAGATCATGGGCAAGCTGCGCGGCACGATCGAGGCCGAGCCGGACGAGGCGGCGGACGCCGTGATCGCCCGCGCCGAAGCCGAGCCGAACGTGGCGCGGCTGCTGGAAGGCCAGAAAATCGTCAAGCGCATCCATGTGCCGAACCGCATCGTCAATTTCGTGGTGGCGAAGGCAGGATGATGACCGACCGCAGCTTTCTCTCCCGCTGGCTGCGCAGGCAGACGGTTCCGGTCATGCTTGCCCTCCCGCTCCTTCTGAGTGGCTGCGGTTTTCACGCGCTTTACGAAGACACGAAGCAGCATCCCGGCGTCAGCGAGAAGATGAAGCGGGTCTATATCGCCAGCATCCCCGACCGGTTCGGGCAGATGACCCGTCTGGCGTTGCAGCAGGAATTCGCTGGAGCGGGACCGGAAGATCCCGATGGCTATACGCTGCAGGTCAATCCAAGTATGGAACTCGAATCCATCGACGTGCATGAAGACAATACATCCGGACGCATGCGTGCTGTCGGACGGGCGCACTGGTCTCTCTACACGGTGGAACAGTCACCCCGCCTTCTTGCACAGGGTGAAACCACAACCATGGACGGCATAAACAACACGTTCGAACAGTATTTCGCGCAGAATCTGAACATGGAGACGCTTCAGGCCCGTATCGCGAAGACACTGGCGGAAAGCGTCACGCAACAGGTGGCGATCTGGTTCGAGACTCAGGTTGCAGGCGCAGCCAACAACAAGCCAGCCGCGGTCTTCTATCCCAACACCGACCTGATGCCGCGTTCGGACACGGAACAGCCTGTTGACCGGGCGGGTCCGGACGGCGTGCCAGCCATGGCCACCGGACGTCTTGATCCAAACAATGACGATCCGACCAATTGATCCGATGATCACTGACCGAATGAGCGTGGAGGCTGTCCCTCCATCGCTTTTCGTTCCGTGGTGAAGATTGATTCCCGCTCGGTCGGGAAAGTGCTGGGCGCACCGGACAACTGGCGCTTCGTGCTCCTGCATGGTGATGATAGTGGCCTGATCCGGGAACATGCGGCCGCTCTGACACGCCGTTCCGCAGGCTCGCTCGACGACCCGTTCCGGGTCTCCCTGCTCGCCCGCGACGATCATCCCCGTTTTGAGGAAGAAGCGACGGCGCTATCTCTTGATGGCGGTCGCCGGGTTGTCTGGGTGCGTGAAGCGACCGATGGACTGGCGACCGCCGTCACATCGGTTCTCGACAGTCCGGCGAACAGCCTGATCATTCTGGAAGCCGGCGCTCTTCCGGCACGAGGCAAACTCCGCAAGCTGGCGGAAACCCGACAGGATTCCGCCTCCATCGGCTGCTACCCGGAAGAAGGCCGGGCGCTCGAAGGGTCCGTGCGCCGGATGCTGGAAGAGCGACATGTCCGGATCAGCAGCGAGGCGCTGGGTTGGCTGGCTGGCCGCCTTGGCGCGGACCGGGCCGGGGTCCGCAATGAAGTGGAAAAACTGGCGCTCTACGCTGGCGAAAACGGCGAACTGCATCTCGACGATCTGATGCTCTGCATTGGTGATTCCGGCTCGGCTTCCGTCGATGACGCCGTCTTTCTCGCCATGGAAGGCGACAGGGCCGGTGCGGACCTTGCGCTGGAACGGGCGTTGTCCGAAGGCGCGAATCCTGTGGCCGTCGCCCGTGTTCTGCTCAGCCACATTGGACGCCTGCGCCGCGTGAAGGCGGAGCTCGAACGCGGGCAGAGCCGGGCGGACGCCATGAAGGCGCTCCGTCCTCCCGTCTTTTTCAAGAAGCAGCAGTCATTCGAACGGGCGCTGGACGTCTGGTCGCTCCCGGCCCTGCTGGATTTGGCCAGACGGACACAGGCGTTCGAGTTCGCCTGCAAACAGACCGGCTCCATGGACATACTGCTGTGCCGTCGTCACTTGGCCGCAATCGCCGCCAAGGCCGCACCAGGCCGCCGACGCTGACAGATCAGTCTTCCGCCAGACCGGCATGAGCTTCGGCAGGAGACGCCTCTTCCTCCACAATGACGCCCTCCGCCTCTTCAACCGGTGTGGGACGAGGCGCCAGCAGATCGGCTGTATTTTCCGCAGGCCGTCTTGGCGAGGTCGGCATGTCGCCCATCAGTTCCTCCCGGCGCGGCAGGTCATTGAGGCTTTTCAGCCCGAAATGGCGCAGAAAGTCGGGCGTTGTGCCCCACAACACCGGGCGTCCCGGCACTTCCTTGCGGCCACGCGGTGCGATCAGTGATTCCTCGATCAGCGTATCAAGCGTGTTCTGATTGACGCTGACCCCGCGAATTTCCTCAATCTCGGCGCGGGTGCAGGGCTGGTGATAGGCAATGATCGCCAGCGTCTCCATCGTCGCCCGCTGAAGCCTGCGCGGCTTGGGCATGACCCGTGTCAGGCGGGGCGCAAGATCGGCGGCGGTGCGGAACTGCCAGCCGCCAGCCACTTCCACCGGCACAACGCCGCGCCCTTCATAACGGGACACAAGGGACGTCAGCACGGCGCGAACATAGGCTCCGATATCATCCACAGCATCGGGGATCAGCCCCTGCCCTTCGAGCAGTCCCAGAACGGCCCGGGCGCTCACGGGGTCAGTGCTGGCGAAAATCATCGCCTCCACAAGCCGGACCGCTTCGTCAGAAGGCGTTGTCTGGGCTGGGGACTGCCTTTCGCTCTGAACGAGCGCTGCGATCACAGCAGCCTTTTCGTCCACAGACCCGACAGCTTCGGAAGCAGGGTTTTCCATCAGAACATCGACCTGCGCAGAGATCTGCTGTTCGGCCAGAGGATGGCTCTCCGGGGACAATCCAGCCGGAGCGACGCTGTCTTCGTCCGGTGACTGCACGGTGTCATTCATGCCTTTTCCCCCTGCGGCCTGAGCATGATCCGCCCGAACGCCTCTTCCTGTTTCAGTTCCAGCATGCCGCTCTTGGCCAGTTCCAGACCGGCGATCAGCGTGCCCGCCATCGCCGCACGTCGGATTCGCACGCCTTCGACCTCATCGGTGCCGTCGGGAAGATCCGGCATGAAATCGTCCAGCGCATTCCAGCCCGGTGGCGTGCTGCCCAGCAGCTTGCGCAGCCGGGCCAGCGCATCCTGTACGGACCAGAACCGGATGGTGCGCGGCGTGTAAATCCGATGGCGCGCCGAACGACGGATGACGGCCATATAAGCCCGCATCAGCTGTGGCACGTCGAGCGCCAGACCGGACCGGTCGATTTCAACAAGTGTTTCGCTTGCGCCCCGGGAAAAGACATCGCGCCCAAGCTGCGGGCGAGCCGCCATCCATTCGGCGGCCGCTCCGATACGGGCCAGTTCCTCCAGCCGGGCGGCGAGAAGTTCCGCCGCATCCTCGGCTTCCTCGTCGGGACCATCTTCCGGTGGCAGCAGCAGGCGCGATTTCAGCCAGGCCAGCCACGCCGCCATGACCAGCCAGTCGGCGGCAAGCTCCAGACGGATCGACCGGGCGGACTCCACAACGGCGAGGTACTGTTCGACAAGCTGGAGGATCGAGATCCTGGCCAGATCGACCTTCTGCGCCCGCGCAAGGTCGAGCAGCAGATCGAGCGGCCCCTCGAATCCTTCCAGATGCAGCAGGGGTGACCGAAGCTCTCCCGCTTCTTCCTGCACTCCTGCCGTGCCATCGCCTTTTTCCGGACCGCATACGCCACGGAAGCCGAAGTCAGAGACCATGAACTCAGGGGCGCAGGACGTTACAGGCATGCCCATGTTCACGCAGGCTGTCACAGAACGACCGGGCGGACGCAATGCTGTCGAAACCCTTCGTGCGCAGACGGTAGAAAATCGCGTTGGTGTGGGTCACCTTCTCGATCACCGGAGAGCGTCCAGCCAACAGAGCAGGAGAAGCGCTCCTGATCCTGTCCCATTCCTTGAGGGCCGCATCCTGTGAATTGAGAGCGGCAAGCTGGACGCCATAAGGCCCGGAGGTCACGGCAGGAGCTGCCCGGGTTGCTTTCGCCGTTTCAGATTTCTCTGCGACCGGCTTCGACTCGGTGCTTGTGGATCTGGCAGTCGGGGCAGCCGGCTTTCTGGCTTCCGGCGCAGCCTCTTCAATCGCTCCGTTACCGACCTCCGCAGCGGGAGCCTCGTTTTCGGCGGAGGAAGACGCGGTCGTGCTGTCCTCGCTCGGCAGCCCCTTGCCGGGAACCGCTTTTTCCGGATCGACAGGCGTGCCTGACTCTTCCGATGCAGGAGCCTGCTCGCCCCCGGCTGCAGCGGTCTTTTCGTCCGCAGGGGCAGCGTCCTTGCCGGTTGCGTCCTGCGGCGATGCGCTCTCTGTCACGGCGCCCTCTTTCGCAGCAGCGCCATAGCGGGCCGCCAGCGCCGCCGGGTCAGGCTGCTCAGGAGACGGCGCAAGATGTGTCGCGCCCTGCTGTTCTGTCTCCATGGGCGGCGGCATCATGTCGTTGAGTTCCATCCCGCCCGGATCGAGAGGTTTTTCACGAATGGGTTCGGGAGGCGGTCCAAACACGGGAATGCCGCTCTGATGGTGGCCGATCAACGACCAGCCACCCACGCCAACCAGCAGCAGAGCGCCGAGCCCCACCGCGCCATAGGTCAGCGCGCGCGTTGTCCTGTCCGCAGGCAGAAACGAGGCGAGCGAAAACGCCCTGGCGCTCCGGTTACGGCGCGGCGGGGCAGGATCGTCGTCATAATCCGTCGCCATGCGCTCGCGGGCACGGCTGAGACGGTCTTCGTGTGGGTTGGGTGGCGGGGAATCGGTCTCGGTCATCGCATTTCCTCGACGGGCTCAACACCCATGACAGCCAGACCGGAGCGGATGGCCATGGCCGTCGCCGCTACCAGCGCCACACGGGCCAGTGTTCCTTCACGGTCATTTTCCTGCAGGAAGCGCAGGGTCGTCTCATCGCGTCCCCGGTTCCACAGCGCATGGAAGTCGGCAGCCAGATCACCCAGATAAAAGGCGATGCGATGCGGCTCGCGGGCGGCTGCGGCCCCTTCGATCGTACGGGGCCAGCTGGCGATCCGACGCAGCAGCGCAATCTCGGCGTCGGCAATGAGCAATTTGAGAGAGACCGTTTCCAGTGCAGCCGATGTGACAATATCCGCACCGAGCATCTCCTCGGCGGCACGCAGGACCGAGCGGCAGCGGGCATGGGCATACTGCACATAGAACACCGGGTTGTCGCGGGTCTGCGCCACCACGGCGTCCAGATCGAACTCCATCTGCGCGTCGCTCTTGCGGGTCAGCATGGTGAAGCGCACGGCGTCCTTGCCGACTTCATCCAGCAGGTCGCTCAGCGTCACGAACGTGCCCGCGCGCTTGGACATGCGGACCGGCTGGCCGTCGCGCACGATATGCACAATCTGGCACAGCGGCACTTCCAGCGGCACCTTGCCATCGGTCAGAGCCTTTACGGCTGCCTTCATGCGGCTGACATAGCCACCGTGATCCGCGCCCAGCACGTCGATCAGCACCTGCTCGCCACGCTCGACCTTATCGAGATGGTAGCCGATGTCATTGGCGAAATAGGTGTTGGTGCCGTCCGACTTGCGGAGCGGACGGTCCACGTCGTCGCCGAATTCCGTCGAGCGGAACAGGGTCTGCGGGCGGGCTTCCCAGTCATCCGGCAGCTTGCCCTTGGGCGGCTCCAGCACGCCTTCGTAAAGCAGGCCCTTCGCCTCAAGCGCCTTGATGGCACGGTCGGTGACGCCGTCCGCCAGCACCTTCGCCTCGGAGGTGAAGACGTCGTGCTTCACGCCGAGGGTCAGCAGGTCTTCGCGAATGCCGTCCATCATGCGGGCGACGGCGAAATCCTTGACCAGTGTGAACCATTTCTCTGCGGGTGCTGGCTTTGCGCCGTCCTCGGCGAGGGAAGTGCCGTGCGCTTCGGCCAGAGCCTGCCCGATGGGGATCAGATACTCGCCCTGATATTGCAGGCCATTCGGTGTGATGGCGTTGAACGCCTCGGCATCCATCGTCGAGCCGATGGCCTGGAGGTAGCGCCAGTAGGTCGCCCATGCCAGCGCCGCGACCTGATTGCCCGCGTCGTTGATGTAGAATTCCTTGGTGACGTCGTAGCCCGCCTTGGCCAGCAGATTGGCCAGCGCATCGCCGACCACCGCACCACGACAGTGACCGACATGGATCGGGCCGGTCGGGTTGCAGGAGACGTATTCGACGTTGACCTTCGTCCCCTTGCCGATCTGCGAGTCACCAAAGCCCTCGCCGGCTTTCAGCACGGAGGGGATGACGTCCTGCAGAACGGAATGGTTGAGGGTGATGTTGACGAAGCCCGGCCCGGCTGCCTCGGCGGAGGCGATGCCCTCGACGCCGAGCAGCGATGTCGCGATGTCAGCCGCAATATCGACGGGTTTGCGGCGGGCCGGTTTGGCGGCAATCAGCGCCGCGTTCGTGGCCATGTCACCATGAGCGGGGTCGCGTGTCGGGGTCAGTTCCACACGGGCGAGAAGATCCTCGCTGATATCCGGCACGATGCGACGCAGAACATCCAGTACATGTGCGCGGTAACGTTGGAACAGACAATCAGACATGCGTGCGGGCTCCCCCTTTTTGTTTGGCGCGTTTTTCTTCAGCGCCGTTTGATCCAGCGGATGTCGTCATACAGCGCAATGACGGGAAACGCGACTGCGGTGGGATCGAAAGGACGATAAACCCGATCAGCGTCGCAGGTCGGTCGCCAGTTCATCACCGAACCCGCCCGCGTCACGGAAAAACTCCCGCAACAGCTCCAGAAACGCCCGCACATTGGCGTTGGACTGCTGACGCGGCAGCATGACAGCGTAAAGATCGACCTTCTCACCATAAAAATCAGGCAGGATTCGGACCAGCCGCCCACTGGCTATATCCCGATAAACGTCACTCAGCAGTTTATAGGCGATTCCGCGTCCGGACACCGCCCAGTCATGGATGATCTCGCAGTTGGTGCTGGAGAGCTTCGGGTTCACCGTCACCACATGCTTCTCGTTCTCGTTGCCCACGGCCCATTTGTTGAGGACGGTCATTGTCTTCTGCCGCCGGATGCACAGGCATTCATGGCTGACGAGGTCATCCGGGGTCTGTGGCACCGGTCGATTCTCGAAATAGCTCGGGGAGGCGCAGAGCACCCTTCGCGTGGTGGCGAGAAGCGTGACGATTGATCCGGGCGTGTCGGGCAGACCAAGGCGGATATTGATATCCAGAAGACCGTCGCCGGGGTCGTGTATGCCTTCACTGGCCAGCACGAGGCTGATCTGAAGCTGGGGATAGCGTTCGCTGAACACCTCGATGAATGGCGCGATCTGCCGACGCCCCAGTTCCATCGGCGCTCCTACGATCAGGCTGCCCTGTGGCTCGCCACTGGATGAAGCGATCTCGTTTTCGAGTGTGTCGATTTCCGCGACAATGACCAGAGCCCGCTCATAATAGACCTGCCCGGCTTCACTGAGACGAAAAACGCGGGTGGTTCTGATGATGAGCGTCACACCGAGTCGCGCTTCAAGGGTCGCGAGCCTTCGGGAGATGACGGCGGGCGACGTGCCCACGGCGCGGGCGGCGGCGGTGATGCTCCCCGCATCGACGAGGTTGATGAAAAATCTCAGATCGCTGGCTTCGCCCTGCATGTCACTGGTCCATTGTTGCGTCAGCTGAAAAAGCGTTTTGTTTTTAAGGCCGCTACCGGATCACCATTTCTTGAGCGCATACTCCACTCAAATCAGAGGAGTTATGACGTGAATATCGTTCAGGAGAAAAGTCCCAAGACGGCAGAGCTGAAGTCTGCTGCGACAGACGCCGTCGTTTCGGATGAAAAAAACAAACATTTGTCTGAGCTGGTTGGCGAGGACCTCAAGAAGGCCCTGATCGGCACATGGCAGCTTGTTTCCTACCAGGTTGAGTTGCAGGAGACGGGTGAATTCATTGATGCGATGGGCGCGACCCCGCGCGGTCGTGTCATTTTCACGCCCGACAACTGGGTGGCTTTCAATCTGGAAGGCAGCAACCGCACGCCCGCGGAAACCGTGGATGATCATCTGGCGCTGCTGAACACGCTGGTGGCCTATATCGGTCGTTACCGCATTGAAGGAAACCAGTGGGTCACCACGGTGGAGACCGCCTGGGCGCCGCAGTGGGTCGGCACCGAACAACGTCGCACGGTGACGGTGGATGGTGAGTTCGCCAGTGTCATCACACCGTGGCGGAAAATGCCGAACTGGGGTGGCGGCAAGATGTCCCGCAGCATCATCCGCTTCCGCCGGGCTCATTAAAGCATTGCTCCATCATCGCACCGGCAGGCTTGGCTCCGGTGCGATGATGACCAGCAACGAAGCGGTCTGACGCGGTCATTTCTAAATGAGGTGCGAAACCTTCGGAGACGGCAATTTGCAAGGCGCGTGAGCCGGGCGAAAAGGTCGATCGCTCCATGAAGAGAGGACGAAACGTTTCCTCCACTATTCGATGGGTGCTGTCATTACAGCGACCAAAGAAAATTGTTGATTTAAGAAATTTCCAATCAATCCTTTTCTGCGCAGTCAGTCCAGCGTCGTTTGCAATAACAGATTGAACCCGTGTCGCCAGTTCAGCACTCTTGACAAAGTTCGTGATTTTCAAAGCGATCTCGGAAACCGTCTCGAATAAAATCCAACGTCCCTGAGCCCCATCCCCTTGAAAGCTGTCAGATCAGAGCAATGATCGGTTCATCGAATGAATCGGAATGGTGTGTCCCTACAGATCTTAAGCGGTGACGAGCTCTTTCCTTATTCTTTCAAGAATGAGCAAACCATTTTTCTGAAACGTATCCTGACCATAATGCGTTCTTACCTCATGCATGGCCTGTTTTCCCAAGCGTTCCAGCATGGAGGGGTCAGAAAATATCTTTTCAAGACTGGAACAGATCGTTTCAGGCAGAACATCCGTCAGGACAAACCCTGTTTCATGGTCACGCACACTTTTCTGAAGTTCTCCAACGGGTGTGGCGATGACCGGAAGACCTGCCGCCATGGCTTCATGAGCCGCAAGACACATTCCCTCAAATAATGATGGCTGGACATACACATGCAGGCCACCAAGAAAGGCCGCCGTATCCTGTTTCGATAAAAGACCGACCAGAGACACTTCATTTTGCATCTCGTAGCGATTGATCATGCCCTGAAGTTCAGCCCTCTGGTGTCCTTCTCCGACAATCGTAAGGCACACACGGTCTGCCAAACCGGGGTTTCTTTCCCGAAAAAGGTGCAATCCTTCCAGCAGAACGAAATAATTTTTCTGCTCCGCCAGCCTGCCGATGCTACCCAACCGCAGCATTCCCTCACCCTTCCAGTAATCTGGAACCGAGACCGAAGTATCGCAGCAATAAAGCGGCCAGGACATGATGTGATTTTTCGGCACACCCACATCGGTTTCCAGAAAGTCTGCCACAGTAGGAGAGTCCGCGATCCAGAGCTCTGAGTAATTTTGAATGGCTTTGGTATAGGATCGGACAGTCGCACTATGTTTCCAGCTGACAACAGGAACACCTGTCAGCTTTCCTGCTATCTGGCCGACAAAAGTCGCTGCGCTCAGAGAGGTCCAGATAACATCCGGCTTTGACCTGCGAATTATTTTAACAAGGCTGATTATATTTCTTATTTTACTGCGTTTTCGATTTGCCATGACTGTGTAGGGAAGCCCGGCTTCATCCAGACGGCCGGCTCCCAGCATATCGCGTGGCTCACAGCTTACGATATCAACGGTGTGTCCATATTTCTGAAACACTTCAACAATCTGGGGGATAACGAACTGAGTGCCGCCATTCTCAAGACTCGTAATTAAATAAAGGATTTTCACAATTTAAATATAACCTTTTCGCAGAGCCTAGGATAATTCCGTATTGTCTCCATTGATGAACAACAATGATATCCATCAAATGCACCTTATATATTGGGTTCGGCACTTTACAATTATATTCGCATGGATGCATCGCTCGGAATATTTAGATCTTCACCAAGTGGTCAACGCTGCTGCGGGCACTGATAGAAAAGGTTGTGCTGACACCCGGTCCGAACCGGGGCGAGATCGACGCGATGCTGTATGGGGAACTGGGGACGATCCTGAACTGGATCGAGCGGCAAGCCATTGGAAAGGCTGAAAAAAGAAACACTCCCGGAGCGATGCTCACGGGAGTGCCGGTATTCTATGGTTGCGGGGATAGGATTTGAACCTATGACCTTCAGGTTATGAGTTAGGGATTTAAGCCTACGCCCCTCCCCGCCCCAGCCGACAGAACTACGCCTTACCACGCAGAACCCTTTATTTTCCTTGAAAAAACGTCCCATCAGGCTACGCAATTGTCGTACCGGCTACGCCCGGTTTCGCATTCATCTGTTTCCTATGTGTTTCCTGCGATGAGGGCAAGCATGGCCAAGCTCAGCAAGAAAACCGTCACCTCTGCCGACCCGACAGAGAAGGATTATTTCCTCTGGGATGACAGCATTCCGGCCTTCGCAGTCCGGGTGTGGCCATCCGGCCGAAAGGTGTACGTCATTCATTATCGCGCCGGCGGCCGCATGCGCCGCTACACGATCGGACAACATGGGAGCCCATGGACGGCCGATCTAGCGCGTGAAGAAGCCATCAAGGTTCTTGCACGGGTTCATAGCGGCGAGAATCCCTCGGATGCTCGTGTAGAAGAACGCAAGGCGATGACCGTCAGGGAATTCAGCAACCGTTTTCTGGGCGAATATGTGGATGTCCACCTCAAACCAACGACCCAGAGCGAGTATAAGAGAGCTGTGGATCTGTTCATCGTTCCCAAATTCGGGACATGGCGGATGGCCGATATATCGCGGGCGGACGTCTCCGAATTCCATGGCGATATGCGACATATCCCTTATCAGGCCAATCGGACGCTCGGCGTACTGTCCAAAATGTTCAGCCTGGCAGACCTATGGAGCATTCGGACTGACGGTCTCAATCCGTGCCGCGGCGTTCAGCGCTATAAGGAAGAGAAGCGGGAGCGCTATCTAACCCAAGAAGAATATGCGCGCCTCGGCGCCGCGCTCAATGAAGCAGAGGATATGCCTGAGGCCGTCTGGGCAATCCGTCTGCTCGTCCTGACAGGTTGCCGGCTACGTGAAATCCAGACTCTGCAATGGAGCCACGTTTTCTTCGACCAATCCGAATTCAGGCTCCCTGACAGTAAAACAGGGGCTAAAATCGTCCTGATCGGACAAGCGGCCGTGAACGTAATCAAAGCCATCACCCGGCTGGAGGACAATCCTTATGTCATTACTGGACGGGAAAAAGGTGGCTATTTGACTGACCTACAAAAACCCTGGCGCCGCATTCGCAAAGCCGCGGGTCTGGACGACGTCAGGATTCATGATCTGCGCCATTCCTTCGCTTCTGACGCACTGGAAATGGGAGCTGACCTGACGATGATCGGTCGTATGCTGGGACATAGCGATATCAAGACGACAGCTCGTTACGCTCACTTAAAGCGGGAGAACGTGAGGCTCTCAACCAATCTTGTTTCCGAGAAAATCTCCGCAGCACTGCTGGGATGCTGAAAATAACAAACATCAACTCAGCGCTACTTGCGTGCAATGAATGGTTCGTTGCAGAAATTACAAAGGAAATAGATAATCTGATCTTTACGCGATTGAGGTCAACTTCGCCCTCACCCAGATCGCTCGAATGATCTCCATACTTATGAGGATCATGGTTATCGCCCCCCTGCTCGGCCCCTTGGCTGGCGGTCAACTTATCGAGCTGATTGGATGGCGTGGAATTTTCTGGACTCTCAGCGTGGTTGGAGTTTTGACACTATTAAGCATTCAACTGCTTCCGGAACGCTTCCTCTCTCGCTGCGGCAATGCCGCCCGTTTCATGATTGTATAAGAAGCAACCGTAGCATGGCGGGTTACGCTCTCCACTACCTGCTAGTCGGCAAAAAGATACCGAACTGTATCATTGGCGATGCAGTCATTCCACGGTGGATGAAGCACGTAATAGGGCATTGTCATCTACTCTGGCAAAATCCAGACCTCCTTGGGCTGCCCTGATACGGTATTCGGCCAGCCGGTATAAAGTGCGAGTTGGGTAACGAGGCCTGAAATGTCACGCGGCGTCACGCCGTGCTGAAGCGTGAGCTGAACATGGGACGTCAGTTGTGCCGCTTTGCCCGTGGCGATCAGCACGGACAGAGTGACGATGCTACGATCGAGGGGACTGACAGATTTTTCGCGCCAGACTTCTCCGAACAGCACTTTGTCCGTATAGTCGGCGAGCCCCGGAGCAAGAGCCTGCATGGCTTTGGGAGCGACCGAAGACCGCTTCTGAGAGAGCCGGTCCTGCTCCCATCGTCAGAGCCGCTGCTGCGGTTGGCATTATTTTCATGTCGCTTTCTCCGCGCATCGTCATGTGGTCATCGTTTTTTTCAAGGGAAAGAGATGCGCCATTTTCAGACGCCAGGCGGCATTTTCTGTGTTACTGAGAGCCTTGCGATATCGTGCGTGAGTTATCCCTCTGTCAGAGAAGCCATGTCGATGACAAAGCGGTAGCGTATGCCGTTGGTTCGTAGAAGCCTCCTATGAAACGGTCTACCAATATCCAGAACGCGCCCCAATTCCTTATCCGCTATCAGGCTCTCGACCATGTCCAGATCGCTGCCCTAACTGTGTAAAGCGCTTACCACATTATCCTGCGCCTGTGCGGCATCGTGCTCTCGTGATTTTCCGCCGCGTACCTCGTGATATCCTCTCACCAGAAGATGTTGGTCCGCACCCGTTATGAGGACGCTGCCGCAGAAAAGGGTTTAGTGCTCCATTTGCATACTTTTCTTCCGATCAAGCCGATAGCCCGTTACAAATGCGTTGGCCCGTTCATTCAGACGAACCCATTCTGACAACATGTCAGGGCCTATATCTAACTTAGACGCGATCAACAGCATTGCAGAGTAAAGTAGCTGATGATTTCTATTTTTTTGGATCATACAAACCGCACGTTCACGAAATTTGGGTAGAGAATGTTTCGGTTTATTAGTAATTACCATCTTTTATGTCACGGGCACTCCTACCTTCATAAAACTCAGAATGCTTTACTTCCTGAAAAGACGATCTAAGCGTAATCGTCCCCGACTATCACTCAGCCTTACGGCCGTTAAAACGGCAGCTAATGTAGCACCGATCATATTACCGCTGACAATCAGGCTCATCAGAACAATCTGATACTTCGAAGCTTCCATCGGGTTCATTCCCGCAAGAATCTGTCCTGTCATGATACCCGGCAATGTAATGATACCTGCAGCAGCCATCTGATTGAGCGTTGGAATTAACGCGGCACGAATTGCCTGCCGAATGGAAACATTCATTGCCTCCGTCCTGGTCGCACCCAGTGTCAGTCGTGCCTCTATGGCCGAACGTTCGCGCGATATCGTCGAAAGCAGTGTATTCATTGTCAGGCTAACAGCATTCATGACATTGCCCAGCAGCAGCCCTGTCATCGGAATTGCTGTGCGTGCCTGATACCATGGATGCGGCTGTAACGCCGTTAACAGACCAAGCAAGACGACAATCACTGTGCCGATAATGGTACTGCCACCTCCTATGCCAAAGTGCCAGTCTGGCGTCAGGCGCACCAGCTGCCGCGTACCAACCTCATATGAAGCGGCTGCAAACATGAAAACAAGCATCGCTATCGTCAGCCACACAGAGGAGCGACCAAAGATCAACAACAACACACTGCCGGCCAGAACCAATTGTACTACCATCCGCAAAGCCGCTATAAACAGCGCCTTCTGGATACCCAACGAGAACACGAGCGATAGTATTATACTGCCGAAAATCATTCCTCCTGCCAGTAACATGTCACCCGGAGTCATTAAGATAGCCGTCAAAACGCAACCCCGCTAAAATGGCCGTCGACGATATCGCAACGCTGATCCGCCATCCGCGATGCCTGCGCGAGATCATGCGAGACAAGAATAATTGTGGCTCCCTCTTCCATTCTGGCACGCATGACGGCTTCAACTAAGAGCGTAGTTCTACTGTCCAACGCCGAGCACGGCTCATCCATCAGCATGACCTGAGGGGCATTCAACAATCCGCGCACCAGAGCAAGGCGCTGCCGCTCACCTGTAGAGAGACGATGTATGGGGTCGTACAGCACACCGCGCCGCAAACCCAGATGTTCCATCAGAACGTAGGTTTGATCGTTGTCTGGCAGATGATCGAGTACGACATCGCTCCACCATCCTGATTCTGCTGGAAGATATAAAACCTGCTTCCGCCATGAGTGGGACGGCATAGCCGAACAGAAACGGCCATTCAAAGCCACATCCCCTTGATGAGGATCAAGATCCGCCATCATGCGCAACAAGACAGATTTTCCTGTCCCGGACATGCCAGTCACCACCAAGCATGTGCCTGCCGGTACATCAATATTAAACGGTCCCGCATGGGCATTACGTAACCCTCTCGCAGAAAATCCACGAGTAAGGACATCAACTGACGGTCGGAGCGCCTGATGAGAAAAATGTGAAAACATTAACCCTGCCACATTCATCCAACATAAGGCTTGTCGGTTCGTAGAAACAACCTGCGGGAAGCAACAAGCCGCATAATCAACCAAGTAACCACCATGTTCTTTCCGACGTCTGCAGCGCTCAAGAAGACCTTTAAGGTGGATGTTTTTATCTTCTATTTTCTTTCAATTATTTGGCCTTAGAATTTTAAGGCCATCTACTCATCATCCCGGCATATTCGCTACACCAACAAAAGAGGAAAAAGACTTTGTGACAATTTCACAAACCAAGATACTGCGACCTTCTCCATCGACGCGGATTTCTCACACTTGAGGCAATTTCGGGTCATTTTGTAGAATTCAGTCATCCCACAGGAGCCCGATCTGGAATATTGACGATATTCTGCTTCTGGCGGCGGG
>NZ_JAAABN010000007.1 GCF_011516765.1 Acetobacter sicerae | reverse complement strand
CATCACATGCACCCTGAAGCGCCATGCAGTAGGCGTCCTCAAAGTCGTCGCGTACGAAGCCGAATTGCCTGAACGCTCCAATAGCGCCCTGCGCGACAAAGTGCGGAGCGATCAGAACACGTCCTGCGGCCGTCTCGATATTACGGACATCATCCTGCCATGGACCGGTTGCGGTCATATTGAGAAAGAGCTCCTGCCCGTCCTCTGGCAACGCAGCAGCCGACACCAGATCGGCGCAGGAATGCCATGGCAGAGCAACCACACCGTTGGGTGCGCGGAAGAAGCGGATGGCACGACCATTCAACTGGCCAGTAAATAGAGGGTCAGTCATGCGATGCCTCCCCTTTGCAAAGGCACCTTTGCCAGAATTTCGGCAAAGTTCGACCGTTCCCGTTTTTCAGGGTTCATTTTGCGTACTCCATGGCACGCACTACGATTTTTCTATGGACAGACCGACCTGAAATTCGTTATCAGAAGGGTGTTGGATGCCTCGTGATACTGATTTTCAGATCGCCGTCCTGTCTAATCGCAGGCGGCGTTTCTGTTTTCAGGAAGCATTCTGATTCAGAGACGCAATCCACTGCTCATAGCTTTCTGCCGGGATCAGTGTGTTACTCCCCACCTTTACCTTCTTGAGCGTTCCTGCAGCCAAAAGCCGGTCCACAGTCGCACGGCTCAATCCCGTCTCACGCCAGATATCTTCCCGGCGGTAGAAGCGGCGGCCTTTCTCATCTTTGTTCATGCTGTCTCCTGAGGACTTTTGTGCGTCTTGAAGCGCTGAGAGGACAATGGCCGATATTCATAAAAAGCCTCAAAGGAATAAGTTCGCACAACTTATTCCCGTGCCTTCGTCTGCGATCTCTTCAGTTTTGGAGAAAGATGTGGAGCAAATAAATCTATCGCGTCATCCAAAAGATCGTTTGCTCGTTCGTCATCGACGCCTGCCCATTCTTTTATGCGTGGAATAATTTCTTTACGAGAATGACCAAAACTATCAGCTGCAGAGAGAAATATAGAAATATGGTTCAATTTTTGTATTCTAGAAAAATCAGAAAGAGGTCCATGACCACGGCCCTTAGAAAGTAAAAGTGCTTTCAAAACAAAATTTCTTGCCTCTCTGGCATCAAAAGAACGCATATCTTTTTTTGTCGTTTTCTTATCTTTTTTGCGTGCTTTTTCTGACCTCATATAAGTTAAAAATTCCGATATGTCTTTTGGGGCGTTTTCTAAGAAAGATTTTCTTTCTTTTTCACTCTCTTCTTCAATTTCGGAAAAAATTTGCTCTCTGGATTTTTTCCATCCAGGGACAGGAACTGTGGTAACCGGCTCCTGTCCCCAACTTACGTTCCGCATATTGAAGGATGCCAAGAGTAAGTAATTAGCCACATTTGAAGGAATTGTCGCTTCGCCCTGAATAGCTAATGTTCCATCTTTCTGTACCGCTTGCTTTTCGAGCGCTCGATACAATTCTCCCCAAAGGAAAAGAGGATTTTCTGCAATATCTCGTAGACTCACAACTCTACATCTCCACTATGCATTTTTATTTTCATGGGTAGGGATGTGGCGATACTCTACTGCCATATCCTGATGTTTCGCCCGAACCAGGCACCACCTCCAGCACCTCAGTCCAATATCGTGAGCAAGTGATATGCGGCTTGCCAAGCGCTAGGCCGATCTCCCGCCATGTCTTCCCTGCTCGTCGCATACGCACAAGCAAGTCGATCTCATTGGCTTCCCATTGTTTACGGGGGCGTCCCATTACAGGTCAGCCTCTGGCGTAAACAGCTCAATGCGTTCATCAAACCAACTGAGACTATCCAAGCCTTGGGAAACTGCCCAATCGATCAATTCGACAACGAGGGCGTTTTCGTCGATCTGACCTCTCTGAACAGCGTCACGCATAAGGCATTTGATGACACAGAAGGCAGACGCGGTTCCCCCTGAAATTATTTCCGCTTGTGATTTGAAGAGTTTGACGTTCCGATGCCGTTGCTCTCCTTGGTATCTTATACGAAGAATTTCAGCTTCTTTTGCCGCTTCATGAATGGCTATTTTCTCTTGGGTGCGCGCTCTGGCGGCAGCAAGCTGTTCTTCATGCTGCGGAGGAATGTCCCCAGACCTTTTTGCGCCGCCCCGACGCGAAACTGTCTCGCTCATTCCACACCTCCATCTCTTGGAAGCGCCAGGTTCGCTTCGTCCAGATTATTGGCGATCCGCTTCACCCAATCGCGCAACTGTTCCAGCGGCGGCGGCTCGGACGCTCCAAGGAAACCGCCCAGAACCGTGGCGAGTGCATACAGGTCGCAGGTGGCTGCATGCGTGGCATCGTCAAGACGTTTGATAGCCTCTCGAAGCAGGAGCATCTTCTCAACTTGGTTATCTGCTTTGCTGAAAGTCTGAGGGTGCTCTCCACGTGCCTTTGCTTTAACCGGACGTTCGGCTGTCATGACTGCACTCATCGTACGGCCTCCACTGCATAAGCATGGCCGGTCGTGACAGGATCAGACGATCCCAGTCCAACTATGGACAGCACGATCAAGAAAGGGACGATGAGCGCCGTCAGAATGCTGGCGCGTGAGTCTGCTGCCTGCATGGGCGTAGGTGTGCTATGGGCGTTCTTAGCCATTGCCGAAACTCCGGTTCGGTTGTGGTTAGGCCGGATTTGGAGGTCCTACGCTCCTAATTCGGCCGTTATGCAGTGCTTGTTAAACACCGCACTTTTGCTGTAACCTAACCATGAAAATGAAGTCAACATTTTTGATGTAAGGTTTGTAGTGAAATTATCGTCTGCCCAATGCCGAGCCGCCCGTGCCCTTATGAATTGGTCACAGGGAGAGCTTGAATCTGCATCAAAAGTGACAAAAAAGACGATTGCTGATTTCGAAAGAGAAGCACGCACCCCTTATCCGCGCACCCTAGCCGCCATCCGTGCTGCCCTAGAATCCGCAGGCATCGAGTTCATCTCCGAGAACGATGGTGGTGCTGGGGTTAGACTGAGGAAAAGCGGTGTTTTAGCGCAGGGAATATTAGAAAATTTGGAGGGTAAAATGCTCGTGAAATTCTTTTCTATTTACATTGATCCGTCTGAAATCGAATGGATTGAAACTCGCGCTAAATATGAAGGGGAAAAACCTTTTTCAAAACGAATATACACAATAGAAATACACACAAAAAGCGGATCAAGTCTGCCTGTTCAAGAGATATCGGCAAATATGGAAGATAACGATGATATACAACGTGTAAATTCGCTCGTTGATAAAAATTTTGAGGCAATAGGAATTAAAAAAGAGGATATCGGGTTCAGAGTCTAAGCGCTCTTTTACGGGAACCCATCACCTACCCATCCGACTACCACCTTGCCACCCATCTGCCACCCAAGCGGCTACCTATCTGAAGGCGGCCCTTCATACACCATTGCACCGTTGGTGCGGGTGGCCCTGCGACGCGGCGCTATTAACCTCCAGCAAGGCGTGATACTGAAAACGCATCACTCATCTGCATGCCGGGTCGCCCGGAAAATTTGATGAAGCACGAAGAGTTCCGTGAGGGCGCGTCATTCTGGACAGCTTCCGGTGAATGGCGCTGCACAGACGTGGGGCGCCGCACCATCATAGCCATTCAGCTTGAACCCCAGTTGGATCCGTCCTGGTTCAAGGGGCCACCCTACGCCGTCGGCGAGTCGGTATTCGACGAATATGATCTGGAAGGCTGCTATCCAAGTGAGGCTGCCCTGCTGGCTGATATAGGGGGGTGCCGCCTTGTCACAGCGTGCACAGTGATAGTGCAGCGGTTTTGTAAACCGAAGGCCGGTGCTTGAGGGCGACGTGTGAGACGTGTGCACAGTGTGCACGCGCTCGATCATAGTTCTACGCAGTGCGCAAAAGATCTATCGAGGGGTGAAATCGCTCTCCCATGCCGTAGAGCATCGCCTTCACACGGCGGGGGTCACAGGTGCGAACAGGAAGGCACTGTGTTCGGGACGCAGGGGCCGAGGTTGCGAGCGTCGAGTCCATCGCCGAGAATGGGGGTGCGCCGGTGTGAGGCTGAGGAAGGAGGATGCGCCGTGAAGGTTTCTGTTTCGATCGACCAGGCTAAAGATCTTGAACAAGTGGTTGACGCTTGGTGCAAATGGCAAGCTGATCAGGGTTTGCCTGGGTATGTGAAACGCAACGGCAGCGGATCAGACAAGCGGATAACCTACACTGATCTGCCTAGCGATCTGTTCGATTTTGTTGGAAGAATGCTGCCCAACGCGGAACTTGATTAGCTATTTCTTTGGCTGCGATGAGGTGGATCGCGGAGAAAGGTGGCGGGGGCGCTGGGGTTAGGCTGAGGAAGCGCTGAAGCTGAAGCTGATGCTTGCGCGTTGAGGATTTTGCGCACACAAAAAAACCCCGCCGAAGCGGGGCCGCTAATTTTTCGTTCGAGAACTTTTTATAGACAAGCGTCTTCTTCTATTGGATCAAAGCGCAGTGACATCCGTAAGCTAAGTGCCTTAGCGGCACGCTGAACAGTATCAAGCTGAACTTTTGTATTTTCTGGATCTAGTAAACGGTCAACCTGTGTGCGACTAGTCGACATACTATGTGCCATTGCGGTTTTTGTCATTCCATCGGCCCGCATTTTATCAGCCAACTGCCAAGCAATAACTCTTTTAAGAGCAATTGCATCGACATCATCAAGGCTTCCATCCTCAATCAGGAAGTCCTCAAAGCTGCTCTCATTTGCTACAGATGCAACTTCTCGTTCCGTCATGACTTTTCCCCTTTTAGCGCTTTTTCGTGCGCACTTTGTCGCTTTAAAGCGAGTTCAATTTCAGTATCTGGGGTGGTTTCTGTTTTTTTTATAAACCCAGATAACAAAACCATCTTTTCTCTAGAGTCTATATAAAACAGCACCCTAGATATTCTATTAGTAAGGTTTGTGCGTACTTCGCATATACCTCCACTTAATGGACGACAGGTTGGCATGCCAATCGGCCATCCGTATTCTACTGTGCGAATATCAGCGTTGATTTTCCGCCGGTCTTCTCTGGGATCGATTGATCTCAAATAGTCCTTGACTGGCTCACGCCCAGAAACTGAGCGATAAAAAACAGCTTCGATTCGCTTTGGCATCTTCATACAGGCGTGATGCAATCTGCTCACCTATCCCGCAATTGATAATTTTATGTACCTCGCGAGGTGCATAGATGTAAATTGCTATTTTCCTTGCTTCTCCGGACGAGACATGTTCCACGCGCATATCAAGGTTAAAATTAAAGTGATCCCAAAAAAATCTTAATAAAGAATTTGTGAAAATTTCTTCCAGAATATCGCCGCAATAAATTCTTCGTATGGTTTGAAGCTCTTAATCTCAACACGTCTCTAAACACATTATCCACCACTCCTTCATCATCTCTCGCCGCTTCTCGAACAGATCTCCACGACGATAAGCGGCCTCTACCTTGTTGCTGATGGCGTGCGCCAGCGCCATCTCAGCCACTTCGCTTGGGTAGTCTGTCTCTTCGGCAGCCCAGTCACGAAATGTGGATCGCAGGCCATGCACGGTGACGTCCTTCGTGCCGGCCGCAATGTGCAGCGCCTTGGACAGAGCTACGTCTGATAGCGGCCTACCCCGCTTCTGGCCGGGGAACACCAGATCGCCGGCACGCTCATCGCGTAGAGGCATGATTTCCTGCAGGATGGCCACAGCGCCTTCTGACAGCGGGACGCGGTGTTCCTTCCCCATCTTCTTCATCCGGTGCGCTGGAATCGTCCACACACGCGCTTTCAGGTCGATCTCTGACCATGTGGCGTTGCGGACCTCGCCAGAGCGGGCCGCAGTCAGGCAGGTGAAGCGTACAGCCTTCGCTGCCACGCCCTGAGATTCAGTCAGTGCAGCCATTACGCGGCCAATGTCTTTGCGATCGATGGCCTTGTGGTGCTCCACCTTGGAAACATTCGAGGGTTTGGGGAGAATCGCGGAAATGTGGCCTTTCCAGCGCGCCGGGTTCTCGCCTACCCGCCAGCCATGGGTGCGAGCATAGTCGAGAATGCGCTCCATCCGGCCACGAAGCTTGTCCGCGGTTTCCGTCTTCTCCACCCAGATCGGGCGAAGAATGGAAAGGATGTCGTCAGTCTCGATCTTGGCGACCGGCTTATCACCGATCAGGTCATAGGCATGCAGTTCCAATGACCGACGCCAGTTCTTCGGACGCAGTGGAACACGCCAGCCAGCCGCTTGGTCGGAGATGTATCGCTCAGCCACATCACGGAATGGGATGCCCGCCTCTCGCCTTCTGACAGCGTCTTCACTCCGACGCTGCTCCAGCGGGTCAACCTTCTGGTTAAGCTGGCGTCGTGCGTCCGATGCGAGCATACGGGCCTCGGCTAGAGATATGTCATAGCCAGACCCGAGACTCATCTCCCTGCGTTTGTCGGTAACGGGGCTTTTATAGCGGAAGGTCCAGATCCGGGATGCGCCACGAACGACCAGCCAGAGGTTCCCGCCGTCACACAGATCACCCTCTTTATGGGCTGCAATCTGTCTGGCTGTTAAACGGTTTGGTGCAAGCCGACTCATAACCTTATCTGCCCCTCATAATGCCCCTCTTAAAACATGCGTTTAGCAGAGTCGTCGTGAGAAGTACAGAGATAAGGTATATCGCAACTTACTGTATTTTATAACGATTCCTGATGCCCACAGAGACTTACTGAGATGCGGGTTTCCTTCCTGCTTCGGGAACCACTTGTTATTATCTCCCTATAAAATCAAACAATTGAACCGTTCCCCGGAATGGTTTCCCTGCATGTTGCTCCCCGTTGCGGACTGACATTCAGAGCGCTGTCCCGCGGCTTGAAGAGGCGCTTCAGTCCTCAGCCTTCCCCAGAGCATCCTGCACATTACGGTTTCGGCTGACGCCATGAGCAGGAGGATTGTTTCCACTCCTCCGTCTGGGCTTGCCGGTCAGTGGATTGATCCTGACTTCCCTGACCTTCTTTGTCGTGTCCGGCACCACATGACAGTCGATCACCTCAGCCCGTCTTGCGGCGGCAAAATTCTCCGCATGGGACAACTGCGCCGCCTGATAGAGAATCTTATCTCCAATCATCACTTTGTGCTGCTTCATGAGTTCCTCCTGCACAGGAGGATAGCTTCCCGCAGCATCAACCCCCGAGATATTCAGCTCAATACATTCAATGGATTGGCTGATAATATGTCACGATTTCATATTTTGGATCTGCTGTCAGTCAAACCCGATAGAAATGCCGCTTCCGTGCCGACTGCTTTCTGACGTGATGTCAGGCGGCGGGTTACGCCCTTACCACTGACATCGATATTGGCATGGCTTCCCATGGTCAGACCGTTACGTGATTCGTTTAAAGAGCCGAACGCAGCGACAAGCTTTGATGGCCCGGATGCTAACTGACGACAGACCCGAGTAGTTTTTCGAATGCTCTGGGAGACCATCGACTGAAATCGAAACGATCACTTATCGGATCAGCACTGTTTATGATCTGGCTCCACAGGTCGCCCATGTAACCATGACGGTCGAGACACTCGTGAACTTCGTGACAGTATCCATTGGAAAGAAAGGCCATCACTGCGGCCCTCTGCATGGGCGTCAATGATGGAGTGGTGGAGAGTTGGTCCGGAGAACGGGCCGACAGACCATCCAACATGGAGCGCCCATAAGTGAGGACGCATTTGCCATCAAGCAGGCCCATCATTCCAACAGAAGATGAAATAGTGAGAACCGCCTCTACAAAAGGCAGAAGTGGTTCTGACGCGCCATCACTCAGATCTTTCGGGATAGGACGGAAGTTCGGGAATTCGCTGGCAATCGCTGCTTCCATTTCTGGGGGCAACCGCCAAAGCGGATGATAGGTCGGTATGGCAAGCCATTCCGGGGGAAGATCGGAAAGCCACCGCATGAGGAGCGCATCCAGCGGGATGGTCTCATAGGCGCCTTCATAAGTGAGCCAGTCGGGAGGCTGAAAGGCCAGAAGCGCGACAGGACGTCCTTCTTCCCTGACACTGGCCAGCCACCGGTCCAGTCCCCGTGTCCTGGCGGCTTCGATGCATCGATCGCGGACATTATGCTGCCACAGCGAGAGAACCTCATCTGCGTCGGCCTGCGGCAGAACGACGTTTCGCAGGCGGGAAGCGCCTTTCCGAAGAAGACTGGCGGTCTGATGACCACTTGGATCGAAGAAGAAAGCGGACTGACCGGTTATGCGTGGCAGAGGCGCCATTTCACTGAACACGTGCCGTTTGTCGTGAAATGCCGCTTCGATATAGCGGTTCTGGGCATAGTTCAGGATCAGGTCCGGGTTAAAGCTGTCACGGATTTCTGCAAAGACATCGACCAGAGCCTGATTAACAGGTGGGGTGGATGCAGGAGCATACAGATCTCTTAAATACCGGAACCGATCGCCACCGAATGGCTCAAGGACACGCCAAGGGCTGACCTCGATCTGCAATGTCGCTGTTTCCGGACCGGTCCCGCGAAAGAAGTCGCAGAGCCACGGACTGGTCGCGATGGCGAAATTGAACCGACCACCGCCCGCAGCGTTTTCCATTCTGACAAACTGGGCGACCCAACTCACCCACACACTGAGCAGCTTTGGGTCATTTCTGAAGCACACGGGCTCCACATAAAACAAGATGTTTTTCATGACCTGTGAAACAGTCGTTGTGCGGGGCGGAACATGGCATGTGCCGTATGAAGTGGACAACCAGCTTAGTACGCCACCTTGATGAAGAGGCCGTTACCGTACCCAATCCTGCCGGAACGGAGGACATCGCATACCGATAGAGATGACATAAAATATGCAGCTCTGAGAAACCGGCAGCATTTTCTGGCACAAGGCTGCCTGTTGCCCAAGCAGTGCGGCTACGCCCCGTCAGATCAGAGGGTGGGATCTTCATCCTGCATTTCCTGACAATATTTTCATTCCGTCGAGGCCCCGGCAAATCAACGGATTGATGACTTCAAATCACTGAAGTCTGCGCCTAAGCTCTCTGCAAACTGAAGGGAACAGGCTTCAATGAAGCGCCTGATTACAAAAAGTCTTTTGGCCATGCTGTGCGGTCTGTCGGCTGAAACCGTTGCTGCGCATGCTCGGGAAAGTTCGCCTCCGCTCGCTCACGCCTCGCTCGATGAACATGAGCATATCAGCCTGAACAACGCGGGACTAAATGCTTCTGTCGATCTTGTGGAAAAACCTGACTGTAGCGTTTCCACGCTGCTGAGCGGGAATGATGCGCTGGTGTCAGGGGCCTGCCGCATGGCGGTGCTCACCCTGAAAGACAGCACCCATCCGGATCGACCGGCCTTCACCACGTTGCTGACTCCCTACAGTCGGGACGGCAGCGATGTCCGGGACCTTCAGCTTGATCTGCGCCACCTGGACGCTGCCTCGCCACTCCCTCAGGCCGTGGTTTCGGTTTATACCGGCGGCGCTCACTGCTGCGCCCTGACATCAGTTGTCGGGATGACGAAAAGCGGCACGTGGAGTGCGACACGGACCTCTGAACTCTCCGGAGAAGATCGGCCGTTTTTTGCCGATATCGACAAGGATGGCGCTCAGGAAACTGTCATCAGCGATAGCAGTTTTCTCTACACCTTTGCGTCCCACGCGGGGTCTTACACACCGGCGATCATTTATCGCTACATCGACGGCCGTCTTGTGGACATCACGACGGACAGCGTGTCCCGGCCCTATCTGGAACAGACCCTGAAAGAAAACGAAGGGTTCTGGGTCCAGCAGAACCGCAATGAACCCAACGGTTTTCTTGCCTATTATGTCGCGACAAAAGCCAACATGGGCCAGTTTCAGGCAGGCTGGTCCTACATGCTGCCGCGCTATGACCACGAAATCGATGCCGGTTTTTCCCTTTCCCGCTGCGCACTCGGAGGACGGCTGGAGGCGGAATGCACCGCCGATGAACAGGCTCCCCTTCCCTTCCCGCAGGCGCTCGCCGGCTTTCTGGTTGCCGGAAATTATGTCACGTCCGAGCAGGCTCTGACCGCAGCACCGGAAGCCGAAGCCGCGATCCGGGCGGCAGATCATTACAGCCCGGACTTCTCCTGCCGCACCCCGCCCCAGAAAAACGGCGTAGCCATGATGCTGTGTGAAAACAGTCAGGCGGCAGAACATGAACTTCAGTTCGATCAGGTTTATTACGCCCTGCGCCAGCTTGTCGGTCCCGCTGGCTGGCGTGCGTTGAAGCAGGAAATCATTCTGGCTGAAAACACTGTTGACCAGCAATGCGGTCTTCCGGTTCCGGGTGAGGCAGACCAGACGCTGCCGTCTAACGCCACAAGCTGTTACGCAACAGGCATGGACAACCTTTCAGAACAGTATCGTAAAAAACTGTCCGGACCTGCTCTGGAAGAGTCAAAACGACCGATTGCCCGGCATATCGCCCTGCAGCGTCGCCTTATAAAGCTCGGTTATCTTCCGGCAGGCTCAACGGCTGACGGCGTGTATGGTGAATCCACACGAGCCGCCATTGCAGCATGGCAGCGCGACACGGGCCGTCCGGAGGTTTCATCTTTCCTGTCTGACGCAGATGCGGCTGTCCTGCTGGGCATCCCGTCTCCTGTCGAGGAAACCAGTCGACCTGCTGAGGCAACATCTCAAAAGACAGCTCCGCCTCCTCCGGCGATTGCAGCGTCCAACTCTGCTCAGCCCACGAAAAACACGTTCCAGCTGTTCGGACTTTCAGGAATCACAGCTCTGCTGGCTGCTGCTGCCGGGATCGCGCTGTATTTCGTGCCGTTCGTGATTGCCTGCGTCCGTGACACGGTGCGGAAGCCCGCTGTCTTTGCCGTCAACCTGTTCTTTGGCTGGACAGGTCTGGGGTGGATTGCAGCACTGGTCATGGCAGTGACATTTACACGGCTGAACACAGAGTTTTCCGCAAGAAATCAGCACTGAGAACAGCGCAGGACCGCCCTGTCGTGGCGGTCCTGATCTTTTGAAAACAGTATTCCCAGACCGATTATCCGACTGGATCAATGGACTGTGGGTATCCCGTCGACCAGCGCCCGTATCCCCGGCACGATATCAATCAGAAGACCACCCGGAGGCTGAGGCAAAGGCGGAGACAGCAATTGCCACGATGACGCGGCGAATGTTTCCTGCTGCTGGGACAGAAGTTTTTCAATCTGCGTTCTTCTGGCTGTGTTGATATGTCCATCCAGCGCTTCAAGACCTGCCTGCGCGAGCAGAGAAAGCTGTTGCGAGACAGGACGTATCATTTCCAGCGCCGCAACGCCTCCGCTTGTCTTCTCAAACTGCCCATCATTGGCGGCCCATTGTTCAAGATCATGGCGAAGTTCCGAAGCGCCGGAACGATCACCCTGAACATAGGCTTCAGCAAGCCGGTTAAACCGCATGGCCGGGAAGGAAACAGGCTCCGCCATGGCGACCGGCCAGGTGAGCAGATTCTCTCCCGCTTTCTTGATCATTCTGTTGATCGTGTAATTCCTGACCGGACTGGTCACCTGCAATAACGTATCCAGCGCGTGCGTGCTGGCAGCCGGATACCGTGACAGCATCTGCTCGTGATCCTGCTGTGTCGTCGTCAGAGCCAGCCTGTTCAACTGCGAGGCGACGTGTGGCAGACGGCGCTCCATATCGGCAACATCTCTTACCGTTTCAGGTGACCACAGACGTTCCGCAATCACGGCAGCACGGGGCCAGACTCTCTGATTCAGCATCTGTTCTGAAACGGCTTCCGTCCACAGAACCGCCTCACCACCCAGAACATATTGCTTTTGCCGGGCGCTCAGAGGCGGCAGCGCAGGATCAAGTGCAAACGCATCCGCCAGCCTGAAATGAATCTGCCGGGCGTGTTCCAGTTCCGGCCCCGCCAGACCGCTCGCCATCAGGTCATAGGGATCAACCTGATAATACTCGCTCGCAGGCCGTAAAAGATCGAGATAATATCCGGAAGAGACAAGAGTCGGATGCAGCTTGATCGTTGCTGCGCTGATCCATTTGGAAGAGCGCCATACATCAGCGACAACGGATTTTGGCACAGGTGCGGACAGAACCTCGTCCCATCCGATCATTGTCTTTCCCTGCCCCGCCAGAAAAGACTGTATTTTCGCTGTAAATTCTCCCTGAAGCGCTGAGGCGTCAGGATAGTTGTGGGCTTTCATATAGCTGGCGATCTGCGGATTGCCTGTCCACTGAGAGGCGACGACCTCATCACCGCCCGCATGGAAATAGGCATCCGGGAAGAGATGCATCATTTCCACAAAAAGCTTTTCTACAAAATCGAGCGTTTCCGGTCTGGTGGGATCAAGAGCCGGATTGTTGGCGTTACTACCCGCGATGCAGGCCGAGCCACCCGTGCAAGCCGCATTGGCGGCAGGCAGTGGCTGTGCTGCGAGTTCAGGATAGGCTTCCAGAATAGCCAGCGCATGACCGGGCACATCGAATTCCGGCACAACGCGAATACCGCGCTCAGCGGCATACGCGACAAGATCACGGATCTCGTCCTGCGTATAATACTGCCCATGTGAAGAAACAGCCTGTAGCCGGGGAAAAAGCTGGCTTTCCACGCGGAAGGCGGATCCATCACTCAGATGGAGATGAAGCACGTTCAGCTTGGTCAGTTCCATCGCATCGATCTGACGCCTGAGCGCAGGCACGGACATGAAATGTCGCGCCACGTCGATCATCAGGCCCCGCCAAGGAAAGCGGGGGGCATCGCTGATCGTCACATCGCGGAATGACACGCTATCTGGCGTTGATCCCGCCAGTTGCACCAGAGTTGCAAAACCATGCAGAACCCCGGCAGGCCCTTCCGCATTCAGCACAATCTTTCCCTGATGGATCGTGAGTCGATAATTTTCCTGCTCACCGATTGCAAGATAAGCGGGGTCATTCTTGCTGTGGATTTCCACAGAACAGGTCGTCTGTTTTTTATCAGAGCGTGAGGATAAGCGCAGAGAGTGCAGCAGGCGCTCACTGGCCCGTTCCAACATGGGACTATGTACGCCGTGCCAGTTGACCGTTATCTGATCACAGATTTTCACTTCGTCACCCTGCCATGAAATGGCGGCGGGGATTGGCATCAGTCCAGAAGAACTGGCGGCCTGCGCGAAAGAGTGTGGCAGCAGACAGAGAGAAGAAGCCCCCGCCAAAAAGAGGATTGCCCGCAGCCGGTTTCTTTTTGTCATAACGTGCTCTTCCACCCTTCCGACGCCATTATCCGACGAACAACTCTCTTCGCATTTTCTGAAATTATCTTAGGAGATTTTCCCGGTTACCACCTTCTCGCTGTCCAGAACCGCCATCTGTTTTGGATCATACCGCTCTCCTGCGGCTGCTCCTTTGGGTATAGCCTGCTCAATGGCTGCAAGGTCGGCTGGCGTCAGTGTGAGATCAGGAGCGCCAAGAGCTTCTGAAAGCCGGTCACGCCTGCGTGCTCCCACCAGCGGCACGATATCATCGCCCTGTGCCGCAACCCATGCGATGGCCAACTGGGCGACTGTCGTGTTTCTGGCTTTTGCAATTTCGCGCAATATTTCGACCAGAGCCAGATTCTGCTCGACGTTGCCTTCCTGAAAGCGCGGGCTGTGCACACGAAAATCACCGGGTGTTCTGGCTGTCTGCCAGTGTCCGCTGATCAGGCCACGCGCAAGTACACCATAGGCGGTAATGCCGATCCCGAGTTCGCGACACATCGGAAGAATGCTGTCCTCGATGCCGCGTGAAATCAGAGAGTATTCTATTTGCAGATCGCTGATCGGATGGACTGACGCCGCACGCCGGATGGTTTCCGGTCCGACTTCCGAAAGCCCTATGTGCCGTACATATCCAGCCTGCACCATGTCTGCGATGGCGCCAATCGTGTCTTCAACAGGCACTGCCGGATCGAGCCGGGCAGGTCGATAGATATCGATATGATCAAGGCCCAGTCGTTGCAGTGTATAAGCCAGAAAATTCTTCACTGCGGCAGGCCGAGCATCGTAAGCGCCCCAGTTTCCGGCCGGATCACGCATAGCGCCGAACTTGACGCTGACGAGGAATCTGTCGCGAGCAACGCCTTTGAGCGCTTCTCCGAGCAGCATTTCATTATGGCCCATGCCATAAAAATCACCTGTGTCGAGCAGCGTAACACCCGCGTCGAGTGCAGCATGGATCGTGGCGATACTCTCGGTTCGATCTGCAGGACCATACATGCCGGACATGCTCATGCAGCCAAGACCGATCTCGGAAACCTCGGGACCGCTCTTGCCAAGTTGCCGTAATTTCATAGCGGGGAATCTCTCTGTTCTCTGAACGGATGTCTTTTCAGACTGACGTTACTGAAAGTTCTTTTCTTCATGGGTAGTTTCCTGCGCGAACAGTCATCCTTCCTGAATGGGGAAACACTGTCGCAAATAAAAACGGGCAGCCCTGAGACTGCCCGCTGGAAACATCGCTGACCGTGCGATCAGGCGGAAATCGCCACCTGTTCCGGTGCCGCAAACCCGATGATTTTTGCATAATCTTTCGGAACTACCTGCCAGAAACGCGGCAGGACTTCCTCCCATTTATGCAGCAGCATCGCGGCATAGGAAGACTGTGTTTCGGTCGCATGCGCCTCGACAAGAGCGCGGAGTTTTTCTTCCCACTCCTTCTGATCGACACGCACCCAGAACACATTGTCCGGATTGACCTTCTGCTCGAACGATCCGTCCTCGTCGTAGACGAAGGCCATGCCGCCCGTGAAGCCCGCGCCAAAATTGTCGCCGGAGTCACCAAGGATTACAACCGTTCCGCCCGTCATGTATTCACAGGCATTGGAACCACAGCCTTCAACCACGGCGGTCGCACCGGAGTTACGCACGGCGAAACGCTCACCCGCGAGACCTGCGGCATACAGCGTGCCAGCCGTTGCGCCATACAGGACCGTATTGCCGACAATCGCGTTTTCATTCGACGCCAGCACGCTGGATGCCGAAGGACGCACGACGATGGTCGCACCGGACAGACCCTTACCGACATAATCGTTGGCGTCGCCATGCACTTCCAGCTTCAGGCCCTGCACGGCGAACGCACCGAGCGACTGACCGGCGGAGCCGCGCAGACGCACCGTCAGATGACCGGGCGCCAGCGTGGCCATGCCATACTGCCGCACGATCATGGAGGAGATGCGTGTGCCGATGGCGCGCATCGTGTTCTGCACGTTGTACTGAAGCTGCATCTTCTCGCCGTGATCGAACAGCGGACGGGCATCCGCGATCATCTGCGCGTCGAGCGTGTCAGGCACTTCGTTCCGACCTTCAAGCGTGCAATAGCGCGCGTGTGGGCCGGGGTCGGCCTGAACCAGAAGCGGGTTCAGATCGAGGTCATCGAGATACTCCGCGCCACGTGAGACCTGATGCAGCAGATCCGTGCGGCCGATCACTTCGTTCAGCGTCCTGAAGCCGAGCGATGCAAGAATATTCCTGACATCTTCGGCAATGAACGAGAACAGGCTGATGACCTTCTCAGGCGTGCCTTCGAACTTGGCGCGCATGGCCGGGTCCTGCGAGCAGACGCCCACCGGACAGGTGTTCGAGTGGCACTGACGGACCATGATGCAGCCCATCGCCACGAGGCTCGCCGTGCCGATGCCGAACTCCTCCGCGCCGAGCATGGCGGCGATCACCACGTCACGACCCGTCTTGATGCCACCATCGGTCCGCAGCGTGACGCGATGACGCAGACGGTTGAGCATCAGGACCTGATGCGCCTCCGCCAGACCAAGTTCCCAAGGCAGACCGGCATACTTCACGGAAGACAGCGGGCTGGCGCCCGTGCCACCGGAATGACCGGAGATCAGGATCGCGTCGGCTTTCGCCTTCGCCACACCTGCCGCAATGGTGCCGATACCCGAACGGGCCACCAACTTCACCGTCACGCGCGCATCCGGATTGATCTGCTTCAGGTCATAAATGAGCTGGGCAAGATCTTCGATCGAGTAAATATCGTGATGCGGCGGCGGGGAGATCAGCGTCACGCCCGGCGTCGCATGACGCAACTTGGCGATCAGTTCCGTGACCTTGAAGCCCGGAAGCTGTCCGCCCTCACCCGGCTTCGCACCCTGTGCAACCTTGATCTCAAGCTCGCGGCAGTCGTTCAGATACTGCGCCGTAACGCCGAAACGACCTGACGCAACCTGCTTGATGGCCGAGGAGGCATTGTCACCATTCGGGCGCGGCTTGGCGCGGGCCGGATCTTCACCACCTTCGCCGGAATCGGACTTCGCGCCGATACGGTTCATGGCGATGGAGAGTGTCTCATGCGCTTCCGGGCTGAGCGCGCCAAGCGATATGGCTGGGGCGATCAGGCGCTTGCGCAACTGGGTGATGCTCTCGACCGCTTCCACCGGAATGGCTTCACGGTCACTTTTGAAATCGAGCAGATCACGCAGAGCCACCGGCGGCTGACGACGCACGGCGTCGGCATAACGCTGATAGATGGAGAAGCTGTCTGTCCCGACCGCTGTCTGGAGCATGTGGATCAGCGTGCCGTCGAAGGCATGCGTCTCACCACTCCGGCGCAGCTTGTAGAGACCGCCAACCGGCAGAACCGCAGCCGACGTGCCCCATGCCTGCTCGTGGAAGCTCAGGATGTTCTTGGCGATACCGCCGAGGCCGATTCCCGAGATACGCGAGGCCATGCCGGGGAAGAACTCGGCGACCAGCGCGCGGGACAGGCCGACAGCTTCGAAATTGCAGCCACCACGATAGGACGCCATGATCGAGATGCCCATCTTGGACATGATCTTGAGCAGACCCTTGTCGATGGCCTTGCGATACCGCTCGACCGCCGTGCGCAGGGACATGTCGCCACAGAGGCCGCGACGGATCCGATCCGCAATGCTTTCCTGCGCGAGATACGGGTTCACCGTCGTCGCACCGACACCGAGCGTCACCGCCACAGCATGCACGTCCAGCACGTCCGAAGTCCGGACGTTCAGTGAGGTGAAGGTCCGCAGCGAGTTGCGCACCAGATGCGTATGCACGGCGGCAACGGCAAGGATGGTCGGAATGCCGGCGCGTTCGGCTGACTGGTTCTCGTCGGTCAGGAAGACATGCGAGCAGCCTTCCCGAACGCGCTCTTCAGCCTCCCGACGGATACGGGCGATGGCCTCACGCAGACCGGTCTCGCCTTCCGCCGCCACGAAGGTCGTATCAATGCTGCCGCCGCGATCGCCACAGAACTTGCGAAGCGCTTCGAACTCACCGCTCGTCAGGATCGGGCTGGGAAGCTGGAGCAGATCGCACTGATCTTCCGTTTCTTCGAGAATGTTCCCAAGGTTACCAAGCCGCGTAAGCAGGCTCATCACGCGCGCTTCTCGCAGGGAGTCGATTGGCGGGTTCGTGACCTGGCTGAAACCCTGACGGAAATAATGCGCCAGTCCGCGATACCGTTCGGAGAGAACCGCAAGCGGCGTGTCATCACCCATGGAGCCAACAGCCTCGCCGGCCGTTTCGACCATCGGCTGGAGAATATGCTCGAGTTCTTCAAGCGTGTTGCCGACAGACAACTGACGGCGACGCAGTTCTTCCGGCTGATACATGACGGGTTCGACCACGTCATCGCGCACCAGCGAACCGATCTTCTGGATCTTCTTGACCCACTGACCGAAATCCTGACGTCCCGCCAGCAGATCGAGCAGTTCGTCGTTGCCAAAGAGCTTGGCGTTATCGAGATCGACGCCAAGCATCTCGCCCGGACCAAGGCGACCCCGGCTGACGACAGCGGCTTCCGGCACCTTCACCATACCGGCTTCTGACCCGATGATCAGAAGATCACTTTTGGTCTGGGTATAACGCAGCGGACGCAGACCGGAGCGGTCCAGACCGGCGATGATCCAGCGTCCGTCCGTCGCGCACAGGGCGGCGGGACCATCCCACGGCTCCATGACGGCGTTGCAGTAGGCGAACATGTCGCGATGCGACGCTTTCATGTGGGAATGCGCGCCAACGCTGGCCGGAATCATTAGCGCCTTGACCGCAGGCGCGTCACGTCCGGCGTGGGTCAGCAGTTCGAAGACATTGTCGAGCGTCGCCGTGTCGGAACCGCCGACCTGCACTACCGGCTTGATGTCGTTCATGAACGGATCAAGTTCCGGATCGGCCAGCCGTGTTTCGTGGCTGCGCATCCAGTTCGCATTGCCGGAGATCGTGTTGATCTCGCCGTTATGGGCCACGCGACGGAAAGGCTGCGCCAGTTTCCAGGTCGGGAACGTGTTGGTCGAATAACGCTGATGATAGATCGCGAAACGGCTGGTGAAACGCTCATCCAGCAGATCCGGATAGAAATCCGTCAGGTTTTCCGCAAGGAACATACCCTTGTAGATCAGCGAACGGCAGGACAGCGAACAGATATAGAGATCGACCTGATCGGCAATTGCTGACTTTTCGATGCGGCGACGGATCACATACAGATCGCGCTCAAAGTCTGCTTCAGACCGGTCCGTTTTGCCCCGGATGATGATCTGTTCGATCTCGGGGCGTGTCGCATTGGCTTTTTCACCGATGCAGGACGTGTCGATCGGCACCTGACGCCAGCCATAGATGCTGTAACCGAACATGAGGATTTCGGTTTCGATGATCTGACGGCAGCGTTCCTGCGCGGCGAGATCGGTCTTGGGGAGGAACACCTGCCCCACGGCCAGTGGCACGCCCGCGTCACGCTCCGCCTGCGGCACACCGATGGCGTCGGCGAAGAAGTCCTGCGGGATCTCGACATGGATACCCGCGCCGTCGCCTGTCTTGCCGTCAGCATCGACAGCGCCACGATGCCAGATCGCCTTCAGCGCTTCGATACCGGCTTCGACAACGTCACGACGCTTGCGGCCATCCAGTGCGGCGACAAGGCCGACACCGCAGGAATCGCGTTCATCAGCCGGATCATACAGGCCGTTCTGCAGCGCGGTGCTGTTGCGCTCCCAGTTGGCGACAAAAGCCTCGCCGCTTTCGCTGGCGGGGGAGAAACCTTCAAATGAGTCCATTGTCATTACTCCGCAGCCAGAGAAGAAGAACGGGCGACAATCCACTGATCGATCTGCGCCGCCGCATCACGGCCATCACGGATGGCCCACACGACAAGGCTCGCGCCGCGCACAATGTCACCCGCAGCGAACACACCCGGCACCGAGGTTTCGAAGCTGACGCGGTCAACCTGCAACGTGCCCCAGCGCGAGGTCTTCAGTTCATCAGCTTTCCACAGGTCCGGCAGCGGCTCCGGGTCGAAACCGAGCGCCTTGATGACCATGTCGGCCTGCACAGTGAACAGACCATCCGGCTCGGCCTCAATCGACTGACGTCCGGAGCCGTCCGGCAGACCGAGGCGCATCTTCTGCGCCCGCACGCCGGTTACCGTCGTATCGCCAAGGAAGCTTTCCGGAGCCGCCAGCCAGACAAACTCGACGCCTTCTTCCTCAGCGTTTTTCACTTCACGCACGGAGCCCGGCATGTTCGCCCTGTCACGACGATACAGGCACTTCACGGACTTCGCGCCCTGACGGATGGCCGTGCGCACGCAATCCATGGCCGTATCACCGCCACCGATGACCACGACATCCTTGCCCGCGGCATCCAGTTCGCCTTCCGGCAGCGCATCACCCAGCGAGCGGCGGTTGGACGCGGTCAGATAGTCCAGCGCCCGCACAATTCCGCCAAGTCCGGAACCCGGACCGCCGATCTCGCGGGATTTGTACACACCGGTCGCAACCAGCACGGCGTCGTGCTTTTTCCGCAGATCCTCAAAAGCGATCTCACCTTCGCCCGCGCCAATGCCCTTGCCGAGATGGAAGACGACACCCTGCTCCTCCAGAAGCTTCTGGCGACGAAGGACAATATCCTTCTCCAGCTTGAAGCCGGGAATGCCGTAGATCAGCAGTCCGCCGACACGGTCATGACGATCATAGACATGCACCTGATGGCCACTTGCCCGCAGACGTTCAGCCGCCGCCAGTCCGGCAGGGCCTGCGCCGATGATGCCGACGGAGCTTTCCAGCTCCACGACCGGCATGACAGGCCTGACCCATCCATTCTCGAACGCCGTATCGGTGATGTAGCGTTCGACAGCACCGATGGTGACGCTGTCGAAGTCCTTCTCGATGACGCAGTTACCTTCACACAGCCGGTCCTGCGGGCAGATACGGCCACAGATCTCCGGAAAGGTGTTTGTCGCCTGGGAAACACTGTACGCTTCTTCAAGACGCCCGTCCGCCGCCAGCATCAGCCAGTCCGGAATGTTGTTTCCCAGCGGGCAATGAATGGAGCAGAACGGCACGCCGCACTGGGAGCAGCGACTGGCCTGTGTGGCCGCCTGTTCCGGCGAGAATTCATTATAGATCTCGTCGAAGTCCTTGCGCCGATCGTCTGCGAGACGTTTGGGCGGCTGGGCCTGCGGAACAGAGACGAACGAGAGCATCTTTGCAGACATGCGCTGGCTTCCTTAACCCGGCCGGACACTATTGGGCGGGGCATTCTGGCTAACTGAGAACCTTTCCCGTCGAGGCACGACTGGTCATCCGGCATTTCCGGCAGGTCTGAAACTGCGATAGCGCAGGGCCGCACACGACAAAAGACAGCAAAGCTGCCCTATTAACCGAAACGATCTCCGCCAGCCGCCCCAGAGCCCTCAAAGCAACCAAAAAACACGACAGCAAATCATACCTAAATATAATCAGATATATGATTTCAAACGTTAATTCTATCACCGCCCGGTGCATAGCGATTCATGTAGGCGGGAGCGATCATGTCCATAGCGACGGGGGCTATTCCCAGATCACGGAACCCCGGCAGGCTTTCATCGACCACATTATCGACCGTGAGCATCTTCAGCTGATCGCGAGTCAGCATGCGTCCGGGCAGACGTTCCAGCACTGCCGCCTGCAAGGAGGCAAGGCCTGAGGGCACTTCAAAAATCGGCTTATTCCGCCCCGTCATCGCCAGCACGCGTTCCGCGATGGCGCGCATGGTCAGGATTTCCGGACCACCCAGTTCGCACAGATTCGAACGGGTGGACGGATTCTCGTCAAAGGCCCTGACAATAACCCTGATCGCTTCCGCGACATCCGCCACATAAACCGGCTGCAGTTTGGCGGCAGCCCCATACACCGGCATGACGAACGGCGTGTAGCGCGCCACACCTCCGAGCATGTTGAGGAAATGATCCTCCGGGCCAAAAAGCACGGACGCTCTTACAATGGTGGCCGCCGGGAAATGCTTTGTGACTCCCTCTTCCCCTGCCGCCCTACTGCGTCCGTAGGCTGAAGGCGAAGTTGATGAGGCGCCAATGGCTGACATGTGGATAAACGTCTGCACCCCGGCGGCGGCGGCCAGCCGCGCCACGCGGCCGGCGCCCTCCACGTTCACGGCATTCAGAGCTGCAGCCGCAGGCGCGCCAAGAATAGCGGCGAGATTCACCACGACCGAGGCTTCGGACACGACCTCCGCCACTGCGCCTTCATTCTGGACAGGCGCATAAAACGGGACGACCTGCCCCACATCACCCAACTGCCTCAGATCGTTCGCCAGATCCGTACGACGGCATGCGACGCGGATGGTGTAACCGTCAGCCGCCAGCTTCCGAACCACATATTTTCCGAGAAACCCCGCTCCCCCGAACACTGTTGCCGTCTTGCGACCGATCATGGCGTTGTTCCTTCATGTCCAGTTTCTGCGAGGAAAATAGCACAGGCTCCTCTCGACACACCTTGCGCCACATCACCAGTTCCACAAAGCCGCAAAAGAAAAGCCGAAAGACGCGACCGGACACGGGGCGATACAGGTGCACGACAGCAGCCCGTCTCCCGCGATTTCATATTCCGCACAAAAATCTTCACAATGCCCCTTGACCCTGCGGCAAGAGGCCTTTAAACGCCAGCTCCACCACCCGGTTGCACCGGGTTGTCATCTCAGCCCAGATGGCGGAATTGGTAGACGCGCAGGTTTCAGGTACCTGTGGCCGCAAGGTCGTGGAAGTTCGAGTCTTCTTCTGGGCACCACAAATCATTGTCTCTCAATGATTTGTAATCAGGTTAGGTGACGGTCACACAGAGCGTGATGTCATCATCAACCTTTTGAGCATACGCTCCTCTCCCAAAATATAACAGACACTGTCTGCATAGAGTTCACCCGCCCGGGTCGGGCGCAATGCGCGACGCATCGCATCTATACACAGCCTGCGTCAGATCTTCTGCTCCCCGAATAGCTCAGGCTTCCTCCGCGCGAACCAGCCCATCATTTTTGCCGAGATACTCCGGCAGAATGAGACGTCTTCGGCCAACAAAAGCAGCCCGAGAGGCAGCATCCAGATCCCAAGCACAGGAAGAAACGACAGAACGCCCCCTGCACAAAACAGGAGTCCTGATGGCACTCTGGCCCACCAGCGCGATGGCTCAAGCAACCAGAGAGCGCCCTTCTCCAGACGATCCGGCAATTTGGCCAGAAGAACCGACCGGCGTTGATCAAAGAGAAACATGTCGGATTTTTTGTTCATGTCGCAGTCTATGCCAATCTGACGGATTAGCGAAACAAATCGGCGCCAGCGCGAGATTTCCCTGCCGCGTTTGGCAGCCCCTGCTTGCACAGGCGACTTCGGATTACTATTGCTCACGACCGGCAACCATTACCCCTGAAGGATAAGGCACTCCATGCGCGACAGGATCAGTAACGATGGGCCAATAACGCTACATCGGGACGATCTCCCCGATGATCTCGACCTCGGGACCTGCGTCGCCATCGATACCGAGACCATGGGGCTGAGACCCTATCGTGACCGCCTCTGTCTGGTTCAGCTCTCCGCCGGTGACGGATCAGCCCATCTGGTGCAGATCCTGCCGAGCGAACCTGGTGGCCCGCCAGCGGACTGCCCCAATCTGAAGCGCCTTCTCTCAGACCCGGCCGTCACCAAGCTGATGCATTTCGCACGATTTGATGTTGCGATCCTCCAGCATACCTTGGGGATTACGGTTGCGCCGGTAATCTGCACCAAGATCGCGGCGCGTCTCGTCCGCACCTTCACGGACCGGCATGGACTGGCCGCACTCTGCAGGGAAATGCTCGGCGTCGAGATGAGCAAGCACCAGCAGAGTTCGGACTGGGGCGCTCCGGACCTGACCCCGGAACAGCTGGCGTATGCCGCGTCCGACGTGTTGTATCTGCATGCTCTCTGGGGAAAGCTGGAAGCCCTGCTGGTCCGGGAAAATCGCCGCGATCTGGCGCAGGCCTGCTTCGACTTTCTGCCTGCCCGTGCCCGCCTTGATCTTCTAGGTTACGACGAACCCGACATTTTCTCTCATCGCGCCTGACTTTATTGCCCGGATTTTAGGTGTGGATCAGGTGGTTATGATTGACCGTCGCGCCTTCACGGACGATAGAAACGGCATGAGCCATCCTGCCTCTCCCGGATCATCCGCCGTCCTCGACAGTGTGACCGCGCCTCCATCAGACCGTGACCCGCTGGGTGCGGCCCGACGCACGCTGGCCATCGAGGCTGACGGTCTGGCGGCGCTTGGACGCGCCATGGATGCCGGAGATGGACTGGGCGCAACCTTTCGTCAGGCCGTCGACCGGATCGCAGACCTTGCAGGCCGTGTCGTTGTGACCGGGATCGGCAAGTCCGGCCATATCGGGCGCAAGATACAGGCCACGCTCAGCTCGACCGGCACACCCGCCATCTTCGTGCATCCCGTCGAAGCGTCGCACGGCGACCTCGGCATGGTGGCGCGGGGCGACGCGGTGCTGGCTCTTTCCAACTCTGGAGAAACCGCTGAACTGGCGGATATCGTGGAGCACAGCCGTCGCTTCGGACTGTTGCTAATCGCCATGACGGCGCGACCGACGTCGACGCTTGCACGCGCCGCCGATCTTGTTCTGCTGCTTCCCTCCGTTCCGGAAGCCTGCCCGATGGGACTGGCCCCGACGACAAGCAGCCTGCTTCAGCTTGCGCTCGGCGACGCTCTGGCCGTCGCGCTGATGGAGAGACGTGGCTTCACCGCCGGCGACTTCGGCGTTTTTCATCCGGGCGGCAGTCTCGGCGCCCGATTGCGGAGTGTAAAGGACCTGATGCGGACAGGCGAGGCACTGCCGCTTGTGTCGCCTGATACCGTCCTGCGGGATGTTATTGTCGAGATGACCCGGAAGGCGTTGGGCTGCGTCGGCATCGTTGACGCACAGGGGAAGCTCGTCGGCATCATCACCGATGGCGATCTCCGCAGCGCGTTGGATCGGGATCTCGCCACCACACCCGCATCGGCCGTGATGAATTCTTCTCCGCTGACAGTGTCGGCCGACATGCTTGGTGTTGAGGCGCTTCGCATCATGAATGACCGGCCCAAGCCGATCACGTCCCTGTTCGTGCTCAATGACGACCGGAATCCGACCGGCGTGCTGCACATCCACGATCTTCTGCGTGCCGGAGTCGCCTGATGTCAGACGACAAGACGCCCAATGATCCGGCCCAGAATGACCCCACCCGCAATAATGAGACCGGAAGCGGTGCGCGGGTAGAGAGACAGGATTTCAAACGCTCAGCAACGTCCGTAAAGCGCCAGCGCGAAGTCATTGAGGCGGCGATCGTCACCGCCCGCAAGGCTCCGGGACAGAAAGAGCTCGCACGCCGTCAGGCGACGCTCAAATGGGCGAAATGGCTTCTGCCCTCACTGGCGCTGCTCCTGCTGGCTTCAATCGCCATCTGGCCGGAAATCGACCGTCTGATGAACGCCAATCGCGCGGCGCTGACGGAAGTCACACGCCTCAAGATAGAAAGCGGCAATCTGGAAGGCGCCGTGTATCGCAGCGTCGACGTGCACGGACGGCCTTACATGATCACGGCGAAAACGGCGCACCAGATCAACGAAGACCGGATCGATCTGATCAATCCGGCAGCCGATACGCTGTCGCAGGGGGGAGAATGGCTCTACCTTCAGGCGGAAAAAGGCGTTTACATGCAGCATGAGCAGATCCTCGACCTGAAGGACGAGGTCACCCTTTACCGGGATGACGGTCTGATGATGCGGGGCCCGGTCGCTGACGTGTCCATGCATGACGGCGTGATCGCCTCTGATTCCTGGGTTCATGCAGAGGGTCCGTTTGGAGTCCTTGACGCCAGAGGGTATTGGCTGTCGCAACATGAAGGTATTGCCCAGTTCCGTGGTCCCGGGCGATTCATCCTGAATGACGATCGTAACGGACCGCACGACAAGGCCAGCTGAATGGTATCGCTTCGCACCTCTTCCCTGTTGTTCACCAAGCGCTTCTGGCGGAACCTTGCCCTGACGGGCGTCCTCGCCGCCTCTGGCGCCAGCCTCACCGTTTTCGGCACCGCCCCCGCCTTTGCTCAGGCCATTGACCTGTCGCATGGCGGCCAGATTACCGTAACGGCGGTAGGTGGCTTCGACTGGGATCAGAACGCACAGAAGGTGACGGCCTACAATCAGGCGCAGGCTGTCAGGGGCGACGTTACTGTCACTGCCGACAAGCTGATCGCGTATTACCGCAAGAAAGCCGCCTCACCCGATGCGCAGACGCCGGGCGCAGCGCCTCCCGCCACACCGGGAGCGCCCGCTGCAACGCCTCCTGAGGCCGACCATCCCACAGCGGTCAATCCCGGTGGAGCTGAAGAAAGCCCCGCCCCCGCCAAATCAGCAGACGCGCCTTCAGGAGGACCGGACTCTTCGGGATCGAACGAGATCTATCGTCTGGAAGCAATCGGCAACGTTCATATCTTCACCCAGACCGATCAGGCATGGGGTGACAAAGCGATCTACGACATTGACCAGGCCACGCTGGTCATGACGGGCCACGCGCTGAAGCTGACCACGCCGCAGGATCTCCTCACGGCGCGTGACACGATGGAATATTATTCCCAGACACGCATCTCCATCGGGCGCGGGAATGCAACGGTCACCACCAACGAAGGCAAACAGATCAGGGCTGACGTGCTGGTTGGTTACAGCGCTCCACCTGCGGATACACCCGCTCAACCGGCAGATGCGAAGAAAGCCGGCGGTGATCCAATCGCCAACGGTTCCGGCAAGCTGGAGAAAGTCAATGCTTTCGGCCATGTCTGGGTGCGCACGCAGACCGAAACCATCACTGGTGATCGTGGCGTCTATGTGCCGGACACCGGGATCGCCCGGATTGTCGGCAACGTCCATATCACCCGTGGCCAGAACCAGCTTCAGGGGTCTGCCGCCGTCATCAACATGCACACCGGTGTAGCGACCATGACTGAACAGCCCGGAGCCCGTGTCAGCGGACTCGTCGTGCCCAACGGTGACGGCAACGGCAACAGCAAGGGTGGACACTGAGATGAACGCAGAAGATTACATGCAGGATTTCGCGCCTGCCGCTGTTGACGCGGGCCCGGGCGCGCCTGTCCTGCGTGACCGCAGACATGGCCTGTTCGCAGACGGAATCGGCAAGTCCTATAAAAAGCGCGAAGTCGTACACAACGTCTCGATCGAAGTGCATCGTGGCGAGGCTGTCGGCCTGCTCGGCCCAAATGGCGCGGGCAAGACGACCAGCTTTTACATGATCGTCGGGCTGGTGCAGCCTGATACGGGCAGCATCACGCTCGACGGCGCGGACATCACCCGCCTGCCCATGTATCGACGCGCCCGTCTGGGAATCGGCTACCTGCCCCAGGAAGCCAGCATTTTCCGCGGTCTGAATGTCGAGCAGAACATCATGGCGGCGCTTGAAGTGGTCGAGCCTGATCCCGACAAGCGCGACGCAATGCTCGACGGACTCCTCGGCGAGTTCGGCATCTCCCATCTCCGCCGATCCCCTTCTCTGGCCCTCTCCGGTGGTGAACGTCGCCGTCTGGAAATTGCCCGCGCTCTTGCCAGCCAGCCGCACTATATCCTTCTGGATGAGCCGCTTGCCGGTATTGATCCGATTGCCGTCGGGGAAATCCGTGATCTGGTGTCGCATCTGAAGGATCGCGGCATCGGCGTGCTGATCACCGATCATAACGTGCGCGAGACGCTGGAAGTTATTGACCGGGCCTACATCATGCATGGCGGTCAGGTGCTGATGCAGGGTGTTCCGGAAGAGATCGTGGCGCACGAAGACGTCCGCCGCGTGTACCTTGGAGAAAGCTTTTCCCTCTAGTCTCACCGTATGGTGACACTCCCCGGGCTTCATCTCAGACAGACGCACAACCTTGCCATGACGCCGCAGTTGCGTCTGGCAATCCGGCTTCTTCAGATGACCAGCGCAGAGATCGAAGCGCTGGTGGAGGAAGAACTCGAACGTAATCCTTTCCTCGTTCGGGAAGCAACAGAAGAGCCTGTTATCTCGGCAGAACCTGTCGGTCTGCCTGCCGACGAAGCAGTCTCCGCTCAGGAGAAAGCCTCTCTCGATACCAGCTTCGCGCAGGAAGCGGCGGCAGGCGGATTCGACGACACTTACTCGGAAGACGGCTCTCCTGAGGACTGGCGACAGAGATATAGCGGCGAGGATCATGATGTCGCCGCACAAGTCCCCTCCCTGCCTGAACGGCTTGATGAGCAGCTTCGCCTGACATCGCACTTCACCAGGCAGCAACGTCTTATCGGCCGCAGCCTCATCGAGCATCTTGATCGTGCCGGGCGACTGGATTGCCCACCCGGCACGATCGCTGAAGAGATTGGAGTATCAGTCACCGCCGTCGAGAACGTCCGGCAGAGCATGATGCTGTTTGAGCCGGTCGGTCTCTTTGCGTGCTCACTGAGAGAATGTCTGGTGGCGCAACTGAGAGCCAGGAACCGCTACGATCCTGCCATGGCTCTTCTGCTCGACAATCTCGATATGGTCGCGCGCAAAGAGTATCGCGCCCTTCGGCAATTATGTGATGTCGATGAAACCGATTTTGCCGAAATGATTTCGGAACTGCATCATCTTGATCCCAAGCCCGGATTTGAAGCGCTTGCAGCCAATACCAGCAGCCGCATCGCAGATGTTTTCGTGCAACAGGATCCAGACGGACAATGGTCTGTGCGGATCAACGAAAACACTCTCCCCCGTCTGTATCTGGATCAGGGACTCCTTGCGAGGGCAAGGGAATCCAGTTCTGCCTCAGACAGACCGTTTATCAGAAATCAGGCTCATCATGCGTCATGGTTATTGCGGTCTATTGAACAGAGAACCAAAACGCTTCTCCGTGTTTCTTTAGAAATAATTAAACATCAGAACGATTTTTTGTCTTCTGGTCCTTCATTTATGCTGCCGCTCACAATGAAAACAGTGGCAACTGAAACCGGTCTGCATGAAAGCACCATCAGTCGTATCACCACGGGAAAATATATCGCGACTCCTCAGGGCCTCTTCGAACTAAAATATTTTTTCACACGAAAGATAGGTAGCATCCATCTTTCAAAAGAACACAGTTCAGAAGCCGTAAAATATAAAATTCAAAAAATGCTCTCGCAAGAAACAGGCGCACACATCCTGTCGGATGAGGAGATTGTGCAAAATCTTCGCAAGGAAGGCATAGACATCGCCCGCCGAACCGTGGCCAAATATCGGGATGCGTTGCATATCGGAAATTCAGTGCAGCGCAAACGGGAGAAAGCCGCCTCCGCCTGATGGCGCAGTACGGCACCATCAATGCTGGGGCGACCGGTTTCCTCAATAAAAAGGAGCCTGGCAGAATGCATATCCACGTTTCAGGTAAACAGATTGACCTTTCTGACGCACTAAAACATCGGGTTACCATGCACCTTGGTAATATTGCTGACCGATATTTCGAACAGGCGCTTGAAGCCAATGTCACCTTCAGTAAAGCCCGATCATTTTTCACATGCGATATCAATGTCCACGCCGGTAGAGGGCTGACATTAAGAGGGGAAGGCGAGGCCTCTGATGCGCACGGAGCGTTCGATGATGCTGCAGAACATATTGCACGACGCCTGAGACGTTACCGAAGAAGAGTTCAGACACACTCCAGAGCATCCGCACGTATTCAACGGCCAGAAATCGGTCGGAGTTATATTCTCCAGCAGACGGACGTGCAGGAACCTCCCAAGAACTCTCTGGAAGGCGCTTCGGAAGGGCCTTACGCGACCATTATCGCAGAACAGCCGACAGAAATTGCTTTTTTAAGTGTCAGTGAAGCTGTCATGCGACTGGATCTGGCTGACCGTAACCTTCTGGTTTTCCGCAATAGTGTCAGTCGACAGATCAATATTATTTATCGACGTGATGACGGAAACATTGGCTGGATCGAACCCAACGGACCCATAAATTAATCCGCACAATCCAGAAACATCTTCCTCACAGACAGATATGTCTGTGAGGCTTTTTATATCAGGCACACAGTATTCGTAACTGCCTTTATCTATTTTTCTCGTAGTCTTCCAATTTTTCGATGAGCAATGAAGCGAGTTTTTTTGCTGTCATTTTCTCAAGACCGCCATGACAATTATCAGATACACCATATTCAGTCATGACCAGCCCACAGGCCGCGGCTGTAATGATGTTGCCTAACCTACGCACCTGATCAAGTCTGGAGGCAATCATCATGCGGGCTCCAGCATTCCAGAACAACTCGGCCACATCAGCCGTTTCTTCAGAATCATACCCTGCGGGCATAACCACACACAATTCAGAACGCGTGACCAGTTCAAGTTCCATCAATATGGCCAGAGCATTTTGGTCATAAGGGTCGACAGGCGCTGTATCAATCAGCACAGGCTGATTGTTTCTTCTCTGGGCCATAGCCTGCTGGAGCGTCTTTTTGTCGTTTGCAACGATAAGAGGCAGTCCCAAACGGCGTGTATGGGTGGCCAACTGATCAATTCCACCTGCCCTTTCTCTGTCCGTCGTGATGACGAGCGGAGGATTTCCTGACAGAACAAGGCGGGAAGACAATTTCGCGACTGAAAGGCTTTTCCCCGCACCAGCGGTTCCAACCAGCGCCAGCGGTCTCTTGGCCTGTGAAAACGAAAAAGAACCAAACTGGATATTTCTTGCAATCACAGCTTCAAAATTAGCCGAAGAAAAAACATCAACCAAAGTATCCGGCACTCTATGCCATCTCAGAACGTCAGAAATTCTGGATATTTTCTGAATATCTTCTGCATAAAAGGATTTTTCCAAATCAACAGAATTCTCCTCTATCCCAGTCTCTATAGGAGAATGTTCCACAGAATCTTTTCTTGCAACAACCTCTATCCCATTATCCACCACACGCTCGGAAACAATCAAAGCAGTCTCACCCAAATTAGCCCGGGCTTTACGGACGGCATCTTTCATGTTGATTCCGACAAAAATCTCATTTTCCATAAAAGCACCAAATAAAAATTATTGTATTGTGGAAACAGTTCTAATTCTTGCTCGCGGTGCGATTTCAGCCTGCGCCATAACGGCAACTGATGGCTTCAGACGCTCCATAATAGCATGCACAGCATCACGGATTCCCCCATTCACAACAACAACGGGAGTTTCATTTACGCTCGCAAGATGATCAAATGCAGTCCGTAATTTTCCAATAAACTCATTGAGTTTGCTGGGCGCCATCGCCAACTGGCGATCGTCAGGCGGCCCCACCATGCTATCCAGAAATACCCCTTCCCATATCGGGCTCAAGGTTACGATGGGAATATAGCCATTGGGCCCCACCACAGACGCACTAATCTGGCGTGCCAGTCTGATACGCACGTGAGCGACGATCTGCGGCACAGCACGAAGTCCCTGTCCACACGCTTCCTGAATCCCTTCAAGGATTGTGGGCAGATCTCTGATCGAAACACGCTCAGATAAAAGCGCCTGCAGAACACGCTGAACTGCCCCCAGGGAAATCTGGGATGGAATCATATCCGCAACAAGCTTTTGCTGATCACGCGGCAATTCGTCCAGAAGTTTCTGTGTTTCTGCATAGGTCAGGAGATCAGAAAGATTTTCTCTTACCAGTTCGCTCAGATGCGTCACGATAACACTGGCAGGGTCAACAACAGTATAATTTGCAAAAGTCGCTTCCTCCCGCAAACCAATATCAACCCACATCGCCTGCAAACCAAAAGCTGGTTCTTTGGTTACTTCTCCCTGAAGCGCAGGCAGTCCACCCTGCGGGTTCATCACCAGCAATCTGTTGGGACGAACCTCACCTGACCCAACTTCAAGTTCCTTGATTTTAATAACGTACTGATCTCCAGAGAGCTGCAGATTATCCTGAATACGCACTGGCGGCAGAATAAAACCCATTTCACTGGCAATGGTTCTACGCAAAATTTTTATCTGTTCTGTCAGTTGAGGGTTTTCGCCCCCTGCCAGACCAAGAAGACTAAAACCAAGCTCCAGCCGGATCATGTCAATGCGAAGGGAATCCGTAATCGGGGGTTCCGCATTGTGCGGCACAACATGCGTTGCAGCTTCCTCTTCATCTTTTTCCTCAATCGGATGCATATGACGAGACCAGGCAACACCGCCGCAAATCGCAGCAATTCCTAAAAACGGAAGCGCTGGCAAACCAGGCATAATAGCCATGATTCCCGAAATACCGGCGGCTAGCGCTAGCGGTTTGGAGCCACCAGCCAGTTGCTTCAGCAATGTAGCGTCAGCTGCTCCTTCGGTCCCTCCTTTTGTTACAACGATACCGGCCGCAGTCGAAACCAGCAAAGCAGGAATTTGGGCAACAAGACCATCGCCGATAGTCAATGTTGTAAATGATCCAGCAGCTTCGCTCAGTGGCATTCCATGCCGCACAACGCCAATAGTCAAACCACCAATAATATTAATTGCAGTGATTATCAGGCTCGCAATGGCATCCCCTCTTACAAATTTAGCAGCGCCATCCATGGAGCCATAAAATCCACTTTCTTCTTCAAGTTCTTTTCTTCTCTTTCGCGCAACCTTGTCAGAAATTGCGCCTGATGCGAGCTCAGCATCAATCGCCATCTGTTTTCCCGGCATTGCATCAAGAGAAAAACGGGCTGCCACTTCAGCAATACGACCCGAACCCTTTGTAATAACCATAAAGTTAACGACAAGAAGAATCGAGAATAGAATGCCGCCGATAACGACATCCCCTCCCATAAGGAAGCCGCCGAACGCCGCCACGACATGACCGGCAGCGTATACGCCTTCATTGCCGTGTCCCAGGATCAGACGGGTAGTAGCCACTTCCAGCGCCAGACGCAGAAGTGTTGTCAAAAGCAGAAGTGTGGGAAAAGACGTAAAATCGAGAGGCCTTTGCAGAAACAGGGCCACCATCAAAATCAGCACGGAAATGGTAACTGAAATCGCCAGTCCCATATCCAGAAACATGGTCGGCAATGGGATAATCAGCACAGAAAGAAGAGCGGCAACGCCTAGCGCCAACCCTACGTCACTGCCGGGAACGAAATGACGCCAGCCACCGTTCCTCAAGGACTGAATATTAAAAGACTTTATGTTCCTCAGAATAAGCTGGACGTCAAACAGGCTTTTCAAAGAGGAATTTGTCGATTCTGACATTATATTTCTGTCAAGCTTTGATATGGAGGTGGAACTGCAACACCCTGCCCGGCGTATTCGCGCAATTTATTTCTCAGGGCCCTGATAGAGATTCCCAATATAGAGGCTGCCTGAGTCCGATTGCCATCCGTATGCGACAGCGTTTCTATGATAAGAGCCTGTTCGACTTCATCCACCCGATATCCAACCCAGGATGACAGGGAATGTTCCTGAGAATTTTGCTCTGACTGCATTTCAGGGAGGTCAAAACAATCGATATCTATAATATCACCCGAAGAGACGACAACGGCGCGATGAACCGTATTTTCCAGTTCCCTTACATTTCCCGGCCATCTGTAATGCTTTAATTTTTCAAGGGCGTCCTCAGATATAGTCTTTGGCGGAAGAGCGTTTATTTTACTGTAATAAAGGGAAAAATGATTTGCCAGATAAGGGATATCCATCACACGATCACGCAATGGAGGAATTTTTATCGATACAACATTCAATCTAAAATACAGATCTTCCCTAAATTTCTGCGCCTTGATCTCAGCCAAAAGATTCCTGTTGGATGTTGCAATAATGCGTACATCCACAGGAACAGGCGCATTCCCTCCTAACCTGTCTATTTCTCGTTCCTGAATCGCCCTCAATAATTTTGCCTGAAGGCGAATATCCATCTCGCTGATTTCATCAAGCAATAATGTTCCGTGATTGGCTGCTTCAAAGCGCCCAATCCGTCTGGCTGTTGCGCCGCTAAAAGCACCGCGTTCGTGACCGAAAAGCTCTGACTCGACCAATGTTTCAGGAAGCGCCGCACAATTCAGCGCAATAAAGGGACCCGTAGCCCTCTTTGACTGGAGGTGAATGTAGCGTGCAATAATTTCTTTTCCTGTCCCAGATTCTCCGGTCACAAGAACAGATGCTCCTGAAGCAGCTATCTTATCGACCTGCTTCAGCAATTTTTTCATAACAGGATCGACAGTATGAAAAATAGTCTTTTCGTTACTGGCATCCTGCAAAAATGCAGCGATTATGTCAGGATCTGGTGGAAGAGGAATATAATCCTCAGCACCATTGGCGATGGCATCTGCTGCAATGACAGGATCTTCTGGACCGCAGGCAATAACAGGAACAGCTATTCGCTCCTGCTTCAATGATTCAATTAAATTTGAAATATTCTCCTTTACCGAGCATATGATGAATTTATAGTCTCCACATGAACATATCTTCTTGATGGCATGCGTATTGCTCTCTGCATGATCCACACACGCTCCCCGCGCCAATACAATCTTTGCGGCCTTTCCCAATTCATCCGAAAGAGAACCAATGATCAGTATGCGCACAGGGAATAGCCTTAATTATTTTTTTCGGATTTGATAATTTCAGTCATGGTTATGCCGAGACGGCTCTCGTCAACCATCACAATCTCCCCTCGGGCAATGAGCCTATTATTGACGTAAATATCGATAGCTTCCCCAACTTTTCTATCCAACTCGACAACAGCTCCCCTGCCCAGTTTCAGCAACTGGCTCACCTGCATTGTCGCTCGGCCCAGAACAGCACTGACGGTAACAGGAATATCATAGACAGCTTCAATCGAATGCTCATGCTCACTTTCCGTGGGCACACCGGCTTCGTCCTGCTGCATCAAATCTTCCTGTAATGGCGCATTAACCATTAGCAATCTCCTCTTTCCCACTTAAGTCCACAGAATTTGATAAATCGGTTAATATATTCGAAACAATTGAATCTATATGACGAAATATTTTTCCATCGGAGTATTGTATCTCAAAGTCCGTTCGATTCAGATCTGAATCTTCTACAAATTTTATATGATCATCTTTTACATCTTTGTTTTTAAACAGTTTTTCTTTTATATCCTCACAAGCGTCAGGATGAATTTTTACACAAACGCTAAAATTCTCTGAAAAATATAAGAGTATTTTTTCCAATATACTTGGGCACCACAACTTTTCCTGAGAATTACTCCATACAGGAAATGCAGCCACAACAGTTGTCAATATCGCTCTTGATAAATTTTCAGAATATAACCGTAATGAAGAGTCTATATTCTCATTTATTGATTCAAATATTGATTGTATTTTTTGTTCATTCTCTTCTTCTATTTTTTTAATTTCTATCTGATGGACATTTTCCATCTCACTTCTGGTTTTTCCAATTGCTTCTGAAACAGATTCAGCAATAGCGGCATCCAGCTCTTCTTGCGAATAAGTCGGAGCTGGAGGCGCAGCAGGTTCTTCTGGAATAGTATCTTCATTAATATCGGCACATTCCTGCACGGCTCCAGGAATATCATCAAAATCCTCAGCAAACAGGATTCCAGACTTATTTTCTCCTGAAAGAACAATACACGTATTCATGCCAACATCTCATTGTTGTCACTTCCCGGATTGAGATCAATTTCTCCCTGATTTGCAAGATTTTTGGCAATATTAACAATTTCTGATTGTGCCGCATCAACATCCTTTATACGGACAGGACCCATTGCTGAAATTTCGTCTTCCAGTATTTTCCCGGCTCGTGATGTCATTGAGGACAGGAACAGTTTTCTTATATCTTCTGAGGCGCCCTTGAGTGCGAGAGGCAGTTTCTCCCGGTCAATATCTCTCATGATCCTCATAATTGCGTCGCGTGGCAGACGTTTCAGATCTTCAAATGTAAACATGAGCGCTTTAACCTGCTCAGCATCTTCAATATTGCGTTTTTCCAGCGCATTCATGAACTGGCCTTCGACACGCCGATCGAAATTATTGAAGACTTCGGCAAGAAGTTCATGACTATCCTGCTTGGACGAACGGGCAAGACTTGCCATGAATTCTGAGCGCAGGGTTGTCTCAAGGCTGTCGATGACATCTCTCTGGACATTTTCCATGTGCAACATACGCATCATGATATCGACGGCAAAATCTTCGGGAAAAAGCGACAACACCCGAGCCGTCTGCGATGCTTGAAGCCGGCTCAGAATAACAGCAACTGTCTGGGGATATTCATTACGGAGATAGTTGGCCAGAATATTTTCCGGAACATTTCCCAGCTTGTCCCACATGGTCCTGCCCGCAGGACCACGAATTTCTTCCATGATGGCGTTCACCCGGTCGCCCGGGAGTGCCTTTCGTAAAATCCGTTCTGTTGTATCGTATGTTCCGACCAGCGTATCAACAGAAGAAAATGCTCCTGAGAATTCGGCGCAAACAGCTTCGACCTTTTCTGCGGGCACAGCTCCCATGGTCGCCATTGCTGCTGAAATCTCACGAATTTCATGTTCCTGCATCGAGGAGACAAGCTGAGTGCCGTTTTCCTCCCCCAAAGCCAGCAAGAGTATCGCGGCCTTTTGCACACCGGTTAAGGCTGTTTTCACCAACATATCTCAGCCCTCATGCTGCGGGGTAAGCCAGCTGCGGATAACATTAAGGCTCTCTTCAGGATTTTCGGATGCCAGTTCACGCACATGACGAATAGCTGATGCCTTGAGACGCCCCTCGATACCAGAAAGATTCATGAAATCAGACGTCTTTTCACGAGGCCCTTCCAATGCGAGTTGTGTCGGAGAACCCTGCATCAGTTCATCCCCATCCGTTTCTGTCAACGGAGTAACAGAGCGCTCCTCACCAGCATTCAACGTTGCTGGCAACGCGGATGCCTCTCCGCCACCTTCACCTGCGTTATCTTTTTTCAGGAGTGGTTTGACGAAGAAGATAAGCGCCAGAAAGATAAGAAGGCCTGGCGCCAGACTGCGCAGCATCTGAATGGCGTCTGCCTTTTCGATCGGCAGGCCCATCCATGAAGCATGTGTGCTGGCTATATCAGTAGCTTCCGAAGCAAAACGCATCGAGACGACATTGACTGTATCGCCACGTTTTTCATCAAAACCGATGGCAGTCTTTGCAAGCGTCGTGATTCTATCCAGTTCGGCCTGGTCCAGCGGAGCCCATTCGATCTTACCGTCCGCGCCTTTGTTGGTCTTGCCATCAACCATGACCGCCAGACTGATACGTGACACGCGCGGTTGATCCTGAACAACGGTACGAACACGCTTGCCAATTTCGTAGTTATTCGTTTCTTCCCGTCTGTCATCCTGACTGCCGGCCCGCGGCTGTCCAGCATTCGCATTAGGCAGGTTATTGGCTACAGAAGTATTCTGCTGACCTTCTGTATTTACCGACTTGTCCGTTGTGCTCTGCTGAGAGCGCAAAACCTGTTGGTCAGGATCATAGCTCTCCTGAGTTTCATGCACCCGATCGAGATTCATCAGAACAGAAGCCTCGGCCCGCACATGCCCGGCACCGAGCGTCGGCACAAGCATGGCCTCCACTGTCTGGGAAAGCCTAGCCTCCATGGCCTGCCGCTGTTCATCGATATTCTGGGCAAGACCTGCCGGGCCATTACGATCTCCCGGTCGGGCCAGAACATTCCCGTGATTATCAATGATCGAGATATTCTGAGGAGAAAGCCCCGGAGTGGCTGCTGCGACAAGATTGAGAACAGCCTGAACACTTTCCGCATCCGGGCGACTTCCGCTCATCGTAAGCAGCACACTTGCCTGCGCCGCCTGCTGATCCGCTGAAAACATTTCCCGATGTGGAAGCACCAGATGAACACGAGCATTCCTTACGCCGTGAATCAGGCGGATTGATCGTTCCAGTTCCCCCTCAAGCGCACGGGTTTCGTCAATATGCTGCTCGAATTCCGTGGTTGTCAGCGTGTTGGAATGATCAAAGATCTCATATCCGACAGAACCTCCGGACGGCAGGGAATCACGGGCCAGAAGCAGGCGTGCGGCCGCCACCTGTGCAGGGGCCACATAAATCGCATCCCCCGACGGTGAAACGGTATGGGCAATGTGGGCTTTCTCAAGATCCTCCGCCATCTGCGCGGCTTCATGCAGATCGAGATCCCGGTACAGCAGCGCAGTAGCCTGCCCACCACCATGAAACGCGAAAACTGCCAGCATGCCCAATATGCCCAGACCAACGGCCCCCAAAGCAATCAGACGAGGCAGTCCGAGCGACTTCAGGCCGGAAAGTGTCGCTTTCAATTTTTATTTTCCGAACAATGAGTTAAGCTGCATGGGACTCCGGATGAGCGTCTTATTGGACCTTGCACGTGAATCACTTGGTTCCTGGTGTATCTCGAAACCAATCGTGCATAAGTGCCATTACTCTGGAGTTAATATCGGCAAAATTTGCCGGGTTGCTGACAAACAAAAAACTCCCATCACGAACACTGGAGCTCGAAACCTCGGGAATCAGCCACTTTATCCCTCAAAGACTATTTCCCTGACGCTCAGGAAGCCGTTGCCCGTAGCGTTCTATTCAGGTCACGTATAAGTTTGCGGCGACAACCAGTTCACAGCAGAAAGACGCGGACCGGGATATATGGATAGAGACTCCCCAGAGACCTGCTGGCCCCCCGCCACGCGCCCTGAACGCCTTGCCTTCGTCGCAGCGGATACTGCGACTGCTCAGGAAGAAAAGCTTCGGCTCTCCCGTCGTTACGGCAATTACGATCCAGAGAATGCAGAGGTCATCATCTGTCTGGGGGGTGATGGTTTCATGCTGGAAACGCTCCGGCAGGTCATGGACCAGAGCGTGCCTGTCTATGGAATGAACTGTGGCTCCGTAGGGTTTCTGATGAATCCGCTGGACGAGGACGATCTGCTTGAACGCCTTGCCGTGACCCAGAGCGCCCAGCTTCATCCCCTGCACATGAAAGCCGTCTGCACTGACGGCTCCGTCCATGAAGCCGAGGCCCTGAATGACGTCTTTCTGTTCAGGGAAACCCGTCAGGCGGCCAAGATCAGAATCGATGTGGACGGACGCGAACGCCTGTCCGAACTGATCTGTGACGGCGTGCTGGTCGCAACACCAGCGGGGTCAACCGCCTACAATCTATCCGCACATGGTCCCATTGTGCCGCTTTCCGGGAACCTTCTGCCGCTTACCCCCATAAGCGCCTTCCGTCCCCGTCGATGGCGTGGCGCGCTGCTTCCATCGAGCGCTGTCGTGACATTCTCGATTCTTGAGCAGGACAAAAGACCGGTCGCCGCTGTTGCGGACTTCACCGAAATACGGGACGTCAAAACCGTGTCCGTTCAGGAAAACCGCAACCGCTCGGTCACCGTCCTGTTTGATCCCGGACAATCCCTGTCAGAGCGCATTATTGCTGAACAGTTTTCGGCCTGAGATATCCAGTCATGAGCAGACGCCTCTTTCTCAAATGTTTATCGGGAGCCTTTCTTCCCGGCGCCGCAAGTCTCGCCGGTTGCACTGCCAATCGTCCCTCATATGATTTTTCCGAGGTTGACCGCCTTTTATCCGGCGCTGTCCAACGCGAAGAGATTCCGGGCGTTGTCGCCGTCATCGGACAGGGCGACCTCATCCTTCACGGCGCCGTCATGGGTCACAGGGCGCTTGTTCCCGCACCTGAGCCCATGTCGTGGGACACGCGATTCGATATGGCTTCGCTCACCAAAGCGACCATCACAGCACCGGCTCTCATGCAGTTCTGGGAACAGGGAGCGTTTCAACTTGATGACCCTGTTTCCCGTTATCTGCCTGATTTTGCGCAAAATGGAAAAGCGGCGATCACCATTCGCCACCTACTGACCCACTATTCAGGCCTTGCTCCGGATCTCGATCTGTCCACACCGTGGAGCGGCAAGGACGAGGCCGTCCGCAGAGCCATGGCCGCCATGCCTCAGGCTCCCGCCGGACAGCATTTTGTCTATAGCGACATCAATTTCATCGTTCTGGGGCTCCTGGTCGAGCAGTTCAGTCAGTTGCCGCTGAACGTCTACGCGACACGCCGCATCCTCCAGCCGATCGGCATGCAGGAATCCGGTTTTCTGCCATCAGAAACATTGCGGCCACTCATCGCTCCGACCCAGTATGATGAGAATCACATCCCGCTACGTGGTGTCGTGCATGATCCCACAGCGCGGCGCATGGGCGGTGTCGCCGGACATGCGGGCCTATTCTCAGACGCTCACGACATGGCGCTCTACGCTTCCAGTCTTCTTGACCGTCTTGCTGGGCGTGCCAGCAATTACCCGCTGCGCGCTGAAACGCTGCGACTGATGACATCTCCCCAGTCACCCGGAGCAACGGACAGACGCGGGCTCGGCTGGGACATCGCGACGCATTATTCCACCCCTCGGGGCGATATTTTTCCTGTCGGTTCTTTTGGCCACACCGGATATACCGGCACCTCTCTCTGGATGGATGCCGCCAGTTCTGCGTTCGTGCTGATCCTGACCAATCGCGTGCATCCGCTGGACGCCAACGGCAAGGCTATCGTCAAACTACGCCATGGTGTCGCGACAGTCGCCGCCCGCGCATTACGAGCCAGAGCGTAAGATCCGTTCCAAGCGTATCGGCTGAAAGAGCCAATCCATAAACCAATGGGAGCCGCAGTCAGTAAACTGCGGCTCCCATTAAAAAACTTGTATGATGCACAAGATAGGCGGGGACCCAGAAAACTACACCCCGCTCTCAGAACACACTTCAGGCGGCGACCGGAGCGCCTGTTTTCAGCGCATGCGGCTTGCGACCGAACAGACGCAGCACGAACAGAATCGTCTTGGCGATATTCGGAGCCAGTTTTGGCCTGAGCAGACGCGGATCATAACCCGAAAAACGTCTGGCGTTCTCGGTGAGGCAAAGCTGCATGAAGTCCGCCAGCGTAATATCCTGGCTGGTCATGTCCTTCGTGCCGGTCACCGTGAAGTTGTTATCCTGCTTATGCTCTTCACCATCCGCATCGACGGAACTCACAAGTCCGAGCCGCTCGTAAATCAGGAAGCCCCATACGGCGAGGATCTTCAGCTCGAACCAGGGCCGCTTCCATGCCGGCATGACCGCACGATACCAGGCCAGCCAGTTGGCGAAGAGCAGGATGTGACGACATTCTTCCTGCATTACGGGCTCAAACGTCTCGATCAGTTCCGCCGGGAAAAAGCCTGAGGTCTGGGCCACACGGAACATGCCGAACGCAAAGAAGCTGTCCACACATTCAGAGAAACCGGTGACCAGATAAGCCCATTCTACGTCTTTTGGCTCGATGTAAGGCGGCTCGGGCGCCATCTCGATTCCATAGGCTTCGACAAGCTTGCTCAGAACTTCCTTGTGCCGGTTTTCTTCCCAGGCATTGCGGGAAATCGCGTCCTTGATGTCCGGATCGTCGATCATACGGGCATAGGCCGCCATACGCAGGCGCGCCTTGCCTTCCGTCTGCACGGCGATGTCCCAGATCGGCAGGGACGTCACACGCTTCAGCGCATCCGGCTCCAGCTTGGGCCAGTTGATGACGGACGGACGGTAGGGATTGAAGGTATCCCGGAACATATCCGCCATCGCCCGCTTGTGCTCCGGTGAGCCGGGCTTGAGCGGACCGGGAATGGAAGAACTCCAGTGACGGGCGCGGTAATCGGCCTGCTCTACAGCCTCTGCGTTCGGCGGAGGGGGCAGGTCATCAATGCTGTCAGGGAGTCTGGTGTAGATATCAGCAAGTGCAGTCATTTCCACGTACCCATGTTGGAAAATGGCGTATCCCCGCAACGGAGACACGCCATATCTGATGATGGATCTCTTTCCGCGCACACAGCGCGGGACAGAGCGCGGTTAGTGGATATCGGACGGCTTGGAAATGATCCGTGTCACGAGACCGTAAGAAATCGCCTCTTCAGCCGACATCCAGTAATTACGATCCGTGTCCTTGCAGACTTTCTCGTAAGGCTGACCCGTTTCACGGGCGAACAGATGATTCAGACGCTCGCGCATCTTGATGATCTCGCGGGCCTCAATGTCGATATCGGTAGCCGGACCACGCACACCGCCCATCGGTTGATGCAGCAGGAAGCGCGTGTTGGGCAGACAGAAGCGGCGATCCTTGTGACCGGCCGCAAAAATCAGCGCCCCTGCGGACGCAACCCAACCGGTGCCGATCATGTTCACTGGCGCAACGGAATCGACAAAGCGGATCATGTCGTGAATCGTGTCACCACTTTCCACATGCCCGCCCGGGGAGTTGACGTAGACGTCGATCGGCTTGTCGGACGCACCGGCGAGAGCCAGCAGACGACCCGTCACATCACGAGCGATCTTGTCGTTGATGCCGCCGAAGATCAGAATCTTGCGCTGGTCGAAGAGCTTGGTTTCCAGCTCGTTGATCGGCGAGGACAGCGTCTTGTTGTCATCAGGCTCGGACGGCTCCGGACCTTCCGGAGCAGGAATGTCTGGGCCGTTCGGATCCTCGTCATCGAGTCTGATCCGCCCTTTGGTGACATCGTCGAGCATGCGATTGGCGCCCATCAGGTCGGCCTCCTTGGTTGGGTAATGTGATCTCATTCTTCTTATTCTGCGCCGCCCTGCTGGCAATGCCAAGAGGCACAGCGCAACATCGCTTTCACGACAGTGGCTCTCGCCAGAGAAACCCGAAGCGATTAAGATGAACTCAATGACAATTTTTCCGTTTCAGTCGGCTGTGAGCCGAAGCTTCCTCAGGATCATCCTGCCGTTTTCCTGTGCGCTTATGGCTGGCTGCCAGCATCGCGATCTGGTCGACACGACGGTGGACTGGTACCACCAGCATGAAGGCGGAGTCATTGCCCAGCAGCGTCCTCCCGCACCGGGACAGTTCGACTCTTATCCCCGTGTCGGCCTGACGCCCACCACGCCGCCGGAGCTTCCATCCCCGGAGCTGCGTCAGTCCATCACCAACAATCTGATTGCTTCCCGCAACCTTACCATGCGGACGGCAGCGCAGAACGGCACCCTGACCCCCGTCATTCCTCCTCCGCCCAATGCGGCCAGCGCGAACAAACCTGCGTCGCCTGATGCATCCAAGGGAGGAGCAACGCAGACCCCGGCGGCAGTCTCCACCCCGGTTCCTTCCGGAGGGATGGGCGCTGTCCTTGATGCGGCAGATTCTTCGCCCGCTCCGACAGGGTCTGGATCACCCACAGCCCCCTCTCCTGCCCCCAAGACCAAACCGGACGCTGCGCCAACAGCATCAGAGGCGGAACTCGCCATGCCCGAATTTCGGGGGGATGCTGCGGTTGTACAGACGTCCGTGACCCAGCCTCTGCCAGAGATTCCTGCCGGACCGCCCGCGATCCCGTCCATCCCGGGTTTCGCCCCTCCCCGCGACGCACTTTCCATGGAGCCGATTCGACCGGATTACGATGTCGCGCCCAAGGACGGCACGCTGATCGGTTTCCTTCCGGGATCGGATCAGATGAAGCCCGGACAGGATGGCGCTCTGAACAAACTGATCAACAGCCGCCACGGTGCCTCCTTGTTCCTGCACTGCAGCGGCGAGACAGTCTCCCTGTCACCGGAAGACCAGACACAGGCTGTCGAACTTGGTCTGTTGCGCGGCAGGACACTGGCAGACGCACTGATCAAGAAGGGGGTTCCCGCTTCCGCCCTGCATATCACCAGTTCCGCATTCGGCCCTGCGGCACGCGTCAGCACGCAGGGTTAGTCCCCGAAAGACATAAATTTATTTTTTCTTTCGTATCCCGCTTGACGCCCCTCACTCTCTCGCCTAATTACGCCCTCGCCTCTGTCCCGTTCGTCTAGAGGCCTAGGACACCGCCCTTTCACGGCGGCAACACGGGTTCGAATCCCGTACGGGACGCCATTGATTTTATTGGATAAAATCATAAGGCCGTAAGAGCGTTAATGGTTCAACTGAACCACTACAGCTCAAACTCATCAGCAATGCTCCACAGACAGGTCAGATCAAACTTCCGATAAGCACGGCGAAGCGTGACTGGATCGGTTGCAAGCCAATCTGATGCCTGGCCGATCAGCACCCGATCCATGGTAAGCCACGAAGCCACAGAGTGCTTGATGTGATGCGGTGTCGGCTTCCATGTCAGCCCTGCTCGCTCGCATGCTTTAGCGAATGATCAGTACAGGCCGTTGAGAACTGGCTTTCCGCGCCACTGGACGACATAGTCACCGACCGCCAACGTTTTGGCTTTTTCCATTTCAACTCTGAGCACCCTTGTCATGGGTGCGATAGACCGACGCTTGCTTGTCAGGACGTGTCGTCAGTTAATCGCGATACCAACTACGACGAGTTGTACAACCGCGATGAAGGCTGATTTCAGCTTGTCGTAGCGTGTTGCTGTGTCTCTGAACTGCTTCAGTCTGGTGAAGAAGCGCTCAATGATATTTCGTTTCTTATAAAGCAAGAACAGGATTTTCCGGGGATTGCGTCGGTTTTTCTTAGAAGAGATAACCGGTGTGATCTTCCGCTCTTCAAGCTTTTCGATGAGGGGATCGGCGTCATAAGCCTTGTCGGCGATGAAGGCCTCGAGATCGCCTTCATCGAGCAATGGCATGGATTTTGGTGATCAGCCTGCCACGGGATCGGCCGGTGGCCTGATCCGCGCCGCTTTTTAAGGGGGCCGCGCTGTGCTGTGTACCCGGACAATCATGCTGTCGATCATCATATATGCAGTATCGCGACAGGCAGCCATATCCGAAAAATCCACTCAATCACACCACTTTCACACCAGCGACGTAGCCCCCGAACCGGACAGGCAGAAACATTCACAGCAATGATCTGTCAGGTCGGGTTAAAGCTCTGCCCGTGAAAGCCAATGACACGCAAAGAGATCACCCTGATTTTACAATAATACAACAACAGGCAACCGGCAGGCTTCGTCTACAAGGAATGAAGGACATCTCCGGCGTTGCCAGACGCCATGCATCATCGCCGCTCAACAGGAGGACAGACATGGTTCACAAGGCACTGGTCGCCGGCGCAAACGGCATCATCGGCAAAGCCCTGCTGGAAGAACTGTCTGAAGCTTCCGAATGGGAGGGCCGCGGTCTTTCCCGCAGCCATGGAGATATCCGCGCCGATCTGACTGACGCCTTGCAGACGCGACGAGCGCTGGAAGCGGCTGCGGACACTACACACCTGTTTTACGCGGCCTATGGCTCTGGTGGAGGTCTGGCAGAGGAAGACACTCGTAATGCGGCCATGTTGCGGAATCTTCTGGACAGACTGAATCATGTCGGCGCACCGCTCAAGCGTGTCGTCCTTTATCAGGGCGCCAAGGTCTATGGGGTGCATCTCGGTCCTGTTTCCACACCGTTTTACGAAGACGAAAACCCCCGTCCCATCGGTCCGAACTTTTATTTTACGCAGGAACGCGAATTACAGGCACGCCACGATGCCGGTGGCCCGGAATGGACAATCCTGCGTCCCGATGTGGTCGTGGGCGATGCCGCCGGGAATGCGATGAACATCGCAACCGTCATCGGGGCTTACGCGGCAATCTGCGCTGCCGATCAGGCCGCCTTCCGGTTTCCGGGCTCTTACACGACGTATGACCGGTGTCTGGCGCAGGTCACTGATGCCCACGCGCTGGCCCGCGCAAGTCTGTGGGCGGCGACGGCGAACACCGCGGCCGGGCAGGCATTCAACTACGTCCACGCGCCTTTCAGGTGGCGACGGATCTGGGAACGTCTGGCCCAGCATTTCGGTCTGGAAGTGGGCGAACCGATCCCGTTTTCGCTGGTGAAGCATATGCCTGCGCTTGCTCCTGTCTGGGAACAGATCAGCGGGAATCTGGTGCAACCTGACTTTGCCATGGCGGTTAGATGGGAATTCGGAGACTTCGTATTCGGCACGGAGGCTGACGTCGTCTCCGACATGACGAAAATCCGACTGGCCGGATACTCCGCAGATGCGGATCCGCTCGACGCCCTGATCCGTGCGATCGAACGCCAGCAGAAACAGGGTGTGCTCCCGCGCATCGGACCGTAAGGACAGTCGGGATAGCCTGCATCACCTACCGCTATCCCGTGGCTACTGACGAAACCAGCATGACCGGACAGAATTGTGTCTCGACGCTCCAGCTTCGGTGCAATTGCACCGGAGGTCTTCTTGCGAGCCCGCCGATCCAATATCGTGACGTCCGTCATCCGTGCCCACGCGGTCCAACATATCCTTGCCGTTAAATGACCCACGACGGACCTGTTCATCAGTCCGATCAGCAGTTCACTCTGTTTCTACTGTGCCATCTACAGAAGCCTCAGCTTTCCATTACCCGGAAGGATCAATGATGCTGCATAGCAGATCATGCCATTCAGAAAGTCTTTCCATGAAGGAAACGCAGACGCTGACGTATCCAGAGACCTCCGGATATAGCTGCGCTCCCAAAAAAGACTCAAAAATACGATCTTGCATTCCATCCAGATTTCAAACCGGCCAGCAAATACAAACGCATAGTGATTATTTTAATTCGCGGCGTCCCTTGTCACAGTCGGGCGACAATTTATGCTTACTCCCCATTGTCACATGAAAACCGTATCAGAGGAGCATCGGTCATTGGCCACGCCTCAAGCCGTCGATACCAAATTGACCCAGGCCGCAGTTTTTATGGTCGCCACCCTCAACGATGGCGTCCCCGCATCGGCAACTCCCCAGATACGTGACCTGCTGGGCGATCTTTCCTCTCTGGTACGTGGCGTGGGATTTCGTGTTCCTGACGGACGTCTGAGCTGCGTAACGGGAATTGGTTCCAACGCCTGGGATCTTCTGTTCGGCACCCCACGTCCGAAGGATCTCCATCCGTTTCAGGAGATCCACGGGGTGCATATCGCCCCTTCGACCCCCGGCGATTTCCTGTTCCACATCCGCGCCACACGCATGGACCTCTGCTTCGAACTGGCCAGCGTGATCGTCTCGCGTCTGGAAGGCGTGGCGACGATTATCGATGAGGTGCATGGGTTCAAGTATTTCGACGAGCGGGATCTGCTCGGCTTTGTCGACGGCACCGAGAATCCCTCCGGTCAGGCGGCGATCGACGCCACACTCATCGGTGATGAAGATCCTGCCTTTGCCGGTGGCAGCTATGTCATTGTCCAGAAATATCTGCATGACATGAAAAAATGGAATGCGATGCCGACTGAAACGCAGGAAGACGTCATCGGTCGCAAAAAGCTCTCCGACATCGAACTCGCGGACAGCGCCAAGAAAAGCTACGCGCATAATGTGCTGACGAATATCGAGGAAAACGGACAGCAGCTTCAGATTGTCCGCGACAACATGCCATTCGGAAAAGCCGGTCAGGGCGAGTTCGGCACCTACTTCATCGGTTACGCCCGCTCCCCCGCGCGGACAGAGCAGATGCTGCAGAACATGTTCGTGGGAAAGCCACCGGGCAACTACGACCGGCTTCTCGATGTCAGCACAGCTGTCACCGGGACGCTGTTCTTCATCCCGACATCCGATTTTCTGGACAGCGCCCCTGATCTTGCGCCACCGGACAGTACGCCCGCAACGCCAGAGACACAGCCAGACCAGACCGACACCTCCCTGAGCATCGGCTCACTGAAAGAGGAACAGTGATATGAACAATCTCCATCGCCATCTCGCCCCCGTTTCCGGAGCAGCCTGGAAGGAAATCGAAGAGGAAGCCTCGCGCACCCTTCGACGTCACCTTGCCGGACGGCGCGTGGTTGATACGTCCGAGCCGCACGGCGAGGCATTCGCAGGCGTCGGAACAGGACGGTTCAGCGCGATCCAGACGCCCGATGCTGGCGTCCGCGCCGTGAAGCGTGAAGTGCTGCCACTCGTGGAACTGCGCGTCCCCTTCACCCTGTCACGTGAAGAGATCGACGCCGTGGACCGCGGCTCTCTGGACTCGGACTGGCAGCCGGTGAAAGACGCCGCAAAAAAAATCGCTTATGCCGAAGATCGCGCCATCTTCGATGGCTATGCGGCAGCCGGCATTCAGGGCATCCGTAAAGGCACGTCCAACGCTCACCTGAAACTGCCTGCTTCTCCCAAGGACTATCCCAAGGTGATCACTGAAGCGCTGGACGTCCTGCGTCTCGCCGGTGTGAACGGTCCTTACTCGATCGTTCTGGGCGCACAGGCCTGGCTGGCCGTAAACGGCGGCGATGATGAGGGTTATCCGGTCCGCAAGCATATCGAAAGCCTGATCGACGGAAAGCTTGTCTGGGCTCCGGCCATTGAGGGAGCGTTCGTCGTTTCCATGCGTGGTGGTGATCTGGCGCTCGATATCGGTCAGGACTTCTCGATCGGCTATCTGAGCCACACGGCGGACACGGTCGAACTCTACCTGCAGGAAAGCTTCGTTTTCCGCGTTCTGACCAGCGAGGCGACTGTCGCCATTGATGCGGCGTCAAAACTGGCGTCCTGAACAGCGGAATATTTGCTTAGCTGTTTCGTTTAATCCTTTGCAATGCTACAGAAATTATATGAAATCTTCTGTAGCATTCGTTACAGCTCTGCATGATTTCTGAGAAGGATCCATCATGTCACATGACCGCGCACCCCACGTTTCCAGTTCACTTCACGACCTCGCTCGTAAAGCCACGCACTCTCCAAAGCTCCTGACGAAGGAAGAAGTTATTCTTCTCGCCGAGCATGTGCTGAAAGGCGGAGAACACGCGACCGAGCAGGAAAAGGAAATCGCGAAAAAGGCGACCCACAATCCGGAAGGTATGGAAGCCGACGAACTGGCTCTGCTTGGCAAAAAGACGCTTGACGTCAAATAAAGCAGTTTTCTGATTTCAGAACTGACAGGGGCGCGTCTTTCTCACGGAAGGCGCGCCCCTGTCAGTTCTGGCATTTGAATCCTGTGGTGACCTGCGCGAGACTATCTTTCCGGAAATAACAGGATACTTCTGAAACGTGAGGTCCGGGCAGAGGAAAATATGCGCCTTCAGTCATCTTGGGACCCTCATCTCGCAGATGGAACCGCCTCTCCGGCGGAGCGGCTTGCGGAAGCGATGGGCAATGACATCCTTTCCGGAAAGCTCAAGGTAGATTCACGGCTCCCCGCACATCGGGACCTCGCCTGGCGGCTTGGTATCGGTGTCGGCTCTGTCTCGCGCGCTTACGCCATCCTTGAACGCCGTGGACTGGTGCGCAGTGTGCATGGCCGCGGCATGTTCGTCTCTGTCCGACAGGAAAATCCCGGAACCAGATTCGATCTCGCCACGAACATGCCGCCACCGATGTTCAGCAACAGGGCGCTGGCCAGCACGCTCAACCAGTTGGCGAAACAGGTCGATCCGGACCTGTTCAACGTCTATCCACCGGTCGCAGGACATCCAGAACATCGACGCATCATGGCGCACTGGCTTGCCGGCCTGGGCCTCGATGTGACACCGGAACGCCTGCTTCTGACGGCAGGCGCGCAGCAGGCGCTCAATGTGGCGCTGAACGTGGTCCGGCCACATGTGACCTGTGCCGTGACGGAGGAACAGACCTATCCCGGCATGCTGGGAGCCATGCGACAGAACCATCTGCCCGTTCATGCCGCCATGATGGATGCGGAAGGAATGCTTCCCGCCTCCCTCGACGAAATTCTGCAACGGAACCGGCAGGAACGCGCCGTCATCTATCTGACGCCCACCATGCATAATCCGACAACGGCGACCATGGAATTGCAGCGACGACAGGATATCGCCGCCATCTGCAGGAAGCACGACGCCCTGATCATCGAGGACGGGGTCTATGTCGCCGGGCGCGATCCATCGCGACCGTCCTTCATGGAACTCGCGCCGGAACGCACGTTCCACGTCAGCAGCCTCTCCAAGATCCTGAGTCCCGGGCTGCGCATCGGGGCGCTGATTCCACCTGCCAATTATATGGAAGAGTGCCTGCCCGCTCTTCTCGCCTCATCGCTGATGATCGCGCCGCTGTCCTACGCCATGATGGCGCTATGGATGCAGAACGGAACGGCGGAAAGCGTGCGCAGCGCGCTTCAGAACGAGGCCATCCGTCGTCAGGAACTCGTGGCCGCCAGCCTGCCTCAGGCCATACAGCCCCGCCATCATGCCTTTCATGCGTGGCTGCCCATGCCGTTGGAACAGGCTGCGCGGGTCATCGCTCAGGCACGAGACCTCGGCGTTTCCCTGCCTGCCGCAACGTCCTTTCAGGCGACAGAGACACCGCACAGCACCGGCGTGCGTCTTGCGTTGGGCAGCGTATCGTTCCGGCGACTGCCCGAGGCGCTCAGGCGTGTGCAATCAGCCTGTCTGTGCGCAGAGGGAAAAGTGTCACGTGACACTATACCGATATACTGAAAGTGTGTCTTTCGATTAGGCTCCCCTCACACCACCATTCGGGGGAAAGCCAGTGCACGAAACTACACAAGCTGTGACTGTCGTTGCATCCTTTCATCTCAGGAAAGAGCATCTCGACGCGGTTCTGCCTGCTGTGACGGCCTGCATCAAAGCATCCCGTCAGGAGCCGACCAACCTTTTCTATACCTGCCGTCGTGATCTGAATGATCCGCTGCATCTGGTGTTCATCGAACAATGGCAAAGCGTGGCGGCCATCCATGAACATGAGAAACAGCCCCATTTTCTCGCCATGAAAGCCGCGTTCGAGAAAGGCATGGAAGGAACACCGACGGTGACCATGCTTGAAGACGTGGCGACCTTTTCCTGACGACGGATGACGCGGATCATGACGCCGCATGTCTATCTTCTCGGAACGGCCGACACGAAATCAGCTGAACTGACCTATCTGCGCTCCATTCTTGTCGAGAATGGCGTTAAAGCCCTGATCGTGGATGTCAGCACCAGTTCGACGTCCTGTCCAGCGGACATATCAGCGCAGGAGGTGGCGGCCCATCACCCTGATGGCGCAGCAGCCGTTTTCTGCGGAGAGCGGGGGCAGGCGATCACCGCCATGTCCGTGGCGCTGGAACGCTTCCTGCCGGGATGCGCCGATCTGGCAGGAGTGATTGGTATCGGCGGTTCGGGCGGAACGGCCATCGTCGCACCGGCCATGCAGGCGCTGCCCATCGGTTTGCCGAAGATCCTGATTTCCACAGTCGCTTCGGGCAACATCAAGCCCTATGTGGGCGAGTCCGATATTGCGATGATCTATCCAGTCGTGGATTTGCAGGGGCTGAACCGCATATCCCGTCCCATTCTCGCCAATGCGGCCAACGCCATGGCGGGCATGGTGCGCCATCGGTATATACCTGCTCCAGAAATCCGACCGGCAATCGGGATCACCATGTTCGGCGTGACAACGCCCTGCGTCACGGAAGCAGTCCGGGTGCTTGAAAAGGATTTCGAATGTCTCGTTTTCCACGCGACCGGCTCTGGGGGGAACTCGATGGAGCGTCTTGTCGCACAGGGCGTTCTGCGAGGTGTGCTGGACATCACCACAACCGAGTTCTGTGATTTCGTCGCGGGCGGTATCTTCCCCTGCGAGGCGTCACGTCTCGATGTGATTGCCAGGACAAAGGCGCCGTATGTCGGCAGTTGCGGTGGTCTCGACATGGTCAATTTCGGCGCGATGGAGACAGTGCCGGAGCGTTATCGCAACCGCGTTTTCGTACGGCATAATCCGTTCATCACCCTCATGCGCACGACCGTTGAGGAGTGCCGCGAGATGGGACACCTGATCGGCGAACGCCTCAACCGCTGTGACGGACCCGTCCGGTTCTTTTATCCGGAAGGCGGTTTTTCACAACTCGACCGACCAGAACAACCTTTTTACGATCCGACAGCCGATACAGCTTTCCGCGATGCGTTGCTTGAAACATTGCAACAGACAGCGGATCGCCGTTTCATCAGTCTGCCGCTCGCCATGAACGATCCTGCCTTCGCTCGGGCCATGGCAGGAGAACTTATTGATCTTTTCAAGGAGAATGACTTCCATGCCCCGCATTGAACGTAGCGCCATCCTGCACCGTCTGCGCGGACTGATCGCCGAACGCAAACCGATTGTCGGCGGTGGAGCCGGCACTGGCCTCTCCGCCAAGTGCGAGGCGGCTGGCGGCATCGACCTGATCGTCATCTATAATTCCGGTCGTTACCGGATGGCGGGACGCGGATCGCTCGCAGGGCTTCTGGCCTATGGCAACGCCAACCAGATTGTCATGGACATGGCGCGTGAAGTGCTGCCGGTCGTGCCGAACACGCCGGTTCTGGCGGGCGTCAACGGCACCGATCCGTTTGTGGATTTCGACGTATTTCTCGACGACGTGCGTCGCGTCGGCTTTTCCGGCATTCAGAACTTCCCGACAGTGGGTCTGATCGACGGAAACTTCCGCAAGAATCTTGAAGAAACGGGTATGAGCTACAGTCTTGAAGTAGACGTGGTCGCCCGTGCGAACAAGAAAGATCTGCTGACCACGCCTTATGTTTTCGATGCCGAACAGGCGAAGGACATGGCCCGCGCCGGCGCCGATATTCTTGTCGCGCATATGGGTCTGACAACGGGCGGCAGCATCGGGGCCGAAACGGCTTTCACGCTGGACGATTGCATCAAGCTGATCAACGAGATTTCGGACGCGGCCAAGAGCGTGCGCGATGATGTGATCCTGCTCTGTCACGGCGGCCCTATCGCCATGCCTGTCGATGCGCAGAAAGTGCTGAGCGCATGCCCTGACTGTCACGGCTTCTACGGCGCTTCCAGTATGGAACGCCTGCCAACCGAGACCGCGCTGGTTGAACAGACCCGCACCTTCAAGGCGATGACACGCTGACGTTTCCCCAAGGCTGCATGTCCGTGCAGGAGGTTTTTCTCATGAAGATTTCACGACGCCTCGCTCTTGCTGCTTCTCTGACCCTCGCCGCCGGTTTTCCGGCGCTGTCTGCACGGGCGCAGTCCTATCCCGGTTCGGCGCTCCAAACGGTCTATTCGTCCGATCGCATCATGAACGCCGTGACGACCACGAACACAGGCCGTGTGTTCATGTCATTCCCCTATTGGGGCGGAGGCGGATCAGGGCCGACGGTGGGCGAGCTTCTGCCCGACGGTTCGATGAGACCTTTCCCGGATGCGTCGTGGAATGACTGGGAGCATTCACATGATGCGCTGAGCAGTTTCGTACGGGTCAACGCCATCCGCATCGGTCCGGACGGACTACTCTGGGTGGTGGATTCTGGCGAGGCGAATGTCGGAGGCAAACCCAACCCGGCAAATGGCGCTGCTCCGAAACTGGTCGCCTTCGATCCCGCCACCGGGCGTCCCGTACATCTGATCGTGCTTCGTCAGGGGATTACGCGTTTCAGCTATGTTGATGACCTGCGTTTCCATAACGACACGCTCATTCTCACGGACGCTGGCGATCCGGGCCTGATTCTTGTCAATCTTCGTGATGGACGGCAGCGTCGCGTTCTGGAGCATCAGCCCTGCGTTACGGATGAACGTCCGATGCGGGCCGAGGGACAGATCCTGATGACAGGGAACCGGGAAGCCCGGATCCACGCCGATCAGCTGGAAGTCTCGCCGGACGGTGAGACACTTTATTTCCAGCCCAGCTCGGGGCCGATGTCGAAAATTGCGACAGCAGATCTGGAAAATCACACCCTGACGGATGCACAGCTCAATGCGCGCGTAAAGCCATTCTATGACACGCCGACCACCGGTGGGACCGCCATTGATGGGGACGGCAATCTCTATGTGTCGGATGTGGACCATCTGCGCATTCTGAAAATCACGCCGGAAGGACAGGGCTCGACCTTCATTGACGATCCACGCTTGGTATGGGGGGACGCACTGTGGATCACCGACACAGGAGCCCTCTGGATTCCAGCCATACAGCTCAACCGTACGGCGACGTTCCAGCATGACGGTGTTTCACGGGTGAAACTGCCTGTCAGCATCTACGCGGTTGACGCTCATCTCAAACCCTCTCGCCGTTACTGAAAGAATCAGGAGAAGATTCCCTATGACACTCGATGTTGCCAGCGCCATTCTTGCTCGTCGTGCGACCAAGGTGTTCGATGCCGGACATCGCATGCCGGAAGAGGATCTCGAGACCATCCTCGGGCTGGCCCGTCGGATGCCGACCGCCTTCAATATCCAGAACTGGCGCTTCGTAGCAGTTCAGGATGAGGCGCTGCGTCGTGAAATACGCAAGGTTGCCTGGGACCAGCCGCAGGTAACCGATGCGTCCGTGTTGCTGATCCTGTGCGCCGACATCAGGGCGTGGGAGAAATCTCCCGGACGCTACTGGGAAAATGCACAGCCAGACACCCGTGAGATGATGGTCGGTGCGATCGATCAGTATTATCGCGGACGTGAACAGGTGCAGCGCGATGAAGGCATGCGTTCCTGTGGCATGGCGGCGGGCGCGATCATGCTTCTGGCCCAGAGCATGGGCTACGCCACGTGCCCCATGGACGGGTTCGACTTTCCTGCTGTCGGCAAGCTGATCCATCTGCCTGAAGACCATGAGATCGTCATGTTCGTGGCGCTGGGCAAACCTGCGAAAGCCCCTTTCCCCACAGGCGGCATCCTGCCCGCATCCGAGATCATCATCAGAAATACGTTTGAAAAATAAAGCTGAGATCCCATCATCAGTATGTGCGTGACGTTATCTGTCATGCACATACTGAGGGATGCTTTTCTGATATTTTCAGAGAGCACGACCTGCACAAGTTGCGGTCAGCATAACAGGTAGTCCGTGTCTCTATTGGCTCAGCTCTCTTTCTGTATCTTCTGAATTGTCTCAAGGTGCTGTTTATATTCCTCATAATGCTCGGGAGCCGCATGCACGAAGTGAGGGTCCTCCATATGAGGAACGCGGCCATGATGTCCGAAATTGACAAGCCGGGCTTCCCCGAGATGAAGTTTGCCGAAGATATCCGCTTTGATGGCGATAACAGCCAATGATGAACCGATGAATGGACCGAGAAGATAAATCCACAGCCCGTCCCAGTTGCCTGCAAACAGGTCTGGTCCGAATGTGCGTGCGAAGTTGGCGCTGTTTCCTGAAATCCAGGCTGTGAGCGGATTCATCACAAAAAAGAAAATTCCACCGATCCAGGGGGTGATCCATTTATGACGCGGATGAGCCGCCAGCCAGTAGAGTGTAGCGATCAGCAGACCCGTCACCAATGTCTCAGATCCCAGAGCATACCAGATGGAAATGCCCGAATAGGGTGTCGTCGCGCCATAATGGGTGACAACCGCATCGATCTTCCATGAAGAGATGAGATACCCCACGCAATAAACTGCCGTTGTTCCCAGAACCGCGCCAATAATCTGAGAAATGATATAGCCCAGAGCATCGATCCATACGATCTTCTTCGACAGCATGAAGGCCAGCGTCACCGATGGATTCAGATGCGCTCCACTCACCTTTCCGAACGGCGTCATGGCTGCGGCCGTTCCCGCCATACCGAAGCACAGACCACAGAGGGCAGCCTGAAGCGCCGGATGGGAGCTAAGTAATTTGCCCAGTAGAGTTCCGGGAGCAGAAAGAACGATGACACAGGCCAGGCCGATCACCATCAACACGGCGGTCGCGACCATTTCGCACAGATAGAGCCGCCAGTGGAACGGACGTTCCGGATGTGGTTCACCAGCAAGCGGACGGTCATGAAAATGGATATGGAAGTGTGGCCAGTGAATAGGTGGCAGTTTCACATGGGGAAGATGAAAGTGCGGCAAGTGAAGATGCGGCAGATGGACATGCCAGTCCTTATGCCTCTTCTTATCCTGTGACATTTCTTATTTCACCATCCTCAACAACTACCCGCATTCAGGTAGTCGTTTTATAAATTTTCATGAGATCATCTAACCACATATTGGCGTTGAATAGAAAAAGTTCAATATAACAATTTTTTGATTGATTTACGTTATATAGTAACAGTGTTCCTTTCATTTCATTTCTTATACATATCATTAATTGAATACAGCCTATTCTTAATATATATAAAACATTCCATATTTATAATGTTTACTTAAAATAATACACCTAAAATACCTTATTAAGCTCTTGCTGTTACACTCCAGAATTAAGACTACATCCTTCTGATCGCTCGCAATGGGTTGGCGTGATTGCAGGATCGTTCGACCTACCCGGCCGACAAACGGTTCAATTTCTGCACAGCCTGTCACGGTTCAGCATGGCATTATGATGCAGCTTCAGCGTTGAGCGCGTGCATGGAACAGAGTGCGCCTGCTGATAATAAGGTTTAACGCCCGTCGTCAGGCCAAGGAGAGGAGAGTATATGTTCCTCCATCCGGAATCGCTTCAAACGGGTGGATCAGGTCTGAACCTGTGACCATCCCCCCGGCTCCATGCTCCAACGAACCCGCAGCAATCGGCCAGCTCTTCGTTTTCCAAATATCTTATCAAAATCCGCGAGTTTGTTTACAAGTGATTGACATTCACCAGCTAATTTGACCTCCAAACTTTATCAAAAAGCTTTAAATCAAAGGGTTATTCAGTTGAAACCATTGACACGCCATGCCGGACTCATTGGATGTCTGTTGATGGCTGCGTGCTCTCATCCACCGGCGACGTTGGACAGACAGCTCGCTGTTTCTGATATTGAATTGCAGAATGGCGAGATGGAAAACGCGCTTCCTCAGCTGATTGAACTGAACCAGCGCTACCCCAACAATCCCGCCGTTCTTCTGAGACTTGCCAGAACGCATGAGGCGCTGGGAAGAGAAACTGCGGCAATCGAATTTTACAAGAAAATCATCGCAATCAATCATGATTCCAAAGATGGCTGGATGGGTCTTGTCAAAATATACATGCGACGCAAGCCGGAGACAGCGCTTACCATTCTGGAAAACATGGTCAAACTCTACCCGGATGATCCCCATATCGTAGATGATTACGGTGTGGCCCTGGATCTAAACGGTCATTATACCGAAGCGCAGAACGAGTACAAACGGGCGATTCAAATTGACCCCAGCATGGTCTCACCTGAAGTCAATCTCGGTCTTTCCGTTGGTCTGTCAGGCGATATTTCCAAAGGGCTGGCCATCATCAAACCTTATGCCGTTACAGGAGACGCAACGCCGCGGACACGGGAAAACTATGCTCTGCTCCTCATCGCTGCGGGACGTACAGATGAAGCCAAGGCCGTTCTGATATCCTATCTTCCCCCCGATGCAGCGGCTGCCAAATTCAACAGACTCTCAGACTTCTGGGCGCTCCACGCAGATGATAAAAGCAAACCCTCCTGAAAACCAAAACAAAACCACAAAAACATCATAATTTTACTTTGAAAACCGTATAATATTTCGCTTTAAACAATAACAAATAAACAATTACAGAATTAAATTTATAACAAAAAAGTGATTCCGTTCTTCTTGCGTCATAACCTCCCGCTTCTATCATGATGACAAGAAGTGAGCTGAACGCACACTGTGAAACCTTATTACGTATCAGCCACAACAGCAGGTGCATCAATATTTTCTGACAGAAACCGCAAATTTTATCACTGATAGTTTTTATGATCTATCAAAGATGCTTTCTGTGGCAGACGGCAACGCATGAAATGACTTTTCTACACGCCTCTGTATGGAACGAACTCAACCTTTATGTCGTTGGATCAGAAAAGCATGGAGTTTGTAATGAGACGTTTTTATCTGACAACAGCAGCACTCCTGCTCTCCGCCTCCCCCGCTCTTGCGGACTCCTCTCCCGTTACCGCCCTCACCCATGTGCGCATTATCGACGGCACGGAAGCGCCTCCCACTGAAGACGCCACACTGGTCATGCAGGGCGGTCGCATTCTGGCTGTGGGGAAAAATATCAACATTCCCAAACACGCCAGGATTCTGGATCGCTCAGGCGACACGGTCCTTCCCGGCATCATTTCCGATCACAGCCACGTCGGACAGTATGAAGGCGTTACAACAGGTTCTCAGTTTTATATCCGCCCCATCATCATCTCCGAGCTTGAACAGTATCGCCGCTACGGCGTAACAACCGTCACGGCGCTCGGCAACAATGCGCCAGATGTGTTTGACCCGCTGCGACGTGACGCCCATGCAGGCAAGACACCAGCCGATCTTTTTGGTGTGGATCAGGGCATTGGCGTCCCCAAGGGAGCGCCACCGGTCAATGTTGCGGCCGACCAGTTGTTTCGTCCCAGGACCGCAGAAGAAGCCCGCCGCAACGTGGACACAATGGCGGACGAAGGCACTGACCTGATCAAGATCTGGGTCGACGACTTCGATGGCACTCTGCCGGTAAAAATGTCTCCGGAGGTTATCTCTGCTGTCGTGGATGAGTCCCACAAGCGCAACCTGCGTGTGGCCGCGCATATTCATGATCTTGATGACGCAGAACATGTCGTTGCGGCTGGTGTGGACATTCTTGCCCACGGCATAAGGGATAAACCCGTTCCTCCCGCTTTGATCGAAAAGCTGAAATCCGGAAACATCTGGTACATCGCAACCCTGCAGCTTGATGAAGCCAGCACCGCGTGGGCAGACCAATCTCCCTGGACCAAAACACCGTTCACCCTTGCCGGACTATCAATACCCCTTCTTCAGCAGGTGAGTGACCCGGTCTGGCAGCAGAAGCACACCACCGGCAAGCAGGCGGATTTCGCCCGCACGTCGCTGGCGATGAATCTGCAGAATCTCAAGACGCTCTATGACGCAGGCGTCAAGGTCGGCTTTGGGACAGACAGCGGCGCAATGCCCCTTCGCGTGCCCGGCGTGGCCGAACATCGCGAACTTGCCCTGACCGTTCAGGCCGGACTGACACCACTCATCGCCATTCATATCGCCACCCAGAATGCTGCCGATCTGCTGCATCTGTCCGATCGGGGCGTTATCGCTGCCGGAAAACGCGCCGATCTTCTGGTGGTATCAGGCAACCCCGCAATCACTATCGGTGACACCGACAGGATTGTTGAAACATGGGAAAACGGAACGGCGGTGGCTGGTCCGGTTCCCCTGAATTCAGAAGGAAAGAACTGATGGAGTACCGTCTTCTTGGTCGGTCCGGCCTGAAAGTCTCAACGCTGATCCTCGGCACCATGACATTCGGGGGAAAAGGCGAGTTCGCCAAAACCGGAAATACCGACCTGAACGGAGCAAGACGTCAGATCGACATGGCGCTCGATGCGGGCGTGAACATGCTCGATACAGCTGATGTTTATTCTGATGGTGTCTCGGAAGAAATCATTGGCGAGGCGCTGGATGCAGCACGTCGCAACCGCGTAATGCTCGCCACAAAGGCCCGCTTTCCAACCGGCGATAAAGGCCCGAACGAGCGTGGACTGTCACGACATCATCTGATCAGAGCGTGTGAAGCCAGCCTGAAACGCCTCAGAACGGACCATGTCGAGCTTTACTGGTGTCATGAATGGGATGGCCAGACGCCGGTCGATGAAATTCTCGCAGCGCTCGATCATCTGCAGAGTTCAGGCAAGATCGGTTATGTCGGTGTTTCCAATTTCTCCGGCTGGCACATCATGAAAATGCTTGCCACGGCAGAGAAAGACAACACTGTCCGCCCCGTCGCTCAGCAGATTCACTACACGCTACAGGCCCGTGAAGCCGAGTATGAGCTACTACCGATCGCCGTTGATCAGGGTGTGGACGCCGTGATCTGGTCACCACTGGCCGGCGGTCTGCTCAGCGGCAAATACCGACGCGGCAAACCGGAACCCGAAGGCACGCGCAAGGCGGCGCAGTGGAGCGAGCCTCCCGTGCGCGACGTGGAAGCACTTTACGATATCGTGGAAGTTCTTGTCGAAGTCGCCACGCATTACGAAGGAGCGTCTCCCGCGCAGGTTGCTCTTGCATGGCTGCTGACCCGACCCGGCGTGCACAGTCTGGTTGTCGGCGCCCGCACGGAAGCGCAACTTACCGACAATCTGAAATCTGCCTCTCTGGCGCTGAGTGCGGACGATATCGCAAAACTTGAAGCCGTCAGCCGACCACCGCTGATTTATCCCTACTGGCATCAGGCCTCGACGGCGTCAGATCGTCTTTCACAGGCTGACCTGGCGCTTCTCAAGCCATTTCTAGAAAAATGAAAAAACTGCTTTCTCTGCTTATGACAGGCGCTGTCTGCGTCACCGCTGTTTCCGGTGCTCAGGCCGCTTCTCCGACCATTACCAGCAATCTGGACCCGGCGTTCGGAGCCAGCGGCACAGTGGAAATCGCCGCCTCTCTCACTGCGCCGGACCCATCAGGCATCGCCGTCGTCAATAATCGTCTTTTTCTGACCTTCCCCAAGCATGATGGCGATCATGCGGGGCCGGTGCTGGCGGAATGGAAGGATGGACACCTGATCCCATTTCCTTCTGCGGCCTTTTCGGAATCGACGACAGGCAGCCCTGCCTCCCGCCTCATCTCTCCTCATGGCATGACGACGGATACGCAGGGCAATATCTGGGTCATTGATGACGGGAAAATCAAAGGGCACTCCATCCCCGCAGGCGGAGCAAAAGTTGTCGGAATCAATCCGGCGACCGGCCAGATCATCGCCAGCGTGGTGCTGAAAGACGCGCTTCTGTCCGATAGTCACATGAATGATCTGCGCGTCGATCTGACGCATGGCGCGAAAGGAACGGCGTTCGTCGCTGACAGTTCTTTCGGTGGTCACCCCGCCCTTGTGGTGGTGGATATTGCTACCGGGCAGCAGAGGCGTGTTCTGGCGGGACACGTCTCCACGATGCCGGACAAGGGGTACCAGACTGTTCTGGATGGACGGGTGCTTCATTACGATCCCAAACATCCGACATTTCCGGCAGGTGGAGCTGATGGGGTCACGCTCTCCACAGACTCACAGACGCTCTATTATTCTCCGCTGGCCAGCCGTCGACTTTACAGTCTGCCTACGACAAAATTAGCCGATTTTTCCGTCAACTCAGATGAACTCGCTCAACTCGTTGTCGATGAAGGCGAGAAAGGCGCAGCCGACGGGCTTGCTACCGATCCATGGAATCGCATTTACACCACGGCAGCGGACCATGACGCCATATTCCGCCGCAACCCGGGTGGTGGATTTGAAATGATCGCCTCGGATCCGAGGTTCGTGTGGCCGGATGGAATCTTCGCGGATTCCCGGTATGTCTATGTCGTGCTTGGTCAGTGGAGCCGCCTGCCCCGCCTGCATGATGGTCATGACCTGCGCAAACCGCCTTTTCTGGTGGCAAAGGTCCCCATCACGCCTCCTGCATCTCACTAAGAAGCCTCTTCCTCCGCACCTGCTGCTTCATTTCCAGCAGGAGTGGAGAGCGTATCCCTTTTTCCGAGGATGGGCGGCTCCCCTCTCCTCATGATGTGTAAATTTACCCATTTGTATCTTGCGCTCTTTGTCGGTTCTGGTTATGAGCAGCCTACGCAAAATCGGGGTGCGTAGCTCAGCGGTAGAGCATCGCCTTCACACGGCGGGGGTCACAGGTTCAATCCCTGTCGCACCCACCACGATTTTGTAGGTTTCTGCCTAAAAAGAAACCCAAACTGCGTTACCAAATAATCTTATACTTCAAACTCTGGTTATTCTGGCGCAGAAAACCATGTTCTGACTTCACAATTATTACAATTTAGCGTAACACTCCATGAACACGGAGTAAATTATATGCATAAACTTCTGGCTCTCTCATTTTTAATTCTTCTAGCCGGATGTGGCATGCAGCATGCTGGCTGTCCTGACGATCTGCCGACTGCACCCGATGATAATTCCGGCGTCAAATCGGCGATCAGGACCTGCAATTAAAATTTCACCATTCAAAAACCAGTTCAGGAGCTATTACACTCCGCCGCCTTTGTGCAGGGCGTCCTTATCGTCCTGAACTCTCTCCATTATCTCTGACAGCTTGCTGGTGTAGGTCTTTTTCACCTTGGAAACAGCATTTTTAAGGCTTTCCTTTGGGGATTTCTGACATTCGTCCCTGATGGATTTGGAAAGCCCTTTCGTCACTTCGTCTGGAGCCTGGGATTCCGCCATTTTATTACCTGAATAATTATCATGTTCTTCATTCAGGTAATCCAAGCATGTTGCTTTGGTAGTTACTTTCCGGATCAACTCACCGTAGTCACTATCTTCTTCCTGCGCCATTGCTACGTTTGAACAAAAAAACAAAGCGCCAATAGAAAACAGAATTATAACTCTCTTCACCGTGGAAACCCTTCCAGTTTAATGTCATTTTATACCAAAACGCAGTCTTTCTGGATATATGCTGACACTGCAACACCAATTCAGTCCCCTAATCGTAACCAGAAGAGATCAGGACACCTCATCACAACATCTTATATTTCCAATAATTGACTATAAAATTATGGATATTTTGCGAAAGCTTCAATGGCCAGCAGCCCATCCGTTACAAAACAGGGGATGGAGCGGCCACCCACTCCATCCCCTGCTTCCAGATGCACTCAATGATGCCTAATGCAGCAGAGTTGCCACCAAAGCATGTTCATCAATTGCAGACCGAACCATGTCGCTATCTTCGGTGGTTCCCATCAACTCGCCATTCGCAGCGTAGATTGCGAACACCTCCTGTCCGAGCTGAGAATCTCTGCGCACATAGACCAGACTGGGCAGACCGAGACTCAGAAACTGCGCATCAGTCAGATTACGGATATCAATCATATCCCGGGCGGCAGCAGTATTGCCGGATGTCTTATGCTGCATGTCTCCCCCTTAGTCTGAGCCAGACTGTATTAAAAAAAATCATTCATCCCCTATGGTACGAACGGTTCGCGGAGATGCAGGAACGGAACCATCATTGGCGACCGATTTGGCGGCGCTGCCCTTGGTAATATCAATACGCCTTACACGCACTTCAGGTTCCGGACGGAACAAATCGATGTGCAGCAATCCGTTATCGAGCCACGCACCCCCTATATCGATCCCCTCCGCCAGCACGAAAGACTTCTGGAACTGACGGGCGGCAATGCCACGATGCAGGAAGATGCGCCCCTGAAGATCCTCGGACTGCCGGCCACGGATGACGAGCTGATTGTCCTCCTGCGTGATCTGGAGGTCTTCCATCGTGAACCCCGCGACAGCGAGAGTGATGCGCAACGCCGACGAACTGATCTGTTCGATATTATAGGGCGGATACCCATCCCCCGATGATTTGGACGCACGCTCCAGCATGGTCTCAAGATGATCAAAGCCGAGAAACATCGGCGATCCAAACACTCTTCCAGACATTTCAGCCTCCTCCAGTGAGCGAGACACTCTCTGACCGGTCCCGCTTGGGCGACCGGCTTGTTTGTAAGGATATGGAGTTCCTGTCGTGGCATGCAAGGGGGCCAGCTTGGCTGGCCCCACAGAAACAGGTCTGCTGCCGAGGCTATTCCGCAAACTGCTTCAGCACAGCCATCTGGGGTTTCTCGCTTCCGTCCTTCCCGGGCGCCACCGAATACATATAATTTCCCCACAAAGGACCGCCAGCCCAGTAAGTCCAGCCATACCAGACGTCTGACGTCTGATTGATGAAGTTCAGGGCAACTCGAAGATCGGCCAGGCATCCGTCATTGCTACTGACACCGAACTCACCGAGCAGACCCTTCGCCTTGTGAGCCTCCAGCCAGTCAGTGAACGGTGCCAGACGGGCTTCCACCTGATCTTCCGGTATGCACTCCGCCGAGCGCCCTGAACTGTCTTGATCGAAATATTCATGCGCCTCAAAAATCAGAGCGTGGAGCGGATCAGTAAGAGTCGCCAGCGCCTCCCCGTTCACCTGAGGAAAATTATGTGCCCCATCCCAGTTTATACCGGACACGGTAATCAGGTTTGTTGCGCCAGCGGCCCTGACCGCGTTGATGACTTTCTGCTGGATACCCGCCCAGTCCCCTGCAGAGGCAAGCTTCGGTTCATTCATTAAACCAAAGAGAACGTCGGTATCGTTACCAAAAACCCGCGCCAGCTTTACCCAGATATCAACAAAGGCATCGACCTTGACCGCGTCCGACCCGATAAGCTGGCCGCCATATGCGCCGTAATTATGCAGATCGATGATGACCTTTGCCTGACCGGCTTTCGCCATCGCAACCACATTCTGAATGTGCGCGAGATAGCCGGGGTCAAGGTCGGATAAAGGCTGGGGTTGCAGCCGCTCCCAGAGCACGGGAAGACGAATCAGCTTCATCCCGGCTTCAGTAAAATAATCAATCTCTCCCTGTCGGGGAAACATGTAATCCCAGCCGTCACGCCCCGGCACTTTGTTGCTGGCAAACGCGGCTGCGGACAGATTAATGCCAGCCACTGGCGCTGCGCTGACCTGCCCAGTCGCAAGACATGAAGCTCCGATAACGAAGCATGATACGAAACGGATCAGTTTCATTTATTTTCTCCGGCCCAATAAAAATACCATCAAACGATCACACAGAACCGGACATATCCTGTCGCATTGGTAAATATCTTAATCATATCAATAAATATCCACTATCAGACTTTAAAATTATGTCATCCCAATCATACGGACGCCTTGATCGATCCATGAAACAATCGATTTATTCAATCTCAACCTGTTGATTATGCAGGTCAGAATGGCAATGATCGGTTTGCGGGAAAGACGCCTGTTGCGTTGTTTCCGCAAACGGGGGAAACACGCTTCACCATGACGAACTTTCTTGTCCTTTCTGTGCATGACTTCCGTTCCCGCCGCAAGGCCAGCGTGCATTTCATCGCCACCGAACTGGCAAAACGCGGTCAGGTGAGATTCTATTCCACCGGTCTCAGTCGTCTTTCCGAACATCGCGGCGACACACGAACGGATCTCGCATCACGCGCCAATCGCGTCGAAATCGACAATGGCGTTGAGTGCTATCTCCAGCGCGGTTTATGGCATCCGTTCAGAATCATGAAGCCCGGTATGGGGCCAGTAGAAGCGACAATGTTCCGTTTCTACCGCTGGCGCATGCCCTCCATCCTGAAGCAATGGATACAGCAGGCGGACGTAGTCTTCATCGAATCCGGCATGGCGGCGGTCTACATTTCTGACGTGAAACGCCTGAATCCGAAAGCCCGGATTATCTATCTCGCTTCCGATGACCTTTCCGTAGTCGGAGCAGCTCAAACGATCCAGAAAGAGTTTGCCCGTAATTTTGACAAGATAGACCTCGTTCGCCTGCCCTCACGGCTTCTGCTTGAGGGAATGCCTCACAGCCGGAATGCAATCTTCGCCCCACAGGGTGTGGATCGGGATCTGATGGAGCGCAACCGTCCCTCTCCATTCAAGGGGCGTCTGGCCTGCGTCTCCGTCGGCTCCATGCTGTTCGACGCCAGTTTCTTCAATCTCGCGGCACCGGAATTCCCCGATCTGGATTTCCATATCATCGGAGCAGGACGGGCAGCCGAAGCACTCGACAAACGCCCTAATATTATCGTCCACGACGAAATGCCGTTTGAAGAAACACTGGGCTATGTCCAGAACTGCGCATTCGGAGTGGCGCCGTACAAAGACGCCAACACACCCCGCTATCTGTTCGATACATCCCTTAAACTGAAGCAGTTCGCCTTTTTTGGAAAACCGGCAGTCTGTCCCGAATTCGCCGCCGGGAAAGACCGGAGCCGGTTTGGCTACGTGCCCGGCAACAAAACGTCGATCCTTACCGCCATTCGGGGCGCTCTCACCTGCACCGACCCGATCACGCTGGATATTCCGACATGGGGCGAAGTCGTAGATCGACTGCTGGCTCCCGAACGCTTCCCCGAACATCGCATTGTGAATGCGACCAATGGTCAGACAGTCGCCATTTACCGTACTGAAATCCTGCCGCTTTCAGAAACCTTCGTGCGAGATCAGGCTCTCTGGCTTAATCGCTGGAAACCGGTGCTGATTGGTGAACGTGAAGTCAACAAGCTTCCTCTGGAAGGGCTGGAGGTACGATCCGTCTACAAAGGTGCCGCGACATTTCTGCAAAAAGCATGTGGCGCGATTGCCCGTCGACTTGATCTCCCTTCTCCCGGGATCATACGGATCGCCCGACAGGTGAATCCCAGCCTCATCCATGCCCATTTCGGCTTTGACGGCGTCGAGGCATGGCCGATTGCTCGCCGTCTCGGTGTTCCACTGGTGGTCACCCTGCATGGATCGGACATCACCACGAATATGAACTGGTTTGCTTCCGGACTGGGTGGGTATCGCTGGAAGGATTATCCTCGCAAACTGGCAAAGCTCGTAAAGCACCCGAATGTCAGTTTTATCGCCGTATCCGGACCAATCCGCGAGGCGGCCATTCGCATCGGCGTACCCGCCAACCGTATTTCTGTCTGTCATATCGGCATCAATATCGAGCGTTTTCAGCCTTCAGACCCACCGGCGGGCAAACGCGAGCCCATCATTCTGTTTGTCGGCCGCCTCGTAGAGAAAAAGGGGGCTTCCATCCTTCTGGAAGCTTTCCGTCAGGTCCGACATGCAGTGCCGGACGCACGGTTGATTATTGCCGGAGATGGACCGCTGAGGACCGCTCTGGAACAACAGGCCGCTTCGATCGACGCCGTGACTTTCACGGGTGCTGTCAGCCGTGAGACCATTCATTCCCTTATGAAAACAACGCGTGTTTTCTGTCTGCCCAGCATCACGGCATCAAACGGTGACGCAGAAGGGCTTGGACTTGTCCTTCTGGAAGCGCAGGCCAGCGGTGTCCCGGTTGTCACGTCCGCCAATGGGGGGGCTACAGAGGGCATGATTGACGCCGAAACCGGCTTTGCTTTTCAGGAGAAAGACACTGAAGCCCTCGCCCGTCATCTGATTACAATCCTGACCGATGACTCACTGGCGACCCGGTTTGGAAAAAATGCTCGCGCTTATGTTGAAGAAAAGCACGATATCAGAATCTGCACGGCACGTCTTGAAGCCGCATATGACTGGGCCTGCGCACAATGACCATTACGTTCTCTATTATCATTCCTGCCTACAATGCTAAAACCTTTCTGGACCGGGCTATTCGCTCGGCCCAGATTCAGACGGTGTCGCCAAAGGAAATTCTGGTCATCGACGACTGCTCTACCGACGGCACTTACGACAAAGTTGCAAATCTGGCGGAAAAAGATCCTCGCATACGGTTGCTGAAAACCTCTAAAAACGGAGGCCCTTCAGCAGCCAGAAATCTTGGCTTTGAAAATGCAACCGGTGACTGGATTGCTGTTCTCGATGCAGACGATGCTTTTGCTCCGAACCGTCTGGAGCAGTTTGCCGCAACAATAGATCGTTCATCGGCTGATATTCTTGCCGACGACCTGCTGTATTATGATTCTGGGGCAGCCTGCGTAACTGAGCCAGCTAGAGCGACACAAGGCTTCAATGAAAAATCTATCACGCTGGAAGATTTCCTGAGCCATAATGTGGTGGATGGAAAATCCATGGACTGGGGACTACTAAAACCTGCTTTTCGACGCGCATTTATTGAAAAAACAGGACTACGCTACCGTACCGACATTCGTCATGGAGAGGATTTTTCTTTTATCATCAGTCTTTTTTTAAAAGGTTGTCGATTTATTCTGATTGACCAACCGCTTTATCTTTACACACAGCGCTCCGGTACGATCAGCAAGAAACTGTCTGACCTGACGCGTACCAGCATAGCTTACGACGCACTCGCCAGTTCCGCTCTCGCTCTCACACATCAGGCCGGAATTGTAGGGCATCCTGAACTGGCTAGCTTACTCAAAAAACGTGCTAGTGGTCTGATGCGACTTGATGACGCCTATTTTTTTTCTATCGCTATCCGCAAAGGGGATATCAAAGGGTTAGTCAGCCGTTCAGTAAAACGGCCGGTATTTATGCTACACGCGCTCCACTCTATTCGACTCGCTCTTCAAAAAAGGATTACACGTCATCTCAAGAGGTAGATTATTTTTCAGAAAAGACTGAAGGACTTAAAAGATTTTGTTTTGATTGTTTGTATGCACCTAATCTATTACAAATCAAGAAATACGGTAAACGCACGAGGTCGCCGGATTTTTGACGTTAATGAATACCTCTTTTATCTGGGCGGATTAACCGACCTAAAGTTGAACTACTCATCTAGATGGTCGAAGGCAAACGAGTGACTGCAGAATCGATCTGGCGCACTATTGTCCACGCCATGCACCGCATCCTGTTTCTCGAAAGGATTAACACAGTGGTACGGCGTTCCAAACAAACACCACTCCACGCATATTGCAGTGCAAAGAAAAAAAGATCAAAGCCCAGTCAATCAGCATACCAGACGAGGATGAAATCAACCCATAGCATGGCGATCAATCAGTTGTTCAATCGCTCCGCCAACAATAACAATCCTCTCAGATATCCCTCATGATCAAGAAAATTGATACCGTTGTCATCTCAGAAACTATCAGTCATAAAACAGAAAGCTCTCCTTCTGAGTCAACACAAAAAGTGAGCGCCTCACTGCTAGCGCATTCGCAACACGACAGGTGCATTTAATGAACTCCTCTAAAAGCACTATGAATTTCATCTATAATGCTCTTGGGTCTATTCTTCCCATAATAATTTCCTTGGCAACAGTCCCATTATATATTCATTTATTAGGTCTCTCACGCTACGGCATTGTAACCCTCAGTTGGGTTCTTCTGGGTTACTTTGGATTTCTTGATTTTGGCATGTCGCGCGCGTCCGCAAACGCGCTGGCCCGCCTGCCGGAAGAAGATATACGCAGTAGATCAAAAGTATTTATGACGACACTGTATTCCAACATGATGATGGGTACTGTCGGTGGTCTTGGCATGTATTTTCTCGGAGGATTTATTCTTCTCCATGTTGTTAAAATTGAACCTGATTTAATCCATGAAACGCAACAAGCCTACCCTTGGATGGCAGCAATGCTGCCTTTCGGAATGCTTGGAGGCGTGCTGATCGGAGCACTTGAGTCGCGCGAACGTTTTCTGGCCGCCAATATACTGGGGACAACCGGCAATATCATTAGTCAGATACTTCCTCTTGCTTGCGCGTGGTTAATTACGCCCTCTTTGACCATAGTTATTCCAGCCATTCTGCTTTCAAGAGTCATTTTCGTCATGAGCGGTTTTATTCTGGTCGCTCAGAAAGAGAAGGAACTACGAATTCAGGATTTCAGCATGGAATGGCTAAAGAAACTTTTTGGTTACGGATCCTGGGTCAGCATTTCCGCTTTTCTCAATCCAATTCTGGATTCTCTTAATCAGGTCGTTATCGGTGCGATGCTCAATGCCGCAGCCGTAGCAAAATACTCCGTCCCCATGACACTGGCGATTCGTTCTCAGGTGGCTGCAACTGCTCTCGCACGAACCCTTTTCCCACGCCTTTCCCGAGCCACTCATGAGGAAGCTGTCGATACAACGCAGAAGTCAGTTGGCGCTCTGGCCTATGGCTTCGCCGTTATCTGCGGACCGGCTATTCTTTTCTCCTTCACCTTTCTCCATTTCTGGATTGGAGAGAAATTCGCCGTTGAATCTGGCACCGTCGCCGAAATCCTGTTGTTTGGCGCATGGACCAATGGCGTAGCATTCATTCCCTACAATTTCCTGCAGGCCCAAGGTCGTCCTCATGTAACAGCCATTGTGGGTATGATTGAAATATTACCTTTTCTAATAACACTCTGGATTTCCATTCATTTTTTCGGGCTGCCGGGGGCGGCTATGGCATGGACACTACGCGTTACGATAAATGCTCTTGTTCTGCTCAATCTCAGCCACTGCATTACACGAAAAATGCTCCACCTGCTTCCCGTGGTCGCGATGATGAGCGGCTCTCTTCTGTTGGCCCTGCTCGTTCCCATGACGCCTCTGATGGCCACAACGGTCTCTATCGTGGCTTTTCTGGCTTTTCTTTTCGCTGCCTTGCAGCTTGATCCTGTCTTCAACGAGACGATGCGCAAAAAACTTGGCTTGTAAGGTCGGATATGAGCAGAAATATGAAAATCTCAGTCGCACTTGCTACATATAATGGTGCCCGGTATCTCCGTGAGCAACTTGACAGCATAGCCCTGCAGACAATGCAGCCTTCTGAACTGGTTGTCAGTGACGATGGGTCAACCGATGAGACGCTTCAGATAGTCCGTGAATTCGCACAAAGAGCGTCCTTTCCGGTACGAATTCTGGCTAAAGAAAAAAATCTCGGATTCTCAGATAATTTTCTGTTCTGCGCCTCCCATTGTGAAGGAGATCTGATTGCTTTTTGTGATCAGGATGATGTGTGGCTACCTGAAAAATTAAAAATTGCTCACGACAGAATTATAGAAGACGGAAGTCTCCTGACAATTCATAAACAAATTTTGGTCGACGAAAATTTACGCCCTTTAGGAGAATGGGATCAAGGAATTACTCATGATGAGGTCGTGCAGCCGCTTACCCTCGATCTGATTCGTGGAGCATGCGGAAATACACTTATGATCCGTTCGGAATTAATTCATGATGTTCCGTATCAAGACCGACCTCAGCAACCAGAAGAAAATCACAAGCCACTTGCCCATGATACATGGTTTTTTATACTTGCTGCGGCTTTAGGAACGGTGTCCAGAATTGACAAGTCATTAATTCTATATCGTCAGCACGGCAACAATGTCTACGGTGTCTCTGCTCGCACGTGGAAAGAAAAACTTGCGCATCGTATTCATATAAACATGACGCGCATTAAAGAACGCCGTGATTTTTATTTGTCTTTTACTAAAATATTTTCTAATCTTGCCGAAAAAGACAGCCCCCTAAAAAAACAAGCCGATTTAGCTGAAAAGGTTTATCTGAACAGAATGATACCACTTTCCATGATGATACGGATTTATGAAGCAAAAGGAATCCAGAATAGACTAGATGCTTTTAAACGATTACATTTTCCGAGGAAATATACAAAAAACATAGACCCTTCTCTTATTGTGAATGGTCATACTTGTGAAGAACTGATTTTGGATGATGGTCAAAAAATTTACCGTGAGATAACACCGGCCATGCAACAGGCAATGCGCCGTGGTTCTATGACCGCCATCATTAAGGATGCCATCTTCGGTGTGATATGCGGGTGAACTCGCGAACTAATCTGACAGACAATACACTCTTTGTACCCGCCTAGGGTATGCCTACACCATTCTACTGCGATAAAGTGAGTATCAAATATGATAATAAACTGGAGAAAAATCCGTTTCTGGAAGGACGCTTTTAAAAGTATCATTTATGGAATAACCACCAGATCGCCGTACCCACCAGAATTTAAAGGTTGGACTAATACACTTGATATCAACCCGCACTCTCAAAGCGATAGTAACATTCCAAAGATTGTCTGGTTCTACTGGGACCAGAAGGAGAAACCTGATTTGGTCCGAGCGACTATTGATCGGGTATGTCTACTGAACCCAGACCATGAAGTAAAAATTATTGACACAGAAAATGCGTCTGAATTTGTTGACGCATCTTTTCTTTCTCGAAATGATATCCCTCAGCAACATAAGAGCGATCTGATCAGACTGGAACTTCTGGCCAAATACGGCGGAATCTGGTCCGATGCTACTTGTATATACAATGAAAATTTTTCTTGGATTCAGCATATCAGTCAGGAAAAATCGCCTGATTTGATAGCTTACTATAGAAATAAAGACACTTTTAATAAAAATTTTCCTATTATAGAAAGCTGGTTTCTCGCCTGTCCACCAAATAATAATTTCATTACGGAGTGGAAAAATGAATTCAAGAAAGTAATAAATACGGGTACCCATGAATATTTCAATTCACTAAAGAAAATGCCGAATTTTAATGACATAAAACAAGGAATAACAAGAGGAGAATATCTTATTATCTATTTTGCAGCTCAAGTTGTTATGAGAAAAACAGAAAAACCCAGTTTCCATTTAAGAAGAGCTGAAGATTCAGCCTTTTTGTATCAGGATATGCTCAACTGGAATCGCGAGAAAATTGCAGCTTATCTTTGCCGCCTGCGTCAACCCAACGCAGTTCCTCCAGTTATCAAACTGACACACAGCAATAGATATTTATTACCTTTCTTTATTTCTCATGGACTTGTCAAAAAAAATAGCATTCTTAGTAATTTTCTGAAACTGAAAGTCTATTAACGGCCATATCTGTTTGCCCCCTATTTTTCAATAGTATATTATTTTCACTGGAATGCTACGACCACAGAGACGAACCGGCGGCACTCCGTTGCGTTGCCATTCCTTTGAACTGCCTGTGCTGCTTCCGATATAGGGCATCGTTTGACTATTCCACGACATCCATCGACAAATGGATAGGTCGGATCATGAACCAAATGAGCAAGGAAACGACGGCCAAGCGTTTTTCACGGTCGAAACGCATGACCTTTGTTTTATGTTAGCACCTCATAGACTTCGTTGCCACTTACAATCATGCCGCCCCCTACAAACGCCTCAACTGCTTCAGACTCGCCCAGGTTCCGCCATGCAGGGCGAACACATCATGCAGTGTGATGGCCAGGAAACCACCAGCTCTCACCAGTTCACGCGCCAGAGGTTCATCCAGTCCAATAATCTTTCCTGGTTCCGAGCCTTCAGCGCAAAGACGGATCAGAATCAGCGCCGTCGCATGGACTTCCAGAGCGCGCCGCAGGATATCCGCCGCCTCCCGCACCGTCTCCCTGCCCTGACCGGATGTTCCGGAAACCGCCTCATCCGCCAGAAGACGGTTTTTGTTATCGAGAAAAAGCACGCGTAATTGCCCCGGCACAGCCCCTTCCAGAGCTGTATCGAAATATCCGAGCAGAGCTTCCCAGTTTCCCAGATGAGGGCGTTCCTTTGCCTCTGCTCCCCCGAGGCGCTGCGCTGCCAGTGAAGAAAGTCTGAGAGCCGCAATACTGTCACTGTTCATCCCGGCCTTTTTCAAGGAGACGACCGGGGCAGACAGAACGCCCGCAAAGGAACCAAACTGATTGATCAACGCTTTCGCCAGCGGCTTCGTATCGCCCCGCGGGATGCCACAGAACAGCAGCATCTCCAACAGTTCGTAATCCGCCAGCACAGATGCTCCGCGCGCAATCACACGCTCCCGCATTCTCCTGCGATGACCATAGGGTCCCGTGCTTGCAAACGGGAGAGCTTCATCTGTATGAGAATTGGGAGCAGAGCCGGGCATGAACAGATTCTGTCACTGAACAGGATAAATGCCAAGACAGCTCATTCCCTGCCGTCTTCTCGTCAAACCTGAAGCGCACGCACAGAAATGCGCTTCAGTGGACTGCAGTCGCCTTCTCGCCGCTCTTCATTCTGGAAAGCAGGAAACAGAACGGAACAACGCAGAAAGCGGCTATTCCGAAAATCATGAAGGCCTCATTGTAAGCCAGCATGGCAACCTGCTGACTAAAATCTGCAAACAGATGATGCGTAGCGAACGCATTTGCCTGTGGCTGATGGTTATGATCAAGAGCAACCTGCCGTCCACGCGCCAGATAGTCATTGTAAGGCTGATGAAATGGCGTCATCCAGTGAACCATATCGGACTGATGAGCCTGCCGACGCTCGATGATCAGAGATGTCGCACCGGAAATACTCAGAGAACCCAGAAAATTCCGCACCATCGAAAACAGCGCCGAAGCGTCTGCATTCATGGAACGCGGCAGTGTTGCATAGGCGATCGTGGAAAGTGGGACGAACAGAAAGGCCAGACAGGCCGTCTGGCTCATACGGAACATTACCAGATGCCTGAAATCAAGAGTAGGCACGAGATGCGCTGACCAGAACAACGCGCACCCCATCAGCGTAAAACCAAGTGCGATCACCGAACGTATCGGCATGAACGTCATCAGTTTGCCGACGATGGGAATCAGGACGATAACGGCAATGCCCCCCGGTGACAGCACAAGCCCCGACAGGGTCGCCGTGTATCCCATAACCTGCTGCGCAAACTGAGGCACAATGATCGCGGACGAATAGAGCAGTGCGCCCATGGCCCCCATCAGGAACGTCGCAACCGCAAAGTTGCGGTCCTTGAAGACACGCAGGTCCACAGCCGGGCGTTTTGTCGTCAGCAGCCAGATCACGGCGCCAATGATACCGATGGCGGCCAGCACACCCATGATGCAGATGAATGTCGAGCCGAACCAGTCGTCATCCTCACCACGATCGACCATGACTTCAAGGCAACCGAAACCGAGGGTGATCAGGCCGATGCCAATCACATCGAACGGTTCACGACGCTTCTTCGCCCAAGGCGGATCCTCCACCAGAAATCCGACGGCGATGGTGGTGAGGATGCCGAACGGCACGTTGATGAAGAAAATCCAGCGCCATGAAAAATTGTCAGTAATCCATCCCCCCAGCGTCGGACCGAGCACAGGCCCCACAACAGCGGCGATGGCCGTCAGCCCAAAGGCGGCGGCCCGTTTCTCCGGCGGAAAAACGTCAAGAATGATCGACTGCTGGTTGGGCTGAAGACCTCCGCCGAAAAATCCCTGCAACAGACGGAAGAGAATCAGTTCGCCAAGACTGGTGGAAATACCGCACAGAAAGGATGTCACGGTGAACATCCCGATGCACACCATGAAATAGAGTTTCCGGCCGAACAGTTTTCCAAGCCAGCCGGAAATGGTCAGCACGATACCATTCGCCACAAGATAGGACGTGAGCGTCCAGGTGGCGTCGTCATACGTACTGGAAAGACTGCCGGCGATATGCGGCAGGGACACGTTCACAATGGTCGTGTCGAGAATTTCCATGAACGCCGCCATGGTCACCACAAAAGCGACGAGCCACGGATTATATTTGGGCTTCCAGTTCTCGTCCTTTTTCTCGACGTCGCTGGAGGCCACGCTCATGGGTTGCCCTGCTCCAGCTCTTCGTGACCGGGATCACGGTTCACAATATGCCCGTCAGAACTGCGAGCCGGAGCGCTGTCCGTATGCACGACCGGCACGACAGAGAGACCAAGCGCCAGCGGGATATCCGGATTCAGTCCGCTATCGATACGGATCTTCACAGGAACACGCTGCACGATCTTCACATAGTTGCCAGTCGCGTTTTCAGGCGGGAAAGCACTGAAGGTCGCGCCCGTTCCCTTCTGCAGCGAGTCGATGTGACCATGCAGATCATGAGCAGGATAGGCATCGACAGAGAGATCGACCAACTGTCCCGGCCGCATGTTGGTGATCTGCGTTTCCTTGTAATTCGCGATCACCCAGACTTCAGGCTCCACGATCGAGAAAAGGCTCTGTCCGGCCGTTACGTAATTGCCGCGCTCGATATTACGCTGCGAAATCCAGCCGTCATGCGGCGCACGAATTTCCGTCCAGCCCAGATTCAGTTCGGCCTTGACCAGCGCCGCTTTCGCACTGGCCAGATCAGCCGTATCGCCCTCGATGGCCGCCCGCACATTGCCAATATTCGGCTGGACCGGAGTCGCTATCATCACCTGAGCCTGCGCCTGCTGCACATGCGCTCGGGCCTGATCAAGCGCCGCCTTGGAATAATCAATATCCTGCTGCGTCGTCGCGGCATGTTCCACCGAATGCTGACGCCGGTAATCGGTCAACGCCTTGAATTCATCCGCTTTTGCCGCAGCAAGCTCGGCCTGCGCCGCCGTCAGTCGTCCGGGGAAGTTTTTCTCCGCCACAGCCAGCATCATCTCGTGAGCGCTCATGCTGGCCTGACTCTGCTGAACACTGGCGACAGCACGGTCGCGCTCGGCCTGCCAGTCGCGGTTGTCAATGCGGGCAAGCAACTGTCCAGCGTGTACGAACTGGTTATCGTCCACCAGAAGCTCAGTCACATAACCGGAGACATGCGGCGCAATGGTAATGGAACGCCCTGCCGTAAAGGCGTCATCCGTCTCGACTTCGAAGCGGTGCAGGAACCAGTACACAGCGGCTCCCACAATGACCAGCAGGAGCACGAGAATAAGAATGACGCGGATAAGCGGACTCCGCTTTTTCTCCGGCTTCGTCTTTACGTCCTGCGTGCTGTCCTGTGTCTGCTGTCCGTCGGCCATGCCGTCTCCGTCCGCCTGATACCGCGCTTTTCAATGATCAGCGCTCTCTGAATGAAATTACACTGACCGATCGGTTCGGTCAGTTTCATGGCACGCCAGCGCCGCCCCATCAAGTCGGGAGCATGCCAACACCCCTCCGGATGCTTCCGAAATTAATGAAACAGCGCTGCCAGCTCCGCCCTTCGCGGTCTTATAGACCGGGGTCACCCGGCAGTGTTTCCCAGCCCAGACCAATGATCGCCGCACGACGTCGGCCCGCGCCATCCAGTCGAAGCACGATGACATTCTGCTCTTCCAGCCATCCCAGAATACGTCGCGCCCGCCCTGTCGAATGCGTGCCATAGACCTTGGCGATGGTTGTATCGGAAGGGCAGACCGCCTGTTCCAGCGCAGCGCGCGCCAGATAGAGAAACACCCCCTGCATGTCTTCGGGCAGCGTTGATGCGACAGCTTCCGCTTCCTGCCACTCGGCGGACTCGGCGGCTTCGATACTGATTCCGCTCCGGGCGGACGCGAGCGCGCGCCGGAAACTTTTCATATCCATCGCGTCGCGTCCGAATCCGGCGATACGACACCGAACCAGAAAATCCTGATAGAGCGAGGCCGGTGGACGGAACCCACCGTCATCTTCCGCCAGCACATCCCGCAGCACCGCTTCCATCTGCTGGCGACGCTCACGGGGATCGACAGAATCCTCTTCCTCAGATGTGTCTGTTTCGGCTAGGGACGCGCCGTGCGTGGCTAGCTGCGTCAACAGATCAGGCGGCGGTGGTGCGACAGGGCGCTTTGCACGCTGCATCACCTCGGCTTCCGGTAACGGCGCGAGAATCAGATCCGCAACCTGCTCGGTCGGCGGCCTGAACGGCTCCAGCACGGGTCCGGCAGAGCGACTTTCCGTTTCAACCTTCCCGATCCGGATCGTGACAGGACGACGACACAAAGCCGGACCAAGCGCCACGAACGTGCCACGCTGAAGATCACGGAAGGCTTCCGCCTGTCGCCGCTCCATCCCGAGCAGATCGGCGGCGCGCGCCATGTCGATGTCGAGAAAAGTACGCCCCATCAGAAAGTTGGATGCTTCGGCCGCAACATTCTTGGCGAGCTTGGCCAGACGTTGCGTGGCGATCACTCCAGCCAGTCCGCGTTTACGTCCACGGCACATCAGATTGGTCATGGCCCCCAGCGAGGCCCGTCTTGCTTCGTCCGAGACCTCGCCCGCAGCCGCCGGTGCGAAAAGCTGGGCCTCATCCACCACAACCAGCACCGGATACCAGTGCGACCGGGGCACATCGAACATGCCGCCCAGGAAGGCCGCCGCCCGCTTCATCTGAAGATCAGCGTCCAGCCCTTCCAGATTGAGCACCACGGAAGCCCGATGCACCCGCATCCGCTCTCCCGCGGCCTGCAACGCCATTTCCGTATGTTCCGCCGCATCGATCACGAGATGACTGTACGCCTCGGCGAGACTGACGAAATCGCCTTCCGGATCGATGATCGCCTGCTGCACGAGATTGCCTGTCTGCTCCAGCAGACGCCGCAGCAGATGTGATTTTCCAGAGCCCGAATTGCCCTGCACAAGCAGGCGGGTTGCTAGCAGTTCGGCGAGATTCATCATTGCCGGGCCGCCGCCGACAATCTCGCCCAATTCGATGGTGCTGGTCATGGCGCCCCGATACAGTCCCGACTCCTGTTCAGGCAACCGTTTCCCGCTCGGCAAGCCACGCCAGAACGCCCTGCCCCGCCGCCCGTCCGGTCGCCATGACCGCCTGCAACAGGTAGCCCCCCGTGGGCGCTTCCCAGTCGAGCATTTCGCCGCAGGCGAAAACACCCGGCAGCGCTTTCAGCATGAACCGTTGGTCCACACCGTCCTGACAGATGCCTCCGGCAGAGGATATGGCCCGCTCCAGAGGCTCAGTTGCCGTCAGCTTTATCGAGATAGCCTTCAGGCGCTGCGCCAGTCGTTCAGGGTCAGTCGGGATTTCTCCGGTTTCACGGAGAAGGCCCACTGCGATAGAGGGCAGTTGCAAGGCTTTGCGCAAGCGGTTGGAGAGACTTTCGCGTGCACGGGAGCGTTTCAGCCTCTCCGTCATCTGCGCCACATCGAAATCAGGCCGCAGGTCGAGCAGGACTTCAGCCTTCCCGTCACGTTCCAGAGCATCGCGCAGGCGAGCCGACAAGGTATAGACCGCGCCGCCTTCAAGCCCTCTCTGCGTGATCACAGCTTCTCCCCGGCATGTTTCACCGGCGAAAGACAGGGCTATCCGTTTCAGCGGAACACCGGAGAATCTTTCCTTGAATCCTTCAGACCATTCAACATGAAAGCCGCAGTTAGCCGGACGCAGAGCTGCGACAGGAACACCCGCAGCTGACAGAAGCGATGTCCACCCTCCGTCAGAACCCAAGCGCGCCCAACTTCCACCGCCTAAAGCCAGAACAGTAGCGTCAGGCGTGAGGATTTCCTCACCGCCGTTCCGGGACATCAGCACGACATTGCCGCTATCGTTCCAGCCCTGCCACCGCATTCCGGCGCGAAAACGCACTCCACGGTCAGAAAGTCGCTTCAGCCAGGCCCGCAGCAGCGGCGAGGCTTTCATCGTTTTTGGGAACACACGGCCAGAGCTTCCTGTGAAGCAGGGCTGCCCCAACTCCTCCGCCCACGCTTTCATCATGGAGGGAGAGAAGGCAGACAAGGCGGGCGTCAGCCACTCCTCAGCCGCACCATACCGTTTCAAAAAAGCAGTTTCGTGTTCCGCATTCGTCAGGTTGAGGCCGCTTCGACCAGCCATCAGCAATTTTCGACCAAAACTTGGCATATGGTCCACGACAGTCACTTCACAGCGGCCATCCGTCAGGGTTTCAGCAGCCGCCAGTCCGGCTGGACCACCGCCGATCACCAGCACATACGGCCTGCTTTTCTCTGTCATGGTGATGGGCTCCCCTGCTCGTCCGTCTTTTGGGGCTTCCTCCTATCCGCAAATCATCGGACAAGGATAGAGGCAGAGCTCTCAGCCCAATGTGTGCTACTGGGAACGCTTACGTCACCGGTGTGCGCTGTGTCCCGGCTGGCTGCTTCAGACGCCACACATAAGCAATGATGGCCGCGACTGCCTGAAAATACTCATATGGAATTTCAGTATCTTCCGGAAGTTTATACAAGGAACGGGCCAGAGGCGGATTTGAAACAACCGGCACTTTCGCCTCGTAGGCAAACTCCCTGATCCGTCCAGCCAGTTCGTCAGCGCCCTTTGCCACGATCTTTGGAGCGCCACTCGTGCCGACTTCATAGGACAGGGCGACGGCGTAATGGGTCGGGTTCGTGACAACCACTGTCGCTGACTGCACCGCTTTCCTGATCAGCTTCCGGTTGCGCTGCATACGCAACTGTTTCTGACGTCCTTTGACATGAGGATCACCTTCCGAATCCTTCATCTCATCCTTGATGTCCTGACGGCTCATCTTCAGATCCTGAAGTCTTTTGTACCGTGTCCATCCTTCATCAAGAACGATGATCGCCACCTGAACAACAAGAACAGAAATAAGGACTCTGAGCGTGATCTTGCTTATCTGAGCCGAAAAAGTTTCAGCGGACCAGAACATTGTTCTGGGAGCAAGAACAAGAACATCCTTCACCACGCCGTAGAGAATAAGAGAAAAGACAACAACTTTCAGAATGGATTTCAAGGCTTCGATAAGACTTGTAACGCCGAACATCTTCTTGATCCCCTTGAGGGGATTCAATCTTGTAATATCGGGTATCAGAGCTTCCGGACGAAACAGAAAACCTGACTGCATCGCGGCTGTTGCAATTCCACCCGCCACAGCCGCAACGATGACCGGGAAGGCCAGAATCATCAGCATCTTGCAGCTCATTTCCAGAAGAAATGCCACAGTCGCAGGATTGAGATGGATTTTATCGACATGATCACAGAGACCAGCCATCTGAGAGATAAAACTTCTCGCACTGACAGGGACGATCATGACCAGAGCAATGGTTGCCAACCCCAGACCAGAGAAAATATGCAACTCTCTCGACTGGGCAATATTACCCTGTTCGCGTGCCTTCTCTAGTCTTCGGCCTGTTGGGGCTTCTGTATTATCACCACTACCGGATTCTGCCATTTACATTAAATCCGACATGAAAAAATTTCAGTATTCAATGGAAAAGTCCGTATCCAGGCAACTGGACCAGACCGGCAGATGCTGCATGTGTCCAGACAGACAACATACCCTTGAGCAGCAAGGCCAACAGAAATATGCCTCCCAGCAGCTGCGCAGGCATTGCAAGGTTGTAAACCTGCAAACCGGGTGAAAAACGGCTCAGAAGACCCAGCATGATGGGCCAGATTGTGCCGATCAGAACAACGGGCATTGCCAGCTGAAACGCCAGAAAAAAGGAATATTCCGTTGCTTTCGCCACGGATTTTGCGGCATCGCCAAGAAATGGAAAATGTCCGGGCGGAAAGATCTGGTAGCTCCCCACAAGTGCATTCAATGGAAAAACATAGAGACTGGAAGAAAAAACAATCAGCGTGATCGACAACTGGGCCAGATGACTGAGAGGCGTGCTTTGCGCGCCCAGTTCCGGATCTGGCTGCAATACGTTCGATATGCCAATGAATGTTGACATGATCTGAATGGAGATCGGAAAAGACAGCATCATCAGTTGAGCAAGCCATCCGATCAAGGCGCCGCTAAGGAAATCAGAACAAAGCAACGCCAGAAGACGGGCCGGCACCATGACGTCATCAGAGATGGCGGAAGCAAATTGCGGCTGCACAAGCGGAAACAGAAGGAGACTGACACCGATCGCCATTGCGGCTCTGACTGTTGTCGGTGTGGACTGAAACATGAAAGCCGGAAAAGCGACGAACATCGCTGCCACCCGTGCAAGAATGGCAATAAAAATCACGGCCTGCGTTGGCAGGGTCGCAATAAACTGATCAAGATCAGGGTTCAAGACGCCCCTGCAACAATCAGCTGATCAAAAACATGCCGGGTGTAGGTGACGAGGGTTCCATACATAAAAGGCCCCCCCACCAGCAATGCCGCCATTGACGCAAGAAATTTCGGCAGGAACGCCAGAGTCGACTCATTGATCTGCGTTACTGCCTGAAAAATGGATACCAGCAATCCTGCAGCCATGGAGGCCAACAAGGCGGGAGCACCAACTTTTACAGCGACAAAAAGTGTTTCTCGTAATACGGATGCTACATCGACTGAATTCATTTAATAATATCCAATTAAATATTTAAATCGTCATACGCATGATATCCTGATAGGACTGAATCACTTTATCACGCACAACAGAGGCTGTTTGCAGCACCATTTGAGCCTGAGACACTGAAGTGACAATATCGGTCAGATTACCATGCCCTGTCAGACCCGATGCGGCCTTCAATTCAGCTTCTTTATTGCTGGAAACCGCCCCTTCTATTGCCGTTTCCAGAACATCCCCAAAATTCTGTCCGCCTGATACACCGGATACAAGACCATCAGCATCGTCTGCTGGAAGCCCTGTTTCCAAGGATGACTGGGTTTTGGCATAGGCTGCGGCGGCAGTTGAGTTACTTGCAGTCGAAGATATTATCATTTCAGGAGATCTATTGTCCGAGTTACCATTGTGCGGGTTGTCTGAAAGGTATTCAGATTTGCTTCGTAAGATCTCTGGGCTTCATGCGAGTCAACAACCTCGACCATGGTGTTAACATTGGGCATTTTGACATAGCCCCTTGTATCCGCAGCGGGATTTGTCGGATCATAACGCATTTCGAAATCGGACATATCATGGCCGACTTTTTTTGTTTTTACCTTTGAGACCCCAGTATTTTTATCAAGAACATTTTCAAATGAAATAGTTTTTCTGCGATAAGGATCCGCACCCGGCGTGGAACCCACAGTGTCTTTGTTGGCGATATTCTCCGCCACTACACGCAATCTTTCCGACTGCGCCTCCATTCCTGCGGCGGAGATGGATAATGTTGAATTGATATCCATTATCCAATTTCTCCTTATTTACCCAGAACGGAGTTGAGCATGCTCCGATAACTTGAATAGACATTGGTCGCGAGCCTTTGCTGATCCGATGTCTCGGCAACAAGCTGCATCTGGGTCTCAAGAGAAACACGATTACCGTCCAGAGACTGCGTGCTGGACGCTTCGTTCGACTTCTGATTTATGTTTTTCCTGCCAGCAATATGACGTTCTGAAGTCGTGGTAAGCTCACCACCGAACTGCGACAGCATACTCTCAAAAGGCGCCATATCTTTTGCGACATATTCCGGTGTGTCCGCATTCGCGATATTGGACGCCAGAACCTGCTCACGATTATCCAGCCAGTCCAGACGTCTCTGAGCGAGACCAAAGAGATCCACCCCACCCGTAGCGGGACGTGAAGCATCAAACATGCACAAATTCCTGTATCATGTGAGTGGGACGTTACAGCATCAGAAACTCCCGCCGTTATCGATCAGAAAAACTGCAATATCGTTAATATCGCCTCCAAATGGACCATTCGTTTACACAGAAAGAAAATGATCTTCTGTAAAGGAATGATTCATCTTCAGGGCCCAAATCAGACACTTCCGGAACCTAGACGACGGACCGTTATCTGTATGGGATTCTACGATACACTCTCTGTGACGCTGGCTCTCATAGCCGTGCTCGCCATGATTCTGCTCAGTCGAAATGGCTGGAAAATTGCAGCGCGGTTTAGTGGGAACCGTCGCAGTGCGGGCACGCTTTCCGTGGAATCCTCACTGGTTCTGGACACCAGAAGACGGCTGAACGTGGTCACATGGGAAGGGCAGCGCTTTCTCCTCCTGACCGGTGGCCCCAATGACCTCGTTGTCAGCGGAACCTACCCGTTATCCAGCATGGAAGAGCACGAAACATGATGGGTACCCAACGCCTTCCCTATACCCGCAACACTATTCTTCTGACGTTTCTTTCTCTCGCCGGCGTTGCCCTACTGAGCGGTCTGCTTCTTGCTGTCTGGCCCAGCACAGCCCACGCCCAAGCCATCAGTCTTGATCTGGGCCAGAAAGCAGGACCCGGCACAACCGGACGTCTCGTTCAGCTTTCCGCCCTGATCACCGTCATCTCTCTGGCTCCCAGTCTTCTGGTGATGGTGACCGCCTTCACGCGAATCATCATTGTCCTGTCGCTGTTGCGGGGCGCGATAGGAGCACAGGGCACACCGCCAAACACGGTTTTGATCGGATTGGCTCTCTTTCTTACTTTTTTTGTCATGCAGCCCGTATTTGAACAGTCCTGGAACGACGGCATTTCACCTCTCGTCAACGGCACCATCAGTGAAATGGATGGTATCAAGGCGACGGCGGAGCCTTTCCGGACCTTCATGATTCACAACACCCGATCCACGGATCTGGCTACCTTTTCCGGTCTCGCCCACGTCGAGCCGCCAAAGACCGCTGCTGATACCCCATGGCGTATTCTGATGCCTGCCTTCATGGTTGGAGAACTGCGCAGAGGCTTCGAAATGGGGTTTTTGCTCTATCTGCCATTTCTCGTGATTGATCTGGTCGTCTCAACCGTTCTCATGAGTCTGGGCATGATGATGCTGCCCCCCACGACGATTTCACTTCCGTTCAAACTCATCTTCTTCGTAATGGTCGACGGCTGGCAATTAACGGCAGGCAGTCTGGTAAGAAGTTTTGGTGGGTAATGAGTTAGCCGGATTTCATCAACGCGCTGTGTGTTGCGGATAACTCTGCAACACACTCACCTTTTCAATGACGTTTCAGGGAAAGAGTGAGCCATTCAGCCCGTTACCCTTCAACCAGCACACCATCCCGCAGGGTCACTACCCGGTCCATGCGTGCAGCAAGCTCTTCATTATGCGTTGCAATCAACGCACCGACGCCAGTGTCACGCACCACACGCAGCAGTTCTCCGAACACGCTATCTGCTGTCGAGACATCAAGATTTCCGGTTGGCTCATCCGCCAGCAGAACCGACGGAGCGTTAGCCAGCGCGCGGGCAATGGCGACACGCTGCTGCTCACCTCCGGACAGCTTGCCCGGCAGGTGATTCAATCGGTGGCCCAGTCCGAACAGACCTAGCAGTTCCTCCGCCCGACGACGCGAGGCCGATGGAGACGTTCCGGCAATCATCTGCGGCAGCGCCACATTTTCCCGCGCCGTAAATTCGGCCAGCAGGTGATGGAACTGGTAGACGAAACCAATTTCCGAACAGCGGATAGCCGTGCGGTCCTTGTCCGGCAGACGTCCGGCGTCGCGGCCGGCGATCTCGATCACGCCACTGTCCGGGTGATCGAGCAGCCCTGCTATATGCAGCAATGTGGACTTTCCGGTGCCGGATGGAGCAACAAGCGCGACCGTTTCACCTGCACGGAGTTCGAAATTCACACCGCGCAGGACATGCAATGTCTCGTCCCCGCTGACATAGGAACGCGTGATATCACGCAGCGCCAGAACAGCCTCACCCATGACGCAGCGCCTCCACCGGATCTGTCTTCGCCGCGCGCCATGATGGATAGAGCGTCGCCAGAAGCGACAGCCCCAGCGCCATGACAATAATCTCGATCACCTGCCCCCAGACCAGCTTCGCCGGAAGGTGCTCGAGGTAATAGACCTCCGGGTTGAACAGGTTCGTCCCCGTCAGCTTCTGCAGAAGCTGACGGATGCGTTCGATGTTTTCGCAGAACAGAACACCGAGAACCGTACCGAGCACCGTGCCGGTGACACCCACGGATGCGCCACACATCAGGAAGATGCGCATGATCGCACCGCGTGTCGCACCGAGCGTCCGCAGCACGGCAATATCGGCAGTCTTGTCCTTCACCATCATGATGAGGGACGAAATCACGTTGAATGCCGCAACCAGAATAATCAACGTCAGAATCAGGAACATGACGTTCTGTTCGACCTGCACCGCGCCGAAGAAGGCATTGTTGCTCTTCGTCCAGTCGAGCACACGGATACGCGGATCATCCAGAGTCTGCGTGATGGCCCGCGTGATCGGCTGCACGTTTTCCGCGTCAGTCGTCATGACCTGTATCTGGGTCACGGCATGGGGCTGCTGGAAATAGACCTGCGCGGCTTCAAGCGGGAGGAAAACATAGCCCGCGTTGTAATCGTTCACGCCCGCATCAAAGATCGCCACAACCTTGTAGGCCCGCACGCGCGGCACGGTGCCAAACGCAGTGGCGGCGCCATTGGGCGAAACCAGCGTGATCTTGGAACCGATGGTCAGGCCCGAGCGATCCGCCAGCGTGACACCAACGGCAATCGCGTCATCACCCTGAAAATTATCGAGAGAACCAGCAATGATCGATGAACTGACTTCCTTCAGGTCCATCAACCCCTGCTTCGTCATGCCATGCACGACGCCACCGGAACTGTAGTTGCCGACACTGAGGAGCACCTGCCCCTCCAGCAACGGTGTGGCGCTGACGACGCCCGGAACTTTCCGGACTTCACCAGCGATGGAATCATAATCCGTAATCGAGCGCGTGACGCTGGCGCTGTAGAGCGAAAGATCGCCATTCAGGCCGAGGATGCGTCCCATCAGGTCGGAGCGGAACCCGTTCATCACCGCCATGACGATGATGAGGGTCGCAACGCCGAGTGAGATGCCCACCAGCGAGAAGATGGCGATGACAGAGACGAAGCGTTCGCCTTTTCTCGCCCGCAGATACCGCCCTGCGACGGCGCGCTCGAAGGAGCCGAACATCAGGCGCTCAGGACTTTCGCCAGAGCTTCATCGACGGTTAGTTCGAAACGCTCGCCTGTGGCGCGACGTTTCAGTTCGACCTTGCCTTCCTTCGCGCCACGCGGCCCGACGATGATCTGCCAAGGATGGCCCATCAGGTCGGCATCGGCGAACTTGGCGCCAGCACGGTCGGAACGATCATCGTAAAGGAACTGCTCCGGGGCCTTGGCGTAGAGCGCCTCGCACAGCGTATCGCAGGTCTCGTCACCGACTTTCAGGTTCAGGATCGCGGCCTTGAACGGCGCGACATTGTCCGGCCAGATGATGCCTGCCTCGTCATGGCTGGCCTCGATGATCGCGCCGACCAGACGCGACACGCCAATACCATAGGACCCCATTTCCGGGTGAACCGGCGTGCCATCCGGACCGGCAACGGTGATATCCATCGACTTGGTGTATTTCTGGCCGAAATAGAAAATGTGCGCGACCTCGATGCCGCGTCCTTCACGACGACGCTCGGCGGGCACGGACTCCCACGCCTTCTCGTCGTGCTTCTCGTCAGTGGCGGCGTAGTACGAGGAGACATTATTGAAGAACTTCTCAAGGTCTTCCGACTTCTCCACGTCTACCGGATCGGCCAGCCAGTCGAGCGTGTCGAGCGCGCCGTCATAGAACACACCGCTCTCGCCAGTCGGCGCGAGGATCAGGAACTCGTGGCTCAGATCACCGCCGATCGGACCGGTGTCAGCCACCATCGGCACGGCGCGGACGCCGAGACGCTGGAACGTCCGGAGATAGGACAGCATCATCTTGCGATAGGTATCGACCGCGCCCTTGTAGTCGATGTCGAAGCCGTAACCGTCCTTCATATAGAACTCACGGCCGCGCATCACACCGAAACGCGGACGGATTTCGTCGCGGAACTTCCACTGGATCTGATAGAGGACTTGCGGCAGTTCCTTGTAGGACTTCAGTTCCTGCCCGACGACATCGGTAATAACCTCTTCATTGGTCGGCCCATAGAGCAGTTCGCGCTCGTGACGGTCCTTGATACGCAGCATCTCGGGACCGTAGGCGTCATACCGTCCGGAGCGCTTCCACAGATCGGCGGACTGAATGGTCGCCATCAGCACTTCCTGCGCACCGACGCGGTCCTGCTCTTCACGCACGATGTTCGCGATATTGCGCAGAACCTTCAGGCCAGCCGGAAGCCAGGTGTAAATGCCCGAAGCCGTCTGCCGGACGAGACCGGCGCGGAGCATAAGCCTGTGCGACGCGATCTGGGCGTCGGACGGGGTTTCCTTGAGGGTAGGCAGAAAACTGCGAGACAGACGCATGGTGGGCTTTCGTTCCTGCAGGACAGACTGTTGACCGGAAGCGGTCGTTCCCTTGCGTGATCACTCACACCGGCGCGGGATGCAAGCCCCTCCCCTGTCAAAACGTCGGTTTGATGGGCGTTACAGACAGAAAAGGCCGGATGGGTGAGGTTTGCCCACCCATCCGGCCTCATGGAAAACACTACCGTTTACCTTACTGATCGAACGCCTGATCCGCCTTGAGCACGGCCGCCAGCAGCACGTTTGCCCCCATCTCCGCGTCATGTTGCAGGATACTCTCCTCCTCATTGTGACTGAGACCGTCCTTACAGGGCACAAAGATCATCGCCGTCGGTGCGACCTTCGCCACATAACCGGCATCATGACCGGGGCCGGAAACGATCCGGCGTGCGCTATAACCATGTTCCGTCGCCGCTTCCTCCACCATGCCGACACAAGCCGCATCGAAGTGAACCGCTGGCGCGTCCCAGATCTGCACGATGTCCAGTTCGACACTGTTGTCCTGCGCGATCTTCTCCAGCTTCCCGCGAAGTTCCTCCTCCATGCGCAGGACCACGGCATCATTCGGATCGCGGATATCGATGGTGAAGAACACCTCTCCCGGCACGACATTGCTGCTGTTGGGACGATTTTCGAGCAGTCCCACAGTGCCCACCGCGCTGGGCCCATGGGCCTTCGCCACTTCACTGACCGCCACGATCATCCCGGCGGACGCAACCAGTGCGTCATGACGCAGCGGCATTGGCGTCGAGCCCGCATGCGCATCCTTGCCGCGCACAGTCACCTCATACCAGCGTGCGCCCTGAATGCCGGTGACGATGCCGATCGTCTTGTCCTCGGCCTCCAGAATCGGTCCCTGTTCGATATGCAGTTCAAAATAGGCCGAGATCGGATGCTGGCCGCAAGGCTCCTTGCCGCGATAGCCAATCGTGTCCAGTTCATCGCCAAAACGGATACCCGCGCGATCCCGCTTATCCAGCACCTCCGCTTCCGTGAAAATGCCCGCGAAAACACCGGAACACATCATCGGCGGAGAAAAGCGTGAGCCTTCTTCATTGGTCCAGTTGATGACCTCGACAGGATGACGCGTCGTGTAACCGGAATTGTGCAGCGCACGGAGTACGGACAGACCGCCGAGCACGCCGAGAATACCATCGAACTTGCCGCCTGTTGGTTGTGTATCCAGATGGCTGCCCATGGTGATGGGAGGCAGCGCATTGTCCAGTCCGGGACGGCGGGCAAAGAGATTGCCCATGGAATCAAAGGACACTTCACAACCCAGATCTGAGCAGGTGCGCACGAACCAGTCCCGGACCTGCCGGTCTTCATCCGTGAGAGTAAGACGACGGATGCCTCCTTTCGGCGTGCCGCCATACCGGGCCGTTTCCATCAGATCCACCCAGAGGGCGTTGCCATCGACCCTGAGATTGCTGCCTTTGACCGACTGGGACACGCTCTTTCTCCTTGCTCAGACTAAAATCAGGAAACAGGCCGTTACGCCATGATACGATGCGGATTATTGGGATGCTCCGGCCATGTCAGATGGCCTTCAACCGGCTGTGGCTCCATCGTGATGCACCCATCGATCGGGCAGACATGGGCGCACAGATTACATCCCACGCACTCCTCGTCGATCACTTCGTAATGCCGCTCGCCGTCGACACGCGTTTTCGCAATCGCCTGATGTGATGTGTCCTCACAGGCGATGTGACACAGGCCGCAACTGACGCAGGCATCCTGATCGATATTCGCGATGGTCTTGAACTTCATGTTCAACTGATTCCACGGCACGAACTGCTTGAGCGCCCGCCCTGAAACATCATCGATCGAGCTGTAGCCTTTCTGGTCCATCCATGCCGAGAGACCATCCGCCATGTCCTCGACAATGCGGAAACCGTAATGCATCGCCGCCGTGCAGACCTGAAGCGTGGTTGATCCCATCGCCAGGAATTCAGCCGCATCACGCCAGGAGCCGATGCCACCAATCCCCGAAATCGGCATTCCGGCCATTTCCGGATCACGCGCGATCTCACCAATCATGCGCAGCGCAATCGGCTTCACTGCCGGTCCACAATACCCACCATGCGTGCCCTTGCCGCCGACAACCGGCATCGGCGCCATCTGGTCCAGATCGACGCCGATCACGGACTGAATCGTGTTGATGAGTGACACCGCATCCGCACCACCGCGTTTGGCAGCACGAGCTGGCATAAGAATGTTGGTGATGTTGGGGGTCAGTTTCACAATCACCGGCATGCGGGTGTTTTGCTTGCACCAGCGTGTGACCATTTCCACATATTCAGGCACCTGCCCCACGGCAGCACCCATGTTCCGCTCGGACATGCCGTGCGGACAGCCAAAATTCAGTTCGATGCCGTCTGCACCCGTTTCCTCAACGATTGGAAGGATCGCTTTCCACTTGTCCTCTTCACAGGGCACCATCAGACTGACGATGACAGCGCGATCCGGATAATCCCTTTTGACGGCCTTTATTTCCGCAATATTGGTTGCAAGCGGTCTGTCCGAAATCAGCTCGATATTGTTCAGCCCGATCATGCGTGCACCGTTGAAGTCCAGCGACCCATAACGCGAACTCACATTTACCACCGGCGGATCTTCACCAAGCGTCTTCCAGACGACACCACCCCACCCTGCCTCGAAAGCGCGACGGACGTTGTATTCCTTGTCCGTCGGCGGCGCGGAGGCGAGCCAGAAAGGATTGGGAGAGCGAATGCCCGCGAAAACTGTTGTCAGGTCAGCCATATTCCCGTTCCCCTCTCTTATGCCACGCTCGAAAGAGCAGCATTGATGGCTTCCGCCGCATCTCGTCCGTCCCGCACCGCCGCGACCGTCAGGTCTTCACCCGGCGTGCAGTCTCCACCCGCGTAAACGCCCTTCATGCTGGTACGATAATCAGCATCCACCATGATACGGCCATTTTCGATTGCAATTTCTTCGCCGCTGATCGGGTCATGACAGAAGACCTGCCCGACAGCCTTCAGCACCATATCCGCAGGAATAAAGAACCGGTCTTCCGCGTTATAGACAGGCTTGCCAGACTCATTCAGAGAACCCCGTGCAAACTCAACTCCTGCAAGCGCGCCCTCCTGCTGCACGATCGCCACGGGGGACGCCCACAACCGCACGGTGACACCGTTCGTCTGCGCCCATTCCCGCTCGATTGCTGTGGCCGACATGTTTTCCGCGCCACGGCGATAAACCAGCGTCACTTCATCCGCGCCCAGACGACGCGCCTGCACCGCCGCATCGACGGCGGTGTTGCCGCCTCCGATCACCACGACACGCCGTCCGACAGGAACATCGGTTTTCGGCATTGAGCGCAGCGTTTCGATGAAGGAAACGGCGTCCTGAACACCGTCGAGCGCCTCCCCTTCCAGTTCCAACTGCCGGACACCGGTGAGACCGATCGAAAGAAACACGGCGTCATGGTCACGTTTCAGGTCTCCAACACTGAGATCGACGCCCAGCGTCCTGCCACCAACAACCGAAATCCCGCCGATGGCAAGGAGGAAATCCACTTCCTTCTGCGCGAAATCGTCTGAAAGCTTGTAGGCTGCAACGCCATATTCATTCAGACCACCCGCTTTCGCATGACGATCATACAGCACCACGTCATGGCCATACATCGCCAGGCGATGAGCGCACGCCAGACCGGCAGGGCCAGCTCCAACAATCGCCACACGTCGGCCCGTCTCCGGCTGGCGACGGAAAGGCTGGCCTCCATGCTCCATCTGCCAGTCAGTCGCATGACGCTGCAACTGGCCAATCCGCACCGGCCGCCCCTCTTCGAGCGTGTTGTGCACGCATTTCTGCTCACACAGAATTTCAGTCGGGCAGACCCGGGCGCAGGAGCCGCCAAGGATGTTGGAGTCCAGAATCGTACGTGCCGATCCCTGCATGTTGTCCGTCGCAATCGCCCGGATGAAACGGGGAATATCGATGCTGGTCGGACAGGCCTCGATACACGGCGCGTCATAGCAATAGAAGCAGCGCTCCGCTTCCACCAACGCCTGTTCGTGAGACAGCGGCGGATGCGCATCGGAGAAATTGTGATTGAGCTCCAGCTCAGTCAGACGGCCGGTTGCGATATCGGGGGATGGCATTGGCTGTTGATCCATCAAGATTCCTGTTCAACATGATCGTGACGAATATGATTCGTTTACGCAATGTTTTTCTGACCATTCAGTCAGGTTTTTATCGAATAAAAAAGGCCCGGCAGCTTTCGCTAACGGGCCTTCCCTGAACATGAAAGGAAAGTCAGAAACCGGTGGACATCGAAAAGGAAACCGAAAGAGGCGGCGCAAGGGTATAGGTCGGAGCCGAAGCGGACGTATACTGCGTGCCATACACGCCGGTGGTGGGATGGGCGAACGGTGTCATCGAATAGACTCCATTTCTGTAGAGTGATCCCGCCAGATTCTGGAAATTGAGCTGAATCTGGGGCGAGTGCAGATACCACACATTGGAGAAACGATAACCAACTGTCAGTGAGTCGGAAATATAGGGATGCAGTTTCTCATCATTGAGAAGTGTCGCGTACTGCGATCCAACATATTTCAGGTTGAGATCAAGGAATATATGGCCGTTGTCCCAGTCGACACCAAGCGCGCCCATTTCGTGCGGCGTCTGCGCAGGCCGCTTGCCTTTGGTGCGAAGGTAATCGTTCAGATAATGAATGTCCGAGTCCACGGTCGCATCAAGATATTCGAAGCTGACATAGGGACGGAAATGACCAAAGATTGGACGTGTCGCAAGCTGGACATCCACGCCTCGTGACGTCTGGTTACCGACATTCATTGTTGTCGCCATAGGCGCGCTGCCGAAATAACTCAGGACCGCCATCTGACGATTTGTAAAGTTGTAATTGAAGAAGGAAATATCACCAACAAAGATGTCGTCGTGATAACGGTAGCCGATTTCTTCATTAATTGAATATTCCGGCTTCACATTGTCTGAAGGCGCTGTCGACATGCTGCCATTCACATTATACAGCTCGAACATTGTATTGTTGTTGGGCATCTTGAAGCTGGTCGATCCCCGCAGATACAACTGGTGGTGGGAGTTGAATGTATAGCTGGCGCTGAACTGCGGCAGAGGTTCAAACACATTCTGCCCGCGATTCTGCACAATATTGGGCACATAACTGTTGACCTTGCGGCTGACCATCGCCAGACGCACACCGGCCTGCAATTCCAGCTTGTCCTGCAGGAGCTTCAGCCTGTCACCCAGGTAAAGCATGTTCACCTGCGTGAACGTGTTGTGATTGTTGAGGTACCACTTCTTGCCATTAGCCAGACGATAGATGTTGGGACCATAATCACCATAAATGTTGGCAGGGCCACCATCATTCTGATTGATGTAGGATACCGGAGTGGCCTGATTGGTGCGCGACCATTCATACCACCAGCCAAAGGTCAGGGTATTGATCCCCTTGGTCCATGTTACCTTCGCGTTGTTTCCGGTTCTGTGGTAGCTGAAATACAGCGGTGAATAGACGGTTGTGCCGTTCGCGACATTCACGTCCACCGGTTGATTGCCCGAAAAGGTCTGACCGTCCTCAATCGTGCTCACGCCACCAATGGTGCCAGATCCCCACCAGAGATAAGGCGTATCGTCAAACCGGAGACCGTCCGCCAGTTTCAGGGAAAGCGGTGCGGAAGCAATAAGGTTCTGGAAAGCATCCAGACCGTATTTGTAGTAATTCGTCCGATCATTCTTATCGAAGCGGGAACTGTAATCGAGTTTCTTGCCATATTGCGAGAACTGATCCTTGGTCGGATACATATCAAGCTGCAACTGGTTGGTATTATAGCTGGCGTTGATTGTCCAGCGGCTTTCCGGCGTAAAATCCTTGATCAGTTTGAAATCGACATGTTTACGGGTGAATTTGCCCGGACCACGCCAGTTATCTGCCGCCGTATTCGAGAATGAAGCAAACGCACGCACACCTGTTTTGCCGATATCGCCAGTTTCCAGCCGCACGAACTCTCTGTGCATGTCATAGGAACCATAGGAAAAATCGACAAAACCACCGCGTTTGTGTGAGGGATCAATCAATTCCGCATAGGCCGCTCCCGCAGCAGCGGAGATGCTCGGCGTATCAATATCGACCGATCCCGGCGTGAGAGAGACCGACTTCAGGTTGTCGCCATCCGATGTCTGGTTGGCATAAAAACCGCCGTCACCCACGTCATTGACCGGCGCGCCATTATAGATCCAGCCAACATGATCCCCGGGCAATCCCCGCAGGGTCAGATTACCCCCGGCGATCCCGTAGGGTTCGGTCAGCGTGACAAAGGCGCTTGGTGTCAGCGACAATACCTGCACGGGGTTGGCCGACGGTGGCTGTTTGGCGATAAAATCCCGTGTCACTGACTGGATGGTTCCGGCGCGCGTTTCCAGACGCATGAGACCGCCACCCGGCTGCCGTCCCGTCACACCCTGCGCGGACGCCGTGCGGCCTGTCACATGGATTGCCTCTCCCGGACCGCTGGCTTTCACCGAGCGCGGCCTGGAAACTGCGGGCTTTTTTACCACGCCATTTCCTGTGGCTGCTTTTGTCGTCTTTGCAGGAGACATCGTATCCCGCGCTGACGCCTGTTCAGTCAGAATTGTCTCCCCGCAGATCGTCCCTGCCAGAAGGAAATGAAAAACTGAAAGGCGTTTTCGGACCATATTCTTTTCCTGCTCCAGCATCGAAACGTAAAAGTGATCGACGTTGAGTAACTATAATTTTTTGATCCGGATTCGCAACGAAATTTCGACCAGATGGTTAAGTTTTTTGATGTCTCCTTTTTTCTACGGAATGAAACCCAACAAAAAATATGGAATAATCAGCATTTTCAATATAATAAGCGATAATCAACAGTGATCAGAGAATTCTGCTTATGATCCTCCCCGGCGATCCTGCTCCCCTGTTTCTACAGAAAGCCGACACCGACTGGGGTCGCTATAGTTTCGATATGGCTGCCGGGCGGTATAGCCTGCTCATCTTCATGCCGTCAGTTCAGTCTCCTCCCTCTGCTTTCGGCACAGAAGCATTCAGCAGCCTTACCGAGAAACGTAAGAACAATATTCTGGAAATTTTCTGTGTTGCAGGAAGCAGTGAGAGGAGGAGCAGTTCCTGTGCTGATCCCGTTAGCAGAGACAACATCGTTGTCTTTGACGATGACCAGAGCGTGCACAGACTTTACAATGTTGACAGTGACCAAGTGCTCTGGGTTCTTGTGGACCCGATGCTCCGAATCAAACAGGTTCTGCCCGACAGTCCCGAAGTCGCGAAATACCTGAACCAATGGCTGGATCATGCACCCCGATTCCAGAACGGTCCCATCCCTGCTCTCATGCTTGATGGCGTTCTTGAACCACAGTTCTGTCAGGCGCTTGTTTCATACTATCATAGTCAGCCGCAGAACTTCTCCGGCATCCTGACCCGCAACAGCGAAGGGGCAGCCGTGCAGACTGTCAGCCAATCTTTCAAGCGCAGGCATGATTGCGTTTTGCGCGACGAAGCACTGGTCAGAGGTTTGCAGGCCCGGATCATCCGACGTGTCGTTCCTGAAATCCGCAAGAGTTTTCAATGTACCGTCACCGGCATGGACCGCATGATCGTCGGGTGTTATGACGCCGCCGAACTGGGCGGTTTCGGACCGCACCGGGACAATACGGTCAAAGGGGCGTTTCACAGACTTTTTGCCATTTCCCTTAATCTGAACAAGGATTTCAAAGGTGGCGAACTGGTCTTTCCTGAATTTTCAGATCAGGGATTTTGTCCACCTGCCGGGGGCGCCCTCATCTTTTCCAGCGCACTCATGCATGCCGTCAGACCTGTCACAGAAGGAAAGCGCTATGCATGCCTTCCCTTTGCCTTCAACGAAGATTCGCTCGCCTATGCCCGCAGTCAGGAAGGCATGACGGAACATAAATCCGCCAACAGGAAATAGAATTGTTTTCCAAACAGTATCGACGCACAGATTTCTGCCTCTTCTGTTCACAGACGAGGCAGCTTCCCAAATACCGAACTCCCTTGTGAACCGCGCAACGAAGTCCGAAACTCACAATGCCTTTTCAAAATAAGCCGGTATATTTTTAAAGAGGCTTCCGCGGCGCACGTTTCAGAGCCGAACGGCTGAGATAACGCCCTGCCCCTTTGACCGCCCGCAAATCACCATCCTGCCAGACGATTTTTCCATTGCTGATCGTGGTCTGAGCCAGACCGGTCAGCGTCATACCTTCAAAGATATTGTAATCGACGTTCTGATGATGCGTCGCAGCCGAAATGGTTCGCTCTGCATCCGGATCCCACAGGACAATGTCGGCATCGGCTCCCGGCACGATCGTCCCTTTCTGCGGATAGATATTGAAAATCCGTGCCGTGTTGGCTGAAGTCAGAGCCACGAAATTTTCTGGCGACAGGCGACCTTTTTTCACTCCATAGTGCCACAGCACACTCATTCGATCCTCGATCCCCGGCGTTCCGTTGGGAATGCGCGTGAAATCTTTTAGCCCCGCTTCTTTCTGGCCCGCGCAGAAACAGCAGTGATCCGTTGCCGTCGTATGCAACTGACCAGACATAAGACCACCCCACAGCGATGACTGATGATGACGTGGACGGAAAGGCGGGCTCATCACATAGCGCGCCGCCTTCAGCCAGTCCGACGATTCATAAACGCTTTCGTCAAACACAAGATGCTGGGGCAGGACTTCGCCATACACTTCCTGTCCTCTCATGCGGGCATCAGCGATCGCTTTCGCCGCCTGCTCCGTCGAGACATGAACAATATAGACGGGCACACCCAGCAGACCCGCCAGCGTAATGGCGCGCTGGGCGGCTTCCCCCTCCACTTCCGGTGGACGCGACACGGGATGCGCCTCCGGTCCAGTCCGTCCCTGAGCCAGAAGATCCTGCTGGAGATAGGCGACGGCATCGCCATTCTCCGCATGAACGGTACAAATCGCGCCCAGTTCCGACGCACGCTTCATGGACCGAAGCAGCGTGTCATCCTCGACCATAAGGGCATTCTTGTAGGCCATGAAATGCTTGAAGGAGTTGACGCCGCACTCTTCAACCAGCGTGCCCATGTCGCGGTGCACCTGATCGTTCCACTCCGTGATGGCGACATGAAAACCGCAGTCAGACGCCGCTTTCGTCGCCTTTTCGCGCCACGCCTTCCATGAATCCAGCAGCCCACGCCCCGAGCCGGGGATCACGAAATCAATGATGCTGGTTGTACCACCAGCCAGACCGGCAGCCGTTCCAGTGAAGAAATCATCCGTCGCAATGGTTCCCATGAAAGGCATTTCCATATGCGTATGCGGGTCTATCCCTCCCGGCATGACCAGCAGGCCGCCAGCGTCCACCACGTCACAGCCAGCAGGTGTTTCCAGATCCGGTCCGACCTGAAGAATCCGCCCATCGTCGCCACACAGCACATCGGCCCGCATGGTGCGTTCCGCCGTTACAACGTCACCGCCTCTGATATGCAGCATGAGCGCGTCCTTCATTATTCCAGGAATCGTGGATTTCTCCACATTTCATGTCGAAACCGTATTGTTATTCTGACTATCTGGTCAATAAGATATTTCGGAAACGAATCATGTTCTCAGGGAGAGCACCATGAGCGGCCCTTCATCACTCCAAACAGGTTCATCCAGTCTGATCAATGACGATCTGGCTCCCGTGACCCGTCGCACATGGGGCGGCAAGGATTACCTGTTCCTGTGGATGTCCAACATTCATAGCGTGGCGGGCTATGTGACGGTCAGCAGCCTGTTCGTCATGGGATTACCGCTTCAGGACGTGTTCCTCGCCCTGCTCCTCGGTATTCTGGTGGTGCAGGTGGCGTGCAACCTTGTCGCCGCCCCCAGCTTCCGCACAGGCGCACCGTTTCCCGTCCTGGTCCGTATGACGTTCGGTGTGTATGGGGCCATCCTCGCCGCCCTCATACGCGGACTGATCGCCATAGGCTGGTACGGCATCCAGACCTGGCTCGCCTCCAACGCGCTCGTGGTGCTCGCTGTCAAACTCTGGCCTTCCATTGAACCATGGGCCATCGCCTCACAACATGGCTTTGTGGGGCTGTCACTGGTCGGGTGGATCGCCTTCATGACCGTATGGACCCTGCAGATCATGGTTTTCTGGAACGGCATGGACGCCATACGCCATTTCATCGACTGGGCCGGTCCCATCATTTACGGCATGATGGCGCTTCTCGACGGGTGGCTTCTTTTCAGGACGGGTGGGCATGTCTCGTTTCACATGTTCCATGTCGCGACACATCCCACCTTCACACAGCAGTTCTCCGGCATTGTGAATGCGATGGCGCTGATCTTCGCCTATTTCTCACCGATCATTCTCAATTTTGGGGATTTTGCACGCTACGGAGTCAGCATGCGCGCGATCCGCAGCGGCAACTTCTGGGGCCTTCCCTTCAATCTTCTGGCTTTTGCCTTCCTGACCCTCCTGACGATCGCCCTGACGCTGCCGGTCTTTGGTCATCTGATTTTCGATCCGGTGGAAACGGTGGTGAAAACCACGAGCCTGACCACAGCCCTTCTTGGCGTTCTGACGGTTGTGACTGCCACGATCGGCATCAACATTTCCGCCAATTTCGTTTCTGCTGCCTTTGATTTTTCCAATATTGCGCCCAACCGTCTTTCATGGCGTCAGGGAGGGCTGATCGCCGCAACAGGCGCCATCATCGTCACGCCATGGAACCTGTATGCACGCCCCGAACTGGTGCATCTCACACTCGATGTACTGGGAAGCTGCATCACGCCGATGGTCGCCATTCTTCTGGCCGATTACTACATCGTCAAAAAGCAGCACATCCAGCCAGAAGCTCTTTATTCCTCTGACCGGAACGATGCTTACTGGTATCAGGGAGGCGTCAACCCCGTCGCAATCAGCGCTCTTGTCGCGGGCACGCTCTGCGGGCTGAGCTTTATTTCTTTCTCTGCTTTCGCGGAGTATCGGAACCTGTCCTGTGTCGCCGGTTTTATGACCGCGCTCGGCTTCTATCTTGTTCTGGCGCAGATGTTTCCTCATCGATGCACACAGAAGAAAGCAGTTGCATGATGGTGTTCAGGCCCTCGTCATAATCGCTTTTCAGGAGTTTTTTCCGACCCAGCACTGCTGCAAACTGAACCTGCATGTCGGCGTAAGACTGTGTCATGGACCAGAGCAGGAACATGAAGTGCGGAACATTCACCGCCTTCATCTGCCCCCGCTCCTGCCAGACCCTGAAAACGTCCGACAGTCTCTCGACATGCTCTTTCAGCGTGATTCTGAGAAAATCCTCAATCCGGTCACCGCCGGACAGGAGTTCCTGCATGAAGAGCCGGGAGACCTCCGGCTTGCGTCGGGAAAAAATGATTTTTGCCTGAACGTATTTCAGCAGACCGTCATAGGGCCTGTTTTTTTCTGAAATCCACGCGTCAGCATCGGCCAGCCAACCATCAAGAAAACGCTCCAGCGTCGCATGATAGAGCTTTTCCTTGGTGCTGAAATAATAAAGGACATTTGCTTTCGGCAGATCGCAGACCCGGGCGATCTCATCAACGCGGGCACCAGAAAAACCGTGACAGGAAAAGACTTTTTCTGCGGCATCCAGAATATGACCTGTCATATTCTCGCGCAAAGACCCTGCGGGCCGGTTTCCGTCTTTCTGCCGCATCGAATTTTCTGTCTCTAGAGTCCTGTGACCATCGTCCGATGATTATGTCACCCGGTCATTGACCATACATGACCGCAGCATTTCGAAACGTATCATCTGCCGCGTTCAGGAACAGGCAGACACTTTCAGAACTGGTGCCTGCCTGAAACACGGTCTATCAGACGCGAAGGACGTGCACGTCCACAAGCGGACGCTTCTGAAGCTTGCGCCCCAGAGCGCGACGCAGCGCCGTCTTGGCGGCTTCCCGGAAAGAAACATCGTCCATACGCAGTTCGTCCGGAATCTCGTCGATTGCGTTGGAAAACTCTTCCTGCACGCGGATGCTTTCCGGTTCCCCCGCTTCCAGCAGCCCCGGCGCGCTGATCTTCGGCTCACCGATGACATAGCCTTCGTCATCCACCGCGACGCTGGCGATGATGATGCCGTTGAACAGCATCTTGCGACGCGCGGACAGAACATCGCCATCCATCGCCAGCAGACGATTGCCGTCCACAGCCAGACGACCCGTCGGCGCAGTGTCGACCACCTGCACCGCACCGGGAGCGAGGTTCAGGATGTCGCCGTCTTCCAGCAGGATGGAGGCGATGCCCTTTTCCTGAGCCAGAGCAGCATGAGCCGTCAGGTGACGCCATTCACCATGCGTCGGCACGGCATATTGCGGACGGATCAGGTCATACATCGTCCGCACGTCATCAGCCGTGGCATGGCCGGAACAGTGGATCATGTACCCTTCCTTGTCCGTGATGACACGGACACCGTTACGGGTCAGATTGTCCTGCACCTGCATGATGGCACGCTCGTTGCCGGGGATCATACGGCTTGAATAGATGACCGTATCCCCTTCCCCGAGCGCCACGCTCTGATGCGTGTCCGAGGCGATCCGCGACAGCGCCGAGCGAGGCTCGCCCTGACTGCCGGTGATGATCATGACGATCTTGTCGTCCTCGACATTGTTGATCTCGTATTCAGGCAGGAACGGCAGCACACCCGACAGATAGCCGCACTCACGCGCCGCCACATCGAGGTTCCGCAGGGAGCGACCGACCAGCACCACGACACGTCCGGCAGCCTGCGCTGCCATGGCGATGGTTTCCACACGGGCGACGTTGGACGCAAAGCAGGTGACGGCGATACGCCCTGTCAGCGTTCCCATCAGTTCCGTCAGGCCCTGACGCACTTCGGCTTCAGAGCGCGAGGCTCCCGGCGTCATGACGTTGGTGCTGTCACACACCAGCGCCAGCACGCCTTCGTCGCCGATCTGCCGCAGACGCTCGATATCGGTCGGCGGACCAACCAGCGGCGTCGGATCGATCTTCCAGTCACCGGTATGCACCACAACGCCCTGAGGCGTACGGATGGCCATCGCCTGCGCTTCCGGCACCGAATGGGTCACCGGGATGAACTCGATGTCGAACGGACCGACATTGAAACGTCCACCGCAGGGGATCACGTGGATCTTCACCTGCTGGTCGAGGCGGGCCTCACCGAGTTTGCGACGCAGCACGGTCGCGGCGAAAGGCGTCGCGTAGATCGGACAACCGAGGCGTGTCCAGAGATGCGCGACTGCGCCGATATGATCTTCATGGGCGTGGGTGATGACCAGACCGGCCAGTTTCTCCCGACGTTCCACGATATAGGTCGGGTCCGGCACCAGAATTTCCGCTTCCGGCGTATCATTGCCGGAGAACCCGATGCCGCAATCCACTGCGAGCCATGTCTCCCCCAACCTGTAAAGGTTGAGGTTCATACCGATCTCGCCCGTTCCGCCGAGTGGCAGAAAGGCCAGACCGCTATCCTTTTCCGTCATGTCGTATTGTTATCCTTCTTCCTGTGTACTGTCTGTGATGGTGTGTAATGGCGGCTCCGGGTTTCGTTCGAACAGGAACCGCAATCCGTTGATGGTCAATTCAGGGTCGATATGGTCGAAGACCTGTGTTCCTTCGGAGAAGAGCGGCGCGAGACCACCGGTCGCAAGCACCTTCATGGGCGCTCCGAACTCCCGTTTGATCCGCTCGACAAGCCCTTCGATCAATCCGACATATCCCCAGAACACGCCTGACCGCATGGCCATGTTCGTGTTCTTCCCAATGACAAGACCCCCTTCCGGGCGACCAATTCCAATCCGCGGCAGACGTGCCGCGGCCATATGCAGGGCCTCAACCGACAGGTTGATGCCGGGGGCAATGATGCCGCCCAGATAGGTTCCGTCCTCCGCCACGACATCGAACGTGGTGGCCGTGCCGAAATCGATGACCACCAGCGGGCCACCATAAAGGCGCTGGGCTGCAAGCCCGTTCAGCAGACGGTCGACACCCACTTCCGTCGGGTTATCAAGAGCAATCTGGAAACCCCAGTCCAGACGCGGTGACGCCACGAGAGGCTCGACATTGAAATACTGACGGCAGAGCTGGCGGAGGTGATAGAAGGCGGCAGGCACAACCGTGCCGATGGCGGCTCCTGTAATATCCTCTGGCGCGATCCCTTCGTTATGCAGCAGCGTCAGCAACCACACCGCGTATTCGTCACTGGTACGCTGGGTCTGCATGGAAATGCGCCACGTTCCGCGCCATTTCTCTCCATCATCGACCGCAAAAACAGCGTTCGTATTGCCTGCGTCAATGACCAGCAGCACGACCGGTTTCCAGCGCGTTCACCGTGGGATCACCATAAAGCACTTCACCCGTAATCACTCTCTCGACCTTTCCATTACAGTCGAGGAGCAACTCACCATCCTCACCAATCCCTGCAAATCTGCCTTTAGAATAGTGTCCGCCGCCATTTACTACAAGAGGCGCACCCAAAGGCAGCGATCGTTCAAGCCATGCGAGGCGAATTGCGGCGAAGCCTTCAGTCCTGAAAACCTGCCGCCAGTGCGCCAGAGCGACAAGAATTCTCTCCGCGACAGCGCGCGGCTGGCAGGAGGCTGTCCACTCCGCCAGAGAGGCCAGTTTCCGGCCGGGAATGGCGGGCGACGCCACAAGATTGGCCCCGAAACCAATGACCAGCCAGGCGGCCGCGCCTCCGCCGGCTTCAACCAGAATACCGCCCATCTTGCGACCATCGAGCACGATGTCATTGGGCCATTTGATCCGCAGTCGGGAACTTTCCCGCCCTGAAGCAAGCCCATCATGAAACGCCAGAGCCGCGATGAATGCCCAAGCGCCCGGCTGTTTTCGTTCGTTCGCATCCGGACGCAGCAACACCGAAAGGGCCAGACTGTCGCCGGGATCAGACCAGAGACGTCCGCGACTGCCGCGCGGACTTGTCTGGTGAAACGCCAGAGCGGCGAAACCATCCGCCTCACCTTCCTCCGCCTTTGCCAGACAGAGGTCAGATGTTGAAGGCAGTTCGTCAAAGCATGAAAGCCGCCAGTCGGACGACTGATCTGTGCCGCTCCCCCGCGGCGCAACCCGCTCAGCCAATGAGCGCCTGCGCCGCAGCCTGCGCAGCCTCGCTGATCGGACCCAGACCAATCAGGAACAGGACTGTCGCCAGCCCCATTGCAATGGACACGAACGAAACGGACGGAGCAGGACGATCGAAGGCCGGAGCCGCTGGATCGAAATAGGCCACCTTAACGATACGCAGGTAATAGAACGCGCCAACGATGGCCGACACCACGCCCACAGCGATCAGCGGATACAGGCCAGCATTCCAGGCTGCTGCGAACACCATGAACTTGCCGAAGAACCCGGCCAGCGGCGGCACGCCGATCATGCTGAACATGCAGATCGCCAGCACCAGAGCCAGTCCCGGATTGGTGCGGCCAAGCCCTGCGATGTCGGAGATTTCCGTGACCTCACGTCCCTGCCGACGCATGGCGGTGATCACGCCGAACGTACCCGCATTCATGATCAGATAGGTCGTGAGATAGACCAGCGTGCCGGTCGTCCCTGCGGGCGAAGCAGCAGCAAGACCCATCATCGCGTAACCCATATGGCCGATCGAGGAATAAGCCATCAGGCGCTTGATGTTGCGCTGCGGAATAGCGGCGAAGGAACCGAACAGCATGGACAGCGCCGCGATCACCTCGATCAGCAGCTGCCAGCGTGGCGACATGGCGCCGAACGGTCCCGCCATCACACGCAGGATCAGGGCGAAAGCCGCGAACTTCGGCGCACCAGCCATGTAGGCCGTCACCGGTGTCGGCGCGCCCTGATAGACATCCGGCGTCCACATGTGGAACGGCACGGCGGACAGCTTGAACGCCAGTCCGACGATGACGAACACCATGCCAATGACAAGGCCGATCGGCAGAATACCGGCGCTATTGATCTCGGCGGCGATGGGAGCATACTCCATCGTGCCTGCGTAACCGTAGACCAGCGACACGCCATACAGCAGCAGGCCGGACGCCAGCGAACCGAGGATGAAGTATTTCAGTCCGGCTTCAGCAGACCCCAGACGATCCCTCTCCAGAGCGCACAGCACGTAGATCGCCAGCGAGGAGAGTTCCAGTCCGACGAACAGCGTCATCAGGTTGGTGGACGACGCCATGACCATCGCGCCAAGCGTGGAGAACAGGACGAGAATGGGCATCTCGAACGGCAGTTCGCGGTGCTCGTTAGTGTAACCGACCGACAGCGCAATCGCGACCACGCCACCGACAATGGCCAGCAGCTTGATGAAGCGGGCGAACGCATCGACCACGAACAGTCCGTCATACCCCACGCCACCCGGCGAGAGAGCCACCAGAAAACCGGTCACCACGAAGGCCGCGATGCTCAGCGTCGCTGACGGCAGGAAGGCATGACCCTTCTTCGTGAGCACACCCACCGAGAGGATAAGAAGACCGCTGACCGCCAGAACGATTTCCGGCAACGCAAGTATCCAGTTCATCGTCCATTCTCCCCGGCGATGACGTGCAGGATTTCAGAAAAACCGCTCATTGGAAAAACACCACGGTGGTGACGAACACGACCAGACCAACAAGCATGGTGAACGCATAGATCGCGATGGACCCGGTCTGCGTGCGCGTGGCGGAGACCGCCGTGCCGCGCGTCGCCTCGGCAAGACCGACGGGGATCTTCTCGATCACCCCCTCGTCCACGCCGTGCCACAGGGCGCGGGCAATGGCGCGGTAGGGCTTCACGAAGATCACGTCATACAGTTCGTCGAAATACCATTTGTTGAGCAGGAACTGGTAAACCGGGCGGAAGGACGTGGCGATCTGCTCCGGCAGTTCCGGCCTGGCGACATAGAGGACATAAGCCAGAGCAATGCCCAGCAGACCGACAATGCTCGGCATCAGACCGATCAGCGTCGGAACATCCTCAAGCGAGGCCATGACCGTGTTGCCCGGCGCATTGAAAATCGCGCCTCCCCAGAACCCTTCCTGCTTGCCGCCGATATAGAACGGAGCCAGAACCGCACCGGCGATCAGTGCGCCGACCGACAGGATCAGCACCGGACCCAGCATGACGGCCGGGCTTTCATGCGCATGATCGAACGCATGCTGGTCACGCGGCTTGCCGTGGAACACGAGAAAGATCAGACGCCAGCTATACAGCGCCGTAATGAACGCCGTGACCGTGCCGAGGATCCAGCCATAGGTGCCCATGCCGGAATGGGAAACCCATGCCGCATTCAGGATGGCGTCCTTCGACCAGTAACCGGCGAAGGGGAACACGCCCGCCAGCGCCAGACTGCCGATCCACATCATGGCGTAGGTCACCGGAATTTTCTTCCACAGGCCGCCCATGCGGAACATGTCCTGCTCGTCGTGCATGGCGTGAATCACGCAGCCTGCGCCAAGGAACAGCATCGCCTTGAAGAAAGCGTGGGTCGTCAGATGGAAGACCGCCGCCTGATAAGCTCCCACACCGATGGCCATGAACATGTAGCCAAGCTGCGAGCAGGTGGAATAGGCGATCGTGCGCTTGATGTCTGGCTGCACCAGACCGACCGTCGCCGCGAAGAAGCAGGTCGTGGCACCGATCAGCACGATGAAGATCCGTGTGTCAGGCGCGAACTCGACCAGCGGCGACATGCGCGCCATCAGGAAGACACCCGCCGTGACCATGGTGGCGGCGTGGATCAGCGCTGACACAGGCGTCGGGCCTTCCATCGCGTCCGGCAGCCAGGTGTGCAGGAACAGCTGAGCCGACTTGCCCATCGCGCCGATGAACAGCAGCGTGGCGATCACCTCAAGCACGGAATGGGTCGAACCGAACAGGTAATAACCCGTCTGGACGTGATCCGGGACCGTGGCGAAGATGTCGTCATACTGAACCGTACCGAACACCACGAAGATCAGGCCGATACCGACGAGGAAGAACAGGTCGGCAATGCGGTTGACCACGAAAGCCTTGATCGCGGCGGCGCAGGCGCTCGGCTTCTGATACCAGTAGCCGATCAGCAGGTAACTCGCGAGACCGACGCCTTCCCAGCCGAAGAAAAGCTGGATCAGGTCGTTGGACGTGACCAACATCAGCATGGCGAAGGTGAACAGCGAAAGATAGGAGAAGAACCGGTAACGCGGCATCGTCTCATGCGACATGTAGCCGATGCTGTAGATGTGCACGAGCGTTGAGACGGTCAGCACCATCGCCACCATGGTGGCGGACAGCGTATCGAACCGAAGCGCCCAGTTCACATGGAAGGAACCGGCGTCAACCCAGTGCGCCAGCAGGGCCACGCTGGGCATCCCGCCGCCGACCATGCCGCCGAGCAGCGCGCCATAGCTGCATACCGTGGCGATGAGCATGCACAGGACCGTCACGGCCTGCGCCGCGCCGTCACCGATGCGACGTCCGAACAGTCCCGCGATAGCCGAACCGCACAGCGGCGCCAGTGTCGCGACCGAAAAGAGGATGAGTGCTGCCTGCATGGTGCTCAGCCCTTCATCGTCGCAACGTCCTCGACCTGAATCGAGCCACGGTTGCGGAAATAGACAGTGAGGATGGCCAGCCCGATCGCGGCTTCAGCGGCCGCGATGGTCAGGACGAACAGCGTCAGCACCTGCCCCGAGAGATCGCCCAGCACGGAGGAAAACGCCACCAGATTGAGGTTGGCGGCCAGCAGGATCAACTCCATCGACATCATGATGATGATGATGTTCTTCCGGTTGAGGAAGATGCCGAACACGCCGAGCACCAGCAGCGCCGCGCTGACCGTCAGGTAGGGACCGAGCCCGATCTGGGCGATTGCCGTGTTCATTCTGCGTCTCCTTCACCCGGCTCGCGTTTTTCGGCGGCAGGGACTCCGTAAGAGCCCGGAACGGCTGTCACGTAATAGGAATCGTTGGGGCGGATGAAACCGCCGTTGGCATCCGTGCCCTGCCCCAGCGGCAGGTTCATCATCTCCAGCGTGTCGGCGCGCTTGCGCTCATGCTGGCGGGAGATGATCTGACGACGGCCCATCGGGCGGTCACGCAGGGTCAGGGTGATCGCGCCGATCATGGCGACGAGCAGCACGAGACCGCAAAGCTGGAACAGCAGGATGTAGTGCGTGTAGATCAGGTTGCCGAGCGCGCCGGTGTTGGTCGCAGCGCCTCCGGGCTGGCCGAGGCCGCCCGTAATTGGCGCAGGCATGACCGGGGACATGCCCCAGTGCAGGCCCGCCATCACCAGTTCGACGAACAGGATGCAGCCGACAACGCCGCCGATGGGCGCGTAACGCTGCAAGCCTTCCCGCATTTTGGTGAAGTCGATGTCGAGCATCATCACCACGAACAGGAACAGCACGGCGACCGCGCCGACATAGACGATCACCAGGATCATCGCGAGGAACTCGGCCCCGGCAACCAGAAACAGACCCGCCGCGTTGAAGAACGCAAGGATCAGGAACAGAACCGAATGGACCGGATTGCGTGCGCTGATCACCATGGCGGCTGAGCCGACCAGAATGGTGGCGAACACATAAAAGACGAGCTGGACCATCAGACACAGCCTCCCCTGCGACAGGCGGCGGACACGGCGACAGACATAGCGTGGGGCCGATCAGCGATAAGGCGCATCAAGCTCGAGCCTCCGTGCCAGCACGCTCTCCCAGCGGTCGCCGTTCGAGAGCAGCTTTTCCTTGTTGTACATGAGCTCTTCACGGGTCTCCGTGGCGAACTCGTAGTTCGGTCCCTCGACGATGGCGTCCACCGGACAGGCTTCCTCGCACAGGCCGCAATAGATGCACTTCGTCATGTCGATGTCGTAGCGCGTGGTGCGGCGGGAGCCGTCGTCACGCGGCTCGGCCTCGATGACGATCGCCTCCGCCGGGCAGGTCGCCTCGCACAGTTTGCAGGCGATGCAGCGTTCCTCGCCATTCGGGTAGCGGCGCAGCGCGTGCTCACCACGGAAACGCGGAGAAAGCGGTCCCTTTTCATAAGGGTAGTTGATGGTGACTTTCGGCTTGAACATCGTCCTGAATGTCGCGGCCATGCCGGAGACGATTTCAGTAAGCAGAAAAGCCTTCAGCGCACGATCCATGCCAGCCATCAGCTTACTCCCTGCGGCAGAAGACCCGTTGCAAGCAGGAACCCGGCGGTCGCGATCATCCAGAGCAGCGAGAATGGCAGGAACACTTTCCAGCCAAGGCGCATGAGCTGGTCATAACGGAAACGGGGGAACGTTGCACGGGTCCAGATAAAGACGAAAAGACAGAACAGGATCTTGGCGATCAGCCAGAGCGGCCCCGGAATCCATGTCAGCGGCGCGATGCCGAGCGGCGGCAGCCAGCCACCAAGGAACAGGATGCTGACCATGCCGGACATGAGGATCATGTTGGCATATTCGCCAAGGAAGAAGAGGCCGAAGGAGAGCGAGGAATATTCGACGAAGAAGCCCGCCACCAGCTCGCTCTCGCCTTCGGGAAGATCGAATGGCGCGCGGTTCGTCTCGGCCAGCGCCGAGATGAAGAACAGGATGAACATCGGGAACATCGGCACGCAGAACCAGACATGACGCTGCGCCAGCACGATATCGTTGAGGTTCAGACTCCCGACCGCGAGCAGTACGGAGACGATCACCAGACCGATGGAGACTTCGTAGGACACCATCTGCGCGGCGGACCGAAGACTGCCGAGAAAGGCGTATTTGGAGTTCGACGCCCAGCCCGCGATGAGCATGCCGTAAACACCGAGCGAGGAAATCGCCAGCAGGTAGAGAATGCCGACATTGATGTTGGCGACCGCCAGCCCGTTGCCCGTCGGGATGACCGCCCAGGCCGTCATGGCCAGCGAGAACGTCAGAAACGGCGCGAACAGGAACAGGAAGCGGTTGGCCCCGGCGGGGATGATCGTTTCCTTGGTGATCATCTTGATCGCGTCGGCGAAAGCCTGAAGCAGACCGAAAATGCCGTTCACGTTCGGACCACGACGCAACTGCATCGCCGCCATCACCTTGCGCTCCATGAGCGTCAGGTAAGCCACGCCGATCAGCAGCGGCACGAGAACCGCCAGAGTTTCCAGCACCATGAGGATGAGCTGGCCGGCAAGCGTATGGAAGAAAAAGTCAGCCACGTTCCTACTCCGCCGCTACAGCCACACTCGGCGCGTAGACTTCCGCGCACTCGACCATGGTCGGACTGGACCGGCTGATCGGGTTTGTCAGGTAATAACTCCGGGAGGACGCCAGAAGCGGTTTGGCCTGGATGGTGTCGACGCCGGGCTCTTCCGCCGTTTCTCCTGCTGCCGAGGACACGCCGAGTTGAAGTCGCTCACGCAACGCTTCGATCGTGTCGTAAGGCAGCTTCGCGCCAAGAACTTCTGACGCGGCGCGGATGATTTTCCAGTCTTCCTTCGCCTCGCCCGGTGGAAAGACGGCCTGAAAGCTGCGCTGGATACGACCTTCGGTGTTCACCCATGTGCCTGATTTCTCGGTGTAGGCCGAACCCGGCAGGATCACGTCGGCACGGGCCGCGCCCGCATCACCATGATGGCCCTGATAGATCACGAAGGTTTCCGGGCTGATGGCGTTCACGGAGAACTCGTCCGCGCCCAGAAGCCACAACACATCGACGCCGCTGCTCAGCATTCCGCGCAGACTGCGTCCCCCGTTGCGTGGCACAAAGCCGAGATCGAGCGCCGCAACACGCGACGCCGCCGTGTGCAGGATGTTCAGACCGTTCCACCCGTCCGTCAGCGCGCCAACCGATTCCGCCAGAGCGCGACAGGCTTTCAGAATGGCGCCGGAATCTTCACGGGTCAGCGCCTCCTGCCCGACGATGATCATCGGTTTCTTGGCGGCTTTAAGCTTTTCGACAAATTCGACATTGCCGCTCAGCAGACCGTTCACCGAGACCGGATTGCTGCCCAGATCCTCGTAAGCCCATGTCGGATCGGACGACAGCGTGCCAATGACACCGATCGGCAGACCGCCACGTCCCAGTGACAGATAGCGCTTGCGGATGCGGGCGTTCAGAACCGGCGCATCCAGACGCGGGTTGGCCCCGACCACAAGGATCGCGTCCGCCTCGTCAATGCCAACAATGCCGCTTACGAATGTATAACGCGAACGATCCGACAGATCGTATTTCGCGCCATCCTGACGGCAGTCGAGGTTCAGCGAACCCAGTGACCACATCAGGTCACGCAGCGCCATGATGCTCTCGGCGTCGCACAGGTCGCCGACAATCGCGCCGATCCGGCTGCCCTGCACGCCCTCAAGCCGTTTGGCGATGGCGACGAAAGCATCCTGCCAACTCGCCGGGTGCAGCTTGCCGTGCACGCGCACCCACGGACGATCGAGACGACGACGCTTCAGACCATCGACAGAGAAACGGCCCTTGTCGGACAGCCATTCCTCGTTCACCTCGTCATTCACGCGGGGAACAATGCGTTTCACCTCGCCGCCACGCGCCTGAATCTGGATGTTGGTGCCGACCGCATCCATCACGTCGATGGCGTCGGTCTTCCGCAGTTCCCACGGACGGGCCTGAAAGGCGGATGGCTTGGAAGTCAGAGCGCCGACCGGACAGATGTCGATCAGGTTGCCGGACAGTTCCGACGTCAACGCCTTCTCGACATAGGTGGTGATCTCAAGGTTCTCACCACGCGAAATGCCACCCAGTTCCGGCGTACCCGCCACTTCCGCACTGAAACGGACACAACGCGTGCACTGGATGCAGCGTGTCATCACGGTTTTCACCAGCGGACCGAGATTTTTGTCGGTGACCGCCCGCTTTTCCTCATGATAGCGGGAAATACCGCTACCGTAGCCGTACGCCTGATCCTGTAGATCGCACTCGCCGCCCTGATCGCAGATCGGACAGTCGAGCGGATGGTTGATAAGCAGGAACTCCATCACCGCCCGGCGCGCCTTGCGGACCGTTTCCGTGTCCGTGAAGATCTGCATGCCCTCGTTTACAGGGAAGCCACACGAGGCGACCGGTTTCGGGGCCCGTGCGACCTCAACGAGGCACATGCGGCAGTTACCCGCGACCGACAGGCGCTCATGATAGCAGAAACGCGGAATTTCCTTGCCCGCCGCCTCGCACGCCTGAAGCGCGGAGGAACCGGGAGCGACATCGACCGGTGTGCCGTCAACAATGACTCTGACCATCAGCCTTACTCCGCCGCAATCGCTGCAACAGGCGTGCCCGCAGGCACCTGCACCTGCTGGGAGCCGCCATGCCGCCGCTTGTAGTCACGGATGCGCTCTTCCATGAGCGGACGGAAATGCCGGATCAGTCCCTGAATGGGCCATGCCGCCGCATCGCCGAGCGCGCAGATCGTGTGACCCTCGACCTGCCGGGTGACCTGCTCCAGCATGTCGATTTCCTCGATTTCGGCGCGTCCTTCGACCATGCGGTTCATGACGCGCATCATCCAGCCGGTGCCTTCACGACAGGGCGTGCACTGGCCGCAGCTTTCATGTTTGAAGAACTGCGAGAACCGGGCGATCGCCTTGATGATGTCGGTGGATTTGTCCATCACGATCATGCAGCCCGTGCCGAGACCGGATCGCTCCGCCCTCAGGCTGTCATAGTCCATCAGCACCGTCTCGCAGATGTCTTTCGGCAGCAGCGGCACCGAGCAGCCGCCCGGAATGACCGCCAGCAGATTGTCCCATCCGCCGCGCACGCCGCCGCCATGCTTCTCGATGATTTCCTTCATCGGCACGCCGAGTTCTTCCTCGAACACGCACGGCGTATTCACATGACCGGAAATGGCCATCAACTTGGTGCCCGCATTGTTCGGACGACCGAGACCGGAGAACCACGCCGCACCACGACGCAGGATCGTGGAAGCCGAGGCAATAGACTCGACATTGTTCACCGTCGTCGGGCAGCCATACAGACCCGCGCCAGCCGGGAACGGCGGCTTCATACGCGGCTGGCCCTTCTTGCCTTCGAGGCTTTCGAGCAGAGCCGTTTCCTCACCGCAGATATAAGCGCCTGCGCCGCGATGCAGATAGAAATCGAAATCCCAGCCTGTGCCCGCAGCGTTCTTGCCGAGCAGTCCGGCTTCATACGCTTCATCAATGGCGATCTGGAGATGGCGCGCTTCGTTGTAGAACTCGCCGCGCACATAGATGTAGGACGCGTGCGCCCCCATCGCGAAGGAGGCGATCAGAGCGCTCTCGATCAGCTTGTGCGGCTCGTGACGCAGGATCTCGCGATCCTTGCAGGTGCCCGGCTCGGACTCATCGCCGTTGATGACAAGATAGCGTGGCGCGGGTCCATCACCTTTCGGCATGAAGGACCACTTCACACCGGTCGGGAAGCCTGCCCCACCACGCCCACGCAGGGCGGACGCCTTCATCTCGTTGACGATCCAGTCGCGGCCTTTGTCGGTGATCGCTTTCGTATCGTTCCAGTCACCACGGGCGCGGGCCCCAGCCAGTCGCCAGTCATTCTGGCCATACAGGTTGGTGTAGATCCGGTCCTTATCGCTCAGCATTGTCGCAGATCTCCCTCAACCCTGACCGGAACCGGTCTCTTCGAGCAGCACCCGGCGGCCGCCCTCCGGCTCCGCGCCATGACGCCCGTTGGTCGGACCCGGCTCCGGATATTCGCCGCGCTTCAGCGCCTCGATCAGCGTTTCCGTGCGGGGACCATCGAGATCCTCGAAAAAATCGTTATCCACCTGAAGAATTGGCGCATTGGAGCAGGCCCCAAGGCACTCGACTTCGCTCAGCGTGAACAGCCCGTCTTCGCTGGTCTCACCGATGTTATGAATGCCGGTCGCCTTCTTGCAGGCTGACAGCACATCGTCCGATCCTCGCAGCCAGCAGGATGTTGTCGTGCAGACCTGAAGGTGATACTTCCCGATCGGCTTCGTGTTGAACATGAAGTAGAAGGTCGCGACCTCGTAGATACGGATCGGCGCGACTTCCAGCTTCCGGGCCACGGCGTCCATCGCCACGGTCGGCACCCAGGCGCTGCCGGTCTGCCGTTTCATCTGGTTCTGCGCGACGTAGAGCAGCGGCAGAGCCCCGCTCGCCTTCCGCTCGGGCGGATACTTGGCGAGGATCGTTGCGATTTCGCCTTCGCTGATCTCATCAAATTCGAAGTGATCAGGCTGCACGTTTGTGACAGTGCTCATCGGTCCACCTCACCAAAGACGAGATCCAGCGAGCCGATGATCGCCACGGCATCAGCCAGCATGCCTCGTCGAGAGAGTTCATCAATCGCCTGCAGATGCGCGAAACCGGTCGGTCTGATCTTGCAGCGATACGGACGATTGCTTCCGTCAGCCACGAGATAGACACCGAATTCACCCTTCGGCGTTTCGACCGCCGTGTAGGTCGCGCCCGGCGGCACATGATAACTCTCGGTAAACAGTTTGAAGTGATGGATCAGGGCTTCCATCGACCGCTTCATCTCGGCACGCGGCGGCGGTGAAAACTTGGGGTCCTGCACCTTGATCGCGCCAGGTTTGATCTGCGCCAGACTCTGCTTGATGATCTTCACGCTCTCGCGCATTTCGGCCACGCGAACGAGATAGCGATCATAACAATCGCCATGCCGCGCCACGGGAATTTCGAAATCGACCTTGTCGTAATTGTCATACGGCTGGGAACGACGCAGATCCCACGGCACGCCGGAGCCACGCAGGCAGGGCCCGCTCCAGCCCCATGCCAAAGCCTGCTCGCTGGTGAACACGCCGATACCTACAGTCCGCTGCTTCCAGATGCGGTTTTCCGTCAGCAGACTTTCGAGATCATCAATCCATGCGGGGAATTCTTCGGCCCACGCTGCGATTTTCTCTTCCATGCCGGCCGGCATGTCGCGTGCGACACCACCGGGGCGGAAATAGTTGGCATGGAAACGTGCGCCGGAAACAGCCTCATGAAACTCAAGCAGCTTTTCGCGCTCTTCATAGCCCCAGAGCGCAGGCGTCACCGCACCGCAGTCGAGCCCCATCGCTGTGAGGTTGAGGATATGGTTCAGGATGCGGGTGATTTCCGCGAAGATCACACGGATCCACTTGGCGCGATCCGGCGCTTCGATACCCAGAAGCTTCTCGGTGGCCAGCGCGAAAGCGTGCTCCTCGCACATCGGAGAAGCGTAATCGAGCCGGTCAAAATACGGCAGCGCCTTGGGATAGGTCTTGTATTCGATCAGCTTTTCCGTACCGCGATGCAGCAGCCCGATATGCGGCACGGCACGCGCGACAACCTCGCCTTCCATCTCCAGCACAAGACGCAGAACGCCATGCGCTGATGGATGCTGGGGGCCGAAATTCAGCGCATGGCTGTCGATCTCGACCGTCCGACGCTCCACTTCCTCCTCTGCTACCGGCTCCGACAGCAGGGTCTCAGGCAGCGGACCTTCACCAAGACTGTCATGCAGACCGAGAAGGTTTTCGTCCTGTTTCAGGGCCTCTGTCATGCTCCGGCTCCTGTTACTGTATCTTTTTCATGATCTGACGCAGTTCATGCGCCCGCTCGTCACCCGGCAGCGTCAGCACGCCTTCCCAGGGAGACACGAAATCAAAGTCACGGAAATCCTGCGTCAGTGTGACCGGCTCACGCACAATCTGACGACGCTCCGGATCGTAGCGAACCTCAGTGTAACCGGTCAGCGGGAAATCCTTGCGGAGCGGATGTCCTTCAAAGCCGTAATCACTGAGAATACGACGAAGATCAGGCTGACCCGAGAACAGCACGCCATACATGTCGTAGCACTCACGCTCCCACCATGTGGCGCAGGGCCAGATCTGATGCACGGACTCCACCGGGGTCAGTTCATCCGTTGTCACGATCACCCGGACACGATGGTTCAGGCTCACGGACAGAAGATTGTAGACCACATCGAACCGTTCGGCGCGTTGAGGGAAATCAACCCCGCACAGGTCCATGAGCTGCTCGAACCGGAACCGCGGATCATCACGCAGAAGCATCATCAGCGGGATCAGACGGTCACGATCCGCCCGCACCACAAGCTCCCCACCTTCAATGGCGGCGGAAGAGATACCCGGTAACGACGTTGATAGCGTGAAGGCCAGAAAGGAGAGGCAGGAATTACCTCTGGCGACGGGTGCAGTGGATTGATCAGCCACGGAGAATCGTCCCTGTCCGACGGATTTTCTTTTGGAGCAGCATGATGCCGTAGATCAGCGCCTCGGCCGTCGGCGGACAGCCCGGCACATAGACGTCAACCGGCACGACGCGATCACAGCCGCGGACAACCGAATAGGAATAATGGTAGTAGCCGCCGCCATTGGCGCAGGAGCCCATCGAGATCACCCAGCGCGGCTCGGCCATCTGGTCGTAAACGCGCCGCAGGGCCGGAGCCATCTTGTTGGTGAGCGTTCCAGCGACGATCATAACGTCGGACTGACGCGGCGAACCACGCGGAATGATGCCCATCCGGTCAAGATCGTAACGCGGCATGTAGGCGTGGATCATTTCCACAGCACAGCAGGCCAGACCGAACGTCATCGGCCAGAGGCTTCCGGTCCTGCCCCAGTTCACGAGCTTGTCGAGACTGGCGACGACAAAGCCTTTCTCGCTGATCTCACCCGTGATGCCACGGACGATGGCGTCCTGCTCCGGTCCAGCCGGAACCGCATCCCGGTTCCAGACGATATTGGCGTCCGAACCCACAGCATTATCACCGCTCATTGCGCGTTCTCCACCTTCACTGCCGTTACAGCCACGTCCGTCAGCATCACAGATCAATCCCAGTCCAGCGCGCCCTTGCGCCACTCATAAAGGAACCCGATCCCCAGCACGCCAAGGAATCCCATCATCGACAGGAAGCCATAAAGACCGATCCGCGACAGGCTGACCGCCCACGGAAACAGGAAGGCCACTTCCAGATCGAAGATGATGAACAGGATCGAAACGAGATAGAAACGGACATCAAAACGACGGCGCGCATCGTCGAATGCTTCGAAACCGCACTCATAGGCTGTCAGTTTTTCCGCATACGGCTTCTGGTGCCCACACACGAGAGACGCGCCCAGCATGGCCCCTGCGATCACCACGGCGAGAATGCCGAAAATGAGAACCGGCAGATAATCGTTGATCACCGACGGCATCATGCCCTCCGTAATGATTTTCCGTTTCCACATCCGGGCCTTGCGGCTCGAACCGTGAGATAATGCGGCCAAACTATGCCCGGAATGTTCCTGTGGCCACCCTCATACCAACGCGACTCAGAAACTTTCCCGTGAGGAGTTCAGTATAATGAACACCATTCATCGAAATGAATTTCATTTCGGGAATGGCTCATTCAAATCATATTCCTGCTGTCCGGCGAATGATCTGACCCCTATCTATATACAAATAAATATAGACATATACGTCAGACGCGGGGCCAGACATCCGCTGGCGACATGCGTTCGACGCAACAGGGATGCCAGTCTGGAACAGGCTGTCATTACAGGACTAAATTTTAAGGAAAATGGTGGGCGATGACGGGATCGAACCGCCGACCCTCTCGGTGTAAACGAGATGCTCTACCGCTAAGCTAATCGCCCGTCGCACTGGGTAGACAAAACGGAGCCATCAATCAAGCCCCGGCAGGCACAAAATTACAAAGAAAAGCGCCACATAAAAAAACAGGCAGGACGGTGAAACCATCCTGCCTGTCTGCAAAGCACTCAGGAATGCAGCGTCTTAGCTGACTGCGTCCTTGAGGGTCTTGCCGGGCTTGAAACGTACAGACGTCGAAGCCGGAATGTCGATTTCCTCGCCAGTGCGGGGATTGCGGCCCTTGGTCGCCTTACGGTGAGCCGTGACGAACGAGCCGAACCCGACGAGACGGACTTCCTGTCCACCCTTCAGGGCCTTCTCAATGGCTGAGAATACAGCGTCAACCACTTCGCCAGCCTTCGCCTTGGGCAGGTCTACATCATCTGCAACAACCGAGACGAGTTCCTGCTTGTTAAGCGGCTTGTCCATACATACGCCTTTCTATGTTCAAGTCTCTCGTACGGCTCGGTGCCGCCAGAGACATTCCGCGGCGCACTATGAAGCCGTTTTCGGCCACGTCAACAGCCAGTGACGGCGGCAGGGGCGCAAAATTGCCTCCCCTGCCTTTTCCTCACATCTGTCAGTGCGCTACCGCAATGGGTGTTCCCGAAGCCGCAATCGGCGCAACCAGATCGCTCTCGTCTTCCCATTCAATCGGCTGCGGAACGCTGACAAGGGCGCGGCCAATCACCTCATCCACATGGGAAACGGGGATCAACTCCAGATTTTTCTTCACAGTTTCTGGAAGTTCCGCGATGTCCTTCTCATTGTCCTTGGGCAGGAAGACCGTCTTGATCCCGGCCCGCAGAGCAGCAAGCAGCTTCTCTTTCAGACCACCGATCGGAAGAACACGACCACGCAGGGTGATCTCACCCGTCATAGCCACGTCACGCCGAACAGGAATGCCTGTCAGGACGCTGACAAGCGACGTCGCCATGGCGATACCAGCCGACGGACCGTCCTTCGGAGTCGCCCCTTCAGGCACATGAACGTGGATGTCACACTTCTCGAAGAGTGTCGGCTTGATCCCGAAATAAGGGGCTCTGCTCCGCACGTAGGACAGTGCCGCGGACACACTTTCCTGCATGACATCGCCGAGCTTGCCCGTCTGCTTGATGTTGCCCTTGCCCGGCACCATCACGCTTTCGATCGTCAGGATCTCGCCACCGACTTCGGTCCAGGCCAGCCCCGTCACCATACCGACCATGTCGGTAGATTCGGTCTCACCATGTGTGAAACGACGCACGCCAGCGAACTTGCCGATATTTTTCTCGGTCACAGCCACCTTTTTCGCCTTACCTGTGACGATCTCCTTCACGACCTTGCGGGCCACGTTGGCGATTTCACGTTCAAGACTACGGACGCCAGCTTCACGCGTATAGAAACGGATGAGATCCATCAGCGCCGCGTCGGAGATCGACCATTCCTCAGGCTTGAGGTTATGCGCCTCACCCTGCTTGGCGATCAGATGACGCTTCGCGATGTTGAGTTTCTCGTCTTCCGTGTAGCCGGAGAGGCGAATGATCTCCATGCGGTCCAGCAGAGGCTGAGGCATGTTGAGACTGTTCGCCGTGGTGACGAACATCACATCCGACAGGTCATAATCGACCTCCAGATAATGATCGGAGAAGGTGCTGTTCTGCTCCGGGTCCAGCACTTCAAGCAGCGCCGAAGCCGGATCACCACGCCAGTCGGCGCCAAGCTTGTCGATTTCATCAAGCAGGAAGAGCGGATTGGAAACTTTCGCCTTCTTCATACCCTGAATGATCTTGCCCGGCATCGCGCCGATATAGGTCCGACGATGTCCGCGAATCTCGGACTCGTCGCGCACGCCACCAAGCGACATGCGGACATAATGACGTCCCGTCGCCTTCGCGATGGCGCGCGCCAGCGTGGTCTTGCCGACACCCGGAGGCCCGACAAGGCACAGGATCGGCCCCTTCACCTTCTTCGAACGGCTCTGAACCGCGAGATACTCAAGGATACGCTCCTTGACCTTCTCCAGTGCGTAATGATCCTCGTCGAGAACCTTTTCGGCCGCATCAAGGTCATTCTTTACCTTGGTCGCCTTTTTCCAGGGCACGCCCAGCAGCCAGTCGAGGTAGTTGCGCACCACCGTCGATTCGGCGGACATCGGACTCATCCCGCGCAGCTTCTTCAGCTCGCCAACGGCCTTTTCCCGCGCTTCCTTGGTCAGCTTGGTCTTGACGATCTTTTCTTCGATTTCGGCAGTCTCGTCCTTGCCGTCCTCGCCCTCGCCAAGCTCCTTCTGGATCGCCTTGAGCTGCTCGTTCAGATAGTACTCGCGCTGCGTCTTCTCCATCTGCCGCTTCACGCGGTTACGGATACGCTTCTCGACCTGGAGAACACCGATCTCGGCTTCCATGTGGGCGAGAATCTTCTCAAGCTGCTTCGTCACGGACGGCAGTTCGAGAATTTCCTGCTTTTCGGAAATCTTCAGACTGAGATGACTGGCGATCGTGTCAGCAAGCTTGGAGAGGTCGCTGATCTGGTTAAGCGAAACCAGCACTTCCGCTGCGATCTTCTTGTTGAGCTTCACATACTGCTCAAACTGCCCGACCACGGCACGCGCCAGCGCTTCAGCTTCTTCTGTCTCCACCGGCGCATCGGTCACAAATTCGACATCGGCCTCGAAATGCCCGTCGACATCGTGAAGCGCCACCACGCGGGCACGCTGGTTGCCTTCGACAAGCACTTTCACCGTGCCATCCGGCAGCTTCAGAAGCTGCAGAATGGTGGAGGTCGTGCCGAAGCGATAGATGTCGTCCGAACCCGGATCGTCCACCGTCGCTTCTTTCTGCGCGACCAGAAGGATTTTCTTGTCATCCTTGGTGACGGATTCAAGCGCCTTCACAGATTTCTCACGCCCGACAAACAGCGGCACGATCATGTGAGGGAACACAACGATGTCACGCAGAGGCAGAACCGCCACACGCTCTGTCGTTGGGGTGGCAACTTTCTTCGCTGCGGTCTTTTTTGCCGGTACAGTCGTCGTATCGGCAGCTTTGGTGCGCTTGCGGCGCGGCGTCGATGTTTTGGGTTTTTCTGTCATGATGCCGATCTCCTGAATGGACGATCCGGCGACGCATGCCCATTCATTGGCACACACATCGCCCATCCGCCCCGGCAATGGGTGGATTTCTCCGGATAACGCCTTCTGACGGTTCCGGAGCGGTCGTTTATACTGATGAATATCGGAATGATTTTCGGCACTATCAAGAGCCGGGCGCATGAATCAGGTGGTCCCGCCAGAACGGAACCACCTGCATGTCATGGTTTTGTGCGAAAGCGGTCAGGCTGACTGCTCCGCAGGTTTTTCCTTGGCTTTCCCGTAAACGAAAACTGGCGAAGCTTTTCCTTCAGCCACGTCCTTGTTCACGACAACCTCGTCCACATTTTCGAGACCCGGAAGCTCGAACATGGTTGTCAGCAGAATACTCTCCATGATCGAGCGCAGACCACGGGCCCCGGTTTTCCGTTCAATAGCCCGATGGGCGATCGCCTTGAGCGCATCCTCCGTGAAGGTCAGCTTCACGTCTTCCATCTGGAACAGCTTGGCGTACTGCTTGACCAGCGCGTTCTTCGGTTCAGACAGAATCTGCACCAGCGCCGTTTCATCGAGATCACCTAGGGTGGCGACAACCGGCAAGCGGCCGATGAACTCGGGGATCAGGCCGAACTTGATCAGATCCTCCGGCTCGACACTTTTCAGAATCTCGCCTGTGCGACGATCTTCCGGCGCCTGCACATCCGCGCCAAAGCCAATTCCCGAGCCTTTACCGCGTGCCGAAATGACTTTTTCCAGCCCGGCGAAAGCACCGCCGCAGATGAAGAGCATGTTGGTCGTATCGACCTGCAGGAACTCCTGCTGCGGATGCTTGCGGCCACCCTGCGGCGGAACGGAAGCAACCGTGCCTTCCATCAGCTTCAGAAGCGCCTGCTGGACACCTTCACCGCTGACATCACGGGTGATGGACGGGTTATCCGACTTCCGGGAAATCTTGTCGATTTCATCGATATAGACGATGCCGCGCTGTGCCCGCTCGACATTGTAGTCGGCTGCCTGCAGCAGCTTGAGAATGATGTTCTCGACATCCTCACCGACATAGCCCGCCTCGGTCAGAGTCGTAGCGTCCGCCATCGTGAAAGGCACATCGATGATACGGGCGAGCGTCTGCGCAAGCAGCGTCTTACCCGAACCGGTCGGACCGATCAGAAGGATGTTCGACTTCGAGATTTCGACATCATTGTTCTTCTGCGCATAGGCGAGGCGCTTGTAGTGGTTGTGCACCGCAACCGAGAGCACCTTTTTCGCCTCGAACTGGCCGATGACGTAATCGTCGAGAATCTTGCAGATCTCTTTTGGAGTCGGCACGCCGTCCCGCGACTTCACCAGCGTCGTCTTGTGCTCCTCACGGATGATATCCATGCAGAGCTCAACGCATTCGTCACAGATGAACACCGTAGGCCCCGCAATCAGCTTGCGGACCTCATGCTGTGACTTTCCGCAGAACGAGCAATACAGCGTGTTCTTGGAATCGCCGGACTTTGCGTTCATCTGCAGTCCCCTAATCTTGACCCCTTCCGGAGCCGCCCGGCCATATTACCGGGCAAAGCGAAAATCGTAACCGGACCAGCAAGACGCATCAAGTGATAGCCAGGCATGACGGTGTCTGAAGGCTCAGGCCTTCTCTCCGGACTGGGCCGGGTGTTTCTTGATAACTTCATCCACAATCCCGAAGGCTTTCGCTTCATCGGCGGACATGTAGCTGTCGCGCTCAAGTTTCTGCTCGATATCTTCAAGCGTCTGACCTGTGTGTTCGCGGTAGATCTCGTTGAGACGCTGGCGAATCGTGAGTATCTCACGCGCCTGAATCTCGATGTCGCTGGCCTGCCCCTGCGCACCGCCTGAAGGCTGATGCACCATCACGCGAGCGTTCGGCAGAGCGAAACGCTTACCCTCGGCGCCGCCTGCCAGTAGCAGGGAGCCCATTGAAGCAGCCTGACCGATGCACACAGTGCTCACGGGACTCCGGATATACTGCATGGTGTCATAGATCGCGAGACCGGCAGACACCACGCCACCCGGGCTGTTGATATAAAAGGAGATTTCCTTGTTCGGATTCACGCTCTCCAGATAGAGAAGCTGTGCCGAAATGACGGAAGCCACCTGATCGTAAACCGGCCCGGTCAGAAAGATGATCCGCTCCTGCAGAAGACGCGAATAGATATCGAACGCGCGCTCCCCGCGGGAAGTCTGCTCGACCACCATCGGCACAAGAGCGTTGTTAAAAATCTCTACGGGGTTCGAATCCCTCATCACATCATTCCCGACTTATATGCCGCTACGCCGCGTATCCTGCCCCGTCCCCTGCCATCGGACAGGATAGGTTCAACCCAGACAGAACGCCCGGTCTGCTTAAGATAGAGATAATCAGACCCAGCGCCACCCCATTGGGTGAAAATCCTGCATTTCCGACCTGCTCATCGTAGCGGGCCACATAAACAAACGGCACTTTCCCCTCAAAAAAGAAGAAAGTGCCGCATTATCGCTTACTGTAAAAACAGTGAGACTATCAGACGTTGGCCGCTGGCATGTCAGCCAGTTCTTCCGGCGTCACATCCTTGTCTTCAACTTTCGCCAACTCGGTGATGTAGTCGATCACCTTGTTTTCGAAGATCGGACCACGAAGGGACTCGGCAGCCTGCGGGTTCTTCATGAAGAAGTCGAACACAGCCTGTTCCTGACCACGGTAGCGCATGGCTTCCGCACGAATGGCGCGCGCCATCTCGTCCTGCGTGACCGTGATACCCTTCGCACGGCCGATTTCAGCAAGAAGCAGACCAAGCTTCACGCGACGCTCGGCGATCTTGCGATAATCAGCCTTCAGCGTGTCTTCGTCCTTGCCCTGATCTTCCTCGTCCAACTCGCCGGACTTGCGATCAGCTTCAACACGCGCCCAGATCTGGTCGAATTCTGCGTCAACCATGCTTTCCGGAGCCGGGAAATCCGTCTTCTCGGCCAGCTTGTCCAGCAGGTCACGCTTCAGGCGCAGACGGGAAAGCTGCTCGTACTCGTCTTCAACCTGCTTCGTGATGACTTCACGAATCTTGTCGAGATTTTCGAAACCGATCTTCTTGGCGAGCTCGTCATTGACCTCAACGTCGACCGGCTTCTTCAGCTCTTTTGCCTTGATGTCGAAGGTTGCGACCTGACCGGCCAGTTCCTTCGCGCCGTATTCCTCAGGGAAGGTCACCGTGATGATCTTCTCTTCGCCCGGCTTCATGCCTTCGAGCTGCTCGGCGAAACCGGGAATGAAACCCTCGCCACCGATCTCGACGCTCACGTCTTCCGCCGTGCCGCCTTCGAAGGGAACGCCATCGCGCTTGCCAACAAAATCGACGACCAGAGCGTCACCCTGAGCAGCCGGACGATCCTCTTCAACGACCACGAAATCGCGCTGACGCTTCGCAATGTCGTTCAGAGCCTTGTCCACGGTCGCCGCATCAGGCGTCGCCTTCAGGCGCACCAGAGACACGTCGGACAGGTCAGGCTCCTTGATTTCAGGGAGAACTTCCGTCTCGACCTTCAGCTCAAGATCACCCTTGCCGTCGCCACCGGAAACAACATCAACCTTGGGCTGCTGCGCCGGGCGCAGATTACGCTCCTCAAAGAGGTTACGCAGCGCATCGTTCACCGCCTGCTCCAGCACTTCACCCTTCACGGATGCGCCGAAACGCTGACGGATAACGGACAGCGGCACCTTACCCGGACGGAAACCGGGAAGATTGGCGGACGCGCCGACTTCCTTGAGGCGCGCCTCTTCCTTCTTCTCGAGTTCGGCCGACGGAACGACCACGGTGAAGGCGTGCTTCAGGCCCTCGGAAAGCGTCTCAGTAACCTGCATATGCCCAGGCCATCCTCTCGTGCGAACTCTTCAATACACAGCGATCTTCACCGACCGCCAAAACTCTTCCGGCAGAATAATCATGGGATGCAAACCCAGCCTCTGCCGTTGTGACAGGGCTGGTACGGGTGGAGGGACTTGAACCCCCACGACTCTCGCCACCAGAACCTAAATCTGGCGTGTCTACCAATTCCACCACACCCGCGTGGCCTATCAGCGCAACCCATAACGCCGAGGGCGCACCGATTACCGCAGTCTCAACCTTACGGCAAGGTCACTCCGACACGCATCCTGCAATTAAGCTGATTTCCGATGTCTCCGCAGGGTGACTTCACCTGAATGTCACACAGAACATCGGCCATAGCTTTCATGGCTCCTCCTGAAGCCGCGTCGCCTTGTCCCTTGCCTTCCCGAGATACCGATCCAGATCTTCCGCAACCAGCCAGTTTCCGGCCTGCAAGGCCGCTTCCCCATGCAGCCACACACCTGCGCATGCGGCATCCCACGGCTCCATACCAGCCGCCAGCAGGGCTCCGATGATACCAGTCAGCGTATCGCCAGAACCTGCCGTTCCGAGCGCCGAGGTCGCGTGGGTATTCAGCGCCACCTTCCCGTCTGGTGACGCGATCACGCTCGTCGCCCCCTTCAGGACTACCACTGCGTTCACCCGTTTGGCGGCAGCCCGCACGGCCGCCAGTGGGTCAGCACCCGGCGCACCGAAGACCCGGGTAAATTCTCCCCCATGCGGCGTCAGGACTGCCGCGCCCCGCAGACGATCCGGCGCGTCTGCCGCCCATGAGAAGGCGCCCGCGTCAGCGAGAATCTGCCGCTCCGCCGCAACCAGTTGCGGGAAAACCTGCTCCACCTCTTCCGGCAGGAGGCCCGGGCCGCAAATCCATGTCCGACGGCGATGATCTTTCAGCAGGTCCGCCAGCGGCTCCTCGTCGATAATGAGTCCCGGCTCGCCCAGCCGAAAGGCAGGAGCCGCCTTCCCAGCCGCAATCCGGACGAGACCCGCACCGGTGCGACGCGCCGAAGCCGCCGCCAGCCGGGCTGCGCCGGGCATCGCTTCACCGGCGCACAGACTGACGACACCACGGGAATATTTATGAGCCTCAAGCTCCAGAACGGGCAGTTTCCAGAGACCGGGTTCATTCCGCCATGTGGTGACGGTGATTTCCTTCAGTGCCTCAGCAGGAATCCCGATATCCCGCACCTCGAACTGCCCGAGATACTCACGTCCCGGCAGCACCAAGTGACCGGGTTTTGCCCGGAAAAACGTCACGGTCAGATCGGCGGCGCGAGCGTATCCGCGCACCTGTCCGGTTGCGCCATCAATGCCGCTGGGCATGTCGATAGCGACCACGCGTTTGGCGGCAGCCAGCACGGACGGAACAGGTTCCTGCACATCACGACTGAGCCCAGCCCCGAACACTGCGTCGATCACCAGATCAACCCTGGCGGCTTCTTCTGGTGAGAACGGCACTCGTGGACCATGGAATCTCCCCGCAACAGCTGCGGCGTCACTTCCCTCACGCGGTTCAACCAGCGCGGCGACAGCAACAGGCCACCCCATCTCGGCGAGGTAACGCGCCGTGACATAACCATCTCCGCCGTTGTTACCCGGACCGCACAGCACCAGCACGCGACAGGGCTTCGTAAAATATTTTACGGCCCACGCCACAGCCCGTCCGGCGTTCTCCATCAGGGTCGCCACAGGAATGGTGCGGGATGCAATATGGTCAACACTACCCATCTCCTTCGGGGAGAGGACAGCGAATCTGTCGGGTTGGCCGGACATGACGAATGCCTCCATATGCGAATGCGGCGGAATGAACCCGCCTGAAACCTGCCTCCAGAAACGGGGAGCCTTGCGTTCGACGCTCTGATTGGCGACACAGCTTACGACCGTACAGCCAATCTGTCCGATGGAGTCCGCATGCCACATATTCTCTGGAGTCTTGTTCTGACGCTGCACATCGCCGGAATGGCGGTGTGGGTAGGTGGCGCGACCTATGCCGTAGCCATCCTGCGTCCAAGCCTGTCTTTGCTCGACAAAGCCCAGCGCAGCGCCGTGCATCTGCTGACGCTGAAACGTTTTCTTCGGGTGATCTGGCATATCATGCCGATCGTACTGATTACGGGCTGGCTCATGATCATTCATGAGGGCGGTTTTGCGGTGATCCCCTGGACCACAAACGCCATGCAGGTTCTCGGTCTGATCATGGCAGGTCTGTTTCTGCGCGTTTTTTACGGCCCCTATCAGAAAGCACGCCGCGCCATCCGTCCGCAGCCGCAGACATTCGATTCCATCCGCAGCCTCATGCTGGGTGTTGTCGCCTGCGGCGTTCTCGCCATCCTGTGTGCGTCAATTGGACACGGTCTTTAAACTTTCATGAGAGCCTGACGGTTATTCTGTCGAAAACCCGTGCGGTCAGTCTGAAACTGAAACGACTGCCGCTTGATTTTTCGTGCAGGACGGCCTACCGACAGGCACCGGTTTTTTCCGGCCCCTTCTGTGCGCCACGCCTTCGAGGCGACCGACCTAATCTGAGAGCGACTTGAGCCCCAAAGCTTCCGACACGACCGAGAAAAAGCCGCGTAAAGCGGCCCCCCGTACTCGCACCCGCAAGGCCGCGACGACCGGCGACGCGGTGACGACAGAGTCTGCTGCCGTCGAGGCTGAAGCCTCCCCTGCGCCTGCTCCGAAGCGAGCGACGACGCGACGGAAGAAAGCGGTCGAAGAAACAGTCGCTACAGAAGTGACTCCTGTTGCCGAAACTGCCGCTCCAAAGAAGCCCGCACGGACACGTCGGAAAAAGGCCGAACCTGCTGAAGCCGAAGCTGCGGCCACTACAGATGAGACCGTAGAGGCCAAGCCTGCCGCGAAAGCTCCGCGCCGTACGACACGTAAAAAGGCTGAACCTGTCGTAGCGGATAAAGAGGAAGCCGCACCGACAGAGGTGTCCCCCAAGGAAACACCTGTCAAAAAGCCGCGCACGCGCAAAGCCGCCGTTGCGAAAAGTGCGGACACGGAAACCTCTCCGGCGCCCGCAGCCAAAAAACCGACACGCCGTCGCAGCACCAAAACGGAAGCCAAGTCTGTGGACGAGGCTACTGTCGAAGATGCAACGGAAGCTCACCCACTTCATGTCGGCGGGGCTCTGGACGGTATCGTCGAACAGGACGCCGAGATTCATCCGCCCGCGGCTCCTGCTCCTGTTGCAGAGCCTGCCAAAAAAGATGTCCCTGAGGAAAGCACTCAGGTAACGTTTGCTGATCTGGGACTTTCGGAACCGCTTCTTCGTGCCGTAACCGAGATGGGTTATGTCCATCCGACTCCCATTCAGGCGCAGGCGATCCCTTCTGTTCTGCATGGTCAGGATGTTCTGGGTGTCGCCCAGACCGGCACTGGCAAGACAGCGTCCTTCACGCTTCCCATGCTGGAGATTCTTTCCGGTTCCCGCGCCCGCGCCCGGATGCCGCGCTCGCTCATTCTTGAGCCGACGCGTGAACTGGCGCTTCAGGTCGCCGAGAATTTCGTCAATTACGGCAAGCATCTGAAGCTGACGCACGCCCTTCTGATCGGCGGCGAAAGCATGGCTGACCAGAAAGAAGTCCTGAACAAAGGCGTCGATGTTCTGATCGCCACGCCGGGCCGTCTGCTTGATCTGTTCGAGCGCGGTGGTCTCCTGCTGACGCAGACACGGATTCTCGTGATCGATGAAGCCGACCGCATGCTCGACATGGGCTTCATTCCGGACATTGAACGGATCGTGGGTCTGCTTCCGGCGAATCGTCAGACACTGTTCTTCTCCGCAACGATGGCGCCTGAAATCCGTCGCCTCGCCGACGCGTTCCTTCAGTCGCCCAAGCAGATCACCGTCAGTCGTCCTTCGACTGTCGCGACGACCATTGAAACGGGCCTGATCGTCGTTGACGAAGACGACAAGCGAAAGGTTCTGCGCAAGCTGCTGCGGGCTGAAAACCTTCAGAATGCGATCGTCTTCTGTAATCGCAAGCGTGATGTTGACATTCTGCTCAAGTCACTTCTGAAACATGGTTTCTCAGCGGGCGCTCTGCACGGCGATCTGCCGCAGTCGGTACGTTTCCAGACACTGGAAAAGTTCAAGTCCGGCGAACTGAAGATTCTGGTCTGCTCGGATGTGGCCGCACGCGGTATTGATATCGGTGGGCTGTCTCACGTCTTCAACTTCGATCTTCCCTTCCATGCAGAGGACTATGTCCATCGCATCGGTCGTACGGGACGCGCCGGAAAGGAAGGTAAGGCCTACAGTCTTGCCACACCTTACGACCGCAAATTTGCGGAAGCGATTGAAACGCTGACAGGCAAGCCCATTCCCCGTCTGGAGCGTGATGGTATCACGCAGCTTGACTGGGCGAGCGAGGAAGAATCACGCGGCAGTCGGGGCAAGAAAAAGCGCACCGGTCGCGGTTCTGAGCGTGAACGCGATAACGAGCGTCCAAAACAGTCGGAAGCACCGGCTCGCAAAAAGGAAGTCGAGAAGAAGCCGGCAACTCCTGTTGAGGCGACGCCTCAGGCAGAGGCACGAGAGGATCGTCGCGGACCACGGGACCGCAACGATCGTAATGATCGCAACCGGCGGGATGATAACCGTCGTCGCGGCTCTGAAATTGCCGATGCACCGGGCGAGAATGTTCTCGGCTTCGGGACGGATGTTCCAAACTTCATGAAACTTCCCCGGCGTGTGCCGGTCGCAATCGAGGCAACGGGCGAGGATGGCACGGAAAGCTGAAGGGAGAGGCCGTCGCAGGCCTCATTCTCGTCAGCCCCCCTCTCCTGCCATTGACCCGACACCACGACGCTATCGTATTGAAGCGCTTGGCGTCAGTGGTGATGGTATTGGCCGTCTGACGGATGCAGGAGCGACACAGGCCGCTCCTGTCTTCATCCCCTATACGGCGCCCGGCGATGAAGTTCTTGCCCGCAGCACGGGCAAAGATCGGGCATCCATTCTGGAAATCTGCGCCTCTGCGCCTGAGCGTGTCACGCCCCCCTGCTCCCTGTTCGAAACCTGTGGCGGATGCTCTCTTCAGCACCTGTCGGCGGAATGGATACTGGAGTGGAAGACGGCTGAGGTCATAACAGGATTACACCGGGCAGGTGCGGTTGACCTTCCGCCAACAGCCTCGTTTCAGACCCCACCCGCCACGCGTCGACGCGCCGATCTGGCTGCAAGACGCAAGCATGATGGCGTCATTCTGGGGCTGCATCGACGCGGTGGCGATGTCGTCGATCTGACGGAATGTTCCCTGCTGCATCCTGAGATCGTCAGCCTTCTCCCTGTCCTTCGCACAGTTCTTGAACGTCTGGATCTTTTTCGCAGAGAGGCGGATCTGGTCATCAACCTTCTCGATTCAGGACCGGATCTTCTGTTGGCGTCGGATGGGCTGCCCAGCACGGCCGACCGCACAAAACTCGCCGCATTTTGCAAGACTCACCGCATTTCCCGCCTGTGCTGGAAGCAGAAAGACTCGCAGGAAAACCCGGAAACACTCGTGCAGTTGGCCCCTTCTGTCATCACATTCGATGTCGTGGAGATAGAACCGCCTTCCGGCGCCTTTCTTCAGGCGAGTCGCGAGGGTGAAGCGGCGATCCGCACCGCCGTTCTTGACGCTCTTCCGCCTTCAAAAGGTCGGAAAGCAAAAATAATCGAACTTTATGCGGGCTGCGGCACTCTGACTTTTGGTCTGGCCACCCATGCCCGTGTTGAGGCCTACGAAGGACATCCCGGAGCGGTGGAAGCCCTCGCGCGCGCAGCTGCGGGACACAATGTCACGGCCCATCTCAGAGACCTGAACAGGCAGCCTGTAGAAACAAAGGAACTGGCTTCCTCTCTGACCGTGGTTCTTGATCCGCCACATTCCGGTGCGGGTCTGCAGATGGACGGGATTCTCGAAGCCCGGCCAGAGGTCATTATCTATGTCAGTTGCAATCCGCGCACGCTCTACCGGGACACCGGGCGTCTTCTGAAAGCGGGTTACCAGATCGACGCCCTGACGATCATTGATCAGTTTCTCTGGTCAGCAGAAACTGAGGTCGTGTGCCGCTTCTCTCGCAAATCGCAGAAAAGACATAACAAGCATTAAATGTACATATTTACATAATAAGTAATTACAGTACATATATAGATCGAATTATTAACGGTTTTTTTCAAAAACAATACAAATTGCTATTCCCGTCAATCTTTCCAAATAGTTTAGATAAAGTTACTGTCGAAAGAAGAGAAACCGCTGAGTTTCTCACATATGGCTCTTTTATATGGAGAGAGCATTTATCAAGCGTTTTATTGCGGAGAAATCTTGCCATGCGTGAACTCACGGTTTCCGAACTGAATGAAATTTCCGGGGGTGCTGGTCTGGACTCACTGGTCGGTAACGCCCTGATCGGTGCAGCCAACACCTTTAATTCTTTTCTTGATGCAATCGGACCTGTTGGCGTTGCCCTCACCTATGCTGGCGGTCCTGTCGTAGGCGCACTTCACGAATTCAACGATTACGTTGTCTATGAAGGCTCAAAAGCCATCGATACCATTGGGCAGGCTCTCGGCGGCACGCTGACCCCGGACTATCACTATGTGAACGAATGGCAGGGCAACGGCGCTCTGAGCAAGTATTTCTGATTCAGCAGAAGTAATTTTCCTGCTGAACAGGCAGAAAACCAAATCGGGTTGTGTCACACCACGATACAACCCGGACAAATCATGAAAACAAAAACAAGTAAAATGATGAATTTCATTTTGCTTTTACTGCAACCATTCTGCAGCGCAGAAATTTTTCTTGGATGGAAAAATGCTGGAGTCTTCTTCGACTTCTTCACCTCTGGCTCTGACTGAAGAGCAGATCGAAAAGCTTCGTACCGATACGGATAACGGTACGGCCAATCCTCTAAAGGGTTATCAGGACATGATAACCTTTCTTGATGCCGCGAATGCTGCGGGCACGGATACGCTCGATGATGCAAGCCAGTTCTGGTATCAGCAGGCAATCACCATCAACGGTGACGATCCTACCAGCTTCGGCAACATCTTCATCCACGCAGCGACAGCCTACGGAGCGGCCTGGGACGGAAAAACCGTTGATTTCCAGTCATTGTCCAACAAAATCGGCCTTGCCGTCATCAACGGCACCTTGGAAACAGGCACACTGCAGAGCATCAATTCGATGCTGGAAGACGATATCGGAACGTCACTTTCCTATGGCGGTATGACAGTCGGCGGCTGGGGCGGTTCCTTCTATTACTGGAACACTCCGTTCGAAGGAACCGAGACCGTGGGTCAGGCCATCATGGCAGACCCGGAACAGTACGATAAATTCATTGCCACAACAGCAAATGCCGTTGTCGTCACAGGCAATACCGCGATTGAAGAACTCGGTCTGAGTTTCAATTCCGGTTCAATCACCAACGAAGTCGATCAGTTCCTGAATATTCTGCAGGTAGGCGTGCCCACCATTGTCGACGCAAGCGTGCAGACAAGCGTCAAGGCGGAAGTCATCGCCCGCGCTTTTGAAGAAGACGTTCTGGGACAGAGTGCTGCCGGCAATCCGGACCTGATCAACGGTTATCAGTATGTTGGCAAGAGCTGGTTCAGCAGCAGTGAGTGGGTCGCCACAGCCAATGCGGGCATCAGCTCGGTCAATGTCACTGACACCAAGGAACTCGATGCCCTGCGCACCACGCGCCTTGAAGAGCAGGACACCAAATCTGGTGATGCTGTCACCAATATTTACTCTGCACTTGCCAAGGCTGCCGACGCAGGCGTTACCGGCAGCATGACGCTTCCCTCCGAGCTTCAGCTTCCGGCAGGGTCAACACTGACAGCAAGTGACCTGACGGCTTCCAAGGTTACACTGAACCTGCCCGCTCTGCCGACGGATCTGGTTACAGACACCATCAAGGACGTATTGGCGGACATCGCTCCTGCGGTTTCTGCTGACTTCCTTGCGCCTGTCGTTTCGATTGTCGGAACAGGTCTTACAGACGCCCTGAATTTTGCCGGCAATATCCTGACCGATCTGACGGGAAGTTCCGCTTCCACATCGTCTTACGGAGCAAGCCTCTTCAGCGCGCAGACGACTCACGTTGCACCAGGCAGCCATCAGGATCTGTTTTCATCGCTGTTTGCATGATCTGAACTGCCCTGCCTTTCGATGAAAAGCAGGGCAGTTTGCTCTTATGTCTGCGGAAACAGGAAGCGCCGTTCCACACCAACGTATTGTGTGGAGCAACAAGAGCTACTGATGTCGTCTTTTTGAAAGGACGACATCATCCGAAGCTTTCAGAAGAAAGCTTCGTCGAAAAATTCCTCACAGTGTGCCGAACATTTCACGTTCAGAAATTCCGTAATCGTACCGGGTAAAGTGCCTGCAGATAGCGCCTTATACCATGGTGAGGCGCTATCTGCTTTGAAGGTCACTGTTTTCTGAATTCCGCGACCTTTTCGGCTGTCACATTCACCGAGCCAGAGCCGAATTTTTCCATCAGGAAATTCACTAGGCTTGCGATTTCCGCATCACTCAGACGCTCGACCTGAGACTGATCATTGAACCCATGCATGAACGCATGATGATCTCCAACTTTCCGATCGACGCCGTTCAGGATCACCATAATCAGATTATCCGGACGTGCTGACCCGACCACTGAATTGGAAAACAGTGACGGCACGGCACGATCGGTTGTTCCGGCGCCATTGCGACCATGACAGGCGGCGCAATTATCATCAAAGATCTGCAAGGCGCTCATCTGATCCAGATTATCGATCCGCTTTGGCACGGCCGTCCGAATATCAGGATCGTTCATGGGCTGCCCAAAGCTGTCACGCGCCTTGTGGTCTACCTCGTCATCAAGGGCAGGGACCTGCTTGATGTAAGCAGCCAATGCGTGCAGGTCCGTATCGCTCAGCTTGCTCGTGCTGAAGGAAACAACCTCCCCCATGGAACCGGCTGCCTGAGCGCGCCCATGGACCCGGCCCGTCTTCAGGTAGGCGACGAGGTCGTCTTCACTCCAGTCGCCGATACCACCTGTTTCGCTGGAGGTGATATTGGGCGCATACCATCCTGCAAGCTGGCCACCGCCGAGATAGCGATCCGTTTTCTCACCCAGCATGAAATTGCGCGGCGTATGGCAGGTGCCGCAATGCTCCAGAGCATTGGCCAGATATTTTCCACGCCTCAGACTATCGAACGTCATGGAATCACCCGTCTCAGGCGTTTCCGACGCCGCCAGCAGATTCCACACCTTCATGGCGGACCGCACATTGGCAGGAAACGTCAGAGCCGTTTCAGGTGGCGTGGTCGCAACGGGCTGCACGCGATGCATGAACCACGCATACAGCGCTTTCATGTCCTGATCCGTCATTCCGGCATAGGACACATAGGGCATGACAGGATAGAGATTGGCCCCATCAGCCCGGATACCGTGACGCACGGCCTCGTCGAACTGGGTCTCCGTATATTTCCCGATACCATGCTCGGGGTCCGGCGTGATGTTGGTTGAGATGACATTCCCCATCGGGGTTGCAATCTTCAGGCCGCCAGCAAAGGGCTTTCCATTCTTTGTCGTGTGGCAGGCCATACAGTCCGCAGCAATAGCAACGTCTGCGCCGCGCTTGAGCAGAGCCTCATCGTCTGCGGCTGGTGTGGCAGGAGGCGGTGCGGCCTCTGCAGCCTTGCTGTCCGCCGTCTTTTCATCTGCTGCCTGAACAGGCGCGCCATACAGCGCCCCGAGAACACTGCCTGCAATCAGAAAAGAACGGAATGTCTTGAAAATATCAGGCATGGTTCAGCTCTTTTTTCAGCGTATCGGCGACGCGCAGAGCCAGTGCCGCAACCGTCAGGGTAATGTTGCCAGTTCCCACCGTTGAAAAGACGGAAGAGCTGGCGATGAACAGGTTTTCATGGTTATGCGTACGACAGTGACCGTCCACAACTGAATCTTTCGGATCCACGCCCATGATGGTGCTGCCGGAGGGATGGTCCTGCGGGAAATAACCCGGCGTCCACTGCTCGTCGGTGCCATGCATGAGCCCGATCAGTTCACGGAACACCTTGCGGGTGTGCTCACAGCTACGCACCGTATATTCAGGCAGCTTGTAATAGACGTCCGGATGCGGAATCCCCAGAGCATCCTTGCGGGTTTTATTGAGCGTCAGACGGTTGTTCGGATCAGGCAGCGCTTCGTTATGGCTGAACAGACGCACCGTATGCGCGGCCAGATAACGGATGCGCTCTTCAAGCTCCCGCCCGACATAGCCTTTGGCGATGGCCATCTGGGTCGCAAGATCGACCTGATTGTCGTCCACCATGTGCACCAGATAGGCGCCGCGCTCATTCCGCCAGTCACCATCACGGAAGTTGTCGATCACATTGGTTTCCAGCGGACCACGTCCCGGCCACAGCGCCTTGTCACCACTGATGAAGGTCACCTGCACACCCGTGTGATCCATCATGTTGCGGCCAACCTGATCGGAACTGTTGGCGACACCTGTCGGACTTTTGTCGTCAGCCGATACAAGCAGGAGCTTGGCCGTCTCGATGCAGTGCGCTGCAATGACGAAGTATTTTCCGGTGACGCGATGTGATCCCTTGTCCGGATCGAGATAATGCACGGCGGTGACAAGCTTGTTCGCCTCGTCACGCTCGATCTTGTAGACAACGGCGTTGGGAATGAAGGTCGCCCCGGCCGCCTCGGCGTCGTAGACCGAATAGCTGCCGTTGTACATCGCGCCAATCGGACAGATCGGCATGCAGTTGTTATGACCTTCACACGTCGGACGATTGGCGTAAGGCCGTGTATTACGCGCCTGCGGCTCATGCACCACGCGCCATGGCGTCTTTTCGTCAATCAGCTTGCGGAACTGCTGGGCGGCATAGGAAATGGGCAGCGCATCCATCGGGTAAGGCTGCCTGCGCGGCGAGCCGAGATCCTCAACGGCAGGATCCGGGCCACAAACGCCCATCATCACTTCCGCCTGATAATAGAACGGCTCCAGATCATCATATTTCAGCGCCCAGTCACGGCCCTGACCGTAACGCGATTTCAGTTCGAAATCCGAAGGCAGATAACGCCAGGCACACCCAGCCCAGTGCCATGTCGTGCCACCAATCATCCGCAGATAGACCTGCTGATAGGCCTCCGCGTCCGGACCGGAGGTATGCAGATATTCGTTCGGAGTCTGCTGGTCAGGCGGATGTGGAGCCCACGGAACCGATGGGAAAGGCCCCTGATAGGACGGCTTGTTTTCCAGATTACGGAAATTTTCTACAAAGTGCTGACGGTCCACACGTGGCCCGGCTTCCAGCACGATGACGGAAATTCCTGCGCGCACCAGTTCATTGGCGATCGAACTGCCCGCGACACCGGACCCGACGATGACGACATCGGCGGAGAGATTTTCTGAAGACATCAGGATTATACTTTTTCTGTTTTCAGGTCGGTTCAACGACGAATTTCGACGAAGACAGCGCAGGCCGGCCCTTCGGTGGGTCGACTTCAGGTGGTTTCGACGTCCAGTAGAACGGTCCACCGGCAGCATACGTCTTCGGATAGACGGCATCCCTGGTGATATCGAACATCAGCGCCGAGCGATAAACCACGACCTTTCCGTTGGCCACGCCCCGATACCAGCCCGCCATGATGTCATGGATCAGATCCTTGAAGGCCGGATCCTGTTTTTCCGCAGCGCGCGCAAAGTCGGAGGCTGACGCGAACTGTCCTCCCTCAAGCAGGGCATGCAGTGCCTGAATCTGCCCTTTCCGCTTTTCACCGGACTGCACGATGTTCGTGCAAAGCGCAGCACCGATCCATTCATTCAGAGTGTCCCGATCCGTCAGACGACGTGACAGATCCTGAAACTGTTTCACCAGAGGATCATTGATCGACAGCAGTTGCGCCTGTGCCTGTGCCTGTGCATCCGGTTCCGACGCACGGGCTGAGACCAGTCCTCCGGCTGCAATCGTTCCCATGCCGCCAAGCAGGACATCGCGCCGCGACATTCGCAGCAATCTGCTCAAACGCATTCGGTTGGGAGAAACCATCCAGAGCGATGAAGAGTTTTCTGCCATTCTCCTGAACAGCTCCTTATCGATATTCGTTGCGCCATCAGAAGATCGCACAACCTGAATTTACCATTTCATCATGGTCGTAGGCTGCGGATTATGTTCACGCAACCATCAAAGGATGTAAAATAACATCCACGATGAATGAGATTTATTTGAAAATTCTCTTAAAACGTCCTGTGTAGCATTTCTTTAATTGAAAAATATCGTTTCTGCTCTCTATCACGCCGTGCGTGTCACGTCTGTCGGGAGGGATGGAAAACTCATCCCACCAGATGCAGGACACCATTCACAATCCGGCATGGACAGCCCTGCCGCAAGACGGCATAGCCGTTCCTCCTTTTCAGGGCGGGCGCCAGACATGTCAGGCAAGATGTCAGTAGAGACGATGCAGGCCAGTCAGCGCCTGCCCTTTTATCTTGTGGCCCTGCTGGGACTGATTACAGCGCTCGGCCCTCTGTCCACCGACATGTATCTGCCCGCCTTCCCGATTCTCGATCAGGAGCTTGGAGGCGGTCCCGGCTCGGCGCAGTTCACTCTTGCGACATGGTTCATCGGACTGGCCGTGGGACAGTTCTCCTGCGGCCCGCTCTCCGACCGCTTCGGTCGGCGTGGCCCGCTGATCGCCGGGCTTGCGCTCTACACGCTGGCCTCCATCGGCTGTGCGATGACGTCGGACTACCGGCTGTTCTGCCTGTTCCGCTTCTTCGCCGCCCTCGGCGGGTCAGGTGGGGCCGTCATTCCCCGCGCCATGATCCGCGATATCGCCACAGGGAGAGCCGGGGCGCATATCATGACCCAGTTGACCCTCGTCTTTGGCGTCATGCCGATCCTGGCCCCCTCCCTCGGCGGCCTGATTCTGGAAATCGCGACATGGCGCTGGATGTTCTGGGTGGCCGCCCTGTACGGCGTGGCGGCCATCGCAGGCGTCTGGTTCGTGCTGCCGGAGACCCTGCCGCTTTCACGCCGCCTGCGCCTGCCAGTCAGCACAATTCTTACGCGCTACATGACGATTGTCAGAGAGCCGCACTTCTTCCTGAACGCTCTCATCGCCAGCGCCTCGACCTTCGTGATGTTCGCCTATCTCGGCGGCGCGCCTGTGGTGTTCGAGCATCTGATGGGCTTTTCACCCCGGCACTTCGCCATCTTCTTCGGCGTCAACGCCGCCATCTTCATCCTCTGCACCCAGATCAGCGGCAGGCTGGTGCATCGCGTGCGCCTTGAAACGCTCATGCAGTTCGGTATCGGCTGGTGCGCCTTTGCCGGAGCCATGAACGTGCTGCTGACCACCACTCACGTCATCACGGCGCAGACCCCTGTCTTCGTCGTCATGATGATCATGTTCATGACCGGCTCCCTTGGATTTATCGGCGCGAACGCAACTGTTCTCGCCTTCCATCATCACGGCGCTCATGCAGGAAGCGCCTCCGCACTGCTGGGAACGATGCAGTTCAGCATCGGCGCCGTCAGTGGTCTGATGATGGGCTATATGCCGACGGATTCGATCATCCCGACGGCCTGCGTGATGGCGGTCGGCGCGGCGATGATGGTGATCGCCAATATCTTCCGCGTTCTCCTCTGCGCGGAAACCTGACACCTCACTCGCCATTCCCGCACCTTTTTGCTAGACAGGTCGTCCCTTGTCGCGAACGCCTCTCCCGCTTTCGCGTTATAAGGTCTGATCGCTCCGGCCACTCTTCCGCCGCGTGCGAAAAGGATGATGATGACACACAGCACACGGACATCGGCATTGGCTTCAGACCGCACAGCCTGTGAGGCCGCCATCGCGGGCCTGCGTAACTCTCTCGACACCGCAGAGTGTTCGACAACGCCATTCCGACACTGGACGCTGTCCGACATCCTGCCGCAGGAAGCGTGTGATGCACTTGTGGCGTGGGAGCCGGAAGACAACGCCGTTGCAGGCGATACCGGCGGCCGACGCGAGACGCGCAACGGCTCCCGTGTTTTCGTGGAACCGGAAGCCCGGGCGCGGGATGCGCGACTTGATGTGCTGGCGCATATGTTCGACAGCCCCGAAGGACGCGCCGCCGTGGAAGCACTCTGCGGCACGAAACTCGATCATACCGCCCTCCGGCTTGAGCTGAGTCTGGATACGGATGGTTTCTGGCTGGAACCGCATACAGACATTGGCGCGAAGAAACTGACGCTGCTTATTCCCCTGTCCGTTCATGAAGACGCCGAGCAGTGGGGCACGGACCTGATGAACGCAGAGGGGAATACTGTTGTTCGCAGCAGTGGCCGCTTCAATACCGGCACCCTGTTCGTGCCGGGAGATGATACCTGGCATGGCTTCCAGAAACGGCCGATCAACGGTCTGCGACGCGGCCTGATCGTCAATTTTGTTGATTCAAGCTGGCGCGCAACACATGAACTGGCCTTCGGGCCAGCGCAATAAAGTGATGCTTTCCCACCAATGAGGTAGGAGACTTTTCTTCCGACAGCGCGTTGCAGGCCAGAATAACTCCCTTCAAGACGCCTTATGGAAACTTGTACACGATTTCGAGCAGACTTTTAGGCCTGTCGCCAGGCATCCGTGAGGCGACAGTTTTTCTGCCACACTTCTCTTTGAAACGTCCCTGTTCAGGCCTTTCAGAGGGATAAACAGCCTTGGCAAACCGGGACGAACCCCTTACCCGGACACTTCAAATCACAGACAGCCCGCGAGAGAGCCCCATTTCGCCTTCTCGCCCATGGCATTTGACGACAAGGAACGAGGACCGATGAGCGAACGCGAGGCGATGGAATTTGATGTCGTCATCGTGGGTGGCGGCCCGGCGGGTCTGGCGGCAGCCATCCGCCTGCGTCAGCTTAACCCCGAAGCCAATGTCTGCCTGATTGAAAAGGGCAGCGAGATCGGCGCGCACATCGTCTCCGGCGCGGTGATCGAGCCTCGCGCTCTTGAGGAACTGTTTCCCGACTGGCTGGAACGCGGCGCTCCCCTGAAGACTCCGGTGACCGAGGAGGAGATGTATTTCCTCACCGAGAAAAAGGGCTTCAGGATTCCGGCTCTTGACCGCGTGATGCCGCACCTCGCCAATCACGGGAACTACGTCGTCAGTCTCGGCGATGTCTGCCGCTGGCTGGCCGAGCAGGCGGAAGAACTCGGCGTCGAGATCTATCCTGGTTTCGCGGGCGCTGAAGTGCTGATCGAGAAGAATCGCGTGGTAGGCGTGGCGACCGGCGACATGGGCATCACCCGTGACGGCGAGAAAGGCCCGAACTATCAGCCCGGCATGGAACTGCGCGCGAAATACACGCTGTTCGCGGAAGGCTGCCGTGGCTCCCTCACCAAACAGGTGATGGAACACTACAACCTGCGTAAAGGCGTCGATCCGCAGACCTACGGCCTCGGCATCAAGGAAGTGTGGGAAATCCCCGCCGAAAACCACCGTCCCGGTCTGGTCGTGCACAGCTTCGGCTGGCCGCTCGACGACAGGACCTATGGCGGCGCGTGGCTCTACCATTTCGGCGAAAACCTCGTCTCCTACGGCTTCGTCACGGGTCTCGATTACGAGAACACGTGGCTGTCGCCGTTCGACGAAATGCAGCGCACGAAGCTGCACCCGATCTTCCGCAAGCATTTCGAAGGGGGCCGTCGCCTCATCTACGGCGCACGCGCCCTGTCCGAGGGCGGTCTCCAGTCTATCCCTCGCCTCACCTTCCCCGGTGGCGCGCTGCTCGGCGATTCGGCGGGCTTCCTCAACACGCCGAAGATCAAGGGCACGCATACGGCCATGAAGTCCGGCATGCTGGCTGCCGAAGCCGTGATCGACGCGCTGAAGGCCGAGCGGGTCGAACCTGCCGCCTATACGAGCCTCGTTCGCCAGTCGTGGCTGTATGACGAGCTGAAATCCGCCCGCAATGTCCGTCCGGCTTTCGCCCGCTGGGGTTCGAAACTGGGCGCGCTTTATGCCGGGTTCGACGCCATGGTGCTGCGCGGCAAGGCCCCGTGGACACTGCATTTCAAGCATGCGGACAACGAGACCCTGAAGCCGGCCTCTCTCAGCACGCCAATCGCTTATCCGAAGCCGGACAACACGATCACCTTCGACAAGCTTTCCTCGGTGTTCCTGTCGAACACCAATCATGAGGAAGACCAGCCGGTTCACCTGAAGGTCCGCAACATGGGTCTGTGGAAGACGGTGAACTGGGATGTGTTCCGTTCGCCGGAGAGCCGTTACTGCCCGGCGGCAGTCTATGAAGCGGTTGATACGGATGCCGAGGCGCGTCTGGTGATCAATTCCCAGAACTGCGTCCACTGCAAGACCTGCGACATCAAGGACCCGACGCAGAATATCGACTGGTGCACGCCTGAGGGCGCTGGCGGGCCGAATTACCCTTCGGGTATGTGATTTTTGTCGATAGTACGTTAAGGCAGCCGTCAATTCCGGTGGCCCGATCGCCGGGCGTAGTTCCTGCGCCCACGTCCGCGCGCCTCCATCTGCGGCCACCACCTGCGGGTAGTATGCGAGAGAGATGATGAAGATACTTGTCCCGGTAAAACGGGTTGTTGATTACAACATCAAGGTTCTCGTCAAATCGGACGGAACCGGTGTTGAGACGGCCGGTCTGAAGATGTCGATGAACCCCTTTGACGAAATTGCCGTCGAAGAGGCTGTCCGACTGCGTGAAAAAGGTTCTGCGACCGAAGTGATCGCGGTATCGATTGGCGTCCAGCAGGCGCAGGATACACTGCGCACGGCCATGGCTATGGGTGCTGACCGCTCCATCCTCGTCCTGTCAGAAGAAAGCCCGGAACCTCTGGCCGTCGCCAAGGTGCTGAAGGCTCTGGTCGAGCGCGAGAAGCCGGACCTCGTCTTCCTTGGCAAGCAGGCCATCGACGACGACATGAACGCGACGGGCCAGATGCTCGCCGGTCTGCTGGGCTGGGGTCAGGGCACCTTCGCCAGCAAGGTCGAGATCGTCGATGGTCGTGCGGAAGTCACCCGTGAGATCGACGGCGGCACCGAGACGGTGTCCCTCGCCGTCCCCGCCATTGTCACGGCTGACCTGCGCCTGAACGAGCCGCGTTATGCGTCCCTGCCGAACATCATGAAAGCCAAGAAGAAGCCGCTTGAGACGATTCAGGCTGCTGACCTCGGCGTGGACATGACCCGCCGCCTGACGACAGTGTCCGTGGCTGAACCGCCAGTGCGCAAGGCAGGCATCAAGGTCGGCTCCGTGGCCGAACTGGTCGAGAAACTGCGCAACGAAGCGAAGGTGATCTGATCATGACCGTTCTTGTTCTTGTCGAGACCGAAGCCGGTCAGATTCGTCAGGCTTCCCGTTCCGCCATCACCGCAGCCACCAAACTGGGCGACGTTCATGCTCTGGTCGTGGGCAACGCAGCGGATGCGGATGCTGCTGCTGCTCTCGCCGCCAAGGTAACGGGCGTGGCCAAGGTGCTGAAGGCCGGAGCCGACGTGCTGACGCATGAACTGGCCGAGCCTGTGGCCGACCTGATCGTCTCGCTGGCGGGTGACTACAGCCACATCGTCGCGGCCTCTACCGCTGTCGGTAAAAACGTCCTGCCCCGCGCGGCCGCATTGCTCGACGTTCAGCCGATTCCGGACGTGATGGCCGTCATCGACGCCGACACGTTCGTTCGCCCGATCTACGCGGGTAACGCGCTGGCGACCGTGAAGTCTTCCGATGCGAAGAAGGTTCTGACAGTCCGTGCGACCAGCTTTGACCCGGCTCCGGCTGAGGGTGGCTCCGCTGCCATCGATGCAGTCAATGTCACCGTTCAGGACACGGTTTCCCGCTTTGTGTCCGAGCACACGCCGACCAGCGACCGTCCGGAACTCGAGTCGGCACGCGTAATCGTCTCCGGCGGTCGTGGCCTCGGCAGCGCCGAGAACTTCCAGTCCGTGCTCACACCGCTGGCCGACAAGCTGGGAGCCGCCATCGGCGCATCCCGTGTGGCGGTTGATTCCGGCTACGCAGAGAACGATTGTCAGGTCGGCCAGACCGGCAAGATCGTGGCTCCTGAGCTGTATATCGCCGTCGGTATTTCCGGAGCGATCCAGCATCTCGCTGGCATGAAGGACAGCAAGGTGATCGTCGCCATCAACAAGGATGCCGACGCTCCGATGCTTCAGGTTGCGGATTATGCGCTTGTTGGCGATCTGTTCGAGGCCGTGCCGGAACTGGCCAAGGCGCTGTGATAGCCGCTTAGGTTACTGGTATTTTGTGAAAGCCCCACCCTTTATCCGGTGGGGCTTTTTTTTGGGGCGGCATGACTCATTACGGGAAACAGTCTGCGCACGACATGCTGTTTCCGGACCAGAATCACAGCAACTCGTTAACGGGTGATTGACCAGAACAAGGCAGACTGACGGCAGTTCCACAGGATCAGCCCGGCGTCATGTCTGACAATCTTCCAGAATTCACTGGCTACAACTTCACCTTCGCGTTCGGTGCGTTAATTCTCTGCACCCTGACCATGCTGATCGCAGTGCGGATGGTCTGTCGCGCCGCCATGGTGAAAGGTCGCTCCCGCCAGAAAAGGCTGCTTTTCAGCGCCTGCATAGCCGGGAACGGTGTATGGGCAACTCATTTCGTCGCCATGCTGGGTTGCGCGCACAGTCTGGCGACGACCTACCAGGCGCCGCTGACAATCCTGTCCATGTTCGTCGCCATGGGACTGTTTGTCCCGACATGGTGGAGCGAATGCCAGACTCCCAACCGGTCCCTTTCTCCCCGCACCGCGCTGCTCATGACCGTGGCCGTCGGAGGAATGCATTATATCGGCATCGCCGCCATGACAGGGGCGGCTCAGGAGTCCATCCCCCCTTTCAGAATCATTCTCTCTCTGGCTGTCGGTTTTGTATTTTTCTACGCAGGCACCCTTCTCCTGCGCCAGCAACATGGACGTCGCAGATCTCTGGCTGCAATCATATGGGTTCTCGGCGTGTGCTCCCTGCATTTCATGGGAATGCCCCACTCATCCCTCACCCATCAAGCAATGAGCGGCATGCCGCAGCATATCGCCTCTCTGTCCCTCGCCGGAATGGTCGGAGCAGGCGCATCGATTTTCCTCGCATTGGCCAGTATTTTTCTTCTGCTTGAATATCAGTCGGCAAAACGCAAAATCGAAGACAGCACGCGCGCACGCAACTTCGCCGATGCCGCCCTGGAAGGTCTGGTCGTCACAACAGGAAGCGTAATTCTTGATGCCAACAGCGCCTTCTGGAACCTTGCCGGAACAAAATCCAAAAGTACATATCAGCTGAAAACCTTTTTTCCTGTCCTGACGGCGGAAGATATTCTTCAAAAGCTCATTAAAGAAGAAACTCCTCGTGAAATTCAGATGATACGGCACGATGGAGAACGCATTCCCGTTGAAATTTATGCTCGTGAAAGTTCCTGGCGGGGTAAGCCACGCACCATTCTTGCGATTATCGATCTTCGCGCACGCAAGGAAACCGAGGCTACCATCAAGGAGCTTGCGATCACGGATATGCTGACCGGGATCGGCAACCGTTCCTTTTTCGTCGCCAGCCTTACCGATCTCCTTCAGGATAAAACAAGAAACAATCCGGTCGTCGTCTTCCTTGTGGATATTGATCGTTTCAAGAATATCAACGAGACCTGTGGACATGCCATGGGTGACAAGGTCCTTTCCCACATCGCGAAACGTCTTCAGATTCTCGTGCCGCAGGATGCGATCATGGCGCGTATTGCCGGAGACGAATTTGCTGTCGCCTGCGTGCTGAGCCCAGATGATGTGACGGACTTCGCTTCCTACCTTGCGCTGGAACTGAAAATCCCCCTGCCTGACGGGCATGATGAATTACCGGTCTCCGTAAGCGTGGGTTTTGCCGTATCCGACGATGACATGCAGGATGGCGGACAGCTTCTGCACTGTTCAGGAATCGCTCTTCTGGCCGCAAAGCAGTCAGGTCGCGGGAATGTACGCGAGTATGACAGTTCTTTTGACAGCGCCATTCAGGATCGCATCCGTCTTGAGCGCGAAATTCAGCGCGGCATCGAACGCGACGAATTCTTTCTTGAATACCAGCCGATCATGTCGACGCATGACCGTTCACTGGTGGGATATGAAGCTCTGGTCCGCTGGCAGCATCCGGAACGCGGTCGCGTGCCGCCCGACCAGTTCATTGGAATCGCTGAAGAGTGTGGACTGATCGCCCAGCTTGGCGAATGGGTCGTACGTCGTGCCTGCCGTGACGCCGCAAGCTGGCAGAATGGACTGAATGTATCCGTCAATGTCTCCCCCATTCAGTTCACCACTTCGGATCTGCCTGAAGTCATCAAGTCGGCTCTTGACGATTCCGGACTGACATCGAACCGGCTCAGCATCGAAATCACCGAAAGCACATTCCTTATCGGCAATCAGATCATTGATATTCTGAAAAGGCTGCGTGCGCTTGGTGTCGGTATCGTCATGGATGATTTCGGCACGGGATACTCCAGCCTCAGCCATCTCCGCAATTTCCAGTTCGACAAGGTGAAAATCGACCGCTCCTTTATCTGGGACATGATCAAGCGCCCCCACGCGGCTGCTATCGTAGACGTGATTCTTTTTCTTGGTCGTCGTCTCGGGGTAGATATCGTTGCCGAAGGTATTGAGACATCCGAGCAGCTTGCTTATCTGCAGGAACGGTCATGCTCGCTGGTTCAGGGGTATTTCATAGGCAGACCAAGCCAGACCATTGCCGAGAAGCCACGGGAGGAAGTTCTGGAATCCCCTGTTCCAGCATAAAGCCTCCTCACTATCCGTTTTTACACGGTCGACATATGTGAGCCGGAACCCTGCTTTCCGAGAAAAACAGACCAGAGCGCCCCGCCTTCACATCCAGCGAAGGCGCCTGATCCGTGCAAGCATGAATGTTCGACAGGACATCGCCTTTGAGTAGTATACTCCCGCCTACATCGATCACTCAGGCCAGAGTATACGCCTTTGACCCAGGATACACAGTATCACCCCCTGAATCCTGACAGTCTCCGACAGGTTCTGTCTGATTTACCTTCTTTGACGGCTCGTCTTGGGGGCACCCCGTCCGACTGGAATATTCGGGAAGTCAGCGATGGTAATCTCAACAGCGTCTGGCTTGTTCACGGTCCTTCCGGCTCTCTCTGCGCCAAGCAGTCTCTTCCCCATGTGCGGGTCGATCCTTCATGGAAAATGCCGCTTGACCGGACGACTTTTGAGGCACGCTGGTTACAGGCTGTGGCGCCGCTGGTACCTGACATGGTCCCGGAATTTCTTCATTTCGACCCGCAGCTTTTTCTTCTGGTAACAGCCTGCCTCGATGATCATGTCACTTTCACTGAGGCATTGTCCCAAGGCGTTGACCCGGCCCCGATCGCCCGTCAGATCGGTCGCTTTATCGCCAAATCCACATTTCACACTTCATGGCGTGGTGGGCCATTCGAAAACACGGCGCGCCTTGAATGCTTTTTTTCCGGCAATACGACTCTTTCCCGCATCACGGTCGACCTGGTTCTGACAGACCCCTATCACGATCACCCCCGAAATCATTATCACCCGGCGCTGCAACCGCTGGTGCAGCAGCTTCATAGCGACCCAGCCATTCATCAGTCCGTCTGTCACATGCAGTCACGCTTTTTCACTGCCCGTGAAGCTTTGCTCCATGGGGATCTGCACAGTGGCTCCATCATGGTCGGCCTCAATGGCGCGTCCGTGATTGATGGGGAGTTTTCATGTGTCGGCCCGATAGGGTTTGATTGCGGCATGTTTGTCGCCAGCCTGATACTTTCTTCATTTGCAGCCCCATCCGTGTCACGACGCGAGCAGATTCTTCACACTATCTCGATGTTCCAAGAAAGTTTTATCAAGACTTACTGTGATGAATGGCTCCACAGTGATGCCAGAACCGATCTTTCGCCGGCTTTTCTAACGCGTAATGAGTATGCCGAAATTCAACGTCAGCAGCAGGAGGAATGTGATCGCATTACAGCCGACACAGCGGGTTTTGCCGCCATGGAAGTCATTCGCAGACTGACAGGATATGCTCACACTTCGCATTTCGATAATCTGCCCGACGCATTGAAGGGGCAACAGCAATATCAGGCTCTTTCCTTTGCAATACAGCTTCTTTCCGATCTGAAGGCAGCGCCGGAAAAACTCTTTCCGGAGAAAACAGCAATCGCCTGAAAAGGCTCAAGAATATATTTATGAAAAAGCAATACACTCTCAAGAAATATTCTAAGATCTCTCTACTACAATTCCAAAAAAAATTATGTATTTTTTAAATACGGGCACGGGGCGTTTCGGGAGATGCCTCCACGCAACGCCACACCTCCGTCAAAGATCAGGGTGCATCCTCCCTGATCGCAACAGGCTTTTAACCTGCCCTCTGTAAAAGAAGACTCACCAAAGGAGTCTGCCATGCCCGTTCTCGATGCCCCTACTCCAGCGATGTCTTCGGAACTCGAAGCATGCCTTGCCGAAGCACGCATTTTCGAGAAACTGGGTGACATGGCTGGCGTGAGAAAAACCGCCCTGACATATCTGGCGCACTTTCCACGGGAACCGGCTGTTCTGGCGCTTCTGGGACGCGCTGAACTGCTGCTCGGCCACCCCGCCCGCGCACTGGCTCCTCTGGCTCGCAGCGCCCGCCTGACCAACCATTTCATTTTTTATCTTCTACAAGCCGATTGCTTAAAAAAACTTGGTAGCATTCAGGAACAGCAGAACATTCTTGAACGGGCCGCTCTCTGGATGCCTCAAACCGGCACGGCCTATTTTATGGCGGGCATCGCTTTTGAAGGCGTCAAAGAAACCGATCGCGCCATCCGTTTCTACAGACAGGCTTTGATGACACTTCCCAACGAAGTATCCATTCAACATCGCCTCGGTCGCGCACTGGTTGAAAAAGGTGAGACCATCGGAGCCCTGCATTATCTTGAGCAGGCTTTGGCAACCCGTCCGGATGATCCTGCCTACCTTGTCGATTTCAGTGTCGCTCTTGAACATGCAGGCAGGCTTGAAGAAGCGCTGACCACAATTGAAAAATCTCTTGCCATTCAGCCTGATAATCCAGAAGCCATCCACAACCGGGGCCACCTGCTTTTCAATCTGAACCGTTCTGCAGAAGCTCTCGCCGTATTTGATGAAGCATTGGCGACAGGACGCGATTGTTCGAAAACCCGTTTTTCTCGTGGAGTCAGTCTGCTCAAGCTTGGGCGCTTCAAAGAAGGCTGGGCTGACTACGAAAGCAGATGGAAAACCTCGCAGACGCTCCCATCCAACCTCCCCGCCCCATTATGGCAGGGAGAATCCCTTCAGGGATGTCATATTCTCCTTCATGCGGAACAGGGTTTTGGAGATTCACTCCAGTTCATCCGTTTCGCACCGCAACTTGCTGCACAAGGTGCCATTGTAACAGTTCTGGTGCCACCACCATTGCAGAGACTTTTCACAACAGTCGCAGGCGTGACCCACAGCGTGACGGATCTCCCTGCTAACGCGCATTTCGACTACCATTGCCCGCTCGCCAGCCTGCCGCATCGTCTGGGCATTACGCAGGAAACTATTCCCTCTGCCCCCTATTTTTCCGTTCCCCCGGAAGAAGCGTCCCGGCAAGGCGGTCCTATCCGTCGTCTCATGTGGGCAGGCAAGCATCCAGCCCGGCGTGTTATCGGACTTGTCTGGTCAGGCGCTCCCCGACCATCACACGTCGAAGCGCATGCTATCGACCAGCGACGCTCCATGCCCCTCACTGAACTCGCGCCTCTGTTTGAGGTGCCTGACACAGTTTTTGTCAGTTTCCAGCTGAATGGGGCGCAGCAAATCTCTGAATCAGCTTTGCCGATTCATGACGGAACTCACGAAATCAGGGATTTTGCGGATACAGCTGCCCGCCTCCTCGGCATCGACCTGCTGGTTTGCGTGGACACATCAATCGCCCACCTTGCTGGCGGTCTGGGGCTGCCAGTATGGATGATGTCCCGCTTTGACGGCTGCTGGCGCTGGCTGGAACAGCGCAATGATACGCCGTGGTATCCCACCATGAAAATCTTCCGCCAGCCCAGACCGGGAGATTGGGCAGGGCTAGTCAGCACCCTGAAAGAGGAACTGGCAGCTTACACACCGGCCGCGCTGGCTGCCGTGTCGTGAAATAGCGCCTTATGCCTGACTCGACGCAGCCCAAACGTCAGATTCTACTCTGGAAGTAGCTCAGGATAGCGCCAGTAGCGGTATTCATGCGAGCCAGACTGTTTTTCTGGAAAACAACACATCAACAGTTATGCCATGTGATGACACGAAACATGGCGATATCATTGGGTTAAAATTCTATAGGACTCCCACAACCACACCCATTACAATACAAATACTGTTATGCGGCAACTCCCTAATACTAGAATATCATTTTTTAAACACACAAACATTCAGAAAATAAATTTATAATTAACCAATATCATCAAATATTTTACAGGAAGAACGTCAGCACAAGAGACAAGTCATGACTTACTGCAGCGTAAGCGTACAGGAAGAGAAAGCAAAAACCCTTCCTCACACTGTGTCATTCTCTCTTGGGAACGGATTGAAATGTGTTTCCTGTGGCGGCTGGCTACATTGGCAGGGTCAGCACGCCAGATGTCAGAACAGGTGTGAACACACGGTTGTCGCCATTCGTCGGAAGTAATGCTCAGCGTCGGCTTTCCTGATCCTCACAAAGAAGATCAATCGCTTTAGCAATCACATCTGCCGGATGATCCACGGCATCCAGCACAAGAATATGTTCCTTGTCTGATGGCGCTTCCAATGTTTCCAACTGACTGTCCAGCAGGGTAACAGGCATGAAATGCCTTTTGCGACCTTTCAGGCGACGTTCAAGTTCATCGCGGGGCACCCTGAGAAAGAGGAATGTGACATCCACTCCCTCCTGTCTCAGAATATCACGATAAACACCCTTGAGCGCCGAGCAGGCTAGAACCCCTCCCCTGCCATCCCTCGCACGTTCAGCAAGCCACTCCCGGCATTTTTCCAGCCAGGGCAAGCGGTCCTCATCCGTGAGAGGTTCGCCTGAAGACATCTTGGCGATGTTGTGTGGAGGATGAAGATCATCCCCCTCCTGAAAAGGCCAGCCGAGTTGGGAACGCAGCCCCTCCGCCACCACAGTCTTGCCGCTCCCGGAAACGCCCATGACGACCACCAGACGAGGCATGACGCCGTTTGGACATGACTGCGCCATAGCCTGCTCTCCCAGCATCACAGTTCCAGTTCAGAAACAACACTGACAAGGAATCGGAAGTCCCCCATCCGTTTCACCGTCAGGACGTATTCACGCACCCACGGTCAGATGAGCAATCCCTTCTCCGCCGGCCACAATAGCGTCCGTCGCCATTCCGACAAACAGCCCACTCTCAACCACACCGACAATTGAGCGGATATCCTGCTCAAGACGTCCGGCATCGGAAATCACCGGGAAACGACAATCAAGAATCAGGTTACCACCGTCACTGACGAAGAAAGCCCCTTCCCGATTGCGACGGGGAGATGCCTGCCCGCCCAGCCGCTCAATCTGGCGGGCAGTCGCTTCCCAGCCGAAAGACGTCACTTCCACAGGCAGAAGTGTCTTCATCCCGAGATGATCAACCAGCTTCGTGTCATCCGCCACAATCACCAGACGGTCCGATGAGGCCGCGACAATCTTTTCACGCAGAAGCGCGCCACCGAGCCCTTTGATAAGGTTGAGCGTGCCGCGCTGGATTTCATCAGCGCCATCAATGGTCAGATTGACCCTTGCATGTTCCCCAAACGTCGTAAGGGGAATACCCAGTCCCAGCGCCTGCTTTTCGGTCGCCACGGAGGTCGGGATCGCTACGAAACGCAGGCCTTCCTTGTGCCGTCGCCCCAGCGCCTCGACGACAAAAGCTGCCGTGCTTCCAGTGCCAAGACCGACGACCATGCCGTCTTCAACCATCTCGGCCGCCAGCTCTGCTGCCTGACGTTTGTATTCGCTCGCGCTCATCGTCCCGTTTTCCCCTCGGCCTGCCCCGCAGCGCCTCTGTCGATAATCCACATAATCTCACCATCCGAGCGGATATGGCTGGCTGGTTCAGCCGGATCTCCGGCACGAACGCGGCTGAGAACGTCTGCCTTGGATGGTCCCGTCACGAGAAACAGCACATGCCGACTGGAGGCAATCACCGGATAGGTCAGTGTCAGTCGTGTATGGGGTGCATCGTCCGGCACACAGAAGGCAACCCACCGCGTTTTCTCTTTCAGAACCGGCTGCCGTGGAAAGAGAGAAGCTGTATGGCCGTTCTCACCCAGACCCAGAAGCACCACGTCAAAAAGCGGTTTGCCAGCAACGAGTGTGTCGGCGCCGTACGCCCGCTGAAGATCAGCTTCGTAGGAACGGGCGGCGTCATCCGGTTCACCACGATCGGGCATCGGATGGATATTTTCTGGCGGAACGGGGACATGCGCGAACAGGATCGACTGCACCATGCCGCGGTTACTGTCCGGAGAGTCGGCTGGAACGAAACGATCGTCCCCGTAAAAGAACTCTGTGCGATCCCAGGGAAAACGCCCGGCATAACCGGCTTTCGCCATGAGTGCGTAGAGTTTGCGCGGAGTGGAGCCGCCTGAAAGCGCAATGCGAAACACGCCCTGTGCAGCACACGCTTTTTCCATCAGAAAGTCGGCTACGTACTGCGCCACGGCATCGGGCGTTTCCAGCACGACTTCCCGCGCCGTCATCACATCCTGTCCACCCATCAGTCCCGCTCCCAACGCACGCTCATCATGACGCTTCTCTCGGAAACCCTCAGCCACCGTGGGGCGGCTTTAATCCATCCAGAAGTCGCATACAACACCGGGGACTGACCACACATCCCCGACGTCATGATCAGAACAACGGAAGCGCGCCCTTATCCCTCTCTCAGGAAACCGATCCGCTAACCCGCGGAAGAATCCATCGTTCGACAGCCTTCGCCCAGCCTTCGTTGTCATTCGTATCCGTCACGAAATGGGCATGCGAGGCAACTTCGTCGGAGGCGTTCCCCATGGCGATCGACAGACCGGCGATGTCAAACATCGGCACATCGTTCTGCATATCGCCAAGACAGGCGATTTCATGCGGCTCAAAGCCGAGCTGCCGTCCGATTTCACGCAGCGCATAGCCCTTGTTGGCATTGAGCGGCGTGATGTCGAGGTAATACTGCGCCGAACAGGCGACACTGGCCTGTCCTTCCAGTAACTGGCCAACCTCCCCCTGAAGACGTCCCAGAAGATCATAATCCGCGCTGGAGCCGGTAATCTTGCCGACCTTATCCTCCCACGGACCGAAGTCTTTCGTCACGACAAGAGCAAGGCCAAGCACTTTCTGCTCATGCGGCACATAGCCCGCCGTCTCGTCCTTGACGATCCAGTCGGATCCACAGAACAGCCAGCCATCGACTTCATGGACATCCAGCATGTCGATGGTCGCCTTCACCGCCTCGACAGGCAAGGTGAGCGTGGACAGGGTTTTTCCCTGCCCGTCCCGCACGATGGCGCCATTCATGGCGGCATAAGGCGTATCGAGGTTGAGCGCCTGATGATACCGCTCGATCCCCACGGGTGCGCGGCTGCTGACGAGACACACCGCCACACCGGCGGCGCGCAGTCTGTCGATCATATCGACACTGCTGCGCGCTACCTGCTTTTCCGGCGTCAGAAGCGTGCCGTCCATGTCCGTCACCACGAGGCGGACATGATCCGTCGGCGCAGGCTTCGCATCATGTCTGGCGATATCATCAACTTTCACAGCATACTCCCAGCGTCGCAGACAGGACGTTATTTCTTCTCGACGTGACCACCAAAGCCGAACCGCATGGCCGAAAGCACTTTCTCACCATAGGTGTTGCCGCTGCGCGAACGGAAGCGCGTAAACAGCGCCGCCGTCATTACCGGCACGGGAACCGCTTCCTCGATGGCCGCTTCGATCGTCCAGCGACCTTCGCCGGAATCCTGAACTTCGCCGCTGAACTCGGACAGTTCCCCATTCCGCGCCATCGCTTCGGCCGTCAGATCGAGCAGCCAGGACGACACGACACTGCCACGACGCCAGACTTCGGCGATATCAGCCATGTTCAGGTCGAACCGCTCGTCTTCCGGCAGAAGCGGCGAGTTCTTGCTTTTCATGACGTCAAAACCTTCCGCGAAGGCCTGCATCATGCCGTATTCGATGCCGTTATGAACCATTTTCACAAAATGGCCTGAACCTGCCGGGCCACAATGCAGGTATCCCTGCTCGGCGCGGGGATCGAGGTCAGCGCAGTCGCGGTCCGGTGTCGGCGGAATGTCGCCTTTGCCGGGAGCCAGCGCGCTCAGGATCGGGTCGATATAAGCAGCAGCCTCTTTCGAACCGCCGAACATCATGCAGTAGCCACGCTCCAGCCCCCACACGCCACCCGACGTGCCGACATCGACGTAGTCCACGCCCTTCGTCTTCAGGGCCGCCGCACGGCGCAGATCGTCCTTATAGTAGGTGTTGCCACCATCAATGAGGATATCGCCTTTGCCGAGCAGACCGCCAACGGACTGAACGGCGGCTTCGGTGATCTCACCGGCGGGCAGCATCAGCCAGACGACCTTTTTGTCACCCGCAAGCTTCGCCACCAGATCGGTTTCACTCACCGCGCCGACAGCACGACCACCCTCGGCGCGGTCCACGACCTTCTGTACCGTAGCGGGGTCACGGTCATACACAACCACATCATGTCCATGACGGGTCAGACGGACCGCGATGTTGCCGCCCATACGGCCGAGGCCAATGATTCCGATCTGCATGTTCTTCTTTTTCCTTCCTGCCTCAGATCGCGGCCTTGATGGCGGACGCAAGCGTCGCCAGACCTTTTTTCAGATCACCCTTGATATGCACGCGCAACGCACGGCGGCCACGCTCGGCCAGCACGTCGAAATCACCACGCGCCTGCGCCGCTTTCACAACACCGAAGCTGTAACGCTCGCCGGGCACCGGCAGATCGTGCGCGTCATCCGCCGTGATCTGCAGGAACACACCGCTGTCGGGACCACCCTTGTAAGCCTGTCCGGTGGAGTGCAGGAAACGCGGACCGAACTCGGCGGCTGTCGCGACTGTCTTGGCGTCCCGGATGGCCAGACGCGTGTGCTGGATCCATTCGATGCTGTTGCGGTCACGCTCGATATAGGCCAGCAGACCGACATAATCGCCCGCCTTCACGCGATCGAAATGCGCCTTGAGGATCGCCTGCGCCGTGTCGCCCTTCAGTGCTGCTGCGTTCTTCCTGTCAGCGAAGAACTCCAGATCACCATCCGTGGCGAACGGCGATTCAGCCGGAAGCGAACCGGTTTCGTTATAAGCGGCGGTCAGCTTCTTGGTCTCGATCTTGCTGGCTTCGACATCCGGCTGATCGAACGGATTGATGCCCAGGAACGCGCCTGCGACCGCCGTGGCGATCTCCCAGCGGAAGAACTCCTGCGCAATCTGACGACGGTCATGCAGGTTGACCGTCACAACCGGCTGGCCTGCATCGATCAGCGTCTTCACGGCCTCGTCCTGCTCATGCGAGTGCTCGTTGGACAGGCGGAAATAAACGAACAGACGGTCCTTGCCGTAATGCGTCGGGCCCGCCAGCGTCTCGTCGTCGATGGGGATCAGCCCCTTGCCGAGCTTGCCCGTGGACTCGGCGATAAGCTGCTCGGCCCATGCGCCAAAATCCATCACCTGTTTCGTGGCGATGATGGTGATCTTGTCGCGACCGAACTTCTCAGCGCCGATACCGAACACCGTGCCAAGCAGCACGCCCGGATTGACGGCGGGCGGCACGCTGCCGTCGCACGCTTTCACGCCATGCAGGGCGTCTTCAAGAAACAGTTTCAGCGGCACGCCAGAGGCTGCTGCCGGAACCATGCCGAAATTCGACAGCACGGAATAGCGACCGCCGATCTGCTTGTCGCCGTGGAAGACTTTCCAGAATCCGTCGGTAGCCGCCTTCTTCTCCAGCGCCGAACCGGGGTCCGTCACGGCGACGAAGTGCTCACCGGCTTTCGCGCCAAGCGCCTTCTTCGCGACATCGAAGAAGTAGGACAGCATGATGTTCGGCTCCAGCGTGGAACCGGACTTGGATGAGACGATAAACAGCGTCTCTTTCGGATCGATCCTGCCTTCGAACGTGCGGACCTGCTGCGGATCGGTGCTGTCCAGCACATAGAGATGACCGTAGCCCTCATGCTTGCCGAACGTCATGGCCAGCACTTCCGGACCGAGGCTTGAGCCGCCCATGCCCAGCAGCAGCACCTGTTTGAAGCCGCGCGCCTTCACCTCTTTCTGGAAGGCTTCCAGTTCCGGAAGATGCTTCAGACGGTCTGCAACAATACCGAGCCAGTTGAGCCACTTCGCTTCCGGCCCATTGGTCCAGACCGACGCGTCCTTCGCCCACAGGCGGCGGATGGTGCCGTCCTTGCGCCACGCTTCAAGACCGGCCTTCACGGCGTCATCGAAATCTTTCGGCAGCGAGAACTTCGTTTCCGTCAGCTTGTTGCCAAGAAGCTCGTTCTGCTTCTTCGCGACCGAACCGAGCAGTCCGTCAAAAGCCTCTTCAAACGAGACCACACCCTCGGAGACCAGCTTGGTCGTCATGCCGTCGAGGTCGAGGCCAAGGCGCTTCACCTCCGCCATGACGTGTTTCGCGGCATCGACATTTTCTTCCAGCGAATCACGGGGTTTACCGTGGTCGCGGAACGCATCCAGCGTCGCGGGCGGAATGGTGTTGACCGTCTCGGGGCCAATCAGTTCATCGACATACAGCACGTCGCTGTACGCCTTGTCCTTGGTGCCGGTCGAAGCCCAGAGCAGACGCTGCGGCTGAGCGCCGGCTGCCTTCAGCTTTGCCCAGCGCTCGCTCTTCATGATCTCCTGCCAGTGCAGGTAGGCCATCTTTGCATTCGCAATGGCGACCTTGCCACGAATGGCCTTCAGCGCCTCGGCGTCCTTGTCACCAGCCTTCACGCGACGGTCGATCTCGCCATCGACCTTACCGTCCACACGGCTGACAAAGAACGAAGCAACTGACGCAATGCCCGCGACGCTCTTGCCTTCCTTATGGCGCGCTTCAAGGCCGGAGATCCACGCCTCCACCACAGCCTTGTACATTTCCAGCGAAAAAAGCAGCGTGACGTTGATGTTCACGCCATCCGCGATCTTCTGATGGATGGCGGGGATGCCTTCCTTCGTCGCCGGGATCTTGATCATCAGGTTCGGCTCGGACACTGTCTCCCAGAGACGTCCGGCTTCTTCGACAGTCGCTGCCGTGTCCAGCGCCAGATAAGGCGAGACCTCAAGGCTGACATAGCCGTCGATACCCTTAGTCTGGTCAAAGACCGGTTTCAGCAGCTTCGCTACTTCCCGAATGTCTTCAATCGCCAGACGCTCATACAACTCACCAGCAGAGACAATCTCCTTGGCGAGAACGTCCCTGATCTGGGCATCGTAATCCGTGCCCTCGCCCATGGCTTTCTGGAAGATGGCCGGGTTGGAGGTCACGCCCTTGACGCCATCTTTTTCAATGAGGGCCGCCATCGACCCGTCCCGCGTGTAGCCCCTGCGCACAAAATCCAGCCAGGGTGACTGCCCGAACTGTTCCAGAGCACGTAAGGAGCTTTTTCCGGTCACGGATGAGGCGTTCATCGAGCAATTCTCCCCGGCAGCAGCAACGGAACCTGCCGATCCATTCATTCAACAAAAAGCCCCGCACCCGAACCCGGATGCAGGGCTGGTTTCTTAAAGCGTCAGCTGCCGACGGGCAGCATCCAGCACGGCGTCAACCGTAAAGCCGAACTTCTTCATCAGGGCGGAAGCCGGAGCCGACGCGCCGAAGCCGTTCATGCACACGACCTCTCCCGTGAGACCGACATAACGATGCCAGCCGATGGGAGACGCCGCCTCGACAGCCACACGCGCCGTGACGGAAGGCGGTAGCACCTCATCACGGTAGGATTGTGGCTGTTCCTCGAACAGTTCCCACGACGGCATGGACACGACACGCGCCGCAACGCCGTCCGCCGCCAGATTCTCATAGGCTTCGACCGCCAGCGAGAGTTCACTGCCTGTCGCGATGAGAATGACGGCAGGCGTCTTGCCGCTGTCGGCCAGCACATAACCGCCCTTCGCCACACCGGAGGCAGACGCATATTTGCTGCGATCCAGCGTCGGCAGGTTCTGACGGCTGAGAGCCAGCACGGCGGGGCGATCGCGGAACGGGATCAGCGTGCGCCATGCCTCGGCGACCTCGTTGGCGTCGCCCGGACGGATGGTGACGATGCCCGGCGTCGCCCGAAGCTGCACAAGCTGCTCGATCGGCTGGTGCGTCGGACCATCTTCTCCCACACCGATGGAGTCATGCGTGAAGATATAGATGGACGGCAGGTGCATGAGCGCCGACAGACGGATCGGGGCTTTCATGTAATCCGAGAAGATCAGGAAGCCCGCGCCATAGGTCCGCAGACCCGACAGGTTCATACCGTTGACGATGGAACCCATCGCGTGTTCACGCACGCCGAAGTGGAAGTTCCGACCGGCATAGCTGCCGCCCCATGCTTCCGGCTGGAACGCGCCGCCATCCTTGATGAGCGTCTTGGTGGACGGCGCGAGGTCAGCGGAACCACCAACGAGCCAAGGAATGTGTTTCGCCACCGCATTCTGCACCTCGCCAGAACTGGCGCGGCTGGCGATGCCTTTTGCATCCGCCGGATAGGTCGGGATATCAGCATCCCAGCCTTTCGGCAGTTCGCCTGACAGGATCAGGTCGAGTTCAGCCGCCTCGGACGGAAATTCCTTGCGGTAGGCGGCGAACAGATCATCCCACGCCTTGCTGGCTTTTGCGCCACGCAGGCCCAATCCCTGCTGGAAATGCTCCGTCACGCCTTCCGGCACGTAGAACGACTTGTCTTCCGGCCAGCCATAGGCGCGCTTGGTCGCTGTGATTTCGTCCACGCCCAGTGGTTCGCCATGCGCGGCGGCCGTGCCGGCTTTCTTCGGCGCGCCATAGGCGATGATGGAATGAACGATGATCATCGTCGGACGATCAGTTTCAGCTTTCGCCTCGGTCAGCAGCTTTTTGAACTCTGCCGTATCGTTGGCGTCCTTCAGCGTCAGAACCTGCCAGCCGTAGGCCTCGAACCGCCTGCCGACATTTTCCGTAAAGGCGAGTTCGGTCGAACCTTCGATAGAGATCTGATTGGCGTCATACATCCAGATCAGATTGCCGAGCTTCAGATGACCGGCCGTGGAAGCCGCCTCGCTCGATACGCCCTCCATCATGTCGCCATCACCGCACAGCGTATAAACATGATAGTCGAACAGCGGGAAACCCGGCTTGTTGAAGCGGGCAGCCAGCCATTTCTCAGCAATCGCCATACCGACGGAATTGCCACAGCCCTGTCCGAGCGGACCGGTGGTCGTCTCAACACCTGCCGTGTGGTGATATTCCGGGTGACCCGGCGTTTTCGAATCAAGCTGACGGAACTGTTCGAGATCAGCGACAGTGAGCGACGGCGCGTTCAGCACCTTGCCATTCTTCACGTCGCGGATGCCGCTGAGACAGATCAGCGAATAAAGCAGCATCGACGCATGACCAACGGACAGCACAAAGCGGTCGCGGGCTGGCCAGATCGGGTTGGCCGGGTCGTAGCTCAGCACATCCTGCCAGAGCGTATAGGCCACCGGAGCGAGCGCCATGGCTGTGCCGGGGTGACCGGAATTCGCTTTCTGCACCGCGTCCATCGCCAGTGTGCGGATGGTGTCAATGCAGGTGCGGTCGATGGTGTGACCGGCTGCTCCGCCTGTTTCAGGCGCCCGGGTCGCACTGGCCATACCATCTGTCGCCCCATACGCGGCGGCGTGGAAAGAACGCATTGTAACCGATCCTCTATCAATCAGGCCTGCAACGGATCATCTTCCGTTGCGGCGAAAACCCTCCCGGCACGAGAGGGTCATACCATCACACGCCCCTTTTGCCTCGACAAGGCAGGCACACAGGGGCGCCACCCACGGAACTCAGGAACTCAAGCCCACAAGGCCGTTCCGGTTTCCGTCATCACGAGTTTGTGAGAATGTTTCTCAACCGCCCGCCGCCAGCGCTCGCGCGCCAATATCGCGCCGCCAGACAGCCTCTTTCCAGCGAATGGCGGAAACACCCTGATAGGCCGCGTCAATGGCTTCCTTCAGGGTCGGCGCAATGCCGCAGACAGCCAGCACGCGTCCACCGGACGAAACGAGATGCCCCTGCGGATCGCGGGCCGTACCAGCCTGAAACACCTGCACGCCCGGCACGGCCTCCGCACGATCAATCCCTTCGATCAGGCCACCCTTGGCGTAGTCGCCGGGATAGCCTTCCGCCGCCATGATCACCACGGCGGATGCATCATCCGAGAAACTGACCTGCACCTCGTCCAGCGATCCCTTCGCCAGCGCCACGAGCGCGGGCAGCAGGTCGGATGTCAGACGTGGCAGCAGAGCCTCCGCCTCCGGATCGCCAAAGCGGACATTATATTCGATCAGCTTCGGCCCTTCGGCTGTCAGCATCAGACCGGCGAAAATCACGCCATGGAACGGCGTTCCACGCTTCACCATCTCGGCCAGCATCGGGCGCACCAGAAGATCAAGCGCCTTTTCCTGTGCAGCACGATCGAACCCGGCTGGCGGCGACACAGCGCCCATGCCACCGGTGTTCGGACCGGTGTCACCGTCGCCGATACGCTTGTGATCCTGCGCCGCGCCGATCAGCACCGCCGTCTCGCCGGAACAGAAGGCGAAAAGAGAGACTTCCTCGCCCACCATGCACTCCTCGATCACCACCGAATGGCCAGCGTTACCGAGTTTGCTGGACGTCATCATGTCGGTGACGGCTTCTTCGGCTTCCGCCGCCGTCTGCGCCACGACCACACCTTTACCTGCGGCCAGACCATCGGCTTTCACGACGATCGGCGCACCACGGCGACGCACGAAAGCGATGGCATGCGCCGGATCGGTGAAGCGCTCCCATTTGGCGGTCGGGATACCTGCCGCGTCGCACACTTCCTTCGTGAAGGTTTTGCTACCTTCGAGTTGCGCCGCCGCTTTTGTCGGTCCGGCGCAGGGAATCCCGACCTCGGCACAGGCGTCGGCGAGTCCGGCGACGAGCGGCGCTTCCGGCCCCGGCACGACGAGGTCGATATTTTCCTTCTGCGCGAACGCCACCAGAGCCGGAACATTGCCTGCCGCAATGGCGACATTCGTGCCGCACAGGGCCGTGCCCGGATTTCCGGGAGCGATATAAAGCTGCGTGAGAGCTGGCGACTTCGCCAGCGCCGCCGCGAGCGCGTGCTCACGGCCACCCGAACCAACCAGCAGGACTCTCATCGCATCACCTTCTTTCCGACCACATGGACTGCGGCTCTTGTTGAGAACGCTGCGTCTGTAGCATAGGGTCGCGTCATGGACGATGGCTCTCCGACACCTCCCTCTCCCTTTCCCGGCGTCAATGTGCCGGAATATTCGGTCTCCGAAATTTCGGGGGCTATCAAACGGACCCTCGAAGGAACGTTCGGACGGGTGCGCGTGCGTGGCGAGATCACGGAATTCAAGCGCTACAGTTCCGGCCACCTCTATTTTTCGCTGAAGGATGAGGGAGGCAAGATTTCCGGCGTCGTCTGGCGCGGTTCCGTGTCACGCCTCGGGCTGGTGCCGGAAAACGGGCTGGAGATCATCGCCACGGGCCGCGTCTCTTCCTATGGCGAGCGCTCCAGCTATCAGCTGATCGTCGAGAAGATGGAGTATGCGGGCGAAGGCGCTTTGCTCGCCCGTATTGAACGGCTGCGCCTGAAACTCGCGCAGGAAGGGCTTTTCGACACCGAACGTAAGCGCCGGATTCCGCGTCTGCCGCGTGTCATCGGCGTGATCACCTCCATGCAGGGCGCGGTGCTGCACGACATCCGCACCACCATCGCCCGACGCTTCCCGCGTCACCTGCTGATCTGGCCCGTCGCCGTGCAAGGCGACGGCGCCGCCGCGCAGATTGCCGCTGCTGTTGAAGGCTTCAGTCTGCTGGGTCGCCCCGGTCCCGGCGAAAATCTGCCACGCCCGGACGTGCTGATCGTCGCCCGCGGAGGCGGCTCACTGGAAGACCTCATGGCCTTCAATGACGAGGCCGTTCTCCGCGCCGTCGCCGCCTGCCCGATTCCGGTCATCTCCGCTGTCGGACATGAAACCGACACCACTCTGATCGACTTCGTCTCAGATATGCGTGCGCCCACGCCGACGGCCGCCGCCGAACTGGCCGTGCCGGTGCGTGACGAACTGCTGGCCGATCTCACCCATCGCATCGCCCGCATGGGAAGTGCGCTGAACCGGATCGCGCAGACCGCACGCCTTCGTCTGGACCGTGCAGCGTCCGGTCTGCCGGACCTGCCTTCCCTGCTCAGCACGGCGCGTATGCGACTGGATGACCGCTCACACAGGCTGGACCTCGCCCTCCCCGCGCTGCTGGAACGTCGCAAGGCGGCTCTTGTTGCGGCGGAACGCCATATGCCTGTTCCATCGGCTCTGTTCAGCGACCGGCGTTCCCGTCTTTCGTTGGATAATGCCGCTTTGGATGCCGCCATGACGGCAGTTCGCCGGGCGTCAGAAGCGCGTCTGGGACGCCAGCGTCTGACCGCAGCACCGTTACAGGCCTTGTGCCGCGAGCGGCAGGCCCGTCTGCTGGGTGTCGGGAATGTGCTGGAATCGGTCTCGCCTCGCGCCGTTCTCGACCGAGGCTATGTGCTTGTCCGTGACACAACGGGCGAACCGGTCACACGTGCAGCCGGACTGAACCCGGGCCAGCGCGTCACTCTCGTTTTTGCTGATGATGAGCGTCTCGCCCGCATCGAAGCCCGCAAGGATACGGCCCAGGGAGCCCTTGATCTATGAAAAACATATTCAAAAATCTGAAGTCCATTAAGCCGGATTTCAGCAGGATCGCCTCCCCTGATGCCGATGGTGCGGAAAGCCGTCCTGAAAAACTGATGTTCATCATCATGATCGTGCTCGCCTCCGTCTCCATGCTTCTCTACATCGGCGGGTCATTCGTAAACGCCCTGCGCGTGTCGGAACAGCCTCCGACTGTGGAGCAGACTGCACCAGCGTCACAGCCGAGCAATGCACATCAGTAATTCGCTTGGCTGCTTTTTTATCTGAAGCTTTTTGAAAAACGTTTCACCAAAAACATTCATTTATTGGCGTTTTTCAAACGAGTTGTGGGGTGTCTTTCTGATCCCTGAACCCGCTTAGGAGACATCGCCCGTTCTGCAGGAACCTTCAGCGTTCCGTGTAGCGCACATGAAGTTTCCCGACGCCTTCACACTCTCCTTCGAGCCTGTCCCCGACTTTTACCGGCCCCACACCAGACGGCGTTCCGGTCAGAACAAGATCGCCCGGACGCAATTCGACAAAGCTCGAGAGAATGGAAATGATTTCCGGGATTGGCCAGATCAGGTCACTGATATCCCCCTGCTGACGAACCGTCCCGTTTACAGCAAGACTGATCCGTCCTTTCACGAGATGCCCGGACTGCGCCACTGGTACAATCGCGCTGATAGGGCAGGACTGATCGAAGCCCTTGCTCAGATCCCATGGCTGACCGGATTTCTTGGCGACAGCCTGAAGGTCGCGCCGTGTCATGTCCAACGCCAGGGCATAACCGAACACATGATCCAGCGCTGTCTGCACCGGAATATTCACGCCCTGCTGACCGATCGCTACCGCCAATTCAATTTCGTGATGAAGATTTTCTGTGTGCAATGGATAGGGAAGAACCTCTTCCATCGTGACTGCGTCAGAGGGCTTTGCAAAAAAGATCGGAAGATCATGCGCAGGATCGCCCCCCATTTCCCGCGTATGCTCTCCATAATTACGCCCGACACACCAGATCCGTCGAACAGGAAACCGGGCGTCAGTCTCACGAACAGAAATGGATGGGATCGAAAGAGGCTCAAAGAGATAATGCATGGGACAAATCCGTTCTTTTCTTGAAGGATAGCATCACCTCACAGCCGGTTTCATCGGTTAATGAATCTGCTCTCAGGATTGTGTGGAGGCATTGGCTTTCATGAAGATTCCAGTTTGAAAAACACTCGATCAGCACAGATGAAACAGTTCCATAACTCCATAGAAAAGCATCCGCCTCAGAGAAGCGGGTGCTGTCAGAAGCCGGTTATCCCGACCAGGATCTGATATTTTCGTCTTATTCCGGCGTGACGAGATCGTAATAACTCTGATCAAGCATGAAGTGGGGGGAGTAGGCCGGATCATGCTGATAAATCGCATGATCACCCCAGTGCTGATGCATATGCTGGGTCTCGGCAAAGAACCGGGCCTCATGCTCGGGACGATCATCACTCCCACGCGACACGCTCTCATGGTGAACCGCGAGGAAGTTGTTGCACTGGATAATACGCCACCCCGCTTCACGCATCTTCAGGCAGAGATCAACGTCGTTATAGGCGACTTTCAGATTTACCTCGTCAAAGCCACCAACTTCACGGAAGGCTTCGGCACGCACCAGCATGCCGGCGGCTGTAACAGCCGTGACTTCATGGGACAGGATCGCACGGGAAATATAACCGTATTCATGCGCCTGCAGGCCACGATGCACGTGTGAGGCTACGCCATCGGGCCCGACAACGACACCGACATGCTGAATCGCCCCGTTGGGATAAACAAACTTTCCGCCGACTGCACCGATATCCTCACCAGCCATCGCCTCACCCACAATGGTTTTCAGCCATTTGGGATCGTCCACGAAAAGATCGTTATTCATGAAGAACAAGAATTCGGACGAACTTGAAGCGGCGGCAAGATTATTCAGGCGTGAGAAATTGAATTCTTCCTGAATCGAAAGAACCTGGACCCTTTTTTTACGGGACATCTCCTTGCAGAAAGCAAGCGCGTCTTCATCCGTCGACCAGTTATCAATCAGAATAATGTCGTAGGCCTTGTAGTCCGTATGCTCCAGAATGCGTGAGACACATTCCCTTGTCAGATCAGCCTGATTGCGGAACGGAATAATGATGGAAACCGTCGGCTCGCGGTTTATGCCCCACCAGACATTATAGATGGTCAGATCATTGATCGCCTCGACCCGCGCATCATGCCCGACACGTCTCAGATGATCCGCAACCGCCCGAACGCCTGCATTCACAGCATACTGCTTGTTGCTGATCGTCATTGCTGTCGAATTCGGTGTTTTCCGCCAGTGATAAAGAACCTCCGGCACATGCAGGAAGCCTTCCCGTGGCACAATCTCCGTCAGACGCAGCATCAGGTCATGATCCTGTGCGCCGTCATAACTGGCGTTCAGATCTCCAACCTGTTGCAAAACCTCGTTACGCACCATGGTGAGATGACAGATGTAATTACAGCCCAGAAGATACCGGTAATCAAAGTCCGGCTTGAAATTCGGCTCGAGGAAATAGCCCGCCTGATCGACCTTGTCCTCGTCTGAATAAATCACCTGCGGATCAAGTCCGGCTGCTGCCTGCAACATGGCTTCCAGAGCCACGTCAACCATGGCGTCATCATGATCGAAGAAAGCGACCCACTCGCCTTTAGCCGCCTTGACGCCTTCGTTCGTCGCTCCGGAAATTCCAAGATTTTTCTTGAGACGGATCAGTTTGATGCGGGGATCATTCCGGCAATATTCCGCCATCCTCGCCGCAACTTCCAGAGACTTACCTCCGTCATCCACAACGATGAGTTCCCAGTTGCTCCAGGTCTGCGCCATCACAGATTCAACGGCAGCAATGAAATCCGTCATATCCGGTTTGTAGGTCGGACAGATGACACTCACCAACGGCCCTTTAGCGACAAAGTCAGGACCAAGCTGCTGCCGACGCTCCGCCACCCGGGCCCGCAGGACATTGAAATACCGCCGCGCCCAGTTGTCATAATCGCCAAGATTGAAACGCTGCTCGGGCAGCAGGTTGCTTACCGTCGCACGCAGGGAAGAGATCTCACGGTGCAGTCTCGCAATGGTCTCACTGACGCCGAGCAGATGTTCTTCCAGCTTGTTGTCGACCAGCGACGTGGTGACAGGGCTGCCCATCAGTTCCACATCACCCGGCACAGCCAGAAAACGGATTGTTCTCGTGCCTGTCTGACGCCGATGTTTCGGAATAACCAGTTCGAAGCCGCAATTGGCGTCGCCGCCGACAGCGGCCGCAACATCGCCCCTGAAACGGTCCGCGCGAATACGGGCGAAAGGTGCACCGTCCATAAAGACAGCGACCTCACACTGGCCTTCCCGGGTGCCGTCCGCCGTATTGATACGCTGCACCCATCCACGCAGCGCGCCACGCGTGAAACCATCCACGCAGGATTCGTAATTGAACTGCGGTTGAAAAACGACTGTGATATCTTCCTGTTTGATCGAGCCGTCATCTGTCACCAGACAGGGTACGACGGACCGGTTCGGAAACCGCAGACCGATCCGATGTTCTTTGCCATCAGCAAGGGAATCCGGAAGTCTGAAGGAAAAACCCAGATTGGGCGTCATGACCCCGATATTTTCCTGCACATCCGGACGGGGCAGATCGCAGGCCAGTGACCCGATTTCCTGTCCGTCAACGATGACATGGAGCGTGGCAGGTACACGCGGCGCGGCCAGATTGCAGGCCCAGCCTTTTACTTCCAGACCATCCAGATGATCAAAATAACCAATAAACTGTGTAATCTGACGGGAAGTCGGCAAGGGAGCTTTCATGAAAATCCTCGTTTCCCTGGTCTGCGCCAAAAAGCACACCCTAGGATAAAGCACTGTCCGGAAGGCATATTAAAAACACCCCTCCTTCAGAACATACCAATTCAAAACACACTCTTCATGCAGAACACTCTGGAAGAGGCCAGAAACGCCACGGCTACAAGGTGTATTCAGGCATAATTCCCGACTACCTCGCAGACGTCCCGTCTTCTGCAGCATTACGATGATAGGGCAGAAGCCTTAACTTCCAGAAAACGCTGCATGGCGTGACGGGCCCGGGAAGCATCACTTCCAAGACGGATCAGACTGCCAATCTGGAGAGGATTACGCAGCAGCGATGACATCAGAGCGCCCGCACCCAGACCACCATCCGGAGAAAGCGCAATGCCCGCAGCAGGAGGCAGCGTCCGGTCAGCCGGATCACACACCACACGCAGCACACCGAAAGGCCGTTTCACGGCCTGCGCCGCCGCCGCCAGAAAGCCGCTCTCCATATCAAGAGCACAGCAGCCGCTTTCCATGGCCAGACGCTGCTTTTCTTCGGCAGTCAGTACGACGACATCACTGTGCAGCAGCGCACCCGCCACCACGCCGGAGCTTCCATCCGCCCCAAGACGACGCCGCACAGTCGGTGAACAGGGATAAAGTTTTCCGTCTTTCACTACTGCGTCCGGCACAAGAATCGTGCCGGGCCTGAGCGCGGGATCCAGTCCCGCCGCCAGGCCGAACGACACGACAGAAGGCACGCCGGAAGCAATCAGTCGTGCGGCGCCTTTCTGTGCGCCCTCCCGTGTGGCCCCGCTGATCGCGACCGGCGATCCGGGAAAGAACTGTCGCAGAAGAGAGGCCTCAGCCTTCAGTCCCACAAGAAATCCGATATCGGCAGGAGAAAGAAGGCTCTTGTTCATGGCTCAGAAACCGTAGCTCACTTCACCGGAGTTGCTGCTCTTGAGATTCCGGTAACGTGACACGGCCAGAAGCGGGAAGAACTGCCTGTAACCGTGATACTTGAGATAGAACACCTTGGGGAAACCAACGGCGTTGTAGGGATCCTCTTCCCACTCGCCATTTTCACCCTGCTGTTTTGACAGCCACGCGATTCCGCGCACCACGGCCGGATCATCACGACGACCAACCGCCATCATACCCAGCACCGCCCACGCCGTCTGGGACGGAAGGCTTTCCTTGTACTGGCCACGAGGGCCGTCTTCGTAGCTCTCACACCCTTCGCCCCAGCCACCATCAGGACGCTGGACGGAACGGAGCCATTCCACGGCGCGCACCACCATCGGATCATCATGGGAAACACCGGCCGCGTTCAGCGCGCACAGGACAGACCATGTGCCATAAATGTAATTGGTGCCCCACCGACCAAACCAGGAACCATCCTTTTCCTGATCGCCGCGCAGATATTCCAGAGCGCGCTCAATCACCGGACGATCCTCAGCGTGACCAAGCTGCGCAAGGAAAGACACACAGCGCGCCGTCACGTCGGCTGTCGGCGGATCAAGAAGCGCGCCGTGATCCGAGAACGGAATGTGGTTCAGCAGTTCCTTGTCATTATCGACATCGAATGCGCCCCAGCCGCCATTGGTGCTCTGCATCCCCACAATCCACTTGCGGGCGCGCTCAATCGCTTCATCATTGGCCGGGTCGTTCTGGCGATGCAGCAGCATGCCGACAACCGCTGTATCGTCCACATCCGGATAATAGTCATTGCGATACTGGAAGGCCCAGCCACCCGGCTCAAGGTCAGGCCGGTTGATCGCCCAGTCACCCTTCACATCCAGAATCTGGCGGTCACGCAGCCATTCAGCCGCCTTCGCCATCTTCTCTTCCGTTTCCTTCCGGGCGATCGGGTCGGAGCCACTGCCCGCTTCCATCATGGCATGACCAGCAAGACCGGTATCCCAGATGGGCGACACGCAGGGCTGGCAGTACACTTCATCACCATGATCGACCAGAAGCGCCCGGACCGACTCCCACGCCGTATTGGCCCGTGGATCGCTGTCCGGCACGCCCATGGCGCGATACATCATCACCGTATTGGCCATCGCAGGATAAATGGCGCCGAGACCATCAATGCCGTTCAGACGTGGCTCGATAAAGTCCACCGACGCCTTGATGGCCTTCTCATGCACTTTCTGCGGGATCAGCTTCACCACCGGACGCAGAACCTGATCCAGCACCTTGAAGGCATGACCCCACCTGGAACGATAAGGTCCCCTGATCCAGTCTTTCACCTGATCCGGTGGTGTGACGAACAGTTCCTGCACATGCACGCCACGCGGATTGACCGCGACAGGACGCAGCGCCGCCAGCACCAGCAACGGGGCGATCACAGTGCGTGACCAGTAGGACATGTTCCAGACAGAGAAAAACGCCGAGCGCGGCAGCAGCATCAGTTCAACCGGCATGACCGGCGTACCGTGCCAGGGAACTTCTCCGAACAGCGCCAGCTGGAAACGTGTGAAGACGTTGGTGCGTTCAGCGCCGCCATGATCGAGAACCGCCTGACGGGCGCGCTGCATGTGCGGCGCATTGATGTCGTCACCGATGCACTTCAGCGCGTAATAGGCTTTCACCGTCGCGGAGATGTTGAAATCGCCGTCATGGTAGAGCGGCCAGCCGCCGTGCTCGCCCTGAATACGGCGCAGATAGACGCCGATCTTGTCTTCCAGAGGCTGGTCGATCCGGTCGAGGAAGTGCTCAAGCAGGACATATTCCGCCGGAATGGTCGCATCGGCTTCCAGTTCGAAAACCCAGTGACCGTCGTCATTCTGCTTGCCACCGAGTGCCGCATGAGCACGCTCGACCACACGATCCAGTTCACTGGAGGTCAGTTCGCTGAAGGCCGACCCTGTGTTCTCGGTAGTGGCAGAGTTCGTTACATCGTCCAGCATGGCCTGCAGTCATTCCCCCAGTAGAAACACGTCTCTTCAGAAATCGTGTCAATCATTAACGCAATCCACGGCCTTACCGTGAAACCCGAATCAAAATCAGTCAGATCCCATCAGTCAGACATGGGACCGCGAAGCCCAAGCGCCTTCACGGCGGCGACGCCGGAACGAATGGAACCGTCGATGGTGGCGGGCAAACCCGTCGCCGTCCAGTCCCCGGCCAGCGCCAGATTGACAAGACCTGTCGCAGCACCGGGCCTCTTCCGCAACTGCGAGGGCGTCGCGGCGAAGGTTGCACGCTTCTCCCACACCAGTCTCTGCAAAGGTGGTTCGACGGGAAGCGGACCTGCCAGAAGTCCGTCCATCGCCTGACGCACCTCCTGCCAGATCTGCCGTCCAAGATCCTCGGGATCACGGTCGGCATAACGGTTCGCCGCACTGACCGTAACCGAGAGAATGTCATCCTTGAGGAAAATCCATTCCGTTACGGCGCCCACGACACCGACAAAACGGGTCTTCGCAAAAGCACCCACCGGCGCCGGAGGGCGCTCAAGACGGAAATGTGCGTTGAAAATGCCTTCAAACTCGTCCGGCACCACCAGAGCAGGCAGCACATCCTTCAGCAGTCCGGCAGCAACTGGCGCGGTCACGGCCAGAATGACAGCGTCGTCCTCGCCGATATCGATTCGTTCGTCAGGGAAGACCAGCGCCGTGACACGACCGTTCGTGGTTTCCAGACCGGTGACGCGGCGGCCCGTACGGACTTCGGCTTTCAGAATGGAAAGATGCGCCAGAGCCGGGTCCACCAGACTCTCGGACAAACCGATCTTCGGGAAACGCGGCAGGCAGGCGCGCCCCCCCCTGGCCAGCGATTCACTGATCACATGACCGAGCAAAGCCGCACTGGCCTCGTTGCTCGGAGTGTTCAGGGCAGCGATAGAGAACGGATCGAGCAGGCGACGTGAGAATTCACCCGGCAGCAGGCAGTCCGACACAACCTGATTTGGCTGCGCGTCAATCAGGCGCTTCAGACTGAGCAGTTCACTGAGCCGCATGCCCGGCACACGGCGGGTCGGACTGAACACCCACCACGGCACGCGGCCCATGGAGAGATCCAGCGTCCATACGCAGGGCTTCTGGAGATCGACAAACGGAAAAATCGGCTCGTCCGGTCCCTGCAACGTGTTCAGCGCGCCGATCAGCCCCATATAGCGGAAAACCGCCTCGTTCGCCGTCAGCAGCAGATGGTTGCCGTTATCGATCCGACAGCCGAGCTTCCTGTCTTCATAGGAACGCGCCCGGCCACCGCAGGCCGGACCGGCCTCATGCACAATGACATGCTGGCCGCTGCCCGCGACCTCCACGGCTGCCGAAAGTCCGGACAGACCACCACCGACGATATGAACCCGACGCGCCATCCCTGATCAGGCCGCGAAAGCCTGCACGACGCCGACCGCCTTGCTGACCTTGGAGACCGCCAGCGGCGTGCGGACATGCGCCCATCCCCGCTTCGTCAGCGCGTTCAGGATCGACAGATAGCAGCCACCCATCATGCGGGCCGGCACCATCGCCTTGCGGTCACATTTCTTCATAGCCCGGAAAGCCTGACGGAAGTGATCCTGCGCCCGGACTGACAAAATCTGCATCACACCGGCCAGACCGGGAACTGACAGTGCTTTCTGCGGGTCAGCAGGCACATCAAAACGGGCCAGCAGTTCCTTCGGCAGATACAGGCGACCGATCCGCGCATCCTCCGCCACGTCGCGCAGGATGTTGGTCAACTGGAGCGCACGGCCAAGGTGATAGGCCACCCGCTCGGCGTGTTTCGAACTGTCGCCGAACACATGCACGGACAGACGCCCGACAGCAGAAGCCACGCGATCACAGTAAAGATCCAGCGTTTCTTCGGTCGGAGCCACGATCGGCCCTGTGGCGTCCATGATCATGCCGTCGATCACGTCGTCAAAATCTTTCTGTTTCAGCGAGAAGAAGCGGATGGAGGCATGCAGCACCCGGTCCAGCGCATCCTGAGGCTTGTCGTCGTAAAGGCGGCCAATACGCTCACGCCATTCATTGAGGCGCGCTTCCCGCTCCTTTGCGTGCTCCGGCCCGCTCAGGGACGGCACATCACCATCCGCGATATCGTCCACCATCCGGCAGAACGCATAGATCGCATACATGCCATAGCGACGATAAGGCGGCAGAATGCGCATCCCCGCGGCGAATGACGTTCCCGCCTGCCGCACGATCGCCTCGACGCGCGCAAGATCGGTCGGGTCACAGCCGAGCGGCGTGGGTTCGTCATGCGTTCCGAGTACGTCAGTCATGGCATCCTTTCCCGGACGGTTCCGTACCGCCCAATAGTCCAGCGGGAGCAAACACCCCCCGTCTTGTCAGTCCTGCCCCCGGACCCGTCTTCCGGCAGGCATGTCAGTTCTTCCAGCTTCCCAGGGCCGCAACTGCCGCCCGTGCGAAATCCGCTTTCGTCAGCGCCACCCGCTCCGCCAGCGGATCTCCGGCGCGTAGACGGGCCGCCAGCAGATGCGCCAGTCTTACGACAGCGCCGCAATACATCCGCATCCGACGATCCCTTACCTGACGCAGCAGCCCAAGAGCCACCCCGTTCAGGCGATCTGTCTCGTCGAGCAATATGTCGAAAACGCGACGCAATGACGGGGAGGTCGTGTTTTCCAGAACAGCCTCTACACCGAGCCCCTGCGCCGCAAGAAGGTCCACGGGCACATAGCTCCGCTTCAGAACGCGAAGGTCGTTCTGACAATCCTGAAGATGGTTAAGAATCTGCAACGATGTGCAGAGCGCATCGGACGCCGGAAAAGTTTTTTCGCTTTCGCCATGCAGGCCCAGCAGAAACCGTCCGACCGGATTCGCAGAGTAATGGCAATAACGGTCGAGCTCAGCCTGAGACGCGTAGCGTGCTTTGACCGCATCCTCCCGGAAAGCAACCAGCAGATCGGTTGCAACCTCGAACGGTAATCCCGTGCGCAGCAGCATCTCCCGCACGCGCGCAGCGGAGCGGGCATCCTTGCGATCAGGCGCCTGCGCACGTCCATGCACGATGTCTTCCATCGCATCCAGACGCGCCACTTTTTCCTTGGGCGTCAGCTGATCGCTGTCCGTCACATCATCGCTGAACCGGGCGAAATCATAATATGCATGCACATGATTGCGCATGGCGCGCGCAAACAGCACCGAGCCGACCGGGAAATTCTCGTCTGACTGCCCCTTGCCGGAGGAGACATCAGGAGCGCGCCACGGGTCGATTTTGTCGCGGGCAACCGCAGCCCGTACGTCTTCAACTGACAGACTGTCTGACAGAAAGGCTGGCTCCGCCTGCGCGGCTTGTGAGGAATCCGGAAACATGGCGGGGTGGTTTACACGCTCCGAAGGCTGCTGCCTACACTTACCACCACGTTACTTCCGTCGGACGGAAGCAGACAACCAACCGGGGCATCCGGCAGGAACAGCTACAGGAGCCTTGCACCATGACCAACATCTCCCTGCCTCGCGTCGGCTGCGGCGTCGCAATCTTCCATAACGACCAACTCCTTCTCGTTAAAAGAAAGCGCAACCCCGGAGAAGGACACTGGGGACTGCCCGGTGGCAAGGTCGATCCTTATGAGAAAGTTGCCGACACAGCATCGCGTGAAATCGACGAGGAGCTGGGCATCCAGATCAAAGCGCCCGAACTGCTCTGCGTCGTGGATCAGATTGACCGGGCCGGTGGGCAGCACTGGGTCGCGCCGGTTTTTCTCGTGGAGACCTTCATCGGCGAACCCGCCATCCGTGAGCCCGACGCGCTGGCTGAAATGGGGTGGTTCGACCTCTCCGCCCTGCCCGCACCTCTGACCGAAGCGACGCAACAGGCGCTTCAGGCTCTTGAGGGACGGTCAGGGCATCTCTGAATGCGGACAGCCTTCGGTGAGCATGGGGCAAACCTCTCAAGCGAAGAGATTCAGCCTGCCAGAATCATCCGGCGTGTGTGGCTTCGGTATAAGCCCGATTTTTCCATCTCACTCCGCGACCGCGATGGTGATCCACTGCCGATCCGACCGTCGCAGCCGTATAGAAAATCGCAACGATTGGCAGCAGCAGCGCCCAGAAGGGCGACATGCGGAAACGTCGCAAGGTCGGCACGTAGGACGCCATCGACGCCATCCACGCCAGCGCCGCCAGCTTGCGAGCCTGTCCTTTTCCAAACAGCGCCAGAAAGACGGGAAGAATCCAGACAAGCAGCATCCCGAGCACGGTTCCGACAAGAAACAGCGGGGAATAATGCAGCTGGACGTAAGCCGTGCGGGCGATCATGCGCCAGATATCGCGTGGATGCGGATAGGGCCGGATCGAACGCGCCAGACAGGAATGCCCAAGATAGATTCGTCCACCCGAACGCTTGACGTGCGCCGCCAGCGTGCAGTCATCGATCAGAGCACCACGCAGGGCAGCAATACCGCCAATGCGGGACAGCGCGGAACGACGAATCAGGATCGTGCCGCCCGCCGCAGCCGCCGTCCGGCTTTTGGGATTAGCCACTTTGGCGAAAGGATAAAGCAGCGCGAAAAAGAACACGAAGGCAGGGACCAGCGCCTTTTCGGCGGAACTGACACAGTTCAGCTCCACCATCTCGGACACCATATCGAGCCCTTCACGCTCGGCTTTTTCAACCAGCGTGGAGACATGAGCCGGGTCGTGCTCAATATCGGCGTCCGTCAGAAGGATGTAGCCCTCATCTTCGGGACATTCCGCCCGGACATGCGCCACTCCCTGTTCGACGGCCCAGAGCTTGCCGCTCCAGGCTTCATCGGGACGATGCTGCCCGTTCAGAACCGTCAGTTTACCTTGTGGGTCCGGCAGCGAACGCGCCAGATCGCCCGTGCCGTCAGCACTGCGATCGTCGGTCAGCACAATACGATACTGTCCCGCGTAATCCTGCGTCAGAAGGGATGAGAGGCAGATTTTGATGGATTCGGCCTCGTCCCGTGCTGGGACAACCACACTGACGGGAGGCAGCGTCTTATGCTCCCTGCCGGGACGCAGAATGGGCCCCGACTGCCAGAATCGTCCATGAAAGCCGAGCAGGGCGGCCCAGATCAGCGCCGAGAGAGCGGCGAGATAAACCAGCATACGTCCCCGCTCTTATTTCAGCATACCAGCCTGACGGAACCAGTCTATCGCGTCCTTGACGGCGTCATACGCCGGACGAGGCGCGTAGCCGAGCTCATGAATGGCCTTGTCCGAGGAGAAGAACATCTTTTTCCGCGACATCGCCAGCATCTCCCGCGTCACACGGGGTTCGATACCGAATTTGCGGGACAGCCACTCCGAAGCGATCGCCACCGGCCAGATCACCTCCTGAGGCAGCACAATCCTCGGCGGCTTCACATGCGCGATTTCGGCAACCATGCGGAACAGGTCGCCCAGCAGGTAGTTCTGGCCGCCAAGGATATATTTCTCACCGACGACGCCCCGCTCCAGAGCGAGCGCATGACCTTCCGCCACGTCATCGACATGCACGATGTTCACGCCTGTATCGACGTAAGCGGGCATCCGGCCCGCAGCACAGTCGAGAATCATCTGACCCGTGGGCGTCGGCCGGATGTCGCGGGGGCCGACAGGCGTGGACGGATTGACGATAATGGCCTGCAGTCCCTGATCCCGCACCATGCGGAGCACTTCCTGCTCGGCGCGATATTTCGATTTCTTGTAAATGCCTATGACAGAGTGCTCGTTGACGGGCGTCTCTTCCGTCGAAATCGTGCCGTCACCGATCAGACCCAGCGCTGCGACGGAAGAACAGTAAACGACCTTTTCCACGCCGGCCGCCTGCGCAGCCTGCATGAGCAGACGGGTGCCCTCGACATTCGCCGCCATCATCGGAGCTGGATCGGGCACCCACAGACGGTAGTCCGCCGCGACATGAAACACATACCGACACCCTTCGACCGCCTTGGCGAAACTGGAGGGCGTGGACAGATCGCCTTCCACGAGTTCGGCCGGCATATCGGCGATATTGCGACGGTCGCTCCCGGCGCGGACCATCAGACGCAGGGCATGACCACGCGCCAGAAGCACGCGAGCCACAGCGGAGCCCACGAAACCGGTAGCACCTGTCACAAGAGTTGGCGCGGTCATGAAATCCTTTTCCCCTCAGGCATCATGGTCAAAATATGTCATTCTGCTTTATCCTGAGGAATATGGTTTAGGCCAGAGGGACACGATAAAAGCCCGCAACCCTGCCACACTGGCGTATCCCGGCTGGGTGGTGTAAGGACTTCGCCCTGTTTTGGAGAAGGGTCGCACATGCCGTGCCGGACCTCCTATTTCGATCTTTTCCGGACAGATTCGCCTCGCGTCCGGCCGAAGCCATGAGCTACAACCGACGGATGGTCTGATACTCTTGAAAAAACTTACCATCCTTCTCACCCTTCTCGGTCTCGCCGCGATCACCGCCGCCATGGCGTGGAATGGCTTCGACTCAGTCGTGGCGGCTGTCTCCCGGATCGGCATCGCGGGCTTCCTCCTGACGATTCTTGCGCAACTGGCCGTGGACGCCGTTCTCGGCTGCGCGTGGTATGCGGCGTTCCCTTCCATGACCTACAGGCACCTGATGGTCGCCCGCATGATCCGGGACGCCGCCTCGACCTGTCTCCCCTTTTCCCAGCTGGGAGGCATCGTGCTCGGGATCCGCGCCACCAGCCGTCATCACGCCGTGGAAACATCTTCCATCGAATGGCCGGAAGCCGCCTGCGCCAATGTGGTCGACATCACGACGGAAGTGCTGGGGCAGATCGTCTTCATCCTGCTGGCCGTGACGCTTCTGGCCGTCGGCAGCGCATCCAATCCGCTGGTCAAACCAGTGATCATCGGCGCTCTTCTCCTCACGGCGGGCGCTACAGGCTTCATCTGGACCCAGCAGCGCGGCGGAATGGCGGTGAAACGCACGGTGCGCCTGCTCGGCAAGCATATCGCCGGCCAGTGGCAGACGACGGTCATGGACGGCGCTGGAACCTTGCAGGACTGGATGGAGCGGGCCTGGTCGCGCCCCGGCCGGATTTCCGCCTCCGCCGCTATTCATCTGGTCGGATGGATCTGTAGCGCAGGCGTTCTCTGGCTCACCGTTTACCTGATGGGTGCGTCGTTGAGCTTCCCGGACGCCATCGCCATTGAAGGTGTCACCTGCGGCCTCATGTCGGCCTCCTTCCTCGTTCCCGCCGCGCTCGGCGTGCAGGAAGGCGCTTACATGACGCTGGGCCACGCTTTCGGACTGGACGCCTCCCTCTGCCTCGCCTTGTCCCTGCTACGTCGTGGTCGGGAAATCAGCATCGGCATCCCCATGCTGGTATGGTGGCAGTTTTCGGAGATGCGGGCGCTGAAAACCCGCACGGCGCAAACCAAGACACGCACTCTGCCGGACCGGCTGCCCGACGCCCTGACAGACACGACGGAAGGATGATGCCTGTGACCGATTCTTCCGATGCGCCTGTTCCCCTGTTCGACACGCTGGTCGTCATCGGTCCCGGCCTTATTGGCGCTTCCGTGCTGCATCGCGCCCGACGCGACAGGACAATTGCCCGACGACTGGTGGCCGTGGACATCAACCCGGCGTTTCGTGAGCGCGTGCGCGAACTCGGCATTGCCGACGAGGTCACGGGCGATGCGGCTGCCGCTGTCGCCGATGCCGACTGCGTCATGCTCTGCGTCCCGGTCGGCGCGATGGGAGAAGTCGCCGCCACAGTCATACCCGCGATGAAACCCGGTGCAATACTGACGGACACCGGCTCGACCAAGGTGGCGGTCATCGAAGCCATCCGCCCCTTCCTCCGCCCGGACATCCCCTATGTTCCGGCGCACCCGATGGCCGGCACTGAATATTCCGGCCCGGATGCCGGTTTCGCCACGCTGTTTGATAATCGCTGGTGCCTGCTGACACCGCTGCCAGACAGCGCGCCATCGGACAGTGTGGAAGCGGTCAGGACCCTCTGGCAGCTCTGCGGCGCCCGCACGCGGGATATGGCGCCGGAACATCATGACCGGGTGTGCGCCATCGTCAGCCATCTGCCGCATCTGCTGGCCTTCACCATCTGTGGCACAGCGGATGATCTGGCCGATGAAACCCGCTCCGAAGTGCTGGAGTTCGCAGCCAGCGGCTTCCGCGACTTCACGCGAATCGCCGCCTCAGACCCCATCATGTGGCGGGACATCTTCCTGTCCAACCGCGAAGCCATTCTGGAGATGCTGTCGCGCTTTCTGGAAGACGCTCAGGCCATGGCCCGGGCAATCCGCTGGGGCGATTCCGATTACATCGTGGACCGCATCGAACGCGGCCGCAGTATCCGACGCAGCCTGCTGGAAAACCGTCAGGCCTGAACGCCACCATTGTTCCGCGTGGCCACAGGCGCAGCATCAGGCTGTCTCCGGCTGAACCAGCCCGCCTTCTTCGACACGACAATCTGCTTGAGATGCAACCACATGTCCGGCGCGATGCGACGCGCCAGCACAAATAGCAGAGCCGCACAGATGAAGGGGGTTGGACCGACATGCGTCAGTTCAGCAAACAGCCTTGCCCCCAGCAGATAGATATAAGCCAGGAAGAGGACGAATTTCTCACCGGACCACCAACCGGTCCGCTGGGCCTGCAACAGCAGCCATCCCATAGGAAACGCCAGACAGGCGAGATCATAATCCAGAAGGAACGGTGAGCAGAATGGCATCGCGGCGATCATCACCGCCACCTGCCCGGATGCAGTCATCCCCTCACCAAGATCATTAGCACGCCTGCGCAGACGCGCCGCCAGCCACCCGGCAAGACTGAGAGCGAATGCCGCCGCCGTTATCTGCGCACCATAAGCCAGCCATGCAGGCGCATGCAGCAGATGCGCGGCGGCAAAGACACTCTGCATTTTCCATGACTGGACATAGCCGTGCGAGAATGCCCCCTGAGCCTCGTGGCTCATATGCAGGAAACCATCCCAACTGGTAGCGCCAAAAACGAACCATGACGCCGCTATCAGGCCCAGACCGGAGCATATTCCTCCGGCAACGGCCCGCCAGCGCCGGGCCCACAGCAGGACGACAGGCGCCGCCACCAGAAGTTGCGGCTTGATCACCAGCCCACCAAGGCACAGCCCCGCCACAAAAGGGCGCTCCGCCAGCAGCACCATGGCCCAGCCAAACAATGAACCGGTAAGAAGGCCGTTCTGTCCATTCGCCACTCCGACCACGAGCCCCGGAAAGGCCAGAATGGGCAGAAGCGCCCAACGCTGTGGCAGCAGTCGACGCAGCGCGCGCACAAACGCCGTTCCGGTCAGGATCAGAAACAGCGCGACGGAAAGACGATAGGGCGCCAGCGCGAGCGGCACGCAGACCAGAAGAAAGGTCGGGGGATAGTAGAAAGCAAAGTTCCCGAAGGAGAGACCGGGAAACGCGGAAAGCTCGACCAGATGGTGCTTTGCTCTGTCATATACGTCAGCCAGATGCCCATCCAGCACCTGTCGGGAGGCCGCCCAGAAGCTGACAAAATCGGCGCAGATCGGCTGTCCCTCGAAATCGGTGCCCCAGTGAGAAATCACGATGATGGAAAGAAACAGCCCCCATCCGTAGAAACCGAGAATGCGGCAGTAAGCCAGCGCCCGCCCACGGGTCAGCCATCCGGCCTGCAGAAAGGCTCGCCCGAGCGCCGCTTTCAGTCTCTTTGGCCGCCTGTCCATATCCTGCCTGATGCGATGATATTTTCCGGCACCATCCGGCAGAAAGGTTAACAAATCACTGCTTCCCGCAGACTACACCGCATCGGGTGATGATTTTTAATCCTGTCATCGCATCGCGGGATAAAAGAGGACACGTCCATGTGACATGCTGATGGCGCAGACATATGATGCATCATTCACAAAGACAGAACCCGACCTCTTCCGACATGACGAGGTCAAGGAGTCCCGGATCATGACTGTCGCCGCCCTGAATCTTGATTTTGCCGCCCTGACGGCCAAGCCGGTCGAAAAGACTCCCTTTCCGCATGTGGCCGTTGAGCATTTCATTCCGCAGGATGAACTGGCCGCCCTTCAGACATCCCTGCCGCAGATCGCTTCGGGAGGCTCCTTCCCTCCTGAAGCCCTGACGTTGACGCCGCTCATGCAGAATCTCATCACGCAGCTTGAAGGTCCGGAACTGCGAAAGATCATTGCCCGGAAGTTCAGCCTTGATCTCGACGACGCGCCCACCATGCTGACCATCCGTGGACGCACACGGGAGAAAGATGGTCGCATTCACTGCGATTCCACCGCCAAGCGCGTGACGGTTCTTCTCTATCTCAACCCGCCATCAGCGGCGTTCGAACGTCAGGAAGGCTGTCTGCGCCTGCTGAACGGCCCTGACGATGTCGAAGATTTCGCTGTGGAAGTGCCGCCGGTGAACGGCACGCTGCTCGTCTTCCCCAATGGTCCGACGACCTGGCACGGTCATCGGCAGTATGTGGGTCCGCGTTATACGATCCAGCTCAATTACATGGAAGCCGGCGCAAAAGCGCGTTCAGAACTGCGCCGTCATAAACTGTCCGCTCTGGCGAAGAAGTTTTCCTTCGCGGCCTGATGATCTGATGGGCGGCGGTGTTCGGGGAAGGTTGCGCGTGCTTCGTGGAACTTTTCCCGATCCTCATAAAAGGGACACGGTCCTTTTTGATCCCGTTTTTTGTGAGATCACACCACGCAATGTTGCAGACATATAAGCCCACAAGCTGAACAGCATCGTTCCGCCATCAGACAGACAGCTGAAAAACTCAAAATATTTCAAAAAAATGGTGGAAGGAGTTGGATTCGAACCAACGTAGGCGTACGCCAGCGGATTTACAGTCCGCCCCCTTTAGCCACTCGGGCACCCTTCCGTTGGGCCGAGGAATTAAGGGTGTTCACGCTGCCTGTCAACCGGTTTGGCAGTTTCTCTTTCATTCCTGTCGTCAGACCTGATGACGGCGGCACGCAACCCGTCGTATAGCAGCCCTCATGCGCACACCTCGACAGACCTCCCCTCACTCATCCCGACAGCCACAGTCCGATTCCCGTGATCATGGGGAAGCCCGTCGCGGCGGCCCACGCCATCACGGCAGAAACAGACAGAAGCCCGGCGGCCCCTACTGGATCGCGGGCGTGCACGCCTGTCAGGCTGCGCTGGAAAATCCCCACCGCACGGTTCAGCGTGTTCTGCTCTCCGCCGAAGCGCAGGAGGATTTCACGCGGCGTCTGTCGGTGCCCCTGCCCTCTTATGTGGAACGTGGCGACAAGGCCCGCTTCACCGCGCTCCTTGGCGCAGAGGCCGTGCATCAGGGCGTCGCCGTGCTGGTTGAGCCGCTGGAAGCCGTCGCCATCGAGGATGCACTTGAACGTCCGGGACCGGTCCTCGTGCTCGATCAGGTGACAGATCCCCGCAATGTCGGCGCGATTCTGCGTTCAGCAGCCGCTTTCGGCGCATCCTGCGTTGTGATGCAGGATCGTAACGCACCTGAAGAAGGCGCGGCTCTGGCCAAAGCCGCCTCAGGCGCTCTTGAAGTTGTGCCGTTGGTACGGGTGGTCAATCTTGCCCGCTGTCTGGAAACCCTGAAGCAGAATGACTGCTGGGTTGTCGGACTTGATGCGGGGGGTGGACGTCTTGAAGGCAGCAGTCTGCAAGGCCGTCGCGCCGCTCTGGTGCTTGGCTCGGAAGGTGATGGATTACGTCGTCTCACCCGCGAGAACTGCGACGAAATCGCGGGTCTCCACATGCCGGGCACGATGGAAAGCCTCAACGTCTCCGTGGCGGCGGCAATCGGTCTGTATGAGCTGGTGAGAGCGGGTTAAGGGAACGGCAGGAAGCGAATTCTGCTGCGGGGCTCTGCCCCGCCCCTACAGAGGGACGCAGTCCCTTTGATCCCGATTTATTCAAAAAAGACGGTCAGCCTCAGCCGCCTGACTGGTTTTTACAGGCGGATCAGCGCCACTACATAGACCACCAGCACCATCGCCAGCGTAAAGCCGACAAGGCTGATCACCCGGCCACGCTGGCGGCGGAGCAGTTCAGTCTGCTCAACTTCAGTCAGATCGGTCGGCACGGTCATCATGACATCCACCATGTCAGGGCGTGGTCAGCCAGCAGACCACAGAACAGCAGAAATAGATAAGCCAGCGAGAAACGGAACGAAATCCGCGCGGCCCTGTCTCCATTGAGGCTGACGCCATTTGCATCCTGCTTCTCCAGCAGCACGCGAACAGCGCAGGCAATGAATCCAAGCCCCAGCGCCAGCGCAGTCACCGTGTAGAGCATCCCGCTCAGATGCATGAAGGACGGCACCAGCGACACCGCCAGCAGGATGATGGTGTAAGCAAGGATGTTCCAGCGTGTATGGCGGGCTCCCTTCACCACTGGCAGCATGGGGATACCCGCCCGCCCATAGTCCTTGCAGGCATAGAGCGAGAGCGACCAGAAGTGCGGCGGCGTCCACAGGAACACGATGGAGAACATCACCACCGGCATCACATCCATCGAGCCGGTCGCCGCAGCCCAGCCGATCATCGGCGGGAAGGCGCCTGCCGCGCCACCAATGACGATATTCTGCGGCGTCGAACGCTTCAGCCACATCGTATAGATCACGGCATAGAAGAAGATGGAGAACGCCAGAATTCCGGCTGCCAGCGTATTCGTCGCCAGCCACATCAGGATCACCGAGAAAACCGACAGTCCCAGCCCATAAGCCAGCGTTTCATCAGCAGGAATACGCCCACCCGGAATCGGGCGTGTCGCTGTCCGCTGCATGATGATGTCGATATCGCGATCGTACCACATATTAATGGCGCCCGCCGCGCCGGAAGCGAGGCAGATGCACAGGATGCTGATCGCCGCCATCAGGGGATTCATATGGCCCGGAGCCATGTAAAGACCGGCAGCCCCCGTAAACACCACAAGCGAGATCACACGTGGTTTGAGAAGCTGAACCCAGTCCTTCGCGTTTGTCCCGACCCGCGCTGCGTCAAAGCGAACGCGAGCGGGGCGGACTTCCGCAGTTGCCCCGCTCATCGGCGAATCTCCTGCATGGCGACCTCACCCGCAGCAACCTTTCGGCCTGCGCTCAGCACGTCCAGCAGCACAAAAGCCAGCACGCCAAGCGAAACCGCCATTGCCGCGCCACCGAGAGCCTGCCCCAGTCCTGTATTGCTGTCGGAAACCAGCACACCGAAGAACATGAGACCGAACTGCACTCTGGCGGAATTCCGGGAATAATGTCCCTTCGTCAGGTCGTTCAGCCAGGCGTAGAACCCGCCGAACAGAACGAACACGGCGCCATTCAGAACCGCCGTATGCACGCCTGAGCCCATCCAGCCAGCAGCCAGCAACACAAAGAAGCCGGAAACCCACAACACCGGCACATCAATGGCCACTCGCAGCGTCACGGCCTGACGCCACAGAGCGCGAATCCAGATGCCGGTAAAAGCAATCGCTGCAACAGCAGCAAGAAATGTCCCAACTTTCTGCGCATAAGCAGGATCTGCATGCACAAACGCCAGACGATCCCACACAGCCGGGCCGCCAATCGCAACCACAGCGAGAACAGCAACAGCAACTGCCTTCAGTTTCTGTCCGACCGGAGCAATCCCATCAAATACTCTGGCAGCCAAACCGAACGCAGAAACCAGCACAATCAGGGTTGCGGGCATTTCAAAGCGCGGCATGACATCGGAAGCGCCGAGAAGCGCCCGTGTCGCTCCTGCCGCCAGCACTGGCGCAGCAAGAAGAAGCCCCAGAGCGGCGCAAAGCTGTGTCCAGACAAAAAGAGAGAAAGGCACAAGCCCACTCACCCTCTCCTGCCCTCGGGGGGCAACAATGCCTGCCCCAGCCCGCGAGTCACAAATGATCGCCAGCGTGGAGGCGGACATGAGGATGGCGCCAATGCTCCACAGCCCCATGCCGAACATATCAGCCTGCGAGGCTCCACTCAGAAACATCAGGAGGGCCATCAGCATGACTGCGAGAGCAGCGCCATCAAGGAAAGGAAGCTCCCTCACTCCGCCCGGCATCAGGTCACGTGCGAGAAAGAGGCGACCAAAGGCACCGAGAAAAGCGGGAATACCGACAAACAGCAGCATGGCGCTTGGGTGAAAATCCGCCATCCTCGCTTCGAGCCCGGCAGGCAGAACATGAAGCTGACTGGCAAGCGCGACCGCTCCGGCCAGTCCGCCTACCGTCACTGACAGAGCCAGATAACCGGCAGCGGCGGCATAGGGAGACAGCCCGCTACGACGGCTGACCGCTTGAGTTTGGGCAGAAGTCACAACGGCCATCAGCGTCCACGTCTCTCGTTCATCAGGGCTTTGGTCTTGGTTCGTGACGATCAGCCAGACCAATCGTCAACGCTACAAACCCGAGCAGACTAACGGAAATCACCGTCAATCAAAAGCGCTCTGTTACCCGCCGGGCAGCACGCAGACCTGCTTGCAGCGCGCGCCAGTTCCGGCGCGACACGCAGTCAGGCGACGACTTTTTCCTGACTCTTCGGCGCTTCTGCTGTCGCCACCTCGTGTTCGAGCGTGACCAGCGTGAACAGTCCGGCGGGAGGAACGGGTTCAATCCGCGCACGCGCCAGATCTTCCGGAGGAAGAAGGGCTTCCATGGCAAAATCAGGATGCCACCCAAGGGAATGGGACGCCCGGGCCATGCCGCGTTCGATCACGCCGCGCACACCGGTCGGGGCGAGGAAGTGATTCACAAACAGGATATATCCACCCGGACGAACCACGCGCTTCAGTTCGGCCAGCAACTTACGGGGGTGCGGCACGACCGACGCCACGAACATCGCCACGGCGATATCGAACGAATCATCGGCGAAGCGCGTGTCCTCGGCATCCATCTCCAGCAGGGCGTCAACATTGCTGAGATGGTCACGACGCACGCGTTCACGCGCACGGGCCAGCATATCGGACGAAAGGTCGATACCGGTGATCCGCTTGCTCGCCGTGTAATGCGGCAGAGCGAGACCCGTGCCGACCCCGACTTCCAGCACGCGGGAGCCCGGCAAACGATTTACCGCCGCGACAGCCCTTTTCCGCCCGAAGGCCGAAATACCACCGAACACGGTGTCATAGACACCGGCCCAACGCCGATATGCGGCCCTGACAGCATCAGCATCCAGCGCCACACGAGGCCCGTGATTTTCCTCCATATGGGAGACGCCTTCCGCCGTTTCGCTGCGGACATCCTGCAAAACTTCGCTCATTACGCCCTATCTGCTGCCCAATGGTTGAACATTGAGACACGACCAGGGCATCGTAAAAACACGGTCGTGCTCAGTATTGTCGCGGCACATTGCCACACGAGACGGAAACGACCAAGCCCACGGAAGAAAGATGTCGGGCTCCACTCCCCTGTCATCCCCTTACAAAAGCATTTTTTCTCAGAGTGGCCGCCGTATTCTGCATATGCTGTCCGGCCGCACATCGACAGAAAAATATGTCTCCGGATTCCGGCCACAGTTCAGGATTGTTTCCAACACCCTTTTTACAGCGCCTTCTTTCTCTTAATGTTATTGTGCCAAAGACGTTTATGCACGTGTCATGCAGGCTGCAGCTCAACAGATGGCAATACATGACGTTACCGGAGAGAAGAGTTGAATATTTTCCTTATCATCGCCTCAATAGTGATCTGGTCAATAATGCTCATATTTTACTGGCAGACCCCAATCTACCGATGGCTCGACAATAAACTTGATCTGGAACGCTTTCGTAAAACCGACAAAGAAGAGAATAACTCCTGAGACTCTACTGTCTTTTGCTCCGTCAATCGTCTGTATAACGAAGCAGACGTCCCTAGGCAGGTCTGTTGGACCTATGACGGATTTGTTCCGGCGAGCACGCGCTTCAACATTGCGCGGAGCAGCATGAATACCGCTCTCCCATCCAATATTTTACAAAGTATTTCCGTGCTCAGTTTTTACGTCTGAACACAGAATCCTTTGGATCAGGATACGCCGCCCATCAGGCGGACAGGCGGCTCTCAATGCAATCCCACAACAGTCCTGCGGGATTGATGCCGTCAAATCGCTCCAGTTCCTGAAGACCCGTCGGTGACGTCACGTTGATTTCCGTCAGCCAGTCACCGATCACATCAATCCCCACAAAGATCAGCCCGCGCTCTTTCAGCATCGGTCCGATGGCCTCGCAGATTTCGATATCGCGCGGGGTCAACTCCACACGCTGCGCCACACCACCTACATGCATGTTGGACCGCGCCTCGCCTTCCGCAGGCACGCGGTTAATCGCGCCGATGGGCTTGCCGTCCGCAAGAATGATCCGCTTGTCGCCTTTCCGCACAGCCGCTTCGTAGCGCTGGATCATGAGAGGCTCCCGCGAACGGGCAAAATGCATCTCAAGAAGTGCGTTGAGGTTCTGGTCGTCCTCACGAATGCGGAAAACGCCGCTACCGCCATTACCGAAGAGCGGCTTGACGATGATGTCTTTCCACTTCTGCCGGAAAGCGCGGATCTCGCCGACATCCCACGTCACCAGAGTCGGCGGCATGAGTTCAGGATAATGCGTGACAAGCAGCTTTTCAGGGGAGTCACGCACAGAACGCGGATCGTTGACCACCAGCGCCTTGCCCGGTCCGACTCCGTGAACGTGCTCAAGCAGATGGGTCGCCGTAATGTAGGCCATGTCAAATGGCGGATCCTGACGCATGAGGATCACGTCCATCTGCGACAGATCGATCCGCTCGGCTTCCCCGAATGTCGCGTGATTGCCTTTCTCGCGACGCACAGTGACAGGTCTTACGGAAGCAGTCAGACGGGTCTTCGTTCCCTGCCCCCCTTCCAGCAGCGCCAGAGACTCCACGCCATAGACAAACAGACGATACCCACGGGCCTGAGCTTCCAGCATCAGGGCGAATGTTGAATCACCATTGATATCGACCCCTTCGAGAGGGTCCATCTGCACAGCAACATCAAGCCCAGAACGCATCAGCCCAAACTCCTTTTTCAGAGCAAAACTCTTAAAGCACTTCCCTTCGCAAACAAAACGCTTACGGAGTCAGGATGCCGGTGGATATGTGATGGATATGATTTCGATCAACTCCGCACCTCGCGGAGTGTGCAGTGTGACCTCATCCCCGACAGCGCGACCGAGGAGCGCTCGCGAAACCGGAGCCAGCAAGGTGATTTCGTGTTTTTCAGACACCGCCTCATCCGCTCCGACAATAGTGACTGTTATTTCCCGGTCACCCTCATCGGCATATGTCACCGTCGCGCCAAAAAACACCCGGTCACGCCGGGCCTGCTGCGCAGGATCCACCTCAATGGCCGTTTCCACACGCTTCGTCAGAAAGCGGATACGCCGATCAATCTCACGCAGCCGCTTCTTGCCGTAAATATAGTCCCCGTTTTCAGAACGATCGCCGTTTCCGGCAGCCCAAGAAACGATTTCCACAACGGAAGGTCTCTCAACACGCATGAGATGCGAGAGCTCATCCCGCATCACACGCAGGCCGCCCGGTGTCACATAACGGGCGAGGTCTCCGTTCCGGTCAGTCTTTTCGTTTTGCGCCACGCGGTCCCAACCCTGTTCATCGGTCCTATCCGATGGAGAGTTCATTGATCGCGGTATCGATCTCCTGGAAACTCGGCATCAGATGCATTGGTATGTCTTTCCGGCCGATCTCGACACTGACCTGCGCAGGGTTCCCTTGCAGATAAGCGACCAGCACGGCCCGGATCAGGTCATAATAACGGGCGTCTTCTTCCACAACACTCTGGATACGACCAGCCAGTGGACCAACCATACCATAAGCCAGCAACACGCCGAGAAAGGTACCGACAAGCGCACCGGCAATCATTTCACCGAGAACCTCGGGCGGCTTGCTGATGGAACCCATGGTCTTGATGACGCCGAGCACGGCCGCAACGATGCCCAGCGCAGGCAGGGCGTCAGCGAGTGTCTGCAGACCGTGCGCCACATGGGAGTCTTCCTTGAGATTCTTCGTCAGTTCACGGGACATGACTTCGTCGAACTGAAAGGCGTCATCCATGTTCATGCTGATCATGCGCAGATAATCGCAGATCAGATTACGGACTCGGTCATTGTCGCGAATTTTGGGATAGGCGGCGAAAGCCGTGCTCTCCATAGGTGACTCGATATGGGACTCAAGCGCCATGACGCCCTGCGTCTGGGCCAGTCGCGCAAAGAAAAACAGTAACCCCAGAAGATCAATATAATCCTGACGACCAAAAGCTGGTCCCTTGATCGCCGTCTTCAGAGCCCCCGGCACATGCTTCAGGTCCGACATCGAATTGGCCATGGCGAACGTGCCGATGCCTGCCCCAAGAATCGTGATCAGCTCGAATGGCATGGACTTGATCAGCGGTCCGATTGCGCCGCCCGATGCTGCAAACGATCCGAACACACAGACCAGCAGAAACACCAGCCCACCGATTAACAACATCTAGTCTATCCTCGTCTCAAGGCCGGATAATTTTACCGCGCCGTATAATCGTCACTGTGTTTTTGGCGTCTGAGCTGCTGCACCCGCAGCAGGAGGCGACTGTTCGCCGTCTGCCGACTGAGCAGATGCGTCGTCTGGCAATTTCACTTCATGATCCCGGTGCAACACGAGAACCACGCGCCGGTTTACAGCCGCGGCCGGGTCATCCGGATCAGCCAGATCGTGAGCAGCGCGCCCCACGACTTCAGCGAGCCGCTGTTCGGGGAAACCTGCCGCCGACAGAACTTCCCGGGCGGAATCTGCCCGTGCCGCAGACAACGTCCAGTTTGAAGCGCCCTTTTTCTTGTACAGAGCACCGTCCGTGTAACCGTAGACGGACAAGTTCTGCGGCATGGCCGTCAGATACGGTGCGATCAGTTGCAGCAGGTGCGTCGCCCGCTCGTTCAGACGTGCCGATCCGGTGTCGAACATGGGGTTATGATTGCTCTCCGCGAGCTGGATACGCAGCCCGACCGGAAGCACATCGACCGAAATCTGCGACTTTAACTGGGCCGCAGCCGGATCCTGTGCCAGCGCCTGCTCAATCTGCTTCCTGTCCTGCTGAAGATCAGACTCTTCCTTCTCGGCGGCGGCGTTTCCGCCGTCACCAAGAGACGTGGTCGCACCGTTCTTTTCACCACCTACCGGCACGATACGGGGAAGAGCCGGCGTGATCGACACGACCTTACCAATACTGCGATCAGGGAAGGCCGGATTGGGCACCGCGAAAACACCGCGTGTGCGAACATCATTTCCCGCGCCGGAGGTTTCCTTACCGACTATGACGGAAACGCCGGACCCCACTCCACCCACTTCAGCTTCTTTACTTTTTTTGGCGTCACTGACCATGCCGGGCGGAAGAATGGCGTTTTTCTCGACGTGAGAAATCTGCACTTTCTGGGACATCTCCATCTGCTGGGCCGCCTGCTCTCCGGACATATCCGCCCCGGTCGCATGCCCTGCATCACTTGCATCTCCCTGCACGACAGAGGAGGATTTCCCCGGACCGCTTGGGGTCTGTGCAGCCGCGTCACCCGTTGTCGCCATGGGATTGAAGAAATTGGCGATGCCGCGACGGCGCTGTTCCGTGGTGGCGTTGATCAGCCACATCACAAGAAAGAACGCCATCATGGCGGTCACGAAATCTGCATAGGCGATCTTCCAGGCACCACCGTGATGCCCTGCACCGCCTCCACCACCGCGTTTGACGACGATGATTCGCGCTTTGTTGTCCCCGTTCTTACGTGGCATCTGCCTCTCCAACCGTCCGGCCATGCTGGCGGAAGGGGCTTAAAACACGCTTAACAAAAGAGTGAGGTCGTCGTCTTGCCGGTCTGGCTAGTGCGATGCAGCCGGGAGTTTCCGTAACCACGCCGCAGGAACAGCCGGGATGGGGCAAGCGATCCGGTAAAGATTGTATCGCTCCGCTTCGCGCCCTCCGCGAGACCGCACGATCATGCCTGCCGGTTTTCCAAGGGAAGCCCAGGGGCTGCCCTGTGGAAAGGACCTTCGTCCATTCCGTATCAATAACCCCCAGCCCGTCCTGCAGGACCATGTCGGCAGATCAAACAGCATCCAGCGCGGCTCGGCGCCCAGCACAATGCGGTCAGGCAGATGGAAAGCCAGTTCAGAAGCAAGAGCGTATTCATCAGAGGCAATGAAAGCCGCCCCCTCAGACTGTTGCGCAACATTTTCGGCGAAAATCGGCCAGCCGCCACCCTGTCGCAAAGCAACGTCAAAATGCCTGTTCAGCGGCAGAAATCCGGTTGTGGTCTGACACAGCAGGAGACCCCAGAGGACGTAACCGAGACCGGCAGCGACTTTCCAACGCCGGTCCGCCTGCAGGACGATCAGACACATCAGAGCCGGATAAATCAGAACGGGCCAGTTCGCCTGCACCCGGTCACCCAAAGCATGCTGAACGAAAACCACCGCTGGCACACAGATCAGGCACAGCAGCAGACGATCCACATCTGTGCGCCGACGAAATGCAGCAATCACTGCCACCACGGAGAGCAGGAAGATGCCCGGCGTCAGCAATCCAATCTGGCCACCGAGCAGTTCCCCAAGATATCCGGGGGCACGAGAGGGTTGCCAGTCGCCCGTGCGACCACCCTGCCGAATAAAACTGGCCCAGCCATGGGTGGCGTTCCACCAGACGACTGGGAATGTCAGAGACAGGCCGATTGCCGCACCCAGCCAGGGCCAGGGAGTGAGAAGCTGTTTCAGTCGCTGTGAGGACAGCAGACACCACAAACCCAGACCAGCAACTGGCAGAACCATGGTGTATTTACTGTCGAACCCGAGCCCGGCACTGACGCCAAGCAGCAGCCACCAGCGTAGATCGCCGGTCCGCACCAGCCGTCCTGCAGCCCAGAGAAGCAGGGCCATGAAAAAGAGCAGAGGCGTGTCCGGCGTCATGACCGTCGCGCCCACCGCCAGCGCCAACGTGGCGTTGAGCAGCACACCGACGACCCACGGATTCACCACCCGTGCAAACGGTCCGTCACGCAACAGGACGGCCTGAAAATCCCGACAGGCCAGAACAGTCAGAAGGGTCCCGAAGGCGGCAGCGAAAGGCGCTGTCAGCCTGACGCCAAGCCCGGTATCGCCGAAGAGCGCCGCTCCGATCCATATCCACCACGCCACCATCGGAGGATGATCAAGGTAGCTGGCCTGAAGGTTGCGCGACCACGTCCAGTAATAGGCTTCGTCCGGGGTGACTGGCAGACAGGCGGCCAGAATCAGACGCAGGACCGTGAGCACACCCAGACTGACGAACGGGTACGCCAGAACAGAGGCCGGAAGACGGGAAAACGCCTTCCGCACAGAATGCAGACTCACCGCAACATTCTGGGCGGAAGCCTCACTTCCTGCGCCAGATCAGCGTCGAGGACACCGCATAATTCCAGACGACACCGATCACTGCACCTGTGGCGCTTGCACGGTCGAAAGTCTGGCCGCCCTCGCGGAAAAGTTGGGCGATACCGATGTTGGCCCATGCGCCCGCCGAGCACACGACAAGGAACACGAACAGACCACCGTACAGACGGGCACCTTTCAGCCTGCGATCACGATAGGTCAGCGTATTGTCGAGCCAGAAATTGACCAGCATGGCGACGAAGGTGCCGCCTGTCTGGGCGATCGGAAAATCCACGCCGGACAGACGCAGCACATTCATGATGGCGATATTCACAACAATGCCGATCATGCCGACGAACGCAAAGACCAGAAAACGAATCGGCAGCCAGCCGCGAAACAGCTTGTCGAGCATCAGTCCGAGGAACTGGAGCATGACAAGCACGTCGAGCTTGCTCTCTCCGGCAAGGCGCGGCTTGAACGTGCAGGGAATCTCCTCCACGCGGACCTTTACCGGCGCGGAGAGAATCAGATCCATCAGGATCTTGAACCCCGCCCCTGACAAACGGGGAGCGGTGCGCACGAACAGATCCCGTCTCAGGGCGAAAAATCCGCTCATCGGATCGCCCACCCTGACTGGCAATATCATCTGCGCCAGCGTGATCCCGCCATTCGACAGGGCATGCCGCCACGCATTGGCCAGACCGCTGTTGTCACCGCCTTCAACGTGACGGCTTCCGATGGCAATATCGCACCGCCCACTCGCAAGCGCATCAAGCATCACGCCCAGACGGGTTTCGTCGTGCTGGAGGTCGCCATCCATCACTGCGATATACGTCGCGGAGGAAGATAGTGCGCCCTCGATCACGGCCGTGGACAGCCCACGCCGTCCAATGCGGGAAATGCCCCGCACACGCCAGTTGGTGCGGGCCAGTTCCCTGACAGCCTCAATCGTACCATCGGGCGAGTTGTCGTCGACAAAAACGACTTCCCAGTCCCGCCCGGCGAGAGCCTGTGTCAGCGCGTCGACAAGAGGTCCGACATTCGACACTTCACAATAACAGGGCACCACCACCGTGATGTCAGGACTTCCGGCGCGCATGTCTTCAACGGGAGAAGGAGGCATTTGTGAAAACTGTTCCTGCATGATCATAGAGTGGTCACGGCAACTCTCCATCCCTCATCCCATCCGGCGATGGAAAACGGGAGAGAGTCGTACGAATTGTCTGCAGAGTCTGCACGCGCACCACATGGGGAGCCTCTGTCAGGCGGCGGGTCATTTCATTCTCCTGCGTCGTGTTCCGGGCGACCAGCCGAACAAGAAAGTCGGTGCTGCCACGCATCATGTGGCACTCCAGCGCTTCCGGCCACGACGAGACCATCGCCTCGAACTGTGACAGAACTGTTTCCTTCTGACTGTCGAGACCGATCAGGGCGAAAAGCATGATGGGCCAGCCAAGCGCATTGGCGTCCACTTCAGCGTGATAGCCCTTGATGACGCCGCTTTCTTCAAGTCGACGCACACGACGGAGACAGGGAGGCGCGGAAATGCCCACCCGACGGGCCAGTTCCACATTCGTCATGCGTCCGTCCGCCTGCAGTTCGGCAATGATCAGCCGATCCACCGCATCCAGTTCCGCTTCCGTCACCAGCCTCTCCATCCGCGACCTCGCGTGCATATAGGACGAACCCCGCCTTCTGTCCAAACCCGTTTTGATCTGCCTTCGCTGCATCAAAACCTGCCGCCAAAGCTTGCCCCGAGCGAAAAACAGGACCATATCGCTCCACAATCAGCTCCATGAATGGAGACACAGGGCACCTTCCTCCAGACCGTGCCAGATGACAGGACGAGAGTGAAAGGCGTCGCACCGCATGACAATAAACACCGATCTCCTGATCATTGGCGCCGGACCGGCCGGTTACACCGCGGCCATCTACGCGGCGCGTGCGAATCTCAAACCCGTTCTCGTCGCGGGCATGCAGCCCGGTGGCCAGTTGATGATCACCACGGATGTGGAGAACTATCCCGGGTTCGCGACCGCCATTCAGGGGCCGTGGCTGATGGAGCAGATGGCGGCGCAGACTGAGCATGTCGGCACGCAGATCGTTCATGACCTTGTCACCAAAGTGGATTTCAGAAGCGGCTCGCCTTTCCGCATCACGCTGGACGGCGGCGATGTATATCTCGCCCGCAGCGTGATCATCGCGACAGGCGCGCAGGCGAAGTGGCTTGGCATACCTTCTGAAAAAGCGCTTCAGGGTGCGGGCGTCTCCGCCTGCGCCACCTGTGACGGTTTCTTCTTCCGCGGCAAGAAGGTCGCAGTTGTCGGCGGCGGCAATACGGCGGTCGAGGAAGCGCTCTATCTCACGCATCATGCGTCGCACGTCACGCTGATCCATCGGCGCGATTCGCTTCGGGCGGAAAAAATTCTTCAGGACCGGCTGAAAGCCAATCCGAAAATCTCCGTCGTATGGAATTCTGTTGTGGCCGACATTCTCGGCACGGGCACTCCGCCGACCGTCACCGGCGTGAAACTGCTCAACACGCTGAATGAAACCCTCAGCACGCTGGACGTCGAGGGGGTGTTCATCGCCATAGGTCATGCTCCGAACACAGGACTTTTCCATGACCAGCTGATGCTGGACGCGGAAGGCTACATCATGACTGAAGCAGGAACGACGCGCACATCGGTGCCCGGTGTTTTCGCGGCGGGTGATGTGCAGGACAAGATCTATCGTCAGGCCGTCACTGCGGCCGGAACGGGCTGTATGGCGGCGCTTGATGCGGAACGGCATCTGGGCGGGCTCGTTTCGGAATCATGACAGAATACTTGACCGTCTGAAGTATTTCCTTCACCAAAAACCATGTAGGTACATCGGGTCAGGATGTACCTCAAACCAGACAAGGGAGATCGGGGTGGACTGGGACAAACTCAGGATATTCCACGCTGTTGCGGAAGCCGGGTCGTTTACCCATGCGGGTGACGTGCTCAACCTCAGCCAGTCTGCTGTTTCGCGTCAGATTTCAGCCCTGGAGGATGTTCTCCAGGTTCCTCTTTTTCATCGTCACGCCCGTGGCCTTATCCTGACCGAACAGGGCGAGACGCTGAACCAGACAGTCAGGGAAGTCTTCTCCAAACTGGAAATGACGCAGACCCTGCTGACGGAAAGCAAGGAAAAGGCCGCCGGACGCCTGCGAGTCACGACGACCACAGGATTTGGCAGCTGCTGGCTGATGCCACGACTTCACCGCTTCATGGCGCAGAATTCGGACATTTCCATCACGCTGATCCTTGAGGACAATGACCTCGATCTGGGCATGCGTGAAGCCGATGTCGCCGTGCGCATGCACGCGCCGCGCCAGCCTGACCTTATCCAGCGACATCTTGCGGACTTCCCGCTCGCTGTGTTTGCTTCCCCGCGTTATATCGAGCAGTTCGGCCAGCCTTCCTCAGTCGAGGATCTCGCCAACCACAATCTCGTAGCATTCGGTGGCTACCATCCTCCGGTTCCGCATGTGAACTGGCTGCTGGAAGCCGGAATGCCCGAAGGCGCACGGCGGGCGGCACGGCTGGAAGTCAACAGCATGGTCGCCATGGCGGACGCCATTTCCGCCGGTCTCGGCATCGGCTCGGTTCCAGGCTACGCCGTCGCGGAATATCCTGACCTGATCAAGGTGCTTCCGAACGTCGAGCCCCCCAAGGTAGAGGCGTTCTTTGTCTACCCGGAAGAGCTGCGCAGTTCGAAGCGTGTTGCTGTATTCCGGGACTTCCTGACCAGCGAACTGGGTCTGCGCTCCTGAGAGCTGCTTTCAGTTTCGTATGTTTTTCAGGCGGGCGCTGTCATGGCGCCCGCCTGTTTTCTGTCCGGATTACTGCTTTCCAAACACCATAACGCCACAGGCGAACAGGCCCACCGGCGCAAGACAGATAGCGATAGTTTCCCCAGCTGGCGCGTAATGCGGAAAACCATACGAGACGACAGCGCACACGCCCCAAGAGACAAGACAGACGATCAGCATGGTCATGGAACAGACACTTTCATGAATGGTGCGCCGAAATACCGGCCATTATCTCGTCACCAGACGATTGATGAAGTCGTGTAATCCACCATCAATGGCCCTCTTGAAGGCCGCAAGTGTCTCATCTCCGACATAATGCTCGATCCCTTCGGCATCGACCAGCACACTTTCCTCGCTCACACCGAGGGCGCGCAGAAACGCCTCGACAATCCTGTGCCGGGCCCTCGCCTCTTCCGCCACTTTCTGTCCGGCCTCAGTAAGAAACACGCCACGATAGGGTTTCTGGACGACAAAACCGTCCGCCACCAGCCGCGCCAGCATTTTGGCGACGGTGGGCTGCGACACACCCAGACGCGCCGCAATATCGACCTGTCTGGCCTCCTGCGATTCCTCCAGAAGGTCAGAAATCAGCTCCACGTAATCTTCCACCAGAACCTTGCGCCGGGCCTCTCGGTTCGCCCGGAAGCTCTCTGACTGCGCGGTCGGATCCGGCAGGGACTGAGACGATTTCACTGTTCGTGGCGACTTCAAGATCACGACTTTCCCGGATGATTATTCGGTCACGAATAGATCATTCCCCAGGTTCGATCCAGTTTTCATTAAACCGCAATATAGCATATTGCATATATATTAGCAGTTTGTTTTAATAATAGAAGATACAGTATATCTGCTGCCAATCTCAGCCTCGCGCCTTATCCGGTAAAGCGTTCAATCCCCACCCCAGTTCAGACTTCCTCCCCCCTTAATTATAGCAATAGCTATATTATATTGCAGAGACCCCATCCATGTTGCACCGCAAGACGGTTCTGAAATCCGCCCTGATAGGCATCATCGTTTCGGTGTCGCCACGCAGCGCCTTCGCGGACGTTCCGGACCTTTCTCCTGCATCGGATCATAAAAAGACGGCGACTCACCCTCTTTCAACGGCACAAAAATCCGCCACCGAAAAACCCGTTTCTCCTTCAGAGCAGATCCACGTCATGGGTCATATGGATCAGGCGCGAGGACGTATTTTCCCGGCGCTGGGAGCGGTATCCTACGGCATCGACGAGAAGCAGATTCAGGCGACGCCACAGGGACAGAACGCGACCTTCAGCCAGATCATGCTGCGCCTGCCGGGTGTCGTGCAGGACAGTTATGGTGAGGTGCATGTCCGTGGTGAGCACGGCGGCCTGACCTACCGCGTGAACGGCGTGCTGTTACCCGAAGGCCTCAACGGCTTTGGTCAGGAACTCGACACCCGTATCATCCAGTCCATGAATCTTCTGACCGGCACCCTGCCCGCCCAGTTCGGCTTCCGCACCGCGGGCATTGTCGACGTCAACACGAAAAGCGGTTCACAGCTCAAACATAATCAGCTTTCGCTCTATGGTGGCAGCTATCAAACCTTCGCACCTTCTCTCCAGCTTGGCGGCCACAAGGGAAACTTCGAGTATTTCACAACTGTTTCCTACAACCGTAACGCCATCGGCATCGAAAATCCGACCAACTCTTTCCGCCCAGTGCATGATCTGACCGAGCAGGAAAAAGCGTTCGGTTATTTTTCATGGCATCCCGATGATGCAAACCGCCTATCGCTTCTGACCAGCGCTTCTTACAGCGACTTCGAAATTCCCAACACACCGGGACTACCGCAGCTTTACGCGATTGAAGACGCCGATCTCCAGAAGTCTGCCGTGCAGTCCCGTTTTCTCAGGGACAGTCAGACGGAACAGAATTATTACGCCGTCGTTTCCTGGCAGCACACGCAGGATGGACTGAATTTTCAGGCCTCGCCCTTTTTCCGCTACGGACGCATTGATTATACGCCCGATCCGATCAGAGATCTGGCGTTTCAGGGTGTCTCCGAACACGAGGTGAATGACTTCACGACAGGAGGCATGCAGTTCGATCTGTCATGGAGTATTGCGAGACATCATACGCTGCGTGCTGGTGTTCTCGGGCAATATACCTCCGAACGGCTTGATACGAACTCATTGGTTTTTCTGACCGGGAGCGAGGGGCAACAGTTATCGGCAACGCCACAGCGGATAATCGACAATAGCGGCAACTGGTCTGTCGAAGCCGGCGCCTATCTTCAGGATGAATACAAGATCACCCACTCTCTGACATTCAATTATGGTATCCGTTATGATCGGTTTGCGTCCTCCTTCGACAATGAGGGACAACTGAGTCCACGGGCCAATCTCGTCTGGAAGCCATTCAGGAACACGACTTTTCACATTGGCTACTCACGCTATTTCGCGCGCCCTCCCCGCAATACATCTATCCCTCGACACTCGCCCGTTTCGCCGGAACGACCAATGCTCCAGCATCGCCCGTTGGAGACGCCACGAAGGTTGAAAAATCACACTACGTCGACATTGGTATTCTTCAACGCATTACACCGGAGTTTCAGATCACTGTGGATGCGTTCTCCAAATGGGCGCATGACATGACCGATCTTGGTCAGTTCGGCCGCGCCGTCATTCTGGCGCCTTTCAGCTATCGCCGCGGCCATATTTATGGAACAGAGCTCGGCCTGTCCTGGCGCAAGGGACACTGGTCCGCGTTCGGCAATTTCTCATTCGTGAAAACTGGCGCACATGACATCAACTCGGCGCAGTATCAGTTTTCTGAGGAAGAGCTGGACTATATCCGGCACCAAGACATCCAGCTGGATCATCAAGGCAAATATACTGCCAGCAGCGGTGTATCATGGAGCAACACGCATCATCTGGCCTATGTCGATTTCATCTACGGAAACGGCTTGCGCAGCGGCTTCGCCAATATTGACAAGGAACCGCAATACGCCGTCTTCAACATCGGCTATCAATACACGATCGCCCCTGTTCCTCTCGGCCATGCAGTCAGGCTGCGTGCCGATGTGGTCAATCTTTTTGACAGAAAATACCAGCTACGGGACGGCAGCGGTGTCGGCGTATATCAGGCCCAGTATGGGCAGAGACGAGGTGTCTATTTCGCCGCCGTTGCAGATTTTTAGGATGCTTTCGTTCCGGCTGGATGCTGTGCAAACCGCAAATACAGCGATAAACACAATGAACGATTTCAATCTCATCATCACGTATCTGAGCTTACTGAAAAAATATTTAATTTTAATTGCACCGAACGCAACAGGTCGTAAATTGCTCAAGATGTTTGAAAATGCGTTCAGACAGAAACAGACTATCGAACAGCCATATTCTGCAGTACCTGGAATCCCGTGACCGATCTGGTTTTCATACCGAGAACATCCTCGTGCGCCACGATATGCTCGGTGACTGCATGAATCCGGCATTCCGGTCATAAAGACACGGGACAACAGCCCCTGAACGGTCATGCCTCCATTTCCTGGATGGGTCTCATGAGGCTTCTCTCTCATTCTCCGGCTGGTTTATGCGCCTCTATCGTGAGACCAAACGCTTCACCATCTTCCATCGAATATCATCAACAGGACAGCAGCCCCGTCCTCTTTCCTCGAACCACTTTTTATCGGCTCAGACAGAAAAACATTTCCTTAACGCCCGAAGGAAACTTCCTTTCTCCGCAACGGCTTTATGTCTCTGTCCGTATCCGCTTACATAGTGTTCCCGTCCCAACCCGGCTCTTCCTGCGGGAGTGATCAGGGTTGACGCAGAAAGCCAATACGGGATATCGCCACCCCCTCCTTACACACGGCGGCCTTCAGACAGCCCTGGCAGAGAAAGTCCTGGCCCAGAAATTTGCGCGTTACAGATACTTAACCAGTATGCGTCATAAAGCCCGACCAGGCACCAAAAGGGATAGACATTGCTATGAAAGAGCAATCCGTTCGTATTCCTGACAGCGATCCGGTAGAACAAAATATCAGATTTCTCTGGTCGGCAATCGACGAAGTACTCATTGTCGCCATTACGGACGTCAATGGCGTCATCACCCACGTCAATGAGCGTTTTTGCGAAATCAGCGGGTATTCCCGGCATGAACTGCTCGGTCATACCCACAGAATCCTGAACTCCGGTTATCACAGTCAGGATTTTTTCCGGCATCTTTACGCAACCATCAAGACAGGGAAGATCTGGAGAGGCAAGATCTGCAACCGTGCGAAGGACGGGTCGCTTTACTGGGTCGCCACCACCATCATCCCCCGCAAGGATGAGCACGGAAAAATCCTATCCTATGTCGCCTACCGCTTCGACGTCACGCCTCTGATCGAAGCCCGCAACAGAATGAAGCATCTCGCGCGGCAGGATCCTCTGGTGAACGCACTGAATCGCATCGGCTTCTCCGAAGGACTGGCGACGACGCTTGAACAGACCATGGAGGCGGACGAAACCCGTCTGATGGTGCGGATTGATCTCGATGGCTTCAAGGAAGTCAACGATATCTACGGTCATGACGCCGGTGATATGGTGCTGATCGAAGTCGCCCTGCGGCTGAGGACTTTTGCCGGACCCGATGCAATCGTCGGTCGTCTGGGTGGAGATGAATTCGCCATCATCATGGATATGTCCGAGACAGAGACATGCGTGGAGCATCACCTCCAGCAACTGCTCAGCGACATTGAGGCGCCGGTTGTCATTGAGGGAACCTGTGTGTCCGTGTCCGCCAGCATCGGCTACACGTTCCTCGACAGTACCATGACATCAGGTCAGCAGTTCCTGAAAGATGCAGACATCGCCCTGCTTCAGGCGAAACAGCGCGGCGGCCAGAGTGTCGTCGCCTTTACGCAGGCCATGGGCGTCAAGGCCAAGAACCATCAGTTGCTGATGAGCCAGATTCACCTCGCCGCCGACCGCGGTGAACTGGAAATGTACTATCAGCCCATCATCAACCTGGCCCTTGGTCGCGTCACCGCCTGCGAAGCGCTTCTGCGCTGGCATCACCCCGAGCTTGGCCTTCTCACTCCCGTTTCCTTCCCTGAAGTCTTCGGGGATTTCCGGACCGGGCTCGCAATCGGCAAATTCGTCAGACAGTCCGTTATCCGGGATCTGTCCAGATGGATCGAGACAGGTGATTACACCGGCAATATCACGCTGAACGTCAGTATGGCGGATTTCGGCACGGACGGTCTGACACAGGAATTCTGCGATCTGACCGCGGCAGCCGGAGTGCCACGCGACAAGGTCCGGATTGAAATCACGGAAACCATTTTTCTCGGAGCGACACGATCGGACCGGGTACGACGTGAGATATTCAGACTCTCACGGCATGGTTTCAAGATTGCTTTCGATGATTTCGGCACCGGCTACGCAGCGATCAGCCATCTGCGTGAACTGCCGCTGACCCATATCAAGATCGATCGCAGCTTCATTAAGAACATCGATCAGAGCGTCCGTGATCTGAAGATTACATCCGGGCTGATCCGTCTGGCACGCAGCATCGACATGGCGATCATCGCCGAAGGTGTTGAAACCATCGAACAGCTGCGCATTCTGAATGATCTGGGCTGCACCGCCTGTCAGGGTTATCTGTTCGCCACGCCGGTTCCTGTAACGGCACTGCCTGACGCAGTGGAAAATGCGGGGGTCATTCTGGATGATTTCAGGCGATCATCCCGCAGCAATTTTCTATCCGGGTCTGTCTGACAGTCCCGCATCCTGCGACCAGTGACCTGTTCTGGTCGCAGACCTGCCCCCACGGCAAAAAGATATCCGGAGGGCAGTTTTCAGACACAAAAGAACGGACGATCACCCCTCCACGGGCGACACGAGCGGTTTGCCTGCGGCCATCGCAGCGACATTGTCCAGCGCCAGCATACCCATCTCCGTACGCGTCTCGACCGTGGCGCTTCCGACATGCGGCGTCATGAACAGGTTGGGAAGTTCCAGCAGTCGCGGATCCGGATGCGGCTCATTCCGGCACACATCGAGCCCTGCTCCGGCAAGCTGACCGTTCCGCAGCGCCTCGATCAGGGCGTCCTCATTCACAAGACGACCACGCGCCGCGTTCACAAAGATCGCTCCCCTGGGGAGCCGTGACAGGAAGGCCTGATCCACCATGCCATCCGTCTCATCACTGCCCGGCAGATGCAGGGTGATGATCTGACAGCGAGGCAGCATGTCCTCGAGATTTTCCACCCACGTCGCGCCGTGTTCCAGTTCGGGAGCCAGTCGCCGCCGGTTGTTATACAGCACGGTCATCCCGAAACCCCGCGCCCTGCGCGCTACGGCCTGCCCGATGCGGCCCATGCCGACAATACCGAGCGTCTTATTGCTGATCCGCATGCCCAGCATCTCGTCCATGGCAAGATCACGGCCCCAGCCTTTACGGACCAGCGCCGTATATTCCGCAGCTCTGCGTGCAGCAGCCAGAATGAGCAGCAGGGCGAGGTCCGCGTTACATTCGGTCAGTACATCTGGCGTGTTGGAGACGGCAATGCCACGGGCACGGATGGCTTTTACATCCAGATGATCAAGCCCCACGCTGACGGTCGCGACCAGACGCACGGAGTCCGGAATTTTACTGACAGCATCGCCCTTGATCGCCGCATGGTGTGTCACCAGCAGGGCTTCCGCCTGCGTCTCCTCCGCCAGTCTGAACATAGTCTTCGTATCCAGCGGCTCTGCCGGAGGAGGCGGCGCATCGAATTCCTGCGCAATCCGCGCCTCCACAGCTTCAGGCAGACGAACGCTGCGAACGATACGGGGGCGAGAGGAAGACATGACAAACTCCATAAAACTGAGTGGCGGATGTTAAGCGGGTCTGGATCATGAAGCGAGTAAGCGGAACACGACAAGGGGCTGTCAGTTTCGTGATAAAACGGCGCCGGCGCGATGACAGGCATCCCACAGCCTCCCTCATGGTTATCAAGACCATGGAATATCTGGCTGAATCCCTCTGGGGACAGACGATCACAGCCTGCATCCGCTTTTTGAAGAAATCTGCAAAGGGAGGATCGGCACAGACTTCTTTCAGATGTCAGACGCGCCTTTTGCCGGTATTGAAGTCCCAACCTATTCCTTAAACAGAATTCCTTTGCCACATATCATCGTCCGACCAGATGAGAGTCGTCCGGACATAATGAAGAAGAGTGTTTTCACCGAACCGCCCGGTGGAAAGCGCCGGTGGAAATACCCAGTGGAAATAAATTGCATGAAATGGAGAACAGGATCGGCATGAACGACCAGCTCGAACTGACGCCGGAGCTGATGCTTGGAGCCTACTCTGTCGGACTGTTTCCCATGGGGAACAGTGAAAATCCTGACGTAATCGACTGGTATGATCCCGATCCGCGCGGTGTCATGCCGCTATATGGTTTTCATCTCCCCAAACGCCTGTGCCGGACCGCACTGAGCGATCGCTTCACCGTGACGGCCAACCGTGATTTCGAAGGCGTCATGCGCGCCTGCGCCGCTCCTGCGCCGGGACGCGAAACGACATGGATCAGCGAAACGATCGTCAGCCTGTTCTGCCATCTGCATGACATGGGCTACGGCCACAGCATCGAGACCTGGCGCGACGGCGAGATGGTCGGCGGCCTGTACGGCGTTGCACTGGGAAGCGCCTTTTTTGGCGAAAGCATGTTCAGTCGTGAAACCGATGCATCAAAGGTCGCGTTGGTGCATCTGGTCGCCCGACTGCGCCTTCTCGGCTTTGATCTGCTGGACACCCAGTTCGGCACGACCCATCTCTCGCAGTTTGGCGGCGTCGAGATTGATGCAAGCGACTACAAGACCCGTCTTCGCAATGCGGTAAGGTCAGATCAGCGCTGGACACCCCTCTCCACCGCTGAAATTGCCACCGAAATCCGGCAGATACGCGAAGAGACCCGTCTCGCAGGTGGTTGACTGACCGGTGCAGATGGGGTGCTGTCGGCAGGAATGTTCATGGAATGAGGACTGTTCGACGTATGCGACAGGTCACCGGTAAGTCTGATGCAGGAAACAAAGCTGGCGTGTGGAAGCGATGCCTCGCACTGGGACTGGCAGGAGGACTGGTGGTCGGCCTGATGCAGGGGGTTGCATTCGCCGCCGACGGTGATCACCCGCCCCTCACGCCGCTGAAAGACGCTGTCATCACCTACAGCGTCCAGCCGGACGGCGCGCCGCAACCGCAGCAGGTCAAGGTGTGGTTCACCGCCGAGGGTGCAAGAATGCGTATCGACGCCCCCGATGGCTCGGCGTCGACCATCCTCAACCGCACTGCCCAGACCGTGACGATCCTGCTGCACAAACAGCGGGTCTTCACCCAGCTTGAACAGCGCGGCAGCGTGCGGAATCCGTTCCTGCTCGACGTCTCCATGCAGTTCACACGCCACGGCAATCGCACGATTGCGGGCATCCCCTGCACGGAATGGGGCGTCGCCTCCGGACATGGCGACGCAACCGCCTGCGTGACGACGGACGGTCTGATTCTGGCTGAAAACGGTGTGGATGCGGATGGCGCCAAAGGGCATCTGTCCGCAGAGTCCGTTTCCTACGAAACCATCCCGGCATCCGCTTTTGCCGCTCCTTCCGACTATCAGGAAGTCCATCAGCATCGTGTCGCCGGTCAGGGTGGCGCGCCGGCTCTTTCGACCGGACCCGCGAACGGAACGGGATCTTCTCCCGCAGGAGACGCCGCCGCGACACCGGCTCCAGCCGCTCCATCCGGTGCACCGGATACTTCCGGGCAGCCCTGAGGCAGAGCCATGAAAAACCCGATAGTGCGGCGCGGCTCACACCTGCTGCTGTCCCTGGCTCTGGCCGCTTCGATTTACAGCCACAATGCCCGTGCGGAAGAGACTGATCCCTCCTCCGCAAGCGGGCCTTATGTCACGCCTTCCGTGGACGTGAGCGTGCATTATGAAATGGTGTCGCCGCAGAGCCCCCTGCCCGTGCATCAGGACATGCACTGGCAGGTCGCTTCGCTGCGCCAGCGGATCGATCCCGAAAACTCGGCCGTCTATATGGTGACCTCCTGGAGCGATCATACCCTGACCGTTGTGGATACGCTGGGCCACCGGCGGAGCGTTATGCCCGCACCCGGCGCGACGCTCACCCTGCCGGGACAGATCCCGCCCGGATCATTCAGGAAACTTGGAACCGACATGGTGAGTGGCCAGCTCTGCACGGTCTGGCGCACGACGGATCAGGACGGGCATGAAAGCGACGCCTGCTACACGCAGGATGGCATCCTGCTTCAGGTGAAGCAGCAGGGACGTATTCTGGTCAGGGCGCTCTCCGTTGACCGGACACCTCAGCCCGATGCGCTTTTCGCCATCCCGGAGAACTATTCAGCGGTCGCTCCGGCCCGCTGAGTGGATGGATAGGGCGACGGCACCCGTTCCGCCCCACCGACTTTTCTCTTCTCCGGCTTTCCGGGCGGCAGATCCCGTATCCTGCGGGCCGGCGATCCGACATACAGACCATTCGGCTCCGTGCTTGACGACACCAGAGCGCCTGCACCAACCACGCATCCCCTGCGGATGGTGACACCGGGCAGGATGGTGACATTGAGACCGATCCAGCAGCCATCCTCAATGACTACATCGCCCAGTACCGCCTCGATAGTGCAACGCTGTTCGGCGGGACCTATGTCATGCGTGGCGGTTACGATCGAAAGAAACTGTCCGATCCGCACATTGGAGCCGATCTTCAGTCGCGCCGCGCCATCAAAAAAGAAGCCGACATTGATGAAACTTTCGCGGCCCATCGCCAGGTTGGTCGAACGCAGATGACAGCCCGGCCAGATACAGGCTGAAGGATCAAGGCTGGCGCCCAGCGCATTCAACAGGCGGGTGCGCAGGAAGGCAGGGATCAGTTCACTACCGATACCGGCAAGACAGAGCCTGCGCAGATGACGCGTGAAGATATTATCAGAGAGGGTCATCAGAGACTTCGCTGTTTTAATGCCACAGGTAAAGGCAGCGCTCACCTGCAATCTGTTCTGAAATATGCATTACACAAAATAATATTGAAAACAATTTCATAATTCTATGGTGTATTTATAAAAATACTTCTGTTTATATTTTTAGATTCATTGTATTTATTGCGCACTTCTTTTTATTATGATCAGAATTATTAGAAACACGTCATAAAACAGCCCTTATCGCAAACCGTGCGCACCGCCTCCCGTCCACCCATAAATGAAGGCCGCCTTTTCAAAGCTCATGACGACGGTTACAGAGGGGCCTTCATCTGTCAGCGCACCAGTTATCCTTGAGTAGAATGATCAGAGACGTCAGGCCACTTACAAGATGGCCACATATGACGGCGGACAGGATGCTCTTCCTGAATTCAGCCGCCTCTGCCGAAGCGCCGTTCCGAAGCAAAGGATCATGATCCGGAGAGGACGCCGGTGAATCTGTGTGCCTTCTTTATCCGCCGTCCTGTCGCAACCATTCTTCTGGCTCTGGCGATGGTGTTCGCCGGGCTGCTGTCCTACCGCGTGATGCCGGTCGCCGATCTGCCGGACATCTCGGTTCCTGTCATCTACGTCATCGCCAGCCAGCAGGGCAGTTCTCCGCAGCAGATGGCCAGCGCCGTGACGACGCCTCTGGAACGTCGCCTCGGAAGTATCGCCGGACTGACACAGATGACATCCGACACCACGGACCGGTCATCCTTTATCCTTCTGTTCTTCGACGACAACCGGAATGTGGACGGCGCCGCACGTGACGTTCAGGCCGCTCTTCAGGCGGCGCGTCAGGACATGCCGAACACGCTGATCGACACGCCGCAATATTACAAGGCCAATCCCTCCGACAATCCGATCATGGTCGCGGTGCTGACGTCCGACACACGCCCGCTCAGCGAACTGCGCGATCTGTCGGAAACCAGACTGCTCCCGCAACTGGCTGGCATTCACGGCGTCGGGTGGGTGCAGCCGGAAGGCGCGGCCAAGCCCGCCGTGCGCGTCGAGATGAATCCCTACCTGCTCTATCATTACGGCATAGGGTTCGAGGACATCCGCTCCGCCCTGGCGTCCGCCAACGCCAACACCCCCAAGGGCTTTCTGGATATCGGCACACAGCGCGTGATGCTGACCACCAATGATCAGGCGCGGAAAGCCGAGCAGTATCGTGATCTCGTCATCGGCTATCGCAATGACCGTCCGGTCCGCCTGTCCAGCGTGGCGACGGTCCATGATGGTCCGCAGAATGAGCGCGAAGCCGCCTGGTTCAACGGCAAGCCCGCCGTGATGGCGATCATCCGGGCGCAACCCGGCGCGAATGTCATTGAAGTCACCGACGCCATCCGCGCACACGCTCCCCGGATCCAGAACGCGCTGCCCGGCGATGTCCAGCTGACTCTGGCTGATGACATGTCACGGTCAATCCGCGCGGCCCTGACGGACACGCAGCTCACGCTTCTGATTTCAGTCGTGCTCGTCGTGATCGTGGTGCTGGCGTTTCTTCGCTCATGGCGTTCGACCCTGATCCCTGCTGTCACGGTGCCCGTTTCACTGGCCGGTTCCCTCGCCGTGATGCACCAGCTTCATTTCTCGCTGGACACACTTTCCCTTATGGCCCTGACCATCGCCACGGGATTTGTGGTTGATGATGCGATTGTCGTTGTCGAGAACATCGCCCGTCACATGGAAGACGGCATAGAGCGGATGGAAGCGTCCCTGCTTGGTTCACGGGAAATCGGCTTTACCGTGGTGTCGATCACCATCTCGCTGATCGCGGTCTTCCTGCCGCTGCTTCTGCTGTCCGGAATTCCCGGAAAGATCTTTTTCGAATTTGCGATGACACTGACAACAGCGGTCACAATTTCGCTTTTCCTGTCCCTTTCCCTGACTCCCATGATGTGCGCATATCTGCTTGAGGTGCATCATGGCGACACGACAACCGGACATGGGGGATGGTCACGCCAGATACACCGGGTGTTCGATGGTGTTGAAACAGTCCTGAACAGCCTGCTGCATATTTACATGCGGTCACTGGATGTCGCGCTCCGTCATCGCTGGCTGGTGCTGGCGTCCCTGCCCGTCAGTCTGGTGGTCACTATCGCCGTTGTCGTTTTCATGCCCAAGACAATTCTGCCGCCGGAAGATATCGCTCTGGTGTCAGCCTATCTGAGCACGGATCAGACAAGTTCGTTCCAGGCGGTTTCCGACAAGACCCGGCGTGTCGTGGGCACGATGATGCAGGATCCGGAAGTAACATCCGTTGTGGCGTTTACGGGTGACGACGCGGCCAATGAATCGGCGGCTTTCGCCTCTCTCACGGACAAATCCACACGGCATGATACACCCGAAGTCATTGCTGCAAGAATACAGTCCCATGTGGCGAGTATCGCCGGTCTGGACGCACACATTTCCAATTCAGGCGATGTGAACGGTGGTGGCACGCGCCAGCAGACCGGCAACTACACATATGTATTCCGAAGCGACGTCGCAGACGATCTGACAACATGGGTGCCGCGTCTCAGCGAGGCCTTGCGCCACAGCACTGTCATTTCCGATGTCAGCACCAATATCCACAACAATGGCTCTTCATTGCATGTGGGCATTCGCCGCGACGTCGCCGCACGGTACCTGATCACGCCGCAACTGATCGGCAACGCCCTGTTTGACGCGTTCGGCCAGCGTACCGCATCGAATATCTCCACCTCTCTCACGACCTATTACGTCGTGATGGAAGCCGACCGGCTATACCGGGAAAACCCCGAAATGCTCAAAACGCTGTGGGTTTCAACAGCAGGCGGAACAGCGGGCGGTGGCACCGTCTCGAACTCGATCCGTGTTCCACGTTCAACGGATTCCAGAGAAGCTGCTTTAAACAGGCTGTCTTTCCGCAATCAGATTGCCAACCGCCTGGCCGGTGGCGCAGGCGCCTCCAACGGTTCAGCAGTGTCATCTTCTGCTGAGACCATGGTGCCGCTGATCTCGGTGGCTGACCTCGTGACACGACCCACATCCCTACAGGTCAGTCATGAAGACAATTTCGTCTCCGGTTCAATCTCGTTCAACCTTCCATCAGGAAAAGGACTGACGGATGCTGAGGCGGAAATAAAACGGATCAGTGAAGCCATTCACATGCCGGATACCATCCGTGGAAGTTTTACGGGACGTGCAGGTGACTTCAAGAAGGCTCTGGTCAACGAGCTTCTCGTATTCCTCGCTGCTCTCGTCACCATGTATGTCACTCTGGGCATACTGTACGAAAGCTACATTCATCCCCTGACCATTCTTTCCACACTCCCCTCTGCCGCCGTCGGGGCTGTTGTGGCGCTATGGCTGTCAGGACAATCCTTTTCGCTGATTGCGATGATCGGGGTGATCCTGCTGGTCGGCATCGTCAAGAAAAACGCAATCCTGATGATCGATTTTGCTCTGCATGCTGAACGGCAACAGGGGATGCTGCCTGCAGACGCCATCCATGCAGCCTGCGCGACCCGTTTCCGCCCTATCCTTATGACAACACTGGCGGCCGCATTAGGGGCTCTTCCGCTTATTTTCGGTAATGGTTATGGCGCTGAACTGCGCCGCCCGCTGGGAATTGCCGTCGTTGGCGGATTGGCGATGAGCCAACTGCTCACTCTTTATTCAACGCCTGCGGTTTATTTACTGATGATCGCAATTGGCAAATGGCTGAAGATTCCACTCTCTCTGCTACAAAGAGTTTTCAGAAAACATGCATTAAAATAGTATCTTTCTGATATAGCCTCGCATGAACTGTAGAAAACAGTTCATGCGGGCTTGCTGTCTGGCAGATTTTCTGGCTATCAGTCGTGCAAATATAACAAAAAATATTGTTTACGATCACCCTGCGGTTATAAATCATTGTGTAAAAATGGACTCTACCGATAGAGTCACGTCTCTGCACAGTTCCCGAAAGCCTTCTTCTCCATCCCTTACACGACATAAGCCTCCTCTCTTTTTCAGGAAGAGTGCAGACCAATCATCAGTTCTTTGAAAGATGCTTCTGACATCCAATCATTACAAAACAGTCATGCCCAGGCTGGTATTGCTTTTTTGACAGACATGCTAGATTTCAAGGATCGACTGTATTTACGAGTATCTATGGTCGATATCACATAGTTTACAACAGACGTTTCAGGGAATGGTTCGATGGCCAAAAATTGCTGCAAGACAGACGGATGCGCTCCGGCAAAGAAGGGCTGCTGCAGCCTGAAGAAAATTGTCGGCGTGATGATCGTCGCCGGGATCGCCGGTTTTCTGTGGAAAAAATTCAAGTAATCGCAGAACGCTGCGTTGCCCGAAATCCTTTCGGGCATTCCCGCTTTGACTGATCTCTTAATTGCGATGTAAAATATATTACAAACAATAAAAATATATCCCTCCCGCACACGTGTATATCATCGACCTAAAATCAGGATTTATTGTCTCTCCATGTTTCTGGAGATATGAATAGCGATCACGTAAACTCCGGCAGTAACTTCCTTCAGAAAACAGCCTTGAAAGAGCAAAAACATTACTGATGTTTGCAAAAGAAAAACAAATAAACTTCCTCAGATTTTCTGATTTTCAACACAACGATCTACACAATCACATATTTAACTAAAATTTAGAAATCTGCAGGTAACGTTAGAAAAACCCGAACCATTCCTCATTTTCCATACCTTTCTTTTCTACCTTTCCAAGAAATAGTGCGCCGGCATTTTCCATTTTCATTCAGGGAAACAGGGAAACTTGCTGTTTTTACCCTCGATCGAAAGAACTTATTGCACATAATATATCACGGAGGTCTTGCACCAAGAAGCATACTTCATTATTTGAACAGATAGAGCCGCATAGGCTCCTCTCGATTTTCTGTAAATGTGCGCTGAATTGTTTTAAAGTGTAACGGAGTTTTTTTGATGTCTGAAAATAAACCCATCTCACCTCTGCTCGAACTGACAGCGCAAATCGTTTCTGCTCATGTTTCAAACAACTCTGCATCTGCAGAGACGCTTCCCGGTCTGATCCGTGACGTTTTCACGGCTCTCGAGACAGCCGGACAGGCGGCCCCTGAGCCAGAGAAGCTGCAGCCTGCCGTTCCGGTGAAGCGCTCCGTCTTCCCTGACTACATCGTCTGCCTGGAAGATGGTAAAAAGCTGAAAATGCTGAAGCGTCATCTGCAGAGCGCCTATGGCATGACGCCTGAGCAGTATCGTGAGCGTTGGGGTCTGCCCACAGACTACCCCATGGTCGCTCCCAACTATGCCGAGCGTCGTTCAACGCTTGCCCGTGAAATCGGTCTCGGCCGCAAGATCAGCGCCTCCAGCGCTGCTTCCGAGAACGATGACACCACGCCGCGTCGTCGTGGTCGCAAAGCTCAGTAAAATCTATCACATCGGCATGACTTCATCTCCCCTGAAGTCATGCCGAAGATTTCTTCATGGAAACAGTTTTCCGTGAACCTTTAGTATTGTGCTGGAATAAACTGTAATGAGTTCAGGCGTTGACGAGACCGTGGCGTACTCTGTTCAGAAGCGGAGACTGCGTCGCTGGCGGATTGGCGCAATCGCAGCGGTTGCCGTGTCTGTCATGATTGCCGGACGATATGGCCAGCAATCCGGCAACGGGAGCTGGCGCAATGGCGCCGGGAAAAGCACGCCTCATCTTGTACAGTTAAAAGTCCACGGCATGATCGGCTCGGATGTCTCTCGCTGGACAAAAGCTCTGGCCGATGCTGACAAAGATCAAAACGTCAAAGGACTGCTGCTCGATATCGACAGCCCCGGCGGCGCTGTAACCGGCGGCGAAGAACTGCACGACGCAGTGGAACGGTTTGCGCACGACAAGCCTGTAGTCACCACAATGGGAGGCATGGGCGCTTCCGCAGGGTACATGATCGCTCTGCCATCCAAACGTATTTTTGCCGAACGCAGCACGTTGACCGGCTCCATTGGCGTCCTGATGGAAGCGCCGGAATTCTCCGGAATTCTGAGCAAGATCGGCGTCAATGTTCAGGAATTGGTGTCCGGACCGCTCAAGGGCCAGCCTTCCCTCACAAAACCGATTTCTCCTGAAGGTCATGTCATGCTTCAGGGCGTTGTCAGCAATCTTTACGATCAGTTTGTCGCGATGGTCGTTACCGGTCGCCATATGCCTGAAGATAAAGTACGCTCTCTGGCTGATGGCCGCCCCTATACAGGCGAGCAGGCGCTGAAAGTCGGACTGATCGACAGTATTGGTGGACAGGAAGACGCCCGGAACTGGCTGAGCAAAGCCTCCGGCCTGTCAGGTGAGCCGAAAATCGTGACGATTGGCGAGGAACGCAAGACGTTCACCCTGAAGCGCCGTATATTCGGATGGTTTGGGGGACAGGTCATGTCATGGCTCGGCCTTGATGCGGACATTTTTCTGCCTCAGACGCATGCAGCTATTGACGGCGCAGTTTCGATCTGGAAACCTTAGTTCTCGGCGGGGAGGCGAGATGACCAGATCCGAACTTGTCGCTGAGATAGCAGCGGCGAACCCTCATCTTTTACTCAAGGACGTTGAATTAATCGTTCATACGATTTTCGACGAACTGACAAGTGCGCTTGCACGCGGAGATCGTGTCGAACTCCGTGGCTTCGGGGCTTTTACCGTCAAGAAACGGGAAGCCAGAGCGGGACGCAATCCCCGCACTGGTGAGTCTGTTTCTGTGGACGAAAAGTTCGTGCCTTTTTTCAAGGCAGGAAAAGAGCTTCGCGAACGTGTCAATGGAGCAACGCCTGAGGACGAATAGCCGTCATCAGGCGATTGAGTGGGATTGATACCCTCATTTCACATGCCTTGTGCGTGCTTCTGATATACTGTTAGTAACTGATCTCATTCCACGGTCAGTTTCCGATGGCCGTTTTTTCGGGCGCTGTTATGGCTTTCGTGTACGGCTTGTCAGATTGTTGCTTGAAGCAGGCGAAAAACCTGAGGAGCAGCGCGTCGAAAGCCGCAGGCCTGCTGCTTCTGGCCTGCCTGACTGTTCCGGCAGATGCGCAGGCACGCACTGTATCGGTGCATCCCTCCTCACAGCGTGCTGCACCGCACAGCAAAACACATCATCACAAAAAATCGGCGTTACAGGGCTGTCTGTCTGGCGGTTCTGTTATTGTAACGCATGGCCGTACTCTGGGCGCGATCGGCTCTCATGGAAAACTGCTGGCTCCCGTAGGACGCGCCATCTACTACACGGATGGCAAGCACGGCTGCCTGCCGGGAAAACATATCCGCCGCCGCGGATAAAGCCTTCTTCACTTCATTATTTATGAGATTCTGCTCACCACACGGAAAAACTGCTCATTGCGATGCAGTATTTCCCTCTTCCCTCAGTCGAGATTTGTGATCGAACGGATTTCATCCCGATCTGTGTTAGGCTAGGTTCCCTGCATTAGCGGCCTGCGACAAAAATGTTTTCTCGACGCATCCATCAGACCGGGCGTCTGAAATGCAACAGGAAACAGGCTTCGCCATGAGCAGAACAGGGATCCAGATGGCAGACAAAAATGCTTCGACCGTCATACCCGTCATTCTTTCAGGGGGATCGGGAACCCGCTTGTGGCCAATGTCACGTGCGAGTTTTCCCAAGCAACTGTGGCCTTTACTAAGCGCCCAGTCCCTTTTGCAGGAAACTGCTCTGAGAGCACGGGGTGTTTCTCTCTCCGCACCCGTGATCGTCTGCAACGAGGAGCATCGCTTCCTGATTGCGGAACAACTGCGCGAGGCAGGAATAGAGTCACCTAAAATCCTGCTGGAACCGGTGGGCCGCAACTCTGCGCCCGCCATCGCCGCCGCCGCCCTGCTCGTCGCCCAGACGGACCCGCAGGCTGTGCTCTGGCTCATGGCCGCCGACGCCGCCATCACAAAACCGGAAGCCCTGAACGCCGCCATGCAGAATGCAATCGCCGGTGCTGAACAGGGGCTGGTCGTAACATTCGGCATGAAACCGACGCGACCTGAGACCGGATATGGCTACATCGAAGTCGGAGAGACAATCCCCGGACTTGAAGGCATCTCCACAGTGAAGGCTTTCCGGGAAAAACCCGATACGGAGCAGGCCGAATTCTTCCTCAAGTCTGGTGACTATCTGTGGAACTCCGGCATGTTCGTGTTCAAAGCGGACACCCTGATTCGCGAGATGGAAGAGCATGCCCCGGAAGTCATGACCGCCGTGCGGGCAGCCTTCGAAGCGCGGAAGGGCGATCTTTTCTTTGAACGTCTCGGCGTCGAGGAGTTCAAGACCGCACCGGACATTTCGATCGATTACGCCATCGCCGAACGCAGCAGCAGTGTCGCCGTGGTGCCAGCAGATCTTGGCTGGTCCGATGTCGGAAGCTGGGATGCGCTGTGGGATATCAGCCCGAAAGACGCATCAGGGAATGTCGCCGTCGGTGATGTCCTGATCGAAGATTCGAAAAACAGCTATGTGCGGTCAGAGAAATACCTCACAGCGGTCGCCGGGGTCGATGATCTGGTTGTCGTGACGACGGACGACGCCGTTCTGGTCACACATCGTGACCGGGCTCAGGACGTCAAGAAAATCGTCGATCGGCTGAAAAAGGCGAAACGTCCTGAAGCCGCGAGCCATAACCGTTGCTATCGCCCGTGGGGATTCTACGAGAGCCTGATCCAGAATGACCGGTTTCAGGTCAAACGGATTGTCGTTCAGCCGGGAGAGAAACTCTCTCTTCAGAAGCACTTCCACCGTGCCGAACACTGGATTGTGGTCGGTGGCGTCGCGCTGGTGACACGGGATGAGGACAAGGTGCTCGTAAGGGAGAACGAGAGCATCTATCTGCCGCAAGGTTGTATCCACCGCATGGAAAACCCCGGCAAGATTCCGCTGACCCTGATCGAAGTGCAGACGGGCGCCTATCTGGGTGAGGACGATATCGTGCGGCTTGAGGATACCTATAACCGCTCCTGACGCCTTTCCATCCATAAGCTGAACACAGGAGAGGGGGCTTTCCCGAAAGAAAGCCCCCTCTCTTGTTCTGGTGAAGATCGCAGCCGGACAGCGGCCCGAAAATCAGTCGTCCTGCGCACTCGCCAGATCGCGCAGCGCGACTGCGGTATCACGCACCGTCGGGCCGTGCTCACGCTCCAGACGACGGATGGTGAAGTGCGCACGCGCCAAAGCCTGATAATGGGCGAGGAAGGCGGCGTTCAGGGACGCCCCGCAAAGCGCGCCCGCAACAGGCATCAGTTGCAGGGAGATCTTCTGGCCCAGCGCCAGCCCGTAATGCGACGCGACCTCGGAAATCAGCATGACCACCGGACGGCCACGCAGTACTGTGCGGGCGGAGAAATATCCCAGCTCACTCTCCCGTCCCTCACCGATATTGGGGAACGCCCGCAGCGCAAAGACTTCGAGACAGGCGCGACGGGCATCAGGATCAGACAGATCCTCCCCTTCCTCGCGGGCGATGCGGGCGATCTCACGCATGATGGTCAGCGTGGTGAAGCTGATATCCGGCGCCAGTCCGGCGAGACCGGCGAAACCGCCGACAGCACCCGATACGGCGACAGCAGCCTGCAACGCCTTCTCCCGCACGCCCTTGCCCGCCGAACGATCGGCCGCTTCGCCGCTGGCGGCGGCGTCCAGCGTACCGGACATGCCCAGAATCGCCACATCGAATGACCGGGCGATGGCCGTCTCGGCAATACCCTTGAGCTTGTCCTGAACACGGGGCGTCATCCCCAGTCCACGCAGACCGAGTCGCGTGGCATGCCCGACCGCACCGCCCATCAGGTCGGCCATACGGACCAGAACGCCCCGTCCAGCCTCCACCTGCTTCAGCGCATTTTCAAGCTCCAGGATCTGCCCATCCGTGAGAGCTAATGGAGCAAGTTGTTGTCCTGTGCTTACGGTCATCGGAAGGTATCCTGTTCCAGCTGGCTCATGTGTTGCTACTTATAAATATAAGCGCTTTCGTTCGCGCAAGGTTGCGGAAACATTCATTGACCGCAAGCGCCATACGGTCGACTTTGGCGTTATCGCCGTGTCAGGAAGGCATCATGACCATGTTATCACCCACCGCCATGAGGTCACCTCTTGCTTTAAGGAGCCCGGTCAGAATGGCTCTGGAAAAAGCAGCCGCCGGGCTCGCTCTCGCCGCCCTTCTGGCCGCGCCAGTGCTGTGTCGTCCTGCGACGGCGGCGTCACACACGCCGCGTCACAAAGCAGCAGCGCAGCCTGCTGATCCGACTGACCTGTCATCCGGCAGGCTTGCGCCGGCGACGACAGCCCGCTCATTGGAATCGCAGGAAGGCGCTCCGCCGCCGCCGGACGGGTATGAGCCTGTCGAAGATATCGATGAAACCATAGAATCCCATTATTCCCTGGATATCCGCAAAACGCCGCATGGCGAGCCGCTGCCGTCCATCGAGGCGCAGCAGATTCCACGGGACGCCAACAACGGGGCCACGCAGTTCGATTTCTTTGGCGTGCCAGTCAAATTCATCGCGCCGGTCGCAGCGCCCTACAACGCGCCTTTCGCCTATCGCAACTATGCAGGTCGGGCTGGCCGGGGTGGAGATGCTGTCGGTAGCGCCGGAGCGGCCGGAGAACCTTAACGGCGACTGGCTTCAGATTGTCATTATCTATTTCTTATAACATTCCGCATTTAACAGCTAAGACGCCTGCGATCTGAAACCTTCTGATTATCAAGAGCCGTATGTCTGCCACAGAAGCCACACTCTCTGATGCTCCGGTCACGGATGCGCCCGTTCCTCCGGCCAATGCTTCTTCCGGAGGAGCTTCCGGCGCCAGTGACGGCAATACGGAAACAAAGCCCGAAAAGGGTGCTTTCATCGGTCCAGCCAAGCTTCCCACTCAGGTGGGGCCGGCAGGTATCCGCTACGATTTCAATCTCGGTTGCCGCGTCGCCCTGCCGGATGGCAAATGGACGATTCGCCTCAAGGATCTCGATACAGGGAATATTCTGTTCGAAACGACGACAGGCAGAGCCAACGTCAACAGCTCAAAACGTTTCTATGTCCGCTTCGGCATTCAGGTCCATGATGAAGCAGGCACCCTTGTCCTGTCCCATGAATATGACTGCCGGAATCAGTCGGTCCTGATTCAGCTTCCGGTCGGTACGCTGGGCGATACACTGGGTTGGTTTCCGTATGTCGCGCGTTTTGCGGAGGTGCATGACTGCAAGGTGACATGCGTGATGGCCGCCCCGATCATCCCGCTGTTCAAGAGCTCCTACCCGCATATCATTTTCGTCACCCCCGAAGAGATCGAAAACAGCGAGACGCTCAAGACCTTCTACGCGACCTATACAATCGGCCTGTTTTTCGACGATCAGGCCAATATCTGGCAGCCCACCGATTTCCGTCTTGTCGGCCTGCACCGGACTGCGGGCTACATCCTCGGGGTCGATCCGACGGAAGAGCCGCCAGTCATCGCCCCGGACGAGGACCCTACCCGTCCTATTGAAGAGCCTTACGTCTGTATCGCCGCCCAGAGCAGTTCACAGTGTAAATACTGGAACAATCCGAGCGGGTGGCTACAGCTTGTCGCGTATCTGAAAGACTGCGGTTACCGGGTGATCTGCATTGACCAGAAGCCTGTTCATGGCACTGGTATCGTCTGGAACCAGATTCCCTTTGGCGCAGAAGACCAGACGGGCGACCGGTCGCTGGCGGAGCGCGTCCGATGGCTGCGCCATGCCGAATTTTTCATCGGTCTCTCCAGCGGTCTGTCCTGGCTGGCATGGGCCGCACGCTGCAGGGTCGTGATGATTGCAGGGTTTACCCACCCCACCAATGAATTTCACACGCCGTGGCGCATTGTGAACTGGCATGCCTGCAATTCCTGCTGGAATGACCCGACACACCGCTTCGATCACAAGGATTTCCTGTGGTGTCCCCGTCATGCCGGCACGCCACGTCAGTTTGAATGCACGCGCCTGATCACGGTGGAGCATCTGAAGCGGGTTATCAAAACGATCCCGGGCTTTCCCGTGCGCGATCCTGACGCCGTTTCGGGCAAAAAGGTCAGCCATCCGGCCTGAGTGACTCACAGAGAGCCTCATCCGGTGAAAAGACTTGAAAAGCCGGGCGCTATTCTGTAAGAGCGCCTTTCCTTCACGCGTCCGGGCCTGTGGGGCATGCCCGGCCGTGCTTTGCTGTTTTGATCCTTCGGGAGGGAAACAGCCTTACGTCAAGGAGACTGAAATGCCCAAGATGAAGACGAAATCGTCGGTCAAGAAGCGGTTCAAGATCACCGCGACCGGCAAAGTGCTCTGCGGTCCTGGCAACAAGCGCCACGGCCTTATCAACCGTTCGCAGAAGATGAAGCGCACCAACCGTGGTCCTCAGACCATGACGGAAATGGACGCCAAGACTGTGAAGCAGTGGGCCCCCTACGGGCTGGCTTGAGGAGCACTTTATAAATGGCACGTGTTAAGCGGGGCGTAACGACGCACGCCCGTCACAAGAAGGTTCTCAAGCTCTCCAAGGGCTTCCGTGGACGTTCCTCCACGAACTATCGCATTGCGATCGAGCGTCTCGAAAAGTCGCTTCAGTACGCATACCGCGATCGTCGTAACAAGAAGCGCGAATTCCGCGCTCTGTGGATCCAGCGTATCAACGCTGCCGTTCGCGAGCATGGCCTGACCTACAGCCGTTTCATCAACGGTCTGGACAAGGCTGGCATCGAGATCGACCGTAAGGTTCTGGCCGCCATCGCATTCGATGACGCCGCCACCTTCGGTGAAATCGTGAAGAAGGCTCAGGCTGCTCTCGCCGCCTGATTGCTGTCCTCACGGATGCTATAAGAAAGCCGCCTCACCGGGCGGCTTTTTTTATTGGTGGATGAGCACCCGATGCGCATTCTCACAACTGTTTCAAGACATCACGTCTGTAAGCAACGTTATCTTCAAGCCTGCCGTGCCGGAAAAATTTCACATCAGTCACCAGACAGGTGAGGCGACAAAGCCTTCACCTGCCAAGCGAGAAGAGTGACATCAGGACGTTACGCGTTTCATCCGGTGATGAACGCCAGAATATCGGCATTGATGACGTCTGCATGGGTCGTGTGCATGCCATGCGGGTAACCGGGATAGATTTTCAACGTGCTGTTCTGAAGCAGTTTGTCCTGAAGAATTGCCGCATTTTTGTAAGGCACGACCTGATCATCGTCGCCCTGCAGCACAAGAACGGGCACTGTGATGGCCTTCAGGTCTTCGGTCTGGTCGGTTTCTGAGAAGGCCCTGATCCCTTCATAATGAGCCTTGGCACTGCCCATCATACCCTGACGCCACCAGTTACGGATCGTCCCTTCAGAAATGTCCGCTTCCGAACGGTTGAAACCGTAAAACGGGCCGCTCGCCACATCCAGAAAGAACTGTGCGCGGTTGGCCGCCAGTCCGGCACGCAGTCCGTCCAGTACTTCGATCGGTGCGCCTTCCGGGCTGCGATCCGTCTGGACCATCAGAGGCGGCACTGAACTGACGAGCACGGCTTTGGCAACACGTCCCTGCGGCTGACCATATTTCGCGACATAACGGGCAACCTGCCCTCCTCCTGTCGAATGGCCGACATGAATGGCGTTCTTCAGATCGAGATGTTCGACAACAGCCGATGCGTCGGCCGCGTAATGGTCCATGTCATGACCATCGCTCACCTGCGCCGAACGTCCGTGACCGCGACGGTCATGCGCAATGACGCGAAATCCCTTGCTCAGGAAGAACAGCATCTGCGTGTCCCAGTCATCGGCGCTGAGCGGCCAGCCATGATGGAAGACGATCGGCTGGGCATCCTTCGGTCCCCAGTCCTTGTAAAAAATCTCTGTGCCGTCGGATGTCGTGACGAATGGCATGATACTTCTCCTGAGCATTCAGAACTGATAGTACTCAGACGCTAACGTTGAACATAAGTTCAACGTCAAGATGAATTTGTAACAGAAGACAGATGATGAAGATTGGAGAACTGGCGCAGCAAACCGGTCTTACGACGTCCAAAATCCGGTTTTATGAGCGCATCGGACTGCTGAAAACGGTTGATCGTCGTTCCAACGGATACCGCACCTATCCGCCACAGGCCGTGCTGCTTCTGGGCCTCATCACAACGGCGCAACGGGCCGGATTTACGCTGGATGAAATCCGCACCCTGCTGCCCTCTGATCTGCAACACTGGGACCATGATGCGCTCATGGACGCACTGACACGCAAGATTGCGGATATCGAGGCGCTGCAGGCACGTCTCGCCCAAAGCAAAGCCCAGCTCCTTCGTCTGATGGAAGACATTCAGGCGCGCCCCGACGACATGGACTGTGCGGCCAACGCCCATCGTGTCCTGACGAATGTGCTTGCGGGACCTTCCGACAATCTGGACGTCACACCTGACGATGTGCGTCTTCTGGACAGGACGGATCATCGTCTGTCCGTGAGCAGGAAGCGCAGTAAAAAAGCTGTTTCGCCTTAAAGCCCTCCCAGAAGAGACGCGACTTTTCCTGCGGTCGCTCTGGCGGAAAAAGGGTTCTGGCCCGTCACCAGTTTTCCATCCGCCACGACATGGGACATGAACGGCAGAAGGGCTTTTTCGTAAAGCGCCCCCCGTGCCTTCACTTCAGCTTCCGCGTTGTAGGGTATTTCCCGGGAGACGCCCGCCAGCCTTTCCTCGACCCACGAAAATCCGGTGATTTTGCGCCCGGATATCAGAAAAGAACCGTCTGCAAGCCGGGTGTTCAGAAGTCCGCAATATCCATGACAGACAGCGGAAACAATGCCGCCCCTTTCCCACACTGCACGCGTGATGGCCTGAAGGTCTTCACTGTCCGGAAAGTCCCACATCACGCCATGACCGCCGGTAAAGTAGATCGCATCATAATCCTGCGGATTGATGTCTGCGGGACAGGCCGTTGCAGACAACAGAGCCATCTTCGCCGGATCGGCCAGCCAGACTCTGGAGGAGGCATCGCGCATCGGCCATTTCAACGCACGCGGATCAAGTGGAACCTTGCCACCCCTGGGACTGACAATGCGCTGCTCATAACCTCTGGCGGCAAACACGTCCCAAGCATGAGTGAGTTCCGACAGCCATAATCCGGCCGGATGCGCGGGATTGTCAAAATGCGCGATATTGGTGGCGACGTGAAGGATACGGCGGCTCATGGCTTGTCCCTTTCATACGGCAGGGTGCTCGGACGACCATTCTGTAACGTTCAAGGCCGGTTGAAGGTCAATCTGTCGTTTGACATTCAACCTGGCTTCAACGTTAGCGTTGTAAGGGCAAACCTGCTCGGCACCACGGAGGCAGCCCCACATGCAGACAATTCTGGGAGCAAATGGCCAGATCGCTACGGAACTGGCGCGGACATTGCATCAGCATCATACAGGCGGCCTGCGGCTCGTGAGCCGCAATCCCCGCAAGGTCAATGACGACGACATGCTCATGGCGGCGAACCTGCTTGATGCAGGGCAGACGGCTCAGGCGGTGAAAGGCAGCCGGATTGTCTATTTCACGGCCGGCCTCCCCCCTGACAGCACGCTCTGGGAAGAGCAGTTTCCGGTCATGCTGAAGAACGCCTTGCTAGCGTGCCGGGTGGCGAGGGCCAGTTTTGCCTATTTCGACAATACGTACATGTATCCTCAGAACAGCCAGATCCAGACTGAGGAAACGCGCTTCGCTCCGGTTGGTCGGAAAGGACGGGTACGCGCCGCAATGGCGTCCATGGTGCTGGAAGAAATGGCGCGGGGAGACATCCCGGTGCTCATCGCCCGCGCACCGGAATTCTACGGTCCGGGAAAAACGCAGAGCTTCACCAACGCCCTGATTATTGACAGGCTGAAAGCAGGCAGAAGACCTCTGGTCCCGGTCCGTGACGATACGCGCCGGACTCTCATCTGGACGCCGGATGCGAGCCGCGGACTGGCGACTCTGGGCAATACGCCGGATGCTTATGGCCAGACCTGGCATCTGCCATGCTGTGATGATCGACCGACCTATAAGACATTCGTCACCATGGCGAGCAGGATTTTCGGACGCACGCCTTCCTATTCGGTCATCGGCAGATGGCCACTGATCATCGCAGGCATTTTCTCAAAAAAGGTGCGGGAGATAAGGGAACTGCTGCCACGCTACGAGCAGGACAATCTCTTCGACTCAACGAAATTCAAACGCCGTTTCCCCGCGTTTTCCGTCACGACATATGAGGAGGGTCTGGAACTGATCAGGAAGGAGTGGAGAGATAAATAAAGCCTTGCTTCAGATCGTTATGGTCAGGGGCATTCAGAATAGAGACGTATCCTAACCTGCAGGAATCTCTACCGGCCGGTTATCCTCGCCCACAGCCACAAACACGAACTTGCCATGCGTCACCAGTTGCCGCTCATGTGACTGCCTGACCCGCCGCCAAGCCTGCACACCGATCGTCATGGAGGTGCGGCCGACCTTGAGAATATCCGTATAGACCGACAGTTCATCGCCAACCGCCATCGGCGCAAGGAAGGACACGCCGTCAATGGCAACTGTCACGGTCTTTGCGCCGGCGGCACGAATCCCCGCCGCCGAGCCTGCCGCCAGATCCATCTGGGACATGACCCAGCCGCCAAAGACATCGCCTGCGGCGTTCGTATTGCTCGGCATGGCGATGACCCGGATGGTCAGTTCACCCGACGGCTCTTTGATCTCATTTGACAGCATGAACGTCCTCACTTCACCTGGCGCAGCCGATCGAGAATGGGCGAAAAGGATGCCGTCGGCAACTGACGTCCTCGTTGGGTGCGTTCTGCTCAGTGACTGTAGAGCGCTTCCGGCGTGACAAGCGGGTCCGAAATCGTTTCCAGACCATCCGGTCCGAACTGCCGGTAGAAACAGCTACGCCGTCCGGTGTGACAGGCCACGCCTGTCTGATCCACGAGCAGCAGGACCGCATCGCCATCACAGTCGAGACGGGCTTCGACCAGCTTCTGCACCTGCCCGGACGTCTCGCCCTTGCGCCACAGGGACTGACGGCTGCGCGACCAGTAGCAGACCCGCCCCGTCAGCAGCGTTTCCCTGAGCGCGTCACGGTTCAGCCAGGCGACCATCAGGACTTCGCCACTGTCGTGCTGCTGGGCGATGCCACAGACCAGCCCGTTCGCATCAAAAGCGACGCGCTCCAGCTCACGATCGACGGCCTCGGCCGTTGGACGGACGGTTTCCTGACGAACGTTTTTCACGATGACGCTTCTCCCACACCAGCAGTCTGGCTGCTTTTTTCTGCCGCCAGTTCGGTCGTAAACCATGTCGGCACACGCGGCACAATCCGGTGGCCCGCTGCTTCCAGATGGAGGTCCACAGAGTCGGGCTTCAGAAACGCCAGCCCGCAATGATCGTGACTGGAACGGATCTGTCCGATCTCACGACCATCGGCGGTCACGGTGGTTCCCGGCGCAGGCAGCACGGCTTCGGATGCGACAGGCACCAGCCGACGCTTGACCAGACCGCGATAATGGGTCCGCGCCGTCAGTTCCTGCCCCATGTAACAGCCCTTGGTCCACGAAATGCCGTTGAGCAGATCGAAATTGGCTTCAAGCAGCAGGGTCTTTTCCGGCTCACAGTCACGGACACCGTCAGGCAATCCCAGCACGAGGCGGTGCAGGTCATACGTCCCGGCATCCGCTTTCGCTGCGGCGGACGGCTCCAGCATGAGAAGACGCCATCCCGCTTCCGGGAGGCGCGGGTCCGGCACGACAATCGCGTTTTCCACGGTCGCGACATCAGGCAGCCCGCCCCACGCCGCATGAACGACAAGACGCGTTTCCTGAATGCTCACATCCGAGCGGAGACGGAATTTCGACAGGGTTTCGACCAGCATCGCGCTTTGCGAGGCCGCGCAGTCGAGAAGAAGGCAGGGCTCGTCAGGATCAGCGATAATGAAGAAGTCGGCTTTCCAGCGTCCCTGCGGCGTGAGCAGAGCGGCCCAGACAGCTTTCCCCGGCTCCACGGTTTCCACATCGTTGGAAACCAGTCCCTGAAGAAACCTGACGCGGTCCTCACCTCTGACGGCAATCACCGCCCGGTCAGTCAGGTGAGCAAAATAAGTCATTTTCCAATCTCCCGGAGGTCTTTGACCTCGTCGTTCCTGCAGAGGCGTCCGGAAGATTGGTCTTCACCCCACTCCATACAAGTGACAAGTTCTACATTTTAAGGAAAGGAATCTCACTTTCCTATTAGCGACGCCTTATATCCCTTCCCGGACAGGGCGACTTCTTTCGCTGGCTGTCTTCAGCTGACCGCAGGCCGCCAGAATATCGCGTCCACGCGGCGTGCGGATCGGAGAGGCGAAACCAGCGTCCATGACGATCTGGGCAAACTTCGCCTGCTGTTCGCGCGTGGACGGTTTGTAGTCGCTGCCGGGCCAGACGTTGAACGGAATCAGGTTCACCTTGGCCGGAATACCGCGAATCAGGCGCACCAGTTCGCGGGCGTCGGCCTCGCTGTCGTTGATGCCCCGCAGCATGATGTATTCGAACGTGATCCGCCGCGCGTTGCTCGCCGCCGGGTAGCGGCGACAGGCTGCGATCACCTCTTCAATGGGGTATTTCCGGTTGAGCGGCACGATCTCGTCACGCAGGTCATTGCGCACGGCATGCAGCGACACCGCGAGATTGATGCCGAGTTCATCGCCGCAGCGGTCCATCAACGGCACGACGCCGGACGTGGACAGCGTGATGCGGCGGCGCGACAGGCCGATCCCCTCCCCATCCATGATGATCCGCATGGCTTTCGCCACGTTCTCGTAGTTATAGAGCGGCTCACCCATGCCCATCAGCACGATGGTGGACAGCAGACGCGGCGTATCGCCTTTCGGGCTGGGCCATTCGTTGTAGGAATCGCGCGCGGCCATGAACTGGCCGACGATTTCCGCCGCGCCAAGGTTACGCACCAGCTTCTGTGTGCCGGTGTGACAGAAGGTGCAGGACAGGGTGCAACCGACCTGTGAGGAAATACAGACAGCGCCACGGTCCTCGCGCCGGTCCGGGATATAGACGGTCTCGGCTTCCTGCCCGTCGCGGAAGCGGAACAGGAACTTGCGCGTCTCGTCCTGCGAGGTCTGCACAACAGCCGGATCGGGTCGCCCGACAATGAACCGCTCCATCAGCTTCTGCTGAAGCGGCTTGGCGATGCTGCTCATCTTCGTGAAGTCGGTTACGCCCTGATGGTAGATCCAGTGCCAGAGCTGCTTGGTGCGGAACGGTTTCTCGCCGATGGCGACCAGTTCCTCGGTCAGTTCCTCGCGGGACAGGCCCACAAGATCACGGCGACCATCCGCAAGCTGGATCGGTGGCGGGGAGAACAGCGCCGACTTCGCGAGAATCCGCTCCCGGTCGGCGGCGTCAAGCGCGAAGTCCGTGTCGCTCATAACCTTGTATCTTCCTGTTCAGTCGAAAAAGAGTCTGAAAGGCGGCCTCCTACCACGGACTGCGGGGAAAATGGAGAAAAATCGGCAGTCGATTCCCAACCACGCATTCTCTTCCGCATACTCGCCCATTACACAGCAGGCCCCTGCACCTTGATTTCTGCGCCTGACCCAGATGGAGACTTATATGGCCCTGCGCCCGATTGTGATGTTCCCTGATCAGAGGCTGCGGCTTGTCGCCGAACCCGTCACCTGCTTCGACGAGGCGCTTCGGTCTCTGGCCACGGACCTTCTCGACACCATGCGCGCCGCGCCCGGAATAGGGATCACCGCTCCCCATATCGGCATTGCGCAACGTGTCGTCGTTCTGGAGCTTCCTGATGCGCCCGAACCGCAGACCTACGTTAATCCTGAGATTGTCGAGACATCCAAGGAAACAGTTCGTCTGGAAGAAGGCAGCATTTCCATGCCGGGCGTCGTCGGCCCGATCGAACGGGCCGCCTGTGTCCGTGTGCGCTATCACGACCTTGAAGGCGCAGAGCATATCGAAGACGCTGAGGGACTGCGCGCTGCCTGTCATCAGCACGAGATCGACCAGCTGAACGGCCTGTTCTGGACCCTGCGACTGTCCCCTTTAAGGCGCGGGAAAGTCATGGCTCAGTTTGAGAAACTCCGCCGTCGATAGTCTGCATGCCGCCCCTCTTTTCCAGTGTTCTGCCCCACGCACCTCTATCTGCGACAGAAGACATCAGTTCCGAGATCATTCGTTACGCCCTTTCCGCCGCTGGCCTGATAAACCTGCCCATCATAGGATGACCTATCCCTGTCCCTCCCCATCAGGTGGCACTTCATGCGTTTCAGGCAGTTCCCTACAGGAGATATGTCTCCTGTCAGGCCGTGGACGCACTCGTTGCATGCGCAAACGGCAGACGGTTTCGGACTCTTCCCTCCTTCATGACATCTATCGCTGTGCCAACCGGCAGAGACCGCATTGGCGGTTATCTGACCGGACTCGCGTTCAACGGCGCCGTTGGCCTGATGCGCCTTCTCGGCATAGGGCTGTCTTCCGGCATTGGCGGCCATCTTGCTGGGGCCATCGGTCCGCTTCTGCCTGTCTCGCGGGTGGCCAGAGGCAATCTCACCCTCGCCTTTCCCGACATGGACAGACAGCAGCAGAAGAGAATTGTCCGGGGCGCATGGAACAATCTGGGGCGCGTGATCGGAGAGTTTTCCCATCTCCGAAAGATGGAATGCACTCCAGCAGGACCGGGCTGGGAGATTTCTGGTCGGGAACATATCGACGCAGCGCAGAAAAACGGCCTACCGCCCCTGTTCTTTTCGGCCCATCTGGGCAACTGGGAAATGATTCTGCCCATCGCCGGCGCACTCGGTTTGCCGGTTGGCGGTGTTTACCGGGCATCGTCAAATCCCGTTATCGAACGCCTGATCCAGCGCCTACGGAGTGAGGCGGGATCGGGCACGCGAATGTTTCCAAAAGGAGCTCGCGGCGCCAGGGACATCATCGGCCATCTGAGCGCAGGCGGCACGCTGGGACTGCTGGTGGACCAGAAGATGAATGACGGGATTGCTGTTCCCTTCTTCGGACAGACGGCGTGGACGGCCCCTGCCCTCGCCCAACTGGCGACGCGCTTTGAGCGTAACATTGTGCCGATCCATGTCGTGCGGATCGGCAAGGCCCGGTTCCGGCTTGTGTGTGAACCTGCTCTGGATTTCACCACGACAGGCGAGCGCACAGCCGATCAACTGTCGATCATGAAAGCCGTGAACGCGCATCTTGAAGGCTGGATCAGGGCTGAGCCCCAACAGTGGCTGTGGTTCCATCGTCGGTGGCCGAAAACGGTCGTGAGTTCGACAGTGCACCGGGAGATGGCCGCGTAGATGGTTCATTTCATGCGGCGAAAAGGTCACTCATTCGGCTGGAATGAAGCGACTCTTCGTTCGCTCTTCTCAGGTCATTCGGAAGGTTCAGAGACACCGCCTTTTTGAAAAAAGCGGCGGCGGCCAAAGCTTTTGATTTATATGATATTCTTTTGAAACTGTTACTGTTCAGGGCAAGGGAAGGCCTCTGTTCACCCGGTCCGACGTGCGCCGATCAGAAACTCACGGTTACCTTCTGGCCCGGTGATCGGGCTGGCTTCAACGCCCAGAACTTCCCATCCCGGCAGCGTTTTCCACCAGTCGGAGATCATGGCGCAGACCTGCTCATGAATGGCAGGATCACGCACGACACCTTTCGCGCCCACATGCTCACGTCCGGCTTCGAACTGAGGCTTGATGAGAGCGACCGCCCACGCGTCCGGTGTGGTGAGTGACAGAGCCGCAGGCAGCACCGTGCGCAGACCGATAAAGCTGGCGTCACACACGACCACACCGATGGGATCAGGGATAAGCGTGGCGTCCAGCGCCCGGGCGTTCTGCTTTTCCATCACCACGACACGGGGATCGGAGCGCAGTTTCCACGCCAACTGGCCATGCCCGACATCAACGGCATAAACCTTGCTCGCACCATTGGTCAGAAGGACATCGGTAAAGCCGCCAGTGGACGCGCCTACATCCAGACCGATCCGGCCTTCAGCAGAAAAACCGAAGAACGGCAGAGCGTGGGAGAGTTTCAGACCGCCCCGCGAAACCCACGGATGATCCTGCCCCTTGAGCGCCAGAGGAGCGTCTTCGGCAATCTGGTCGCCAGCCTTCGCGATACGGCGGTCACTTGTATAGACAAGCCCCGCCATGATGAGGGCCTGCGCCTTCGTGCGGCTTTCGACCAGCCCCCGATCAACGAGAAGCTGGTCTACGCGGCGTTTCGCCATGAATCAGGCGATCTGCTCGCTCGCACTCACCCCCAGCGCTGCGAGCGCTGTCTGGACGATGTATGGGGCGTTGAGGTGTGCGACGTTGTATTGCTCGAACTGGCTGTCATGGTCGATGAACATATCCGGGAGCGTCATG
>NZ_JAAABN010000006.1 GCF_011516765.1 Acetobacter sicerae | reverse complement strand
GCATCTGGTCGAAAAACTGTGGGCAAGGCTCAAGGAGTGGCGGGCTGTCGCGACCCGATATGAGAAAACCGCCGCATCCTTCCTCTCCGTCATCCTCATCGCTGCTACAGCGGACTATATCAAGACCTAACAGGCCCTAGAATTGTTGCTCGACGGGCGATCCGTCGTCAAGGTTGACCTGAACCTGCCCTTTCTCGTTCAAGCGCTCCAAACTTCAGTTGGGAAAGACGCGAACGCGCGCAGCACGTCCGCGACCGTAGCGCAGATGCACGACCTTTTGTCGCGGATCGATCCTCGTAGCGTCGAATATCTAAAAGCCATTGCTAAAAACACTGACGGAGCCATAACGTGGAAAAATATGCGCTCAATCTTCGGCATTGAGAAAGAAGACGATTGGCCAGCTTACTCTGGGTCATTCGGTAAGGGTATCACCCGTGCGTATCGAAAAATCATCGGCGATCAGACGGCGAAGCTGGTGTGGTGGAACGAAGCTGACTGGGAGGAAGTAGATTGGAACGACGACATGTGCGCGGTCTTTGTCGACGGCCCGGCTCTCGACGCTCTTCGTGCTGCGATAGGCGATCATTGACCTACCCGTGCAAATTTAACATGAGTGGAATTGCTCAGGTGGTGTAGCGCTCCCGCTCATTTGTCGCCCTCTGTCAGAAGTGGACGTTCACCGTCGTTTCTATGAACGTCTACTTCGTTTCCATTTCGATTCATTTAACAATGTCAGCTTTCGAGTAGCTATCACAGTTGTCCAGATGTTTACCATGGAGGCGAAAGCTGTCATGTTTTTCTATAATTATGATTTATGTGAAAATTTTCTCATTGCTTCACATAAAGAAACACCAAGTAATTCTGTGGAATATAACGAACTTAGCAGGACTTATTCCTGTAAAGCCACGCATAAAGCGACGGCAGAACCAGCAGCGTCAGCATCGTGCAGGATACAAGCCCACCGATCACAACCGTCGCCAGTGGTTTTTCAACCTCCGCACCTTCGCTCATGGAGAACGCCATGGGGAAGAAGCCCAGACAGGCGACCGTCGCCGTGGCCATGACAGGCCGGAAGCGTTCACGAACAGCCTCGACAGCAGCGTCAAAAGGAAGGAATCCTTCCTTTCTCAGGTCGTGGATATAAGACACCAGCACGAGACCGTTCATGGTGGCCACACCAAACAAAGCGATAAAGCCGATGCCGGCGGAAATGCTGAACGGCATGCCACGGAAATAGAGTGCGAGAATACCACCCGTTGCGGCGAACGGCAGATTGACGAACACAAGCGCCGCCAGTCCCAGTTGTCCAAGCGCCATCATGAGCAGAAGGAAGATCAGCCCCAGCATGATCGGCACCACGATTTCAAGACGGGCCACGGCTGTCTGGAGATTTCTGAACTGGCCATTCCATTCCATGCGATAGCCCGGAGCCAGTTTGATGTTCTTCGCTACCGCGTCCTGAGCGGCCTTGACGAAAGAACTCAGATCCCGTCCGCGAACATTGGCCTGCACCATGGTGCGGCGGAGCCCCTGATCGCGGCGTATCGTCGGCGGTCCATCCGTCAGCACGATATGCGCGACCTGAGAGAGATTGACGGTGCGGTCGTCGCGCGTGATGACGGGGAGGGTTCGGATATCTTCAATATTTTCCCGAGCATCTTCCGCAAAGCGTACCTCTGTAGGGATCAGCGCGTCATCGACGGAAACGGGCGGACCAAAGTGACCGCCCAATGCCTCCACCACATCCATGACCGATGAGGTTTCCGTGTTGAGCCGCCCCGCCATGGTGCGATCAACGTCGATATGAAGATACGGGATGGTGCCGACATCCTGCGGCGCGACATCTGCGGCTCCGGGGACTTTGGCGACCACGTCGGATACCTGCGTCGCCAGTCGCGACAGAACGGTCATGTCCGGACCATAGATGCCGATCGCAATCTGCGAGCGCACACCGGACAGCAGGTCGTCCATGCGCATCTGGATCGGCTGGCTCCAGTTGAACAGGGAGCCGGGGTTGTTCTTCTGCAGCGCGTCGCTGAAAGCCTTGATCAGACCTTCCTGCGTGCTCGCGGTTTTCCATTCGGAATGAGGTTTGAGCAGGACATAGGTGTCACTCTGCTCGCCGCCCTGTGGATCGGTCGGGATAGCCGAGGTGCCGGTATTGCTGACGACCGTGCGCACGTCAGGAAAGGAGCGAAGTGTCTTCTCGATGGCCTGCACGGCTTTCAGGGACGCATCAAGGGAAATACCCGGCAGACGCGTTGAGGTGACGACCAGATCACCTTCCTGAAGCTGCGGGATGAACTCGCCGCCCAGACGACTGGCGACAAATACGGAAAGGATCAGGAAAATGACAGCCACTGACATGACCTGTTTTGTATGCGTCATGCAGTAGCGGGAGGCCGGCTGGAAAAGACGCCACATGAAGGCGATGAAGCGGGTGTGATGGTCTTCGTGCCTGTCCTGTGCGTGCGCGTCGGGCTTTTTGCCGCGTCCCAGAAAAACGCAGAGAGCCGGGATGCAGACCAGCGAATAAACAAGAGACGCGATCAGCGCCAGAATGACCGTTTCCGCCATGGGGGTGAACATCCGCCCTTCCACGCCCTGAAGCGTGAGGACCGGCAGATACACCATGGCGATGATAAGAACGGCGAATGTGACCGGGCGGATGACGGAGCGCACGGTGGACAGGATGGTGGTCGGGAGTGGCGTGTCATAGCGGCGTCGGTGCAGCACGTTCTCGACAATGACGAGCGAACTGTCGACGACCATGCCGAAGTCGATCGCGCCGAGGGAGAGCAGGTTGGCGGAGATGCCCAGATGCCGCATGCCGACCATGGCGGCGACAAGCGAGAAGGGGATCACGGAGATGATGACGAGAGAGGCCCGCCAGTCGCCGATCACCAGCAGCAGGACGATCAGAACCAGAATCGCGCCGAGTGAGAGGTTTTCCCTGACCGTATCGACGGTTTTTTCAGTCAGGCTTTCCCGTCCGTAATAGGGTTCCAGCGTGACGCCAATGGGCAGGGACGCCTGAATTTTCGGTAGTTCGGTCTTCAGATCGCTCAATGTCGCCCGCGCGCTCGCACCTTCGCGGAGCAGCACGACGGCGCTGACAATCTCGCCCTGTCCGTCGCGGGTGACGCCGCCCATGCGCGGACGACTGCCTTTCCGCACGACGCCAATGTCCCGCAGATGAACGACTTCACCATTCGGACCGCTGCGGACCTGCACTTCACCCAGTTCCGCGAGGTCATCGATCAGCGAACGGCCAACAATGATGTGCTGCTCGTCATTATGCTCGATCCATGCGCCGCCCGCCGCTTCATTGCCGGTATCGACGGCGTCGAAAGCATCCGAAACAGAGACGCCATAACGCCGCATGGCCATCGGATTGAGCGCGACTTCATAGGTCTCGGAAGCACCGCCGTTGATGTTGACGTCCACCACGCCGGGAACGAGGCGCAGACGCGGCACCACGTTCCAGACCATCAGGCGGTTCAAGTCTTCTAGTGACTGGTCCCGACCGCGGATCTGTAAATGCAGGATTTCGCCCATGCCGGTGGACATCGGTCCCATGTCGATGGACAGACCGTGTACGGATACGCTGTCACGGGCTTCGGGCAGGCGCTGCGAGACCAGTTCACGGGCGCGGTAGATGTCAGTGGAATCGTCGAACTGAAGGTAAAGAACGGCCACGCCGGTGCGCGACACGGAGCGCATGCTGGTCAGTCCGACTACGCCGGACAGGGCTTTCTCCACAGGCGAAGTGACGAGTTTCTCAACTTCTTCCGTCGGCAGGCCGGGCGCCTGCACGGACACCAGCACCTGACGCGGCGAAATATCCGGAACCGGTTCCACCGGCAGACTTCTGATGTCGGCCAGTCCGGCCAGCATAAGAAGTGTGACGATACAGAAAAGGAAAAGGCGCTTTTCGATCAGCCAGTGCAGAAGCTTCATATGGTCAGCCGTTGGCCTCGGCGGAAGGGGCAAGGATGGCCTGTGATTTCAGGGTGAAGCTGCCCTGTGTCACCACGGTTTCACCGCCCTTCAGACCTGCGGTGATGATGGTCTGTCCTTCGAGGGAAGGGCCGGTCTTCACGATGCGCAAGCTATAACGATGGGGAGCGGTCAGCACGAAAACGCAGGGTGATCCTGCAAATGTCTGAAGAGCCGCGCTCGGGATCAGGATGCCTTCCACCTTGTCGGAGGAAAACAGACGGGTCTTTACCAGCATGCCCGGGCGCAACTGCTGCTGTGGGTTTTCAACAAGGCTGCGGGCGAGAATATGCTGGGTTTTCGTATCGACATGACCCTCGATGACGTCAATGCGTGACGAAAGAGGGGCTTCTCCGGGCGAGAGCCAGGTCAACTGGCGATCCCCCGGGCGGATACGGGTCGCGGCGTCTTCATCGACCTGCGAGACGATCCAGACATGGGACAGATTTTCGATTTCCACCGGCGCTACACCGCTGGCAGTCATCTCCTGTCCGGTTGCGACATTGATGCTTGTGACAATGCCGCTGATCGGAGACACGACGACCGACTTGCCCGCGTCCGGATGTTCCATGCTGGACTGGTAACGTCGGATATGTTCGGCCATGGTCTGGAGTGCGGCTTCCCGACCGTGCACGAGCGCATCGGCTTCACGGAGCGCCGCGCCTCGCCGTTCCAGTTCACCCACCGAGATTGCGCCGCCCCTGAGGGTGCGGGCGCGATCATAAAGCTGGCGGGCATTCTCGCGTCTGGCGCGGGCTTCCTGCAGAGCGGCCTCTGCGGACAGGCGCTGCTGCGTGTCGTCATTGAGTGTGAAATTTTCATAGGTGAGCAGCGGCTGACCTTTGGTCACCATCTGTCCGGCGACAACCGCCACATCCAGAACGCGTCCGCTGCCGACGGGGCGGATATGCGCCACCTTCCGGGCGTCCGCGACGATATAGGCCGGAACATCCATGTGATGCGGCAGTGCTCCGGCATGGGCGACCGCCGTGTGGATATCCTCTGCGGCAAGCGCTTCGTCTGAAATCGTGACTGTCGGCAGGGACGGGGCTGCATGGGCGGAAGGCAGAAACGCGGAACCGACGAGCAGGGTGCTGAGCAGAACTGACACAAAAGAAGAGGAGAAACGCCTGTTCGTTTCGATCATGGAATATTTCCGCTCATAAGAATCATCCGGGCTATCGTGGCTCGCATGACAATGTCTGCCTGGGCGTAGCGTTCAGCGGCTGTAAGAGCAGTTCGTCTGGCACGCAGATACTCGATCACCGGGATCTCGCCGACCTGCCATGCTTCGGCGAGATCCGCGGCGCGACGATCCGAGTGGACGCGTAACTGACGGGCATGTTGGAGAATCTGGGTGGAGGTCGTCAACTGATTATGGAGCTGGCGATATTCCGCCTTGATCTGACGATGCGCCTGCGTGACGTCGCGTTCGGCACGACCGACGGCCTGAACTTCCTTCATGACCATGGGAACGTTTCTGGCTTCGCTTGGCAGCGGCACCTGAAATTCGACGCCGACCTGCGTGTCCCACGGGCTCTGATACTGTTCCTGCCGGCTGAGAATGACACCGAGCTGCGGGTTGGGCATGTAGGAGTGTCTGGCGACGGAGTAGGAGGCCTGCGCCTGTTTCAGGACGGTGTCCGCCAGTTGAACGCGTGGATCATGCTCCGGATTGAGCTGCGAGCCGATCGGACCCAGCCCCCGCCCGTCAATTCCGGACAGGTCGGGCAATGTGTCCGTGCCGGTAAGCGATTCCAGTTCAGCCCGTATGTTTTCAAGCCTCTGCCGTGACTCCGCCAGCGTGCCGTCAACGTTTTCCTTTTCGGTCACCGTCGCTTCGTAGTCGGTGCTGGAGACTTCTCCCGCGTGGAGCGCGCGTTCGACGTCCACCATGGTCTTGCCGAGCACATCGCTGACGATTTCCTGATTGCTGATGCGGGCGCTGAGGACTGAACCTTCGCTGGCGAGATCCAGAACATGCACGGCGACAGCCAGCTTCTGTACCAGCTGCTGCTGAACGGCCACCTTCTCATCGGCAAGAGCCGCTTCTTCCGTGGCGGAGCCTTGTCCCGGCAACCACAGAGGCACGCTGATCTGCCCCTGATAGGTCGTGTAACCTACTTTGCTGCCGATGAAATGGTCATCCATATACAGGCCGGAGACGGTGGGACCGTCGGGGAACCATGAGCGTGCTGCCGAGGCGCGCTTTCGTGCGGACATGGCGTCCGTCGAGATGGATTTACGGGACGGGTCCATTGTCCAGGCCGACCGGATGGCTTCGCGCAGGCTTTCTGCATGGGCAGGGAGGCCGGATGCAAAAAACAGTCCGCATATCGCCGCTGCTCCAACGCGGGGTGCGGAGAGCAGCGGAACACAAAATGCAAGACGCCTGACATACACTGGAAACAAAAAAGCCCCTCACAGAACGGCAAAGATACTGAAACAAGCATAGGATGCAGCCTGTTGCGACGAAACGCCTAAAAACATTAAAAATATTTTATATACCAGAAGAACATTACGCAATCGGTATGGAAAAGCAATCAGAGACCAAGGGTGTCCAGATATATGTTGAAGGTCAGTAAATCGGGCTTGTTGACACTTCTTCACGTCAGGGAAGCGCCGACAGGAAGAAGGACAGGGGACAGGGCATATTTTCGCCGCTATGTCGTTTCTGTGCCGGTTGGCTGATGCTCTGATGCCGGTTTGGGCTGAGGAAACAGGAACGTGACATCCTGTTCCGTGAAAGGGGTTCTTCCGATTGCTTTTCGAGGGATGCTCTCTCAGCCCTAGGTCAGAGATAAGTCACCTGAATGGTCTTCTGAAAGGAGAGGCTGACGTTCTTCGGATAATCCGCTCTCAGTAAATAGAGACTGAAAGCTCCTCCGTTCAGGCGGGAGGAAGAACCAGAACGCGGTTCAGGCTTTCCAGTCTTGAGAAAAGCTCTGCCCATACCGTGAAGAATTTCCGTTCGGACAGGCCGCGCTCCTGCATGACGGCGGCAATGGCTCCAACAGTCCGTTCACCGTCAATCAGCGGCAGAATGCTTCGCGCCTGAGTGGGAAGCGGAACGGGAACCGTCAGCGTCCCGAATGAAAAGGGCAATGTGCTGTTCGGAAGAATCTGTTTCGCTAGCTCATCGCCCGGTATTTCCCGCATGACAGGCACAGTCGCCGGGTCACAACAGTCCGGAGGCGTTGGGCGCGATCCATTTCGCACGACATAGGCCACATGGGTCGCCATGTTGCCCGTCAGGGATTCGGCGACCTCGGCCTTCTGACGCCATGACAGCTTCTCGACACGGGCGCGCAGTTTGGGATCGGGCAGGAACAGCGAAGGATCGTAGCGGGCGGGTTCCATCAGGCAGGATGGTTCAAGATTGGCCTCAGCCAGCAGATCGAGGAAAGCACCGATCGTGTAAGCCCGGTCGCGCGGGTTGAGCAGGAGATCATAAAGCCCGGCGTCGCCACCCGTAAGATGGTCGCCGAAGTTCCCGTTCTCACGCAGCCATGCGGTGGCGGGAAGCGTGCGCATGACACGCCTGGCGATATCGAGCCGTGTCGAGGGGGATTCTGAAAAGGGCGTGAGACGTTCAAGCGCTTCCTGAATCATATACACGCCGGTCCGGCCGTAGGGCGCATAGACCATCAACCCCATGCCGCCACCGGGAAGGAGCGCCTGTTCAAGGACTTTCAGCGTTTCCAGCGGGGCAGGCAGATGATGCAGAACGCCACAGCAGTCGATGTAATCGAACTGACCGGGCAACGTTTCTGGATCGGTGAGAGAGCCCTGGATGAAGCGGATATTGTTCAGGTTGCGGGCTTCGGCGCGGGAGCGGGCAATCTTCAGCGCATGTTCGGACCGGTCCACGCAGACAACTTCGCCCGGACGATTGCTGCGGGTCATCTGTGTCGCGAGCATGATCGCGCCGTCACCGGTGCCGCATCCGGCGACAAGGGCGCGCAAGGGCTGTGAACGGGGACGACGGGCTCCGAAAACCCAGTAGTCGATTTCCCGTAAATGACTCGGGCTGCCGATCAGGAGGCGTTTTGCCTCCTCGCGTGGATCACGTTCCGGATAAGGATAGGCCTCATACTGGGCGGCAAGTTCCGTGTCACGGGCATCGGTGCTGGTCATGATGAAGTCTCCTGAGACACGGATTGTCTGGTCAGTGGGAGGACGGTGACGCGGCAGACCCCAGCCTGTCGAGCATGGCGGTCATATCGGGCGTCTGCGCTGTCGCAATGGTTTTAAATCCGCTTTTGTGCAGCTCTTTCATCGTGTTTTGAGAAATCGCAATGGCGCGGAGAGAGCGGGGTGAGCTGCCGGTATTGGCAAGGGCGGTGCAGAAAGCCCGTGCGCTGGCGGCTGAAAACACCATGACTGTTTCAATCAGCCCTTCACGCAGGGCTGAAAGCGCATCGGATGGCAATGTCGTCGCTGGCGCGGTTGCATAGGCGACCCGGCGACGAATGCGAAAGCCGTTGCTCCGAAGTGTTTCGGCGAGTGCAAGCCCCTGATGCTCGCCGGACAGCAGCAGAAGCGGCCCGGATGCCGGAGAGAGCCGCGCGGTGACGAGTTCCGCCAGTTTCGCCGCATCGCCACTGGCGCTGATGACCGTCTGAAAGCCGTGCTTTTTCGCACGGTCGGCCGTGGCGTCGCCCACGGCATAAACCGGAATGTCATGTGCAACGGAGGAAGACAGAGTCTGAATTGACTGGCTGCTGGTGATCAGCACAGCGGCAACGCCAGTCTGTTCTGACAATGCCCGAGGCGTAATGATAAGCGATTCCATCCCCCAGCAACGCCAACCAAGCCGTTCCAGCATTTCGCGCGTTTCAGTCAGCGCCGGTTCCGGACGCACAACAAGAACACCGCGAGGGGAGGGCGTGTCCTTGTTCATGCTGGGAGTCTCATGCCGGAGCAGTCATGCCTGTGAGTCAGTCAGTGAAGATCGAAGCAGGGCTGTCCGCACGGAGGCTGCGACCGAGTTCATGACCCATCCGTTCCGCATCCGATGCCTGACCGACAATGTCGCGGCGCAGCAGGAAGGTGCCGTCTTCGGAAGCGACCAGTCCGGTGAGATGCAGTTCGCTTTTGGCTCCGATTGAAGGTGAAAGCAGGCGGGCATAACCGCCGATCGGCGTGCGGCAGGACCCGTCCAGTTCGGCCAGCAGGGCGCGTTCGGCGGTCGAAACCGCACGGGCTTCATAATCTTCAATGGCCGAGAGCAGTTCGCGCAGTTCGACGTCGCTTTCACGGACCGTCACGCCGACAATGCCCTGTCCGGCCGACGGCACCATGACGGACGGCTCCAGCACGATGGAAGCGCGATCTTCCATCCCCAGACGACGCAGCCCGGCGAGCGCCAGTAGCGTCGCGTCACACTGGCGCGCCGCCAGCTTGTCGAGACGGGTCTGCACATTGCCGCGCAGCAGGCCGAATCGCAGGTCCGGACGCACATGCAGCATCTGGGCCTGTCGACGAACCGACGCGCAGCCGACCAGCGCACCTTCAGGCAGAGCGGAATAAGGATCGTTCGGATCGTTGCCGGGCGTAAAGCCGGGACGCAGGATCAGCGCGTCGCGGGCGTCTTCGCGGCGCATGGTGCAGGCCAGCACAAGACCGGGCGGCAGGGTGGTCTCAAGATCCTTGAGACTGTGAACGGCGAAGTCGATCCGGCCGTCCAGCAGGGCCTCGTGGATTTCCTTGGCGAACAGCCCCTTGCCGCCGATTTCGGCGAGGGCGCGATTCTGGACCTGATCACCTGTCGTGTTGATCAGGTGCTCCTGAAACGCGTTCATGTCGCGCAGGACGGGACAGAATCGCGTCAGGCGTGTCAGGAACGCGCGCGTCTGCCAGAGTGCGAGCGGCGACCCACGCGTGCCGACACGCAGCGGAAGCTGCCGCCGATGTTGCGGGGGCGCTGCCTTCTGGCGAGCGGCTGCCTCGGCTGCAATTTTCTGCAGGGTCGGCGAAGGGGATGTTTGTGATGGCTGTGCGGAGACCATTGGGCGTGTTTATTACCAGCACCGGATGAAGGAAAGGTGACGTGACGCCAGATAGGACCGACAGAAACGCTTGCGATGGACAGGCTCTATATCCCAGAGGGCCAATTCTTGCCATCGAGTCGTCATGCGATGAGACCGCGTGTGCCATTCTCTCACCGGAGGGGGAGGTGCTCGCCGAGAAGGTGATTTCGCAGGAAGCGCACGCCGCTTTCGGAGGTGTGGTGCCCGAGATCGCAGCCCGCGCGCATCTGGCGCTTTTGCCCGATCTGGCGCGGAAAACAGTGGAAGCATCAGGCCTCACTCTGCATGATCTGGGAGCCGTGGCGGCCAGCACCGGACCCGGTCTGATCGGCGGGCTGATCGTCGGCGCGAACTTCGGCAAGGGGCTGGCGATCGCGCTCGGCAAACCGTTCATCGCGGTCAACCATATCGAGGCCCATGCGCTGTCCGCAAGGCTGCCCGGCGTCTCGAAAAAAAATATTTCGTTCCCGTTTCTGCTGCTTCTGGTCTCCGGCGGCCATTGCCAGTGTCTGGCTGTGGAGGGGATCGGACGGTATCGCCGTCTCGGCGGCACGATTGACGATGCCGCGGGCGAAGCCTTCGACAAGGTGGCCAAGATGCTCGGCCTCGGCTGGCCGGGCGGTCCGCAACTGGAGGCGCTGGCGAAGGAGGGAAATCCTGCCGCCTTTGCGTTTCCACGCCCGCTGAAGGGCAGGGCGGGGTGTGACTTCTCCTTCTCCGGTCTGAAAACCGCGCTGGCCCGCCAGATCGAACCCTATGGCAACACGGCGCTTCCCCGCTCCGTGGCGGCGGATCTGTCCGCCAGCTTCCAGCAGGCCGTCGCGGATGTGATTGAAGACCGTGTCCGCCACGCCTTCGCCATGATGGAGCCGCCGAGCACGCTGGTGGCGGCTGGCGGCGTGGCGGCCAACGGCGTGCTGCGGACCTCCCTGACCCGTATCGCAGCCGAGCACGACGTGCCGTTTGTCGCGCCACCACTGCGTTTGTGCACGGACAATGCCGTCATGGTTGGTTGGGCGGCGCTGGAAGTCTGTCATGAAGCGGCGCGACGCGGCCTGCCCATGCCGGATGATCGCGCCGTGCGACCTCGGCCACGCTGGCCCCTGTCAGAGATGCAGGAACGGTTTGCAGTGCAGGCGGAGGCTGTCTGAGCAGTGGTTTCTGATCCTGCGTTGCTCGTCCTGTCTTGAAAACGTCTCACGACAAATGGTGATGAACATGACTGAATTGATGCAGATCGCTTGTCGCTGAGGTGTCGTGTGCTATGTCCGTCGCCCTTGCCGAGGTTAACGGACGCAAACATGACGAAAAATCGATTTCTGACAGGCGCCGCGGTGGTTGTACTGCTTGGCGCTGCCGGTCTGGCTCCTGCGCGGGCTCAGACCGGGACCGCCCCCACACAGGCTGCATCTGACGCCGCCCGTCTGGTGCCGGCGGCAACAGGCGCCGCCGTGCAGACCATCCCCGGCATGCCTCCGGTGATCGACGCCAGCAATATCTATTCCGAGGCCCGTCCCGGAAACGTCAATCCGGAAGTCGCGAAAGACCCGGCCCGCATTTACGTGCCGAACCTGCGGTCGAACGATGTGTATGTCATCGACCCTGCGACGATGAAGGTCGTGGACCGTTTCCCGGTCGGCAAAAGCCCGCAGCACGTCGTGCCGTCATGGGATCTGCGCACGATCTGGGCGACGAACAACGCCGAGGGCACGACCGCAGGCAGCCTGACCCCGATCGATCCGCGCACCGGCAAGCCGGGCGCCCCGGTCCCGGTGGACGATCCTTACAACATGTATTTCACGCCCGATGGCAAGTCGGCGATTGTGGTGGCGGAAGCCCGCAAGCGCCTCGATTTCCGTGACCCGCACAGCATGCAGATGCAGGGCTCGGTGGAAGCGCCGGAATGCCGCGGCATCAACCATGCCGGTTTCTCCATCGATGGACGCTACGCCATCTTCACCTGCGAGTTCGGCGGCATGCTGGCCAAGGTGGACACGGTCAACCGTCAGCTGATCGGATATCTGAAGCTGTCCAAGGGCGGGATGCCGCAGGACATTCTGACGGCTCCGAACGGCAGGACCTTCTACGTGGCCGACATGCATGCTGACGGCGTGTTCATCGTCGATGGCGATACGTTCAGGGAAACCGGCTTCATCCCGACGGGTGTCGGCACTCACGGCATCTACCCGAGCCGTGATGCGAAGTTCATGTATGTGGCGAACCGTGGTTCCCACAAGGTGCATGGCCCGCGTCACAGCAAGGAGGGCAGCGTCTCCGTCATCGATTTCGCAACCAATCAGGTGATCAGGACCTGGCCGATCCCGGGTGGCGGCAGCCCCGACATGGGCAACGTCAGCGAAGACGGCAAGCTGCTCTGGCTGTCCGGTCGCTTTGACGATGTGGTTTACGCCATCGACACGACGACTGGCGCGATGACCAGCATTCCGGTCGGCGCGGAGCCGCACGGTCTGACCGTCTGGCCGCAGCCGGGCCGTTATTCTGTGGGCCATACAGGCATCATGCGCTGAAGTTCAGCAGCTCCGACGGGTATTTCGCCTGTCGGAGCCGCCACGCAAATGACTGGAATGGCAGGGTTTCCCGCACGTCAATTCAGACGTTGTAAATTATTTCTGGTGCAAAGCGCCGCTTCCACTTAAAACCCCCTCCCAAAATTCGTCAGCAACCCGGCGGTGGCTCCGCCTGAATGGTTCTGTGTCCCGATCGGGGCGGAACCGGACACGCACACCACTGTCGATACGGAGAACTCCGGTCTATGTCCGATATTCTGCCACGCGTTTCCCCTGAAGAAGCTCCTTCCGGCCTTCTGCCGGTCGAAGGACAGGAAGGTGTGTGGCACCTTGCGCCTCCGGAGAAGGAATACGGTCATCTGTTCCCGGCCAAGGTGTTGACGGTTCATCACTGGACCGATCGTCTGTTCAGCTTCACCACCACACGCGATCAGGCCCTGCGCTTCGAAAACGGCCAGTTCACGATGATCGGCATGGAAGTGGACGGCAAGCCGCTGCTGCGCGCCTACTCCATCGCCTCGCCGAACTATGAAGAGCACATGGAGTTTCTTTCCATCGCCGTACCCGATGGTCCGCTGACCTCCCGTCTGCGCCATGTGAAGGTGGGCGACACGGTGCTGATCGGCCGCAAGCCTGTCGGCACGCTGCTGCTCGACAACCTGCGTCCGGGCCGTAACCTCTACTTCCTGTCCACAGGCACCGGTCTTGCGCCGTTCATGAGCCTGATCAAGGACCCGGAGTGCTACGAGCGCTACGAGAATGTCATTCTGACGCACACGGTCCGTATTTCTGGCGAACTGGCGTATTTCAACCACATCCGTCACGAACTGCCTGAGCACGAATTCCTTGGCGAGATGATTGCCGGCAAGCTGCGTTACTACCCCGCCGTGACCCGCGAGGACTTTGAAGTCACCGACCGCATCACGACGCTGATCGAGAGCGGCAAGATCTTCAAGGATCTTGATCTGCCGCCGTTCGATCCGGAACTGGACCGCGTGATGATCTGTGGTTCGCCGGAAATGCTGGCTGATACGGAAAAGATGCTTGAGGCACGTGGCTTTGACGAAGGCAATAATTCCAAGCCGGGCGCTTATGTCGTCGAGAAGGCGTTTGCCGAGCGGTAAGACGCACTGCAATGCTGGTTGATGGAAAGGCTCTGGACAGGTTGTCCGGGGCCTTTTTCTTTTATGGCGTCAGTCGCCGTCTTCCCGGTAGTTCGGCGGTCGGTAAAAGCGCCCGTCAAGCAGTCATCCCGTAGGTTGGTTGCTGCTGCACAATGTACCGCGATACGCGACGATCCTGCCAATTATGGGCATCGATATGTCGACATCGAAACAGAAGTGTCCGTCCCGCTCAGTCTCAAAACTCACGCCGGACGGCAAAAGGATGTCCGGCATCGCGATTCCGAAGAGAGTCCAGCGCCTTGGAACCAGAAGCAGCCGATCATCCTCCACTACCAGAGCCACGGCGAACTTCGCTGGTCCAAACCGTTCTATTAAAAGATGCTCGTCCCGGTCGGCGCCGACTGATTGCACGGAAGAGAAACGTTTTCCGCCAAAGTCGCGAACCCAGCGTTCCGCTCCGTTTTCCGGAGAAAAGGTCACCGTGACCGGCACATTCGATGCGGTCTTCGGGAAACCAATGAGTGCAGCCACGAACGCTGCCATCAGGCCGCGTCCTCGCCGAATCTCAGCGAACCCCGTCCATTGCCGGGTAGCGGAAGTCCCGTGCAGGTCCTGCAGACGCTGCGGCAACGTGGCGAAGGCTGATCCGAGGATTTTGCGGTACAGCGGAGCTTGCGGGTCTGGTTCCCGGAACCCGGTGTAGATCTTTCGGCCGCGAAACAGGGTGTCGTAATCGGCAAGATCCAGGGCTCGGACAGCCGGACGCGCACCTGATGGTGGGCGTTCGCCGGTCAGCAGTTTACGCACAATCGCCTCGATAGCCATTGAGGGGATGTAAGGGCCATCGTCACCTTCGGCGAGGAGATGCCAGGTTCTTTCCACACTCCGGGCATCCGCGACGCCTTTCGCGCGAACGAACATGCCGCCGCGATGCTCTCCGAAGCGCATCCGGTTCAGTACGGCGTAGAACAACCGGGAGAACGGTTCAAACGACGGAAGGCCGAGGGTTGAGCGCAGCCGAGCCAGCAGATTGAGGATCCGATGCAGAATCTCCGGGACTGGACCAGCGCCCATCCAGATATCGGTCATCGTGGGATGCTCGAGCGGGATTACCTGCAGGTCAGGCACGTCGACCAGCGAAAAATGGATATTCCGCAGCGGTAATCGACCCGGCACCGCGACGGTGAAGCGCATACTCTCCCCCAGGCCAATTCCATGCGATGGCTCGCCATGGCGGCGAAGCTTTACCTGCGCCCCAGCATAGTCGACCACCGCGCGCATGACATTCAGGCCGATGCCCGCATAAGGCGACGGCGCGATGCCTCCTTCGACGACCTCGATATCCATCGTCTTCGCCATTTCTCGCAGGACAGCGGCGGTGAGCACAGGAAAACTGCTGACCCCGGACAGCACGAAAACACCCGCCGACTTCGCCTGCCTGTCGAATTTCGATACGCCGAAGACGAAGTCGGCGGCATCGGCGAAATCCAGATAGTCTACGCCGGAATCTATGCAGGATGCGATCACGTGATAGCGATGGGCTCCATACTTCTGGAATGGCCCGGACGCGTCGATGACGAGATCAGGCTTCTGCGCACGCAAGGCCTCGGCGATGTCTGCGCGATCAAGAACGAACGGCCGGACCCGGGCTTTTCCTCGGTATCGAGCGCAGAAAGCCCTGGCGCGGGTCAGATCGCGACCACATATGAGAAACTCGATCTGGGGGAGATCCGAGAGCAATTCCGCCAGACGTCCACCAAAGACACCGTACCCGCCGAGGATCAGGATTTTCATGCATGCCACCGCGTGTTTTTCACAGCAACTTCTCTCCGCGCGCATTGTGGCATCTGGAACGGGTCTGGCGTCTCTATACGCGCAATATCGCCCTCAGTGCCGCCTTCTATGGACCACTGCAAGGTCCGGAAATCGCCGTGTGCAAAGCCTTGCACCGAGAGCTTACTGCTCGGTTCGGACATGAATGGTACGACAATCGGCTGACGATACGCCCTAATTCCTGCGGCAATGTTAACGGTTTATTTCAAAGCGCATGACACATCGGGAGTTCCTTGAAAATCCATGTCTCAGTTCTGCTTCAAGAAGTGCTGCTAATCGTGTGTCCAGAGCGTCTTCTGGCACAATGACGAAACCCTCCCGGAGATAGAATGGAGCATTCCAGGGAACGTCGAGAAAGGTAGTCAGAGTTATTCGTGACAGTTTGTTTTGAAAACTCCACTGTTTGAGTGTCTGGATCAGTGCACTCCCAATTCCCTGTCCCTGCCAGTCTGCAGCGACTGACATTTCAGCAATATGAATATCACCATTTTCTACAGAGGCTGTGAGGAACCCGACAGGCGCATCTTCCTTGCCTGTATCTACCGCTACCCAGCATGTTCCTGCCTGAATGGATCGACGATGCACTTCCGCTGACATGGGGGGCTCATCAGCAATCCAGCTCAATGCTGGAATAGACTCGAAGGCTTGGGCAGCCGATTTCTCAATCTCAGGTAACTTATCCGCCTCGGTGGTGCGAGTTCGGCGGATCCGAAAGGCTGATTGTGCGGTAGATGATATCATGGCTGAAGAGCGTACAGGATCGTAAGCCGTTAGTGTAGGTTGGCGTGAACCCAATAATATAGTTGCAGATTGTTGCCATAGAATAAGCTGTGCAACTGGATGTCGACACCTACGTCCGTTCTTCCCACCGAACAGGGATGGTGAGTATCCGACTCACAGTGCCAGAGCCCGCGAGTTTGATGGACATGCAAGCCTCGCGTTGCAAGGAAAAGGACGCGAGCCTGCGTGATTGTTAGTCGGCAAGTCTCCGTGCCAGACTGTCGAATGCCGGTTGGTAGATCAGGGTCGGCATCCGCGCCTGCATAGTCGCAGCATGGTCTGGATCAGCCTCAAACTGTCCTTTCCAGCGGATGAACGTGCGGTCTCCGTCCGTGACGGGAAACAGGCTGATCGTTGAACGATAGTTCCTGATCGGCAATGCAGACTCGATGATCGAAAACGTCATCGTGTGATCCGTATCGGACAGGGCGAGAAGCTGTTCGCGGATAAGACCGACATCGCCCATTTCAAGCCGTCGGATAGCGCCGACGCGATCGCCCGGATCGTCCTTTTCAATCTGGCAGCTTTTCACGCCCGGCAACCAGTCCCCGATGGACCCGAAATCCCGGATAAGAGGCCAGACGGATGTAATGGGCGCATTGAGAACACTGCTGGCCATGACGTCTATCATCGTATTGTCCCCGATTGCTGCCGGGTCGTATTTAAAGTGACTGGCCACCCGTCACCTCGATCCGCTGACCGTTCACCCAGTGCATGCTGTCGGACAGAAGGGCCGCGGCGGCTGCGCCAATATCGTCCGGCTGCCCGACACGTCCGAGGGGCGTGATCTCTGCCAGACTGTGATTGACCTCGGCGTTATCGCGCACCAGCCCGCCACCGAAGTCAGAGGCGATGGCGCCGGGGGCGACCGCGTTGACGGTAATACGGCGTTCTCCCAGTTCCTTTGCCATGTAAAGCGAGATCACTTCGGTCGCTCCTTTCATGGCCGAATAGGGACCGTGATCAGGCAGGTAGAAGCGTGTAGCCGCCGAGGTAATGTTGAGAATATGACCACCATTCCGGATCAGCGGCAGAAGGGCCACGGTCAGCAGATACGGCCCTTTGAAGTGAATGTTGTACTGGTTGTCGAGCTGTTCGGGTGTCGCGGCATCAAAACGGGTGTGGATGATGTTTCCTGCATTCTGCACGATATATTTCAAATCAGACTGCGAAAACTCCTGTTCAAGAATATGTCTGACCTGCGCGATAAATGTCGTAAAAGTCGTATGATCTGAAATATCCAGTTTCAGCATGCGCAGTTTCGCACTGTCAGTGCTGAGCGCTGTCTCTGCTGCTTTCGCCTCGGCCTCATTGGTGTGATAGGTGCCGATTACATCGACACCCGCTGCAATCAGATGTTTTGCGATGCTGTAACCGATCCCGCGATTGGCGCCTGTGACAAGGGCAGCGTGCTTCTGGTTCATGACCGGTTTCCTTTGACGGAGTGCGTAGGGAGCAGACTGGGTGAGGCAAGCCCGACGGATTTAAAGATCACTCGATACATAAATTGGGTGCAGTGGTCCGTCAATGAATTGCGGATCGATTGATACATATTGGCGGCAGGATGGCGGCCAGCGAGGATTTCAGGACAGTCTACTGGTTGTGGAAAATGCGTCAGCGCGCCATCGCGAGACTGTTCCAGACCTGCATGAGCGTCGTGATGGCTGCGTCCAGTTTCTTTGCCCTGTCGCCATCTCTTGCTTCGCAGGCCATGCCGTGAAGAAAGGTTGTCAGCAGAACAGGCAAGGTTTCGGTCGTGGGTGAGGCTGTCAGTTCCCCGTTTGCGACGGCCCGGTCCACGCAGGCTTTGATGCCTTGCCGACTGCGTTCCCGCTCGGCGGCCAGAAGGTCCTGCACGGACTGGTTTTCAGGCGAGCAGTTGCAGGCTCCCAACACAATCAGGCAGCCGGTGGGATGTGAGCGGGTCGTCTGCATGCGGGCGGAGCGTCGCAGGGTCTGTTCGATGGCGTCCCGTGGGGCGAGCGTTTCATCCCATAGCGGCGCCATGACCTGACCATAAGTTTCCAGATAGCGCTGCACGACTTCGCGAAACAGCGTTTCCTTGGACCCGAACGCAGCATAGAAGCTCGCGGGCGAAATATTGCCCATGCTGGCCTTGAGCTGGTTCAGGGACGTCGGCTCATAACCCTGCGCCCAGAACAGCGTCAGCGCGGCATCCAGCGCCTTGTCCCGATCAAATTCACGGGGCCGTCCTGTGCGGGCCATGCATCGTCTCCGTCCGTGTAGATAATTTTCTATACTAATCGGTCCGGAAATGGATTGCCAGCATTACGCACTGAAGCCACCGTCAATGGTCTGCATGGCTCCGGTAATGCCGCGCGCCGCAGGACTGGCCAGAAACGAGACGTAGGCGGCAACATCCTCTGCGGAACCGTGCTCCTTGATGGCCATGATGCTGTGCATGAGATCGGCCAGAGGACCATTGGCCGGATTCATATCCGTGTCGGTCGGTCCTGGCTGGATGACATTGACCGTGATGTGACGGTGCCCAAAGTCCCGCGCCAGACCGCGCGCCATGCTTTGTAGTGCGGATTTCGTCATGCTGTAGGCCGCCAGTCCCGTGAAAGGCACCCGGTTGGCGTTCGTGGAGCCGATCAGGATGATCCGGCCACCATCGGGCATGGAGCGGGCGGCTTCGACCGAAGCGTGATAGGCGGCGCGAATGTTGATATCGATCATGCGATCAATGTCATCAGGGTCGAGCGTCAGAGGATCTCCGGCAATGCAGATTCCGGCGTTGAAAACAAAGATATCGATGGGACCGGCCTCGCGCGTGGCGGCAAGAATTGCGGAACGGTCTGTTGCATCCGCCTGAATGGCTTCCGCCCCGGTCTGGCGGGCAAGGTCTTCGGCTTTTGTGCGTGAACCGGCCCATGTGAAGCGCACGGATGCGCCTTCGCTGGCCAAGCGTCTGACGATTGCTGCGCCAATTCCCCGGCTGCCGCCGATGACAAAAGCCTTCTTGCCTGAAAAATCCGTCATGTCGTCTTCCTCCCTGTTCTGTATCAATCAATACAGAACAGGGAGGTGTCAGCATGCAAGTTAATTCTGTATCGGTAGGTCCATAATATTTCTGTGGCCGGTCAGCTTTAAAATGTGCAGTCATGCGTTTGTGCCTCGTCAGTTCCCGGAAAGACTGTCTGCACCAGCACGGGGGCATCCATGATCAATGTTGACGCCAACAGTATTCGCTTTCACGCGGTGGCTTTCGAGTGCTTCATTAAAGCGTTTCCTCGCTGGTGAGGTGTCGATAGTGAAGGGATTGGGTTATCCCAACCGCTTTGGAAATTTCTTTTTTTGTCAAACACTTTTTCAAAACACCAGCGGGATTTGTCTGGAGTGGACAGGAAGATCCGCACCGCTGCCTTCTGACTGAAGGAGGCACGCCGGACGTCGGATCATCGACATTCAACCCGGCATTTCTCTGTCGCTCCTGATCAACAGGCCCTCGCGACCAGCAACGCCACCATCCCCAGAACGGCAAGCGACAGAGTAACAACCGTCACCACACGCGGTCCTGCCGCCAGCACGTTCCGCAGATCAACGCCCAATCCCAGCGCCGCCATGGCGACGAGCGTGAACAGGCTGCTCATCGTGTGGAGCGGTGCAAGCAGGACGTGCGGCACCAGACCAAGCGAGCGGGCCGCCATCAGTCCCATGAAGACCACAATGAAGGGCGGCAGGAACCTGTTCAGACTGAAACCCGGTTTTGTGTCATTTCTGAAAGGGGTCTGCCGAGCGTAAATCAGCGAACAGACCGCCACCACCGGACCAAGCATCAGCACGCGGATCAGTTTGACCAGTGTGCCGATCTGAATAGCCGTCGCCCCCATCGGCCCGGCTGCTGCCAGCACCTGCGGCACGGCGTAGACCGTCAGTCCTGCCAGCACGCCGCCTTCTGTCTGTGTCAGATGGAGCGTATGGGCGGCCAGAGGGAGACACAGAATCACCACGATGCCCAGCACGGCGGTGAACGCCACAGCGGTAGCGGCTTCGTCGTTGTCCGCGTCGATGGCGACGGCAACCGCAGCAATGGCGGAGTTGCCGCAGATGGCGTTTCCGCAGGCGATCAGAACCGCCATTTTTGCAGGCAGGCCGAAGGCGCGACCCAGCAGAACGCCCGCTCCAATCGCAATGCCGACTGTTCCCACAATACCCAGAACAAGCATGGGACCAGCTTTCATGACCATCTCAAAGCTGACCGCAGCGCCCATCAGGGCGACGGCTGCTTCCAGCAAAGTGTGGGCGGAGAAATGGATACCGCTCTCAAAGGTTGCGGGAGGCTGCCACAGAGTGCGCAGGATGGTTCCTGCCAGAATGGCCAGCACGAGGCTTTCGATCCAGGCGGTGCCGACAAGAGACCGTTCAGCCTGTTCGAGCAGCATGGCGCTTCCGGCCACGGCCATACTGAGCAGGAGGCCGGGCAGAGCGCGAAAAATGGGAGGTGTCCGTGTCATGCCGTGAGCATCGCTCTGCATGAATGACAAATCCAATGGATTGATATAGTCGTTTCAATAAAGGAAATCTATTGAATGACGCTCGAACAGCTTCGTATCTTTGTGACGGTCGCGGAATTGCTGAACATGCGGGCTGCGGCTGAAAGGCTTCATCTGTCGCAACCTGCCGTCAGCGCCGCCATCGCGGCTCTGGAGGAGCGACACGCGACGCGCCTGTTCCACCGCATCGGTCGAGGCCTTGAACTGAATGAGGCGGGGAGGGCGTTTCTGCCTGCCGCCCGGAGTGTGCTGGCGAAGGCGGCGGACGCCATTCAGGTGCTGGACGACCTGTCAGGGTTGGTGCGGGGTGACCTCCGTATCGCCGCCAGTCAGACGGTGGCGACTTACTGGCTGCCGGGGTTTCTGACCCGGTTTGCGGCACGTTACCCCACAGTCAGGCTTGATCTTCGCGTCAGCAATACGGCGCAGACCGCCGCTTCCGTCATGGACGGTGAGGCGGATCTCGGTTTTGTGGAAGGCAGGATCGACAGAGCCTTTTCTTTGCACAAGCATCCTGTGGGTGGCGATGATTTTCGTCTTTACGCCGCCCCCGGTCATCCTCTGGCGGGACGTCCCGTGGATCGGGAAGCTCTCCTTCAGGCGCAGTGGGTGCTGCGGGAAGATGGGTCAGGCACGCGTGATCATCTTGCCCGCTGCCTGAAGACGATTTTTCAGATTGATCTGGCCGATCTGGATATCCGGCTGGTCCTGCCTTCCAACGAAGCCGTGCTGGAAGGTGTCGCAAGCGGCGGGCTGATCTCGGCTGTTTCCGACCTTGCCGCCGCGTCGCGCGTGCGGGCCGGACTGGTCGAAGTGCTGGACTGCATGCTCGAGAAGCGCGCTTTCCATATGCTGCGCCATCGCGAGCGCCCTCTGAGCAGCGCCGCACAGGCGTTTGTGGACATGCTCTGACCGTCATCGGGGACGGTTACATCCGGGGTGGTTGTTTCCTGTACCCACTCAAGGCATTTTCGGGTCCAACAGTTTGATGAAATCGAATGGAGTGGACCGAATGCCCGAGAATACATCGTACGACGTTGACCTGCTGGTCATCGGCGCGGGATCGGGCGGCGTTCGCTGCGCACGCATCGCCGCCGGGCATGGAGCCAGAGTTGCGGTGGTCGAAAGCCGTCACTGGGGCGGCACCTGTGTCAATCTGGGCTGCGTGCCGAAGAAACTGATGGTGCAGGCCAGTGAATACGGCGACTATGTGGAGGACAGCCACGGATTTGGCTGGAATACGCAGGAAGGCGCATTCGACTGGGGCAGGCTGATCACCGCCAAGGACAAGGAAATCTCACGCCTCAACGGCATCTATGTCTCGATGCTGGAAAAGGCCGGCGTAAAACTGCTGACAGGTTTTGCGACCTTCGAGGATGCGCACACCATCCTCATCACGCCGTCGGAACTGGCCCCGGAGGCGAAGCCGGAGCGGATCACGGCGAAGCAGATCGTCATTGCGACAGGATCGACCCCTTCAAAACCTGAGATCGTCGGTTCCGATCTGGCCATCACCTCTGACGAAGTGTTCAGCCTGAAAGAGATGCCAAAGCGTGTCTGCATTATCGGCAGCGGTTATATCGGCGTCGAGTTCGCAGGAATCTTCGCCGGGCTGGGGGCTCAGGTCGATCTTGTCTATCGACAGGCGCTCCCTCTGCGTGGGTTCGATGAGGACCTTCGCGAAGCGCTGCACGAGTCCATCACTCAGCGCGGCGTGACCCAGCACACACAGGCCAGTCCGCAGCGTATCCGCAAGGAAGGCGGGGCGCTGGTCGTCACATTGGATAACGGCACGGAACTGACCGTCGATTGTGTGCTGATGGCCACAGGACGCCACCCGAAGAGTCAGAAACTCGGGTTGGAGAACACCCGTGTCCGCTGCACGGAGGAAGGGCGTATCGAGGTTGATCGTCACTTTGAAACAGCGGAACCGGGTGTGTTCGCGATTGGCGACGTGACGAATCATCTCAACCTGACGCCGGTCGCCATTGCGGAAGGGCATATTCTCGCCGACAGGCTGTTTGCGGATCGTACCCGTGAGTGGTCGTTCGAGACCACGCCGAAAGCCGTCTTCTTTACGCCGCCGCTCGCCAGTGTTGGTCTGTCCGAGACCGAAGCGGCGGAAAAGGGGGCGGTGGATGTCTATATCTCGAAGTTCCGTCCGATGCGCCACACGCTCAGCGGTCGCGAGCGGCGCACGCTGATGAAGCTTGTCGTGGATCAGGGAACCCAGAAAGTCGTGGGCGCGCACATGCTGGGCGAAGATGCGGCTGAACTGATGCAGGGTCTGGCCATTGCCGTGACGGCGGGACTGCGGAAGGCTGATTTCGACCGGACGATCGGTATTCATCCAACGTCTGCCGAGGAATTTGTCACCATGCGCACGCGGACGCGTGTGAGCGGAGATTGACGGTTTTTTCCTGCTTCGAGGCGCATTCTTTCCCGATTGACGGGCTTGAGTAATTCGTTACGAATAAGCTACGTATAGGCAAGATCAGTGTCATCTCATAATGAGATGAGCGTCTTGATGTGTGTGCCGCAGGCAGGGTGTCCCCACGGACTCTGTCAGGCGACCACACCATAACGATCAAGCGTGAATGAGGCAGGGGGCAGCGAGCGTTTATGAATATACAGTTTTCCTCGTTCGCGGGGCATGCCCCGTATCGGCAGGGTGAGGTGGCAAGGCCGCTGAAATCCCGCTTCTCCGGGGTTCTGGCTGCTGTTTCTGTGGGTGCGGCAGGGCTTTTCTCCGCCATGCCGGCTTTTGCCCAGGAGGCTGCCGCGCCAGCGCCGAGCATTGACACGGGTGACACGGCCTGGATGCTGGTCAGTACGGCGCTCGTGCTGATGATGACCATCCCGGGTCTGGGTCTGTTCTATGCCGGAATGGTTCGCAAGAAGAACGTGCTGGCGACGCTCATGCAGAGCTTCGCCATCTGCTGTATCATCACCATTGTCTGGATGGTGGCGGGTTACTCGCTCGCCTTCTCGAACGGCACGCCCTATGTCGGCGGCCTGTCCAAAGCGTTCCTTGCGACGCTGGGCGAGCATATCAGCAAAGGTGCGGACGTTCCCTTCACGATCGGTGCGGGCACTGATTCCGCTTCGACCATGACGATCCCTGAGAGCATCTTCATGATGTTCCAGATGACCTTCGCGATCATCACGCCTGCTCTTATCGCGGGCGCCTATGCTGAGCGCATGAAATTCTCGGCGGTGTGCCTGTTCAGCATCCTGTGGTCGCTGATCGTTTACGCTCCCGTCGCTCACTGGGTCTGGAGCCCGCTTGGCTGGCTTGCCGGCATGGGCACGCTGGACTTCGCCGGTGGTACGGTCGTCCATATCAACGCGGGTGTGGCCGGTCTGGTCTGTGCGCTGGTCCTCGGCAAGCGTCGTGGCTATGGCACGGAAGACCTCGCGCCGTTCAATCTGACCTATGCCGTTATCGGCGCGTCCCTGCTGTGGGTCGGCTGGTTCGGCTTCAACGCGGGCTCTGCTGTCGGCGCGAATGGCCGTGCGGGCATGGCGATGGCCACCACACAGATCGCGGCGGCTGCCGCCGGTGTGTCCTGGATGGTCGCCGAGTGGTTCCGCACGGGTAAGCCGACGGTTCTCGGCATCATTTCCGGCGCTGTCGGCGGTCTTGTGGCCATTACGCCGGCTGCCGGTTTTGTGCTGCCGGGTGGTGCTCTGGCCATCGGTCTGATCACCGGCGTCGTCTGCTACTGGGGTGCGACATCCCTCAAGCACATGATGGGGTATGACGACAGTCTCGACGCTTTCGGTGTGCATGGTGTTGGCGGTATCGTTGGCGCCCTGCTGACGGGTGTCTTCGCTTACGGTCCTCTGTCCGCGACCGATTCCGATCCGGCAGGCACGTCCGGCTCGCTGCACCAGCTTCTGGTGCAGGCTGAGGCTGTCGGCGTGACGATTGTCTGGTGTGGCATCATGACGTTCATCCTGCTGAAAGTCGTGGATCTTGTTGTGGGTCTGCGGGTCTCCACGGAGGCTGAGCAGGAAGGTCTGGACGTTGCGCTCCATGGTGAGCGTATCAACTGATCCCTGAGAGATCAGATGTTTTTGGGAAAGGGGCGGGTCGGTTGATCCGCCCCTTTTTCGTTCAGGTTCAGCACGCTTGTATGATAGGGCGTTCTGGTTTCTTGTGGGGGGAGATGCTGTGCCGCATGGGTGCGGTATCACCGTCAATTTTGTGATGTAAGGATAGCCGATGGGCTTCAATCGTTCCGTTCGTACGGTAACTGCTTCGCTTGCTCTTCTGGCGGCGGGTGCGGCGTGGTCTGTAGCGCTGCCGGGTGAGGCGCATGCTGCCATTACGGCCAAGGAGTGCCACGCGAAATTCAAGGCCGCCAAGGAAGGCGGCACTCTGGCCGGTCAGAGCTACAAGGACTTCAAGGCGGCGCAATGTGCTGGTGCCGAGGCCGAGCCAGAGGAGAAGACTGAAGGCGAGGCCGCTGCTGCTCCCGCTGCGACTCCGGCTTCTGAAGCGGCGACTGAGACCAAGAGTGAAAGCAAGGCCAAACCAGCTTCCAAGGCGTCGACCTATTCAGGAAATGCCGTGTTCCCCAGCAAGGTCTCTTCAAAATACTCTTCCCTGTCCGCAGGCAAGGCCCGGATGAAGACCTGTCTGGATCAGTATCATGCGAACAAAGCCTCCGGCGGCAATGGTGGTCTGAACTGGATTCAGAAAGGTGGCGGTTATTACAGTGTTTGTACGAAGCGTCTGAAGGGCGAATAAGTCTTTCTACAGCTTGGATTTAATAAGAAACCGCCCTTTCAGACAGGGCGGTTTTTTTATGTTCCCGGTTCATATTTTAAAGGTTTGGAAAGGGATGTATCCAAAAAATTAGCTATTCGAACCAATAATTGGACCCCAGAGAATTTCTTTTTGAGTGCAATCAAAAGGTTGCGCTGTGACTGGGGAAAAAGATGAGCACCATGGACGTCACCGGAGCCTATGAGAATTTAACCACGTCAACTGAGAGTGCTACCATTGAAAGCGGAGCACGGCTCAATGTCTCCTCAGGGGGGGTGGTGTCCGCTGTCACGGTCATGAGCGGTGGGTTGCTCTTCGTTGGTAAACAGGCCGATAAGTCCGATGCGGTCGGGGCTCAGGGCGTCGTCAGTGGAGGAACAATTTCCTCCGGAGGTACGCTGACGGTTTATGCGGGCGGTCTGGTCGAAAATGTGCTGGTCAATTCAGGCAATCTGCTGGTGTCCAGCGGTGCCGTTGCAAGCGGACTGACACTCGCTTCGGGTGTTGCGGAAACCCTCTACGGGGTGGATTCCGGTGCGACTGTGCAGGCGAATGCCGATCAGATGGTCGAGGCTGGAGGTAGTGGAGTAGGCGCGACGCTGAAGTTGGGCACGCAGGATGTCCTTCAGGGTGGTTCCGCCATTTCGACCACGGTCATCGGCGACAGTGCGGATGATCTTGCCTATGGCGGTGGCCAGAACATTTACGCGGGCGGCTATGCCTCTCACACTATTGTCACCCAGTATGGCAACCAGACGGTTATGTCGAGCGGCTTGGCAACCGACACCATCCTGACAGACGGCGGTATTCAGGATATTCAGCAGGGTGGTTCAGCGACCAGCACGACTGTCAGCAGTGGTGGTTCGTTGCAGGTCGACGGCGGCGGCTTTCTGTCGGGCGCCACGATTTCCAGTGGAGGTTCACTGGCAGCGACCAGCATGACCGGCTCCGCCACAACGGTTTCTGATGTGACCGTTCTCAGTGGTGGCACGCTGGATCTGAAAAACACCGGTATCACCGTTACCGGTCTGACGCTGTATAGTGGTGCTGACATTCAGCTTGATGCCATTGAGTACTCGTCCTCTGGTGACCAGCAGACGACCTATACAGTCACAGGCGATACTCTGACTGTTTCCGGCTATGATGGGGACGGTAATGCTGTCACGCAGTCCTTTTCCTTCGCCGGGACTGCAGGAACCATTACACCAGACGAATTCAGTCTGGTGCAGGGCGCAAGCGGTACTGTCGTGAATTATGCCGCCTGCTACTGCCCCGGCACGCTGATCGCCACGAAAGATGGAGAAGTTCCCGTCGAGCAGCTGAAAATCGGCGACATGGTGCGCACTGCATCCGGCACTCTGAAAAAAATCCGCTGGATTGGTCATCGTAGCTACGCTGCCGAGTTTGTCAGAAACAATCGTGGCCTGATGCCGATCCTTATCAAAGCCGGTGCCCTTGCTGACAATGTGCCGCGTCGAGATCTGAAAGTCTCTCCTCTGCACGCCATGTATCTGGATGGTGTTCTTGTGGCGGCCAGTGCTCTCATCAACGGCGAGACGGTCATTCAGTGCGATGTGAACGAGCAGATTGACTATTTCAATGTTGAGCTGGACACGCATGATCTTCTGATGGCGGAAGGCGCGCCTTCAGAAAGCTACGTTGAAGACGGCGGGCGCGGCATGTTCCACAATGCCGCTGAATACTACTCGCGTTATCCAGATGCCGTGTCCGAGGAAGCGGTTCACTATGCGCCGCGCGTTGAAACAGGGGAAGTGCTGGTTGCAATCTGGCAGTGCATCAACTCCCGGGCGAAGACTCTGAAGGCGCCACATCTGTCAGGTCAGGTCGTGTATGCGAACGTCCAGAGTATCGCCGGATGGTTTGCCGGAACCGCTGATGAGAAGCCGTTCCCCGTTGAGCTGGTGCTTGATGATAAGGTGGTTGCGCGTCTGATGACTGAGGCAGGACAGAATGTCCCGACCGAACATGGTCCGGAGATGCGTCATTACTTTGGGATGGCCTATCCGAAGAAACTGGCGTCGCGTGAGGTGGTCATAAGACGGGCAGAAGACGGCTGTCGTCTGTTCCCGGGGATTCTGCCGGAAACGCCGGAAGAGGAGACGTTCACCGGACAGGCGGATGCGGGACACGCTGCATCTTTCGATCCTTCTGACTATCGCGGGGGGCTCGATCACGCTTCCCATGATTGTGTCGGCGGCTGGATCTGGAATGAAAAGCGCCCGTGGGAAAAGGCCAGAGTCGATATCTGCATTGACGGTAAACGTGTCGACACCGTGCCTGCTGTCAATTACCGGGCGGACCTTGTGCCGGCAGGAATGGGGAATGGCTGGTCCGGCTTCAGAATGGCTCTGAAGGAGCCGCTTGACTGGAAGACATCGCACACAATCGCTGTTTTTTACAGCGGTACGGATGTTCATGTGGCCGGTTCGCCAGTACAGCTTGCTGTACCGGAGCAGTTTGACGGCGCACTGCGCAATGTCATCGGACGCGCCGTAAAAGATCTGTCCTCTTCGGTCGAGCGTCGGCAGGCGTTGTCGTTCATTCTTGAGCAGGCTGCTCACCTTCGACAGAAGGAAGCTGATCTGGACGGGCAACGGGAGGAGCGGACGGCTCTTCACCATGAGCGACGGCTGGCTGGACGTGCGGCGGCTGACATGCCGGTAATGAAGCGTGCGCTGGTGATCTGCGAGAAGATGCCGCATGTCGGCCATGATCCCGATGCCGCTCCGCTTCTGTCCCATATCCGTTCACTCGCACGGCTAGGCTACGATGTTACGGTCTCGACAGTGGACCAGGCAGCGGTGCCGGAAACAGAAAGACTTCTGGAAGCGGAAAGTATTTCTGTTGCCCGGGCTCCGCTTTACGCCTCGCCGGAAGAAGTGTTGCGTCGTCAGGCTGGCTGCTTTGATCTGGTTTATCTGCGGGGACTGAGCGCTGCTTCTTCCTATGCCGGTCTGGCTCGTCGCTACATGGGACGCGCTACTGTGGTCTATGGCATGCGGGAGCTTCAGTATCTCCGGATCGAACGTCAGGCTGAGACGGAAGCGCGTGTGGACTTGCAGCGTGCGATCGGAAGAATGCGCACGTATGAGATGACCACAGCGCTTCTTTGTGATCAGGTCATTGTGCACTCACAGGCCGAAGCCAACCGTCTGCAACATCTCGTGCCGGCACTGAACGTTCATGTCGTTCCATGGGAAGTGCAGCCGGAAGCCGTGGCGCAGACTTCCTCTACCCGGTCGGGCGTTGCTTTCTTTGGTTACTATGACCGGGCGGACAGTCTGGATGCGGCCATCCTGCTTGTGCGTGAGGTTATGCCACTGGTGTGGGCGCGTCGTCCGGACATCCGGTGCCTGCTTGCCGGTCCGGGTCAGGGAAAAGTGGTTGGCACACTCGCAATGCCTGCTGGACCGGATTGTGGTGGTGTTGAAATCCTCGGCGCAATCACTGATCCGTCGAAAAATCTCTTCTCACAGGCTCGCGCCGGTGCTGTGCCTCTGAATTTCGGCGCGGGTGTCGATGGTGTGGTTCTGTCGGCTTTTGCAGCGGGCGTCCCTTGCGTGATGAGCGCAGTCTCCGCAGAAGGTCTGGTATTGCCGGGTCGGTTGACGGGACTGGTGCAGAACAGCGTGGAAGGGATCGCGGAACAGATTCTTCGGCTCCATGATGAGCCGGAGACCTGTGATGAACTCGGACGGGCGGAGCTGCGCCTGATCCGGGAGCAGTTTACCGCAGAGAATGTGGACCACTGTCTCGGTCAGGCTTTGGGAATGAAGCCGGTCTCTCAGGCTGCGGTCAGCATGGCTGGTTAAAGTGCATTCCCGCCTGATGTGCTCATGGCTCAGGCGGAGAATTTTGCGTTCCCTTCATGGGGTTTTTCCTGAAAACAGGGAAAACCCCATGGATGTTTCAAGACCTGATAACGCGCACTTTAGGGATTACAGATTTCTCCACTGTGATCACCTTCTTTCGGTCCCTGCGAACACAGATCGTAATCCTTGCCTTCGCGGTCCGAAGGGGCGCGGTAGGTGTAAGGGTGTTTCCACGGATCGAGGGGAACGGTTCCACCTTTCAGGTAAGGGCCATTCCAGTTTTCTGCACCGGACGGGCGATGGATCAGAGCATCCAGACCATCTTCCGTTGAAGGATAGCTGCCGGCATCCAGTTTGTACATGTCGAGCACCGTGCCGATGCGGGCGATGGATTGCTGAGCGACAGACAGTCTGGCTCCTCCAAGTTGGCGGAGGGCTGCAGGGGCTACAAGTCCGACAAGAAGGCCGAGTATCGCCAGTACCACCAGAATTTCCAGAAGTGTAAAGCCGGCATCGTCCCGGTCGGTATGGTTTTCAACATGTGACATTTTTGTGCCAGAGCTTTCGCTGTTCGATCATGAGGCGTTAATATACGCACTCGCCATCTTCGGAACAGGTCCGTATATTAAACAAAAATAAAATTTAGGCTGTGAGCGTTCGCTGTAGCCTATTTCAGGAAAGGTCTTCATGCCCGCTCCCCTGCTTGCGTGTATGGTTGCCGCAGCAATCCGTTATGACATTCCCCCCCGTGTCCTGCCTGCCATATGGGAAGTGGAACGAGGCGCGAACGGTGTGGTCAGCCGTAACAAGGATGGCTCCTCGGATATGGGGCTCATGCAGATCAATACCCGGTGGATACAGCCGATCACGGAGCTGACCCGCATGCCGGCCGTTCAGGTGGCGGCGCGGCTGGTGTCGGACGGATGCTTCAATATCGCGGCTTCCGCCATGATCATGCGGACATATCTGAATGAAACCCACGGAGATCTGATGAAGGCGGTGGGAAATTATCATTCGCATACGCCCATGCTGAATGAAGCCTATCAGAAAAAGATCATACAACAGGCTTGGAAACTGTTTCCCGCGCAGGCAAATCCCTGAGTGTTGTGAGAACTATGCTCCGTTTGTGAATTCCTGGGTTGTGTTTTCCATTCCGTGCATGGAATAAAAAATCATGTAATATCAGGGTAACCGGTGAGAGCACATGCTCTCTGGATGCAAGACGGATCTGATATGCTGCATGATGTCCAGAATTCCTATCCACCGTCACTCTGGTATGACACCGCCGGACAGGCTCCGACTTTTGGGCAACTGACAGGTTATGACCGTCATTATGATGTGGCGATTGTCGGGGGGGGATATACGGGACTTTCCACGGCGCTTCATCTTGCGGAAAAAGGCCTGAGTTGCGCGGTTCTGGAAAGTCACGGCATTGGCTGGGGCGCTTCCGGCCGCAACGGCGGGCAGGTTATTGCGGGACTGAAATATGACCCGGATGACCTCATTGCACATTTTGGAACAGATCTAGGCAATGCCATGATCAGAAGTACAGGTGGCGCTGCCAATACCGTTTTCGATTTGATTGGGCGTTATAATATTGCCTGCAATGCCGTGCATAATGGCTGGATTCAGGCGGCACACTGTGAAAAAGCGCTGGCGAAATTGCGGATCAAGGCAGCGCAGTGGGCGGCACGGGGCACAGTGACCGAGATTCTGGATGCGAAGCGTATCGCCGATCTGACGGGAGCGCAGGGTTATAACGGTGGCTGGCTCGACCCTCGTGGCGGCAAAATTCAGCCATTGATGTACGCCTTCGGATTGGCGAAAGCAGCCGCTTCTCTCGGGGCGGACATCTTTGTTAACAGCGCAGTGAAAACCATGATGCGCTCGGCAGGTCAGTGGCGGCTCGGTACGGGACAGGGCAACCTGATGGCCAAACAGGTTGTGCTGGCGACGAATGGTTATACGGATGGCCTGTGGCCTCGTTTGCGGGAAACTGTTGTCCCGGCCTACTCCATCCAGGTTTCAACAGAGCCGCTGTCGCCAGAAATAAGGAAAACCATTCTGCCGGACGGGCAGGGGCTGTCGGAAACGCGTCGTATCCTGCGGTACAGTCAGGTCGATGCGCACGGGCGACTGGTCATGGGAACGCGTGGTCCTGCTCATGATGAGGCCACTTACAAAGATGCTGCAACGCTTGTGAAGGCCATGCATGAGCTTTTCCCGCAAATCGGCAAACCACGTCTTGATCACGTCTGGGTTGGAAGGGTGGGCATGACAGCCGATCATTTCCCTCATCTGCATCAGCCAGCCGAAGGCGTGCATGTGGCCCTGGGATATAACGGTCGTGGTGTTGCCATGGCGACCGTAATGGGGCGCATGCTGGCACAGAGAGTGCAGGGCGCTTCTGCTCTGGAGATCGGTTTTCCCGTTACGCCTCTCAAGCCAATTGCCCTCCATCGTTTTTCCGGTCTGGGAGTGCTGGCGTATGGGCAGTGGTATGGTCTTCTGGACAGGCTGAAAGTCTGACGCATCAGTTCCTGCTGCAACGGGTATGACAGCTCAGTCTGCTTAAAGTGATGTGACGTCATCACAAAGCAATCAAGGCATGATTAGCGTTTTGTGAAGTCATCCTGCATATCAAAATTACGGATTGGGTGGATTATAAGACTAAGAAATCAGTAACTTTTTGTTCAGCGCATTAAGGCAAAATCGGGAGGAAAACGAAATCCCGCGCGGGGACGTTCACTTCAAGGGTGCCTGAAAATGTCGCTGCATTGGCTGCTGTACGTCGCGCCAGCACGTAAGAAAATTTACTTTGTCATGTCCGTTCCGATTGTTCTGTCCATAATGGAACTGGGGGTGGGCCTGTTCTGGCTGCAAGCTGGCGCAATTACCAAGGCAGATTCGTTTCTGGTAGCCGGAAGCACGGCTCAGATTCTGCTTTTGATGCTGGTGACGTATGTCCTTGTGCGCACGATAGCGATGCCCATTGAAAAAATCATTATTTCAACAGAAAAAATTGTATCAGGCGATCTTGACGCCACTATTCCCTATCAGCACAGAAAGGACTGCATAGGTCGCCTAGCAAAGGGGCTGACATGCTTCCGTGATCAGGCACTGGAGAATGTCCGTCGCCATCAGGAGGCGCTTGAGCAGTCTCAGGCGGCAGCTGCCAGGCAGAAAGAGCTTGCCGCAAAAAGCAACGAGATGCAGCAGCAGACCGAAAATCTTATGGGTGAACTGATGAAGGGCATGAAGCGCCTGTCGTCAGGAGATCTGAGTTTTCGGTATACAGAAACGTTTCTTCCAGAATATGAAATGTTCCGGAAAGATTTCAATGCGGTCGCCGAGAGATTTTCAAGCACGATCGGAAGGGCGGCATCCAGTGCATCCACAATTGCGGATAGCTGTTCAGAAATAGCTCTGGCTTCTGATGATCTGGCGCGGCGTACCGAACATCAGGCTGGCAGCCTCGGTGAAATTGCCAATGCAGTGAATACGTTGACGCAGCGTGTCCAGAAAACCGCTCGGGATGCGTTGAATGCCCGTAAAGCGACAGCTGGAGCCCGTGAACAGGCTTCAGAATCTGCGTCGGTTGTGCAATCTGCGGTCAAAGCCATGCATGAGATTGAGGAATCTTCCACCAAAGTTGCAGATATTCTTGGTGTGATGGATGAGATCGCTTTCCAGACTAATCTGCTTGCATTGAATGCCGGGGTTGAGGCGGCCCGTGCGGGTGAGGCAGGGCGTGGGTTCGCTGTAGTGGCGACAGAAGTGCGCTCTCTGGCGCAGCGCTCTGCCGTTTCGGCCAAGAATATCAAGGAACTGATCGCACTTTCCAGTCGTCAGGTTTCGACAGGTGTGACGCTTGTCAGTCAGACGGGGGTGGCGCTTTCAAAAATTTCAGAAAATGTTGAGATCGTTTCAGAAATTATTGATTCTATTTCTTCATCTGCACAGGAACAGGCGGAAAATCTCAGTCGTATTAATGGTTCACTGGGAGAAATGGATCAGGCGACCCAGCAGAATGCTGCGATGGTCGAAGAGACAACGGCAGCAAGTCACAGCCTCACTCATGAAGTGCAGGATCTGGCGAAAGCTGTATCAGAGTTCAGTCTGAGTAAGAAATTTGTAAAAAATATGGGCGAGACCGCACGGAATACGCGATCTTTACAGATAAAGACGGAGGCAGCGCCCATTTCTCTGCCTGCGCCGAATACAGCAGCGGCTGCCCGTCATACAGTTTCTGATGATGGCTGGGAAGATTTCTGATCTTTCGAATTCGCTCTGACAATAATAAGGATCGTCTAATGCCTGCTACCATCATGATTGTCGATGACTCCCGGACAATGCGCGACATGCTACATCGAACTCTTGAAGGAGCGGGCTACCTGGTGGTCGAGGCTGTCGATGGAAAAGATGGACTGGAGACATTGAATCGTCTTCCAGCGCCCCCGGCTGCCATTATTTCTGATATTAATATGCCCAATCTGGATGGATACGGTTTTATTTCTGGTGTTCGTTCTCAGGAAGTTATGGAAAAAACGCCTATTCTTGTGCTGACAACCGAGACTGACCCAGCCAAAAAAGAACGGGCAAAAAAAGCCGGTGCGACAGGATGGATCGTGAAGCCGTTCGCTCCTGCAATTCTCCTGAAGGCCATTGAGCGCGTTACGGCCTGAGTAAGCGGAGGCGAGCCATGGATGAGCTTGATGCCATCAAACCCATATTTTTCGAAGAATGCTCGGAACAGCTTGTTGAGCTTGAACGGGCTCTAGCGGTTCTTGAATCCGGCGAGGCTGATCAGGAAACGGTTAATAGTGCGTTCCGTGCTGTTCATTCGATCAAAGGGGGCGCCGGCTCTTTTGGTATGACTGAACTTGTGAGGTTTGCGCATGTATTTGAAACAGCGCTGGATCTTCTGCGTTCCAATAAGATTGAACCTACGCAGGAAGTACTTAACATCTTTCTCCGTGCAACGGATATTCTCAGTGATCTGACAGCATTTGAGCAGGGGGGAGAGCCTGTAGACGAACAGCGACAGCAGGAAAGTATTCAGTCGCTTGAAAAACTTCTTCAGAAACCGGAAGTGGACAATTCTGAAGAAACGGAAGATGAGGAGGATTGGGGGCTCCCGGAAGGGTTTGTTCCAGTCCCTGTATCTGCTGATATGTTCAGCGACCCGGTTTCAGATCAAACCAGTGTAGATGGGCAGGATGATTCTACAGATGGATTTGAAATATTTGATCTTGATACGCCTCCCCAGATAAAAGAGGATGAGGAAAAAGAAAAAAAAACTGAAAAAAAACCGAAAATAGAAGAAAAAACACCTGTTATTTCAGATGGTAAAAAAACTGCCCAAGGAGGTCGTCCTGCTTCTTCCAGCAGTAATGCGCAAAGCATTCGGGTCGATGTCAACCGTATTGACCGACTGATGGATCTGGTAGGAGAGTTGGTAATCGGACAGGCGGCATTGCGTGAAGTTTTTTCTTCTTCGGAAAAGAAACACCCTCATGCTGATGCGAGTAGTAATGATCTCTCAAATGCGATGAGCAGTACGGAGCAGCTGACTCGTGATTTGCAGGATGCAATCATGGCAGTCCGTGCTCAACCGATGCGTGCGGTCTTTCAGCGTATGCAAAGGGTTGTGCGTGAGGCTGCGCATCTTGCGGGTAAAAAAGTCCATCTTGAGATGGAGGGTGAAGACACGGAAGTCGACAGGACGCTGATTGAAAAGCTGACTGATCCTCTGACGCACATGTTGCGAAATGCTGTTGATCATGGTGTGGAAAAAGAACAGGTGCGACTGGAGCAGGGTAAATCTGCGACAGGAACAATTCGATTATCTGCTGCACATAAATCCGGACGTATCGTGATCACGCTTAGCGATGATGGGGCGGGCATTAATCGTGTTCGTGTGCGTGATATTGCGGTGGAAAAGGGAATTATTTCTGCTGATGCCCAGTTGAGTGATTCTGACATCGATAATCTTATTTTCGCTCCCGGGTTTTCAACGGCGACAACCGTTACGGATCTTTCTGGCCGTGGGGTAGGAATGGATGTGGTCAAACAGGCCATTCAGGATCTGGGTGGACGAATATCCATTACTTCTGAGGCTGGAAAAGGTTCATCATTTTCCCTCAGTCTTCCGCTGACGCTGGCTGTGATGGATGGTATGCTGGTTACGGTTGCGGGTCAGCTTCTGATCCTGCCGGTCTCCTGTATTGTTGAGACAATGCAAATAAGTAAAGAGAATATATTTGTATCTGGAAATAATTCTACTGTAATTTGCGTGCGAGGTATTTTTATTCCAATTGTAGATGTTGCGAAGTCTCTTGGAATGGAAAATAGACAAGGAAATTCAAATCAACCTGTGATTCTGATTGTAGAAGATGATGCAGGAAAGATGACAGCTCTTGCGGTTAACCGCATTGAAGGTCAGATGCAGGTAGTCATAAAAAGCATAGAAAAAAATTATCGTTCAGTCAGATATGTCTCTGCGGCAACAATACTTGGTAGTGGTCGTGTCGCTTTAATACTGGATGTTCCAGAAATCGCCGCATCTGCCGAAGGCAGAATGCTGAATATGTGGACATCTGAAAATGAAAACGAATCTTCTCTTGAATGTGCGGGTAAGGTCTGATGCAAGAAAATAACACATTGCCTGTTGATTCGGGAAAAGTCATTTCATTCAACGTGGGTGAGCAGGAATACTGCGTTGATATCCTGCGTGTAAGAGAAATCAGAGGCTGGACAGAAGCAACTCCACTTCCCGGAACGCCACGCTGTATCAAAGGTGTCATCAATCTTCGTGGAATCATTGTGCCTGTTATAGATATGTGTGAACTTTTACATGTATCGAATAATGACGCCTCCAGTCGTAATGTGGTCATGGTTGTCGATGTTGAGGGCAAGACAGCTGGACTTCTGGTGTCAAAAGTCTCTGATATTCTGGATATCACTCCTGAAATGATTCAGGATGTTCCCGTCGCCAGTACTGATGAAATCGATCCACTCGTTAGCGGTCTGATTGCTTTTGATGGGCGTATGATTGGGCTTCTGCAATTGTCTGTTGTAGCAGAACAGGCTCTGGAAAACGCTTTATGATCACTCTCTCAGAGCAGAATCTCTCGGGTGGGGATATTCCTTATGAGGAATCTGATTTTAATCATATAAGAAATATTCTTAAGGAAAAGAGTGGTATCTCTTTAAGTTCTTCCAAGATGCCGCTCGTCTATTCCAGATTGTCGCGAAGGGTGCGGTTATGTTCTTTTCCTGATTTCCGGTCATACATTTCGTTCGTCAATTCCCCTTCTGGAGTTGAAGAACAGTTATGTATGATTGATGCTTTGACTACAAATGTCACTAATTTTTTTCGTGAAAAGCATCATTTCGAGCATTTCTCACAGATTGTGATGCCCGAAATAATAAAACGTGCTCAACAAGGCGAGAAAATAAGAATCTGGTCTTCTGCCTGCTCGTCAGGACAGGAGCCTTTTTCCATTGCCATGAGTGTTCTTGACTGTTTTTCGAAGGCAAATAATTACAATATCAAGATATTAGCTACTGATATTAATTATGAAATGATTGATGTTTGTCGGCGTGGTATTTATTCCACAGCAGAGACTGAGTCTATTCCAGAAAATTTTTTAAACAAATGGGCAAGGAAAAGAGGAAATGAGATTCATTTTTCTGACGATGTAAAGGATCTTATCAGTTTTAAAAATTTGAATCTTTTGGATCCATGGCCCATGCAGTGCCAGTTTATCTCTATTTTTTGTCGTAACGTCGCTATTTATTTTGATCGTGCTACGCAGAATATCTTGTGGCGTCGACTTTCTGATGCGCTTCTTCCGGGCGGTTATTTATACATTGGACATTCGGAAAAAATACCAACCGAAACTGTGCCGGATATAACCGCGTGCAGATGTCCTACAACGTACAGGAAAGATATATGACTAAAAAAGTACGTGTCATTATTGTAGATGATTCCAAAACGGGTCGTGCTTTCATTGCTGCAGCCTTACGTCGGGATCCGGACATTGAAATTACAGGAATGGCGGCTGACCCACTGGAGGCGAGGGATCTCATTATTAAGGATCAGCCGGATGTGATTACCCTTGATATTGAAATGCCTAATATGAATGGGCTGCAATTTCTCGAAAAGATTATGAGAATGCGCCCTATTCCTGTTGTTATGGTTTCAAGTCTTACTGCTCGTGGAGCGGAAACATCCATAGAAGCACTGCAGCTTGGAGCATTTGACTGTTTCCCAAAACCAGCATCTTTTGCGGGTATAGATGCTTATGCTGGCCTCGTACCGTTGGTAAAAGCTGCTGCTGGGTCAATATCAGGACGAACGTCTTCAAAAAACAGTATTCTGAATAACAAAACATCACAGAGGAGGGTTGTGTCGCCTGAAGTGATTGCTATTGGCGCCTCAACAGGAGGCGTTGAAGCGTTGGGAGCTATTCTGCCACGTTTACCATCGACTTTTCCGCCTGTCATGATAACGCAACACATGCCCCCGCTTTTTACGGCAAGTCTGGCTACACGTTTGAATCAGATGTGTGATATTACGCTACAGGAAGCAGAAGATGGTGTTCCTCTGGAAAATGGGCATGCTTATATTGCACCCGGAGGAACCCGGCATCTGCACCTGAAAAAAATGGGGGGACGGCTCTTTACGAGTCTGGATGAAGGCGATCCTGTTTCAGGACATCGTCCGTCTGTTGATGAACTTTTTAGGTCTGTTGCCCAGTGTTCCGGCGCGTCCTCGGTGGGAGTTATTCTGACCGGCATGGGACGTGATGGTGCAGAGGGTCTGTTGGAAATGAGGAGTGCTGGTGCCTATACTCTGGGGCAGAGCGCTGCATCCTGTGTTGTCTATGGAATGCCGAAAGCCGCGGTGGAGGTCGGGGCTGTTGAACGCATGGTTCCCCTGAGTTCCATGGCGGAGATGCTGATTTCATATTGCAAGTCTGAAAACGGAGGTTTTGTCTGATGCCTGATTCTGCTTCAATTCATGTGATGATTGTCGATGATCAGACATCCATTCGCGCTATCCTGCGCAATAGTCTGGCCCAACTTGGTATAATTAACGTTTCTGAAAGAAAAAATGGCAAAGATGCCTTGGAGCATCTTTCTCAAAATTCCGTAAATCTTATCATTTCAGATTTTAATATGCCTGAAATGAATGGTCTGGAATTATTGAAAGCTGTCAGAGCCAATCCACGAACCGCAAAAACTGCTTTTATCATTTTGACTGGTGAAGCCAGCAAAGAACTCGTTCAGGAAGCCGTAAAAGCGGGCGTTAACAACTTTCTGGCGAAACCCTATACAGTTGGTAAATTGAAAGCGGCAATGGAAGCCGTTTTCGGTACTATTGTATGACCACAGAAATTTTTTTCCATGCTTGATGCCGACACGATTTTGGTGACGCAGGGTGAGATGTTCATATCCTGCGATCCCAACGTGATCATGACGACACTTGTGGGTTCATGTATCTCTGCGTGTATGTTTGATAGTGTGGCAAGAATTGGTGGAATGAATCACTTTCTTTTGCCGGATGGGAGTGAGATTTCAGCAACCAGTAGGTTGTCATATGGTTTTTACGCCATGGAATGTCTGATCAATGGTCTTGTGAAGCAGGGGGCCATGAAAAGTCGTTTATGCTGTAAATTGTTCGGGGGCGCCAATATTCGCGCTAACCTGGGCGATATTGGCACGCGCAATGCTACATTTGCGACTGATTTTCTGAATAGTGAGGGTATTTCCTGTGTCGGCTCCAGCCTGGGAGGCGATAGGGGGCGTAGAATACGTTTCTGGCCTGTGACAGGTCGGGCCCAGCAGCTTATGATTCGTGATGATAATATCGCCAATCGTGAGATGGAGACCGCGCGAAAGGATCTATTGCGTCGCCGTGATTCGGCTGCACAGGAAGTGGAATTTTTCTGAATGAATGAAACGTCTTTGAATATTTCAGATTTTCTCTTTCGTGCTGGGAAGGTTTCCGAACACATTGAATGTCTTCTGATCGCATTGCAGGACAGATTGACTCAGCGTGGGTCTGACGAGTGTTCTGAACTGCAAAATCTTGATCTGGCGACGCAGTTGGCGGCTGAACTGGCGGATCTTTTGAGGCGGCTGTCACTTGACAATCATGTCATGGCGGCCGGTCAGCCAAGTAATTTGGCCGCGATTATCGAGCCTGTGAAACTTGATGCTGTTTCCAGCATTCTGGGTGGTGAAAGCCTGCCAACACAGCAGGCCTCTTCTGAAGTCGAACTGTTTTAGAAGCCGACTTATAAAACAGGCGGTTCAGGGCGGAAAGTGGCCGAGAGAGGAGCCTCACTCCTCTGCAGAAGCCTCTTCCAGTTCACCCTGAACAGTGAACCATTCCTCTTCCGCTTTTTCCTCGTCTTTCTTGATCGTCGCCAGTTTCATGGTCAGCTTGGTGACGTCATCGCCGGCAGACGCTTCATACAGCGCGGGATCAGCCAGTCGCGCTTCGACTTTCGCCCGTTCAGCCGCCAGCTTTGCGACCTTGGCTTCAGCCTCTTTTACCTTCTTGCGTAAGGGCGCGAGCGCTTTGCGTGCCTCGGCACGTTCTCGACGTTCTTCCTTCTTGCCCGACGATGTGTCTGCCTCCCGGCCAGATGCACTCCGTGCAGCAGCGCGGGACTGCTCCAGCAACCATGTGCGATATTCAGCCATATCGCCTTCAAACGGCGTGACCTTTCCGTCTCCGACCAGCCAGAGACGGTCAGCGACCATTTCCACCAGATGCGGGTCATGACTGATCAGCAGGACCGCGCCTTCAAATTCGGATAGAGCCCGCACGAGAGCATCCTTGGCGTCGAGATCAAGATGGTTGGTCGGTTCGTCAAGGATCAGCAGCTGCGGTGCGTCACGGGTGGCGAGCGCGAGGAGCAGTCGGGCCTTTTCGCCACCGGAAAGCTCGGACACCTTTGTTTCGGCTTTGCCGGCATCAAGTCCGAAACGGGCGAGCTGCGAGCGTACTTCAGTTGGCAGCGCCTTCGGTAAGGCGCGCGCCATGTGATCGATGGGCGTGTCACTCATGACCAGTTCTTCCGCCTGATGCTGGGCGAAATAACCGACCTTCAGACGAGGGCTGTGGTTTACGGTGCCGGACATCGGCTCAAGCCGTCCGGCGACCAGCTTGGCGAATGTCGATTTACCGTTGCCGTTCGCGCCAAGCAGGGCGATGCGGTCTTCCATGTCCAGCCGGAGCGACAGGTTGGAAAGGATCGCCTTGCCGTCATAACCAATGGTCACACGGTCCATGGTCAGCATCGGTGGGGGCAGGGGCTCCGGTTCCGGGAATTCGAAGCGTGTCGGCGTGTCTTCCACCACGCTGTCGATCACGGGCAGCTTTTCGAGCGCCTTGATACGGGCCTGAGCCTGCTTCGCTTTGGTCGCCTTGGCGCGGAAACGGTCGACGAAGGACTGCATGTGCGCCCGTCGGGCAGCCACCTTTTCAGCGGCGCGAGCCTGCTGGAGCGCCTGTTCGGTGCGGATGCGGACAAACTCCTCATAGCCGCCCGGTGTCAGCGACAGCTTGCCACGATCGAGGTGGGCGATGGCGTCGACGCAGGCGTCGAGCAGGCCACGGTCATGACTGACGATCAGCGCTGCGCCACCAAAGCGTGTGAGCCAGCCTTCGAGCCAGAGAGTCGCTTCGAGATCGAGATGGTTCGTCGGCTCGTCAAGCAGCAGCAGATCGGGTTCAAGGAACAGCGCGGTCGCAAGTGACACGCGCATCCGCCAGCCGCCGGAGAAGTCGGAAACCGGGCGGGCCTGCGCTTCCGCATTGAAGCCGAGGCCGGAGAGGATGCTGGCGGCGCGGGCAGGGGCGCTGTCGGCGTTGATGGCGATCAGCCGTTCGTGCACTTCGGCGATGCGTTGCGGGTCGGTCGTGGTTTCCGCTTCGGCAAGCAACGACGCGCGTTCCGTGTCACCTGCCAGAACCGTTTCCACGAGCGAGGCCGGGCCGGAAGGGGCTTCCTGTTTCACCCGTCCCATGCGGGCGCGGGAAGACAGGCGGATCGAGCCGCCATCAGGCTGGATATCGCCAGCGATGGCGGCAAGGAGAGTGGATTTTCCTGCACCGTTACGGCCGATCAGGCCCACCTTGCGTCCCGGTTCGATGGACAGATTCGCCTGATCCAGCAGGGTGCGACCGGCAATGCGGAGTGTCAGATCATGGATGACAAGCAGGCTCACGGGACTCTCATATTCAGGATGGGCAGGTTGGCAACGCGTTAAAAGTTTGTCTCGCCATAGCATCCAATGCAGCAAAGCCCTACCCGAGACGCCGAGAATGCTCTAGAGGGCATTCATCCGCGGGATGGTCCGCGAAGCCGGTTCCGTCTCCGGGCGGGACACACAGACTATCGGGAGCCACACATGGCCGTAGAACGCACCCTTTCCATCATCAAGCCTGATGCAACCCGTCGCAACCTGACCGGCAAGATCAACGCCGTGTTCGAAGACAACGGTCTGCGCATCGTTGGCCAGAAGCGCGTTCAGCTGAGCGAAGCTCAGGCAGGCGCATTCTACGCCGTGCACAAAGAGCGTCCGTTCTACGGTGAGCTGGTGTCCTTCATGATCTCAGGTCCGGTCGTTCTGCAGGTTCTCGAAGGCGAGAACGCAGTTGCCAAGAACCGCGAAGTCATGGGCGCGACCGACCCGAAGAAGGCCGAGCCGCAGACCATCCGCGCACAGTTCGCCGAGAGCATCGAAGCCAACTCCGTGCACGGCTCCGACAGCGCCGAGAACGCAGCGAACGAAATCCGCTTCTTCTTCGCCGAGACGGAAATCCTGCCGTAAGTCAGACTGACTGATAGCCTGTCCTGCCTTTTGCGGTCTTTCCTTGAGATGAGATCAGGAAAGGCGGGGCTGGCGCATGTCATGAGCCGGCAAGCAGGCGATCCTGTCGGCTGAGTTTTTCCGGCTTATTCCGAGTTGGCTGGACAAGGCCGCGCCGGTATCCGGAAAATGGCAGTCAGCTCCACTTAGGGGAGTTGATAGAGGTCCGGCTCTGAGTGGGGCGGATAAGTTGCAGGGCGGCGACCGTCGATGTCTTCCTCTGATGAGACGGGTTCATCTCCCCGTTCACGCCATATCCTGACCAGCACCGGCTGGAACATTATCGGCCGTATTGCGCCGGTTTTTGTCGCCATTCTTGTGACCCCTCGACTGATCCATCTGCTTGGTCTGTCGCGCTGGGGTATTTTCACCATCGCCTTAAGCCTGATCAGCACTCTCGGAATTTTCGACCTGGGACTGGGCCGTGCGCTCACCCGTGCGATTGCCGATCGTCCTGAAGGGAAGACCACGCCCGAGACGGCGGACCTGATCTTCACTGGTAGCGCCATGATGGGACTCATGGGTGGTCTGGGTGGTCTCGTCGCCGCCGGACTGGTGGGGCTGTGGGTCGATCACGGGTTAAAGATTGCACCGGAATTGCATTCCGAAGTGCTCTGGTCGTTGTGGATATTCTGCGCCACCGGCCCTCTGCTGATGATCAATGCCGCATTCTGGGGCGTCTTTACTGGCTACAATTCATTCCGAACCGTCAATCTGATTACCATCCCGGTTTCAGTCGCCTATTACGTTGCCCCTGTAATTGTTCTGTATGTTTGGAACAGCCTTATCGGCGTCATGCTGGCGATCTTCGCCTGCAGGCTGTGGCTCACATTCGCCTATGCACGATCCCTGCTGCATCTGGTTCCGGCATTAAAGCATGCCCGTTTTCGCGGTTATCTGCTGAAACCACTGCTGCGGATCGGCGGATGGATGACGGTTTCCAATCTTGCCTTTCCGATCCTGAATTATGTCGACCGTTTTATGATCGCCAGTGTCGTCTCGGCTGCTGCGACCAGTTTTTATACCACTCCCGCCGATGTCGTGACGCGCTTCAACATGCTGAGTTCGTCCGTCAGCGCCTCATCCTTTCCCGCTCTGGCCTCTTCATGGCGGCGTGAGCCGGAGCGCGCATCGGAAATTTATTGCACGAGTGTGCTGGCGGTCAGTGCTCTGCTGTTTCCGCCGTGCCTGATTACGGCCCTGTTCAGCCATACCTTTCTGTCGCTGTGGATCGATGCTTCGTTCGCTGATCACAGCGCGATGATCATGAAATTCCTGTGCGTCGGAGTCTTTCTGAGTGGCGTCGATTCCATTGCGTCGGGACTGCTGGATGCGATCGGCCGACCGGATGTGAACGCCCGTTTTTCCATCGGCGAAATCATTTTTTATCTGCCTGTCCTCTATCTTTCATTGATTTATTTCGGTGTGCCGGGAGCAGCCTGTGCATGGGCTGTCAGGATCTGTGCTGATTACGGTGTACGCTCTCTGGTGAGTGTCCGGTTCTACGCGCCTCTGAAGCCTGCAATCCTGCGCGTTCTGCCCGCGACAGTTTCCGGTGCAGCGTTGCTGATTGCAGCTATGGTCGGCGTTTCGTCTGCTATGGCCGCGGGAGAGATGTTTCTGTCTCTGCTGATTTTCTACGCGGTTCTGTGGTTTGGTTGTCTGAACCACGGTGAGCGTGGAGCCTTCCTGTCATTCTCCAGAAAAATAAAGAAACGGGTTGGTATAAATATATAAATTTTATGCTTATTTCAGCCTGTTGTGAGAATAATTCAGGTGTGCAAGGCTGTTGATTGGTAATTCCGAGGTTGCGGTTGCCTGTTTTCCTGACTGTGATAAATGTGGATGGCGGTCATTTATTGCCTAAAGGAAAACCGATATGCGTAATCTTTCCGCTGATGAACTGAATAGTGTTTCTGGTGGCAGAGGCTTTCTGTTGAACGGCCTCTCCAACATTTTTGCAGACGCGCAGAATGCCGTCCAGCATGCTGAGACTGACGTTTCCAACGCAGGTGCGAAAGTGCAGACGGCGCTTTCCGGTAATGCCGGCCTTGCCAGCATCGCAAACACCATCTTCAAGGATGCTTCCGGCGTGCTATCCGCTGTCGATAAAGGCCTCGGTAATCTGAGTTCAATCGCTGCCAATACAAAAGTGACTGTCACCACGACAGCCTGATCCATCAGATCCGGAAGAGGCGGTGATGCCGATGACCGCCAGTTCGTCGCCATTCCGGGCATGATGCATTTTTCATGATTCACTGGGTGAGAAGCGCTTGAGCGCGTCCTTTATTCCGGTGAGTCATGTCTGAATTATCATTTTTCGATTTTACGACAATACCAATTCGCTGCCGTCGTCCGGCAGTGTGATCCATGCCGTGACATGGCTGTCCCTCCGGATACGACGTTGACAGAAGCCTCCGGTTTCGCAGAGGCTTGCTAGATGGTCGACGCCTCATCACCAGCCGGGCAGTCCGAACAGGGCCCAACAGTCTACACGTTTCCCGGCAAATCCTTGCTGAACCGTGAAGAGGCGGCCCGTTATCTTGGGATTACGCCGCTTCGACTAAGACTGCTTGATATCGCACGCTGCGGTCCGATTTCACTGTCTCCGGGGCGTTATCGCATTGATGCGCTTGATCTTTACAGAAGCGAGTTGTTTCTCAAGGCGGCACTTCCGGTTGAAGAGGCCTCCCGTCGCGCCATACTGGCGCAGGCGAAGATCGATAGTGATCATTTCGAGCCAGATCCGTTCATGGAAATGGCGACACAGCATGACTTGCGTGACGTTATGGCGTTCATCGGTGGACGCGTCGCCATTATCGGCGGGCTGGTCATTGTCGTTCTGTCGCACACCCCCTTATCCCGGATTCTGACGCATACGCTGAAATAAGGCGGTCTTCCGAATGGAAGCTTCTTCCGCAACAGGCGGAATATGGTGTTCGCTGACGGTGGATGCTGTCTTATTCAAGAGGTCTAAAGGGTCAGATTGGGCAGACTCTGAGCCCACGGAAAGAGCATCTGGAAGTTGTCACAATAGTAACATAAACAGGTGTACACTCGTTCGAAGCGCAGTGCGTTCGGATTTTGGTATAAAAACGTGGAACGATCATGAATAGCAAAACAGGTCTTGGACGTCGTCTGTTCGGATTGTCCGTTTTGGGGAGCGGACTGACCGGTCTTGTAAAGGTCGCTCTCGGAGAAACGCCAAAGACGCCACCGCCTGAGCCGATTCCGAAAGCCGCCTTGCCGAAAGCCTCTCCAGAAGCGGCGGCGCGCAAGAACAGAGGCAACCCGCGCACACTGTGTTATGTTGGCGGCTACACCAGATCTGGTCCGGCCGATGCGAATGCCAAGGGTATTACACTGTTCGAAATGAACGCGGAAACCGGTGTTCTGACCCAGCTTGGCCAGATTACTCCCGCAGACAATCCTTCCTTCCTCGCTCTGTCTACGGATCACCGGTTCCTCTATGTCGTCAATGAGATCAGTGATTTCGAAGGGCAGAAGAGCGGATCAGCAACGGCCTATTCGATTGATCAGCGGACTGGCGTCATCACAAAGCTGAATACTGTCGCGACGGGTGGAGCTGACCCTGCCTTTCTGAGCGTGCATCCATCCGGTCGTTATCTGCTGGTCGCCAATTATACCGGAGGCAGCGCTGCCGTTATCCGGATCGAGTCCGATGGAAGCCTCGGCGAACTGTCCGATCTTGTGCGCAATACCGGCCCCAAAATGCCGGAGCGGGCGAAAGACAACCCTCCGGGCAACTATGCGGTCAGTGACCATTCTGCATCTCACATGCACATGATTCAGGCTGACGTGGCGGGTCGTTTCATCATTGGCTGCGATGCGGGGCTGGACCGTGTCTATGTCTGGAAACTGGATCCGGAGAAGGGCGTTCTGACACCGGCAGCAACGCCCTGGCTGACAATGGAACCCGGCTCGGCGCCGCGTCATTTCTGCTTCAGCCCCAATGGCAAGGTCATCTATATTCTGGGCGAGCAGGATTCCCGTGTCATCGTCGCTGATTATGATCAGGAAACAGGGGCGATGTCCGTGCGTCAGACGGCGTCGACCGTGACGGCGAAATTCCGTGGCAGCACGCTTGCAGCTGAAATAGGTCTGCATCCTACTGGCAAGTTTCTGTATGTCACCAACCGTCTGGGTGATTCCATCGCCTGCTTCCGGGTGAAAGATGATGGGTCCATCGAGCTTTTTGACGAAGTATGGGAACGCGCCAATTATGGTCGTTCCTTTGCGTTCGATCCATCCGGCAAGTTCCTGTTCGTCGCCAATCAGCGTAGTGATTCCATCACCTCATGGCGCGTGAATCCTGATACCGGTAATCTGGATTTCACCTGGAACTTTACGCCGACTGGCACGCCCAGTGCTTTTGCCTTTCTTACTCTGGATAATGTCTGATTCAGAAAAACTGTTTCCGGAACTGTTCTGTAAAAATCCCCACGCCAGATTTTCCGGTGTGGGGATTTTCTTGTTGCAAGACATGAATATCCCAGAAGTGTTGGGTAAAGCTTTTTCAAAAAAGCTTCGTAGAGCATCGTCTTCTGAAAGGAGCAATGCTCGGACTTCATCAATACTTTCAGTAATGCGGATCGTAAGCCTGTTTCTCGATCCATGCTCTTATGTCGTTCGGCCTGTCTACCCGCGCCATGCCCCTGTCGAAAATGAACTCTGCAAGACGGACAGCAGATGTCATGGAAACGTCGATGATGTCTGTCTGTGGAGGGAATAACCTGCCGCGTTCCAGTGCGATTTCATCGACCTGATCGGTCAGAGCTTTGGCGGCTTCAATAATCAGTTCATCAGTGATGATCTCAGGATGTGTCGCATACACAGCAAGACCGAGGCCGGGGAAAATATAGAAATTATTCGCCTGTCCCGGATAGAAAACCTTGCCGTCGATTTCGACGTTGGGAAACTGGATGCCGCCGGCGAAAAGCGCTCGTCCTTCCGACCAGGTGTATGCTTCCTCCGCCGTGCATTCCGCGTTTATTTCCGGCAGTGACAGGGAAAATATGATGGGCCGTTCATTCAGTGTCGCCATCTCCTTGATGACGGCCTGATTGAAGGCGCCACCGCAGGTTGAAACGCCGATCAGAACCGTTGGCCGGGTATTTTTGATTGTGGCGAGAAGATCCTTTGTCGGAGCAGCATCTTTCGCAAAGCGCTTCTGCTCGGGGAGGAGGTCTGTGCGGGATGTTTCCAGAAGACCCTCCACATCCATCAGGGTGATGCGTTCGCAGGCCTGCTCGTCGGTCAGTCCTTCCAGCTTCATGGCGGAAACCAGCATATCGGCCGTGCCCAGACCGGATGACCCTGCTCCGAGAAACAGATAGCGCTGTTCGGAGAGTTTTTCCTTCTTGACGCGAAGAGCAGTCACCAGACCGGCGAGCGTGACCGCAGCCGTGCCCTGAATATCATCGTTGTAGCACAGGACCCTGTCACGATATCTGGCAAGGTAACGCAGCGCATCCGTGCCTTTCCAGTCCTCGAAATGCAGGCAGCAGCCCGGGAAAACTTCCTGCACAGCCTGCACAAACTCCTCGACAAATTCGTCGAGTTCTTCAATCGGGGGCGGCTCGCGGCGTGCGCCCAGATAGAGTGGGTCCGCTCTCAGGGCTGCATTGGTCGTGCCGATATCAAGCTGGATGGGAAGCAGGGAGCGCGGCGGGACTGAGCCGCAGACGGTATAGAGTTGCAGCTTGCCGATGGGGATGCCCATACCGTTCACGCCGATGTCGCCAAGTCCGAGAATACGGCCGCCCGTCGTCACGCAGATCGTTCGGACATCGCTTTCCGGCCAGTTGCGGAGCACTTCCGCAATGCGGCCTTTCATGTCGAGGGTGATGTACATACCCCGAGGACGCCGGTAGATATGGCTGAACAGCTTGCAGGCCCGGGCGAGGGTAGGGGCATAGATGATCGGCACGAAACGGGCCGGGTCGGACCGCAGAACCTTGTAGAAAAGGGTCTCGTTCCGGTCCACCAGCGAGTTCAGATAGATATAGCGCTCAAGATCGTCCGGCTTGAGTTCGATATGGTGGAGCGATCGCTCCATCTGCCTGTCGAGCGTTTCAACGTGAGGCGGGATCAGCCCCTCAAGACCAAGAGTCTTCCGTTCCTCGACGGTAAAGCCTGTGCCGTGATTGACGTCGCCATCATTGAGCAGCGCCATGCCACGGAGCGAGGATTTCTGGGATGTCATGAATCAACACCTTTCTGTTCCAGTCATTGTCCCGGATCGCTTCTGTCCACAATGCTGGATTTTTTTGGTGTTGTCCAAAAAACGGATTTTATCCGGATTCGTAGTATTCTTTAGGGGTTTTCTAAGAGATTCTGGTTCCCGGAGCGACGGGATATGTTCAGTATATTGAACATTCCCGCCGTTTTCTCAGCGGACCCGGCGTCGGTTGACCAGTTCCGTAACCACGCCGTGCAGCGTTCTCAATTCCTGCTCGGTCACTTCGCCGCGCGTGAAGAAGTGCCGCAGATTGCGGACCATTCCCGGGCGTTTCTGCTCGTTGCGGAGGAAGCCGCAGTCATCGAGCTCCCGGAACAGATGACTCATGAAGTTCTCAAGCTCGCCTTTGGTGGCGACATGCGTTTCGTTGGTCATCAGTTCGCGGGGGGGCGTGCTGTCCTCTGTCAGCCACCACTCATAGGCCATGATCATCACGGCCTGCGCCAGATTCAGCGACATGAACGCCGGATTGAGCGGATAGCGGATCAGCGCGTCAGCCCGCGCCATGTCCTCGTTGTCCAGTCCGGCGCGTTCCGGGCCGAACATCAGCCCGACTTTCAGGCCGCGATTGGTCGCTTCCCGTAATTCGATAGCGCCGCCACGAGCCGTCAGCAGCGGCTTGACGATATGGCGGGGGCGAGGGCAGGTCGCATAGACGTGATGCAGGTCGGCGATGGCGTCATCAACCGTTTCGAAGACTTCCGCCGCTTCAAGAATACGGTCCGCGCCGGAGGCCGCGCGCCATGCCCGTTCCTGCGGCCACCCATCACGTGGGGCGACAATCCGCATATGGAACAGGCCACCATTGGCCATGGCGCGTGCGGTCGTGCCGATATTCTCCGCCATCTGCGGGCGAACGAGAATGACGACCGGACTATTGCCGATCGGTCCGATATCGGCGCCGCCGTCACGCCCGGTCATGCGCGCCTCCATGTGGTCCCGCCGGGACCGTCTTCAAGCACCACGCCCTTGTCGGTCAGTTCCTTGCGGATGGCGTCGGCGCGGGCGAAATCCTTCGCCTTGCGGGCCGCCAGACGTTCGGCGATCAGCGTGTCGATCTCGGCTTCGGATGGACCATCACCAGCTTCGCCCCGGAACCATGCAGCAGGCTCCTGCATGAACAGGCCGATCATGCGCCCCGATACCAGCAGGTCAGCAGCGGCGTCCCGGTCTCCAGCGAGTGCTGCGGTCGCCATGGCGTGCAGTTCGGCGATGGCTTTCGGCGTATTCAGGTCGTCGCACAGCGCGGCAAGGAAGGGCTCAGGAATGTCACGGTCTTCCACATCCAGCGGCCATGCGCCTTCAAGCGCCCGATAGAAACGATCCAGCGTGCGCTTGGCCTCGTCCAGTCCCGCCCATGTAAAGTTCAGGACCGAGCGATACTGTGCGCTCATGAGCAGCAGACGCAGGGCTTCGACCGGACCTTTCGCCAGCACGTCGCGGATGGTCAGGAAGTTGCCCAGTGACTTGGACATTTTCTCGCCATCGACCAGCAGCATGGCGTTATGCACCCAGTAGTCGGCGAACTTGCTGCCGGGGAAGCAGCACAGGCTCTGGGCGCGTTCGTTTTCATGGTGCGGAAAGAGCAGGTCGCTGCCGCCGCCGTGAATATCGAAACTGTCGCCGAGATAACGATGCGACATGGCCGAGCATTCGATATGCCAGCCGGGTCGGCCGCGTCCCCAAGGCGAAGGCCAGCCTGGCTGGGTCGGCGTGGAAGGCTTCCACAGCACGAAATCTCCCGGATCGCGCTTGTAGGGCGCGACCTCGACGCGGGCGCCTGCGACCAGATCTTCCGGATCACGACCGGACAGCGCGCCGTAGGACGGGAAGGAGGCGACGGCGAACAGCACGTGGCCTTCGGCTTCATAGGCGTGACCGAGTTCGATCAGACGGGCGATCATCGCCACCATCTGTTCGATATTGTGCGTGGCCCGCGGTTCGATGTCCGGCGGCAGCATGTTCATCGCCGCGAGGTCTGTATGAAACTCGGCGGTCGTGCGGGCGGTCAGGGAGGCGATGTCTTCGTTGTTCTGCGCGGCCCGTGCGGTGATTTTGTCGTCCACGTCGGTGATGTTGCGCACGAACGTCACACGCGGATAGAGCCTGCGCAGCAGACGGGTGAGGATGTCGGCCGTGAGCATGGCCCGCAGGTTGCCGACATGCGGCAGGTCATAGACCGTAGGACCGCAGTAATAGACCTTCACATGCTCCGGATCGAGCGGCTCGAACGGAACTGTCGCTCGCCGCTGGCTGTCATGGAGCAGTAGCTGGGTCATCGTAATAAGGTCTCTGTCGTCCTGATGCTGCCGAAACGCCCGGAAGGATGCACGATCTCCGGACGGGCCTTTTCCCGCTCATGTTTATCGAACGCCAGCGGAAACCGGAAATCATCCCGCGTGGATGCCTTTTCACGCGTCGGAACGCAACACTGGAGCGCATGGCGAAAGGTCATTCCTGACGATTCATGCCGGGCATGGGCTCGTATGGGTTCCCATTTCTCGTGGGCAGGTCGATGATGGTTCGAAGCAGGGGGGAGGATGGAAAACAAAGTAAGATGGTCAGCGCGAAGAAAAAAACCGCATGGTGGGGGGATTGCATCGCCGGGCTGTCTGAGGCGGCGCTGAGCGTGCCTCAGGTGATGGGCTACGCGCGGATCGCCGGTGTGCCAGCCGTCATGGGACTGTATACGGCTCTCCTGCCGCCGCTCGTGTTCGCCGCGCTCGGCTCGTCACGCCATCTCGTCGTGGCGGCGGATTCAGCGACAGCGGCGATTCTGGCCGGTGGCCTCAAGTCCGTCGCCCCGACCGGAAGTGCGGCCTATATTGCGCTGGTGCCGGTCGTGGCGCTGTTCACCGCCGGACTGCTGCTGATTGCCCGGCTGTTCCGGCTGGGATTTCTCGCGGACTTTCTCTCGCGCACGGTGCTTGTGGGCTTTCTGACCGGTGTCGGGTGTCAGGTCGCCATTTCCATGCTGCACGACATGGTCGGCATTTCCCAGAAAGGTGAAAATTCGCTGCTTCAGTTGTGGGGCGATGTGACCCATGTCCATGACGCCAGCCTGCCGACCATTGCTCTCTCGCTGCTGGTGGCCGGCTGCATTGTGGCGACACGTCATCTGACGCCGCGTATTCCCGGCGCGCTGGTGGCCGTAGTGGGAAGCATTCTGGCGAGTGCGTGGTTTGGCTTCCCGCATATGGGGATCGCCACGCTGGGCCCAGTCAGTGGAGGCCTTCCGCGCTTCGGGTTGCCCCATTTCGGTCTGAATGAACTGTCGGTGATCGTGCCGACGGCTCTTTCCTGCATGTTCGTGATCATCGCCCAGAGTGCGGCGACGTCACGGGCCTTTGCCGTGCAATATGGTGAAACCGTTGATGAAAACGCCGACATTCTCGGGCTTTCGGGGGCCAACATGGCGGCGGCGCTCAGCGGCACGTTCGTGGTCAATGGCAGTCCGACGCAGACCACGCTCGCCGTGCAGTTCGGGGCGAGAAGTCAGCGCGCGCAGGTGGTCGTCGCGCTGGTCACCGGCCTGATCCTGTTCTGCGCGACTGGCCCTTTGCAGTATCTGCCGCAATGCGTGCTGGCGAGCATCGTGTTCGTCATTGGTGTGGACATGATCAACATCTCCGGCCTGCACGCCATCCGGCGGGAAAGTCCCGGTGAGTTCCACCTTGCGCTCATCACGGCGGTGACAGTGGTGGCGGTCGGGGTGGAGCAGGGGATCTTTCTGGCGATCGTGCTATCGCTGCTGCGTCATGTGCGACACAGTTACGAGCCGCATACCAGCGTGCTCCAGCCGGTCCGCGCCGGTGTTTTCGAGGCCACACGCTGCCACGCGGGGGAGGAAACCGAGCCGGGACTGATCATCTACCGGTTTGCGGCCGATCTCTTCTACGCCAACTGCACACGGTTCGCCGACGATGTGATGGAACTCGTCCAAAGCGCGCCGCATCCGGTGTTCTGTATTGTGGTCGATGCGGGCGCCATTACGGATATCGATTATTCTGCGGCCGCCATGATGCGCGATCTGGTGGTTCGTTTGCAGGCGCGGAAGGTTGAACTGTTTTTCGGACGCGTGAGCAATGACATGCGGAGTGACATGGTCCGTCATCGTCTGATTGATCTGATTGGAGAGGATCATCTGCTGGATGCGCTGCATCTGGCGATGGAGATGGCGAAGAAGAGACTGACGCAATTGACGATGGGAAAATGACTGACGCGAAGGTTTTTTGCTTGCGTGATTGCCGGACTGGCTTTGCTGCTCCCGGCTTCGTTTGCGAGAGAGGAAAGCGGCGGTCATTCCGCGTGAATGCACCATCCTCCAAAACGGGTCAGCGCACAGGAAGGCAGCACGGTACTGACGTGTCCAAAGGCGTGTAGCCGTGAGAAAAATCAGAATGTGTAAGGGAACGAGCGCCTCAATCTGACCTGATGCAAACTGTCATATTGAGGACAGTATCAGGTGAGAAGCGCAATCAGAAAAGGGCCAGCCCCGAGTCTGTGCTGCGACACACGAAACAGAACTGACCCTCTGGCCTGCATAAAGGATACTGACTAACAACCTCCTAATAGCGGGCCTTGGCTCTTATGGCCAGCAAATTGGGCAGGAGTTTGGTGTTTTATTGTATTAAAAATGTAACAAAACAAGGCGATTGGCGCAGAAGACTGCGCCTCAGGGAGCCGATTGTGGCATCAATACGTCAGCAAGGGGTGAGAGATAGCTGGCGAGTTTGACTCGCAAAGGCATCAGATACACCGAGCCGCCGCCTGCCCGCACTTCCCGGATGGCCTGCCTTGCAAACGCGATATTGGCGTCAAGGGTGGGCGCGAAATCGTGCGGGAAGACAATATGATTTGTCGTCTCCCAATAGGAACGTGATTTCGGCCCGATGACGGGAGAAAATCCCCAGAAGACAGTCTCGTCCTGCAGCCATTCCCGGCAGAGATCGAGCATCCGCATGTCAAAGAGAGGCTGGGTGAAGAAACCGCAGGCTCCGGCGTCCCGCTTGCGGGCCAGTTCTTCCAGTTCACGGTAAGGAGCGCGGCGATAGGGATCAAACGCGGCGTAGACTTTCAGATGCGGCGCTTCACGCACGTAACGCCGGATGATGGCGTCCGATGTGTTCGGAAACACGCGGTGACTCAGGTCCGCCGGTGGATCGCCCTTGATGATCAGGATTTCCGTCAGGCCCGGTGTGTCCAGGCCGGGCAGTGGTCCTTTCGGATCGATATCGATGGCCCGGATGTGCGGAATGACCGAGCGGAAGCTGCTCTGCGCCATGGCGGCGGCGTCCCAGCTCCGAAGGGAAAACCGCTGGATATCGGGAATGTTGATCGTATCGACGAATGGCAGGCACGTGCGCAGATCCTGCACCTCGCGTCCGAGAATGTCCGCGTCGCGGGGAACCAGTTCGATGGAAACACGACTCATTTCAGGAGCCATTCGCAAAAGCTGTTCATGCGGCGCATCCTAAAACAGTTTGCGCCCGAAGGGAATCAGGTGGCCGGACGACGCGGTTTTGAAGAAGATCGGGCCAGGGGCCTATGCCGAGCGGAGCCCCGTTGAAAGCGGCTCCAACCCGGCATTCACGTGCTCAGATCGATGTTTCCCGTTCCATGCTCCTGCGGAGGGAGTGCAGGCTGATGCTGTCCACCATCGCGCCCGCTCCTGATGTTTCAAGACGCAGAAAGCTGAGAGGCGCGGATGGGTAGATCAGGGCCGTTCCTACAGAAAGGCCGCCATTGGCGAAGATTTCGAGCGTGCTTGCATCGAGAATGACGCGAATGGAGAAATGCCGGTCGTCAGGGTTGAGGACTGTCGAAAATTCCCCAGTGAAGAAAGGCTGGGAGAAGCCGCGCAGATTGCCGCGATCCAGCCAGAGCTGGCCGGAAAAGGCGTCGAACCCGATCGTCAGGGCTTCGCCCTGTTCATTGCCGAATGTGATGACGAAGCGTCCGGTGCGGCCCTTGTCGCCCGGAGGCAGTCCCGCAGGCCGTTCATCCACAGTCGCGCTCAGACTCAGGTCAAGGGCTGAGCCGATGGGAATGGCGGTCTGCACACTGGTTCCGGCAGCAAGTCGGCGTGGCTGAAAGGAAAGCGACCTGTCCCACAGGGTCTCCACGCCACGAGGTTGCTGGGCCAGACGCAGCCAGCCGGCGAAATCCCGTTTCAGCGTCATGGTGCGTGGCAGGGTCATGCACCCGCGCCATGTCCGTGTCGGCAGTTCCTGACAGTATTGCCAGTTGCCGAACCATGCGATCGAGACAGCCTCGTCCTTCGGCATGTTGCTGTAGACCTGCAGCGCGTAGGCGTCCTTGGCGAAGTCCGTCAGGCCGATCACGGTATCGTCCGGCGTGAAGCGCGAGCCGTCGAAACTGCCGATGAAATACTGCGTGGTGCTGCCTCCCAGCGGCGCGCCCGGATTGACGGAGACGAACAGCACCCAGCACGTCCCGCCGCCTTCGACCGGCACTTCCAGCAGATTGGGGCATTCGTAATCGACGCCGAACAGTCCCGACGGGCCGAAATCGCTGAGATGCACCCAGTGGATCAGGTCTGTGGAAGCGTAGAATGCAATCTGGTGCAGACGGGATTTCGCCACCACCATGACCCACTGTCGTGTAGGTTTGTGGAAGATGACCTGCGGATCACGGAAGGAATTGCTGCCGAGATCCAGAATCGGATTGTGCTCGTATTCCGTGAAAGTCTGTCCCTGATCCTTGCTGACCGCGAGATACTGGGCCTGCTCGGTGGGACTGGCGCGGGTATAAAGCGCTACGATCCCGCTTTCGCCGGACGCGAAGAGACCGGACGTGTTCTTCTCATCGACGACAGCGCAGCCCGTATAGGCTTCTCCCGCCCTGGTCTCGGGAATGGCGATCGGCTGATCCTGCCAGTGGAGAAGATCCGTGCTGGTTGCATGTCCCCAGTGAACGTGTCCCGCATACGGCGCGAACGGATCATACTGGTAGTAGAGATGATAGCGCGTGCCATCGAACACCAGGCCGTTCGGATCGTTCATGAAGCCTGTGGTGGGGCTGAAATGGACGGAGGGACGGTACAGTGTGTCCGCAGGGGTTTCCGTTGCGGGATGCATCAGCGCGTTTCCTGGTTGATCGGCCGGAGAGGGATGCGAAGCGTTGGGCTCGGCGTCATGCGTGTGATCCGGAGCCTGCGGAGGAAGAGGCGTCGTGGGTGTGGAGGGCGTTCCGGTCGTCTCTGCTGCATGAGCGGCAACCCCGGCAAGGCAGCCTGTCGCACCGAGCGTGACGAGTGAAGACAGGGCGGCGCGGCGTCCCGGACTGGAGAGTTCTGATCGGGAGATTTTCTTGTCTGGCATAAGACCGGTTTCAGAATGTGAACATGGAGGCGGTGCTGACTTTTTTCGAGCGTCAGCTGACAGGCGCGGGAGTATTGGAAGGCGTTACTGTTTCTGGCCAGTGGGGGTGGCGCCCCGCCAGTTTCCTTCAGGGAGCGCCTTGTAAGCCATATCCGCATCATTGAATGCGTCAGTGACGGCAGTATAGGGCCGGAATATCAGCCCGCTTGCGGCGGGTGAAACACCATGATCGACGGATTGCTTCGCCAGCCAGCGCATGGTCGCCATTGTCGTGACGCCCGGTCCCGTCTCGACCCAGACATTTTCAAACTGGCCCGTGCGGACAAAGCGTGAGACGTTGTCGAACATCAGGGTCAGAATGGCGTGTATTACCGGATTCCGGGGTGTCGCGATGATGAAGCCGTTATTGATGCACCAGGGCTGACCGATGGCGTAGGTCAGCATGCAGCTGAAATCCGCTCCGGCGGCGATGCGCGCCAGAGGGGCATGCGCCGTGGTATCCACATCGACGTACAGTCCGCCATATTCGTAAAGGTCGCACAGACGCCAGAAATCAGAACGCATCGTAGCGTGGAAGCAGGCATCGAACAGGCGCGCCTTTTCCTCTCCGTAATGCTGCTGGATGAAGGCTCTGGCGGACTCATCGCAGACCAGATGATGTGCGAAGCGCGGATTATGCGCCTTCATGGTCTCGACAGCGCGTTGCACCTCTTCCGGCAGGGTGGGAGAATGCCAGTACTGGGCGATGCGGTGTGGGATGCCCTCCGGCAGAGTATCGCCGTGAGATGGTTTTACCTGAGGAAGCCAGCCGCTCTCGATGCCGGACGCCAGCAGCCCGAAACAGGGCATTTTCTCGCCACGATAGACGGCGGAGAGTTCGGGCGGGGCATCAGGGGTCAATGACATTCTCTTGCGGATTTCATGTTTCTGTCAGAGCGCTCACTATAGGTCTTCCATGAAGATTGAAAAGCGCTGTGCGATTCATTGGTTCAGCGGTCTTTCAGGCAGGTTCCGTTGTCAACTCGTGAAGGAGGTCACGTTGCTGCCAGAGGGGAGGGCTTCAGACAGGCCGGAAGCAGGAACACTCAGGCTGGGTAGTGATTCCGGATCACCTTGGTCACCCTGACGGTTGCCGCTGTGCTGCGACCGATTGTGATACGGCGCGTAAATTTGTTAAGAATGCGCCCGTTAACCTGCCACGAAGAAAGAGAGATGGCATCATGAGCAAGATCCTTCGCACAGAACCGAACCAGATTCTGTCCAAGGCCGTCGAGTATCACGGCTTTGTTTTCACACAGGGTATGGTCGCCCGTGACCTTACGAAAGACGCCAAGGGCCAGACCCAGGACATCCTTGAGCAGCTCGATACGCTTCTGGAAGAGCACGGCACGGACAAGACCCGTATCCTGCAGGCCCAGATCTGGCTGAAGGATATCAATGACCGCACTGCGCTGAACGAAGTCTGGAGCGCATGGCTGCCGGAGAACGGTGCACCGGCCCGCGCCTGCGTGCAGGCTGTCATGGCTGACCCGAAGATGCTTGTTGAGATCATGCTGGTCACGACGAAATAAGGCTTCTTTCCCGCCTGCCGGTTTCGTGCAGGCGGGAGACTCCTCTGCCGTATTTTGGATAATGCCCCTTATCCGTGCAGAGTTATCGGGCAGCGTCGCTGCTTCTTTCGGGATCTGAGGTTTTTTCCAGTCCCGCTGCGTGTTCCTGTAAACAGGATCATCATTTTATCCGTTTGATCACTATCCAGAGTCCCTGAGACGACGGGTCCATCAGGATTGTTCATTTCGAATTCGATAAAAATTTTCACCATGTCGTCTTTGTTCAAGTTTCCCGTCTGATCCTGACCAGCGACCCCTGATTTCGGGGCGCATGCTCGCTTCATGAACCTGTTGTGATGCGGGACGGATATGGAACGATTTTCTGCTCTTTCCCTGGCCAGAAAGGCTCTCGGTGGCCATCTGGGCTGGAAGCCGCAATGGCGCTCCGTCGAGCAGCCAAAGAAGGCTTATGATATTATCATTGTCGGTGGCGGCGGCCACGGTCTCGGTGCGGCGTATTACCTCGCCAAACAGCACGGGCTGCGCAATATCGCCGTGATCGAGCGCGGCTGGCTGGCGGGTGGCAACACTGCCCGTAACACCACCATCATTCGCTCGAACTACCTGTTCGACGAAAGTTCGTCCTATTACGAGCATTCGCTGAAACTGTGGGAAAATCTCTCGCAGGAACTGAACTACAACGTCATGTTCAGTCAGCGCGGATGTCTGATGGTGGCGCACACCGTGCATGACGTGCAGGTGTTCAAACGTCACGTTCATGCCAATCGCCTGAACGGAATCGACAACGAGTGGCTGTCGGCGGAAGAGGCGAAGGAATTCTGTCCGCCGCTGAACATCTCGTCCAACATTCGTTACCCGGTTCTGGGCGCCTCGCTTCAGCGTCGTGCTGGCACGGCCCGTCATGATGCCGTGGCGTGGGGTTTTGCCCGCGCCGCCAGCGACATGGGCGTGGACATCATCGAGAATTGCGAAGTGACCGGAATCAATCGTGGTCCGGATGGCGCTGTCACCGGCGTCGAGACCACGAAGGGCACGGTTAACGCGAAGAAGGTTGCTGTCTCGGCGGCGGGTCACAGTTCGGTCGTTCTGGAAATGGCAGGCATCCGTCTGCCATTGCAGAGCAATCCGCTTCAGGCGCTTGTCTCCGAGCCGGTGAAGCCTGCGTTCCCGACCATCGTGATGTCCAACACCATTCACGCTTATATCAGCCAGTCTGACAAAGGCGAGATGGTGATCGGCGCGGGCACGGACTCCTATGTGTCCTACACACAGCGCGGTGGGCTACATATTCCGGCCGAAACGCTGGCGGCGATCTGCGAGCTGTTCCCGATGTTCCGTCGCCTCCGCATGATGCGTTCGTGGGGCGGTATCACGGATAACACTCCCGACCGCTCACCCATCACGGCGAAGACCTCGGTGCCGGGGCTTTACGTCAACTGCGGCTGGGGAACGGGCGGCTTCAAGGCGACGCCGGGTGCGGCGAACCTGTTTGCATGGACCATCGCGAAGAACGAGCCGCATCCGATCAATGCGCCCTTCACCATCGAGCGTTTCCGTGACGGCGTGATGATTGACGAAGCGGCGGCAGCGGCGGTGGCGCACTGAGATGGTGTCCCACCTTATGCTTCAGGAATCATCGCCGATAACGGCACGAGTTTTCACATCCGGTCTGCTCCGAGGAGCGAGTGCGTCATGCTGCTGATCCGCTGCCCGTATTGCGGGGAACGAGCCGAAGTCGAATTTTCAAACGGGGGCGAGGCTCATATCGACCGTCCCCGTGATCCCATGAGCCTGACCGACGAGGAATGGGCTCAGTTTCTCTACATGCGCGACAACCCGAAGGGGCTGATCGCCGAGCGGTGGCGTCATGCCCACGGCTGCAACCGCTTCTTCAACGCCATCCGCGACACGCGGACGGATCGTTTCGTTGTCACTTATGAAATCGGACAGCCACGTCCGGAAGTCACTCCGGAACAGGCTGCGGAGGCTGCACGATGAGTCTTTTGTCCCGTGCTTCTGGCCGCACTCTTGGCCGCGTTCCCGGTCGCGGTCGCGTCAATACGCGCCGTCCTGTGCGATTCACATTTGACGGTCGCAGCTTTGAAGGGTTCGAGGGCGATACGCTCGCCTCGGCGCTGCTGGCGAACGGCGTCCACCTGATGGGCCGGTCCTTCAAATATCACCGTCCGCGTGGCCCGATCTCCGCCGGTTCCGACGAGCCGAACGCCGTCGTGGCCGTCGGTTCCGGGCCTGCGTTACAGACGCCGAACCTCGTCGCCACACAGGTCGAGGTCTATGACGGTCTGACGGCGCAGAGCCAGAACCGTTTCCCCTGTTTGCAGTTCGATATGGGTGCGGTGAACAATCTCGCTTCGCCGCTGATTCCGTCAGGCTTCTACTACAAGACCTTTATGTGGCCCCGGAATTTCTGGACCAAGGTCTATGAGCCGATCATCCGTCGTTCCGCCGGTCTGGGTGTGGCTCCGACCGCGCCTGATCCGGATCACTACGCCTTCCAGTATACGTTCTGCGACGTGCTGGTGGCCGGTGGTGGCCCCGCTGGTCTGGCGGCGGCTCTGACGGCTGCGAAAGCCGGTGCGGAAGTAATGCTTGCCGACGAGACGGCGGAATTTGGTGGCAGCCTGCTGTTTGACCGCGCGTCCCGTATCGATGGTCTGCCTGCTTCCGAGTGGGTCGAGCGCACGGTCGCCGAACTGAAGAAACTGCCCAACGTGCGGATGTTCACCCGCACCACGGTGTTCAACTACGGCCCGCACAACATGGTCGCGCTCAATGAGCGCCTGACTGACCATCTGAGCGCACCCAACCCGGCCACACCGCGTGAGCGTCTGTGGCAGGTGCGTGCGAAGCAGGTGGTTATCGCATCCGGTGCGATTGAGCGTCCGCTGGTGTTCGAAGGCAATGACCGTCCGGGCGTCATGCTCGCCAGCGCGGCTCAGACCTACCTCAACCGGTATGGCGTGGCCTGCGGGCGTCGGGCTGTCATCGCTACGGCGGACGATAGCGCCTATCGCGTGGCGCTCGATCTGCTTGAAGCAGGCGTGAAAATCGCTGCCATCGTCGATATTCGTCCCAAGCCGGACTCTGAACTGTTCCGCAAGGCAAAGGCCGCGGGCATCACGGTGCTGACCAACAGCACGGTTCAGCGCGCTCATGGTTCGCAGCGTATTCACAGCGTCGAACTCGCTCCGGTTCTGCCGGGTGGCGATGTGGGCGAGGGCAAGAACCATCGTTGTGACCTGCTGCTCATGGCGGGTGGCTGGACGCCGAGCCTGCACCTGTTCTCCCAGTCCAAGGGCAAGGTGGTCTATAACGCCGAACTCGACACCTATCTGCCGGGCGAGTCCGCGCAGGCCGAGCGTTCGACCGGTTCCTGCCGTGGCCTCTACGACCTTGGCGAAGTTCTGGCCGATGGCCTGAAGGCTGGTGTCGCAGCGGCGAAAGATGCAGGTTTCGAGGGGGAGGTCGATCTTCCTCTGTGGGAAGTGACGAGTGACGCCATCGGTCGCGGTGGTTTCACCGGTGCGTTGCCCCGTCGTGGCAAGGGTCTGACGGCCATGGCGTTCGTCGATTACCAGAACGACGTGACGGCCAAGGACGTGAAGCTTGCCGTGCGTGAAGGCTTCCGTTCGATTGAGCATATCAAGCGCTACACGACGACCGGCATGGCGACCGATCAGGGCAAGACCTCGAACCTGAACGCGCTCGGTATTGCTTCCAGTGCGCTGGGTCGCCCGAAACAGCAGATCGGTCTCACCACGTTCCGTGCGCCTTACACGCCGGTGACGTTTGGCGCTTTCAGCGGTCATGAGCGTGGCGACCTGTTTGATCCGGATCGTCGCACGCCGATCGACCCCTGGGCGCGCAGCAAGGGCGCGGTCTTCGAGGATGTCAGTCTGTGGCGTCGCGCCCGCTACTTCCCGCAGCCGGGCGAGGACATGGATGCCGCCGTGGCCCGTGAGTGCCTCGCTGTCCGCAAGAGCGTCGGCATCTTCGACGCCACCACGCTGGGCAAGATCGAGGTTGTCGGACCTGACGCCGCCGAGTTCATGAACCGGATGTATGTCAACGGCTGGACCAAGCTCGGTGTCGGCAAGTGCCGCTACGGTCTGATGTGTCGTGAAAACGGCTTTGTTTATGATGACGGTGTTGTCGGTCGTATCGCCAAGGATCGCTTCCACGTCACCACCACGACGGGCGGTGCGGCTGGCGTTCTGAACATGATGGAGGACTATCTCCAGACTGAATGGCAGGATCTCAATGTCTGGCTGACTTCCACTTCGGAAGAGTGGGCGGTCATTGCGGTGCAGGGGCCGAAGGCACGCGAGGTTCTCGCGCCGCTCGTGGACGGTCTCGACATCTCGCACGCCACCATGCCGCACATGAGCGTCGTGGAAGGCACCATCGGCGGTATTCCGATGCGTCTGTTCCGCGTCAGCTTCTCCGGTGAGCTTGGCTTCGAGGTGAACGTGCCGCCGAGCCGTGCGCTGGAAGTGTGGGAGCGCATCTGGGAGGCGGGCAAGCCTTACGACATGACGCCTTATGGCACGGAGACGATGCACGTTCTGCGCGCCGAGAAAGGTTACATCATCGTCGGGCAGGAAACCGACGGCACGGCGACGCCAGCTGACGCCGGTTGTGGCTGGGCGGTCAGCAAGCTGAAGAAAGACTTCGTGGGCAAGCGCTCGCTGGCTCTTCCGGCGATGCAGGACCCCGACCGCTACCAGCTTGTCGGCCTCTACACGGAAGCGCCGCAGGAAGTGCTGGAAGAGGGCGCGCAGCTTGTCGCCAGCCCGAATGAGGTCATCCCGATGAACAAGATCGGTCATGTCACCTCGTCCTATCACAGCGCCACGCTGGGCCGGTCCATCGCTCTCGCCATGGTGTCCGGTGGGCGTGCCCGGATGGGACAGACCCTCTACGTGCCGATGGAAGACAAGGTGATCCCGGTCACCGTCACCAGTCCGGTGTTTTATGACGCGGAAGGAGCCCGCCTCAATGTCTGACGTCTCTGTTTCCAACTCACTGGCTGTTTCCCGTGCAGGCTTCACGGCCACGCCGCTCAAGGGAGGGCGTCGCTTCGCCCTTCAGGGACGGAAAGACACACTGGAAGGCGCAGCCAGAGCCTTCGGTCTGTCCGAGACTCCAGCCATGCTGAAAAGTGCGGCTGCGGGTGACTGCACGCTGCTGCGTCTCGCGCCGCAGGAACTGTTCATCATTACGGGTGACGCTGGACTGCCTGAAGCCGTCACCACCTATCTCGGCACCGTGCCGAACAGTCTGGTGGAGGTTTCGGAGCGTCAGATCGGCTGGACACTGGAAGGCGAAAAGCTGCGTGACACGCTGGCGGCATTGAGTCCACTGGACATGCGGGAGCGGTCCTTTCCTGTCGGGATGGTCACGCGCACGCTGTTCGGCAAGGCTGATGGTATGGTCTGGCGCACGGATGAAAACACGTTCCATCTGGAAGTGTGGCGTTCCTTCGGGCCCTATCTGTCATCCATGATGGATGCGGCGGCTCTCGACGCGGCCTGGTGATGGGTTGCGCTTATGAGCTTTTCCGGATCGTTCGGAAAAGATTAGATTATTACGGTATTTGTTTTGTCTGAATGAATGGTTCGAAGCGCGTTTCTCCTCAAGGGGGAACGCGCTTCGGCTTCGCAGTTTATCGAAGTGGTTCCTCGCAAGGACGGTCCACACGGCACTTTCGACGTGAGCTCTGGGCGAGCTGCGTAAAGGCATATCGGAAAGTTCGCCATGATCAGTGTTTTTGAAATCTTCAAGATCGGCATTGGTCCTTCCTCCTCTCACACGGTCGGTCCGATGAAGGCCGCTGCGGAATTTATCACCGAACTGGCTGCGCTCGCGGCAGAAGCGGTTCATCCTCTGCATGTCCGGGTTACGCTTTATGGTTCTCTGGCATGGACGGGAGTGGGTCACGCCACGGATCGCGCCGTCATTCTCGGGTTGGGTGGTCTGCATCCCGACATGGTTGATCCCGATGAGGCCGAGGCCGTTCTTGTGCGTATGCGCGAGACGCATGAGCTTGGACCGCGTGGGTGCATTTTCACGTTTGATGCTGACAAGGACATTGTCTTTGAGAAGGAGACGGTGCCTCCCGTCCATCCGAACACGCTCCAGTTCCTTGCCACGGACGGAAACGGAAAGGCCATTCTGATCCGTCGTTACTGCTCGATCGGCGGCGGTTTTGTCGTGCCGGAAGACAAGAACGCGGAGGCCGTTCCCCAGAACGTCAATGTGCCATTCGATTTCCGTAGCGGTACGCAGCTTCTTGCCTGTGCCCGAAGGAGTGGCCTCAGCATTCCCGAGATCGTGCTGGCCAATGAGAGCGCCCTGCGTCCGGTGGAAGAGGTGCTGGCCTATGTGGATCGCATCATCGACGTGATGATGGCGTGCGTCGATCGCGGGATGAGAACGGAAGGCGTGCTGCCTGGTCGGCTCGGCGTGAAACGACGCGCTCCGGCCATCCGTGACCGGCTGGAGGCGGATCGCTTCCGCAATGTCCGCACGGCCCACGAGATCATGGACTGGGTCAGTCTGTTCGCCATTGCGGTGAACGAAGAGAACGCGGCAGGTGGGCGTATCGTTACCGCGCCGACCAATGGCGCGGCGGGCGTTGTTCCTGCCGTTCTCCGGTATTATCGTGATTACAGCGCCGGCTCATCCCGGACTGGAGAGCGTGATTTTCTGCTGACGGCTGTCGCCATAGGTGGTCTGTTCAAGCGGAACGCGTCCATTTCCGGAGCGGAGGTGGGGTGTCAGGGCGAAGTGGGTGTCGCCTGTTCCATGGCGGCCGCTGGCCTGTCAGCGGCATTGGGGGCAGGGGCGGAGCAGGTCGAAAACGCAGCGGAAATCGGGATGGAGCATCATCTCGGCATGACGTGCGATCCGGTGGGCGGTCTTGTGCAGATCCCGTGCATCGAACGCAACGCCTTTGGGGCGATCAAGGCGATCAACGCTGCCTCACTGGCCATGCGGGGAGATGGGTCCCATCACGTCTCTCTCGATGACGTGATCAAGACAATGTACGAGACGGGCAAGGACATGAGCAGCCGCTACAAGGAGACCTCTCTGGGTGGTCTGGCGGTCCGTTTTCCCGAGTGCTGATATATTTTAATTATCCTATTGATATTGAACAATAAAACAGGAGACGTCTTTGTAAGAAAAGTTCCTGGTTCTTTTTGGATTGGACAGTCGGGCATCAAAGTCGTTACGGTATAAAAATATGTCGTAATTCGGAAATTAAAGTTTTCTGAAAGTCGCATACTGGGTGTTGTCGAACCAGAGTCGGATCGGGAAGGAAACGCCGTCATGTCCGGTCAAACTGAAGAAACGCTCAAAACCCTCCTTGCCCGACGCAAGCCGGGTTTCGCCCTTGAAGCGCCGTTCTACACGGATGAGGGCATCTTCGATGAAGACATGAAGCATATTTTCGGTCAGCACTGGATTTATGTCGGTGTCGAGCCGGATGTTGCCGAACCCGGTGACGCGATGGTCGTCAATATCGGAAAATCATCCGTCATCATCACGCGTGATGATGATGACGCCATCCGGGCGTTCCATAACGTCTGTCGTCACCGGGGCGCCCGCATGATCCCTGAAGGCAAGACGATGATCGGAAACATCGTCTGTCCCTATCATTCATGGACCTATGGAATTGATGGCGCGTTGAAATTTGCCGAACATATGGGGGAAGATTTTGACCTCAAATGTCGTGGCCTGAAAAAAGTGGCGGTGCGTTCCGTTGCCGGGCTGATCTTTATCTGTCTTGCTGAAAACCCGCCGGAAGATATCGAGGACATGGCCCGTGTCATGGAGCCGTATCTTGCGCCGCACGATCTGAAAAACACACGGGTGGCGTTCGAGTCCGATCTCATCGAGAAAGGAAACTGGAAGCTCACGCTGGAAAACAACCGCGAGTGCTATCACTGCGGCCCGAACCATCCTGAACTGACCATTCCGCTTTTTGCCTATGGTTTCGGCTATGCGCCCGGAACGCTGGATGAAGAAAGTCAGCGTGACGCACAGCGTTATGCGGAACTGGCCACCACATGCCATGCGCGCTGGGAAGGTGAGGGGCTGCCGTCCCGTGAAGTCGAGCATCTTGATGACATGGTCACGGGTTTCCGGACCGAACGGCTGCCGATCGATCGCTCTGGTGAAAGCCAGACGATGGACACCAGGGCAGCCTGCCGCATCCCGCTGGGAGATCTGAAGGACAAGGCGATCGGTGGCCTGTCTTTCTGGACCCAGCCCAATTCATGGCACCATTTCATGGGCGACCATATTGTCACTTTCGCCGTATTCCCGCTGGATGCAGGCACGACGCTGGTGCGCACGAAATGGCTCGTGCACAGGGATGCGGTCGAAGGCGTTGATTATGATCTGCAACGTCTGACGGAAGTCTGGCAGGCGACGAACCAGCAGGATGCGGATCTCGTCGAAATTTCCCAGCAGGGGGCGACCGATCCTGCCTTTGAGGCCGGGCCATACTCTCCTTACACGGAAGGTCTGGTTGAGAAATTTTCTGCCTGGTACATCGGTCGTATGAAGGCGGCTCTGGCATGACGACAGACGGCGTGTTTGCGGAACTGGACGGTCTTGCTTCCGCTCCTCTGTGGGACCCGGAGCGGGACGAGGTGCTTGTCTGCCGTCAGGTCATCGACGAAACGCATGATGTGAAGACATTCGTGTTTTCCGCTCCACAGGTGCGCCGTTTTTCCTACCAGCCCGGTCAGTTCATGACGTTTTCCCTTCCATGCGGCCCATCGGGAGAAGAAATAAACCGGAGCTATACACTGTCCTCCGCGCCGACCCGACCGGATCGCGTGTCGATCACCGTGAAGCGTGTGACGAAAGGGCCGGTCTCGAACTGGCTGCACGACACGCTACGGCCGGGGATGGAAGTGAAGGTTACCGGTCCGGCAGGAGAGTTTACCTGCGCTGACAGTCTATCGAAAAAGTTTCTGTTTCTATCGGGAGGAAGCGGAATCACACCGATGATGTCCATGTCCCGCACGCTGATGGATCTCGGTGGAGAGGCGGATGTGGTCTTTCTTCACAGCGCCCGCAGCCCGGATGATCTGATTTTCGCGCGGGAACTGGCGCTGATGGAGCAGCGCTGGCCCGGATTCCGCGCTTCCACGATCTGTGAGAGCGATACGCCCTCCGGTCGCTGGTCGGGACTGCGTGGACGCCTCGTTGCCTCAATGTTGCCGCTGGTCGCTCCTGATTTTCTGGAACGCGAGGTCTATGTCTGCGGTCCGGAGCCTTATATGGCCGCAGTCCGCACGCTGCTTGCCGACAGTGGTTTCGACATGACCCGTCATCATGAGGAAAGTTTCGATTTCGCCACGCTCATGCAGGGCGAACTTGAAGAGGCTTTCGCCGCGCCGGAACCCGGTGAGACGACATATAAGGTCAACTTCACCAAAAGTCGTCGTGAGATCGAATGTGGCGCGGATACGAACATTCTCTCCGCCGCCCGCGCCGAGGGCATGCGTGTTCCTGCGTCCTGCGGAAAAGGCCTGTGTGGAACCTGCAAGTGCAAACTTGTGTCCGGCACGGTTGAGATGAAGCACGAAGGAGGCATCCGCCAGCGCGAAGTCGATATGGGCATGATCCTGATCTGCTGTTCCAAGCCCACCAGCGACGTGGTGATCGAACGCTGACGATGTCTGTTTCGCCTGATCTCAGCAGCTTCCAGCGTTTCGGTTTTCTGACTCTGTCAGGCTATTCGATGATCGCCGTGAGTAACGCCATCGAGGCGCTGCGGATGGCCAACAGGCTGGCAGGCGAGGAAGTCTATGCCTGGTCCGTGCTGTCGCTGGATGGGGAACCCGTTTTGTCCAGCAACGGTCTATCGCTTGCGCCGACGCATTCCGTCAAAACATCGCCTCGCTTTGACGTTGTCTTTGTCTGTGGTGGCGTTGATATCCGTGCAGCGACAGGGGCCGCATTGCTGACATGGCTGCGGCAGCAGGCCCGTCAGGGTATCGTGCTCGGGGCGTTGTGCACTGGCACCTTCGCGCTTGCGGAAGCGGGTCTGCTTCGGGGTTATCGCTGCGCCATACATTGGGAAAATCTCCCTTCGATCCGCGAGGAATTTCCCGAAATCGACATCACGGACGACTTCTTCGTCATTGATCGCAATCGACTGACCTGCACGGGCGGTCTCGCGCCGCTCGACATGATGCTGAAGATCATCGCCTCCCGTTACGGGATGTCGCGGGTCAATGAAATCTCCACGCAGTTTCTTCTGGAACGCGACCGGTCGGGCGATGAGCGCCAGCCTGTGCCCGTTCCTCCGGGAACACCGGAAGCGATGGCCCGGGCGCTGAGCCTGATCGAGCGGGAGAGTGACCGGCCGCTGCGGATCGAAGAGATCGCCGGGGCCGCGCATCTTTCCGTGCGGCAGCTGGAGCGGATCTTTCGCCGTCACGCAGGCGTCACGCCAGCGGCCTATCTCGTCGGAGTGCGTCTGGAGCGCGCCCGTCGTCTGCTCCGTCAGACGACGATGTCGGTCACCGATATCGGAACAGCCTGCGGCTTTGTGTCCAGTTCGCATTTCAGTTCAGCCTATCGCAGCCGCTTCGGTTGCCCGCCACGTGATGAACGACGGCGGAAAGAAGGCTCCCCCAGACAGACTTCAACCATGGATATGTCCGCATGAGCTCCAATATCGAAGCCCTGTTCAAGCCTCTGCGGATCAGAAACATGGTGATCCGCAACCGGGTCATGAGCACGAGCCATGCGCCGGGCTATGGCAAGGACGGCAAGCCGCAGGAACGGTATCAGCTCTATCACGCCGAGAAGGCGAAGGGCGGCATCGGCCTGACCATGTTCGGCGGCTCTTCCTCGGTCGATCATGACAGCCCGGCGACGCCGTGGAATCAGGTTTCCGTTGTTGATGACAGCGTGATTCCGTTCTTTCAGCAGTTCTCGGACCGTGTGCACGGGCACGGCGCGAAACTGATGATCCAGATCACCCATATGGGGCGGCGCACACGCTGGGATACCGATGCGTGGCTGCCGGTCATCGGACCATCCCCGCGCCGTGAACCGGCCTCCCGCTCCATGCCGAAAGAAATGGAAATCGAGGATATCCGTCGTGTGGTCAGGGCTTTTGCCGACGCCGCATTGCGTTGCAGGAAAGGCGGTCTGGACGGGCTGGAGATCTCCGGCGCTCATGGTCATCTGCTCGACCAGTTCTGGAGCCCTTCCGCGAATGACCGCGTCGACGAGTATGGCGGCTCGCTTGAAAACCGCATGCGGTTCGGCATCGAGGTCCTGACAGCCATCCGCGAGGCGGTGGGCGAGGACTTTGTCGTCGGCATGCGGATGTCGGGCAACGAGATGTTGCAGAATGGCCTGTCCCAGCAGGATTGCCTGACGATCGCCACCGATTACGCAGCGCGTGGGCTGGTGGATTTCGTCAACGTCATCGGTGGTCAGGCGCGTGACGAGATGTCGCACGCCGTCAGCCTGCCGAACATGTCCTTTCCTGTTGCGCCATTCCTGCATCTCGCCAGCGCCATCAAGCGTGAAGCCGATGTGCCGGTGTTTCATGCCCAGCGCATCATGGACGTGGCGACCGCCGCGCGCGCCATTGCGGAAGGTCATATCGATATGGTCGCCATGACCCGCGCCCATATTGCGGACCCGCATATCGTGAACAAGCTGGCAGCAGGACGTGCCGACGATATTCGCCAGTGCGTCGGAGCGGGATACTGCATCGACCGGATCTATGTCGGCGGCGATGCGCTCTGTCTGCAAAACGCCGCGACTGGTCGTGAAGCGACCATGCCGCACGACGTTCAGCCGACGACGGGCGCGAAGCACAGGGTCGCCATCATCGGTGGGGGCGTGGCCGGACTGGAAGCCGCCCGCGTCTGCGCGTTGCGTGGCCATAGTGTCGTGCTGTTCGAGCGCGAGAATGAGACCGGCGGACAGGTCAATCTTGCCGCGAAGGCGACATGGCGCGAGGCGCTGACCGGGATCGTGCGCTGGCTGGACGGGCAGGTGCGCAAGCTGGGCGTCGATGTGCGCACAGGCACGGAGGCGACCGCCGAAATGGTGCGTCTGGAAAAGCCGGATATCGTCATTGTCGCCACCGGCGGCAGCGCATGGCGCGGTGAATTTGAAGGCGCTGATCTTATTCACACCACGGCGGATGTGCTGTCCGGTACCGTTAATCCTTCAGGCAGTGTTCTGCTGTTTGACGAAATGGGTCAGCACAATGCCGCGTCCGTTGCGGAAGTCATGGCGACGCACGGTTGCCTCGTGGAGATGGCGACACATGACCGTCTGATCGCGCAGGAGGTCGGCACGACCAACCAGCCGATCCATCTGCGGGAGATGTACAAACTGGGCGTGGTCATGTCGCCCAACATGGAGTTGCGCGAGGTCTCACGGGAAGGCAACCGTCTGGTCGCCGTGCTGCGCAACACCATGACGGACACGGAAGAAGAGCGCCTTGTCGATCATGTCATTGTCGAATGCGGCACTCTTCCGCGTGACGCGCTCTACATGGAACTGAAGGAAGGCTCCACCAATCACGGGCAGACCGATCTTCCGACGCTTCTGCAGGGGCGGACGCAGCCCGCTGTCGAAGGACTGAAAAGCGGGGAATACGCGCTGTTCCGCATTGGGGACGCCGTGGCCGGACGCAACATTCATGCGGCGCTCTACGACGCGCTCCGTCTCTGCAAGGATTTCTGAGCGTGGGCGGGAGGACAGGTCTCCTCGCATCCGGACTGGTCTGGGGTATGGCTGGCGCGCTTGCGGCCTCCGCTGTGCCGATGGTCCGGCGCTGGCGTAAAGGAAAAGCCAGCCCGAAGGACATGATCAGGGGTCTGGCTACGGTTCCGCAGCGCTATCTGGTGGATGTCCACCATGCGGTGGAGCGTCGCAAGGGCGCAGCCCCGATGCATGCGCTGGTTGCGGGCGGAACGCTGGCCGGGTCGGTGGCTCTCGCGGCCGGTGTAATTCCCGCGCTGCGTGAAAGCCGCCTTTACTGGGGCGGTGTCGGCGTGTTCTTCGTCACGGCTATTGGCGGCACGTATCTTGTCTGGAAACGCCGCAATCCGAGGAAGCCGTCCTGGCTCTCTGGTGGTCGGTTCCTGTGGCTGCCTGACGCTCTGCTGGCGTGGAATCTCGGTGGCGCTCTTGTGGCGCTGGTGCATGTCGCCATCCCGGAAAAATCGGGCGTTGCGTGGGTGCCGCTCGCCATGATGGTGGGCGGTGGCGCGGGACTGGTCGTGCAGGTGGCGCGCGGCCCGATGCGGCATGCGTTCTCCGGTGTGACATGGCTGGCGGCCCATTCCCGACCGGAACGGTTCGGCGGCGGTCGCAGCACCGATCTGCGCCCGCTTGATCTCGCGGCTCCCACGCTCGGCACGCTTGTTCCCGGTGATTTCGCGTGGAATATCCTTGCATCTTTTGATGCGTGCATTGAGTGCGGGCGGTGTGAACAGCATTGCCCCGCCTTCGCCGCCGGGCAGAGACTGAACCCGAAGGCGCTCATTCAAGGGCTGGCCCTGTCCGCCCGTAGTGAGGACGTCAGCGCCTATACCGGCTCGCCCGCGCCGCACGCACCGCCGACGGCGGGCAAGGGGAGCATGACCAGCGCGATCATCGGTGCGGACGCGATGATCCATCCCGATACGCTGTGGGCCTGCACCACCTGTCGTTCATGCGTCGAGCAATGCCCGATGATGATCGAACATGTGGACGCCATCGTCGATCTCCGGCGTGGTCAGACGCTGATGCTGGGTGAAGTGCGCCCCGGCGCCGCCGATGCGCTGCGCCGCCTGCGTGACACAGGTGAGTCCGGAGGGCGTCCGCTGTCCGCTCGTGCGGATGGGCTGGCGGGCGAGAATGTTCCGGTCCTCACCGAAGAGGATGAGACGGACGTGCTGCTGTGGCTGGGTGATGGCGCGTACGAACTGCGTTACGCCCGCACGCTGCGCGCGCTCGTGAAACTGCTGCGTCTGGCGGGTGTGAAGTTCGCCATTCTGGGCGAAGCCGAACCGGATTGCGGCGATCTGGCGCGTCGTCTGGGTGATGAGGCGACCTTTCAGGGGCTGGCCACGGAAGTGATCGGCACACTGAACAGCCGCCGTTTCCAGCGGATTGTCACCGCCGATCCGCATGCGCTGAACGTGCTGAAAAATGAATATCCCGCACTCGGCGGTAAGTGGGAGGTGGTGCATCACACGACGTTCCTCGACGAACTGGTAAGTGCCGGGCGTCTGAAACTCGATGCGCGTGATCTGCCGTCCGTCGCCTATCATGACCCCTGCTATCTGGGCCGCTACAACGGCGAATTCGATGCGCCCCGTCGCCTGCTGGCGGCGGCCTGCAAGACGACCGTCGAGATGGAGCGCCACGGCAAGCAGTCCATGTGCTGTGGCGGTGGTGGTGGCAATCCGGTCAGCGATGTCGATGCCGAGCTGCGTATTCCCGACATCCGCATGGGGCAGGCTTCCGAAGTCGGTGCTGCGATTGTCGCGGTCGGATGCCCCGGCTGCACCGCCATGCTGGAAGGCGTGCCGGAGCCGCGCCCCGAAGTGAAGGACATCGCCGAACTCGTGCTGGAAGCGGTGGTGCCCGCATGAGCGCGCTCCGTCTCCGTCGGGACCCTCGCGCCGAACGGGCGGCCCGTCTTGTGCCGGGAAACGGACGGCTGCGTTACGACATGAGCGCCACGCCGGATGGGCCGATGACGTCGCCGTCCGGTCGTCTGCGGCGTGATCCACGCGCGGAACGGCAGCGGCTTCTGACGACGGGGCGGGATGGTCGGGCGCGTCTGGTGCGGTCCGGGCTTGTCGGTCAGATGGCGGGAAGTGTCGCTTCAACTACGCCTGTCGCGAAGAAAGTCCGTGTCGAGCAGCCAGAGTTTTTTATCATCGTTGTGCCTGATCTGCCTGATGGTCGGCTCGACCGGTCGGATCGTCAGGTGCTGGGCGCGGCCCGCAAGCTGGCGGATGCCGGAGGTGGTGCGGTCGTGGTCGTCGGTGAGACTGTCGATGAGGCATCGCTTGGTGTGGCAGGGTCGGATCGTTTTGTGCCGCTTTCCGGTGGTTCCGATCCTGATACGCGGGTGGCGGAACTTGTCGCCGTGATGGATGCGCTGTCGCCACGTCACGTCCTCCTGCCGGAAAGTGAGGAAGGCGCGGACATGGCGCGGCGTCTTGCGGCCCGCACCGGCCTTGGCCTGCTGCCGGGCATCGAGGTGCTGGGGCCGAAACAGGTCATTCGCCCCTGTGGCGCAGGGCGTCAGGAGTGGGTCGGTGGCCTCGCCGCTCTGATGACGCTTGCGCCCGATCGTGTGCCAGCATGGGAAGGCGACGCGCACGAAATCCTGCCGCTGGAGGAAACGGTTGAAGAGCCGATCCCTGCGTCTGCAAACATGACGGTGGGCGCAGTCATTTCAGCCGATCCGGCCACCATGAATCTCGGGGATGCGCCGTTTGTGGTGTCGGCGGGACGGGGTGTGACGGATTTCGCCAGTTTCCGCGCGACCGTACGCGCCCTGCACGCAACACCCGGCGCGAGCCGCGTAGTGTGCGACAATGGCGACATGCCGCGCTCCACGCAGGTGGGGGCGTCCGGCACGATCCTCGACGCGCAGTGCTATGTCGCGCTGGGCATTGCCGGAGCGCCGCAGCATCTTCAGGGGCTCGGGCGTGTGGAGCACGTCGTGGCGGTCAACACCGACCTTCACGCAGCGATGGTGGCCCGTGCCGGTCTCGCCATCATTGCCGATGCGCAGACCGTCATGCTCGCGCTGTGTGAGGTTCTCGCCGCCGAATATGGGGAGAAGGGCGCATGAAAGCGGTTATTCTTCTGTCCGCCGGGATTGATCCCGTGTCGGGGCGTCCTGCGCCTGTGCCGGGGGAAATCCGCGCCATCGGGCTTGCGCACGAACTTGGCGTCACACAGATGATCGGCCTGCATGCCGGACCGGCCAGCCCGGTTCTGACCGAATATGGTGGTTATGGCCTGACCCATATCCTCTGCCTGAAAGGGGGAGGGGCCGATCCCGTGCAGGCTCTGGCCGGGGTGGTGAAAACCCATGCCCTGTTTGCTGATGGTGAGCCGGATCTCGTGCTGGCCGCTGCACGCGGTCGTGGTGGCAGTGACACGGGCCTTTTGCCGTATCAACTCGCGCAGGCTCTTGGCTGGCCCATCGCCACGGATATTGGCGCGCCCATGGAACAGACTTCTCCGGGGCAGCTTGCCCTCGCGCAGTTCCGTGCCAGAGGAGCGGTCAAACCTGTTTCGGTGACGCTTCCCTGTGTCGTCACCGTTCCGGAGACAGCTCGGTGCGTTCCCGCTTTTGTGTTTGCCCGTCAGCGGGAAACGTGGGTGGACGAAGAGGTCGTTACGGTTCACCCTGTTTCTGCTGAGGAAGAGGCAGGCACGCTTCGTCCCTATCGCAGGCGGCCGAAACTGATTTCGGGCGCATCGAAGGACAGCGGAGGCGGCCAGCTTATGGTCGATCCCGATCCGCACGAGGCTGCGCGTGCGATTGTCGCGCATCTGCGTGCTCTGGGTGTTCTGCCCAATGCCGGTCAGGCCCCCGAAGCCTGATCATTGAAGTAACAGAGAAAGAAAGAGAATAGCGCAATGGACGTAAGAGCTGCGGTAGCGTTTGAAGCCGGCAAGCCACTGGAGATCGAGACGGTCCAGCTCGAAGGCCCGCGCGAGGGTGAAGTGCTGGTCGAGATCAAGGCGACCGGCCTGTGCCACACGGACAAGTTCACCCTTTCCGGCGCTGACCCGGAGGGCCTGTTCCCCGCCATTCTCGGCCATGAAGGCGCTGGCATCGTTCGTGAAGTCGGCGCAGGCGTGAAGCACCTGAAGCCGGGCGATCATGTCATTCCGCTCTACACGCCGGAATGTCGTGAATGTAAATCCTGCCTGTCGCAGAAGACCAACCTCTGCACCTCAATCCGCGCGACGCAGGGCAAGGGCCTGATGCCGGACGGCACCTCGCGCTTCTCCTTCAAGGGCCAGCCGATCCATCATTACATGGGCTGCTCGACCTTCGCGAACTTTACGGTTCTGCCGGAAATCGCACTGGCGAAGGTGCGTGAAGACGCGCCGTTCGATACGATCTGCTACATCGGCTGTGGCGTGACGACGGGTATTGGCGCGGTCATCTTCACCGCCAAGGTTGAGCCTAACTCCACGGTCGCCGTGTTCGGCCTCGGTGGCATCGGCCTGAACGTGATTCAGGGCGCGAAGCTGGTGGGCGCCGAGAAGATCATCGGCGTGGACATCAACCCGGCCCGTGAGGAAATGGCCCGCAAGTTCGGCATGACGCACTTCGTCAATCCGAAGGATCTGCCGGATGGTGACGTCGTTGGCCGTATCATCGAGCTGACGGGCGGCGGCGCTGATTACACCTTCGAGTGTGTCGGCAACACGACCCTCATGCGTCAGGCTCTTGAGTGCGCCCATCGTGGCTGGGGTGTGTCCACGGTCATCGGCGTCGCCGGTGCCGGGCAGGAGATCAGCACCCGTCCGTTCCAGCTTGTCACGGGTCGTCGCTGGATCGGTTCGGCGTTCGGTGGCGCGCGCGGTCGGACCGATGTGCCGAAAATTGTTGACTGGTACATGGAAAACCGCATCAATATCGATGATCTCATCACGCACAAGCTGCCGCTTGAGAAAATCAACGAAGGCTTCGACATGATGACGCGTGGCGAGAGCATCCGCACTGTCGTCGAATACTGAGGAGCAGGACATGACCCTGACAACAGCATCCAAACACGTCTGCTGCGGGGGCGCACTCGGCTTCTACACGGTCCAGTCGGAGGCCCTCGGGCTTCCGACCACCTTCGGCGTCTTCATTCCTGAAGGCGCGAACAAGGAAAAGCCGGTTCCCGTGCTTTACCTGCTGGCGGGACTGACCTGCACGCAGGATACATTCCTGATCAAGTCGAACATCGTTCGCTTCGCGGCAAAGCACGGTATCGCGCTGGTGGCGTGCGATACGTCTCCGCGTGGCGCGAATGTGCCGGGTGAGACGGACAGCTGGGATCTGGGTGTAGGGGCCGGTTTCTATCTGGACGCCACGCAGACACCCTGGCGCGCGCATTATCGCATGGGCACGTTCATCAGCGAGGAACTGCCGAAGCTGGTTGCGAGCCAGTTCCCGGTTGATGCGACACGACAGAGCATCTGCGGTCACTCGATGGGTGGTCATGGCGCGCTGGTCCATGCGCTCCGTGCGCCGGAGAAATGGAAGTCCGTTTCGGCGTTCGCGCCGATCGTGCATCCTGCCGCTGTGCCGTGGGGTGAGAAGGCTTTCACCGCCTATCTCGGACCGGACAGGGCGGTATGGGCGAAACATGACGCCACTCTGCTCATCAAGGCCGGTCACACGCACCCGACGACGATCCTTGTGGATCAGGGCGACGGAGATCAGTTCCTTGAGCGCGAACTACAGCCCTGGCATCTGGAAGAAGCGGCAAAGGGCGCAGGGCAGAAGCTGACGCTGCGCCGTCATGCCGGATATGATCATTCCTACTGGTTCATTCAGACCTTTATCGAAGATCACATGAACCACCACGCGAAGATCCTGAAAGGGGTCTGACGGTCAGATCGCAGGAACATCCGTCAGTAACAGGACGGATTTTTCCTGCGCGATGACCGTGAAGGTTTCACAGTTTTCAAAAGCGGCTGCATCTCTCTGCAACAGGACAGTGTTGTTGATCGTGACATGCCCCGAGACGACGATCAGATAAAGATCGCGCCCCGGCGTTGTCTGGTAGACAGCGCCTTCATTGGTCGGAAGAGTTGCTCTTAACAGACGGGCGCGGGTTTGCAGGGCAATCGGGGAGCCGTCCGCAACGGTCTCTCCTTCTTCGGGATCATCTTCCGGAAAACCGGAGGCAAGGATTCGGAAAGCGCCGTCCTGCGTTTCAGGGAAGGCACGCCGGACTTCCTGAGTCGGCTCACTGTTGTTCTGATCCGGAAGCAGCCAGAACTGCAGGCAGTCCGCAGCACCCTGTTCAGCGCTCCAGTCGAGAGAGGCGCATCCCTGACCGGTGCTGGCAAGGTGCAGATCACCCGGTTTCAGATTTTCAGAAGAAAAATCATCAATTCTGGCGGTCAGTGATCCACGCTCGACCCATGTAAGGATCTCCACGTTGGATTCAGGTCCGATTTGGTAACGCTCTCCCGAAGGCAGCGACAGGAGGTTCACGGCGCGCAGACTGCCTTCATGAATATGCGCGGCGTCCTGCCAGTCCGCAAAGGCGAAGTGGCATCGGAGCGTCATGCCGCCGGAATGCGCTTTGCCAAGTGATTCAGACCGCCGGACGGTCATTCTGGCTGCGTTCATGCGGGCATTTTCCTGTTGGCTGCCGCCGGGTAGATGGTTTCCCAGCCTCCTCCGAGCGCACGGTAAAGATGGGTGACAGAGACCGCCACGCGCGCCGTCGCATCGACCAGAGCGCTCTGGGAGGCCAGAAGCGCATTCTGCACGGTCAGGACGTTCAGGAAGTCCGAAGATCCTTCAACATACTGTGCTTTCGCTGTCTGCACAGCGATCTCGTTTTCATGCACCGCTTCCGCCAGCCGGTCGCGCTGGTTCTGGGCGGCGGTGAAAGCAGCCATGGCGTCGTCAATTTCCTGCCACGCCTTCAGGGTGGTGCGCTGGAAGAGTGTCGCGGCTTCCTGCTGCTGCGCCTTTCTCAGACGAAGCTGTCCTGTCAGACGGCCGCCCTCAAAGATCGGCAGCGTGGCGGTCGGACCAAAGCCATATTGCCGGGACGCCCATGAGCCCAGTCCGCTGAACTGAAGCGCCTGCACATCCAGACTGCCGGACAGGGTGACACGCGGAAAGAAATCAGCGATGGCGACACCGATATTCGCTGTCGCGGCATGCAGACGCTCGGAAGCCATGCGGATATCGGGGCGTCGTTCGGCCAGTTCCGAGGGCAGGCCAGCAGGCACTTCCGCCGGGACGGGCGGGACAGCGGCGGGCCTGCCCAGTTCCGCATTCAGAGCGCCCGGTTCCCGCGCCACAAGGAAACTCAGCGCATTGAGCAGATGGATTTCCTGACTTTTCAGCGGCGACAGGCGGGATTCAAAGCTGTGAAGCTGCCCGGTCGCCTCGGCCACATCCAGTCGTGTCGCCGCGCCCTGATCGAACCGCAGCGTCGTCAGTTGCACACTGTGACGGGCGATGTCGATATTGTGGTTCAGGATATCGATCTGCGACTGTGTAGCGCGCAGATCGATATAGTTCTGCGCTGTCTCCGCCATCAGCGAGACCAGCACGTCGCGCTGCATTTCCTGAGTGCCGTGCATGGCGGCCGTCGCGGCTTCGACCTGCCTGCGGACATGGCCCCAGAGATCGACTTCCCACGATGCGTTCAGACCGTATTGCGGCAGATTGAAGGATGGATTGCCGACGCCGCCGGGCAATGCGGCCGGACCGAACCCCTGTGTGCCGCTCGCAATGCTTCCGGCCTCCGCCCGCTCCATCGTGCCCATCAGGCCGAGGATACCGTTCGTGCTGGCGCGTTCGCGGGCATAGGAGCCGTTGGCTTCCATGTGCGGAAACTGCGCGGCGCTGGCGATGCGGCGTTCCGCCGTGCTTTCCGCCAGCCGGAATGAGGCGGCTTTCAGGTCGAGGTTCGAGGCCGCGACGTCGTTTTCCAGACGGGTCAGGATCGGGTCGTTGAACAGCTTCCACCAGGCCGGATCGGTGGACGCGGTCGTGACCCGGCTTTCGGCGGCGGGCAGCGGATCGCGCCATTTCTCCGGCGTGGCCACCTGCGGCTTGTGAAAGTCCGGTCCGACCGTGCATCCCGCCAGAGCCAGCAGCGTCACAGCCAGAAACGTGGGACCGGAAAACAGGGCCTGTCGCAACGGATGAGCGCCAGAGAACTTAACGCCAGACATAGCGGTCATCTCCGGCATGTGGGCCTTCCGGCTTCGAGCTGGTGTCGATGTTCACTTCAACCGACATGCCGACACGCACCTTGGCGGCGAGCGGCTGGTCGGCGTCGAAGGTCAGCTTGACCGGGATACGCTGCACGACCTTGGTGAAGTTGCCGGTGGCGTTGTCAGGCTGGATCGGTGCGAAGGCCACGCCCGTCGCGGGGGCAAGGGAGTCCACATGCGCTTTCAGCGGATGGTTGGGGAACGTATCGACCCAGATGGTGGCGCGTTGTCCGGTCTGGACTTTCGTCAGCTGGGTTTCCTGAAAGTTCGCCAGCACATAGGCCGCCTGTGTCGGCACCACGGCGAGGATGCCGGTGCCCGGATGGACGTAGGCGCCCACGCGCACGCCACGCTCGCCGACCACGCCGTCAACCGGGGCAGGAATGGTGCAGTAGGACAGGTTCAGTTCGGCCTGTTTCTCATCGCCCTGTGCCCGGAGCAGAACGCCGCGTGCCCGTTCAAGCTGTCCCTTGAGAACGGCGATCTGCCGGATGGCGGCGTCAACGCCAGCCTGATCGCGGGCGATGGCGGCCTGTTCTTCCTTCTCATGGGCTTCGGAAGACTGTTTCTGCTCGATGGTGCCCGCACCGCCAGCCGACAGGTTGCGATAACGGGCGGTGTTCTGGCGTGCGAACAGCAGGTTGGCCTGATCGGCGAGAACCGCAGCACGGGCCTCGGCGATCACGGAGTCCTGCCGGGCCAGTTCCGCTTCCAGATTGGTCACGTCGCCCTGCGCGGCCATCACATTGCCCTTCGCCACGTCGAGGGCGGCGCGGTAATCGTCATCCTCGATATGGGCGAGTTCCTCGCCCGCGCGGACCTGTTCGTTGTCCTGCGCGATCACGCGGTCGATGCGTCCGGCGACCTTGGGCGCGACGGTTGTGAAGTCGGCGGTGACATAGGCGTCGTTGGTGTACTGGTTGATCCCGTCGCCGTTGACGAAGCGTGTTCCGCCCCATGCGACGCAGGCCAGCACCACGGCCGCGCATCCGGCATAGAGAAGGGGTTTTTTATAGATCATGACGGCTGTTTCCGGATTCAGCGGGCTGGAGCGTTGGGTGAAGGGGCACGCGGCGGATAGACGCGGTGCGGCAGGATGAGATTCATGACGGCGTAACCGAGGCAGACCCAGATCAGCACGTAATAGATGTCGTTCAGCGCCAGTACGAGCGCCTGCTCATGCACATAGGTGTGGAAGACCTGAAGCGAATTGCGGGCGACATGGGCGCTGTCCGGCGACGTGACCGATAGCTGCTGGTTGATCGGGTCGCCCATGCCCTGCAGGGCGAGACCGTGCGTGCCGTGGTGATCGAGCAGCATGGTCGAGTGATACTGTTCGCGTCGGCGCGTGGAGGCGGAGAACAGCGCGAAGGCGACGGCGTTGGCCAGTCCCTTGAGCATGTTCACCATGCCGGAGATGAAGGGACCGTCCGCCGGTCCCATGGCCATCGTCGCCAGCATCAGCGTGGGGATGACGGTCATGGGCTGGCCGAAGACCTGAAGGATCTGCGGCAGGTAGAAATTGTCGCGCACCCAGTCCACCGTCAGCCAGGTGCCAAGGTATGCCGACCCTGCGAGGCAGAGCATCCCGCCCGCCAGCACGAAGCGGCAGTCCACCTTGCGGCTGTTACAGATGGCGGCGATCAGCGGCAGCATGATGAGCTGCGGCAGGGCTACAACCAGCGAGACCGGGGCTGCCTGAATGGGCCGGTAGCCGCGCACCGCTTCCAGATAGGTCGCCGGGATTTCGCCCATGATGGAACAGATGGCGAGGATACCGACCAACGACAGAAGCGACGCCTGAATGTTGCGGGATTTCCAGTACTGGATGCGGAAATACGGGCTGGGGTGATACGCCTCGTTGATGACGAACACGATGAAGGCGGCCAGACCCCAGAAGGTCAGGTTGGTGATGATGGGAGAGCGGTACCAGTCCAGCCGGTCGCCCTGATACAGCACGATGACCAGCGAGCAGATGGCGGGCAGGCCGACCAGAATGCCAAACCAGTTGAACTTCTCGAACCGCTCGAAATGCATCGGGTCTTTCGGCAGGCCGTAGGCCATCATGGCGATGGCGAGCGCCGCCGTGGGGATGATCTCCCAGTACAGCCAGTGCCAGCCGACATGCTCGAACCAGAACGCCTCCAGCGGCAGGCCGAGATTCGGGCCGAAGGTCGCGCTCATGGCGTAGCCGCCGATGCCGAACACGCGGATGGGTGGCGGCAGATATTTCAGCATGACGGTCATCAGCACCGGCGGCAGGCAGCCGCCCGCGAGTCCCTGAAAGGCGCGCAGGATGCAGAGCGATGTGACGTCCGGCATGAACGGGGCCGGGATGGAGAGCAGCGCCAGCATCGCCGTCATGAAGATGGAGAATCGGTAGATCGAGAACGTCATGTAGAACCACGGCGTGAAGGCCATGGCGGCGATGTTGAACGCCTCGTAGATGGCGATGACCCACGTGCCTTCATCGTGGCCGATGTGCATCGCGCCGCGAATGTCGGACAGGCCGATCTCGGTGACATGCTCGTTGAATCCCGCCACATGCACCGCGAGCAGCATGCCGAGGCAGCCGATCACGGTCCGCAGGCCGAACGGCGGGATGTAGGACGGCATCGGCGGCGCGGCATGGATGACGGGCGCGCCGGTTGCCGGTGCGGAAGCTGCGATGGTCATGGCGGTGCATAATCAGCAGGAAACCGCCGGTGAAAACCCTCACTTCGGATAGGTAATGATTCCACTTTCCGGAATGGTTAGTGCTGGTCGCTTCGCTGAACGAAGTCTATATCTGGAAGGATGCGAGGCTATGATCTTGATTTGCTACGCTACCTTCAGGTGCTGATCGAGGAGGAAAGCGTCTCGGTCGCTGCGCGTCGCCTCAAGGTGAGCGAGCCGGCGATGAGCCGTCATCTGGCCAAGCTGCGCACTGTTTTTTCCGATCCCATCCTTGTTCAGTCCGGGCGGCGGATGACGGCGTCCTCCTTCGCCGCCGGTATTCTGGACCGTGTGCAGGATGTCGTGCGGGCGGCGGACAGTCTGATCGAGACGCAGGTCATGGCCGATCTGGCCAACATGGAGCCGACCTTCACCATCCGCGCCAACGATCTGATCGTCGCCGCGCTCGGCCTGCCTCTGTTGCGCGCGCTACGTCAGGAATGCCCGAAGTGCGAGATCGTCTTCGCGCCGGAGGTTGATGATCCGGCGTCTGATCCTCTGCGTCACAACAGTATCGATCTTTATATTGGCGCGACCGACAGCATGAAGCCCGAAATCCGGAGGCAGACCCTGTTCCGTCACCAGATGTACGGACTTGTCCGGAAAGGCCATCCCATTCTGGCCGAGCCGGTTACGCCGCAGAGTATGGTGCTGTACGACTATATCAGCGTGTCCCGACGGGGCAGGGCGCGCGGCCCGATCGACTGGGCGTTGCGCGACCATTACGGACTGACCCGACGTATCGTGATGGTCGTGCCGAATTATCACGCCATGGTCGAGAGCATGAAGGATACGGACCTCATTCTGGCGGTCCCGGATCTTGTGTTGCAGCATATCTCCATGGACGCGCTCGGTCTGGCGGCTTTCGCGTTCCCCCTGTCTCTGCCCTATGTCGAGGCGTTTCAGGCGTGGCATCCACGGCGCGATACGGACCCGGTGCATCGGTGGCTGCGCGAGACGCTGTTCCGGGTCTCCCGAGGCATTTTCACGAGCGAGGCTGAAAAGCGTGTGAACGGTTTATCTTTCTCCTGAGCGCTGGGGGAAGAGCACACGACGCAGTGACTGATGACATATGGTTCAGACCTGTCACGAGAGCGTTTTACACCATCTGTTGATTTGGCGGCGGCAACCCTTCATGCGGCTATGCGTCATGTTTAAAACAGGTGGACAGAGCGCATGGCTGGATCGTTTGATTATGACCTGATCGTCATCGGGAGTGGACCTTCAGGTCGGCGCGCCGCCGTTCAGGCCTCGAAATTCGGACGGTCCGTACTGATCATCGACAGACGCGGGCAACTGGGCGGCGTCTCCGTCCATACCGGGACCATTCCATCAAAAACCCTGCGGGAAACGGTGCTCAATCTGACCGGTTGGCGGGAGCGAGGGATCTACGGGATCAACTACCGGGTCAAACAGGACATCGGGGCGCAGGATCTGGATATGCGTCTCGGCAAAACCCTGCAGGACGAGGTTGATATCCTGGAACATCAGTTCCTGCGCAATGGCATTACTGTGGAATATGGTGACGCCAGATTTGTGGATGCGCATACAGTCGAAATTGAAAGTGAAGACAAAAATCGTCGCAGGGTCAGCGGAAAAGCCATCGTTGTGGCGGTGGGATCTGTGCCGCATCGACCGAAGAATATTCCGTTTGATGGAAAACGCGTCATCGACAGTGACGGGATGGTCAGTCTGGATCGTATCCCGCGTTCGCTGACGGTCGTTGGCGCGGGTGTGATCGGGATTGAATACGCCACCATCTTCAGCGCTCTTGATGTGCGTGTCACCATCATCGACCAGCGTGAGCATATTCTCGACTTCATCGATCACGAGGTGGTGGACGAGTTCGTTCATCAGTTACGTGATCAGAGCGTCAATTTCCGTCTCGGGAGCGCGCTTGAGTCGATTGTGATTGAAGCCGAACAGCCCGTCGCCATTCTGGAAGGCGGACGGAGAGTGCGTGCGGACGTGCTGCTTTATACCGGCGGCAGGCAGGGTGCGACGGCGGGTCTCAATCTCTCTGCGGCAGGTCTGGAAGCGGATAACCGCGGGCGCCTCGCAGTTGATCCGGTCACTTTCCAGACCAGTGTGCCCAGTATCTACGCGACTGGCGATGTGATCGGCTTCCCGGCTCTGGCTTCCACATCCATGGAGCAGGGGCGGATTGCAGCCTGTCACGCCTGTGGTCAGCCTGTGCCTCCCGCACCAAAATTTTTTCCTTATGGAATCTACTCGGTTCCCGAAATCTCCATGGTCGGGATGACGGAGGAAGAAGTCCGGAAAAAGAAGATTCCCTATGAAACGGGAATTGCCCGTTTCCGCGAAACGTCCCGTGGTCAGATCATGGGCGAACGCGGTGGTTTTCTGAAAATCATCGTCTGTCTGGAAACACACAGACTTCTCGGTGTGCATATTGTCGGAGAAGCTGCGACCGAACTGATCCATATTGGTCAGGCTGTTCTGAACTTTGATGGAAGCTTCGAGTATTTTATTGAGGCGACCTTCAATTATCCAACCTTTGCCGAAGCCTATAAAAGTGCGGCTCTGGATGTATGGAACCGGATTACGCCCCGTCATGATGGGGAGGGGGAACCGCCCGCTGTTTCTCCCGCTGAATCAGCGCCGCGTCGGACAAAGAAAGTAACGGCGGAGAAGGAATAAGGCGGAGAGAGCCGATCATGCGAAACCTCATGGTTTTCGCATGATCAGTTCCATACCTCACGTGGATTCAAACAATCTCACTCCCGCACGTTCCCGGGATTTGAGATCGGCAAGAAGGGGAGAGAGGGAGAGCAGAGGCTGCTCGCTCCGCCCTTTCACTGAGCTTGGTGAATGACCGAACATGGTTTTGAACTGGCGTGAAAAATGCGCGCAATCGGAAAAGCCGGTTTCGATCGCGACCTGAGTGATCGACATTTCCCCTTGAGAGAGAAGGGACCGGGCATAGCGCAGTCGGATCATTCGGTAGAAAACCGCAGGACGGATACCCAGAACCGACTGAAATAGTCTTTCGAGCTGGCGCGAAGAAATACCGAGCCGCTTGGCGACGGAGCTGATCGGGAGCGGGTCGATCATATTCTGCTCCATCTCCATCATCGCCCGTCTGACCCGCTGATCGACCACATGCTCAATGTCTTCGCTGATCGGCGGGTGAGGCTGAAGGGACGGGGTATCGCCACGACGGGGGCGGTCCAGAAGCAGAATATGACTGGCTTTGCGCGCCAGCGGACGGCTCAGGTGTTTTTCGATGAGATGCAGGGCCAGTTCAGCGGTCCCACCGCCGCCTGAACAGGTGATTCGGTCGCCATCAACCAGATACATCTGCTCGCTGGTGACCTGCTGATCCGGAAACTCTTCCAGAAAATCCTGCCGATGGTACCAGCTGACACAACAGGTGCGGCCACTCATCACGCCTGCCCGGGCCAGCACGAAAGCGCCGGTGCAGATACCGATCAGCGGTATGCCGAGACCGGCTGCTTTCTGAAGATAACGTATGGCCGCTTCATCCACCTGTCTGCGCCCATGCAGCAGACCGCCCACGACAGCGATATAGTCAAACTCGGCAGGATTGATCAGGTCTGACGTCCGGCTGACGGAAATCCCGCAACTGGCGCGGATGGATTCGGGACGGCTGTTCATGATCTGCCAGCTGCACAGGATGGGACGGCTCTTGTCTTCCTTGTCAGCGGCGAGGCGCAGATGATCGATGAACAGTGAGAAGGCGGACAGAGTAAAATTCTCCGCCAGAATAATTCCGACACGCAGGCTCGGTGTCTCGGTTGGTAGCGACTGTTTCCGTTGCAACATACTGCACCTCCAGCCGTTCAGATTCCGAACGACTGACTGCCGTCGGTTTATTTGTTCTGACTTTAGAACGAATAAAGAGCAGCCAACAATTGCTTTTTCAAACTGCAAGCTATGTGCGGACGGACTTTTGTAAAAACGACAAGGTGCATTCGAACGGCGACACGCACGGTCCTGACAGAGTGCGTGTCGCCTTCCTGTCGTGTCAGGCTGTAACCTGACGTTCCCATTCCGGGAGATTATAGTAGTTGGAGATTCTCGACACCTTGCCGTCATGCACGGAGAAGAACGCCCCGGCAGGCAGAAGATAGGTCTGCCCCTTTGCTTCAGGCAGTCCGTCATCTGTGGAAAGATATTCGCCATGCACCATGAACTCTGCGGCGGCGCGCGTACCGTCCTCGTTCACCATCACCGCGATGTCGGCAATGGTTTCCTTGTAGCAGCGGTCCATGCGCCCCAGAAAAGCGCGGAACGCTTCTTTCCCGATTTCTCTTCCGCCCTGATTGATATCATGGATGACGTCGTCAGCGAGCAAGGCAAGGAAGTCATCGCGGTTTCCAGCATTGAAAGTTGCATAATAGGACTCGATCAGAGCCCGGGTCGTGGCCTGTGTCATGACAGTTCCTGAAATCTTATGAAAAAACAGATGAGAATCACTTTTTATAGATCGGGAACTTCGCGCAGAGCGCCTTGACGCGCTCATGCACGGCGTTCTCGACGGCGACATCGCCCTCGCCACCAGCGGCGGCCAGCGCGGTCAGAACCTCGTCGATCATCTCGCCGACCTCACGGAACTCGGCCTCACGGAAACCACGCGCCGTCGCCGCCGGGCTGCCCAGACGGATACCGGACGTGATCGCAGGCTTCTCCGGGTCGAACGGCACGGCGTTCTTATTCGCCGTGATGCCCGCGCGTTCCAGAGCCTTTTCCGCGATCTTGCCCGTCACCTTCTTCGGACGCAGATCGACCAGCAGCAGATGGCTGTCCGTGCCGCCCGTCACGAGGTCGAAGCCACGCGCCACAAGCGTCTCGCCCAGCACCTTCGCGTTGGCCGCGACAGCTTTCTGGTACTCGGTGAACTCCGGCTTCAGCGCTTCGCCGAACGCGACGGCCTTGGCGGCGATCACATGCATCAGCGGACCACCCTGCAGGCCGGGGAACACGGCGGAGTTGATCTTCTTCGCCAGCGCCTCGCTGTTTGTCAGGATCAGGCCGCCACGCGGACCGCGCAGCGTCTTGTGCGTCGTCGTGGTGACGATGTCGGCGTGCGGGACCGGGCTCGGATACAGACCGGCCGCCACCAGACCGGCGAAGTGCGCCATGTCCACCATCAGGAAAGCGCCGACCTCGTCAGCGATCTTGCGGACGCGGGCAAAGTCGATGATGCGCGGATAGGCCGAGCTACCGGCGACGATCAGCTTCGGCTTGTGCTCGCGGGCCAGCGATTCCATCTCGTCATAGTCGAGATAGCCGTCCTGCTTGCGCACGCCATACTGCACGGCGTTGAACCACTTGCCGGAATAGTTCGGGGCCGCGCCGTGTGTGAGGTGACCACCGGCGGCGAGGCTCATGCCCAGCACCGTGTCGCCTGGCGCGACAACCGCCATGAACGCCGCCTGGTTGGCGTTGGCGCCCGAGTGCGGCTGCACGTTGGCGAAGCCCGCGCCGAACATCTGTTTCGCGCGCTCGATGGCGAGGACCTCGACCTTGTCGACCTCGGAGCAGCCGCCATAGTAGCGACGGCCCGGATAACCCTCGGCGTATTTGTTGGTCAGAACGCTGCCCTGAGCCTGCAGCACAGCCTCCGACACCATGTTCTCAGACGCAATCAGCTCGATCCCGTCGCGCTGACGCTCGAACTCGCTCGCAATCGCCGCCGCAACCTCGGCGTCAACCTCAGCCAACGAAGACTGGAAAAAACTCTTCAACGTGTCCGTGCTCATGATTTTTGCCGTGCCCTGAACTGGAGTTCGACAGGAGAAGAATGGAACGCCATTCTCTAATCTGCCGCTGTTGCATGAAAATATAGGAACAAGGAGCCGTTCGAGACTTTCATATTTGCGACGTCTCCTTGCCCGGAAACGCGGAAATTTTTATGTTTCCGAAAAAGCATTCTTCCCGGATGGAGGCACGGTGGTCGGCCAGTCCCGGCAATTGCGGACAGCACCGTTCTCCCGCACTTCTTCCAGCGTGTCTGGAGAAAGAGTGGCAAAGATCCAGCCGGGTTCGTCGAGTTTTCCTTCCGCAATCACACCGTCGTCGGGGAAACCTCTATCGACCGGACCATAAACACCCGCACAGCCGTGATTTTCATCCAGTGTGGCCAGCCATGGAGCATCGCCGACTGTTGGTGAAACAGCCACGAAACACTGGTTTTCCAGCGCCCGCGCCTGCGCGGAAATCTTCACGCGGTTGAAGCCGTGCATGGAATCCGTGCAGGTCGGCACAAGGATCAGCCACGCGCCCGCTTCGACCTGCGCCCGCGCCAGCATGGGAAATTCCGAATCATAACAGACGGACGTTCCGATCAGTCCCCACGGTGTTTCGAATACGCCGGGTGGATTGCCCGCCTTCACACCCCATGATTCATTCTCGAACCGCGTCATGACGTGCTTGTCCTGAAACGCTACGGAGCCATCAGGCGCGATCAGCGGGGCACGATTGCGCACGCCTGCTGCCTCGGGGCGGGGCAGGGTGCCCGGCATCAACCAGACCGAATGCTTTTTCGCGGCCTCTCGCATGATGGCAAGAATGGCGTCACTGTGTGCGCATATTGCATCCAGTTCGGCGGAGGGATCTGGCTCTTTTGTGACGGCCGCTGCCGCTTCCATGCAGGCATATTCCGGCATCAGCAGCAGGTCAGCCTGCGTCGCGCCCTCGGCCACCAGTCTGTCGAGATGGGCAGCATAATCTTCCAGAGAGCCGATTTTCGCGACTTCCCAGGCCAGAACGCCTAATCGGAGGGGTTTGTTCATCAATCCTCGTCCTGATCTTTTTGCAGGAGTGCCTCGGGGATCGGGGCGCCTCTGAGTGGTTTGATATGAAAATCGAGAAGATGGTCACGCTGGCCGGGGACGTCCGGTTCCTTCCAGCCCAGATGGCAGGAGACACCGGGCAGGGGCGTAAAGCCACGTTTCATCCAGAAATCCGCGAGAGACTTTGCATTGTCCGGCCGACGGGGATCGGTTTTCCAGCGACGAACGGCGCAGAATACGGCAAACGACGCGTTACTTGCGGAGCGTGCGTGACGCTCGCGCTCCTCGAAAAAACGCACGCCGATACCCTGTCCACGATAGGATTCCAGCAGGACGGATTCCCCGAAATAGAAGAAATCGTCCGTGGAAAGACCACGTTCTTCAAAGGGCGCACGGATGCACGCCATCTCATCTTTCAGTGGGAGACAGGTCGAAGCGCCGACAACTTTGTCACCATCCTTTGCCACGACAACAGCAGTGCCGGGACTCCGCATGTAGGCGTGCAGATATTTCTCTTCGTAGGCCAGATTGCCGTCGTAGAGATAAGGCCATTCCCGGAAGATCGTGATTCGCAGACGTGCGAGATCAGGGACAACCGAAAGAAGACGTTCTCCGGTAAGGGTCTCAATCGTCACTGACATGACATCGGATTTCCTGTTTCCATGTCCGACAGGTCAGCGCTGTCGGGTTTCCCAGTGTGGAGCGACATAATACGGTGCATGCGACGGAAGCAGCATAGGCCGGTTACGGATGTGATCGGCAGCTTTTTCGGCGATCATCGTCGTCGGCGCGTTCAGATTGCCGTTGGTGACGCGCGGCATGATGGAAGAATCCACCACGCGCAGTCCTTCCACGCCAATCACACGCGTTTCCGGATCGACAACCGCCATCGGATCGTCGAGTGCGCCCATCTTGCAGGTGCAGGAGGGGTGGAGCGCGCTTTCCACCTTCTGGCGGATGAACTCGTCAATCTGCTCGTCGGACGTGCAATCTTCACCGGGTTGCAGTTCATGACCGTGGAAGGGCTGGAATGCCTCCTGATTGAACAGTTCACGGGTCAGGCGAACGCAGGCGCGCATCTCTTCCCAGTCGTCAGGATGACTCAGGTAGTTGAAGAGAATCTTCGGCTTATCCTCCGGGTTTGCCGATTTCAGGCGCACATGACCCCGGCTCTTCGAACGCATCGGACCGACATGCGCCTGATAGCCGTGGCCCGACGCCAGTCCTTTTCCGTCATAGGTGACAGCCAGCGGCAGGAAGTGAAACTGGATGTCAGGGTAGGGGACGCCTGCCTTGCTGCGGATGAAACCACAGCTTTCGAAATGGTTCGTGGCGCCAAGACCATCTTTTCGCAGAATCCAGCGGAGACCGATCTTCAGTTTCGCCAGCGGGCTCATGGCCGAATAGAGGGTGATCGGTTTCTTGCAGGCGATCTGGAAATAGAACTCCAGATGATCCTGCAAGTTTTCGCCCACACCCGGACGGTCTGCGATCACAGGAATCCCGAGCGCCCGAAGCTGATCGGCAGGTCCGATTCCGGAAAGAAGCAGAAGTTGCGGCGAATTGATCGAACCACCGGAGAGGATCACTTCCTTCCGGGCCCGTGCGACACATTCCTTGCCCGCGCGGGTATAGGCAATGCCGACAGCCCGCCTGCCTTCAAACAGGATCTTCGTTGCGCGAGCCTGCTGGTGCACCTCAAGATTTTTCCGATGCATGACCGGGCGCAGATAAGCGTTCGCTGTGTTCCAGCGCCGACCGTCCTTGACGGTCATGCTCATCTTGTCGAAGCCTTCCTGCTGATAGCCGTTATAATCATGCGTGACCGGATAACCGGCCTGATATCCCGCTTTCAGCCATGCCGCATGGAGCGGATTGTCCACCGTGCCATACTGGGTATGCAATGGCCCCGTCCGTCCACGATAGGTATCATCACCTTCCGTGCAGGACTCGGCTTTTTTGAAATAGGGCAGAACATCGGCATAGGACCAGCCGACAGCGCCTTCTTTCACCCAGTCTTCGAAATCGAGTGCATTGCCGCGCACATACACCATACCGTTGATGGAGGAGGAGCCGCCAAGCCCCTTGCCGCGCGGCGTGAACATGCGTCGCCCACCAAGATAAGGCTCCGGCTCGCTTTCATAAAACCAGTTGAATCGTTTGGAATGCATCGGCATGGCCAGCGCTGTCGGCATCTGCACGATGATCGACTTGTCGCTGCCACCGAATTCCAGCAGCAGCACATTGTCCTTGCCGTCTTCCGTCAGGCGGTTGGCCAGCACGCATCCGGCAGACCCGGCTCCGACGACGATATAATCAAATTCCTGTTCCATGGCCTGCCTCCTCAGTAGGGGGATTCGACATTGCCGAGCGCCACATAGACGCTCTTGATCTGTGTGTAATGATCCAGTGCAGCCTGACTGTTTTCACGACCAAGTCCGGACTGTTTGTAGCCACCGAAGGGCATTTCGATCGGCGTGATGTTGTACTGATTGATCCAGCAGGTGCCTGCTTCCAGAGCGGCGACAACGCGATGGCCGCGTGTGAGATCGTTTGTGAACACGCCCGCCGCCAGACCGAACTCTGTTGCATTGGCGCGGACAATGACTTCATCCTCGTCATGGAAATCGAGAACGGTCATGACCGGACCAAAGATTTCCTCACGGGCGATCTTCATGTCATCATGACAGCCGGTAAAGATGGTCGGCTGCATGAACGCGCCCTTGCCGAATGCTCCTTCTGTAAGACGACGACCGCCGGTCAGAAGCTGCGCGCCTTGAGCAATGCCACTTTCCACGTAAGCCATGACCTTTTCCAGATGCGGCACGCTGATGAGCGCACCAACATCCGTATCCGTCGCGAGTGGATCGCCGATTTTCATGGCTTCGACACGCCGCTTCAGTTCCGCAAGGAAGCGGTCTCGGATTCCGGACTGCACGAAAACCCGTGTTCCGTTCGAGCAGATTTCACCGCCCGAGTAGAAATTGCCGAGCAGTGCTGCGGACACGGCGTTATCCACGTCAGCATCGTCAAAGATGATGAGCGGAGATTTTCCGCCCAGTTCCAGCGTGACATATTTCAGCGTATTGGAGGCTTCACGCATCACCGCCTTGCCCGTGGGAACGGAACCTGTGAGGCTGACCTTGCGAATATCGGGATCGGCGCACAGACGTCGTCCCACATCTCCCGCGCCGTGCAGCACGTTGAAGACACCGTCGGGCAGGCCGGCCTCACGGTAGATCTCGGCCAGCCGCACCGATGTCAGCGGCGTCATCTCGGAGCTTTTGAAGATCATCGCATTGCCGCAGGCCAGCGCCGGAGCGGACTTCCAGCAGGCGATCTGGATCGGATAGTTCCATGCGCCGATGCCCGCCGTCACGCCAAGCGGTTCACGGCGCGTATAGGCGAAGGCCTGCTCGCCGAGATCCATCGCCTCGCCGTTGATCGCGCTGGCGACTGAGCCGAAATATTCGAGGGCATCCGCGCCTGAGAGAATATCCACTGCCGCCGTCTCGGCAATCGGCTTGCCGGTGTCGAGCGTCTCGATGCGGGCGAGCATGTCGTTGTCACGGCGGAGAAGATCGGCGGCCTTGCGTAGAACCCGGCCCCGTTCTGTGCCGGTCATCCGTGCCCAGATTTTCTGTCCACGTCTGGCGCTTTCAATCGCCGTAGCGTGCTCCTGCTCACCAGCGATTTCCACTTCTGCAAGCACTTCGCCAGTGGCGGGATTGCGCGTTTCGAAGCGTGCGCCCTTTGTCGGCATGGGACGCCCGTTGATCCAGTTGGAGCAGACCTCCTGCCGCCTGATCTGAAAGGATGGCGCAGGCAGGTTCGCCTGATGCAGGGCGATCTGACTGTCCAGAAAGGCCGTGACCTGCGCCCGGGCAGCGGTGCTGTCCGCCTCTTCCCAGTCTGAAAGGGCAGCCCGGAGCCAGGTGCCGTCTATCAGCGCAGCTATCGAGGTGGCGAGGGAATGGACGTCCCGACCGGGCAAAAGTGCTTTCAGATCGTGGGACAGATTGGCCAGAATCCGCTTCTGGTAGATCCGCTGGATACGTTTGAGGGTCGGCACGTAAGGGACCTGTCCCCAGAAAGACAGCCATGTCGCGCCTTCCTCCTGCTGAAACTGGTCACGGGCCAGCAGGGAATCAATGACGGCCTGCAGACGCTCACGCGGGGTGCGGGCTGTCAAAAAGCGGTTCAGGATCTCATGACGCAGCGATTCGGACTGATACCAGAAGGCTGTGCCGAGCAGAGTGTCCTTGTCGCCGAAATAATGCACCAGCAGACTGGGGGAGACATCTGCGCGCTCGGCGATCCGGGCGAGGGTCGTTCCGACATACCCGTTGTCGGCGAGAACCGAGAGTGTTGCGGCAACAAAACTACGGCGACGCTCATCATCCAGTCGTGCCATGGCGGAAGGAGCGGGGGGCTGCATCATGGGATTCGAATGCCTTTGAATGATCGTTCAATATTATCTTTATGTCGAAACGAAAAAATAATGTCCACAGGAAATCAGCAAACGGAAAGATGAATTTTCCTGTCAATTTTCTGGCGATTTCGTTCAAGAAGTAGCTGTTTTTACGGTGGTGGACCGCCTTTGATCGCTGATTCAATAAGGCGGCCTATGGTGCTCATCGAAAAGGATAACGGACGGCGACTTTATCCAATGCGACGTCGGAATAAATCAATTCCTTTCTGTTTCTTGAACGCAATGATGGGGCGGTGAATAAACTGTAGTCAGCCTGAACGGTTTCAGATCAGGCGGCGTAGGATGTGCTTTCTGACGTGATGCACGAAAGAACTTTATATCCTCCGTCTTTCGGTTACGATGTCGAACTGAAAAAGGGTGGGGTCCGTATGACGCGGCTCACGGGAATACCTGCTCATGGCTTTCCGCCTGCCCTGGCCAGGCCTGAAATCTCCGGACTGTGAAGCGAGATCAATGAACGGGCTCGAAGACTGGATCACATCGCATAAAATACCTGTCGGTGAAGTGGCGTCGAATGCCGTCGACTGGATCAGGGATCATTGTCAGGGTGGTTTCGACGTCATCAGCGAGGCGATCGGGTCCTGCGCCGATGGTTTCACCAACCTGCTGACCTCGGTGCCGCCCGTCCTGTTTGTGGCGCTTCTGACGATCGGCGTGTGGTTCTGGAAGCGTGCCATTAGTACGTGCGTGCTGGTTGCGCTCGGCCTGCTGTTCATCATCAATCAGGGATACTGGCAGGAAACGATGGCGACCCTGTCGCTCATCTTTTTTGCGACTTTCACGTGTATGCTGATCGGGGTGCCGATCGGCATCGCCTCCGCGCATCGCCCATGGCTTGCGAAGATCCTGCATCCAGTTCTGGATCTCATGCAGACCCTGCCGACCTTTGTTTATCTGATCCCGACCCTGATCCTGTTTGGTCTGGGCACCGTTCCGGGCACAATTTCCACCGTGGTGTTCGCCATCCCTGCGCCCATTCGCATGACGCAGCTCGGGATTTCCTCTGTTCCCAAAGCCTTGCTGGAGGCTGGCGATGCATTTGGCGCCACGCCAAGGCAGCGCTTGTGGAAAGTCGAGGTACCGGCGGCGCTTCCCATGATCCGTGAGGGTCTGAGCCAGTGCATCATGCTCAGTCTCTCCATGGTGGTGATTGCAGCCCTTGTCGGTGCGGGTGGACTGGGTGTGCCGGTCGTGCGGGCCCTGAATACGGTTCAAATCGACACCGGATTTGAATCCGGTCTGGCTATTGTTCTGGTCGCCATCATTCTGGACCGGCTCTGCCGCAAGAAAACGCACTGAGGAGACTATCTGTATGGAAGCCGTGCGGACAGAACCACAAGGTAAAACTGCTGCTCTCTCCTTCAGGAACGTGGATATTCTTTTTCATCGGAATAATTCGTCAAGTGCGATTGCCCAGGCAGTCAAACGTCTGGATGAGGGTGGCACACGCGAACAGATCGCCGCTGAACTGGGTGTGACTGTCGGTGTGGCGAATGCCAACCTCGAGATCAGACGCGGTGAGATCAGCGTGCTCATGGGACTGTCCGGTTCCGGTAAATCGACATTGCTGCGGGCCGCCAACCGTCTCAACAAAGTGACGCGAGGCAGTGTCGAGATCGGGAATGGCACTGCTTTTGTCGATATCGCCAACTGTGATGATGAGACATTGCGCGATATGCGGCGTACCCGCGTCACCATGGTCTTCCAGCAGTTCGGTCTGCTGCCGTGGCGGACGGTACGGGAAAATGTCTCGTTTGGTCTGGAGCTTCGTGGGTTCACCCCCAATGCGCGTCGTAAAATCGCCGAGGAAAAACTGGAACTGGTTGGTCTGACACGGTGGGCCAATTCCTATGTTTCGGAACTCTCTGGCGGTATGCAGCAGCGGGTGGGTCTGGCGCGGGCTTTTGCAACGGATGCCGATATCCTCCTGATGGATGAGCCTTTTTCGGCGCTTGACCCGTTGATCCGTCGCAAGCTTCAGGACGAGCTTCTGGATCTTCAGACACGGCTCAAGAAAACCATTGTTTTCGTGAGTCATGATATTGATGAGGCGCTCCGGATCGGCAGCAATATCGCCATCATGCGGGAAGGGCGCATTATTCAGGCGGGTCCACCGCAGGAAATCATTTCCTCGCCGGTCGATGATTATGTCCGTGATTTCGTAAGGCACATGAATCCGCTGCCGCTGCTGAATGCAGCAAGCGTCATGCGTCTTCTGGAAGTTTGTCCCCGGTGGGATGATAGTACCATTCAACTCGACGTAACCGGCCATTATGGTTTCAACCCTGTGACGGCTACCGTGTCGGACAGGACAGGCATGGAAATACCCCTGCAATTTCACGACACTGACGATATTTCAGAGCTGAAGGTCGTTTCTGGGTGTGTTTATTGTGTGCCGGTTACGGCTTCACTCAACACAGTCGCGCTTCTGCGCCAGAAAAGCGGGATGCCCGTTCTGATTTCTGATGCCAGTCAGATTATCGGATTGTGTGATGACGCTGACATGATCGGCGCGATTACGGGAGTTGCCCGCGCATCGAAAGTCAATTGATCGTGTTTTGATCATGGATAATGCAAGTTCTGATAGGGGAGAGAAAGCTTGCGGCGCGGAAGTCGCGCCATAGTCATGCAGGATTTAATTGTTTCTGTTGCGGAATGTATTGAGGTGCGCCCATACTTCGGCAACGGGCAGACAGGAAAAGGACGTGTCACTGGTATGAAGAAGAAACTTCTCGCTTCCATGGTTTTTCTTGGCGTCGGGCTGCGCGTTCTGCCGGCTCAGGCTGCTGAACCTGAAGTCTGTCAGATGGTGCGTATCGGAGATGTCGGCTGGTCGGATGCTGCTGTCACCAACGGCGTCACAATGAACCTTCTCGCTGGTCTGGGCTATAAAACCCGCGAAACGATGGTGACGCTGGCTGTCGCTTATCTCTCACTGGAAAATCACCAGCTCGACATCTTTCTTAGTGACTGGGAACCCTCGGGCGCGTCCTATGTTGACCCCTACCTGAAAAGAGGCAAGGTCGAACGGATCACAAAAAACCTTACCGGCGCACGGTATACGCTTGCTGTTCCCGATTATGTTGCGCAACAGGGCCTGAAAGATTTCAAGGACATCGCGAGTTGGGGCCCCAGGTTAAATAATATGATTTATGGAATTGAATCCGGCAATGACGGAAACAAGATCATTCTGGATATGATCAAGGCCAACGATTTTGGTCTCGGGAAATTCCATCTCAATGAAAGCAGCGAACAGGGGATGCTGTCTCAGGTTGCGCGCGCCATTCCTGCCCAGAAACCGATCGTGTTCCTTGCCTGGGAACCGCACCCGATGAACATGAACTTTCATCTCACCTATCTGACAGGTGGTGAAAAGCAGTTCGGCGCATCAGCCGAGGTCAACACGGTTGTTGGCAGCGGTTACGTGGAAAAATGTCCGAATGTGGGACATCTGCTGAAGCAGCTGACATTCACCATCCCTTCCGAAAACGAGATGATGAAAACCATTTCAGAAAATCACACAAAGCCTGCGCAGGCGACCAGGGACTGGATGAAGGCGCATCCCGAAGCCGTGGAGAAGTGGCTGGATGGTGTCACAACAGTGGACGGCAAGCCGGGTCTGCCAGCGGTTCAGGCATATCTCGGACAGTGAGGAGTCAGTGCGGAAGCCGGGGCGTATAGTATGCTCCGGCTTCACTGTCAGTCTTGAACGCGGACTGATTTTACCTCGTCATATTATGCGAGAGCCGCGCATTTCGCGCACAGGCCTTCAACTTCGACGGTTGTATGCTGAAGCCGGAACCCGGATTTTTGGGACGCAGCGACAATCGAGGCCAGAATCGTGGAATCTTCAAGTTCGGTGACGCTGGAGCAGTTGCGGCAGATCAGGAACTGGCTGGCGTGGACACAATCGGCGTCGTGCTCGTGACAGGGCGCACGACCGAGCGTGTGCGTGCAGGGCATGAAGGCTGACAGTCGTTCGATTTTGTGGATCAGTCCGAACTCCATGAGGAATTCAAGCGTCCGATAGACCGTTGGCGGAGCGGCGTTGCCCTGAATGGCCTGCAGGCGTTGCAGAAGGTCATACGCACCCAGTGGAGCATTGGCCTCAAGCATCAGACCGAGAATCTGACGTCGCAGGGCGGTCAGCCGGACATGTCGTTGGGCGCACAGCTCGTCCGCACGGGCAAGAAGCGCCTCGACGGAAGCAGAAAACAGGTGAGGGGCGGCGTCAGTCGTCATTGTGGGCGGAATGGTAGGCCAGAACGGATCGATTGCCCACCCATCCGGCACGCAGTCTTACCATGTCTGGCGGGCAGCCTGAGCGAGCATTTCAGGAATCAGTTCTGTTTCCGGGAGGTTTTTCCAGTATTTGGGAGACATTTCCGATCGCATCGCCTTCACCTTGACGCGGGCGGGATTGAAGATGGAGCGGTAATAGGTCTTCCATAAAGCCTCCGCCTCGTCTTCGAAAATTGTCCGTGTGCAGGCTTCTCTGGTGACGACACAGGTTTCTCCATCCCAGCCGACGGACCCTTTTGGCGTGAGGATCATCCAGTTCATGTCGGTGAAACGGCGTGCGAAGAAAGGTGCAGCCTTTTCAAGAATATGGTGCTCCGGTTCAAACCACGCTGCAAAGTGGCGTGTGTTGCTACCTTGGGGCGTTTTCTCCCTGAAACGGACAAAGGCTTTCATCTTGTGCACTTCACGGCCAATCTGATGGGCCATTCTGTTGGCCATGACAATGTCGGGATCGGTCCCTGTCTTCAGGAGGGAGCGCTCTCTCCTGCTTCGCCACAGGATACGATAGGCGAGTGAGAATTTTTCAGGGTTGGCATGGCAGAGAAGAGTTTCGAGAAACAGAAGACAGTTTCTGCTGATTTTCTGGGGTTTGGATGTTTCGGTTTCTGGTGATGGGTCAGGCTGTGAAAACAGATCATCCTGCCCGGATGAACTCCGCCAGACGATATGTTCGGGTGCAATCCCCGCAGCCAGCAGGGAGCGGGCGTGAAGGCGCCACAGAGAAAAGGGCGCCGCCTCAGGTAATGAAACGAGATGCTCTTTCACAGAAGTGACAGTTGCTGGGGCGGCGGCGCAAAGAGGGATTTGAGGTCCATCCGGTCGATCAGTTTGATGGGTCGCCAGTCCGGGGTGGTGATGAACGGGCGTATTTTTCTTATGCTGACGCGCAGTCGTTCCAGATCATCCAGTCGAATGGTCTTATGACGGCGCGTTGCAAGCAGCACCTTCACGGAACGCGGCCCGAGGCCCGGAACGCGCAGCAGCAGTTCACGAGGCGCCTGATTGATGTCCACCGGGAAGACAGCGCGGTTATCCAGAGCCCAGCTCAGTTTTGGATCAACTTCCAGATCCAGCATGCCGTCGGGCCTGTTCTCGGTGATCTCCTGAAACTGGAAGCCATAAAAACGGAACAGCCAGTCTGCCTGATACAGGCGATGCTCGCGCAGCAGAGGGGGCTTCTGGGCAGGGAGAGCCTGTGAGGCATGTGGGATGGGGCTGAAGGCGGAATAATAGACCCGTTTCAGTCGGTAGTCGGAATAGAGCGCCGAACTGCTTGAGAGAATATCCTGATCAGTTGCAGCATCCGCGCCGACAATCATCTGTGTGCTCTGTCCGCCGGGTGCGAAGCGGGGCGGGCGGCGTCCGGCAAGGGTTTTCTCCTTCGTCGCGTCCATCTTTTTGCGGATGTGTCCCATGGCGGACCGGATGCCGATGGAGTCCTTCTCCGGCGCATACTGGGTCAGTCCTGTCTCGGTGGGCATTTCCACATTGATGGAAAGGCGGTCCGCATACAGACCGGCTTCCGCCAGCAGGTCGGGGGAGGCGTCGGGAATGGCTTTCAGATGAATGTAGCCCCGAAACCCTCTGTCCAGACGGAGAACTTTTGCGACACGTACCAGTTCTTCCATGGTGTAATCGGATGAGCGGATGATGCCGGAGGACAGGAAAAGGCCCTCGATATAGTTCCGTCGATAAAACTCCATTGTCAGCCAGACGATTTCTTCGACCGAGAAACGGGCGCGCTCCACGCCGGATGAAACCCTGTTGATGCAGTAGGCGCAGTCGTAAATGCAGAAATTCGTCATCAGGATCTTGAGCAGAGAGACGCATCGGCCATCCGGCGTCCATGAATGACAGATGCCGCTCCGTTCGGTTGATCCCAGTCCCGGCTCCTTCTTTGACCCACGCCGATCCGAGCCGCTCGATGCACAGGAAGCATCGTATTTTGCGGCGTCAGACAGGATTGCGAGTTTTTCCGAGAAAGTCCGTTTCATGGTTTGTTCATGTTATGTTCTTTTTGTGGTTGCGTCAAACATTTCTGACGGACGGCGGAAGGGGATTTGGTCGGAAAATATGTATATATTTTACGTATATATGGGGTGGTTATCAGGGCTTTACCCCGTCTCCCCAAGGGGGCGTAGTCCCTTTGATCCCGGCTGGTTAAAAAGGAGAGAGCCGTGAAACACCACTCTCTCCTTGATCCGATTTACCAGGTGTAACCAATGGAGGCCTGCGCGTTGCGCCGCTCTCCGTAATAGCAGAATTCCTGCCCATAAGAGGCATAGGCCAGACAGTTGGCGACAAACCGCCTGTCGAAAATGTTACGGACGCTGGCTGCCGCCGTCCATCCGCGAAGGGACGGAGAAAGCTGGGCAAGATCGTAACGCAGGGATCCGTCAAACAGTGCGTATTGCGGAACCCATACGCTGCCGTATGAAGCTTCGCCGCCATAAGCCTTGGCGGTGTAACGCATGCCGCCACCAAAACCGAGTCCTTTGGCCGGACCGGAAGGCAGTGTGTAGAACGCAAACAGGGAGGCGTTGCCTTTTCCGGACTGGATCAGCGGTTTTCCCGTTGAGTCATCGTGGACTTTCTGCACGCTGATCGCTGCAGTCAGGACAAGGTTTTTATAGGGTTCGGCATGAGCTTCAAACTCGAAGCCATCGGAATGGACTTTCCCGCTTTCAGTGTTGAAGCCCAGAGCGGAATTTGTCGCCACGAGAACGTTAGTCTGTTCGATATGGAATCCGGCGACCGTGAAGAGAACCGATGTGCCCGGAATCTGATATTTCAGGCCGCCTTCAAGCTGTTTGCCAAGGGATGGATTGGCCTGACGCATGGTTTTTCCACCATCGTTCGAGACAATTCCCGATTGCGGCTGGAAGGACGTCGAATAGCTGATGTAGGGAGCAAGTCCGAAATCGAAGTGATAGAGGCCGGAAGCGCGCCAGGTGATCTGGCTTGGATCCTGATGGGTGTCGGTGTGGTAAATTGATTCCACCTGATGCGAACGATACCAGTCGTTACGCAGGCTGCCCGTCAGCACCAGACCGCGCCAGCGGATTTCATCCTGCCCATACACACCGATCTGGTGCGAGTTGGTGCGATAATCCACATACGGGCTCATGGGAGCAATCGCCATGTGGTAGTCCGGATAACGCACATCCATGTCGGGCGCGTTGCCGAAATATCCCTGTTCTCCAGCGCTCTGCTGCATGTAATCGAAGCCGAACATCAGATTGTGCTGCAGGAAGCCTGTGCGTACCTTGCCTTTGAACTGGCTGTCGAACTCCAGATTGTGCGTATGCTCGTCGGTGCCGAAAGCATAGCGGGGCACCGTGTAGGTGTTGCTGTAGTAACCGGCGTTATAGACGCTGCGGTAGCTGGTTTTCAGGTCGTCATAGCGTCCGCGCGTGGAGAAACTCCAGTCATCATTGAAACGATGATTGAGAATATAGGTGATGGCGCCCTGTTTTCGGTTGAATCTCTCAAAAGAGGAGTCGCCATCGTAGAAATTACGCGGCAGGTAGCCGAAGGAAGCCCGTTTCAGTGATCCGACCAGCGGCACGCCGCCATAGGTGCCGTTCTCCGGATCATACTGATAGTTTCCCAGAAGAGTCAGTGTTGTCGGTCCATCACCGCCGAATGTGAAGGATGGGCTGATGGAGAAACGCTTGCTTCCTGTGCGGGCAAGCTGGGTGTGCTGTCCGTTGGCGGTGCCATAGATCCTGTAGCGGACAAACCCGTTATCTGTTGCATATCCACCAACATCGGCATCCACGCGGTAAAGATTGAAACTGCCGCCTGTCGCGTTGACGCCGCCATAAAAGCGCTGATCGGTCGGCAGTTTGCTGGAGAGTGCTGCCAGTCCGCCGGGGCTGGACTGACCATAAAGCGCGGAAGCCGGACCTTTCAGAATCTCCACACGGTCAAGACGGGATGTGTCGGTCTGTGCTGTGGCATAGCCGGTCGGGCTGTCCTGCAGTTTCAGACCATCGAGAAAGGTTGGAATCGTAAAGCCACGGAGCAGGAACTGATCGTAGCGCGTGCCGACCCCGCCACGCAGATTGGGTGTCACGCCTGCGATGTAGCGAACGGCCTGATTGAGATCCAGCACGCCGCGAATGTCCATTTCATTGCGGGTTATGACGCTGACAGACTGGGCCGTCTCGATAAGGGGCGTGTTTGTTTTCGTGGCTGACGAGGCGATGGTCGATGACCGTCGTCCATGCACTTCCAGATGTTCGACTTTTGTCGCAGGTGTCGCGGATTTTCCCGGTTTCTGAACCGCTGCGGGTATTTGCTGAGAGTGCGTCATGCCGGGCTTTTCTTCCTGATCAGCAGCAAGGACCTCGCCGCTCATAAGGAGCGAAAGAGGGAGGGCGTAAACAACCCTGCTGCGGCGCATGGCGGACTTCATTGAGGGCTCCTGATAACTGGTATGGGCAGGGCCGTATCGGAAATGCGAATTATTTGCAATACAAGGCCGTGGGTCAAAGAGGCTGCCATCCATACAGCGAGGTAGATGCTGACAGAGCATGGAAAGAGGAATGTTTTCAGAGGCAGAATCTTGTTTGTTTTTCGTGATTATTTATAATTAATTTATGTAATAAAAATCCGCATATCGTAGTTGTTTTTTTTGAAAATTTAATTCTGTGTAACCTATTTTTTTAATAATATTATTGGAAATATTTTCGTGAAGGTTTCTGTAAATTAAAAGAGAGTTTTTGGTGAAGGTTTTTGCAAAAAAAGCTTTGGATAACGCCGCTCTTTAGAAAAGGCGGCGTTCAGAAATCCCTGTTGCATTGCTACTTTGTAACTGTAGAAAAACTTTTCATGTCAGGCGCTTCATGGGGACCATTTCTACATGACATCCTTGGTTGGTCCGTCTGAAAGTTCGCCTTCCCATTTTGCCGAAATCGCAGCAGCGTAGCCGTTGCCAAGCACGTTGGTGGCGGTCCGGGCCATATCAAGAAAATGATCGATCCCCAGAATGATGGCGATACCGGCCTCCGGAAGACCAAACTGGGGCAGTACGGCCACGAGCGTCACGAGAGAGGCGCGAGGCACACCGGCAATGCCTTTGCTGCTCAACATCATGACCAGCACCATCAGTGCCTGCTGCGACCAGGGAAGGCTGATCCCGTAAGCCTGGGCGATAAAGATCGCGCCAAATGACTGGAACAGGATCGAACCATCCAGATTGAAACTGTAACCGAGGGGCAGCACAAAGCCGCTGATGCGCGTTGGCACGCCGAAGTTTTCAAGTTTCTCGAGCAGGAGCGGATAGACGGATTCACTGCTCGCCGTGGCGTAACCGAGGATAATGGGCTGGAAAAGTTCCTTGAGGAGATCCTTGATCCGGGGGCCAAGCACCAGAAAAGCCAGGCCCGTCAGAACACACCACAGGATGAGGATGGTGCTGTAGAATTCGATAAGAAAACGGCCGTAATGCAGCAGCATCGCTCCGCCGCCGCTGGCGAGGCTTCCCATCACCGAACCGAAGACGGCCATGGGAGCCAGAAGCATGACCATGTCGGTCATCCGGAGCATGATGTGACCAAGCTCTTCGGTCCAGTTGAGCATGGTTTTACCGGCCTTGCCCGCGGCGGGGAGGGCTAACCCGAACAGCACCGAGAACACGACAATTTGAAGAATGTCGTTCCGCGCCATGGAATCCAGAATGCTCGTCGGCGCAATGTGCAGGATGAAATCGATTGGCTGAAAAGGATGCTTGAGAGACGCAATGTCAGTGATCGGTGGCGGTGAAAAGCCGATACCCGGTTGCAGGATGTTGGCCGCCAGAAGGCCTATCGTGAGAGATACGAAGGACATGGCGATGAACCAGAGCAGGATGCGCCCCCCGACACGCAGAACCAGCGTGTCGTCACCCAGTTTGCCAATACCGCTGACGAGCGTTGCGAAGACAAGTGGCGCGATGACCATCTTGATCAGCCGCAGGAAAAGCCCGGTCATCAGCTTTCCTGCCTGCTCCGCCCCATGGACGGCGCTGTCGCCGAGCGTGTGGAGAAGAAGCCCGCTCAGAACACCGAGAAACAGTGCGACAAGGATGGCGTAGGTGCGTCTTTTTGTATTGACCTGGGGTGGGGCTGCGGCCATCGAACTTTTCTTCTCCGTTGAGTGGTGTTAGACGCGTGGCGGCCTTATAGAGGAAAAACTGTTGATACGTCAAAGTAATAAAATTATTTTATCGGGTGAGTTCTGTTTCTCGTGATTCTCTAATCTTTACTTTGAGTTGTGGTTTAAGGAACTGTTTTTACTACACCAACGTAAATACTTGTATAAACAGGTCGTTTGTAGTGTTGGCCACAGTGGGTGTGGCTGATCTGGCGCAATGATGAAGATGACTGGCGGGGCTTGGGTGCGGAACACGGGTGGTTACGTTTGTGGGGTGTTTCTCCTGTTCGCGATTGGCATACCACATGCCAGAGCCGGGCAATGGTACACGGGATCGCTGGTCTCGCCATCGGGCGCCAAGAATCATGCCGGAGACGCGGGCATCGAGCCCTATTTCTCATACAGTCAGCCCGTCGGCACGTTTGCGTCCAACGGCACGGGGCATCCGCTGCACCCGCGTCAGCAGACCTTTTCCAACTCCACGATGTGGAAATATGGCATTCTGGATGATCTCAGCATCCAGGCGCATACGGTGATCAGTTATGGCTGGAAGCATGGGGCAGGCCATGCGCATGGACCCAAATTCGGCGATTTCCCGATCGACATGATCTGGCGTTTCATGCGCGCCAACCCGAAACGCTACATTCCTGATCTGAACCTTTTCGCGGGCGTCATTTTTCCAACGGGCGACTATTCCCGTCTGGGAGCGTCGCAGGACGGCTTCGGGACAGGGGCTTATGTGTTCCGAATGGCCCTTACCGAGCAGTCCACTTATACATTGCCGGGTGGGCATGAACTGCGTCTGCGCGTCTGGAGTTGGTTCCGGCACGCGCTGAATTCGGCGCGTTTGCGGGATGTCACCAGTTACGGGACATCGGAAGGCTTTGTCGGGCGTGGAAGTCCGGGCATGAGCGGGCAGGTGGGCTTTTCGCTGGAATACGCCCTGAGCCAGAAATGGGTGCTGGCGGCGGATGTGGCGCGGGACTGGTCGAACGGCTCCCGTCTGCGGGGACGCTACGCGTCGGGCCAGACCATCAACAGAACCGGCTCCGCCTCGACAGACTGGCAGGTGGCGCCCGCCATAGAATATAACTGGAATGCACGTTGGGGCGTTATCGCGGGATCGGCGGTTTACTATGCTGGACATAATACCGGCATAAAAGTTTCTCCCCAGTTCGCCATCAACACGGTTTTCTGACGTCTTCTTCCTGCCTGTTTCCTGAAAAAATCTGTTGTTTTTCGATGGACAACATTCCGGGTTCGAACCAATCTGTTCCGTAATGCTCCTGCAGGAGAGACGGGATCGGGATGGAATGACTGAATCGACAATCAGCCGGAACAGCACCAGCGAAGGCTATAAAAAGACCCTGGGTCGCAGGCAGATGCAGATGATCGCCATTGGCGGCTGTATCGGCACCGGCCTTTTCCTTGGTGCAGGAAGTCGCCTTCAGCAGGGCGGTCCCTCGCTGGCCATCGTTTATGCGGTTTGCGGACTTTTCAGCTTCTTCATTCTGCGGGCGCTTGGCGAACTGACCATGTATCGCCCGAGCAGCGGCAGTTTCGTGTCCCATGCCCGTGAGTTTCTCGGGGACAAGGCGGCCTATGTGGCGGGCTGGGTTTCATTTCTCAACTGGGTGATGACCGGAATCGCGGATATTACGGCCGTCGCTCTTTATATGCATTTCTGGAGCGCTTTCGCTTCTTTCCCCCAATGGCTGCTTGCGCTGATTGCCCTGTGTCTTGTGACGGGCATGAATCTTATCGGCGTGAAATATTTTGGAGAAATGGAATTCTGGTTCTCCATGATCAAGGTTGTCGCGCTGATTGTCTTTCTGATTGCGGGTTCGGTCATTCTGGGGACTGGCGTGCCTGTCGCGGGACATGAAACCGGGTTTCACCTCATTGCTGATAATGGCGGTTTCTTTCCGCACGGTATGCTGGCGGCGCTCGCGCTCACCCAGGGGGTGGTGTTTGCCTACTCCGGGATCGAACTGATCGGCACGGCGGCGGGAGAATGTGACAATCCCCGCGAGATTCTGCCCCGAGCCATCAACAGCGTGATCTGGCGGATTGCCGTATTCTATGTCGGGTCGGTCGTGTTGCTGGTGTGCCTGCTGCCATGGACCGCCTATCAGGCGGGCGAAAGTCCGTTTGTGACATTCTTCAATGCGCTGGGCGTGCCTTATGCCGATAGCGTGATGAATTTCATCGTGCTGACGGCGGCCTTGTCCAGCCTGAACTCGGGCGTTTATTCCACCAGTCGTGTCCTGCGCGCTCTTGCGCTTGGCGGATCAGCGCCGCGGTTTCTGGGCGCCATGAACAGCCATTCCGTGCCCTATGCCGGTATTCTGCTGATCGCGGCGTTTTATCTTGTCGGTGTCGTGCTCAATTATATCGTGCCGCAGAGTGTTTTTGAGATTGTTCTCAGTTTTGCGGCAATCGGCATTATCTGCACATGGGGCATCATCATACTGAGTCAGCTCGCTTTTCGCAGGGCTGTCAGTCGGGGAGACATTGCCGCTCCCACATTCCGCATGCCGGGCGCGCCGTTCACATCCTGGCTGACACTGGCTTTTCTGGCGGCCGTTGTCGTGTTGATGGCGTGCGATTATCCGGCCGGGACCATCACTGTCGGGGCGACGCCTCTGCTGGTGATCGTTTTTGTGGTCGGCTGGTATCTGACGCCCAGAAAGCCGCCCATGCTGATGCCTGAGACGCCCGGATCATCCATACTGACGGACATGGTGATGAAGGAGCAGCCGGAAACGCCCTGATGACGCCGCTTTTAGGATTTTTAATATTATCTTCTCCACGGGGGAGGTGGCGCAGCCGATCACTCCGTGTAAATGTCACGTTGTCTGGATTGGGCCACTCGGATTTCAGTCCTTTTGGGTTTCGTCGGTGTGCATGCAGGGAACCGGAAGGGTGTGGGGTCGATGTTCTTCTGTCGCGGCATGACCCGAAGCATAGAGGATGGCATCGGCTGTTCGGGCGTTCCCAGGCACGCACCATACGTTAAGAATAAAGGGTAATAAGAATGTCCAACGACCGTATGAAAAGCCAGATTTCGGAAAAGGGCGGCTTTATCGCGGCACTCGACCAGAGCGGAGGCTCAACGCCGGGCGCTCTGAAGGCTTATGGCATTCCTGAGACGGCCTATTCTTCCGAAGAGGATATGTTCCGCCTTATTCATGAGATGCGTGTGCGGATCATCACGGCTCCGAGCTTTTCCGGTGAGAAGGTGATCGGTGCGATCCTGTTCGAGCGCACAATGGATGGACTTGCAAAAGGCAAGCCGGTTCCTGCGTATCTGTGGGAAGATCGTGGCGTCGTGCCGTTCCTGAAGATCGACAAGGGGCTTGAGGACGAAGCCAACGGCGTACGTCTGATGAAGCCGAATCCCGGCCTTGATGCGCTGCTGGAGCGCGCTGCGAAACTTGGTATTTACGGCACCAAGGAGCGTTCGGTCATCAACCTTCCGAATCAGGAAGGCATTGCCGCCATCGTGAAGCAGCAGTTCGAGATTGCCCATCAGGTTGCGTCTCACGGTCTGGTTGCGATCATCGAGCCGGAAGTTCTGGTCAAAAGCCCTGACAAGAAGGGCGCTGAAGCCATCCTGCACGATGAACTGCTCAAGGCGCTCAACGCGATGCCGGGCGACTACAAGGTCATGCTGAAGGTCACGATCCCCGAGGTTGCCGACCTGTATGAAGATCTCAGCAAGCATCCGCGCGTTGAGCGTGTGGTGGCGCTTTCGGGCGGATACTCGCTTGATGAGTCCTGTGAGCGTCTGAAGAAGAATCACGGCATGATCGCCAGCTTCTCCCGGGCTCTGCTTGGAGGCCTGCAGGACGGCATGTCCGACGCCGAATTTGACGCCACTCTCGGCAAGACGATCGACAGGATTTATGACGCTTCAGTGAACAAGGTCTGAGGCTTCCGCCAGATCTGGCGCTTTTCTGCGAACAGCGCGATCCATATTTTTTATATATGGATCGCGCTGTTTCCATATAGTGGTCATGAGGCGACTCTCTCGTCAGACTGCCTTCCAAATTGGGGTGTCGGGCAGGAAACCCGGCAAATCCTTTAGAGGAGGTATTTCATGACCAAGCCATATACTGTCGGCCATTATCTCTCGGAGCGTCTGGGCCAGATCGGTCTGAAAGACCATTTTGCGGTCGCAGGTGATTTCAACCTCGTCCTGCTCGATCAGCTTCTGGAGGAAGGCTCCACCAAGCAGCTTTACAGCTGCAATGAGTTGAACTGTGGTTACACCGCCGAGGGTTATGCCCGCGCCAACGGTGCGGCTGCCATGATTGTCACCTTCAATGTCGGCGCTCTTTCGGCCATCAACGCCATTGGCTCCGCTTACGCCGAGAGCCTGCCGGTGATCTTCGTGTCCGGTGGACCGAACACCAATGATCAGGGTTCAGGCCATATCCTGCATCACACGATCGGCAACTCGAACTACGGCTATCAGGCCGAGATGTTCCGTCAGGTCACCTGCGCCACGGAAGTCATTCTCTCCGCCGAGAACGCACCGGCCCAGATCGATCACGCCATCCGCACGGCTCTGCGTATGCGCAAGCCCTGCTATATTGAGATTCCCTGCAATCTGGCTTCCGCCGAGTGCGTCCGTCCGGGTCCGGTCGGCACCCTGCTTGCGGAAACAACGCCTGACAAGGTCAGCCTTGACGCTGCTGTTAAGGCCGCCTGCACGTTTATCGAAACGCGCAAGAACGTCGTTATCCTCGTCGGCAGCCGTGTCCGCACGCTGGGCTCGCTTGAGCCGATCGTGGCGCTTGCGGACCGTATTGGTTGCGCCGTGACGGTCATGAGTGCGGCCAAGAGCTTCTTCCCGGAAGATCACAAGGCGTTCCGTGGCGTTTACTGGGGTGAAGTCAGCTCACCCGGCGCTCAGGAACTGGTCGAGAAGGCCGACGGCGTGATCTGTCTCGCTCCGATCTTCAACGATTACGCAACGGTTGGCTGGCAGTCCAAGCCGCCTGCATCACAGGCCCTGATCGCTGATCTCGCCGAAGTGACAGTTGACGGCAAGAGCTTCGCCGGCTTCCACCTCGGTGCATTCATCGCCGCTCTGAGCGAGAAAGCTCCGAGCCGTCCGGCTACGGTTGAAAACACGACCTACACACCGGTCAAGATTCCGGAAACCGCTCCGACTGTGCCTCTGACCAACGATGAAATGGCGCGTCAGATCAACGCCATGATTGATGGAAACACCACAATCACGGCCGAGACAGGTGACAGCTGGTTCAACGCTGTCCGCATGCATCTGCCGGGCGGCGCTCGCGTTGAGACGGAAATGCAGTGGGGTTCCATCGGTTGGTCGGTGCCTGCTGCTCTCGGTAACGCCATCGGTTCGCCTGACCGTCAGCACATCCTGATGGTTGGTGACGGCTCCTTCCAGCTTACTGCGCAGGAAGTCGCGCAGATGATCCGCTACGAAGTGCCGGTCATCGTGTTCCTTGTGAACAACCGTGGTTACGTCATCGAGATCAAGATCCACGACGGCCCGTACAACTACATCAAGAACTGGGACTATGCCGGTCTCATCAAGGCGTTCAACGCCGAGGACGGTCACGGTCTGGGTCTGCACGCCCGCACCGGCGCGGAGCTGGCCGACGCCATTGCGAAGGCCAAGACCAACAAGAAGGGCCCGACCTTTATCGAGTGCCATATCGCCACCGAAGACTGCACCGACACACTGGTTCAGTGGGGCAAGAAGGTCGCCAAGGCCAACAGTCGTCCGCCGCAGAAAAACTGAGGCGCACGGTTTTAAAGGATCGGTGATTTCATCGCCCCGGCAATTTCGTCGGGGCGATGTCGTCTGGGGGCCTGAGTATCGAAGTATTGATCTGCATCGGTTTACTTGTGGCGATCCTGACGTAATAGTCACGACCGAATCAAAATGCCGGTTTCATTGCCGGGTCTGGCGGGAATTTCTGTCTGAAACGGGCGGATCTGAACTCGACAGGAGTGTGCGAAAAGAGCATTTCCGGCACCTGTAATAGCTATAAGGTGACACCCCCTTTCGAGAATGGCGGGGTCATCTCTGTGAGGAAGCGTTCCATGCGAGTTGGGTTGTTTGTTCCGTGTTACGTTGATGCGTTTCACCCCGAGGTGGGGCAGGCGACGCTCGAACTGCTGGAGCGCTTCGGTTGCGAGGTTGAGTATCCGTTCGACCAGACCTGCTGTGGTCAGCCGATGACCAACACGGGCTGTCACAAGGAGTCGAAGGCGACGGAGGAACTCTTCGTCCGCAACTTCAAGGATTATGACTATATCGTTGCGCCGTCCGGAAGCTGCGTGAATCACATCCGCAACAACTTCGACGCCGTGGCGCAGACCGATGACGTGAAGCACGTCCGCGAGCACACATATGAACTGGTCGAGTTTCTGCATGCCGTGCTGAAAGTGGACGGTTTTCCGTGGGCCGAGTTCCCGCACAAGGTTGCGCTGCACAATAACTGCAACGCCCTGCGCGGCCTCAACATCGCCAGCATGACGGAACTGCGCGAGAAGAAATTCTCCAAGCCGCGTGATCTGCTCGGCATGGTGAAGGGGCTCGAGCTTGTCGATATCACCCGTCCGGATGAATGTTGCGGCTTCGGAGGCACCTTCTCCGTGTTCGAGGAGGCGACGTCCGCCCGCATGGGACAGGACAAGGCCCGCGATCAGGCCAAGTCCGGCGCGGAATATGTGACCTCGTCAGACAGTTCCTGCATGATGCATCAGGAAGGGTGCGCCAAGCGGCTCGGTCTGCCGACGAAATACATCCACATTTCGCAGATCCTGAATGGGGAACGGGTATGAGCATCGACAATCAGGCGGCGCCGACCACTCCGGCCGGTCGCACCAACGACGGAGCGCCCGCCAATCTGACGCATGGCGCTGGAGCTTCCGTCACCATGCCAGCGCGCGGTCCTGAGCCGCAGCCGCGGGGTGCGATCATTCGGGGTAATCGCCCGATTGATCAGCAGGAGGCGGCGCGTCGCTTTATGGCTGCCCCTGAGCATCTGGCCATGCATGACCAGCGTCTGTGGGATCTGCGGCAGAAGCGGGATGGTCAGAAAGAGATCATCGAAGAGTGGGAAGATCTCCGCCAGCTTGCATCCGACATCAAGACGCATACGCTGACGCATCTGGACACCTATCTCGAACAGTTCGAGAAGAATGCCATTGCGAATGGCGTCAAGGTTCACTGGGCGAAGGATGCTGCCGAGCATAACAGCATCGTTGCGGAAATCCTGCGCTCGAAGAACGCCAAAAGCCTCATCAAGAGCAAGTCGATGCTCACCGAGGAATGCGGCTTCCGCGAAGCGATGGCGGAAGCAGGGGTGCAGGTTGTCGAGACTGATCTCGGCGAGCGCATCCAGCAGCTCGACAATGAGAACCCCAGTCACGTCGTGGTGCCCGCCGTTCATAAGCTGCGGACGGACGTGGCGGAGGTGTTTGCAAAAACACTCGGCTCTGACCCGAATAATTCAGACGTGAGCTATCTGACCGAGCAGCAGCGCGAGCACACGCGTCCGCTGATCCTGAAAGCGGATGCGGGCATGACGGGCTGTAACTTCGCAGTCGCGGAAACCGGCTCGGTTGTCGTCTGCACCAACGAAGGCAATGCGGATCTGTCGGCCAACACCACGGGTCTGCACATCGTCTCGATGGGTATCGAGAAGATCATCCCGAACCTGAACTCGCTGGCCGTGTTCGTCCGGATGCTGTCCCGCAGCGCTCTGGGTTCTCCGATCACGCAGTATACCTCGCATTTCCGTGGCCCACGTCGTGGGGCCGAGATGCACATCGTGATCGTCGATAATGGCCGCACGGACCGTCTTGGTCTGGAGAAGTTCTGGACCTCTCTGAAATGCATCCGTTGCGGCGCCTGCATGAACACCTGTCCGGTGTTCCGTCGTTCCGGTGGTCTCAGCTATGGCGCGACCTATGCGGGTCCGATCGGGCTGATTATCGATCCGACCTTTAACCGTCACAAATACTCGACGCTGCCATTCTCTTCGACCATGAACGGAAGCTGCACGAACGTCTGTCCGGTGAAGATCAACATTCACGAGCAGATTGCCGACTGGCGTCAGGTTCTGGCCGAGAATCATGAAATTCCGGCTTTCAAGAAGAGCATGATGAAAGCGGCGGGCGCGCTTCTGGCGTCACCAAAGCTGTATCGTGCGAGCCTGCCGATGGCCGACAGCGCCCTGCGTCACCTGCCGCGCTTTGTTCTGTATAACAAGCTGAACACCTGGACGCGTGGTCGTGAAATGCCGCATGTGCCAAAGGAAACATTCCATCAGTGGTACAAGCGTACACGTGGCATGGATGGGAAGAAGAAGTGATGAGCAGCACAGATAGCCGTGCGGCGATTTTCGCCGCTATCCGGGCCAACCGTCCGAAAATTCAGCCCCCGCTGCCGGACGTGCCGCTGTTCGATGAGAAAGCACTGTCCGATCTGGTGACGGCTTTTTCCGAAATGCTCGTGAAGATGGGCGGAAAAGTGCTTGATCCGCAGGGGCAGGATCCGGTGTCGGCTCTGCGCGCCGCCGTGGCAGGAAAGGGCATCATCGCTACCTGTGTGCCGGAGTTGCATGGCGATGCGTCGCTTCAGATTCGGCAGATTCTGCCGGACATGGACCCGCATTCTCTCGCCGATGTGGAAATCGGTGTTGTGCGTGCGGCTTTCGGCGTGGCTGAGACAGGCTCGCTCTGCCTCACGGATGATGAACTGATCGTCAATACGAGTGGTTATCTCCCGCAGCATCTGATCGTTCTGCTTGATCCTTCGCAGATCGTGGCCAACCTGCATAACGCCTATCGACGCCCGGAACTCCGCGAGCACAAATATGCTGTTTTCCAGACGGGTCCGTCTGCGACTGCGGATATTGAAGGTGTGCTGATCCACGGTGCGCAGGGCGTGCGGTCGCTGCATGTTCTGTTCTGCCCGAAGCAGAGCTGACATAAATCTGCGGGTGCATGGAGGAAGCGTTCTTCCATGCACCCGCAGAGAAAATAAATTTACTGTCATTGCTATGCCGAGGATGGATTCATCTTCGGCATTTTCATTTTATTGAATTTACTGACTTGCGATCAGTAGTAAGTTATTCATCTGTTTTTTTATATTACTTCAGCATGATACTCGTTTCGGCCTGAACGAGCGGCTGCACTGTGCCCAGCATTGTGCTCATGCCCCATTGGCGCTGGTCGAAGGTCGCGGAACTGCTGATTTCAGTCAGTGTGTTGCGCGAAAAATGCATCCTGACCTTGAATGTGAGGGGATGCGTCTGCCCGCGCATGGTGAGTTTGCCCACCAGCAAGGTTTCCAGCTTGTTATTGGTGATTTTTGGCTGGCAGTCACCAGCGAAGCGCATGGAGGGGTGGTCATCACTGTCCAGCATAAGCCCGGACAGCATCGCTGTGCGTAGAAGGGCGCTGCCAACCTTCAGGGAGTTGACCTCCATTCTGAGATCGACGTGACAAACCTGAGTTTCGGGATCGTAGGAAAGATCTCCAACGACTTTCTCGAAGGTGCCGTCGACGGGCGTGAAAAGGGTCTTTGCATGCAGGCGGGAGGTGGTGTTGCCGGCACTCAGTATGACGTTCTGGGGCGCTGCATGAGCCAGCACCGGCACGAAAAGCAGCAGGACGAAAAGTAAGTGCTTCATAAAGAGGAACCTTGGTCCGTGTATGATGGAATCGATAGTTTTCTTGGCGATCGAGAAGCTTTTAATGGTGTGAAGGGTAGGTTTCCTGTTGGGGCTTTCGAAGTGGCTGTTCCCATAACCTGATCTCGGACTGGCATTTTTCAGCTTTGCCAACATCACCGGGCGTGACATCCGAAAAACAGTGTGGGTATTGTTTGTGGGCCTGTTCGATCCACCCGGCTGAGAAAGCGGCTAGGGCGATCGTCAGTCCCTGAATAATTGTGCAGAAGCGGGCAAACCAGAAAACGATCTGAATATGTTTTTGATATTTGCAAGCGTTTTCAAGGTTTAGTAATGTAATTTTTGTCTGGACTTTGCGTGTTGCTTCCGCCGGTATTTGTTTATTGCTTTCGATTTCTTCCCATAATGTCAGAAAAGATGTCAGATCATTATTGATGTTCAATTGTTTGAGTGTATCTGACGTTATGAAGATTTTTGTAATTTCAACTGCAAAGAATACAATGACTGAAGCGGTGAATAGCCATGAGAAAAGCACAAACTCGCTTATGCTTTTTGCAATCGAATAGAAGGGAGGGAAGAAGCTTGATGAGGCCGTCGTATAAAATAACGTACCCATGCCCGCCACCAGAATACCGGAGGTGATGAGTTCGGGAGTTTTCAGGTTGCCGCTCAGTATATTTCTGTTCATATCAGGTAATGCCTTTATGTAGGCATCAGTAAGCGCGCAGGCTTCAGGGTAGTCTTCACGGCAGTTTTCTAATATCTTTGCGAGGCTATCAGAAACGGAATTAATCTTATTTTTTGTCATTTGGGTGATCTTATTCAATCCTATGTAGTTGATATTGCTGCATCCACTTAATATCAATATTTTTTATTGTGCTTTCTTTATAAGAAATGAGATATCTCCCCAGCGCCTGTCACGCTGTGCTATGATATACGTCATGCCACACGCTGATTTCGTCCATCTTCGCGTTCATTCCGCCTACTCCCTCAGTCAGGGTGCCATCCGCATCCCCGAACTGGTTGCGCTCGCCCGTGGCATGGAGATGCCCGCTGTCGCCATCACCGACACAGGCAATCTTTTTGGAGGGCTGGAATTCTCGCAATACTGTTCGGGAAAAGGCGTCCAGCCGATCATTGGCTGTCAGATTGGCCTGCCACCACGTGATGATCGGCCCGGTGCCCCTTCAGAACCGATCGTGTTGCTGGCGCGTAATGAGGAAGGACTGGCGAATCTCCAGTTTCTGTCTTCGGCAGGTTTTCTTGAAGGCGACACGGCGGATCCTACGGTCACGCTCGATATGCTGTGCGAACGCAGCAAGGGGCTTTTCCTGCTGACCGGCGGCACGCGCGGGCCGCTCTATCAGATGCTGGCTGAGGGGCAGCAGGAGCAGGCAGAGGCATGGCTGGCTCAACTGCACGAGGGGTTTGGCGACAGTCTCATTGTAGAACTCAATCGGTTCGGTCTCCCGATAGAGGAAGCCGTCGAGCCCGGCGTGCTGGCGCTTGCAGACCGGATGCGTCTGCCGATTGTCGCGACCAATGAGTGTTTCTTTCCGCAGCCCAAGATGCACGAGGCGCATGACGCGCTGATCTGTATTGCGCAGGGACGGACCATGGCGGAGAAAGACCGCTGGAAAGTTTCTCCCGAATGCTGGTTCAAGCCGCCAGCCGACATGCGCAAGCTGTTCGCCGATCTGCCGGACGCCTGTGACAACACGCTCGCTATTGCGAAAAGCTGCGCCATCAAGGTCGAAACCCGCAAACCCCTGCTGCCTATCTGTCCGAAAGTGCGTGAGGGTCAGACCGAAGACGAGACTGTCCGGGCCATGGCGCGGGAAGGACTGGAGCTTCGTCTCGCCGCCATCAGCGCTGATGAGAAAACCCGTGCCGTTTACAAAGAACGTCTGGAATTCGAACTCGATATCATTTCCCGCATGGGATTTCCGGGCTACTTCCTGATCGTTGCGGACTTCATCCAGTGGGCGAAGGCCCACGATATTCCGGTAGGGCCGGGGCGTGGTTCCGGCGCAGGCTCGCTGGTGGCCTATGCTCTCACCATCACCGACATCGACCCGCTTCCGTTCAATCTGCTGTTCGAGCGCTTCCTGAACCCGGAACGTGTCTCGATGCCTGACTTCGATATCGATTTCTGTCAGGACCGCCGCGATGAAGTGATCTCCTACGTCCGCCGCGAATATGGCGGCGACCGCGTGGCGCAGATCATCACCTTCGGAAAGTTGCAGGCCCGCGCTGCGGTTCGTGACGTCGGTCGCGTGCTTGGTCTGCCTTACGGCATGGTCAACCGCGTCGCGGAACTGATCCCCAACAACCCCGCCAAACCCACCACTCTGAAGGACGCCATCGCCGGCGAACCAAAACTTCAGGAAATGCGTGATACGGACGAGGCTTTGCGCCGTCTGATGGAAATCGGGCAGCAGTTGGAAGGGCTCTACCGTCACGCATCGACCCATGCCGCCGGCGTGGTGATCGGTGATCGCAAACTCGTCGATCTTGTCCCGCTTTATCGTGATCCGAAGAGCGACATGCTCGTCACGCAGTTCAACATGAAATATGTCGAGCAGGCGGGACTGGTGAAGTTCGACTTCCTCGGCCTGACCACGCTCACCATCCTCCAGCGTGGCGTGCGGTTCCTGAAAGGCCTCGGCATCGAGGTCGATCTCGCGAAAATCCCGCTCGACGACAAGCTGACTTACGAAATGCTGTCACGCGGCGACACCGCCGGCGTGTTCCAGTTCGAAGGCGCGGGCATGAGGGACGTCCTCAAGCAGATGCGCCCGACCCGGCTGGAAGACCTGATCGCCGCCGTGGCGCTCTATCGACCGGGTCCGATGGCCAACATCCCCGATTACTGTCGGCGCAAACACGGCGAGGCATGGGAGCCGCCACACGAGGAAATCCGCGACATCCTGGAAGAGACCTATGGCATCATGGTCTATCAGGAACAGGTCATGCAGATCGCCCAGAAGATGGCGGGCTACAGCCTCGGCGCCGCTGACCTTCTGCGTCGTGCGATGGGCAAGAAGATCCGCGCCGAGATGGACAAGCAGCGCGAGATCTTCACCGAGGGCGCGACGGGTCGCGGTATCCCCAAGGACAAAGCCGTCGAAGTCTTCGACCTGATGGCGAAGTTCGCCGACTACGGCTTCAATAAGTCCCACGCCGCCGCTTACGCGCTGGTGTCGTATCAAACGGCGTGGATGAAGGCGAACTACCCGGTGTCGTTCCTCGCCGCCTGCATGTCGCTGGCGCGGGAGCGGACGGAAAAACTTGCTGCGTTGCGTCAGGAGGCCGAACGCCTCGGCATCCGCGTGCTGCCCCCAGACATCAACAAATCCGATGCCGACTTCAAGGTCGAGAAGCAGGAAGACGGCACGCTCGCCATCCGTTATGCGCTGGCGGCGGTGAAGAAGGTCGGTTTTGTCGCCATGCAGGGATTGATGGAAGCGCGTGGCGGGAAGCCGTTCCGTGATCTTGCGAATTTTGCCGCCCGTGTGGACCCGAAAAACCTCAACAAGATGCAGCTCGAAAACCTCGCGCGGGCCGGGGCTTTTGACTCAATGGAGCCGAACCGTGCCCGCGTGTTCAGCGCCATCGAGATGATTCTGAAACGGGCTCATACCCGTGTGCAGGAGATGAACAGCGGGCAGGGTGGCCTGTTTGGTGGCCCTTCCGAGCCGGAGCCGCTGCTTCTGTCAAAGGAGCAGGACTGGCCCGAGTTTGAAAAACTGTCCTACGAAGCCGATGCGATTGGCTTTCATATGACTGGCCATCCACTTGATTCCTATAAGCCGGTCATGCGGCGACTGGGTGTTGTGCCTATGTCTCAGCTGCTGCCGACGGCGGAAGGCGGAATCACGCGGGTCAAGATTGCGGGATGCGTTGTGGACCGCAAGGAGCGTCCGACCCGGAGTGGCAGCAAGATGGCCTGGCTGCGGCTCTCAGATGCAACCGGAAGTTGTGAGGTGACGCTGTTTTCAGAGGTGCTGGGGCGCGTCAGAGAAATTCTGGTGGCGGGTCGAGCGGTTCTTGTAACGGCTGATCTGAAACTGGAAGGGGAGGCGATGCGCATTACGGCCTCCGATCTTGTGGAACTGGAGGATGTCGCCTCCCAGACCGGTGGAGAAATGCGGATCTGGCTGGAGGATGCCGATGCTGTCAGTGATATTCAGGCCGTCCTGTCCCGACAGCAGGGTGGTAAAGGCAAGGTTGTTCTGTTGCCGCGTATTTCGGACACGCAGGAACTCGAGGTGCGTCTGCGCACCGGTTACCGGTTAAGCCCGGTTGTCGGGCAAGCCCTGAAGATGATTTCTGGTATAACGGCTATCGAGATAAGGTGATGCAACTTTTAGTTGCATTTTTATCCACAGAGTGACAAAGGTTGAATCCTGAATAACTGAACTGTCCTCGGAGAAGCAGGATGGATATCTCGACAATTGCCAGTAACGCCGCCACTGCACAGGTTGCTGTAGCGCTTTCGACACATGCTGACGCGCAAAGCGATGCGTCGGCTGGTAAAACCGCAAGCGTCAGCAAGTCTGTGGCCGATCTCAATGCCCTGCCAGTCATCAACCCCGCTTCCCATATTGATCCGGCTCTCGGTATCGTGGTGGTCGAGACCTATAATACGACCGGCGAAGTCGTTGATCAGTATCCAACCAGCCATATGATGCAGCAATATTCACTCTACGGTTTGTCCCAGAGCTGATTCAGTATCCTTCTGCCCACGCAGGATATTGATTGATATCAAGGCCGAAGCACAATCCGGTTGTGCTGGTATGCATATCAGCGTCTTGTATTCGTTATGTGGGAGGTTGATCCTTTTACGCTGTCATTGCACGTTGCCAAAAAGCGTAGAGCTGGCGTTGCCACATGTTGGAACGGCAATCGTGCGGGTGAGGCGGGAGAATACAGGATATGTTGACGCAGCAGGAAAGCCGGGAGAATCAGGCGGCTGAGGTTCAGGGTGACGCGGAGCGGGGAACTGCTGCGGTTACAAGCGAACTTTACCACCGCACCGGTCCCGATCTGCGTCGTGTCAGTCTCAATCCTGACTTCTGGTATCCGGTGGCATGGTCCAGGAAGATCAAGCCCGGAAAGGCGTTCGCAACGCGTTTCGCTGGCGATCCGATTGTGATTGTTCGTCCCGAGGACGGCTCTCCCATCTATGCGCTTGAGGATCGTTGCGCTCATCGACAGGTTCCCCTCAGCAAGGGAACCGTGGATGGGGATGTTGTCCGCTGCTGCTATCACGGCTGGTCATTTGATCGAAAAGGCTCCTGTGTCACGGTGCCCTATCTCAATAAGCCGGGTGTTGGACGTGGAGTAAAGACATACCCCTGCCAGGAGCGGAGCGGTCTGGTCTTCATTTTCCCCGGCGATCCGGAACTGGCGAAGACGGTTCCGGTTCCTGTGCCCTGTCAGGCGGATAATCCTGAATTCAAAACGCGTCACTTCGATCCGCTGGTGAACTGCCACTATTCCTTCATGCATGAAAACCTGATGGACATGAATCATCAGTTCCTGCACCGGAAACAGATGGGGCAGATCACGGCCCGTTTCATGGGACAGAGCAAGGGTGAGAACTTCGTAGAAGCCAGCTACAGTTTCGCCCGCAAAGGCGGCGATCAGCCGCTGGCCGAACGCCTTATCTTTGGCAAGCATGACAAGAATATCGATGTCAAAGACCAGCCGGTCGATGAAATCGTCACCATACGCACGACCTATCCTTATCAGACGTTGCAGATCAGGGATAAGGACGGTGATCTCGTCATGGATCTCTGGGTGGCCTACGTGCCGCACGGGAAAGACGAAGCGATCACGCAGAGCTATGGTCTGCTCTCGGTCAAGCGTCCGAAGTGGAAGTTCCTGCTCGATCTGGCATGGCCGGTTCTGGGCATCTTCACCAACCGCATCTTCATGGAAGATAAGGAAATCGTGGAGATGGAACAGCAGGCGTGGAAAGAACTCGGCGGTGACCACAATGTCGAAGTCTTCCCGGTCGTGCGTAATCTGAGAGAATTGCTGATCCGCTCTGGCGTTCCGTTGCAGACGGAAAACTGAGACTGGAAACAGGTTTCGATGCTGGAGGGATCTGAGTGATCAACCGGTCGGAATCTGTGTTCGTCGGGGAGCAGGTCTTTCGTTCGGTTGTCCGGGAAATGACTGTTCCGTTGCAGCCTGACCTTCGGGGTTGATTTTTTCGCGGAAAATAGTCATACCGCGCCTGCCTGTGTCCAGTGACACGGGACTTCACACGCAGCGTCCGCACTGGTGTCCGTTCTTTCGGATTTGGTGCGCTGCGGAGGAACAACCGGAACGCAAGGATTCTGAATCATGGCGATGCCTGATTTCACACTGCGTCAGCTTCTTGAGGCTGGCGTTCACTTTGGTCACCACACCCGCCGCTGGAACCCGCGTATGGCGCCGTACCTGTTCGGTGTGCGTAACCAGGTTCACATCATCGACCTGCAGCAGACGGTTGTTCTGCTTGACCGCGCCCTGAAGGTCATCCGTGACACAGTCGCAAGCGGTGGTCGTGTTCTGTTCGTCGGCACCAAGCGCGCAGCTTCCGATCAGGTTGCTGAAGCAGCTCAGCGTTGCGGCCAGTATTACGTCAATCACCGCTGGCTCGGTGGCATGCTGACCAACTGGAAGACCATCACGGGCTCCATCAAGCGTCTGCGTCAGATCGAAGACATGCTGAGCGGCGAGACGCAGGGCCTGACGAAAAAGGAAATCCTCGACATCACCCGCGACAAGGAGAAGCTTGAGCGCTCCCTCGGTGGTATCAAGGAAATGGGCGGTCTGCCTGACATCCTGTTCGTCATCGACACGACAAAAGAGAAGCTGGCGATCGAAGAAGCCAACAAGCTTGGTATCCCGGTTGTCGCCATTCTCGATAGCAATTCGAACCCGGAGGGCGTGACCTACCCGATCCCGGGTAACGATGACGCCATCCGTGCGATCGAACTGTATTGCAACCTCGTTTCCAGCGCTGTCCTTGACGGTATCTCCGCCGAGATGAGCGCTTCGGGCCGTGACTTCGGCGCTGCTGAAGAACTGCCTGTGTCCGAGACGGTTGCTGTTGAAGAAACAGCGGAAGCTCCGGCTGCTGCGGCCCCTGCCGAAGCCGGTTGATTCAAGGCAGCGGGTCTGTGGATCATTTCTGCAGACCCGGCTGATGAAAGATTGCAAGCACGTCCCGCAGGGTGACGTGCTTGCTGCTATTGTGGAGAGAGAATCATGGCGGAAATCACTGCTGCCCTCGTGAAAGAACTTCGCGAGAAGACCGGTGCAGGCATGATGGACTGCAAGAAGGCGCTGAACGAAGCCGCCGGTGAGATCGAAGGCGCCATTGACTGGCTGCGCAAGAAGGGCCTCGCTGCCGCTGCGAAGAAGTCTGGCCGTGTGACCGCCGAAGGTCTCGTGGGTGCTGTTTCCGAAGGCAAGCGCGCTGCGATGGTCGAGGTCAATGCCGAGACCGACTTCGTGGCCCGTAACGAAGCGTTCCAGGGTTTTGTCGAGGAAGTCGCCAAGGCTGCGCTGAAGGTCGGTGAAGACCTTGATAAGATCAAGAACGCGACGGTTGCCTCCGGTCGCACGGTTGCCGAGGAACTGACGCATCTCATCGCCACCATTGGTGAGAACATGTCGATCCGCCGCGCCCGCGTGCTGGAAGTTCCGTCTGGCGTTGTCGCTACCTACATTCACGGCGCTCTGAAGCCGGGTCTCGGCAAGATCGCCGTGCTGGCAGCCATTGAAGCACCGTCCGAGAGCGACGCCATCATCGCTCTGGGCCGTCAGGTCGGCATGCATGTTGCGGCAACGCGTCCGGCAGCTCTTGATGTCAGCAGCGTTGACCCTGCTTCCATCGAGCGTGAGCGCGCGGTGCTGAAGGAGCAGGCTCTGGCTTCTGGCAAGCCGGAAGCGATTGTCGAGAAGATGATCGATGGTCGTATCCGCAAGTTCTATGAAGAAGTCGTTCTTCTGGAGCAGGTGTGGGTGCATGACGGCGAGAGCCGCGTGAAGGACGTTCTTTCCAAGGCTGGCGTCAAGCTGGTCGGTTTCGATCGCTTCCAGCTTGGTGAAGGCATCGAGAAGGAAGAAAACGACTTTGCCAGCGAAGTGGCCAAGGCTGCTGGCGGCTAAGGTCAGGTCGTTCTGATATGAATGGGGGCGGGGCATCTCTTGAGTGGGAAGCACCCGCCCTTGTTTTATCTGTCGCTCCCTTTGGGGAGGCTGACGCTCTTGTGCATCTGTTCTCTCCAGCTCAGGGCGTTTCCCATGGGTTGGTCAAAGGCGGCCTTGGTCGCCGGAATGCCGCGACGTGGCAGAACGGCAACCTTGTGCAGGCCCAGTGGCGGACGCGTATTCAGGGGCAACTCGGGACTGTCACTGGCGAAATGGCAGGACCCAATGCGGCCCGTGCTTTGTCGTCACGTTCCAGCCTTGCCTGCCTGACTTCTCTTTGCGCTGTTGCGGATAGCGCATTGGCGGAGGGTGAGCCTTATCCCGGACTATGTCAGGACAGCGCGCAGGTGCTTGCGATGCTTGGAACACAGGGGCCTGAGGTAGAAATCCCGACTCTCATCCGATGGGAGACGATCCTGCTGCGGGATCTTGGTTTTGCACTGGATCTGTCCTGCTGCGCCGTTACAGGGCAGACGGACGATCTGATTTACGTTTCACCCCGCACAGGGCGCGCTGTGTCTCAGGAAGGCGCGGGAAAATGGGCTTCGCGTCTTTTGCCATTACCCGCTTTTCTACTTGATGAATCGGACTATGGCACAGCGGAGGATTGGCGGGACGGTCTGCGTCTGACAGGACATTTCCTGTCGCGAGACGTTTTTGGTCCTCTTCATCGTCCACTCCCTGCGGCACGAATCAGACTGGCGGATGTTGTGCAGTCTTTTGTGACAGGTCCGGAGGGCGACTGATCGGATATTTCGGTTGGTGCGTTGCGTTTACCAAAGGCGAGCCTTTGGCCGAGGCAAGGGGCGGAGTCCCGAAGCCTCTCTCAGCAGATGACGAGAAGATGCGAAGACAGATCTTTTCGTGTTTGAAAAACATATAGCTGGCTGAAATAACAGGCTATTCAAGAAACGCAGTGACCGTACCGAGTGTATCGAACCGCACGTTGACATGCGTCCGGTGCGGCACAAAAAACGCGCCAGAAAGAGAGCCGGTTGTCACAACTGTTCCCGCTTCGATAGGCAGTCCGCGTCGGGCTGCATGACCGGCCAGCCAGACCAGCAACCGCGTCAGGTCACCGGCTGCGTTACCGCCGACCTGTTCGGATACGCGGCGATGGTCGATCCTCATCACAAACTTTTCCTGCGCCGGATCGAATTTCCGCCAGTCTGAGAAAGCCGGACCGAGAATAAGCGCACCGTGGTTCTGCTGGTCGGCCATATGCGTCAGACTGGATTGGCAGCCGGGTTCGATGAAACGTGTGTCCACCACCTCAATGGCCGGATGCACGCTGCCGACGGCGGACAGCACGGCATCCGGTGACAGATCCGGACCTACGGCTCTGTCGAAGCGATAGGCGATCTCAGCTTCCACACCGCGGTGATGGAAAAAATCCGCAGGCAGAACGGCGCCATCCGAGAACAATGTTTCAGCGTGCAGCGGAGCGGCGGAAGGTTCTGCATCAGGCCCGGATGCTCCGACTTTCCAGCCACGCACGGGGCCGCTCAGAGCGACGACGTGATTCTGCACATCATAGGCGGCCTCTTCCGAATCCGGGATGAAATGGGAGGGGAGCGAAATGATGGGAGGAGCTTCGCCTTTGCGGACGACATGCAGGGTGCGCGCCAGTGTAAGGGAGTTCGTCGGATTGCTATGGTTTTCGGGCATGAACCTGTCTGTATCCGGATGTAAAACTTTGTAGCGATTTATAATGCGTTAATCCGGTCAGACGAAAGGCGAAAGGAGTGGAAATCCGGTGATTCCCGGTTTTAACTGGCTTTTCGCCTGAAAAATGAAACAGATCCTTCGTCAGTAATTTTTGGCGGGCCTCTTGTGCATCAGCGGACAGTTTTCTGATCAGGTGCTGGAAAAGGCTGGAAGACTGTCGGATCCGACTGGTTCTGCCCGTCTGGAGCCGATTACCACTCAGCGCCGATCATATGTTTCGGCTGATTTGGGCCCGGATCGGCACTTTCTGACCAGACAGTCCAGTCCCAGCCCGGGTGCTGGTTGATTTCTGCGGTCATGGCGGCCTGACTCGGCACCCCTTTCAGTGTTTTATGCGAATAATCCACGAAAGCAGCCTGACTCCCCATATAGACGCAGCCACAGCCGATGCGGTCGGCGTAAAGATAGACAGGCCCGGTGCTGGTGGGGCGATAGGTCAGCATCCCGGCGGGCAGAATGTTCATGAGTTCGTAACGGGCGGTGGTGTCCGCGGGATGGGCGGTAAAGCCGCTGTAAGCGAGTTGTTCATCGGTTCGGAGGTAGCGATCCGCCGGTGAACAGGCGGCAAGGCTGCCCAGAGCGGCGAAAAGAGAGGCAAATCGAAATGCCGGACGGCGTGAAAAACCGGTCAGGACGTTGGCCAAAGCGTATCTCTCCGTTATGGGTGCGCACGACGGAGGACACAGGACATGAGTGACACGTTCGCAGGCCATATCGAGGACACCCGACTTACCGACGCCCTGAGCGAGCGGTATCTGGCTTACGCGCTGTCGACAATCATGTCCCGCTCGTTGCCGGACGTGCGGGACGGTCTCAAACCGGTGCATCGTCGTCTTATCTTCGCCATGCACCAGCTTCGCCTTGATCCCGCATCCGGGTTTAAAAAGTGTGCACGTGTCGTCGGTGACGTGATCGGTAAATACCATCCGCACGGCGACGCCTCGGTGTACGAAGCGCTGGTGCGGCTCGCACAGGACTTCGCCGTCCGATTCCCGCTTGTGGAAGGGCAGGGCAATTTCGGTTCCGTGGACGGCGATAACGCCGCCGCCATGCGATACACCGAAGCCCGTCTGACCAAGGTCGCGCAGGCGCTGCTCGAAGGCATCAATGACGACGCCGTCGATTTCCGCCCCACCTATGACGGCGAGGACGCCGAGCCGGTCGTCCTGCCCGCCGCCTTCCCGAATCTGCTCGCCAACGGCGCTGCGGGAATCGCCGTCGGCATGGCCACCAGCATTCCGCCGCACAACGCCGGTGAAATCTGCGCCGCCGCCGGTCTGCTGATCCGCAAGCCCGACGCCACCGTGGCCGAACTCCTCCAGCACATGCCCGGCCCGGACTTTCCGACTGGCGGCATCATCGTCGAGGATTCTGACGCGATCCTGAAAGCGTACGAAACCGGGCGTGGCGGCTTCCGCATCCGCTCCCGCTGGGAAGTCGAGCAGGGCCGTTTCGGCACATGGCAGGTGGTCGTCACCGAAATCCCGTATCAGGTGCAGAAATCCCGCCTGATCGAGCAGATCGCCGACCTGCTGGTGCAGAAGAAACTGCCTCTGCTGGCTGACATCCGCGACGAAAGCTCGTCCGACATCCGTCTCGTGCTGGAGCCGAGAAACCGCACCATCGAGCCGGAAGTGCTGATGGAGACGCTGTTCAAGGCGACCCAGCTCGAAAGCCGCTTCTCGCTCAACATGAACGTCATCGGCCCGGATCGCGCCCCCGGCGTGCTGGATCTGCGTTCCGTGTTGCAGGCGTGGCTCGACCATCGCCACGAAGTGCTGGAGCGCCGCAGCGCCCACCGTCTCGCGGCCGTCGAGAAACGCCTCGAAATCCTCGAAGGCTTCCTCGCCGTCTATCTCAACCTCGACGAGGTGATCCGCATCATCCGCGAGGAAGACGACGCCAAGGCCAGCCTGATGGCGACCTTCAGCCTCACCGAAATGCAGGCCGAAGCCGTCCTCAACATGCGTCTGCGCAGCCTGCGCAAGCTGGAAGAGATCGAGATCCGCAAGGAGCACACCGCTCTCTCCACCGAACGCGACGAACTCCGTGCTCTGCTGGGCGACGAGAAACTCCGCTGGTCCCGTATCGCCGCCGAGGTGAAGGAGATCGGCAAGAACTTCGGCTCCGGAGCGCTGGGCGAACGTCGCAGCACGCTCGGCGCACCACCGCCGCAGATCGATCTGTCCGCCGCCACGCTGGTCGAGCGCGAGCCGCTGACCATGATCCTGTCCGAAAAGGGCTGGGTCCGTGCGGTGAAAGGCCACGGCATCGACGCCAGCGCCCAGAAGTTCAAGGAAGGCGACAGCCTTCTCCTCGCGCTGTCCTGCCAGAGCACGGACCGCATCTGCTTCTTCGCCACGGACGGCCGCGCCTTCACCGTCAACGCGGGCGACCTCCCGCGCGGTCGCGGCGACGGTCAGCCCGTGCGTCTGCTCATGGATCTCTCCAACGACGAAGACATCCTCTCCGTGTTCGTCATCGAGGACGGCAAAAAGCGCCTCGTCGCCTCCAGCGTCGGACGCGGCATGATCGTGGCCGATACCGACTTCGCCGCCGAGAAGCGCAGCGGCAAGCAGGTCCTCAACCTCAAGGGCGACGAAAGCGCGCGCCTCTGCATCCCGGCACAGGGCGATCACGTCGCGGTCTATGGCGGCGACAAGCGGCTGCTGGTCTTCCCCGTCGATCAGCTACCCGTCATGACGAAGGGGCTGGGCGTCACGCTCCAGAAATACCCGGATGGCGGCGCGAAACTCGGTCTGCGTCAGGCTGTTGTGTTCAGTGCCGTAGAAGGGCTGCTCTGGCCGGGAGCCGTGCGGGTGCGCGGTTTCGCCGAGCTTGAGCCGTGGGTCGGCAAGCGGGCCGCCACCGGCAAGGCGGCCCCGCCATGGGCCATGAAGAAAGCCTGAGATTTCCCTGCGGGCTGACAGCCCGCACAGCATCGCGTCGGTTCGCATCATGCAGGACATTTCCCCATCCTGACGATCCTCATCCTGTTGCCGGTTCTCCTCGCCTGCCTGCTTTCGGTCACGGCGGAGCGATGGATCGGGCTGCCGTCAGGGCAGCAGCGGCTGGCCTGTCAGGGGATGTGGCTGGTCGCGGTGCTGGGTGCGCTGGTCGTGCTGCCGTGGAGCGCGGGCGATGCGCGCTCTGTTCTGCCCTTCTTCACGCTGGACCCGCTCGGCTGTCTGTTTCTGGGAGTGTTCGCCATCCTCGGTTGCTGTTCGGAGCGATGGATCAGGCCCGGAGGGCGTCTGCCGCTCGCCTGTGCAGCCGCGTGTCTGGCCGCTTTCGCCAGTGATACCGCCGCCCTGATGGTGACGGGCTGTCTGGCGCTGGTGCTGGCGTTTCCGGAACGTCAGAAGGCATCAGCCGGATGTCTGCGGGCTCTTCTTTTCGCGGCGGCCTGCTCACCCGGCGCGGTCCACGGCTCTGAGTGGATGGCCATCGTCGCTGCTCTGGTCTGTGCGGCGGGGGCGGGGCGTCGCCAGCCTGATTTTGCGGTCGCCCCGATGCTGGAATCCGGCTGTGGTCTGCTGCTGCTTTGTCGCATTCTTCTCAGGTCCGACAGCGTGATCACGCCCGCCATGACTGCGACGCTGATTGCCGGTGGGATGATGCTGGCGTTCGTGCGCGTGTTCTCCACGCTCACCACGCGAAAAGGCAGCACCGCAAATGCGGGGCTGGCCGGTCTTCCCGCCGCGCTGAGCATCACTTCTCTTGGACTGCTGTTTCTTGCCGGTGCTTCCGGGTCTGCCCTGACGGCGCATGCGGCAGCCGGCACGCTTGTGCTGGGGCTGGTGACGCTCTGGCCTGTCGCCATAGCGTTTCTGCGCACCGGTGGTCTGATCGCAGAAGGCGCGGGTTCGGACCATCTCGGCCGTCTGGGTGGTTTGATCCTGTTTGCGCCGCGACTGGCGGGGCTATTCGCCGCAACGCTGCTGATTCTCACTTTTCTTCCGCCTGCGGGTGGTTTTACCATCCTGTGGCTGCTGGTTGAGACGGCTCTTGGTCTGCTGCCGGACGGATTTGCCGCCGCCCTGCCATCGCTCGCTTTTCTGCTGGCTCTTGGCGTGCTTGTTGCGTTGACCGGACTGGCCGCGCTGAGACTGGCGGCACTCCTCTTGCTGGGCAGCGCACGCAGTCCCCGCATGGCGGCCTGCCCGGATGCGATCTGGCCCGCTCTGGCGCCAGTTTCCGGCTCGCTGCTGTTTGCCGTTGTGGCCGGGTTTGTGCCGGGCGGTGTGCTGCGTCTGGCCGAGCCTGTCCTGCAGCAATTGACGGCCGCGCCCCGTCTGACACCACAACCTTTCTTTACACTGGTTGCACCCGATGGGCTGTCGTCGTGGATGCCCGTTGGCGTCACAGCGCTTCTGCTGATGGTCGTGCTGGTCATCAGAATGGCGCAGCAGCAGGCTCTTCGTTCACGGACCAGTGCTCCCGTGCTGAAACGCGAAATTCTGTCCGACATTCACACCGGTGAGACGACGCCGTGGCTGGGTGGGCTGACGACGCGTGCTCCCTGGCTGCCCTTTGGCGAACCGCTGATCTGGTCGGGTGTCGATATGGCCCCGTCTTCGTTGCGCTCGGTGCTGTTTCTGCGGGGACGTCGCAGGATCATGTCCCGTGCCCGGATGTTGCGTTGCGGCGCACGCTGGCTGCATCGTCTCAGACGGATGCTCCGGGGAACCGCTCCTCTTGCGGACCACGCGACCGCCGTGGTGCTTGTTCTGGTCGCACTGGGCATTTCTCTGTCGGCGCTGATGTCATGACCCTCCTTCAGATCGTCCTTTCCGCTCTGCTGACGGTGCTGCAACTGGCGCTGGTGGTGCTCGTCGGGCCGCTTCTGAGCGGGTTCCGCAGTTTCATCTCGGCAAGGATGGCGGGTGTTCCGGCCCCGCCTGTGCTGCGTCGCTGGTTCGTTATCGGTCGTGAATGGGGGCATGCGCCGCCTGTTCCGCACAGTGATGCGCCGCCGCTGGTCACCGGGATGATCGCCGGGCTTGTTGCGCCGTTTTCTCTGGCCGCCGCCGTGTGCGCAGCGTTGCTTGTTCCAGCCTTCACACTGGGGCTTCTGACGCGCTCATGGTCTGATCTGCTGCTCGTGGGACTGCTGCTGGTGCTGGCCCGTTTTACCGCATTGCTGCCCGAACTGGCCCAACCTGCGGAGCTCGCCACGTTCGCGTTCGGGCGGGCCGTCGCACTGGCGCTGGTGCTGCCCTGCCTGTTTCTGCTGGTGGCGCTTCTGTTCAGCGCTGGAGCGACGACCGACCTCGCTTCCGTGCTGGCGGGCATGAGCCATGAAAACCCGTTTGTGGAAGGCGCGCCCTTTGTGCTGGCCGGAGCGGCCATGCTGGCGGCTGTCGATCCAGTGGCAAAGTCGGCTTCCGAAGAGCAGGGAAGCGATGGGGCGCTTCTGATGCTGTCGCGGGACATGGCGGCACTCACATGGCTTACTCTGGCCGGGGATTTCATGTGGCCCGGCTCGTTGGCCTCGGTCCTTGATTGTTCTTCTTTTCTGAGTGGCTGCGGTGCGCTGGCGCTCGGCGTTCTGTGCTGGCTTCTGCGTAGTTTTCTACTGGCGGTCATTCTTGCGACCGGCCGGGCTTTCGCGCTTGGAGATCTGGCTGCGGTGCGTCTGCGGGCGGCGTCCGCGCTGCTGCTGGCGGTGCTGGCGCTTCAGTTGATGACCGCCGCCCGTCTCATGCCGCCGGTCGGCGTCATGCCGGAGGACAATAGGGTTTCAGAAAATACACCCTCGGCGCATCCCACCATCCGTCGAACGGGTATCGAAAAACGATGACGCTCGCGCTTGCCCTTCTGCCTCTGCTGGCTCTACTGACGCTTCTCGCCGGGCTGATGGTGACGCCAGCGACGGGGCTTCTGACGGCTCTTTCCATCCTGCTTCTGCGTCATGCGACGTCCGAACCTCTGCCTGCCGTCATCCTTTTCGCGGCGGTGAGCGCGCTGATTCTCTCGATCGGTCCGGCATGGTGGCTGGGACGCTATACGGACGAAACCGGTCCGTCGCGCGTGGCTGGAGCGGTGGTCCTGTCTCTGGCGCTTCTGATTGCGGGCAGCCTCAGTCTTCCATCGGAGGACATGCTCCAGAATCCAGCGCTTCTCGCAGCGCCATTTATTCCGATTGATGCGGCAGTGGTGACGGTGGCGCTTGGTGTGACCTTTATCGGTCTGGCCACGCTGTCGCTGCGTTCCGGCGCACGCTACCAGCTTGCTGGTCTTCTGACGGCCTGTAACGGCCTGCTGCTGACAGCAGCCAACATTCGCAACCCCTATGCGGGCTGGCTCATCGGTGTGTGCGTTCTCCTGCTCGCCGGGGCCGGAACCTGGCTGGTTCGACGTCTGTCCCTTCTGCGACTGAAATCCACAGAACGCGGGGAGGGCGGATTCTGATGATCATCACAGCGGATATCATCCTGTTTCTCAGCCTTGTCTGGCCATTTCTTGCCGGTGCGATCATCGCGGCCTTCGGTCCGGAAAGTCGGACGGGTGATGAGGAGACGAAAAGCCGGTTCTCCCAGCTTGCCGCGAATTTCTCCCTTGTCGCGGTGGGACTTGCTGCGCTCAATGTGCCGCTTTCGATTTATCTGGCCACTACCGGACAGGGCGTTGAACTGGGATGGATGATCGAAGCGCCGCTGGCTACGGTCGGTTGTCTGATCCTGCATGTCAGTCTGGTGTCACAGTGCTTCGCGCCACCGCTGCCCGAAGAGGAACGGGCTCTGGTTGCACGGGATGCCGTGCCGTTCTGGACCACCGGGCTGCTGTCTCTGGCCATGATGCTTTCGGAACCTGTCGCGCGGGCGGCCATGCTGCTGTCGGCTCCCGTTCTGGCCGTCATTCTGCTCAATACAGGCGCGGGCCGTGCGCTTTCGGGCTGGAACACCCTGCGGCGGACCGCCACGGGAGCCCTGCTGGTCTGTAGCGGTTTTCTGCACCCTGATCCGATCATCGAAGGGATGCTCGCCGGGTGTGGCTTCTGCCTGCTCGCAAGCCTGTTTCCTTGCACGCTGTCACTAAATGCGACACGGAAAGACCGAACAGGCGACTCATCGGAAATCCTGAGAGCCAATGCCGCAACGCTGGCCGTAGTGGCGTTGCTGGTGACCTTCCCCCTGCTGCCGGTGACTGCGCTGGGTCTGCGGGGGCTGCTCTTTGCGGCTGGTCTCGCCACTCTGGCGCTGGCAGCTTTACGTCTCAGATTGAGATCCGCACAGGCGACCTCGCTGCTGACACAGGCTTCGATGGGACTTGCCGCCGTTTCTGCCGGGCTTGCGCATCCTCTGGTGGCTGATCTGGCTGTGTTTGGTCCACTTGTCGCCACGCCATGGCTTTCGCTGTCCGGAAGACCGGATTCTCGTGTGACGTTGCTGGCGGACAGGGCGTTTCTTCTGCCGGGATTCGCAGCGTTGCTTCTGGCTGTGATGCTGGTGGCGGGAACATCCCTGCCGCTCGCCCTGCTGCTGATTGCGGCGATATGGCCCGCGTTGCGGCCTGGTGTCCGACTCTTCCCGTCAGGCGTAGTGCTTCCCAAAGTCAGTGGCGCCAGATCAGACAGCAGGGAAGGACGCTCATGAGTATCCCACCCATCCTGTTCGGCGGCGCTCTTGTAACGCAGGAGTCGTCCAGACCTTCAGTGCGGGCGCTCGTTCGCAACGGCCAGAAGACTGAAACGGCCTGGCGTTTTGAGCTGACCGAAGACGCATGGTTTGATCTGGTGGAATGCCTGCGTGACGATCCGGCGGTTCTGCTGGGCCTCTGGTGTGACGGCAAGGCTGTGCATGCCTTTTTCAATGAAGGTGGCGTGCCGGGAGGTGAGGTCGGTCTCAGGCCGCTGATGGCGTCTCTGGCGCTGGAGGGACCCCGCTATCGCGGATTTTCAGCGATCCGTCGCCGCGCAGCGCCCTTCGAACGCATGATCCGCGATCTCTGGGGGATCGAGGCCATGGACGCGGCCGACACGCGGCCGCTGGTGGATCGTGGTGCGTGGACGGTGACGGCCCCGCTGGCGGAACGTCCGGTCCCCGCCTCGGGCATGACCGATATGCCCGAGTTTTCCACGCCTGATCCGCTGGTCGCTGCACAGGGAATGGTTTTTTCGCGTGGACCGGCATCCGGAGGGACCGAGGGACCCGTGCATTTTCGCCTCGGTGTTGCAAACGGGCGGGTCCGCACTGTTGAGACGCTGACCGGCTTTGCGCATCGGGGGATGGAAGCGCGGATGGCGGGTGTCTCGCTCGCTGATGCGGCTGGACTGAGTGGACGAATCCATGTGGGCGCGACGCTGGCCCATCAATGGGCCTTTAGCGCTGCGGTCGAGCAGGCGGTCGGCATGACGGTCGCGCCGATGATCGGGCACATCCGTGCGATGCTGTGTGAGATCGAGAGGATTTACACCCATCTCACCTGTCTGGCGCGAACGGCGGATGCCGCTGGAGCGGAGATGCTGGCGGCCCGGCTGTATAAGGCGCGCGATATCCTCTCCCGCGTCTGTCAGGCGGCCATCGGGCGACGTCTGCTGCTCGACTGTGTGGCGCCGGGCGGTGTCACGCTCGCCATTGCCGGGCATGAGCAACTGCATGAAGACGTCGTGCTGGAGGGGCTCAGAACCCTCTGCGAGGAAATCGCCGTCTTCGGAACGGGAGATTTCCTTGATATTCAGGCGCTCTGGCGGGCAACCGGCGTTGTGACATCTGCTCTGGTCGGCGAGGGACAGGTTCCGAGGTCTCTGGCTGACGCTCTCATGCTGGGCGGTGCGGTTGGCCGGAGTTGCGGCAGGGGAGCCGACCTGCGCCAGTCCATGGAAGCGTATTCGGGTGTGCGAATCCGCACGCCTGTCGCGATTGAAGGCGATGCCGCCGCCCGTTGTCGGATCCGTTTCGAAGACATTGCGGAAAGCCTGCGGATGATTGCCGCTTTCAGCGCCATGTTCACGGCTGAAGATGAAGCGGAGCGTGCTTCATTTTTTACGCCGGTGCAGGTTCCTCAAGAACGATGTGAGGGATATGCCGCCGTTGAAGGGCCGGACGGGCTGATCTGTCATGTCGTGATTTTACAGGCAGGACAGGTGGAGCGTACGTTCATTGCAGAACCGGCCGGTGTGCTGCAGAGCGTGCAGGAAACGGCGCTTCAGGGATGCAGCCCCTCTAAATTTGATGCCGTGCGTTGTTCGTTCGGTGTTTCTGTCGCGGCCGTTGATCTGTAAGAATAGTTCGGCTGCCGCCACATTTCTGTGACAGGCCAAGAGGGAGGGGGTTACCGTGTCGACTGTTCTGATCCGCGCGTTGTTCACATCCCTGCTTGCGCCTGCCGGTCCTGCGCTGCCGCCGGTTGTCTCCCGTTCTCCGCTGGTTTTCTTTCATGTGGACAGCGGTGGCTGTGAAGCGTGCAGCCTTGAGGTGGAAGCGCTCAGAAAGGGCGATTACGGTCTGGCTGAAGCGGGGATTGTGTTTACAGACGCGCCCCGGGTTGCTGACATGCTGCTCGTGACCGGCACCTGCACCCGCATGATGGCCCCTGTGGTCAAGGCTGCATGGGAAGCGATGCCGCAGCCCAAGGGTCTGCTTGCCGTTGGAGCCTGTGCGATTGACGGAGGGCCGTTTGCCGAGAATTACGCTGTTCTTGGCGGGCTGGAAAAGCGGGCGTCCGTGGATTGCGCCATTCCCGGCTGTCCGCCGACGCCTGACGCCATCCTGCAGGGAATTGTGAGCCTTCTTTCCCCGACCCCTGCGCCCATCATGGAGGCGTAAGTCCGACCAGCGGGCGTTGTCAGTGCGCTGATCGGGTCGATATCAGGGTTCCGCCCTTATTGGTGGGTAGCATGCTCGGCGAGTGGTGTTTCGTCCTCATCTTCCTGTAGAGCTTCGGCAGCTCTTCTGAGCCTCTGGAAACTCATTCTGCTGACAGGAAGCAGGGCGACATAAACAACGCCCATCCCCGCCAGAACACCCCAGGGGTCGGCTACGAGCGCGACGAGATAAGCTCCCATGCCCAGCATCATCGGCAGGACATATTTGGCGGGAACCTTGAAGTTCTTGAAGGACCAGACCGGCAGGGTGGACACCAGAAGAAACCCGGTCCCAATCAGGCTCAATATCGGCAGCCAGGGCAGGCGGGTCATCTCGTAAAGGCTGGTATAGCCGAGTTTTTCTGCTTCCAGTCCCAGAAAAAGCGGGAAAAGAGCCAGTCCTGCGCCTGCTGGTGCCGGGACGCCCGTGAAGAAGTTGCTCGCATATTTCGGACGTTCTTCCTCGCCGTCGAGGCTGGCGTTGAAGCGGGCCAGACGCAGCGCCATGCAGACCGTGAAGAGAATGCCGGGCAGGAAAGAATAGCGGCCGGCGTCTTTCATGGCCCAGAGATACAGGACGAAAGACGGGGCTACACCGAAACAGAGGAAGTCCGAAAGACTGTCGAACTCCGCACCAAAGCGGGTGGAGCCGCGCAGGAGGCGCGCAATCCGGCCGTCGAGTCCGTCAATGATCGCCGAAGCCAGCAGGGCGAGGGCGGCATGATGGAAACGACCATCAAGCGCGAAACGCATCCCCATCAGACCGCTGCAAAGCCCCAGCATTGTCAGCAGGTTAGGGATAAGCCGGTTGAAGGACGGTCCACGCACACGTGTCCGGGCAGGACGGCTGCCACGCAGACGACGGCGTCTGCGCCTTGTTGTTTCAGCCATGAACGAAATGCTCCCGCGTCGCGGGGAAGAGACGGGTCAGCACTGGATCAGGCGTCAAGCTCGGCCACGACCGTCTCGCCGCCGATCATGGTCTGACCGACTTCCACCAGCGGCTCGACACCCGGGGGCAGATAAACGTCTGTCCGCGAGCCGAAGCGGATCAGGCCGAAGCGCTCACCGGCTTCCAGACGCTCGCCTTCCTTGACGGAGCAGACGATCCGGCGTGCGATCAGCCCGGCGATCTGCACAACGGCGACCATGCGGCCATCGGGCAGCGTGATGCTCATGGCGTTGCGCTCGTTGTCCGTCGAAGCCTTGTCGAGACTGGCGTTGAGGAACTTGCCCTCATGATAGGCAATGCGCGTGACGGTTCCGGCGACGGGCATGCGGTTCACATGCACGTCCAGCACGGACAGAAAGGTCGCCACACGCCAGACCGGCGTTTCGCCCATGCCAAGCTCGACAGGAGGGGCGATCTTTTCAATCGACACGATCCGTCCGTCAGCTGGCGCCAGCACCAGACCTTCCCGCGCCGGAGCAATACGTTCCGGGTCACGGAAGAAGTAGAGGCAGAATCCGAAGAACAGGCCGCTTGCCGTGCCGACGGTCTTCAGGGCCGGGCATCTGAAGCGCCTGCCCAGATAGCAGGCGGTGGCCGTCACAGCGCCGGAGACGCCGAGGAACGGGTAGGCCTCGCGATGCGGGCGGGAAAGGACGAACTTGAGAGAGCCTAAGAGTGACATGTTACCGTTCTTGGCCGTTCATCGCTGCGGAATCAAGAGAAACTCGTGACATTCGGGCTTCGCCTTGCGTCATTCCGGCTTTTCTGGTCTCCATCCGCACCTGCCCGGCCCGCAGAAAGCGGGTCGTAAAAGCCTGTTCATCCAGCCGCGAGGCCCAGCCGGGAGCCCTGTCATGCGCGTGATCCGCTCTGCCCTGTTCCGGATCTATATCGTCGTCATTTCTGTTCTGATGGGATGGGCGGCCATGCCTGTCCGGCTTTTCGTACCGCGCTATGCGATGCCTTACGCCAAACTCTGGGCGCGATTCTATCTGGCGGGTGGACGTTTCTGGTGTGGTATCCGGACGCGTGTGGAGGGGCTGGAAAAACTCCCAAAGGACAGGCCGTTCATCATCGCCTCGCAGCATCAGTCAGCCTTCGACACGCTGGTCTGGATGAATCTGGTCTCCAAGCCGACTTACGTCATGAAGGAAGAGTTGCTGAAGGTGCCTTTCGTGGGGCCGATGCTGAAACTCACGGGCATGATTCCCGTCCAGCGGGCAGGCGGCAGCAAGGCGATGCGCGGCCTGCTGAAGGAAACGGAGCGGGCGGCTGCCGATGGCAGGCAGATGATCATTTTCCCCGAGGGAACCCGCATGGCCTACGGGGAGACGGTTCCTCTCAAGCCGGGTATCGTCGCCATGGCGCGGCATACTGGCCTGCCGGTCTATCCTGTCGCCACCAATTCCGGGCTCTGCTGGCCGAACCGGGGCTTCCTCAAGCGGGCGGGAACCATCTCGGTCGTCATCGGCGATCCGGTGCAGGCCAAGGGGCGTGGAGAGATGCTTCAGGCCATTGAGCGGGCATGGCAGGAGGCGCAGCCGCGTCTGGGATCTTGACAGACTGTCTTTAACCTCCGGAAGAACTTCCCTGTGGATAACTCTGTGGGATAAAATGGCGGTTTATGACGCTCAGGGGCTAATCCGTAAAATCTCCTGCTTTTTCCATGCTTCAATGAAGTCAAGCCGGTTTATTACATAAAAATGCGATATTACGATTTTTCGCAGAAGACTGCGGATTTCTATGAAAATCGGCAATCAGATGGGATGTCTCTTTTCGGATGTTGTAAGGAAAACAGTTTTTCTGAAAACGTGGATGCTTTGACTGATGAATTGTGGATAAGTTTTGTTGATCCATGCTGACCCTCACTGTTTCGGGGGATTTTATTGAACGAGTTCCGTCATCTGGCTCCTGACACTGACGTGGGGTACAAATCCGATGACCGGTGAGGAAAACAGGGGAGTGTCAGCTGAAACATCGCAACCGCTTCTCTGTGGCCATTGGTCTCGGTCTGGTGCTGGTCGTCACGGCCTGTGCCGGAATGATGGTCGCCAGACAGAGACTGATCAGAACGATTGATGTGGAACGAGGCGTTCTTCTGAAACAGGGATGGGATGTCTCCTGGCGAATATCGGGCTTCAGTCTGTTCTCGTTTCCATGGCAGGTGACGCTGCGGGATGTCCGGCTGAGCGGACGTTTGAAAGATTCTCAGCTGATTTATGGCGGGAATGCTGTGACCCTGTCTCCTGCCGGACCATTTTCGTCCTCAGTCCGAATGAAGTTCAGGGGGCAGCAGGCTTTTTTGCTGGGACACGATTCTGATCATCCGGATTTTGCATTCAGGCTGACGGGAAGCGGGCTTCGTGCGACTGCTGCTTCTGCCAATGATGGAAGGGAAATTCATGCTTCCTTTGCGGCGGAAGATGACCGGCTTGAAGTGCATGCGCTGCCTTTTCCGCTTGAACAGCCTGCGCTCCCGTTCAGTGTCGAATTGAGAAAGCTTCTGGGTAGAACAGAATGGTATCTGAAGCAGAACCATCTGGAAGGTGTAGCGACAGATGTGACAGCTTCGGCTGTCACATTGCCCGTTGCATGGCCCGGTATCGGCGATAGGGCAGAGAAAGTGCATGTAGCGTTCTCTTCCAATGAGACGGAAGATGGCGACCAAGGCGTGATGCTTCATATTGGCGAGGCGCGGTTTGGACCGTCTTCTGTGGCCATCACAGGAAAACTTATCTGTCAGCACGATGCGACTGGTGATTTCGATCTGACGATACGGGGACTGGAAAAAACAGTGGACGCCATGGCTGAAGCCCATGCGGTCGCGCCCAATGTCCGTCGTGTCACGTCATTGATCGAGCGTTTTCGCATTCAGGGAAACCTGCAGAAGCTTCCAGAAGGAGGCGGGGATGGAAATACTTCCGCTGCCGACACTCTTATTGAAGTGCCTCTCAGATTGAGAAAAGGGGAGTGGACAATTGGCGCTATGCCTGTTGGCGCAGTGCTGGAACTCTGGCGTTCAGGGAAAGAAAAGATAAATCCTCCCTGAACGCGTGGCATGAAAGCGGGATCAGCTTGTCAGGCTGGTCGTGCGGTTGGCGTTATCGGTCAGAAGCTGTGCGATACTGTCATTGCCTACAGCAAAGACCTGTCCACTTTTATAAATCGATGTGTCACCAACGGGAACATAGGGTGAAAGCTTGATTCCCATGTCTGCAGCCTGAGTGCCGGGCAAGTGATTGCCGACGAAGCTTGCAGCGCTCAGCAATTCGCTAATGTTACCGACAGTGCTGGAATTCCAGTCACTTATGGCTGCTTTCATAGGGGCGTCGTCCGCCGGATTTCCCAGCATGACAACATGTCCGTAATGATTGAATTCACCGCTCGCACCTGCGGGCATCGACGTGACGAAAGACATGCCGGGCATGGTGTCGTTGGCATACTCGCCGACTGGATCACCATAAGTTACGGTACTGACGAAGTTGGAGCCATCACCTTTTGCTGTGGATGAGGAAGGAACCCCGGTCGGTTCGAAGGCGATACCCCCAAGGCCGGTCTGCTGTGCGACGTACGATGCTTCAATGCCGCCAAGCGAGTGCCCTGTCACAAAGATATTATTGGTGTTGATGCCCTGCTGCTGGGCCATGTCGACAACATAATGAGTGAAGGACAACGCATCTTTCTGCGCCTGCGAGACAGTCTGATTCCAAATCTGGACGTCTGAAAGAACGCCTGTCGCCACGGCTGCCGGATTGGTGAGCAGGTTGATCCCGCCCGTCGTGCCCTGAAATGCGATGATGACCTGATCGTTGTCGGTCATCCAGACCTTTGCTGACATTCCGCTGGCTTCATCAATGACAGAGAGCTGTTTTCCATTGATAAGAAAAGGGGACATGCCATCCGGTGTGCCTGCCAGGGCATATTCGGCATTTGCAGCATTCATGAACTGAGACACTGTGGGAGTCTGGTTCAGATTCTGATTGGTGGGGACCGGTATCGCCGTCTTGTCGTTGAGAAAGGTCATCAGGTCGTTGGGGGTCGTATTGTCGATGATGTTGCTGGGCAGCGCCGCCAGACTGCTCCAGATCTGATTGACACCTGTTGCATTCAGGAAGTCATTGGCTGACTGAATGAGATTAGTTTCGATATTGCGACCGATTTTCCAGATGTCGGCAACCAGATCACTCATAGTATCCTCGTAGCTTATTTAAACAGATTTTGGAATGGTCAATCGGCTCTCTTTCTCTTCGATCCAGTCAGGATTTTTCACAAAAAATCATCTGTTTTACGCAGGATTTTAGAAGAGGAATATTCCCCTGACGTGCCGATTAACGCGGAATGAAGTGTAGTTTCCTCAAAGGCCCGTGATTTCCTCAGGGGCGGCTTTGGGAGTGGTGAACGTCTCTAATTGTATCATATTTTAATTTTGTGTCAGTAAATAATTTCATATAATAATTTTGTATTATAAATACATGTAATATACTTGCGAGTTTATTATGTATATATTTTACTGTTTTATATTTGTTGGGATTTAAATGAAGAATATTTTTAGAATATTTAGTGAAAATAACCTTGTCAGAGCAGATCTTTTTGTCTGCGCAGTTTTCCCAATTCTTCCGGAGTTGTGGCGCGGAGAAATGGATTGCAGGCCCGTTCCGACTCAAGGGTGGAGGGAACAGTTGGCTGACCTGCCGCTCTTAATCGGGAGACTTCCTCTGCGCGATGCTGAAGCGTCTTGTTGTCAGGAGACACGGAAAGGGCGAAGCGTGCATTGGAAGCGGTATATTCATGACCGCAATAGACCAGTGTCTCGTCCGGCAGCGCGTCAAACTCATGCAGGCTGGCGTACATCTGCTCCGGCGTGCCTTCGAACAGGCGTCCACATCCCAGACTGAACAGGGTGTCGCCGCAAAAAAGCGAGGCAGGATCGTCGAAGTAATAGGCAATATGTCCCAGCGTATGTCCGGGCGTTTCCAGCACCAGAGCCTGACTGTCGCCGAATGCAACCCGATCTCCGGCGTGGACGGCCTGATCAAGGCCAGGAAGGCGGGCTGCGTCCGCTGCCGCGCCGATAATACGGGCGTCATACCGGTCACGCAGTGTTTCAGCGCCACCTGTATGGTCCGCGTGGTGGTGAGTCAGAAAAATGGTGTCCAGCCGTCCGCCATGGGCTTCAATCGCAGCCCGGACCGGCGCAGATTCGCCGGGATCAACTACGCCGACCATGCCGGTTTCCACATCCGTCAGCATCCAGACGTAATTATCTGAAAAAGCCGGAATGGGCAGAACAGTAATTGGCATGGCGGGACTCCGGTGGTGCTGCATCTGAGCGAGTTATGATACTGTACGCATCATGTTGGATGAAGTTCGTTCTGCTGACGTATTCTATGACACATCGGCGGGTGCCGGAGTGGTGCGACTTCTTGCCCGGCGTCTGACAACTCGCTGGCCTGATCTTCGGGGTCTCAATCTCCTTGGGCTGGGCTACACAACACCTTTTCTTTCGGAATGGCGCGATCAGGCGGCACTGACGGTGGCTGCTCATCTCGAAATGCTTCCTGACGAGGCGCTGCACCGTCATAAGATGGACTGCGTTGTCAGTGGCGGCCACTTCCCGTTTCCCGAACTGTCATTCGACCGGATCCTCATGGTGCATGCTCTTGAAACCGCTCCATCAGGCCGCGAGCTTCTGCGCTCAGTGTGGAAAGTACTGCGCGACAATGGAAAGCTCATTCTCATAGTGCCCAACCGGCGGGGGCTCTGGGCGCTGAGCGATACGACGCCCTATGGGCAGGGAACGCCTTACTCCCAACGTCAGGTGCGTCGTCTGTTGCAGGAGAGCATGTTTCATGTCGAGACATGCGAAACGGCTCTTTATCCGCCGCTGTTTCCTCTTCTGCGTAGTCCCCGTCTCAGCACGGCGATTGAACGGGCCGGAGGGACGGTCTTGCCTGCCTGCGGTGGCGTCGTCATTCTGGAGGCCGTCAAAAATCTGTGGGGAGGCGTTCCGCTGACTGTAGGAAAACGAACATTCAGTCTGAGACGTCGTCTGGTGGAAGCTGAATGACGGAAACTGTTCTGGACCGGATCAGCAGGCTGGATACGGTGCTGCTCAAGGCTTCCAGCGCAACGATTGCTCTGGAGACATGGTGTGAACAGAACGGTCTGGGCGCACCGCCTGTCCGGTTGAGGGTGCAGGTTGAGCAAAAAGATGATGCGCCACTTCCTGCCATCGCCAAGGGTATTTTTGAGGCGAGCGAACCTCTACGCTATCGGCATGTCACCATGTTCTGTGGGGATCTGGCTGTGGCGCACGCGGGCAACTGGTATTCCCCGGAAAGACTGACGCCAGAGATGACCCGGAAACTGGATACGACGACAGTGCCGTTCGGGCGTGTCGTGGGGCCTTTTTCCATCAGCCGCGAGACGCTCGAAAACGTTCGCCTGTGGAATGAGAATATCCTGCCGCCGCCATCCGCTTCCGTGATCCGCAACACCGCCATTGTAAAACGGGCGGACTGCACGCCGGTGAGCGTGGTGGAAGAGATATTCACTGGTGTGTTGCTGAACTTCTGAATTCGCTGACGGATCTCTGATGCTGGTCTGATGGCCTGGTCAGGTCGCGTCAACCGTATGGCGGAACGCCTTGACCGGCCCGATGCAGGCCAGCAGGAACTTGCCATATTCCCGCACCAGCAAGTTCCATGTGCCGCGTGTGAAAGGGCGCTTCATGGCAGGCGGCTGCACAGGATAGGGGTTGAGGTGAACGCCGGGCAGCATGCGCCCAATCTCCACTTCTGCCCGCCACATATGATAGCCAGCTGTGACAATGATCAGGCTGTGCAGCCTGTTCGCCTTCACCCAGTGCTTTGTTTCCGTGGCGTTGCCGGCTGTGGATGTGGCTTCCCGACCAAGGGTGATGCGCCCGCTCAGCCCTGAGGGAAGATCGGGAGCCAGTTCCTGCAGCGTGACCTTGGGATCGACACCTGAAACGAGAAGCAGGCGGCCCCGGCCTTGTTCCAGCAGGGAAAGAGACGTTTCCACGCGCCCGTTGCCGCCGGTGAGCGCGACGATTCCATCGGAAACCGGCGGAAGGTCGGGGCTTCGCAGGGCGCTGCGGAGGAATAGTCCAAAACCGATGACAAACAGCGAGATGCAGGCCGTGAGACACAGACCCGCTGCACGCCACCAGCCCCGTCTGGACCCCGCTTTTTTCATGGTAGCCGTCGCAGCCATACTCGAACGATGACCTGCGCCGTGAACCATCCGATTAGTGTGACGACAAAGGGAATGCAGCCCAGTCCGATCAGAAGGGACTGCGGGGCGGCTCCCTGCCAGAAGGCAATGAGAGAGGCTTTCAGGATGGAAAGCCAGCTCTCGCCATTTTGCATTGTGGACGGAATGTTTCCCGAAAAAGGCGCCATGAGATGGGTGAGAATGGCGATCGGGGGGAGGGAGACCAGTGTTCCGGCTAATCCGCCCAGAAAGGACAGGAAAGCCACGCGGGAGGCGAAGCGTCTGGCGACGTAGCCATCGGATGCGCCCAGTTCGTGGAGAATGGTCACGCTTTCACGTCGCGAACCCAGCCCGAGGCGTGTCGCCATTCCAATGACCGCTGCACCGATCGTGCCGACAAGCGCTATCGCCAGCCCGGCGCAGAACAGCAGGCTGCGGGCGACGGTATGGAGTTGGGAGCGCCAGTCATCGTTCTTCTCAACAAGCGTGCCGGGCGCGATGGTGGTGAGGGTCGAGACAAGGTCGTCTGACAGGACGCCGCCGGGGGTGAGATCGACTTCGATCACGGCTGGTAATGGAAGCGCCGCCGTCCCGGTATTGCCGAGCCATGGTTTCAGGAGGGCATCGAGTTCCTGTTCATCCAGTCGGTGCAGTTGCACGATATCCGGCGCTGTTTTCAGCGTGCCGAGCACCGCTTCAATGCGGGTGCCGCCTGTGGTGTGGCTGTCTGTCACCGGCGTCTTGTCCGGATCAGGAACCTGCACGGTGATGAGGTTGGCGGCCCCTCTGGCCCATCTTTCGGACAGACTCTGGGCGCCAACGGCCGCTGTAAAGGTCAGCGCGATCAGCAGACTCATGGCGGCGACCATGGTGAGCAGACTGCGGTCGGGAAGCGCCCGGGACAGTGCGAGGCCGTCGCGGACCCGTTTGTGCTTATTCATCGGCGAACAACCGTCCCTGTCGGAGTTGCAGGGCTGGTGCGGGAAAGCGCTGGACAAGCGTGTCGTTGTGCGTGGCGACGATGACGGTCGTTCCGAGATCCGACAGTTCTCTCAGCATGCCGATGACGCGTGCCGCCTGGCTGTCTTCCAGAGCATTCGTCGGTTCATCCGCCAGCAGAAGACTGGGACGCATGATCACGGCGCGGGCGATGGCCGTTCGCTGCTGCTCACCGCCCGAGAGTTCGACGGGGCGGGCCTTTTTACGTTCGACAAGTCCCAGCCAGTCCAGAAGGGCGTCCACTTCCTGTGAGATTTCGCCCTCCATGCGCTTCTGAAGCCGCAGGGGCAGGGCGATGTTATCGGCGACGGAAAGAGTCGGCATCAGTCGGAAATCCTGATGGATCATTCCGATTCGCTGTCTCAGACGGGCGAGGGTGGACCGTTTGCTGCGCGATCCGATTTCGGTGCCGAGAATTTCCATATCGCCTGATCGGGGCAGAGCTTCCATGTGGAGGAGGCGCAACAGGGTGGATTTTCCCGCGCCCGAGGGGCCGAGCAGCCAGCGGAAGCCGCCCTGCGGGATCGCAAGGCTGATGTTTCTGAGCGTGGCCTGACCCTCATTCGGCAGCGCGCCGTGATGCCAGGTGACGTCACGGAGCCGGATCATGCGAGGCATACTCCCTGAGGGATGAGGTCAGTCATGGGAAACACGCGATAGCATAACGCGTTGCCGGAGAAACTGTCGATCTTCACCTGAGAGGCTCTTCTGTTCTTTCACCCTCTTTCACCGTTCTCGGATCGTGTTTAGAAATTGGGAACCGATTACAAGGCATACTGTTTAACGAGGATTGTGCGTGTCTGCGGCCAGAGCGATTACGCGGCGCGAGAGAGGAACCCGGATGCTGATTGTCTGCCCGTCCTGTGGCATCAAATATAACGTGCCTGCGTCTTACCTGACGAAGGACAGGACACTGAAATGCGCAGGGTGTGGCACCAGTTGGGTTGTCAAAGCTGTTCCTCCTTCCGCTGATGAGACAGTAGCGCCTCCGGCTCCTCCACATGTCGTCACTGAGCAGTCATCGGAAGCAAAGCCTGTTGCGCCTCAGTCGGGCGATCTGCCTGCTGCCGAGACCTCGGAATCTCAGGAAGAAGCGCCTCTTGCGAATGCTGCTCCTGAAGCTCCTTCGACACCTGACGTCGCCGCACCACATCCAGAAGAGCCAGAACCGGCAGTTCCGCAGTCGAACGAGCCGTCAGCGCCGACGTCAGCAGAACAGGCTCAGCCTGAAACCGGAGCTTCCTCTTCCCACACGCCTCCGGATGCCGCTGCGGTTCCACCTGTTTCCGAGCCACAGCCCGCCGCGCCGCCAGTTCCTTCTGACGAGCCGGTAGAGGCTGCACATTCGCCTGTCACGCCGGAATCGGGTCTGGTAAACAGTCTGCCGCAACCGGTTCCTGTGAAAAAACCGGTACCAGATATCCACGAACAGACACCTCAGTTTGAGTCTCCTGCTCAGGATGAAAAGCAGGAAATCCAGCAGGAACAGTCTGTCGAGCATGAAGACGTGCCCCCTCCTGTCACTGAGGTTAAGGATGTCACGGCTGAAGAAAATTCAGATCAGCCTGATCTGAAGGAAGAGCAGACGCGACAGGATGCACCGCACAGCGAAGCTCCGTCCGTCGAAGCCTCCTCTGCCGAAGTTGAGGAACCCGTTGCATCGCCGACACCTGCTGAACCGACGCAGGAGACATTTTCCACGCTTTCCGAAATGCCGGCTGACCAGCATTTCTCCACGCATATCACGCCGCGTCAGGATGATACGCTCCCATCGTCCGAGAACGATCAGACCTCCGATAACGGTTACGAAAAACCTTTCAGTTTTCTCGATCTGCCCGTTGAGCCTCCGCCGGCTCCGCCGCCGATTTCTGAATCGGCCTCACCAGAGAACAAGGTTGTCTATCGCAGCATCTGGGACGATGAGCCTGATACGTCGGCGACGCCATCAGCCGGTTTTGGGACAAAGCAGGAAGAACATCCTCATGAATGGCGGGAAAAGGATCTCGACGAACATTTCAGTGTAGGGAGAGAGAGTTTTTCCGGCGCGGGTTATCAGGATGAAAATCTTGTTGAAAACTCGGAACATTCTGAGCATCAGAAAAACGATCTGGCGCATCCGGACTCCGGGCATGACTTTGGGGATTCCCAGCCTCACGCGGATGATAATGACGGACTATCGGTTCATGGCGAGCCTGCTTCACAGGATGGGGCGTTCGATGACGTCATTACGCGTCTGCGGGCTGCCAGAAACAATCCCGGTGGTCAGGAAAGCCACACCGGGGCGGAAAATACTCACTCCCATGCGCCGGAAGGGGCGGAGCATTCGTCGAGCGCTCCCTGGGTGCCAGTGTGGGATCGCGTTGCAGATCAGGATGAAGAGACGGCAACTCCTGTTGAGGAACATCACGAGACTGTCGGCGAGCATGTTGATGTGCCGGAACAGTCTGTCCCCGCTGAGCCTGCTGCGGTTGTCGAAGAACCGGCTGCAGAAGAAGAGGCGGTTGCTGCGCCCCGACATGTCACGCCAGCAATTGATATATCCAGTCGCCTGAGAAGCGATGTTCTCAAGCGTGTCGAACATGCTGACGAAAATCGCAGCTCTTTCCTTGAAAGTCCGGCTTTCTGGCGGAAAGCATGGATTGCCAGTGGTGTGGGAGCCATTGTTGTGCTGGCCGCATGCACGCACTGGTTCGGTGCATTGCGTCACCTCTGGCCCGCGCTCAATCTGCTCTGATATGAATGAGAAAAGGCTCTCCACAGTGGAGAGCCTTTTCTGGTTTCTGAGTCTGCCATCGAGTGTGACAGGCTGTTTTTGCTTTGTAACGTTGCGGTATGCGGGTTTCTGAAAAGCTTATTGTCGGCTTTTACATGGACCGGCCAGCAATCGCGGAAAGGGTCGCACCAAAAGCGGCAACGGCCATCAGCAGAAGGCCATCAAAAATTAGTCCTGATGGTGTCAGCAGATGCGAGCCAAGCATGATTTCATGCGGAATGGCTTCTGAGACATGAGACATCACGTCATGAGCCTGCGCATCGACATGGCTTGCGCTGGATGACACTGCGTTGACGACATGCGGTAACGCAGCCCAGCCTACGCCTGCGATCAACAGCAGCGGAGCCAGCAGTTCAGCGACCTGTTGCGCCATATAGAACAGGAAATACAGCACAGACCAGATTCCTAGTCTGAGGATGGAAGACAAGCCGTTCGCGCTTCCGTTCTGACGTCCCGCCGAGGCGCGGGAAGGGGAATAACGGTCGTCACTGAAGCTCATGCGTTACGGTCTCTCTCTGTTGTCCGGCAGAAGACCGGTAACGATCTTCGCGTCTCTATACCAGACCGGCTGCCCGCAGAACATGCTGAGGGATGGTCCTCCGGCGTGGCAAAAGCCCTCAGGCCATGCCACGCCAGCGGTTCCTCTGCAATTTATTATTTGAGATAGACTTGTCCATAGGAGGCTGCGCCCAGTCCGGGACAACTGCACGGCGCGCCAACGGGTGAAGCAAGCGGAAGCTGGCATGTGTAAAGACCAGCCTTGCATGTGCCGCCGAGTGGCGTGCCCGGTGGGTAGGTGCCCGGTGCGATCGGCGTCCCTGCCTGACCTGTGCAGGCAGCCAGTCCGGCGGCGGCGAGACCGAGCAACAGAGCCCGTGAGCCACGGCGCTTTACAGACTGGAAAACAGACATATCCATCGGAAATTCTCCTCAAGGATGAAATGGTTAGATCAGATTAGCCCGGTTTCGCAGGGAAGTCAGTAAAAGCAAAACACTGCTCGTCCGGGAGACATAACATCACTCCGAAAGAGCGGTTCCCGCTGCATGGCCGCTCGCCCATGCCCATTGGAAATTATAGCCACCCAGCCATCCTGTAACGTCCACAGCTTCACCCACGAAATAAAGCTGCGGCATGGTGGTGCTGGCCATGGTCCGGGAGGAAAGCGCCCTGGTGTCCACGCCGCCCGTGGTCACTTCGGCCTTGGCATATCCTTCAGTGCCCGAAGGAGTGAATTGCCAGTTTTTCAGGGTTTCAGCCGCTGCACGAAGTAGTTTGTCGGGCCATTCCGCAGCGGCTTTCTCGCCTAGCTGACGCGGACCAAGCACTTCAGCGAGCCGCCGCGGCATGTGTTCGGACAGGACGGCCACGGCATGGGCGCGTGATCGGCCTGTGCGGGCATTCTTCAGGGTTTCGAAGGCATTTTTGTCTGGCAGCAGGTCAATCCTGATGGCCTGACCGGGTTTCCAGAAAGACGAAATCTGGAGAATGGCCGGGCCAGACAGTCCTTTATGCGTGAACAGCATGGCTTCTTCGAAGGTGGTTTTACCACTCTGCACGCGGACAGGGAGAGAAACACCGGAGAGGGCAGGCATCCAGCCCAGATCGTCGATATTGGCCTGCAGAGGCACAAGACCGGGGGCAGGCGCTACCAGCGGAATGTCAAACTGTCGGGCCAGACGATGCGCCAGTCCCGTTGCTCCCAGCTTGGGAATGGAAAGGCCCCCTGTTGCGAGCACGAGCGAATGGGCTTCTATGGCGAGAGTATCGGTTTCCACCGTAAAGCGGTCCGAGAACCGCACATCTCTGATCGTCTCACCGAGCCGGATGGTGACACCACCTCTGGCGCATTCATCCAGCAGCATGGCGAGGATCTGTCGGGCGGAGCCGTCGCAGAAAAGTTGCCCGAGTGTCTTTTCGTGCCACGCAATGCCATGCTTTTCGACCAGCGCCAGAAAATCGGCAGGTCTGTAGCGCGCTAATGCTGAACGGGCGAAATGTCGGTTCTGGGAAAGGAAGCGGTCCGGCGCGGTACGCAGGTTGGTGAAGTTACACCGACCACCGCCGGAAATCAGGATTTTTCGGCCCGGTTCGTCATTGTGGTCCAGAACCAGCACCCGCTTGCCGCGCTGCCCGGCCGTGAGAGCCGTCATCAGTCCCGCGGCTCCCGCACCGATGACGACCGCGTCGAATGTTTCCTGCCGTTTGCCGCTCACGTTGTATTCTCCAGACAAAGAAAAAGCCGCCAGCCCGAAGGCCGGCGGCTTCCAAAAACCCCCTTCCGCACAGGGCGGAAGGCGTGTTCCGGATCAGCGCTTGCTGAACTGGAAGGAACGACGGGCCTTGGCCTTACCATATTTCTTACGCTCGACCTGACGGGAGTCACGGGTCAGGAACCCGGCTGCCTTCAGAACGCCGCGCAGTTCCGGCTCGTAGTGCGTCAGCGCACGGCTGATGCCGTGACGGACAGCGCCAGCCTGACCGGACAGACCACCACCAACGACGGTGCAGACAACGTCGAACTGGTTGTAACGGTCGGTCACGAGGAACGGCTGTGTGAGCAGCATGCGCAGGACCGGACGGGCGAAGTAGGTGCCGATCGGGCGACCGTTCACCGTGACATCACCCTTGCCGGGCTTGATCCAGACGCGGGCGACGGACTCTTTACGACGGCCCGTGGCGTAGGAACGGCCCTGAGCGTCGCGCTTTACTTCGTAGACAGGAGCTTCTGAAGCCACAACCTGAGGAGCAACGTCCTTGAGGTCGGCGAGCGTGCCTGTGCGTTCAATCGTTTCAGACATGGCGATCAGACCCCACTCTTCGCAATGGCGGTGTTCTTGCGGTTCATCGCGGCGACATCCAGTTTCACTGGCTGCTGGCCGTCATGCGGATGCTCGGCGCCGGCATAGACATGCAGGTTGCGCATCTGGGCGCGCTGCAGCGGGCCACGCGTGATCATACGCTCGACAGCTTTCTCGACGACTTCGCCGGGGTGCTTGCCGTTCAGGCGCTGCGTGATCGTGCGCTGCTTGATGCCACCCGGATAACCGGTGTGGTAATGGAAAAGCTTCTGGTCAACCTTGTTGCCGGTGAGCTTCACCTTCTCAGCGTTGATGATGACGACGTGGTCGCCGCAATCAACGTGCGGTGTGAACTGCGGCTTGTGCTTGCCGCGCAGACGCGCAGCAACAAGAGTGGCGAGACGACCAAGAACGAGCCCTTCGGCGTCGATCAGGATCCAGTTCTTCGTCACTTCCGCGGGCTTAAGCGAGCGGGTGGTTTTCATTGTTTATATGTCCGTCCAGGAATCTTGAGCGGTTCGGGTGCCGCCTTATGCGTAAGCTGGGAAGGGGCGTCAAGGGAAAAGCGGGTATAAAAATAGCCATTTTGATTTGTTTGTTTATTCATCAATGTTATTTTTATGAGGTAACATGATACCGCAATGTGCGATGCCCGAAAAATCGCAGAAACCCGGAGTATGGTTTTTCCTGATGCTCTTGGGGCAAGGCCCTGATATGTAAAAGGAACCAAGGCTGATCACAGGGTGCCGTCTTTCATGAACCGAGAAACCACACGCCGCGCCATCTTCACCCTTTCCGCTCTGGCGGTCATCGGACTCGGCTCTGCGGGGTGGATCTGGGTTCACAGGGAAGCCAATCATGAACTGATCGAAGCGCTTGAGGACGCGAAAGCCCATCTGCCGGCAGGCGTGGACTTTACATGGGGTAAGGCGATCGCCCTGCCCACCAGCCACGGGGCGCGACTGACAGACGTTGTCCTGAAAGACCCCAGCGGGACCATTTCCGCAGCCACGATCGAACTGATCGGGGCTGTTGTGGGCTCTCCGACAGAGGCAAAAAGCACGCCTGATCACAGTTCCCTGCATTTTGACCACGTCATCGCCTATACGCTCCAGATTACGGGCGCAGGCGGCACCATGCAGGCGAAACGGCTGTCGTTGGATGGCCTCATGCTGCCGCCTCCGACAGAAGATCAGGTCAGCAGCCTGATGATGGATCACGGCGAGGCGACGCAGGCCGTCATGACCTCGGCCGATGGTCTGGAAAGCCTCAGGGCCGCTCATGTCATTCTTGACCAGTATGGTACCGGCCGCGTTTCCCGGCTGACCGTCAACAAACTCCAGCTTCATTACGGCGATCACCCCGTGAGAGACGCCAGTATGGGACAACTGGTGTCAGATGGTTCTGATCTGGCGGGTCTGTTGCAGTCCTATCTGAAAGGCGATGGTCTGCTGTTTCACGACGGCAATCAGTCCATTGCCGTGGAAGATTTTCTCCTCAAGGGGGAGGTGGATGGTCCGGGGAGCGCCGAAGACCGTCTCGCCGGGTTTGAAAAGGCCCATCTGCACATCGATACGGATGGTCAGAAAAGCCGTGTGACGGAGAGTCTCACCCATTTCAGACTCTGGCCGACCGGTCCGCGCACCATGGTCATCAAGACACTGGGATATGAGAAGTTTGATGCAGCGATTGTGCTGAATGCGATTGTCGATCGGGAAGCGGATATTGCGCATGTCACGGAATTTGACGTGAATGCTCCTGAATTCGGGCATCTGAACATTGCAGGTGACTTTACCCAACTGGTCGCGCAACAGGGGGCATTGCCTCAGCCTCAGATTGTGCATCTGGACTTTTCCTGGCGGGATGCAGGGCTTGTTCCCCGACTTCTCAATAACGCCGCAGTCAATCAGGGGATGGACCCGGACGCTTATGTTACCCTGTTGCGGCGCACATGGTCTCCCGCGGGAAGCCCGTCCGACAGTATCGGTTCGCAACTGGCCGGTTATATCGCCAACCCGGCGGCAGGTCCTCTGACAGCTATGTTGGCTCCGGAAAAGCCTGTGCCACTGCAGGCTCTCGCGGCAATCCCCGAAGCTGTGACTCACCCGCGTCTTGCGGGGCCACTTGGTCTGACTGTGCAGGCTCCGGCGTCTGCATCGGGTGACGACACGCATACGCCTGATCCAAACATGACAACCGATGAACCGGTTGATCCAGAAGTTCTGGCCCCCGGCGCATCCGTTGCACCCAAGGCGGGCGCACCGACCTCGCCCGCACGGAAGCACTGATCCGGGCTGGTTGGGGTCAATTCCCGGTGCTTCTGACGGGTCACACGGCCCGAGATAACTCTGTAACAAGGTTTCTGCTGAAGACTGAGGATGCTGTCAGGCTGTAAATCCAGCGTGCAGCCTGCCTTGGTATGAACTTTTTTCTTCAGAATATGTTCATGTAGCAGCAGTTCCCGGAGTGAATGGCTAAGTGAAAGGTACGGGAAATAAGGAGTGATCTGTTTCCGAAGTCATGCGGTCAGGATAAAGCGCCTGAATGTATATTGAAGAGAAACTGACCACTATTTTTATATTTGAGAAACAGGTCTCTGGTGAAAATGTTTTCTAGAATATCGTCATGGTGCAAGTCGGAAAGCACTGTTCCTTCTTTGTCTCGGGATGAAGAGGATGGTGCGGCATTATCGTCCGTTAAACAGCAGCCTTCAGCGCGGCCTCCTTTTCAATATTGGGCGCAAGGTGTCTTTGCGGTTTCCATCGCAGGATTGGCGCTTTTCACTCTGGGCAGGTTTCGGCTTGCGCTGGTCTGGGGAGGCGTCCTCGCCATTGTATGCTGGCCGATCATGCAGTGGCTTGGTCGTAAATGGTCTCCCAAGCACGCTGAAACGGTTCTGCCGCTTGCTGTTGTCTCCGCCATAGCGCTGGTGTTTGTCATCCCTGTATCTTTTCTGATCGGCTCTGCCGCAGGAGAAGCGCAGGAGGGAGGAAAGTGGATCAGGCAGGCAGGAGAGACTGGCGTTCCCGAGCCTGTATGGCTGTCAAAACTGCCGTGGGGCAGAGCGCAGATTGAGCATTGGTGGCAAACCAATCTTTCCAACCCGGAAGGAGTGCGTGCTCTGGTGCACAAGCTGAATCCGGAACAGGCTCTGGCCACACTTGAACATGTCGGTCACGGTGTCGCCAATACTGTTGTGATCCTCTGCTTTGCTCTGCTTATTCTGTTCTTCCTGCTGCGGGGCGGTCAAAAGCTGATTGATCATCTCAATCTGTTCATTCTGCGTCTGCTGGGCGCTCGCGGGCAGATGGCTCAGAAACAGCTTGTTGGCGCCGTGCGGGGAGCAATGGCGGGGCTGGTGCTTGTGGGGCTCGGCGAAGGAGTCATCATCGGCGTGTCTTACGTCATCGCCGGCGCACCTCAGCCTTTGCTGCTTGGTCTCTTTACTGCTCTGGCCTCAATGATCCCGATGGTCGGAGGAGTTGCCGTCGCCATCAGCGCGTTGCTGATTGCCGTCAAGGGCTCCCTGGGAGCCGGTATTGCCGTCGGGGTGTTTGGTTTTGTTATTCTGTTCCTCGCGGACCATTTTATCCGGCCCGTTCTGATCGGTGGATCAATTCGTCTGCCATTTGTCTGGGTGCTGCTTGGCATTCTGGGAGGGATCGAAACGTGGGGTCTGAGCGGCCTGTTTATCGGACCGGTCCTGATGGCGCTTGCTCATCTGATCTGGCGTTTCGGCTCCATGCGGGCCAATGGCGCCGGGGAGATGATTGGTTGCCAGTCTGAGCAATGAGGTTCGGGTCTTTCTGGAAGGTCGTTTTGTCAAACGACCTTCCAGATCCCGGTGAAGTTTTTGGTAAAGCTTCAAAAAGTGCCGCCTTTATAAAAGCGAGGCACTAAAAAATATTTCCCGCCTTGGAATGATTTCTGCAATCACTCTTTTCTGACAAGAATGTTGTCGAGCAGTCGGGTATGGCCAACCCGGACGGCTAAGGAAATCAGCGCTTCCTCGTCAATGCTGTCCAGTTCCATCAGAGAGGACGGATCAGCAACGCTGATATAATCCACCGAGAAATCCGGATCTTTTGACAGGATGTCGGCAATCAGCGTCTTGATTGCCGAGGCATTGCGCTTGCCCGCAGCAATATGCTCCTGAGCTTTTCTGAGACTGTCATGCAGCAGGAGCGCACGTTCCTGTTCACTGCCTGTCAGATAAGAATTGCGGCTGGAGAGCGCGAGACCTCTTTCGTTCCGGACAATATCACAGACAACGACATCGACGGGAATATTCAGGTCAGTGACCAGCCTCCTGATCACGGCGCATTGCTGGGCGTCCTTCTGACCAAAAAAAGCTTTTGTCGGCTGGATGATATTGAAAAGCTTGGTGACAACAGTGGCGACGCCAGAAAAATGGCCCGGCCGGACAGCACCTTCCAGCGGCTTCGCGACCTCTCCCACATCTATGCCTGTCGCGAAGCCGGGTGGGTAAATCTCATCTGCATCAGGCGTAAAAACGAAAGAAACGCCAGCCTCTTTGAGAAGGGACAGGTCTCTTTCGAGGGCTCGTGGATAACGGTTGAGGTCTTCGTCAGGAGAAAACTGCGTCGGGTTTACAAAGATGCTGACGGCGACAGCATCGCATTCTTCCCGCGCGCGCCGGACAAGACTGAGATGGCCTTCATGCAGAAAACCCATTGTCGGAACAAAACCCAGTGTTCCATTCAGGCTGGCCCGGATCTTGCGGGCGTCGGCAATGGTGGAAACAATCTGCATGTCAGTGATCTTTATGGTCGAGAGAGGCGAGGGCGGCGGCCAGTTCATCAGGGTTCATCGTGGAACTTTGTGCATCCGTCGGAAAAGAACCTGAACGCACATCGTCGGCATAGGCGCGAACGGCCTGCTCCATGGCGGCCCCGATATCGGCGAAACGCTTGGCATGACGGGGCGGACGGCCTTCGAACAGACCAAGCAGATCGTGCCAGACCTGAACCTGTCCGTCGCAACCGGCTCCCGCTCCAATGCCGATGACAGGAATACTGACTCTTTCAGACACGGCGGCGGCCAGTGGGGCAGGAACGACTTCCAGCACAAGCGCAAAAGCCCCCGCGGCTTCAACAGCGAGGGCGTCTTCAATCAGCTGGCGCGCTTCTTCCGCACGCCTGGCCTGCACGCGCAGGCCGATCTGATGCTGTGACTGAGGCGTAAGACCCAGATGCCCCATGACCGGCACGCCACAGTCAACGAGACGGCGGATCTGCGGTGTGATGCTTCTGCCGCCTTCCAGCTTGACGGCCTGCACGCCTGACGATTGCATGAGGCGGCGGGCGGAAGAGACCGCATCCTCAATGGTGGCATAGCTCAGAAAGGGTAGGTCAGCGACGACAAGCGCCTTCTGACTGACTCGCATGACGGCGGCGGCATGCCGTTCCATATCGTCAAGCGTGACGGGCAGGGTCGTGCTGTGACCCAGCATGACCATGCCCAGTGAATCGCCAACCAGAAGGACAGGAACACCGGCACGTTCGGCAATAAGGGCGGAGGAGCAGTCATAAGCCGTTATCATGGCGATGCGTTCGCCATTCTGCTTCATCTTCTGCACATCAGCGACTGTAACCCGCATATCCGTCTCCGTTGTTCGGCACGTTGGGGCGCTGTTGTGCCTTACTCCGGCGGGAAGACCAAGTCTGGGCGGTGAGGGAGCATTGGACGTGGCGTAAAACCAGAAGCCGTCGTCAGGATTTATAGCTTGGTTTACGTGTGGCAAAAGCACACAAACCGGCTACATAACGCTAATCTGATTAACTAATTTTCGGGGAAAATGGTGCCGGCGGAGAGATTCGAACTCCCGGCCTTCGGTTTACAAAACCGCTGCACTACCACTGTGCTACGCCGGCAACGTGGCGGGGTATATAGCGTCTCCACTCACAGCGTCAAGAGTCTTCATCAGGCAGGGAAATCCACCGGGGAAGTGTGGTCAGACCGGCGCAGGTAAGTCGTCCGCCGGACAGAAAATCAGGGGCTCCGGTGATGCCGGGAGCGGAGAGGGGAAGCTGGCGTAAAACCCGCACGGCGAGAAAGCCGAAACACTCGGCTTCCAGAGCGTCTCCATTCCACCCAAGACTGTCCCCCGATCTGACGGGGGCGTTCAGAGCCTTTTGCAGCCCTTCCATCAGGATAGGGTTATGGCGTCCACCGCCGCAGACGTACCAGACGGCGGGGTCTTCAGGAAATCTTGTCCGTGCTATGGCAGCGATGGTGAAAGCGGAAAGAGTGGCAGCGCCATCCGCGGGCGAGCAGCCCGAAACCGCATCGAGAGCCGCGATGAAGCTCTGTCGATCAAGGGATTTCGGCGCGGGACGGCTGAAATAAGGATCGGCCAGCAGCGTGTCGAGAATGGCCTGATCGATCTGTCCTTTCCGGGCCAGCGCGCCGTCCGTGTCACAGGCCACGCCTGTATGCCGGAGAGCCCAGTCATCCATCAGCGCGTTGCCCGGTCCGGTATCGCAGGCAATGATCTCGCCATTCCGTCCGAGGAAAGTGACATTGGCCACACCACCGATGTTGAGGATCGCGATCGGCCGGGAAGCGTTCTGCAACAGCGCTGCGTGATACCAGGGCGCAAGAGGCGCACCTTCACCACCGGCAGCAACGTCAGCGCTTCGGAAATCATGCGCCACCGGCAGTTGCGTCTTGCGTGACAGTAACGCCGCGTCACCAATCTGCCAGGTCTGGCGCAGAGCCGGCGCATGGTAGATCGTCTGGCCGTGAAAGCCGATCAGATCGACAGGTCCCGTCTGGAGCCGCAATGCTTCGACGGCTTCGACATGACGTTCTGTCAGGCGTCGTTCGACGTCCAGAACTTCAAGAGCGTCTGGAGCGAGATGCGCTGCACGATCCAGAAGCGCGCGGGCGCACTGACGGAGATCGGCGTCATAGGACAGCGACAGGGAAGGACGATGCTCAAAAACCGTGACGCCGTCCGTGCGGATGACAGCGGCATCCACGCCGTCCAGCGAGGTGCCGCTCATCAGGCCGATCACGTTGAGCGGACGACTCATGACGACAAACTTCGGCTGAAAAGGAACACGTTCTAGCGGCGGAGTTCCATGGAGATCGGACCCTCACGACGACCGTGCGTGAACTGATCCACCATGGCGTTGCCTGAATGCATGAGCGAGGTGGCCGGCCCCTGCCACACCAGCTTGCCCTGATACAGCATGGCGGCCTCGTCGCCGATCCGTTGCGCGGAAGCCATGTCGTGCGTGATGGCGATGGCGGTCGATCCCATCGTTTTCACGCAATCGACAATCAACCCGTCAATGACCGCGCCCATGATGGGGTCGAGGCCGGTTGTTGGTTCGTCGAAGAACAGGATCTCAGGCCGATCAGCGATGGCGCGGGCCAGTCCGACGCGCTTCTGCATGCCGCCAGACAGTTCGGAGGGAGAAAGATCGCCGACAGAAGAATCAAGCCCGACCTGTTCCAGCACCGCGTTTGCCCGTGCCCGCGCCTCGGTGCGCGAGAGGCGGGGATGCTTTTCCGAATGTCTGGTGGCTTCGGGAGCCAGCAGGCCGAAGGCAACGTTTTCCCAGACCGACAGGCTGTCGAACAGGGCGGCGTTCTGGAACAGCATGCCGATTTCGCCGATCCGTTCTTCGCGCTCACGACGGGGCGCACGCAGTACGTCCACGCCGTCAATCTCGATCAGCCCTTCATCCGGCTGGATGAGCCCCAGAATGCAGCGGAGCAGAACGGATTTTCCCGACCCGGAACCGCCGATAATCACGAAAGAGGTTCCTGTCGGCACGTCGAGGTCAACGCCATCGAGCACGACTTTCGAGCCGAAGGCCTTGCGGAGCCCGCGAATACGGATTTTCGGTGCGGATGAAGGATTTTCTGTCATTGCGCGAAGAACAGATCTGTCAGGAGGTAATCGAAGGCGAGCACAAGGATCGACGCGGAGACCACGGCGGCGGTTGTGGCGCTACCGACGCCTTCTGCGCCGCCGCGGCTTGTGTAGCCGTAATAACAGCCCATCAGGGTGATGAGAAAGCCGAACACGGTGGCTTTCACCAGTCCGACCATGACATCTTCGGTTTTCAGGGCGTTCATGGTGGCGGCGATATAATTATCCGGCGCGAAACCGAGCTTGACTGTCGCCACTGTAAAACCGCCTGCGACACCGAGAATATCGGCCACCACCACCAGCAGGGGCAGAGCGATCACACCGGCTGCGAGGCGTGGCGCCACGAGATATTTCATCGGATGGGTGCGGAGAGTCGTCAGGGCGTCGATCTGGTCCGTCACCCGCATGGTGCCGATCTGCGCCGCCATGGCCGCGCCCACGCGACCGGCTACCATGAGGCCCGCCATGACGGGGCCAAGTTCACGTGTCACCGCCAGCACCACGATATTCGCGATGGCGCTCTGTGCGTGATACTGCGCGAAACCGGTGTAGGACTGGAGTGCGATCACGCCGCCTGAGAACAGGGCGGTCAGTGCGACGACCGGCAGGGACAGAAAGCCGGTATCCAGCAGTGACCGAAGAAAGACCCGCCAGTAAAAAGGTGGCCGGAAAAAACAGGAAATTCCTTCCAGCGCAAACAGGCCAATGGAACCGGCCCCTCGTGTCACGACAAACACCGTTCGGCCCAGCAGGGCGACAAGATCAAGCAGGGTGTTCATCCGGTGCGGTCGGTCCTTGGTTCTGGAATGTGCAGGTTTTGCACTGGGGGAAACCATTTAGAGCCATACAGCCGTAGCCCGCCAGCCGGATGGCGTCAAAATTCGCTTTTATTCCGGGTGTGTCCTGACTGCGTGTGTGCCCTGAGGTTTCTTCATGAAACTCTTTCGTTCCGGCCTTGACCGCGAGGGACCGGACAGGTTCAAGTCTGAACGATTTCGGGCGGGCGCCCTGTTCGTCTGATGACAGGCCCGGAAAATCGGGAGGAGACTTCGGTGCGTATTGCAATGATCGGGGGAGGCTACGTCGGCCTTGTTTCGGCTGCGTGTTTCGCGGAATTCGGAATAGAAGTGGCTGTGGTTGAAAACAGCCCGGCTCGACTGGCCGCTCTGCGGAAAGGCCAGATTCCCATTTATGAGCCAGGTCTCGACAAGCTGGTCGAATCGAACATGCAGGCGGGACGCCTGTCTTTCGGTGATGACATTGCGGCTGCGGTAAAAGACGCTGAAGCGGTATTTATTGCTGTCGGCACGCCGCCACGGAATGGCGATGGCGCGGCGGACATGCAGTATGTCCACGCGGCCGCACAGCAGATCGCTCGTTCGCTGACCAACTATGCGGTTGTCGTGACAAAATCGACGGTTCCGGCTGGCACCAGCCGCCGTATCGCCGAAATCATCCGGGCGACGCGTCCTGACGCCGATTTCGACGTCGCATCCAATCCCGAGTTCCTGCGTGAAGGCAGCGCAATCGGCGATTTCATGCGTCCGGATCGTGTGATCATCGGTCTCGACAAGGCTGCGCCTGATGGCGGCGCCCGGGCTGAAGCGGTCATGCGCAAGGTCTATCGTCCGCTGTCCCTGATTGAAGCGCCGCTGCTCTTCACGACGCTGGAGACATCGGAGCTCACGAAATACGCTTCCAACTCGTTCCTTGCGATGAAGATCTCCTTCATCAACGAGATGGCGAGCCTGTGTGAGAAGCTGGGCGCGGATGTGCACGATCTGGCCAAGGGCATGGGTCTTGATGGCCGTATCGGCCGCAAGTTCCTGCATCCGGGTCCGGGTTACGGTGGTTCCTGCTTCCCGAAGGACACTCTGGCCCTGTCGCGTATTGGTCAGGAAGCAGGAAGCCCCTGTCGTCTGGTCGAGACGACCGTGCAGGTCAACGACGCCCGCAAGATCGGCATGGCTGGTCGCATCATTGCGGCCTGTGGTGGCTCGGCGGAAGGCAAGACGATCGCTGTTCTCGGTCTGACCTTCAAGCCGGAGACCGACGATATGCGTGAAGCTCCGTCGATTCCCATCCTGCATCGTCTGGCTGAAGCGGGCGCAAAGCTGCGGGCGTTTGATCCGGTTGGCATGGAGGTGGCTGCCCCGATGTTGCCGCCGACCACGACGTATTGCACCGATGCTCTTGACGCCGCCAAGGGTGCGGATGCGCTGGTCGTGCTGACGGAGTGGAATGTCTTCCGTGCGCTTGCGCCGAAAGCTCTTGCGGAAGCCATGAACGGCAAGGTTATCGTCGACCTGCGTAACATCTTTGATCCGGCGGCGATGCGCGCCGCCGGTCTGGACTACCAGTCAGTCGGCCGTCCGTGAGGTGAAACCGTCAGGGGAGACGCTGCATGCGCTCCCCTGACGCCTCTTTCGGAGAGGGCAAATAAACTTGATATGACAGAAGAGAGAAACTCCGGTATCTTCCAGCGTTTCTAGCATAGGCGCGAGGAGGAACGGGATGGAATGGCAGGGTCTGGTTTCCATGCTCATCGCTGTTTTCATGTTTTTCGTTCTGCCGCTGATCCTGGGCTTTGTCATTGTGATCAGGGATGCGCGCTGGCAGGCTGAGCAATCCTGCTGTCCTAAGCCTCGGCGTATCGTGACGAAAGAAGTTACGGTTTCCCGATGAGGTAGACGTTTTCGTCGTTTGCTGCGGATTTATAAAATTGTCTATGAGAGTGGTATGCGGTCTCTCATTAGAAATATAAGTAAAATATTTCCTGTAAAATATTAAATCTATTGCTGTTCAATTTTATAGATACGTCAAAAATACAATTTAAATATATAAGACATTATTTTCTGTCAGCGTTCTAATGTTTGTTCAGGAGGCAGAATTTGATCGCTGCCTCCTGAGTTCCTGTTTATTTGTCAGTCGCACGGTCCACTGCGCGGCCAGCCTTCTCAAGCGGGCCTTTTGGTGGATCGACGGTGTCGCGCACTTTTTCACCAAAAGTCCGTTCGTGCGGCTTGCAGGCTGTCAGTCCGGCGCAGGCGACTGAGAGAGCAAGAAGAGCAAAGAGAGTAGAACGCATGGAAAGTCTCCTGTAGATTTTTGCAGAGCGTATCAGGATGCATAAAGTTGCATTTTATCATGTGTTTTTTCTGAAAATGCAGCAGCATCCGCCTTGGCTGGCGCCGTGATGCCCCGTCAATTTTGGGAACACTCAGAAAGCAATCCATGCCGGAAAGCGTCATCCTGATCGTTAAGGATGATCCGTTTCTTCTGGCCATTATTCAGTCAGTTTTTGAAACCGGAATGACTCGGTCTCTGCGTAAGGGACAGTTATAGAAAACGGGTAATTGAGCCGCCAGTTATATGCCTGGAAGTCATTCCTGATAAATTTATTTCATTTCTTAATGCAAAGAATAGTGTTGATGGTCAGTTTTATTTTCGGTCTCTGGATAGGTGGTTTTGTTGGTGTTTTTGTAAGTTTAATTTTTAATAAGTCATAATATACATGAAAAATCGTCTTCTGTTTATTTTGAAGTCCCGTGAAGGTCACTGGGGCTACGGTTCGCGTGAATCAGGTCTTTCAAATTCTGTCCGGTTCGTTGTGGATATGCTCAATTCCAATGGCATTGAAGCACAGTCCGTTGAAGTCGCAGATAACAACGCGATTGATCGTGAAGTCACAGCCTACCGGCCCACTCATGTGATCATCGAAGCGTTCTGGGTTGTGCCGGACAAATTCGATATTCTGAAAAAGCTGCATCCGCAGGTTCAGTGGATCGTCAGGGATCACTCGGAAACGCCATTTCTTGCCAATGAAGGCATCGCCTTTGGCTGGACCGTCGATTATCTGCAGCGTGGCGTGGAGGTCATGTGCAATGCGCCCCGCGCCGTGTCGGATATGGCGGTCGTGGCGATGGGGTGTGGACTGGACCCGTCCGGCATTACCTATGGACCGAATGTTTACCCGGTCCCGCGTTTATGTGACATCGCTCCTCATGCCCGCCAGCAGGGTGTCGCCAATATCGGCTGTTTCGGGGCTGTGCGTCCCCTAAAAAATCATATGACACAGGCGATCGCCGCCATTGCGTTTGCTGAGTCCATTGGTTCGGTTCTGCGCTTCCACATCAATGCAACCCGTGTGGAAGGGCAGGGAAGTCCCGTCCTGAAAAACCTGCGTGAACTCTTCGCACGATCAGATCACGAACTGGTCGAGCATGGCTGGATGCCTCATGCAGAGTTTCTGTCGGTGCTATCTGAGATCGATATCCTCATGCAGGTCTCTTTTACGGAAACATTCAACATTGTTGCCGCCGATGCGATGGCCATGAGTGTTCCGGTGCTGGTGTCGTCTGAACTCCCTTGGATCGGTCATTACGCGCACCGAAATCCGACTGACGCCGCCGATATGGCGCAGGGTCTGTATTCGATCTGGAATGAAAATGAACATGAGCGTCTGAAGCGACTTCTGAAACAACGGCGGGACATGGAAGTCTATTGCGCCCGTTCTTCTGCAACGTGGCGGAGACGTTTCAGTGGGGGATCCCGATTGGCCGGCATGGAAACGCAGGATATGGCGAATGCCTGACTGGGCCGTGTTCTGTGGTCTGGGGGCGATCAGTGCAACACTCATCAACGCCGGACTGGTGACCTGTTTTATCTGGATGAAGAAGAAACAGGACGAGACCTACTGGGATAAAAGGAAGTGAAGACATCCCTTTTACTCTGTGTGCTGTGTCTTGGTTGTGGGGGATGCACAACAATTCCCTCAGAAGCGCAGCATGATCTGATCGGGGTCTCCCGTTCAGATCTTGTGGCGTGCGCAGGTGTGCCGGACCAGGATGAAACAAGGGATGATCAGGAAGTCCTTGTCTGGAAAATTGAGAAGTCCGGCAGTGGAACATTTTCCATTTCCGCACCTCTTGATATTTCCATGACCATCAACACCAACGGCGCCTGCCACGTCATCGCAAGCGTAAGGGATGGCAAAGTCGCACGAGTAGCTTATACCGGCCCTTCTTCAACCTGGCAGGGGAAAGACGCGGCCTGTGCTCCCGTATTACGGGCCTGCGTCGCCTCTGCTGTAAAATAGATGGCAATCTCGTCCGGGTGAGTTTCAGGAGACTGGCCCGTCAGGTGGAACTGGAAATGTTTGCAATATGAAACAGACTATTCTGCCTGGGGTGGTCCTCGATGAGGACGATCTTGAAATCACCTATATTCTGGCTTCGGGTCCCGGTGGTCAGAACGTGAACAAGGTGGCGACGGCTGCCCAGCTGCGCTTCAATCTGATCAGTGCGCAGGGCATACCGGAACGTATCCGCCTTAAAGCGCTGGAACTGGCGGGAACACGGGCGACACGTGATGGGGCAATCGTCATCACGGGAAGACGCTTTCGCAGCCAGCAGAGAAACCGTGAAGATGTCATCCAGCGCCTGATCGAGTTGATCAGACAGGCGGCCCATCGTCCCGCATTTCGTGTCGCGACGAGACCGGGACGCGCCGCCCGACAGCGGCGTCTGGATGGCAAGGCCCATCGGTCTGGAATCAAGCAGAACCGGAGGGTCAGGGCTGACGACTGATCGTAACGTCAGTCGTCAGCCTTGGAGGGCTTATTTCCACACGTCATCCATGACGGGGACAGCCGAGGCTTCTGTCGGAATAGCGACCTGCATGGATTTGAGTTCAGCCTCGCTTTTCGCAATGGCTGTTTCTTCCGCCTTGAGATCAAGAGATCTGCTCAGCAACGCGTAGACGCTGCCGGAGACGATAAGTCCAACGAGCCATCCGATATCCACACCGCCCAGCATCTCGGCGATAGGACCCGTATAGATGTCAGGCAGCACGGCAAACGGGATGGTGACGATGAACCCGATTGCATAGGCCAGCAGGCCACGGGACTGCCACATGCCGTAGATTCCGCCACCGGGCATGAAGAGGTTCGTGATGGCGTAACGGCCTTTGCGAACCAGAAAATAATCGACCAGATTGACCGCAGTCCACGGCACCAGCAGATACAGCATGACTGTCAGGGTCGCGAAAAGCAGCCCGATGGCGTCGGAAGGACATTTCAGCGACAGTCCGGTCCAGATTGCCGCGACTGCAATCACGGTCAGAATACGGGCGCTGCGTGTCGGATTGAGCGGACGAAAGGAGTCTATCCCGGTCAGGATGGTCAGCATGCAGCTATAGGCGTTGAGACCCATCGTGGCGATCAGGGCGACGACGGACGCAAGAGACACAATCGATCCAAATCCCGGAAAGACAGAGTCGCCGGCCTGATGCAGGGCGACCAGTCCGTCTGAAGCGCCGAGGCGGGTTGCGAGCCATGCTCCGAGCGTAATGAGCCAGATAGCCGAGGAGGATGCGCCGAACATCACGGCCATGATGATGGAAGCCGGACGGGTGTTGCGAGGTAGATAGCGGGAATAGTCGGAAACATACGGCGCGTAAGTAATGTTGTAGCTGGCGCTGGCTGCGATCTGCCCGATGAAGGCGACCCAGCTGAACCCGACGATTGTGGGCGCACTGCCTCCTGCATGTCCGGTCAGGATGGCTCCCGTCAGAATGATATAGAGGGGCAGGGAGACGTAGAAGCAGAGCTTGAAGATCGTGTGCAGGCAGTCATGCCCGTAAATGGCGAACAGGGCGGCGATAATGGCCATGCCGATCGTGACTGCGGTGATGTTCCAGCCGAAGATCCCGTTCAGACCTGCGGACAGCAGCACCGTGTCAACAACATTGAAGCCTATGAACGTGACCAGCGTGCCAATCAGGACGAGAGAGACGCCCCGGTAGCCGAACTGCGCCCGGGACTGGATCATCTGCGGCAGACCGAGTTCCGCGCCTTGTGAGGCGTGAAACGCCATGAACAGCGTGCCGAACAGGATTCCGATGACTCCGGCCAGCGCCGTGTAGCCCAGCGAGAGGCCCATGCTGGGGCCGACAAATCCGATGGCGATTGTAAAGAACTGGAAATTACCCAGGAACCAGAATGGTCCCTGATCCGCAACGCGACCGTGGCGCTCGTTCTCGGGCACATAGTCGATGGAACGGGTTTCGATCCCTCCCTGACGGGAGGACGTGTCCTGGGTAGGTGTGGTTGTGGCTGACATCGAGTGCCCCTCTGAGAGATGTCTGGGGGTAGAACGATTTGTATCCGTAATGATATGGCGCGCATATTGACAGGGCCAATTCCAAATCTAAGATTCAAACATTGATTAAAATCGATGTTTGGGTGTCATGCTTGGTAGTCTCAGTGATCTGGACCTGCGTCTGATCCGCGTTTTTCTGGCGATCGTGGATGCGGGAGGGATTTCCACGGCGCAAAGCATCCTGAATGTCGGGCAGTCCACGATCAGCACCCAGTTGGCGACACTGGAGACACGTCTGGGCTTTCGGTTGTGTGAGCGGGGACGGAGCGGATTTAGGCTGACTGCAAAAGGTGAGCGTTTTACGGAACTGGCGCGTCATCTGGTGGGGGCCGTTGAAGATTTCAGCGTTCAGGCCCGTAATATGGATCGTCGTCTTGTCGGCAGTCTGCGGATTGGTGTTATCGGACATACGCCGTTTAGCGAGAATATCCGCATCAGTCAGGCCATTGCACGCTTCAGGCAGCGTGACGAAGCGGTCAGACTGGATATCCGCGTCTGTTCACCCGGCGAACAGGAAGAGCGTCTGCTGAGCAGAACGCTGGATATAGCGATGGGATATTTCTGGCACAGGATTCCAAGCCTCCAGTTCACGCCGCTTTTCATCGAAAGGCAGGTTGCTTACTGCGGAAGAGACCATCCGCTCTTTCCCCGGGCCGGGCAGGTCACTCAGGCCGAAGCCTGGGAGTATGACTGGGGCTGGAGAACGTACCCGCTTCCACAGTCGATTTTCCCGACCAGCCCTAAGTCCATCACGGCAACAGCAGACAACATGGAAGCTTTGGCGATGCTTGTCCTGTCGGGACATCATCTGGCCTTTCTGCCGCAACATTTTTCAAAATCGTATGAAGAACAGGGGCTGATGGCCCCTCTGAATATGCAGGCCCTGCGATACGATGTGACGTTCCATGCAGTTACCCGGCAAAGGCAGAATCTGGGTGATATACCGAAAGCTTTTCTGGAGGATCTCGCCAGTGTTCATCTCTCGGCGGTTCCGGAGATACTGTCGTAGCGTCAGACAGAATGGAACTGATCAGAATCCGGCGGTCAGGCCGGCAATAATACGGCGATCAATCCTTAAACCGGATGTTTCTCTGAGCCGGGAATCGCCAAGCTGCTGCCCGCTGAGTGACAGCGCAAAATGTTTGTCAATTTTCCAGCCGACACGTGCGTTCAGAGTCACGAAATCCTTGATTTTAACATTCCTGAGCTGGAACGTGGAAAAGTCGGCAGCAATATCCTGATAGTGCGACTGCCATCTGGCGTGGGCGCTGAATTCCACCGGTCCCAGCATATATTCGAAACCACCAATGACAGTGTTGACGGGTGTCTGTCGCTGGAAATTGATCATTGAAGATTTATCAGGATCACGCACGGCTGCCATGGCGTAACTCAGATCCCAGTGAAGATTGAAATCGGTTTTGCCTTCCAGACGAATTTCACCGCCTGCATCGTCGACCCGATTATAGTTTTTCGGAAACATTGTGAGGGACGCAGGGGGAGTGAAGCTGTAGTTTGACGCAAACGGTGTTCCAAGCATGTCGCTGGTGCGCTGGGCGAAAAGTGCAACGGATAAAGTGCCGTTCAATGGCTTGATGCTGTGAGAATAATTGAGTCCCACATTGATGGTCGTCGATGGAGCAAGGGATGGATTGTTGATGACCGCTACCGGACCGAGCATTGTCGTTGGAGCAAAATCAAAGAGCGCGGGAAGCTGAATCCCTCGGGCTGCATTCAGTCCGAATGTACCCAGATCACCTGCGTCATAGCGAATGCGGCTGTTAAAGCTTGGTTCTATGTAGTGCCGCGCGGCGGAAGCTGGAGCTTCCGCCAGACTGGGACTCTTGACGGATGGAACCAGAAGGGAATCCATGCGAAAGGCATTCGTCAAAGTCAGTTTCGGTAAGATACGATAATCCCACACGGCGGACCCTGCTGCCAGCATGTCGTATTCATTACCAACTTTTGTGCCAGCCTCAGCACCAGAAAGAGAGGAATAACGATATTCTACGCCAAGACGCAGATCATTCTGATTGTTGATCGAAATTGTATCGGAAAGCTGCGCGACCGTTGTTTCCAGATCATATCCGAAATCGATTGGAAAAACGCTTCCCATAGCAGGGATATTGTCTGTCGTCTTGTTTGTGAATGAGTTCTGATAAGCCCTGAACTCAATCAATCCCCAATCGGTATCGGCGGCAAGACGCCCTTCAAGACTTTTTGAGAGAGGGCGGGATGTAAAATAGGAGCCTATATCAAGCCAGAAAGGACTGCGTTCCTGATCAATCGTGCCGGTCAGACCCCATTCGACGCGGGGGAGATCTGTCCACGCAGTTCCAGAGCTGCATTGATGTTGCTGGTCTGGGGCGGAACGTCCCGGCGACTGCCACGCTCATATTCGTCTGATCTCAGGCCGTTGAGTGACAGTTTCGCCGCGAAAGCGTCTGAGAACTTATGAGACGCGACCAGTTCGCCACCGAACCCGTTGAGGCTGCCTCCCTCAACATGCACGTAACTTTTGTTCTCGTGTTGCGGGTCGCGTGTGACGATGTTGATCACACCGCCTGAAGCATTAAAGCCGTAAACAGCCGAGTTCGGACCTCTGATGACTTCGATCTGCCGGATATCGCGAATTGAAACGGGAAGAGCGCCCCAGTCCGTGTAGTTATAACCATCGAGATAGACCTGTCGTCCGTCGATGAGCACCAGCGTGCGGGAACCGCCGGCCGCGTCATTTCCACGGATCGAGACATTGGCTCCCAGAATGGAGTAGCGCCTGACATCCACCCCCGGCACCATCCGCAGGACTTCTGGAAGAGATTGTGCGCCGGATGTTCTGATCTGTTCCGCGGTGACGACCTGGATGTCTGTCGGGAGTTCACTGGCCCGTTGCGGCTTGCCTGTGGCGGAACTGGTTATGGGTTCATTAAATAGTTTCTCGAACGTACTGTAATCGAGGTTCTGGGCATGTGCAGAGGGTCCCGGAAATATCAGGAGACTGACAGCCAGTGTCGTGCTGAGAGACAGGATGGAAGAAAAACGCAGACACGGACGGGTATGACGCTTGATGGCAGGCAGCAACATTTAACCTACATTCAGACAATCGTCTGACTATGCAGGCACCTGATTACGGCTTGGTTAAAATGGTTTTCGGAAAAACAGAGGAAAGACGGACTGCGGGATGTGAATGGAAAACCGGATGCAATACAGTTACGTTTCAGGTCATGACGCGATGAAGACACCAGAGAGGTAATCATATGGAAACGCAGCCGCCAGAAACCCCGTCGGACGCAGAAGCTGGACAGAGTGAGGCGGCTCGCGATGCAGCAGGTATTTCAACGACTGACACCACCGCGCCATCGGCGGCCCCGCAGAACGATCCTATTCTGGTCGTAAAGCCGGGGCCTCCTGCCGCAGCGACCCCGCCTGCAACGAATGATGCTGCGAATACGGACAGGATGGACGCTCCTGCATTCAAGGAACTGGCCCAGATGGTCGGCGCGATGGTGTTTGTCGGGCTTCTGACCGCAGCAGGGTGGCATGCCGCCCATTATTCCGGGGCGTGGCCCTACTGAATTGCCCTATTGAATTGATAGACCTCGACCGTTTGTCGATGGGCCGGAAACAGGGGCAGGATATGTGCCCGCCCCGCTATGAAAAGATTCTGAAGTCGCTCACTGGTGACGCAGCGTGACCACCAGCACATCACGAAAAGCGGGCTGGTCCGGATCTATCGGCTGAATCGGCGTCACGCCGTGATAGACCATGTGATCGTTCACAAAAGCAGCATCCATCGGGCCGGTGAGAGTGAAGCTACCGACTTCATTGCCTTGCAGGTCATGGATGCTGGTCGTTCCGTTCCCTACATTCTCGCGCTGCACCATCATGACAAGCACCCAGTCGACGCCGTCACGATGAAGACCCTCGGGAGTGGGCTGGCCGTTCATCTCCCGTCCGGCCTCGATTCTGAACTGATGCACTTCCGCATGCCATGTTTCCGGCTGCTCAGCCTCAGGCGTCAGGTCCGTCGCCAGCCGATTGACCAGTGACAGCACCGCTTTCATGACCGGATGCTCGCCGATCCGCTTTTCGATCGGATCAAACCAGCGCTCGATGCCGCCATTCAGCGTGTTGTAATCGCGGCTCTGGTAGTGGGGCTGGTGCTTTTTCCGGACGATGCTGTTGTCCGCCAGAGCGAATGTGGCATGGCGTCGTCTGCGATAGCGCCCCCCGTCAGCCATATAGACATCCATGCCGAGCCGCTGCCAGCTTGCGGCAAAGTTCTCCCAGTCAGTCATGCCGTAAGAGACCAGCAGGGCCTCCATCTGCCCTGCCGGAATATGTGCGAAGAACCTGTCCCGCGTTGTCGTCTCGATCCTGTTGAGCGCGGCTCTGGTCAGGTCTTCGTCAGGTTTTGTCATGGTAGGGTTTTTCCGCAGGGTTCTCGGCCGGCTTTTCTGGTTCGGCCGCAGGCGAGGAAGGTGTGTTGACGGTCACTTCATGCTCGTCAGCCGGAGCATGAAGTTCTCCCGAAATTTCGAGAGATGTGCCCGGTGCGGACGCCGTGTAGGAGGTCGGAGTGTAGAACTTGATGCTCGCGGCCGCCATACGGTTCGCGATCCGCTTGTAGAATTCCCGCTGGACCTTCCACTTCATCATGGCGGCGGTTCTGATGGAGCCGACAATTACCGCGCCGTTGGAATCAGACTTGTCCACACCGAGATCATTGTAATCGGAGTAGATGATCGTCTTGAACTCGTCTTCCTTGCGCATCTCTTTCAGGGTGTCGGCCATGACCTTCACCACGCGCGGAATATCCTCGGACAGATCGACCGTCTGATTGACGATGATCTGGTTGAAGTCACGTCCGGTGTTGGCGATGGATGTGACGGAGGAGAACGGGATGATGTGCAGGTCTCCGTTGATCGCACGCACGCGCACGGTCCGGATGGAGAGATGCTCGACGGTGCCGGAAACGCCACCCGTGGTCACCCAGTCGCCCACCTGAATGGCGTCTTCAACCAGCATGAAGAAGCCGGTGATGAAGTCCTTCACCAGGCTCTGTGAACCGAAAGCGATGGCCGCACCCATGATGCCCGCACCGGTCAGCAGCGGCGCGACATTGATGCCGATCTGCGAGAGGCTGGTGACCAGCACGATGATGATGATGAGCGCCAGCATGACAGTGCGGATGATCGGCAGCACCGTCTTCAGACGGGTCGCACGCATGCCCTGACCGGTCTTGCTGAACTTTTCCAGCTGACGATTAAGGAGGGCGTTGACCACTTCCCAGATCGTTGCCGCTACCGAAAGGGCGACTGCAAGCGTGACGACGGCACCAAGCAGGCGGGAACCGAGGGGACTGGAGAAGAAGAAGTGAACGCTGTTAAGGCCCCATGATTCAGTGAGACCAATGAAACCGATGAACACGATCACTGCCGTCAGTGCGCCACGCACGAAGGGATAATATCTGTCCGCACGTTCCTGAATTTCAGGATGCTTCTGGGCGAGGCTCGAATCGATGCGGAACAGGCGGTCCTGCCAGCCATAGGCCAGCACGGCGAGAAGCCGGGTCACGGCGACAATGAGAACCGTCAGGAACGTCGTGCGCAGGATCCAGTCGTAACCACCGCGGAGGTGGGCGGCCCAGACAAGCCATAGCGCCGCATCCAGAAAGAGCGCCGGAATCCACCAGAAATGCGCCAGCGTGAGCATGAAGGACCAGAAGCCGTTCTTGATCTTGGCCTGTTTGGGAGCAATGGTTTTCGCCACGATGGGACGAAGCCGCCAGATGAAGACGGCGATCAGAATATGCTCGATCAGAATGACGGCGCGGATCATCGCTTCCGTGCCCCGATTGGAGAGATCGAACTCTCCCCCCAGCACGGAAAGGCAGACGACGATGGATGGCGCGGCCACAAGGAAGTTCCACCAGCGGGTCAGCATGCGCGCCGTGCTGTCGGAAACCGGCGCCAGACGGATCATCGGTGAGCGTGGAGCCAGTGCCGATTCCAGAAGCACGAACAGGAAGCGGGCGACCGCGTAGGCTTCTGCCACGGTTTCCGTGACGGTTTCCGCCTGCGCTGTGTCGGTGGCGAGAGCCGAGCCCGCCATGGCCACACCCAGAAACAGAAGGACGGGCAGCAGTTTGAGACCGAAATGTCCTAGCGCATAGGGTACGCGGGACAGGAATTTCAGTGTTTCAATCTGGCGACGCTGATCATCCGCACGGGTTTTGAGTGTGTTGATTTCTTCCTTCTGGTCACCGTTCGCCTTGGCCAGAGCCGCTGCTTTTATGTCGGCGTTCTGATCGGCCTCATCTTTCGCAATGTCGGCATCAGGCTTGTCCTCCGACGATACGGATCCGTTTTCCCGTTTCTCACGCTCTTCCGCACGGAGAGTCACTGTCCGCAAGGGTTTGCGAAGGGCCAGTGATGTTCCCCATTCGACAAGCATGGCGACAGCAATCACCAGTCCGGCCCGCCAGAATGTACCGAGAAGCAGTGCGCGGGTCTGTGGGTTGGAAATTTCCGCGTCGAACCATTTTCCGACCGTTTTCAGGTCAGAGAACAGTCCCAGAAAATTGCCAAGATAGCCCCGCAGGCTTCCTTTCAGAGAGGAAACGCTGGACATCAGATCGCTGTGGAGAACCACGGCGTTCTGGGATAACACGGCATCATCGCCTGTCGCTGCCGGAGCCGGCGCTTTCGCAGCCCCCGGTGTCGCGGAAACCCCTTTCGCCATGAGCGAAAGCGTCTGGGTAAAGTTGTCTCTCTGCTTCGGGTCGTTCAGCACATTCAGCAACTGCTGCGCTTCCTTGGGAGAAAGTGCAGCCGTATTGCCCGAGGATGCCGGTGCAGCGGCAGCCTTGCTGTCAGCCGCCAGTGCGCTGTGCGCGACGGGAAATATCAGCAGAGTAGCGGCAAAGAGCCAGCAGATCAGAGTGCTCAGGGAGAGGTTTCGTCGCGATGATGATCGCTCAATGACCGGGGTGATGGAACGATGATCCGCGTTATTCACCTGCATCCTGTATTCACCTCATCTGGGTTTTATTGTTTGTTTTTTGGTACGAGTCTTCCCGAGCCGGATCAAGAGAAGCCCGGATCAGGAATGGAGTCAGCCAGCGCCGTCAAAGCGCACGACACGTTCCCGACGCAATACCAATGTGCGTGCGACCATATCGTGCAGACCCTGTTTACGCGGCGTAAAGGCGACCATGATCACGCCAATGAACAGGACGGGAAAAGACACGAACATTTTGACCAGATTACGGACAAGGGATCGCAGCAGCGAGATGCGGTTTCCTGTCAGATCGCTGACGCGCAGCCCTAGAACCAGCTTCCCAAGCGTGCCGCGGAGCGGTGAGGCTTCGAGCACGACAAAGTAGATCAGCTGGAACAGCAGAAAATGCGTGCCCGTGTCATGCACCTCCACATGCGGCCACGGCATGTGAAAACTGGAATAGAAATCAGTGTCACGGAAGGCCACCTGATAGGACGGGGTGTCACCCTGCCACTCTTCCAGTCGAACGGTCGGCAGCGTGAAGATGCCGACGACAAGACTGACGACACTCAGCAGAAAGTAATCCAGCACGGCGGCGGCTGTGCGAACCCAGAAACCGGCATAAGCCAGCATCCGGCCATCAGGTGTCAGACTGCCGTCACCCCCGATAATCCCTGTTTGGACAGGAGGCGCACCCCAGCCGGGAGGAAGAGAGTCAGACATGGTTCAGCTCCTGTAAGAGCCGTTGATATCGATGTAGCCATGCGTCAGATCGCAGGTCCAGACGGTGGATCTGCCATCGCCGAGACCCAGATCCACGTCGATATCGATATCCTGCCCCTTCATGTGGGCAACGACCGGTGTTTCATCATAACCTTCGACAACCGTGCCCTTGCTGGCGATGGTGACACCACCGATCGCAACAGCCAGCAGATCACGGTCTGCCGGTTCGCCGCATTTACCGACAGCCATGACGACGCGTCCCCAGTTGGCGTCTTCCCCGGCGATGGCCGTCTTGACCAGCGGGGAGTCTGCAATGGCCTTCGCAACGGCGCGGGCTGACTGATCGGATACAGCGCCTGTCACGCGGACACGGATCTGCTTCGTGGCGCCTTCACCGTCGCGGACCACCATCAGCGCCAGTTCGAGAAGCAGGTCGTTGAGGGCTTCGCGGAAGGCGGCAAGGCGGGCGTCATCAGCGTTGGTCACGGCCTGATTGCCGGCTTTTCCCGTTGCGAAAAGCAGCACCATGTCGGAGGTCGAGGTGTCCGAGTCGACCGTGATGGCATTGAAGCTGTGGGCTGTGCCGGAGGACAGCATGGCCTGCACGACAGCAGCGGGTAATGCTGCATCTGTGGCGACGAAAGAGAGCATCGTCGCCATGTCGGGAGCGATCATGCCGCTTCCCTTGGCGATGCCCTGAATGGTGACTGCTACCCCGTCGATCTCGGTTTTCCGAACAGCCGCCTTGGGAAAGGTGTCGGTCGTCATGATGCCGCGGGCTGCGGCTTCCCAGCCGTCTTCGGTCAGGGAAGCGTGAAGGGCGGGGAGAGCTGCCGTGATCCGTTCGGCCGGGAGCACTTCACCAATGACGCCGGTGGAGGCAAGGAAGACTTCCGTGGCCGGGCAACCCGCGAGCCCGGCTTCCGCTTCCGCCGTGGCGCGGCAGGTTTCAACGCCAGCCCTGCCGGTAAAGACATTGGCGTTACCGGCATTGACCACCAGCGCTCGCGCCAGACCGCCCTTGAGCGCCGTGCGTGACCAGTCCACCGGCGCGCCGGGGCATTTTGACTTGGTGAACACACCACCGACTGTCGTTCCAGCATCGAATTCTGCGACGACCAGATCCGTACGTCCCTTGTATCGGATGCCTGCGGCCACAGCGCCAAGGCGCACGCCCGGAACAGTGCCGAGGGCAGGCAAAGGCGAGGCGAGGGGAGAGACGGGCAGAGGCTTGGCCATCGGTGACGAACCTTGGTGCAGGGATGGGAACGGCAGGAAACGGGATTCCTGAAATCGGGAAGAGAATATGTAAACAAAAAAGGAAGAACGCCGAGGAGACGTTCTTCCTTTGTCTTTACCGCAAGCCGTCAGGGGAGGCCATAAGGCTCCCGACTGATTATTTCGCGGGAGAAGCTGTCGGGTTGCCAGCGATAGCGGGCTGCGCACCCTCAGGGACCGGCTTTCCATCCGGGCCGAAACGGAGGATCTTCACAGCGGAAGTCGCCTTCTCAACCGCAGCGCGGACATCCTGCTGGATCAGCTGCTGACGGATCTTGTCCTTGACTTCGTCTTCCTTCGGCACAGGCACCGTGCGATCGGCCAGAACCTGAATCACGTGATAGCCGAACTGGCTCTTCACCGGTGTCTGGCTGTAGGTTCCCGGCTTCATGTTGAAGGCGGCGTCAGAGAACGCCGGAACCATGTCGCCCTTCTTGAACCAGCCGAGGTCGCCGCCATTGTTCTTGGCGCTACCCTTGTCGGTCGAGAGGCTCTCGGCCAGCGTGCCGAAGTTGGCGCCGCCCTTGAGCTTCTTGATGACGTCCTGAGCTTCAGCCTCGGTCTTCACGAGAATATGGCGGGCATGCACCTCTTTCTCGGGAGTCTTGTTGGCGTAGTTCTTCAGGTAATAGTCATGGATCGCCGCATCCGTAAGCTGCGGCACGACCTGCCGGGACAGCCACGCATTCTGGAGAGCCGTATTTGCGGCGGTCTCCATTGCAGTTTTCACTTCAGCGTCGTTCTGCAGGCCGTCCTTGCGGGCGGCCATCTGGATCGCTTTCTGATCCACAGCCTGATTGACCAGCATCGGGAAAATCATGTTCTGCGGCAGCTGGCGAAGCTGCGGCGGCATGTTGGCTGCCGACTTGCGAATATCATCGAGCGTAATCTTCTCGCCATTGACCGTGGCGATCACGCTGTTCGGATCCATCGGCGTCTGGGCCGGAGCAGACTGGGTAGCAGCGCCACCGGCTGCGGGTGCTGTGGGGGCGGCAGCATCAGCTGCATGCGCGCCGTGAACACAGACGGAGGAAAGGAGGGTGGAAGCAAACAGGGCTGTCGCTGCAAAAAACGTGCCCGAGCTGGAAAAACGCATCAGTAAGAAACCCAGTGTGAACAGAATGGGCGCATCATGGCCGACCCGGAAGACACCCGCAAGGGCATGACGTAAGTCTGTTTTGTTAAGAAATAGCCACTTTCCGGAGGGCGTATCGGGGGCATCGGTTGACCCTGAGCAGTGGCGGCTTTATCTGAGGGAGCGCACACCGTCGGCTTTTCGGTCCCTGTCTGTGCTTCAGATGCAGGGCAGGAACGCGGGGTCGGCTCCGGGTGTGCTGTTCCGGAAAGGTCTTCATGTTCGCCTCGCTTGCTCGCGCCCTCTTCGGCACTGCCAATGACCGTTCGCTCAAAGCGTTCCAGCGCCGTGTACCTGAAATCAATGCGCTCGAGCCAGATGTCGCTGCGCTGGATGACGCCGCTCTTGCCCATAAAACGGTAGAGTTCCGGGAGCGTCTGGCTCAGGGTGAAACGCTGGACGGTCTGCTGCCCGAAGCGTTCGCCGTGTGCCGCGAAGCCTCGAAGCGCGTGCTCGGCATGCGTCATTTTGACGTGCAGCTTATTGGCGGCATGGTGCTTCATGCTGGCAAAATCGCTGAAATGCGGACCGGTGAGGGTAAGACGCTCGTCGCAACGCTCGCTGTCTATCTTAATGCGCTGAGCGGCAAGGGCGTGCACGTCGTCACGGTCAACGACTATCTGGCCCGCCGCGACGCTGAAGAAATGAGCCGGCTGTACAGCTTCCTTGGTCTGACGACCGGCACGATTGTGCCGAACCTGCCGGATGAGGCGCGTCGCGCAGCCTATGCCTGCGACATCACCTACGGCACGAACAACGAATTCGGCTTCGACTATCTCCGCGATAACATGAAATACCGGCTGGAAGAGATGGTCCAGCGGCCTTTCAATCATGCCATCGTCGATGAAGTCGATTCCATCCTTATTGATGAGGCCCGGACGCCGCTGATCATCTCCGGTCCGGCGGAAGATAGTTCCGAGCTTTACCGTGCCGTGGATACGGTCATGGCCGAACTGGTCCGTGATCCTGCGACCTTCGACAAGGACGAGAAGCTTCGTACGGCAATCCTGACAGAAGCAGGCTCAGACAAGGTGGAAGAGCTGTTGCGCACAGCCGGTGTGCTCAGCGACGGAGGCCTTTATGACGTGCAGAACGTGGCGGTTGTCCACCATGTGCTGCAGTCCCTTCGTGCCCACACGCTGTTCTCGCGGGATGTCGATTACATCGTCCGCGACGGCAAAGTGACCATCATTGATGAGTTCACGGGGCGCATGATGGATGGCCGTCGTTATTCGGACGGCCTGCATCAGGCGCTTGAGGCGAAGGAGCATGTCGAGGTCCAGCAGGAAAACCAGACGCTGGCCTCCATCACCTTCCAGAACTATTTCCGTCTCTACCCCAAACTGTCCGGCATGACCGGCACGGCGATGACGGAAGCGGACGAGTTCGCTGAAATCTACAAGCTCGACGTGGTGGAGATTCCGACCAATCTCCCGGTCGCCCGCAAGGACACCGACGACGAGATCTATCTTGATGAGCCGCAGAAGTTCGCCGCCGTCGTCAAGCTGGTTGAGGAAGTCCATAAAGGCGGACAGCCCATCCTTGTCGGCACCACCTCGGTCGAGAAAAGTGAAGCGCTTTCCGCGCTGCTGAAGCGGAACAACATTCCGCACAATGTGCTCAATGCGCGTTTCCATGAGATGGAAGCCGCGATCGTGGCGCAGGCGGGTGCGCCGGGTGCGATCACCATCGCCACGAACATGGCGGGTCGTGGTACGGACATCAAACTCGGCGGCAATGTCGAGATGCGGATTCAGCAGGAACTGAACCACATCACCGACCCCGCCGAGCGTGAGGCTGCCGAGCAGGCCATCCGTGATGAAGTGGCGAAGAATCAGGCCATCGTGAAAGCTGCGGGCGGTCTGTATGTGATCGGCACCGAACGTCACGAGAGCCGGCGTATCGACAACCAGCTTCGTGGTCGTGCGGGTCGTCAGGGTGACCCCGGAAACTCACGGTTCTTCGTCTCGCTTCAGGATGACCTGATGCGGATCTTCGGATCTGATCGCATGACCGGCATGCTCCAGAAGATGGGCATGCAGGACGGCGAGGCGATCGTACATCCGTGGCTGAACAAGGCCCTTGAGCGCGCGCAGAAGAAGGTCGAAGCCCGCAACTTCGACATGCGCAAAAACACGCTCAAGTATGACGACGTCATGAACGATCAGCGCAAGGAAGTTTACGCCCAGCGCCGTGAATTCATGATGCAGGAAGATGTCGCCTCGCTCATCGTGGAAATGCGTGAGGAACTGATCCTCTCTCTTGTTGACCGCTACATTCCTGAAAAGGCTTTTGCCGAGCAGTGGCAGACAGCCGAACTGACGGAAGAGGTGAAGCGCATCTTCAATCTCGATCTTCCGATTGCCGAATGGGCGACGGAAGACGGGATGGACAAGGAGCAGGTCGCCGCACGGATCGAAGATGCAGCGGCGCAGGCGCAGGCTGTCCGGACCACGAATTTTGGTCCGGATATCATGCGATATCTGGAAAAGCAGATTCTGCTGACGACATTCGATTCCGTCTGGAAAGAGCATCTGCATGCACTGGACCAGCTTCGTCAGGGTATCGGTCTGCGGGCCTATGGTCAGAAAGACCCGTTGAACGAATACAAGCACGAAGCCTTCCAGCTCTTCACCTTCATGCTTGATGAGATGCGTGAGCGCGTGATCACGCTTCTGGCCCGTGTGGAGATGGCGCCACCGCCGGAGCCGCATCCTCTTGAGGGAATTGGGGAATTTCATCCCGATCCTCACGTCGAAGGTTATTCCTCGGAGCCAGCGCAGTATGCGGGCGCACCTGCAGCCGTGACTGCGGAACCACCGACAAGCGGCGCCATTCTGCCGGACGATCCGTCCACATGGGGTGAGACGCCGCGCAACTCACTCTGCCCGTGCGGTTCGGGGCTGAAATACAAGCACTGTCACGGACGCCATGTCTGAGGCGCGTTCAGGACATCCTCCGGGACGCTGATATTGCCGGAATAGCAGGAATTTTTCCCTGACCACTGAAAGTGGCTCGGGGAGCTTTCTGGTGGACGCCAGTCCCCATCGGTCCGGCCGCGTATAAGCCGATACTCATCAAGATACATTAGTCAGAACGAGGACAGCGAGATGGCAGGCCATTCGCAATTCAAGAACATCATGCACCGCAAGGGCGCTCAGGACGCCAAGCGCGCCAAGCAGTTTGCCAAGGTGATCCGTGAGATCACCGTGGCTGCCCGTTCAGGTCTGCCGGACCCCGCCGCCAATCCTCGCCTGCGTGCGGCGATTTCCGCAGCGCGTGAAGTCAACATGCCGAAGGACACTGTCGAGCGGGCCATCAAGAAGGCGACGGGCGCAGGCGGCGGCGATGATTACGCCGAAATCCGTTATGAAGGCTACGGTCCGGCTGGTGTTGCTGTAATCGTCGAGGCGCTGACCGATAACCGTAATCGCACGGCCAGCGAGGTTCGCGCTGCGTTTTCCAAATATGGCGGTTCGCTTGGAGAAATGAACTCCGTCTCCTTCATGTTCAAACGTCTGGGTGTCATCACCTATCCGGCCAGCGTCGCCAGTGAAGACGAAATGCTGGAAGCTGCGATTGAAGCTGGAGCGGATAACGTGGTTTCGACCGAGGAAACGCACGAGATCACCTGCGAAGTTGAATCCTTCTTTGCGGTGCGTGACGTTCTGGAGCCGAAATTCGGCGAGCCGCTGTCGGCGAAACTGGACTGGCGTCCAGAGAACTCGGTTTCTCTTGATGAGGAAAAGGCCCGCACGGTTCTGAAGCTTCTGGACGTTCTTGAAGATAACGATGACGTTCAGAATGTTTACGCCAACTTCGATCTGCCCGAAGACGTGGCGGAAGCTCTCTCTGCGTAATCCCCTCGCACAGCGGTTCCGTCGTTTCCTTTGGGAAGATTGAACCGCTGAATTGGGAGCCAGTCCATGATGCGCATCCTCTTCATCACCGCGACACGCCTCGGGGATGCCGTCATTTCAACGGGGCTGCTCAACTATCTGATTCACGCGCATCCTGACGCAAGATTTACGATCGCCTGCGGTCCTGTTGCGGCCGGACTGTTTCAGCGCATGCCGCAGCTGGACCGTGTCATCGTGGTGAGCAAGCGGTCTTACGATCTGCATTGGTTCGATCTGTGGAAACAGTGTGTCGGAACGCGGTGGGATCTGATTGTCGATCTGCGAGGGTCAGCCATCAGTCTGTTGCTGCGGACACGCGCCCGGCGGATCATGCGGGGAGGACGTCGGTCCGGACCGCGTATTGCCCATGTTGGTGAGGTGCTGTCGCTGTCTCCGCCGCCGATGCCTGTTGTCTGGACAGGTGAGGAAGACCGGAATGTTGCGCAGGCGATCCTGGGCGACGCGGATGTGATCGCATTTGGTCCGACCGCCAACTGGGAGGGGAAGGTCTGGCCTGCGCGGTATTTCGTGGAACTCTGGTCCCGTCTTGAAAAGATTTTTCCCGAGAGAAAGCTGGCGGTGTTTTACGGTCCCGGTGAAACGGAACGCGCCCTGGCGGCCCCGGTTCTGGCTATTCCCGGTGCGATCGACGCGGGTGGTCGGTTCTCTCTCGCTGAAACTGCCGCGATGTTACAGCGCTGTTCGTACTTTGTCGGCAATGATTCCGGTCTGATGCATCTGGCCGCAGCAGCCGGTACGCCAACTTTGGGTCTCTTTGGGCCGTCTCGCAGTAGCGAATACGCACCGTCTGGTCCCTGTGCCGACTGGATTGCGGCTCCGGGGCCGGAAGGTGCTGCGCCAATCAGCGGTCTCACGCCCGACAGGGTGGTTGACCGTATCGTTTCCATGAATCAACGTTATGGAAAGCGCGTCCTGTTACCGTTTTCGTAATCAGGATCTGTTCTGACGTAGGGGCAGACCAAGTGAGTGTTTGAGCGATAAAAACGCGTTTCTTTTTATGTCATATAATGTCTGATTGATGTTTTTTGTCCTTGACGAGGGAAATATTCCCGACTTGTTTCTGTTTAATTTTCATCAGTATTTCAATTGTAAAACAGAAGCTGGCAGCGTAAATACATGTCTGAAAAAAGATAAAGGCGGATTCAGTAATGAGTTTGAAGATATATGTAGCCGGCCACAAGAAGTTCTGTCCTCCTTTTGATGCGACTTATGTGCCTATCATAGGCGGTATGAGCACGCGTGAAAACAAAGATGAGCTTGCCGATTTTATCGGTGATGATACCGGAGACAATATCTCTGACCTGAACAATATTTTTTGCGAATTAACGGTTCAGTACTGGATCTGGAAGAATGACCACAGCTCAGACTTCGTTGGCTTGAATCATTACAGAAGATATTTTTCGAAAAAAGATCACGGAACCAATCTGTATTATAAATACATGAATGACATGAAAGTCGTTTGTGAGGGTGATGAGATCGCCGCTGGAGATGATTTCAATTTTTCCAATGTAGATATGATTGCACCTCACAGGCATCACGGCGAGCCGGTTTTGCGTCAGTATGCCAGACATCATGTTTTGGAAGACATGCTTCTGGTCAGTGAGCAAATTCGGGATATTCAGCCTGCTTATGTGAATGCCTGCGATTTCTATTTCAATAATTGCGATTATTTCCATCATACAAACATGATAATCGCCAAGAAAGAAATATTTGACGCCTATTCTGAGTGGCTGTTCAGTATTCTTATGCCTCTTGCTGACAAAAAATTCTTTTCGAATTATGATAAATATCAGAAAAGAGTGATGGGATTTCTGTCTGAGCGTCTCTTGTCGGTCTGGATTCTTAAAAACAGACGCGATTTCGCTATTGTAGAAAGAGAATTTTTACAAGTTAGAGAACTGTAAGAGAAAATAGAACTCTGACGAAGAGGGAAATCCGGAGGGCCACCTTGATGGGCTCTCCGGATTTTTTTTTGTTTAATTATTACAAATGGTGAAGGGGATTGGGGCGTTCGAGGGCAGATTCATGAAAGTCACGTTTTTCTGCCTCAGCAAACTCGATTGTTGATTCCCCGGCCAAATGATTTGCTTTTGTGTTCCCGGTTTTTCGTATTTCAGGGTAGAACGCTCTCAACCAGAATGTGGGGATACACGCAGGAGATCTGTCTGTTATCCTTGTAGAGAGTGTTACTGAAAGAGACGTCCATGCACTATGACCTGATTATCCGGAATGGCATCTGCATCCTGCCGTGGGGTGAGGTGAAAACGGATGTCGGCGTCGTGGCAGGACGGATCGCGAGCATCGACGTGGCTTCGACCGCCGAAGCGCACGAAGTCATTGATGCACAGGGACTGCATGTGCTGCCCGGTCTGATCGACGCGCATGTGCATCTGCGCGATCCCGGCAATCCGGCTGTTGAGAGCATTCCGACAGGCACGAAGGCTGCGGCTCTTGGTGGTATCGCCACCGTGTTCGATATGCCGAACACCAATCCGGCCGTGACGGACGCTGAAATGCTGCGGTGGAAACAGGAATATGCTTCGCGTGAATCCTACACCGATTTTGCATTCTATGTCGGTGCAACACGTGAAAACACCGAAGATCTCGGCGAGTTCGAGACGTTTGACGGCGTCTGTGGAATCAAGGTGTTTGCCGGTTCGTCCACCGGCAATCTGATGATCGAGGATGACGAGGGGATCGAGGCCGTGTTGCGCCACGGTCATCGTCGGGTCTCTTTCCACTCTGAGGACGAATATCGTCTGCGTGCACGGAAAACCCAGTTCGGTCAGACTGGCATGCCGTGCTGCAATCACAGCATCTGGCGCGATCCGGAATGCGCCTTCCTCGGCACGCGTCGCATCACGGCGCTTTCCGTCAAGACGGGACGTCCGGTGCATATCCTGCACACCTCCACTGAGGAGGAATTCAAGTTTCTTGAGAACTACCGCCATCTCGTCACAACAGAAGTGCTGGCCAACCACCTGACGCAGATCGCGCCGGAATGTTACGATCAACTCGGCAATTTTGCAGTGATGAATCCGCCCATCCGTGAGCAGCGACACTTCGAGGCCGCATGGCGTGCTCTGCAGAATGGTATGGTGGACGTTGTCTCCTCGGATCACGCACCGCATTCTCTCGAAGCCAAAGCAAAACCGTGGCCTGAATGTCCGTCCGGCATGACCGGTGTGCAGACACTCGTGCCGCTGATGCTGGATCATGTGAATGCAGGCCGTCTGTCGCTTGCGCGTCTGGTGGACGTGATGGCCGCCGGTCCGGCCCGGGTGTATGGCATGATGGCGAAAGGCCGCCTGTCAGTTGGTTATGATGCCGACTTCACACTCGTGGACATGAAAGCCGAGCGTCGCATCACCAATGACTGGATCGCTACGCCTGCGGGCTGGTCGCCATTCGACGGCAAGGAGGTCAAGGGCTGGCCGATGGCGACAATCGTTCGCGGAAAGATCGTGATGCGAGAAGACGAAATCCTTGGCGAGCCACTTGGAAAGCTTGTGCGTTTTCTGCCCTGAAAAAGCCGCGACTTCGCCGCATAGGCTGATGATTGGGCAGGGCTGGTCCGAATCTGAAAAGAAGGCCAGTCTCCTGCCGATCATGCCCACAGAATCCGGCTCAGACCGGAAGGAACACGTATGAAAACGACGTTTGCAATTTGTGCTGCTGCTTCCTTGCTATGGCTCGGTGCTCCGGCGCACGCGGAAGGTCTTTGGACGGCTGCCGGTTGTGGCGCAGAGCCCTCGGCCCCGACGCTCGATGTGTCCAGTGTTGATCGCTACAATGCCAGCGTGGACAAGGCGGCCAGCTATGAAAAAGCTGCTCGTGTTTACAACGCGTGTGTAGCCAAGGAAGCGACGCGTCAGCAGACGGTCATCAGCAATGAAGCCAAGGCGAAGATGGAGCATATTCAGGAAGGCAGTTCCGCCGTTCAGAAGCGGATTGCCGCTAACTTTTCCAAGTATACGACGCAGTTGAAGACGGCAGGCGCGAAACTCGGCAAGGCGCACTGAGTCAGACAAAGTTTTTTGGTGAAATCTGTTTCAAAAAAGCTTTGGAGAATGTCGCCTTTTTAAAAAGGCGACATCCAGAAAATTTTTCTCTGATCAGCCAGACTGAAACCGTCCCGCACTCAACAGAGCCGGAAATCACTCGCCCGCAGATGTCTTGGCCAGCGCGTCAAAAGCCTGAAGCCTGCGGATAACGGCAGGCATTTCCCGTAGCGGGATCATGTTCGGCCCGTCGCTCGGCGCTGTGTCAGGGTTTTCGTGTGTTTCAAGAAAAACAGCCGCAACGCCAATCGCCACCGCCGCGCGCGCCAGAATGGGAGCGAACTCACGCTGCCCCCCTGACGCTGTGCCAAGCCCACCGGGCTGCTGCACCGAATGCGTGGCGTCATACACCACCGGATAACCGGTGCCCGCCATGATGGTCAGGGAGCGCATGTCATTGACGAGCGTATTGTAGCCGAAGCTGGTGCCACGCTCGCAGAGCATGATCCGCTCATTGCCGGTCGAAGCGATTTTCTTGGCTACATGGGTCATGTCCCATGGTGCAAGAAACTGCCCTTTTTTCACATTGATCGCAGCACCGGTTTTGCCGGCTGCCAACAGCAGGTCCGTCTGACGGCAGAGAAACGCGGGGATCTGAAGCACGTCCACGGCCTGAGCCGCCGGTGCGCACTGTTCGGGGCTGTGGACGTCCGTCAGAACCGGTATGCGGAACTGCTCACGGATGTCGGACAGGATCTGCAATCCCTTGTTCATGCCAATGCCGCGTTGCGAACCGATGCTGCTGCGGTTCGCCTTGTCGTAGGAGCTTTTGTAGATCAGTCCGATCCCGGCCTCACCACAGATTTCCGCCAGCGCCGCCGCCGTGTCCATGGCGTGGGCGGCGGATTCGATCTGGCAGGGACCGGCAATCAGCACCAGCGGCAGGCTGTTGCCGATTTCCAGATCGCCAAGGACGACTGTCTGCTGGAGGCTCACGCTTCTTTCGCCTTTTCAGCCGCCGCGCCGATGAACCCGGAAAAGAGCGGGTGAGGGGCGAAGGGGCGGGAGATCAGTTCCGGATGATACTGCACGGCGACAAACCAGCGATGATCCGGATATTCCACCACCTCTGGCAGAATGCCGTCCGGTGACAGACCGGAGAATTTCAGACCAGCCGCTTCGATCCGGTCGCGGTAATGCACATTCACCTCGTAACGGTGGCGATGGCGCTCCCGGATGGTCGTCGTGCCGTAAATTGCTGCCGCACGGGAGCCTTCCGTCAGCTTCGCCGGATAGCCGCCGAGACGCATCGTCCCGCCAAGTTCACCGCCTTCACGACGGCGCAGCATCTCGTTGCCACGCGCCCACTCGGTCATCAGACCGACCAGAGGTTCCTTGGCCGGACCGAACTCGGTGGAGGTGGCGTCGGGAATGCCCGCCAGATTACGGGCGCATTCAATGACGGCCATCTGCATGCCGAAGCAGATACCAAGGAACGGGATGTTCTTCTCACGGGCATAACGCACGGCTTCGATCTTGCCGCCCGCGCCACGCTCGCCGAAGCCACCCGGAACCAGAATGCCATCCACTCCGTCGAGACAGCTCAGCCTGGACGGGTCTTTCTCGAACGTTTCGGCTTCCACCCAGTCCAGCTTTACCCGGACGTTGTTGGCGATGCCGCCATGGAGCAGAGCTTCGTTCAGCGATTTGTAGCTGTCGAGCATGGCCGTGTATTTGCCGACGACGGCGATATGCACTTCGCCAGCGGGTTCACGAATGGTCTCGACAATCTTCTTCCAGCCGGAAAGATCTGGTTCCTGATCATGAGGCAGACCGAAATAGTGCAGGACTTCCGTGTCCAGACCTTCTGCGTGGTAGGACAGCGGGCATTCGTAGATCGTATCCACGTCCCGTGCGGCGATGACGGCCTGCGGACGGACATTGCAGAAGTTCGCGATCTTGCGACGCTCGTTCTCCGGAATCGGACGGTCGCAGCGGCAGAGAAGAATCTGCGGCTGAAGACCGACGTTCTGGAGTTCCTTCACGGAATGCTGGGTCGGCTTGGTCTTAAGTTCGCCTGCTGTCGGAATCCAGGGCAGCAGCGTGAGATGCACGACCATGGTGTTCTCGACACCGAGGTCATTGCGAAGCTGACGGATGGATTCGAGGAATGGCAGGCTTTCGATATCACCGACCGTGCCGCCGATTTCCACAAGGCAGAAATCCAGCCCTTCGGTATCCGCGACCACGCGCTCCTTGATGGCGTCGGTGATGTGCGGAATGACCTGCACGGTCCCACCAAGATAATCGCCACGCCGTTCGCGCGCGATGACCTCGGAATACACACGGCCTGTCGTGGTGTTGTCGGCGCGCGTGGCGTTCACGCCGGTGAACCGCTCATAATGGCCGAGATCAAGATCAGTTTCGGCGCCGTCGTCGGTGACGAAGACCTCGCCGTGCTGATACGGGCTCATCGTGCCCGGATCGACGTTCAGATACGGATCAAGCTTGCGCAGCCGGACCTTGTATCCACGAGCTTGAAGGAGGGCAGCAAGAGCCGCAGAAGCGATTCCCTTGCCGAGAGAAGAGACCACACCACCGGTGATAAATACGAACCGCGTCATGGAAGGTCTCCCTACACTGAGCAGGTGGGGGGAGGGAAGGGCTGAATTACCTTCGTGTCCCCGGAAGATGATTTTCTCCGGAACAGACCCTCTTTGAGTCTGGCGATGACTGTCGGCGGATATTCAGTTTTCCGGGAGCAGAACGGGATCAAAGGGAAACGCCTCCTTGTGGAGTTGCGGGCAATGCCCGGAAGGCGCGCGAGGATCGAAACAGATGCCAAAACAAAAGCGCAGAAGTGAGAACTCCTGCGCTTCGTCTTGAGCCGAACCGTGAAGGCCGGATTTACGGGTGCTGGGCGGTCCCCGACGCATCCGCAGGCTGGTTCTGCTGAACCGGAGCGGTCGTTGTCGGAGTGGCTGGCGCAGTCGATGCCGCTGGCGGCGGAGCAGCGAGAATATCGTGGCCGCTGCCACCGGAAACCGCGCCGCGATTGAGCACCGCCAGCATGAGGGACAGCAGCATGAAGGCTGTGGCCAGCCCTGCCGTGGTGCGGGTCAGCAGATTCGCCGTGCCGCGACCGGACATGAAGGAGCCCATGCCCTGCGATGAGCCGATGCCGAGACCACCTCCCTCGCTGCGCTGGATCAGCACAACAGCAATCAGGGAGACGGTGACAAGAAGATGAAGGATCAGCAGAGCGGTGATCATGGACTATCCGGTCGAGAGGTCAGAAAAACCGTAGCCTGAAACGAGGATGTCTCAGGCCGTGGGGACTGCGCGAATGATGGACAGGAAAGCGTCCGGCTTCAGGCTGGCGCCTCCGACCAGAGCACCGGCCACGTCCGGGATGGAGAGGATCGAGGCGGCGTTCCCCGCATCCACGGAACCACCATACAGAATCCGCAGGGATTTGCCAGCATCGCCGAACTGGCGCACCAGCTCCGCACGGATGAAGGCGACAGTCGATTTGATGTCTTCCGGTGTCGCAGCAAGGCCGGTGCCGATGGCCCAGACCGGCTCATAGGCGACAATGCCGGTGAAGCCGTCCGGGAGAGAGCCCTTGATCTGCCAGCCGAGCGTATCTTCCGCTTCGCCCGACTGACGCTGGTCCTCGGTCTCACCGATGCAGACGATCGGTGTCAGACCAGCCTGTGCGGCGGAAACGGCTTTCTCTCGCACTGTCTCATCGACTTCGCCATGATCACGACGGCGCTCGGAATGTCCGAGAATGACGTGTGAGGCTCCGACATCCTTCAGCATGGACGGCGCGATGTCGCCCGTATGAGCGCCCTTGTCGTCCTTGTGGCAGTCCTGCGCACCCAGAGCGACGGTCGAGCCGTTCAGCGTCTGATGGACGAGGGACAGATGCGTGAAGGGCGGGCACACCACCACTTCCACACCTGAAACCGGCTCTGCCGCCAGACCTGCGGTGATCTGCTTCACGCGATCGACGGAGTCGGCGCTCAGGCCGTTCATCTTCCAGTTGCCGACAATGATGGGCGTGCTCATCGGAACGTCTCTCCTGTGAAACTTTGGCCTGTGCGGTTCAGTCAGGGCGCCTTGCGGTGCTGCTCCGGCCTCTCCGGGTGATTGTGGGACTGGTCCCACCTGTTGGGAAGCATGGCTACCCCATCGGGGTCCGGCCATGCAAGAAGGAGACCATTCTGCCTGAGAGACTGTCCCGCTTCTGGTCAAGACGGGATGGGATGAATATGGTGCCCAGCCCGGATACGGCACGCGGCCGTATTTCCGTATCTGCCTTATTCGCGGACCAGTGACTGCATGATTTCCTTCCTCCGCCGCTTTGTCGTTGAATCCTGGCTTGGTCGTATCCTCGCCATCGTCATTTTTCTGGCCTTCGTCGGCTGGGGAGTGGGCGATGTGCTGACCAACATGGCCGACGATCCCGCCATCGTCGCCAAAGTCGGTTCCCAGAAGATCACCACCCGCGACTTCGCGGCGGCCCTGCAGGCGGAAATGCCCCGCATCGCCCAGCAGATGGGAATGGCGGATGTGGCGCACATTCCCGCCAATGTCCGTCAGCCGATGGCCAACGAGATTCTTCAACGGCTGGTTGGTCAGGCGCAGATTCTGGAAGCGGCGCGTGATTACGGCATTCAGGTGCCGGACGTCGCCGTGCGGGACGAGATTTTCGCCATGCCCTATTTTCAGGGCAAGAACGGTCAGTTCGATCGCCAGAAATTCAACGCGATGCTCGCCAATGCCGGCATGACCGAACAGCGCCTGATCGGGCTGGTGCGTGATGATCTGACCGCCCGCGCCGTGATGGAGCCGCTGTCGACCGGTGCGCATGTGTCCGATCTGGTGGTGAACCGCACTTACGGGTTCGAGACCGAGACGCATGTGCTGGACGTGTTGCGTGTTCCTTTCGCGTCCCAGGCCACGCCCGCCGCGCCAGACGAGGCGGGCCTGAAGCGTTTCTACGACAACCATCCGTGGATGTTCCGCAGCCCGGAATACCGTCATGCCCGCATCGTGGTGCTGTCACCGGAGACCGTCGCAACCCAGTCACCCGCGACGGATGAAGAATTGCACCAGCTCTATGATGCGCAGAAGGAGCGTTTCAATCAGCCTGAACTGCGGAGTGTGCAGCTTGTGACGTCGTCGGATCAGGCCGCCGCACAGGCCGTGGCGACACTGTGGAAAGGTGGGGCCGACTGGAACCAGCTTCAGGCGTCCGCCAAAAACAGCGCCGCCGTTGAGTTCAATGATGCCCGTCCGAGTGTGCTGCCTTCCGCCACGCTCCAGAAACTGGTCTTCGGGGCAGAGCAGGGTAGCGTTCAGGGTCCGGAAAAAACCGACACTGGCTGGGTCGTCTTCCGCGTGACCAAAGTGACGCCGCCGCATGCAGAAAGCTTTGACGTTGCGAAGCCGACGCTGCGTGATGAAATCGCGAAAGTGAAGGGGCCGGCGATGGTCAGCGCCAGCGTGCCGAAACTTCAGGATGCGCTTGCTGGAGGAGGAATGGACTCCATTCCAGCCGACCTCGGCGCAGCTCCCGTGGCAGGCTTTCTCGATGCGAAGGGCATGACCAGAGACGGAACGCCCGCGCCGCTGCCAGCGTCCGGCGAGCTGCGTGACGCCATTGTCGCGCGGGTTTTCGAGCAGGCCAAAGGGGCTGTGCCCCAACTGATCGAAGCGAAGGCGCAGCCGCGACAGGGCCAGCCGCCTGCATCCCTCGGCTGGTATGCTGTTTCCGTTGATGAAATCACGCCAAGCCAGCCGCAGCCTTTTGACGCGGTGAAGGACAAGGTTCTGGCCGCGTGGAAAGAGGAAGCGCGTCGTCACGAAGCCAATGAAGCGGCGACGGCGCTTTATGTCGCGGCAGGAAAGCAGGGCGGTGTGTCGGCGGTCGCTCCCGCGGGCAGCGATCTGCAGAAGGATGTGATGGTTTCGCGCGCCCGTCCTGTCGAAACCCTGCCGCGTGATCTGATGGGCATCGCCCTGCGGATGCCTGCCGGACGGAGTGTCATGGTCGGGGACGACAAGGGCTTCGTTGTCGCTACCGTGACAGCCATAAGGCATCCTGATCCGAAGTCGGATGCAATCGGTATCGGTCGTGTACGGGACGGTATGACTGAGTCGCTGTCGTCCGACATGACGGCGGCGTTCATTCAGAGCCTCGGTGAGCGTTACAAGCCGAAGATCATTGCCGCCGGTGCACGCGCCGCGATGAGCGAGGCCGGCTTTGGAGATGGTTCGTGATGCGGCTCGCCACTCTTGATTCTCCCTCCCGCTCGGCCTGTGAAACAGCCTGGGCGCGTGGTGAAAGCAGCGTCGTTTTCGCTGTCGATGCGGCCGACCTGCTGACACCGGTCGCCGCTTATATGCGCCTTGCGGCCATGTATGGCGCGGACGGACGCAATACGCTGCTGCTGGAATCCGTCGAAGGCGGCGCAAGCCGGGGCCGTTATTCCGTCATCGCCCTGAAGCCGGATCTGTTGTGGCGCTGTCATGATGGCAAGGCGTCGATCAACCGGAATGCGATGACCGATGCCGACGCGTATGAGCCGGTTGCCGAAGCGCCTCTGGACAGTCTGCGCAAGCTGATCAACGAAAGCCGCCTGCAACTCGATGACAGTCTGCCTCCGATGACGGCAGGGGTTTTCGGCTATCTCGGCTATGACATGGTGCGCCAGATGGAGCATCTGCCCAATGCGCCGGTGGATGATCTCGGCCTGCCCGAAGCCATCCTCATGCGTCCGGGCCTGTTCGCGATTTTTGATACGGTCACGGATGAACTGATCCTTGCTGCGCCCATCCGGCCTCGCGCCGACGATCATCCGGATGCGGCCTTTGATCGCGCCCGCAAACTGATCCACGAGGCGCAGGCCTGTCTTGCCGCACCGCTGACCGTACCGCAGGAGCCGATGGTTGAGGCGCTTGAGCCGCCGCGTTCTACCTACACGGAGACGGAATTCGAAGATGTGGTCCGGCGTATTCAGGACTATATCGCCGCAGGAGATGCATTTCAGGTCGTCCCGAGCCAGCGTTTCTCGACGCCATTCGGTCTGTCCTCACTTGCGCTCTATCGCTCGCTGCGTCGGATCAATCCCGCGCCGTTCCTGTTCCATCTGAACCTCGGCGGTTTCTCTCTCGTCGGGTCGTCTCCGGAAATCCTTGTGCGTCTGCGTGACGGCAAGATGACGGTGCGTCCGCTGGCCGGAACCCGTCCGCGTGGCGCGGATGCGGAAGAGGACAAGCGTCTTGAGGAAGAACTTCTGGCTGACGAGAAGGAGCGCGCCGAGCATCTGATGCTGATTGATCTCGGTCGTAACGATGTCGGTCGTGTCAGCATCACCGGCTCGGTGAAGGTGACGGAGAAGTTCATCATCGAACGTTTCAGCCATGTCATGCATATTTCCTCGAACGTCGAGGGAATGCTCAAGCCGGAACTTGATGCGCTCGACGCTCTTGTCGCCGCTTTCCCGGCTGGCACGCTGACAGGTGCGCCCAAGATACGCGCCATGGAGATCATCGACGAGGTGGAGCGGACCCGACGTGCGACCTATGCCGGATGCATCGGGTACTTTGGTGCGGGTGGCGACATGGACACCTGCATCGGTCTGCGCATGGCGGTTGTGAAAGATGGCATGATGTACGTGCAGGCGGGATGTGGTGTCGTGGCTGACAGCGTGCCATCGCTGGAATGTGCGGAAACAAAGCACAAGGCGAGGGCGCTGTTCCGTGCGGCGGAAGATGCTGTCCGGATGGCGACACGTAACTGAGGGGCATTTTTGAAGCTTTTTGAAAACAGCTTCACCAAAAGCTTCTTTTTTGATTCAGATGAAATAAAACTAACCGGGGTCAAAGGGACCGTGTCCCTTTGACGGATCGGGGCGAAGTCGTGTGAAAGAGCGTCGCAGTCTGCGATTCAGCACGCCATTACAAAGAGCCTGAAAACTCGGCGCCCGATGGCTGAAATTCCAGAATCTCTACCTCATCACCCGCCGTAACCCTACCCGATTGTTCGACCAGCGCATTCTGGCCGAACATCACGCCACCTTCCTGTTTTCTGAAACGTGCCAGAGTGGCCAAAGGCTCTTTTCGGTCAGGAATGATGCCCGTGTCCTGATCCACGGTTGTCATGACGCAGCGTGAGCAGGGTTTCACCAGACTGAGTTCCGTGCCGCCAATCCGTATCCGCGCCCAACTGTCTTCTTCCCACGCTTCAGCGCCGGACACGACAAGATTGGGACGAAAACGATCCATCGGAACAGGTGCAGCCAGACGGTTGTTCAGATCATCCAGCGAAGCAAGCGTCGTGATCAGAAGCGGGAAACCGTCGGAGAACGAGTTTGTAAAGGCGCGTTCATCCAGCTGGCGGGGACGGTCGCTTTCTGGCCGGGGCATGTAAACCAGACGACAGGGCTGGCCGATTGCATCTGACGTCCATTGTGCGGCTTCATCGCCCGCATCAAGCGCCTGAACTGTATCTTTCCATACCGTGACCATGACAGAGTGTGTCAGGTCAGTCGGGCGTTTCACCACCAGATCAGGTCTGTCGTTTTGGGCAAGGCGCAGCCCCTCCGTCGTGACCGAGACGTGCAGTGTCGCCATTACCGGATATTTGCGCTGGGTGATGAATTGTCCAGCATGATCAACGATCATCCAGCGTCGGTCGTTTTCCGGACCCCACGGACAGAGCAAAAGTTCCCTCATTGAAAGACCGTGCAGGCTTTTCACGGGGTAGATGTGAAGAGTGTGCAAAATCAGTCGCATGAGACACTTTCAGCAGATTTCAGAAGCGCAACGATCGGGCATGTCACAAAACTATCACTCAGGCTTTCGGGGACGGGTTGGTTAGAAGGGCTCCAGTCTTCCTTACTGAGTGGTAAATACATGTCAGACACAACAGCCGATGCCATGCCCACAGGGCGGCCGGATATGCGGGGAGGAGAACATCCCGCTTTCCGGATGTTCTTTCTGGGTATTGTTTTCGTTGCCTTGGGGTTCGTGGGATACAGCGTTCTATCAGACCTTCATGCCGCAGATGGCCAAGGCGTGGCCATAGGCGCCTTCGTTCTTCTGGGCCTTGCTCTTCTCATCGCGCTCGGGTTTGAATTCGTCAACGGATTCCATGATACGGCCAACGCCGTGGCCACGGTCATTTACACCAACAGTCTGCCGCCTCTGGTCGCCGTTGTCTGGTCAGGCATGTGGAACCTGCTCGGTGTTCTCGTCTCTTCCGGCGCAGTCGCCTACAGCATCGTCTCCCTGCTTCCTGTCGAACTGATCCTTCAGGTCGGAAGTGGCGCAGGTCACGCCATGATCTTCGCTCTTCTGCTCGCTGCGATCATCTGGAATCTGGCGACATGGGCGATGGGCATCCCCAATTCCTCCTCCCATGCCCTGATTGGTTCCATCATGGGCGTCGGCATCGCCAACCAGCTCATGGCCCCGCACGGCATCGCCACGCAGGGTGTGGACTGGGTGCAGGTCACCAAGGTGTTCAAGTCCCTGCTGTTCAGCCCGATCTGCGGCTTCGCACTGTCGGCCGCCCTGCTGATCCTGATGAAAGTCGTCATCCGCAACCGCAAGCTTTATGAAGCTCCCAAGGGCGACCAGCCGCCGCCGTGGTGGATCCGTGGCCTGCTGATCGGCACCTGCACAGGTGTGTCCTTCTTCCATGGTGGCAACGATGGTCAGAAAGGCATGGGCCTGATCATGCTGATCCTCATCGGTGCGGCTCCTACGGCCTATGCGCTCAACCGTGCGATGCCTGACAGCATGACGCCGGGCTTCGTGCAGTCCGCCGATTATGCCGCCGAGGCCTTCCGTGCACATGCTGCTCCGGGCTCGTCGGCTCCGGGTGTTGAAGAAGCCCGCCATATCGTGAGTGACGCTCTGAGCAGCCGCAATGTTACAGGCCCCCAGGTCTGGTCAGCGCTTGCCGTTCTGTCCGACTCCGTTTCCAACGCAGTCAAAAGCTACGGCTCGCTGCGCAGCATGCCATCAGCTTCCGTCTCCAACGTCCGTACGGACATGTATCTGACCTCTGACGCCATCCGCACCATGAAGGGCGGCGATACGTTCACCACGGATGAGAATGGCCGCCTCAAGAAGTTCATGCAGGCGCTGAATGACGGCACACGCTTCATCCCGATCTGGGTGAAGATCGCTGTCGCCGTGGCTCTCGGTCTCGGAACCATGGTCGGCTGGAAGCGTATTGTCATCACGGTTGGTGAGAAAATCGGCAAGACGCATCTGACCTATGCTCAGGGCGCTGCTGCCGAAATCGTGGCCATGGGCACGATTGGGCTTGCCGAGGGGTATGGTATGCCGGTGTCCACAACTCACATTCTTTCCGGTGGTGTTGCCGGAACAATGGCAGCCAATGGTTCAGGTCTTCAGTGGTCCACTCTCAGAACAATGGCTCTTGCATGGGTCATCACCCTGCCGGCAGCCATGATGATCAGTGGCGTGCTCTACATCCTGCTGCGTCAGGTTTTCTGATTGGTATGAAACGGGACATTCTGTCCCGTCTCATCGGAGCCGTCTTGCTGGGAGGTTTTCTCCCCATGGCGGCTCCGGCACAGGCAGCGGACAATCCTCCGGTTACCGACGTTCTTCCGTCCGGTGTGCCGCTTCCCTTTCCAAGCACAGCTCCGGACAGCACACCGCAGGGATGGGACACCACTCTGCTGGGGGATCCTGCCGGTTTTCGCTCACGCCTTAAGGCGCATGGCATCCGTCTGCATCTTCAGGACGTTGAGGAATTGTGGGGCGTGGCGTCTGGTGGGATGTCACGCGGCGCGACGTACGACGGTGCGACGATCGTCACCCTCAATATCGATACAGCGCCCTTGTTCGGCTGGCATGACGGGCTCTTCAATATCAGCGCCATCCAGTTGCGAGGACGTTCGGCGACAGAAGATCGCGTCGGGGCAATCAATACACTGAGCGGCTATGACGCCGGTGGCCGGAATACCCGTCTGTTCGAGCTCTGGTATGGTCAGGGCTTCTGGAACAACAGGCTCGACATCCGTTTGGGGGCCATCGACCCGGATACGGAATTCCTTGTCAGTGATAACGCGTCACTCTTCCTGAACGCGGATTTTGGCTGGCCGGGCGTGCCGTCGGCCAATCTGTATGGCGGAGGACCATCCTGGCCGCTCTCGGTTCCGGGTGTCCGGGCCAGAATCATTCCGACCTATCCGGTCAGTATTCTTGTCGGTGTCATGGATGACAATCCGACAGGGGGAGCATTCTTCAGTGAGCGTTCCGTGTTGGATATGAATCCCACCGGCACACGATTCAGTCTCTCGACCGGTGTTCTTGCGATGGCGGAGGTGGATGTTTCTGTCGATGCCGCTGTGTTGAGTGATGCGCCGTCCGGTGCACTGCCGGGCGTGTGGAAACTGGGTGGATTCTATGACAGTGGAGCCTTTCCCGATCGTCGTTATGATACGCAGGGTCATCTTCTGGCGGCGAGCGATTCAAACGGCCAGCCTCTGATGCATCACGGCAACTGGATGATTTACGGCATTGTCGATCAGACGTTCTGGAATCCTGACGGTGACGATCCGAAGGCCGCCAGTGTCTTTGCGCGCATCATGGGAACGGGGGGAAAACAGAACAGTCTGTCTTTCGGCGTACAGGTCGGTTTTACATTCCATGGCATCGTGCCCTGGCGTCCCGATGACGTGCTGGGGCTGGGATGGGGGATGAGCAGTGCGGGCAGCCGGGCCTGGAACTTCAATCGCGACAGTCTGGAGAGCGGCGCGGATGACGTTCTTCCGCTTCGTACGGAGCATCATATCGAACTGACCTGGCAGGCGCCTGTCTGGAATGGCGTCGTTGTGCAGCCAGATTTTCAATATATCCACCATGTTGGCGGAGGAATACTCAATACATCGACCGGTCGGCGTGTGGGCGATGCGGCGGTGTTTGGTCTCAACGTGACGACGAGTTTCTGATCTTTATGTATTTTATATGAAATCTCCTGATATCCGCTCGATGTATCATGACCGGAAAGAGAATTTCTGCCACATCGGACTCAAGAAATTTTTCGGATAACGGTCGTGATATCCGATGGCAGGATGGGAGAGAATGTGGTGAGCGAAGAACGGACAGACTTGTCTGCGATGGAAGAACGGCTTCGCACACGCGAGGAAATTCTCGACGATATTGATGAAGAATTCGAGCTTGAACTCGACGACCGGCGTTTTGAGGGAGAGGCTGTAGAAGGCGGTTCTTTCCGTCGGACCTATTTCCGTGAACTTCTGCGTATGCAGGGTGAACTCGTCAAATTGCAGGATTGGGTGCAGGAAACCGGCTACCGTCTTGTGGTGCTGTTTGAAGGACGTGACTCCGCAGGCAAAGGTGGAGCCATCAAGCGCATCACCCAGCGCCTGAATCCTCGCATCTGCCGTGTGGCCGCCCTGTCAGCGCCGACGGAGCGTGAGCGCACGCAGTGGTATTTCCAGCGCTATGTCAGCCATCTGCCGTCCGCCGGTGAAATCGTTCTGTTCGACCGAAGCTGGTATAACCGGGCGGGCGTCGAGCGTGTCATGGGCTTCTGCACTGACGACCAGTATGAAGAGTTCTACCGCTCTGTCCCAGAGTTTGAGCGCATGCTGGTCAGAAGCGGCATCAAGCTTGTGAAATACTGGTTCTCCATCACGGATGATGAGCAGGAACGCCGTTTCCGCGCCCGCATCGAGGACCCGCTGAAGCAGTGGAAACTCAGCCCGATGGATCTGCAGAGCCGCATCCGGTGGGAAAATTATACTCGTGCGAAGGAAGAGATGCTTGAGCGGTCAAGCATTGAAGAGGCTCCCTGGTGGGTGGTGCAGGCCGTGGACAAGAAAAAAGCCCGCCTGAACTGCATCAATCACCTGCTGTCACAGGTTCCGTATGAAACGGTGGAACGTCCACTGGTTGAACTGCCGCCACGCACATATCACCCCGATTATGAGCGTCAGCCGACGCCTGAATCACTGATCGTACCAGAAGTTTACTGAATATGAGCAGGGGAGAGGCGAGTATCACCTCTCCCCATTCTCAGGACGGGTCTTTTCCCAACCTCTGATCAGGCTGCCGGTTTCGGTGTTGCAGCCGGAGGCGCTTCAGGCACAGGCGCGTTGGCAGGAGGTGTGGAAGCGGCCTTCCTGTTTCCCATCGCCTTGCTGACGAGTGTGACCAGCAGACCTGTCGCAGCGACACTCGCCGCTATGATCAGGCTGGCGGCAGGCATCTGTCGTTTTTGAAAATCCGGTGTCATTCCTTGCATGAGCTTGTCCTCCATGCGGATTGTGCGGCCTTTTGGCCGCTCATGTGTGCAGGTTGGCTTTCAGGAATTCGACGCTGCGTTCCCACGCCAGACGATTGGCCTCGGCATTGAAGCTGGAGCGGTCCCTGTTTCCAAAACCATGTCCTGCGTCATCGTAAACGTATAGCTCGACCTCCGGATGCGTCTCCCGGATGGTTTTTACGTCCTGATGTGGAATGGACGTGTCTTCGACGCCGAAATGTAGCTGCACCGGGCAGTGAGGCGTGGCGTCCTTGTGGGCTGCGATGCCGCCACCATACCAGCTCACAGCCGCCCCCAGATCATGCGTGTGGGTTGCGGCGTCCCACGCCAGTGTGCCGCCCCAGCAGTAGCCGATGATGCCGACCTTGCGGTGGGGGGCGTGATGCCTGAAGTGCTTCACGCAGGCTTCAAGATCGGCGAGCGTATCGGTGAGCGGGATTTCACTCCGCAGGCGGAGGCCTTTCTGAACGTCTTCAGGGCTGTAGCCCAGCTCGACGTTCCGTTGCGCACGGTCGAAAACAGCTGGAGCGAGCACCGAGAAACCGGCTGCGGCGAATTCGTCCGCCACATGCCGGATATTATGGTTCACGCCGAAAATTTCCTGCACGACAATCAGGGCATATGGCGCGTCCTGCGCTCCGGTTTGCCAGGCTGAAAATTCATGGCCATCAGCGGCGGTCAGGGTAATGGTCGAACTCATGACGTATATCCTCTCGACAGAAAAGCGTTGCCGTCTGCGGCTGATCCTGAACCGATGAGGGCTGCTGTCAACGTCAGAGAGACGTCACGAGATCTGCACTCTGAACAAAACAGTCCGGCTGACCTCAGGCATCTGAGGCGCAGGCCGGACCTGAAGTGGGCGTCTTATGGCTGGATCAGGCTTGCATTGAGGTAAGACGGAACGTTCTGCGGGGTTTTGTAAACATCGTAACGGACGTTGAACGCATCGGCGTTACGGGTAGATCCCAGAAGAGAGGAAAGACCTTCGGTTCTTTTGTAAATCTCGCGATCGTCTTCAATGGTCAGCAGATGAGTGCCCTTGAGAAGCTTTGTGTAGCTTGCAGGAGGAAGACCCACGCGGGCAGACATGATGGCGACGGCGTCATCACGTGTTTTCGGGTCTTTGATGTAGGCTACGACGCGTTCCCACACCGAGATGAGTCGTTTCCATTCCTCCCGGTGTTCTTTCAGACTTTCCGGGCTGACAGCCATAACATCATAGATAAGTCCCGGCGCTTCCCGCGACGTGAAGAGTGGTTTGGAACCCGGCACTTCCCGAAGAGCCTGTCCCGAACTGGGTTGCCAGGCGGCAATGGCCGCGACCGAGCCCGAGGCAAGAACCTGCGGGGTTTCATTGGTTTTGGTATTCACCAACGTCACGTCTTTTTCTGAAAGCCCGACCTGTTTGAGGGCCGTCAGAAGCATGAGGTGATCGACAAGACCTGTTTCCACGGCAATCTTCTTTCCCTTCAGTTCGGTGAGGGATGTGATGCCGGGAACAGCGACAATCATGTCATTGCCGTCGGAATAATCATTGACCAGAATGATAACGCTTTTTCGACCTGACGCACCTGTCACCAGCGTATCACCATTGGTTGTGCCGACGGCATCGAGCTTTCCAGCGGTGTAAGCGTCCAGTGAGGCGCTATAGTCGAACCACTGGAAATTGACATCGACGCCGGCTTCCTTGAACCAGTTTTTCTCGATGGCAATCTGCCAGGCCACAAAACCGGGCCAGTCACTGAAGCCGATCTGTAGGGGAGCGGCCTGCGCGGAACCCAGTGTGGCAAGGGACAGGCCGAGGACCAGAGCGAGACGTTTAAGTCCTGATCGTAACTTCATGAGAGTTCCTTTTGTCGGAGGTGAGGACGGCACGTGACGAATTTTTGATAAGAAGAGACGAATGTGATTCAGGCGCTTTTCTGCATCTCCTTTCCTGCCGTTCTTGAAATGATGACGTTCACGATCAGGGATGCCGCAGTGCCGTCGGGAGTCTCTGCGCGGGTGATCATGTAGATCGGGTAACGTGGCAGAATATCCTCGGGTAGAAGCGGGATCAGTTGTCCGCTCAGGACATCTCCCGCCGCAAAATCTGTTGGCAGAAAACCGATCCCCACTCCCAGACGGATCAGTCGCCGCGCCTCGCTCAGCGTGTCAGCCTGTCCACCGATATGGCGGCCCAGCCCATGGCGTTTTCGGAAGGAGAACAGTTCCTGCGGTTCATCATTGCCGGTCAGAACAAAATTATATTTTGAGAAAACCTGCGGCTTATACTGCCTGAGATCAGATGAGCAGGATGTGAGTTCCTGAAAAATGCGGGAAGAGGCATGACAGTAAAGCTGCTGCTCTTCTCGCCCGATGGGAACATAGCGAAGGCTGTCGCGGGGCGCATTGTCGCAACTTATGCCGATATCAGCATCTCCTCTTACGACAGCTTCGATGGTGTCCCGCCATGGTGCGACATCAATGTGAAGGGAAACCGCTGGATAGATTTCATGAAACATGATGATGGCGTCATCGACAGCGCGAATTCCAAGATCGGCAACCATGCTGAGCCGCAGAGTGCCGTCGATGCACCCTGCAGCCGCCGCCGCATGCTGAGGGATCGCCATGACGCAACCAGCCATTTCCCGGCAGAGTTCGAAAACAACCTTTCCTGATGGTGTAAGTTCTATTCCCCGGCTTGACCGGGAGCAGAGCGTAAAACCGATGTGATTTTCAAATCGCTTGAGTGCGGCGCTAAGGCTTGGCTGCTGTCGTGAAGTTGCCCGTGCAGCGGCGCCTATACCTCCATATTCAACAATAGACAGAAAATCCCGGCAGAGATTCCAGTCAACTTTACGGATGAAAGCCTTGAGCGTCTGTTCTGTGGGAGAGACCACATTTTGTGTTTTCACTTTCATCCCGTTCCGATTTGAAAAGAGTGTCACCTACAGAAACAGTGAAAAGACCATCATGATATTACGCATTCGGATGGCGTGCTTCCTGTCCGAAAGAGGAGAGCGCTAGCGATGAGTCTGGCAAGACCAGCGATCCATCCGCAAGGCGCTGCTTCAGATAGGTGAATATCTGTGCTGTCTGGGCAAAAAGATGCTCGCCAGCCACAAGACTTTGCGCCGGGAGTGCAGGATTTTCCCGCCCGGGAAGCGGCTGCACCCGTACATCATAGTCCAGAGAGAAAAATAGAGGAAAGGAATAGCGTTCTTCTTTTACTTTCCGAACGCGATGTGACGTTGCGATAAACTCTCCACCACTGAGCAGTTCCAGCATGTCACCAATATTGACGATAAAGGCATTTTCGACCGGAGGCGCATCAATCCATTCTCCCTGACCATTCATGACTTCCAGTCCGGGAGCGGTTGCCCGTAGCAATGTAAAACATTCGAAGTCGGTATGCGCCCCGATGCCAGCGACATCATGCGCTGTCGGATCATAAGGGTAATGGATCAGCCGTAACTGACTGGGAGGTCTGGTCAGGCTCTTCTCAAACGCATCAGCATCCAGCCCTAACGCCAGGGCGAATGCTGATATAAGACGACGACCGACATTGAAAACGCTGTTGTAGTAAGCTGTTATAATTTCACGGAACTGCGGAATGGGTGGCCACTGGTTGGGGCCGAGAAGGGGATTGCCTGCAAGATAATCAGGATCGTCGGAAGGCAGGTCCAGCGACAGATCGAAGGCTTCCTTGAGATCTTTGCTGCCGCTTGGGAAAACTTCCTCTCCCTGCGGGACGTATCCACGATGGTTGGAGGATTTTCCAATATAAAGAGCCATTTTTTCTTCGATGGGGAGGTCGAAGAAGGCTTTCGTCTCACGCAGCATGTTGGAGAACAGGGAAGGTTCCATCCCGTGACCGGTGATGTACATGAAACCGACATGGCGTGCAGCATCACCGAGATTTTCAACGACAGTCTGCTTCTGTTCAGAAGTGCCGGACAGCCCGGAAATATCGATGACAGGTATCGTCGTGAAAGTACTGGTCATCAGCAGTTTCCTTCTGTGTGTACCCGATGCCACCTGCGTGTCAGATTTTTTCCATTGGGCGCGATATCGGGAATTGTGACGATGGTTTCGCCTGACAGGTCGAACTGGAAGAGCGTGCCTGTTTTCCAGGGGAGCGTTGAGTTGTGGATGAGGAGCGGTCCGCCAGCTTCAGCAATGCTGCCAAAAGAGATTTCACAATCGACCAACTGGCGGGCGTGCTCTTCATTTGACGCCTGACTGACCGCTTCGTGGAGCGTCATGCCCGGAGGAATGGAAACAGTTCGCTCTCTGGCGAACATGAAATCACGTCCGACCATGAGAAAAGCAGCCCGGCAACCGTTTGTCCGATCCTCAAGCTGAAGATGTAATGGGATTGACGAGGTGAAGCCTTTTTCACGGTTCCAGTGTTCGGTGTAAGGCAAATCCCTACCAGTCTCTATCAGGGTCGTGTTCTGCCAATGAAGAAACCCTGCGTCAGCCAGACTTTGGGCGGGTTGATAGTCGATCACACGAACCCATTCATAAGCATCGCCGGTCATTTGAAGATGACCCGCGAACCCTTCCTGTCGGGACAAGGCGAGGCAGTCTTGGCGTGTCAGATCGTCACGACATTTTCTGTCTGGAAAACGAGGCAGGGCAGCTGGCTGGCGCAGGTCAATAAAATGGTTTTTCCCCTGCAGCCAGAAGACTTTCGTGCTCTCGTCACGCCTGCCGTCGGTCCATTCAATAAGGCTTCGCGTCCATAATCCAACGAGACTAGGGATAGCGATTTTTGATCTGGTGATTTCTCGACAATCCATTGGGGTCTCTTACCTGAACACCGCCTGTGGTCATCTTTTTCTCATATATCATAATGGAATCGTAACGTATAAATGGTCAATAGATTTCATAGATATGATCTATGAGGACAACTCTTTAAAATTGAAGTTTCTGGTTTGGAAATGGTTTTTCTGATGAAAAAACAGGTGTATTTGTAGTATAAAACTATATTGTTAAATATATTTCTTCTTCTTTTAAGTAATGTATTGACGGATATTTCTCGGTTTCAAGCAACTGTTGCCAAATCAGAAGTGGCTCCAGCCCTGATGACGTAGCGGGAAAAGTGAACCGTCATGACGCAGAACCTGAACGCCAGCCTGATCACTCACAAACTCTCCAATCCGGGTGACAGCAATCTTCTGCGCCCGACAGCGGGCCAGCAGAGCAGACGTCTGATCATCCGGAACAGCCAGCAGCAGTTCGTAATCATCGCCACCGGTCAGGCAGAGAGCGAGGCCATCATCATCGGTGACAACACTCCGTGCGGCGTCTGACAATGGCACGCTATCGACATTGAGCCGCGCTCCCAGCCCGCTTTCCCGTGCGAGATGCCCGGTGTCCTGCACCAGCCCATCTGACACATCCATGGCGGCATGAGCGATGCCCGATAGGGCCAGCCCAAGGCGGGGGCGAGGCAGGCGATAACGCTCCGTAAGCCAGCCTGTGGGGTCAGCAACCTTGTCCTGAAGCGCCAGAAGCCCAAGCGCTCCGTCTCCGATCGTGCCCGTGACCCAGAGCCCATCACCTTCCTGCGCGCCATTGCGTCGAAGGGCCTGCCCCGGTGAGACGTCGCCAAGGATGGTAAGAGAGAGAACCAGAGGGCCGCGTGTAGACGTCGTGTCGCCGCCGAGCAGAGAGACGCCGAACAGCGCCTGATCTTCGGCAAGTCCGTCCGAGAAAGCCTCGAACCAGGCGTCGTTATATCGACTGTCCGTCTTGGGGCAGGCAAGCGTCAGCAGCCATGCAAAAGGATTGGCGCCCATCGCCGCTATGTCGGAAAGATTGGTGCGCAGCAGCTTGCGGCCAATGGTGTCCGGCGGATCATCGGGAAGAAAATGCACGCCTTCGACCATGGCGTCGGCGGCGATCACCAGTTCCTTTCCGGACGGCGGCGTGAACACCGCAGCGTCGTCGGTGAGATCCAGCGCGTCCTTTCCGGCGAGGCGACGGAAATGACGGCGGATAAAGGAGAATTCGTCCGGAAGCGTTTGTGGAAGGCTGTCCGTGGAGAAAGTGAGGTCAGGCCTGTCCGTCATGGGAATGGTCCGTTTCTGCGGCGGCTTCCGTCAGGGCATGATCCGCAGGACCATCCTCCGACAGTTCTGCCTCCACTTTCGGCTCTTCGCTGGATGCTACGCCTTGTGCCGCGGCTGCCCGGCGCTTGGCGACTGCATCCAGAACGCCGTTCACCAGCTTGGGTTCATCGCCAGAGAAAAAGCCGTGCGCAACATCAAGATATTCATTGATGATGACGTTGACCGGCGGTGCGCCTTTTTCTTCCATCTCGGTAATCGCGACAGCAAACAGGGAACGGAGCACCGGATCAAGGCGCTTGACCGGCCAGGTCGGCGGCAGCACTTCCGCCAGCAACTCATGAACATGCTCCGTACCGGCTTCCGCCTGACGGGTGAGGCGGGTGAAGAGCGTCACATCGGCTTCTGGAATGAAACCATCGTCGAAGGTCTCGCCAGCGAGCGTCGTGCCCAGACGGTGCTGGACAAACTGGATGATGACACTGTCTGCGGTGTCATTACCCTGTTCGATCTGAAAGACAGCCTGAACGGCGGCGACACGGGCGGCGGTGCGCGGACGCATGGCCGGACTCAGTCGGTCGTCTGAATGGGCCATGATCGTGCCTCCTGCCAAATGGTTATCCAAGGGGGCGCTAAATGACGCCTTTGAGGCGCAAGGTCCAGCCCTTCGGAGCATTGATGTCTTATTTAGTTGTCTGCTTGCGTCGGTCATCGATGCTGGTGAGAATTTCCGAGAAGTCTTTTGTCTCACGGAAGTCCCGGTACACGCTGGCAAAACGGACATAACCGACTGCGTCAATCGCGTGGAGCGATTCCATGGCCAGTTCTCCCACCCGTGTGGTCGAAATCTCACTTTCTCCGGAAGCTTCCAGCCGTCTGACGATACCGCTGACCATCTGTTCGATCTGTTCCTCCGAGACCGGGCGCTTGCGGAGCGCGATCCGGATGGAGCGGGAGAGTTTTTCCCGATCGAACAGGGCCCGGCGTCCATCGGCCTTCACCACGGTCAGTTCACGAAGCTGGACACGTTCAACGGTTGTGAAGCGCTGGCCGCAGGTCGCACAGGCGCGACGACGGCGGATGGACGTTCCATCTTCCGCCGGACGACTGTCCTTCACCTGAGTCTCGGCTTCGCTGCAGAAAGGGCACCGCATTATCTACTGTTCCTGACCTCATGCTGACCGGGCGTCGCGATAATGGCGACCTTGTCCGGCGCTTTCATGGCTCCTGCGACCGGGACGCAGGAACTGTTTTTCATAATTCAGTGGTATACCGCCAAATCACCCGGGAGTCCCACCCGCAACCCGGGCAGTTTTCGCAGAGTCGCACATGCGCTGACGCGAACCGGATAAAAGTGACGCGGGCATGCGGAAAGGAGTGGGGTGTGAGAAATCTGTATGTTTCGTGGAAAAACATCAGAGCAACGGGAAAAGGTGCGGTGTTGGGACGTTATCTGGCGAGCGCCCTTGGTGTTTCCGTGCTTTTGTTCGCTTCCGCGGTGCATGCGGACTCAACGCAGCTTCCTCACGAGGACGAACTGGAAACTGAAACCGGCAAGCCTCGTTTCGTCGCCGCAGATGTGCCCGGGCAAGAGCATGCTGCTGATGATGTGTCCATAAAAAGCGCGTGGATGCAGCATGTCGGGGTAGGACAGCAATATGTTGCCGCCTATTTTGAGTTGGAAAATGACTCGGACACGTCCTATCTGGTCGACCGGATTTCGTCATCGTCCTGTTCGGCGATGTTCGGCTATCATTCCGATCTGGAAGTTGGCACGCTGACGCGGCAGCTATTCACGCATCTGACCCTGCCGGCAAAGCAGATGGTGGTCTTTCCGCCGGGGGGATATCACCTTGTCTGCAAGGTGGCTGAAGGAAAGATGATAAATCAGGGAATGAGCGTTCCCGTTCAGTTTCACTTTCTGGGTGGATCTGAAAAAACCGTCAGCTTCGAGGTCCGTGCTCCTAAAACGCACCGACCAGCTGGATCATCCGACAGCAAATTGAAGTAAATGGGCTGAGGCTGACAGGGGAGACCTGTCAGCCTGCTGCTTTACCAGTTGCCGAGAAGTGACTTGCCAGCGTCTCTGGTGGCCTTGAGCTGTGACTTCTTGGCCTTGTAGGAGTTGTCGATGTCTTCTCTGCGGTTGTTTACATCGTCCCGATAGCTTTTGATGTTATTGTTCACATTGTTTCGGGCATTGGTGGCTCGATCGGTGAGGGCCTTTTCGCGCTCTGTTATACCGTCTCGGTAACCATTAACCTTGTTGTTCACGCTGTTCTGGGCATTGTCGACCCGATCACTCAGCGCTTTCTCACGGTTGCTGACACTGTCACGGTAGCCGTTAACCTTGTCACTCAGAGCTTTTTCACGATTGGAAATGTTCTGATTGTAGGAATTGGCGCGGTTTTCCAGATTGGACCGCGTGTTTGTAACGCTCTGATTGACAGCGTCCTGACCTGCCTGGCGTACGCCGGAAAGCAGGGAAGAACCAAATGACTGCTGGTCCGCCGGGACAGCGCTCTGGGCGTGTACATCTTTCGCCGCAATGGCGAGAGACAGAACGGCAAAACCTGCGAAAGCTACGCGCTTCATCATAAATCCCTGATACTGTTTCTTGTCATGGTCTTATAGTTTTCCTGTTCTCTGAATGAGGCAGGAATATTACATACTGTAACAAGAGGTGAGGCGAAGCACTATGCCCGCTCCGGGGGGCAGCCATCAGAATGGAGTGAAGTCGGGCTGGCGGCGTCTTCCTGAAGGAGCGTCAGAATTTCAGTGGCGGCTGCATCTGCAGGCGTTGCGGCCCCCGGTGCGTGCAGGCCGGTGAGCAGGGTTGCAAACCCTTCTTTCTGTCGGGCCTGAAGGAGCGGGTCGGTCATGAGTTGAATGACCGTTCGCGCCAGCTTGTCCGCCCGGCAGTCTTCCTGAAGCAGTTCAGGGACCAGCGCCTTTTTCGCCAGAAGATTGACCATGGCGACATACGGAACACGGATGAGGCGACGGGCGATGGCCGCGGTGAGCGGATTGACGCGATAGGTCACAGCCATGGGCACGCCCGCAAGAGCCAGCTCCAGCGTCGATGTACCGGACTTTGTCAGAGCCGCGCTGGCCGCTGCGAAAGCATCATGCTTTTCGGTGGTTTCCGTCACGATCAGCGGTGGCACAGGCCAAAGGGCCGTCGCTTTTCTGACAGTATCCGCCACGACCGAAGAAACGGGAATGACCGGCACAATGTCTGGCATCCGCTTTTTAAGCAGAACCAGCATCGCGCCGAAAACCGGTAGCAGACGCGGCGCCTCCGAGCGTCGGCTGCCGGGCATCAGGATCAGGACGGGAGCCGTGTCCTGAAGGCCATGCTGTTTTCGGAACCGCTGTGCGTCACCTCTATCGGCTTCCGACTGAAGTACGGGATGGCCGACGAAATGCGCATCAAGACCATGCTTCTGGAAGAAGGTTTCCTCAAATGGAAGCAGAACAAGAAGCTTTTCCCACAGACCGGGAAATTTTCTCACACGGTGTTCCCGCCACGCCCAGACCTGCGGCGCGACATACTGGATGCGCGGAATACGCAGCGGGGCGATCCGGCGTAGCAGCCGGAGTGAAAAGCCGGGGCTGTCGATGGTCACAACCAGATCGGGCTGCAATGCCTCGATATGCGCCACGGCCTCGTCAAGGCGGCGGGAAAGCGACCGTATGCGGGGCAGAATCTCCACCAGCCCCATGACGGCAAGATCCTTCATGGGAAAAAGACTGATCAAACCGGCCTCGGTCATGCGCGGGCCGCCCACTCCCGCAAAGCGGACATCAGGCCGCTGTTTCCGCAGAGCGGCCATCAGACGTGTACCCAGCACGTCTCCACTGGCTTCTCCTGCGAGAAGCCAGATCAGGGGGGCGTCAGTCATGGAGGAAGGCTATCCGGACCTGATCAGGAGCAACGCTGGCTGTCGAAGCTCTTTTGGGCAGGGCCGAGAACATGAAACCGAAGACGCTCAGCTGCGGCGGACAGACGCACGCCGTGGCTTTTGACGTTGAGGTGCAGTTCGGTCCCGCGGTGGTTCTGAAGCGCCATGCTGCCGGTTCCACTGCCGGCAGATGCTTCGGTATTGATGGCCCAGAAAGTGCTGTCGAAATCCTCGACATTGGCCAGTCCGGTGACGGAGCCCTGTACGCAGGCATTGGAGTAGCCGATGGCTGGAGCGCCGCCGCCTGCCACGCGGATGGCGTAGTCAGTGTTTTTGAAATGCAGAACGCCGTTGCCCCACGTATAGCCGGGCCCGAGATTGGCCTGCGTGATACGAAAGACAATCTGGTCAGTGCTGTCGGCGTTCGGGGCGACCGTATCCGTGGCGACCTTGTCCGCACTTTCTGCGGGCGTCGACGTGGCCTGCGCCGCCTTTGCCGGGACGATGCCAAAGCCGGTCACGGTGATTATCATGGTCGCGGCCAGAAAATGTCGGGTCAAGGTCGCACTCCTTATTCGGCGTTTCCCACAGACAACGGGCATTTTCAGACCGACTGGCAGAGAGGGCAGGCCGTTAAGGCTGCTGTCGCTTGCAGGAGATACCTTTGTTTCATCTCTTTTCATCTCCTGCAAGAATGTTTGTGAAGCCCGGAGGTTGCCAGAAGAAAGCATTTCATCTGACCGGTTCATTTCCTTCCGCAGTGTTGCGTCTCTGCCGTGCCCTGAAAGCCACTCCCGGAACAGGCGTTGCCGTCAATCTGCTCTGACGGAAGTGTCGGCAGGCATCCCGGCTTCCGGGGAGGGCTCAGGCACAAATTCTGCACTCTCTGTTGTGTGCTCCTCTCGACAAGTGGCGGAGACAAGGGCAGGAAAATGAGACACCTCAGCCAACGGAGACCGGAAAAATGTCCTGCGCCTATGATTTCAGCCTTCCCGGTCTTGAGGGAGGTGTCGTTGATCTCGGGGCCTGGCGTGGAAAACCACTCCTGATTGTCAACACGGCGTCGAAATGCGGGTTTACGCCGCAATATGAAGGTCTTCAGTCGCTCTGGTCGGAAATGGCTCACGAACTCATCGTCGTTGGCGTCCCATCCAATGACTTCGGCCAGCAGGAACCGGGAAGCGCCGCCGAGATCGCCACCTTCTGCGCCCGCAATTATGGCGTGAGCTTTCCAATGACGACGCGCTGTCACGTCAAGGGAGCGGAAGCCACTCCGCTGTTCCACTGGCTGGCGGACAAGGGCGGCTTTTTCGCCCGTCCGCGCTGGAATTTCTTCAAGTATCTGATCAACCGGGAAGGGCAGCTTGTAAACTGGTTCTCCAGTATAACCCCTCCCACCTCCGGCCGTGTGCATGACGCCGTCAATCGTGTCGTGCTGGGAAGCTGATCCCGCGCGCTGACGGGGAGACATTCGTCTCCGTCAAGTCTGTCCATAAAACCGCCATAAGTTCGAACCAGAATTCCTGCCGTTTTCCAGCTATGCCGGGGGCGACGGCATCCCGTGACGGTGATAGAGACCCGTATATGATATCCCGCCCGCTTTTTTCGCAGTCGATCTTCCGAAATCAGGCCCTTGCCGGTTTCCCGCAGTATTCTGAGGGATGGAGCCGTGTGCTTGGCGGCTCCATCGCACGGCCGTGGGGCGCTCTGGTGGTGCAGGCTACAGGTCTTTCCGGTGATCGGAATGGCGGTGATCTGCGTGTGTCTTCCGATGACCGACTGGAAGGCGGCCATGGTGGTGGCGGCTCTGATGGCGGTGGTTCCGGCGGCGATGGGGGCGGCAAGCCACCATTCTGGGGCGGTCCGCCGCGTCGTCCGCGTTTTCGCATGTGGCGGAATCTGCTGGGAACGACCGTCGCCGTGCTGCTGCTTGGGACGGCGACGGCAGGTGTAGTCGTCTGGTACAAATATGCCGGTCTGGTGTCAGATTTGCCCACCGTCGAGGGGCTGCGATCCTATCAGCCGCCGGTGATGAGCCGCCTTTATTCCGGTGACGACCGCCTTATCGCCGAGCTTGCGGCGGAACGACGGGTGTTTGTGCCGTATTCGGCCATCCCGGATCGCGTGAAGAACGCCTTCCTCGCTGCTGAAGACCAGAAGTTCTGGTCCCATAAAGGTATTGATCCGGTCGCCATTCTGCGTGCGGGCTTGACGGATCTTTCTCGTGGCAAGGGACGGCGACCGCTCGGGGCCTCGACCATTACCCAGCAGGTCGCCCGAATCATGCTGCTGGGCTCGAACGCCCTGTCCATGGAGCGGAAGGCCAAGGAGGCCCTGCTGGCCCTGCGTGTGGAGCAGGTTCTGCCCAAGGAAAAGATTCTCGAAATCTATCTTAATGAGATTTATCTGGGTGACGGCGCTTACGGTATCGGCGCGGCGTCGCAGGCCTATTTCAACAAGCCGCTCGATCAGCTTGATGATTCCGAAGCCGCATTTCTGGCGGTGCTCCCGAAATCTCCGACAAACTATAATCCCTACCGTTTCCCCGACGCGGCGCGTAACCGGCGCAACTGGATTCTTGATCGTATGCAGGAACTCGGCTGGCTTGACGCCCAGTCAGCCGAGGCGGCCCGACAGGAGACGCTCGCTACGAAAAGCTTCCGGCGGCCCGGCCCGGCTCCCGGCTCGGAGTGGTTCAGTGAAGAAGTCCGTCGTGAGCTGATCGAGAAATATGGTGTGCAGCAGACCATGCAGGGTGGTCTGGATGTGCATACAAGTTTCGATCCCGCGTTGCAGACTGCTGTCACGGCGGCGCTGCGGGATGGGCTGATGACCTATGACCGCTCCCACGGTGGCTGGCGTGGCGCTGTGGGGCATCTTGACGCCGTCACGCGCAGCACCGCGCAGGATGAAGCGACATGGAGCGCCGCACTGGCTGCCGCGCCGCATCCGAGTGGCATGCTGGATCGCTGGCGTCTGGCGGTTGTGCTGGATTCAGGGAATGGCAGCGTCGGCTGGCTTGAGAGCGGCGCACCTCATCGCGCTTCGTTGCTGGCGAAGGATCTGGGATGGATGCACGTTTATCGGGCTTTGCGTCCCGGCGATCTGCTGATGGTCGAGCCGCAGGCCGAAGGCGGCCGCGTCGCAATCCGACAGATCCCGCGCGTTGAAGGTGCGGTCGTGACGATGGATGTCCACACGGGACGCGTGCTGGCGATGTCGGGCGGCTGGTCGTTCGAATCTTCCCAGTTCAACCGGGCCTCGCAGGCGATGCGTCAGCCGGGTTCGTCCTTCAAGCCGTTCGTCTATCTGACGGCGATGGAGCAGGGGATTTCCCCATCCCAGAAGTTCGATGATTCCGCCGTTTCCTACGGAAGCTGGCATCCGAACAATTACGAAAAGGATTTCTGGGGCGCGACGACACTGCACGACGCTCTGAGAGAGTCCCGCAACCTCGTCACCATTCGTCTCGCCGCGCATATCGGCATCAAGAGCGTCGCCAAAATCGCCGAGGATATCGGTCTGGTGCAGAACATGCCGCATGTGCTGCCAGCGGCTCTGGGCGCTGTGGAAACAACGGTGCTGCGGGAAGCGGGAGCCTACGCCTCCATCGCCAATGGCGGACGCAAGGTGACGCCGACACTTATTGACGATGTGCAGGATCGCAACGGTCATATTCTGTGGCGGCCAGAAGGTCTGGCCCTGTCCCCTGCCGCTCAGCCGCAGGGCGCGGCTCCGGCCGGAAATGAACCGAACGCCGTTTTCCCTGATGCAGGACAGGACGGTGATGCTGCACATTCCTCACAGCCACCAGCAGGGACGGCTGTGCAGGGGGTGGGCGAGGCGGATGTGCCAGCGCTGACGGACACCCGTCCGGCTGTGAGCAGCGAGGCCAGCGCCTTCCAGATCACCACGATGATGCAGGACGTCATCAAGCGCGGCACCGGTGTGCAGGCGGGCAAGGGGATAGACAATCCGATCGCGGGCAAGACCGGCACCAGTCAGGACTTCAATGACGCCTGGTTCGCCGGTTATTCTGCCGATCTGGTTACGGTCGTCTGGATCGGGTTCGATCAGCCGCAGTCACTCGGCAAGAACGAGACCGGCGGCACTATTGCAGGGCCAATCTGGAACCGGATCATGAAGGTGGCGCTGGAAGGCCGGCCCAAACTTGATTTCCCCGTGCCGGAAGGTGTGACGCTTGTGCGTTATGACACCGGGCGTGGGGTGACGGTGGATGCGTTCAAGAACGATCAGGTGCCCGGCGGCAGTTCCAGCTTTGCCGCAGGCAGCCCCGGAACGGGAGAGCTGACCGCTGCGGATACGGGTGCGGAAAATCTGCCTGATTCCGAGAGCGATATGTCGTCTGGGGGAGCTGCGGGCGGTCCATCCGGTGGAGGTGCTGTCAGTAGTGGGGAGGGTGCAGGCCCGGCTCCGGCGCAAGCGCCTGCCCAGCAGCCGTCCGGCGGAGATATTGGTATGGGTGGTCTTTACTGAGGCGCAGAGGGAGATGTCGCGCTCAGTAGCCACGTAGCGATGTAGTCAGGATCTTTGACGATTTTTCCTGTCTGTCGTAGTCGGTACTCTCCCGCTTCGGCGGGATAAAGCAGTCGCATATTCGGAGGAAGATTGTCAGTGCTTCCTTCCCGTGAGCCTTTCGTGGGGTAGGTCGGTCAGCAGGGTGCGGCGGCTAAGGTTTTTTACGCGGGTTTCGTCCCAGAGGCTCCTGCAGGCAGCCTTTTTCTGCCGAACGGATGAAATTGCCGCTATTCTTTGTCTCTTGAGTTGAAGCGGATTTAACGGGCTCCGTTTTCTTTCCGAGGGATGACAGCCGCGTCGCCTGCCTGTATTCAGCCCCATTCAGATTAACCCCGAAAGACGGAGTCACGGTCGCATGTCCGCCGAGACAGAAGCGCTCAACGAGCAGATCAAGCAGTCGGTTGCGCTGCTGAGGAGGCATCTTTGACTGGGATGTCGCACAGGGCAGACTTGCCGAACTGAATAACCGGGCCGAAGACCCGGACCTCTGGAATGATGCCGAGGCCGCGCAGAAGATGATGCGCGAGCGTACGCTTCTGGCCAACCAGATCGAGGGCGTTCAGAACCTCGAAAATGAGGTCGAGGACACACTCGAACTCATCGGTATGGCCGAGGAAGAGGGCGACGCCGATATGGTCGCCGACGGCATGAAGACGCTCAATCGTCTGGCGGAGGAGGCCAAGCGCAGGGAGACGGAAAGTCTTCTGTCGGGTGAAGCGGATTCGAATGATTGCTATCTTGAAGTGAACGCAGGTGCTGGTGGCACAGAGGCTCAGGACTGGGCCGAGATGCTGCTGCGGATGTACAGCCGCTGGGCTGAGGCGCATGGTTACAAGCTGACCATGATCGAAAGTTCAGAAGGCGAGCAGGCGGGACTGAAGTCGGCGACGATTCAGGTCTCCGGTCCAAACGCCTATGGCTGGCTGAAGACGGAAGCGGGCGTGCACCGTCTGGTGCGTATTTCTCCGTTCGATGCGGCGGCACGTCGTCAGACGTCCTTTGCCTCGGTCTGGGTGTTCCCGGTGGTCGATGACACCATCGAGATCGAGATCAATGAAGCCGACCTGAAGGTCGATACGTTCCGTGCGTCCGGCGCGGGTGGACAGCACGTTAACAAGACAGAGTCCGCCATTCGTATCACTCACGTTCCGACGGGTATCATCGTGGCGTGTCAGACGGACCGCTCCCAGCATCGTAACCGTGCGACAGCCATGGGGATGCTGAAGGCCCGTATGTATGAGGCTGAACTTCAGAGGCGGGAAGCCGCCGCTGCCCAGACGGAAGCGGCCAAGACGGATATCGGGTGGGGTCACCAGATCCGTTCCTATGTTCTTGCGCCATATCAGATGGTGAAAGATCTGCGTACGAACGTTGAAAAGGGCAATCCGGACGCTGTGCTTGACGGTGATCTGGATGACTTCATGGCGGCCTCTCTGGCTGCCCGTGTCGGAGCGACCCGCTCCGAGGCCAGCGCCTCCGCTCAGTAAAAAGTCTTGCAGGTTTCCGACCTGTCTGTCGGAAACCTGCCTTTTTCACCTTAAAATTAAATTTACATCGACCTTTGTCTCGATTGAGACAAAGGTTTTCTGTCGTATGCCGGAATTTTTATCGGGCGATCAGGCGTTTGCTTCCGGAGAAATTTTCCGTCGTAGAGAGGCTGTCGCCCCAGCTTTTCTGAAGCGATATAGATATAATGTATGACGTTATATTTTTGGGCGGCTTGGGCAAGGTTGCCTATTGCCGCCAGAAAACTCTTTCGATTAACATATCGAAATCGAAACATTTAGGATTCTGTATTGTGCAGGATAAATGCATGGGAAATGATTTGTGTAAGGAGAGGTTTGGCATCTTGACATCTGCTCGCGTCGATAGCCCAATCACGGTAATGCAGATGCCTCGCAGATGCGTCCCGTTGATCTTCGCCGAAAGGCGAAGGCAGGTCGGGTCGTTGTCTGTTGTCGCAGGAATGCATCAAGGTCGAGCCGTCTGACATCAGACCAGGGAGAGTTTCGAGTATGCTGGACTACGCGCAACAGCGACGTGACCCGACATTAAAGATTGCTGGCGTCTCAGGTGTTGCTTTGGTGTGTGGGATTCTGGGCGTGGTCTATTTTACCTGGAAAGATAAGGTGTCGGTGCCTGTCATACAGCCCCCGCTCAAGGCGACTGTTATTCCGGAGGTAAAGCCGCCACCGCCACCGCCGCCACCGCCACCACCACCGCAGATGACTTCGCCGCCTCCGCCGTATGTGCCGCCTCCGAAGATCAAGGTGCAGCCGCCACCGCGTCCGGTGGTGCATCATGTGACGCATACGCCGCCGCCCAAGCCTATGCCGCCGGCAAAGGTCACGCCGACAACGCCGGTGCAGGCTCCTGTCGGACCGCCGGTGCCGGATCATCTGGCTGGTTCCACGCCATTGAACCGCGTCGAACTGCATTATCCTGAGGAAGCGCAGGATGAAGGGCGGGAAGGGCATGTCACACTTGTCTGTGACGTGGAGCCATCGGGCACGACCGACAACTGTACGGTTACGAGCGTGAAAGGCGGTCAGGACTTCGCTGCTGCGGCGCTTCAGTATGTCCGCAGGTCCCGTTACCAGCCAGCTACAGCCAATGGTGTTCCGGTCAAGGAATTCCATCACACCTATACGATTACTTTCAGCCTGAGTGATAACTGACTGTATTTGAAACCGTGGCTCTTCAATAATGCTATGGTTCTACCAGATGAGGACACTGACTCGATGATCCGACTGCTACGCCGTCTGCCTTATTCCGCGCTGGCCATTCCGTCGCTGGCTGTTCTTCTGAGCACCGCGGCTCCGGTGGTGGCGCTTGCTCAGGATGCGGAGGCTCCTGCAGCATCAGCTCCCGCTCCGGACGCTGCGCCCCCGGCCGCTCCTGCGGCAGAGGCTCCTGCACCAGCCCCGGCCCCGGCCCCGGCAGATGCGCCAGCGCCTGCTGCTCCTTCCGAGGCGCCCGCCGCGCATGCCGCCGCCACGACGGCTGTTGAAAATCCATATGGCCTGGGCGCCCTGTGGGGGAACGGGGATATCGTGGCGCGCACCGTGCTGCTCATCCTTGTGGTGATGTCGCTTGGCACATGGTACATCATGATCACCAAGTTCCTGGAGCAGGCGAAGCTTTTTGCGGCTGATCGTGATGCGGTAAAGCATTTCTGGACCAAGCCCTCGCTTCAGGATGGCGCGTCCGCTCTGAAAGCGACGTCACCGTTCCGCTACATTGCAGACACCGGTATTGTTGCCGCTGAACATCACGAAGGCACGATGCAGGAGTCCATCGACCTGACCGACTGGACATCTTCCCAGATCCATCGTGCGGTTGATTCCGTGCAGAGCGATCTTCAGAGTGGTCTGGCTTTCCTTGGAACGGTCGGTTCAACCTCCCCGTTCGTGGGTCTGTTCGGAACGGTGTGGGGTATCTATCACGCGCTGACCGCCATCGGCATCGCCGGTCAGGCTTCCATCGACAAGGTCGCAGGTCCGGTGGGTGAATCCCTGATCATGACGGCGATCGGTCTTGGCACAGCTGTTCCTGCCGTGCTCGGCTACAACCTGCTTGTCCGTCGCAACAAGACAGCCATGGAGCGCATCCGCAACTTCGCAGCCGATCTCCAGTCCATCATGATCGGTGGTTTCCGTCATGGCTCTGTCCGTCCGGGCAAGAGCACTTCCACTCCTGCTCAGGGCGCCTGATCATGGGGATGTCCGTAGGCGGAGGAGATGAAGAGGACACCGTCCTCTCGGATATCAACACGACACCTCTTGTGGATGTCATGCTTGTTCTCCTCATCATCTTCCTTATCACCATTCCTGTGGCGACACACTCGGTGAAGGTTGACCTGCCTAAAGACGTCAATCAGCCAAGCAAGATCATGCCTGACAACATCACTCTGGCGGTCACGCCGGATGGTCAGGCCTGGTGGGACCAGACTCCCATCCGTGATCATGCGGACCTGATGGCGAGGCTGGAAAAGGTTGCGGCAAAGAAGCCGCAGCCGCAGATCATGATCCGTGGCGACGCCAGCGCCCGCTACGAGGCAGTCGGCAAACTGGTCGCCGCCTGTCAGGAAGCGGGTGTGATGCGGGTCGATTTCATTATCGAGGCGCCTCATAACTGAGGCGTCCCTTGAGATGATCTGCGCGTATCAGGTGTGAGTATCGTTTATTACCAATGAACTGCATCGCATTGTATGATTGTGGGCGATGCAGGGTTCAGCTGAGAGAGTGATTCTTCCATGGGTATGAATCTGGGTTCCGGAGGCGACGAAGACGAGGGTATCGTCGATATCAACACCACACCGCTGATTGACGTGATGTTGGTTCTCCTGATCATGCTGATCATCACGATTCCGCTTCAGACACAGTCGGTTTCGATGAATCTGCCGCAGGGAGATCCACCACCGCCGACAGAGCAGAATGACAAGGTCGTCACTGTCGCCATCGACTTTGACAATTCGGTCAGCTGGAACGGTATCCCCGTCGCCAATGAAAATGATCTCGTTTCATTGTTCCAGTCCGCTGCTGCTGAACCCGAACAGCCGGAAATGCATATTAGCCCGAACCGTCTTGCGGATTATAAGACGGTAGCCCATGTTCTTGCCGATGCGCAGCGCCTGGGCATCAGGAAGCTCGGCATCGTCGGGCAGGACCAGTTCATGGGAGGACAGTAAGGTCATGACATTGCGGTTCATTCGTCTGCCGTTCGCAATTCGTGCCCTCTGTCTTGTGCCTCTCTGTCTTACGGCTGTTTCCGCCGGTCACGCCGAGGACAATCTGAATCCGGCTGTCGCAAAATCCCTTGAGGCAGCGGGAAATGCGCTTTCCGCCCATAATTACACGCAGGCCATGCAGAACGTGACCACTGCTGACGGCGTGTCGGGCAAAAGTGCCTATGATTCTTATGTGATCGAGCAGATGCGGGACGCCATCGCGGCGCAGTCGGGTGACCGGGCGGTGATGCAGTCATCCTATGACAAGCTGATCGCCTCTCCGCGGACACCCCGTGACACCAAGGCGCAGCTGCTTCAGGCCGAAGCGACTGTGGCCTATACAGCCAAGGATTATCCGGCGGCCGCCGCCGGGTTCGAGCGGTACCTGAAAGAGATCGGCCCGAATGCGGATATCGAGAAATATCTCATTCAGGCCTATTACCTCCAGAAGGATTACGCCAACGCGGCCCGTGTGCAGAAAAGGCTGGTCGACGAGACGCTGAAGGCGAAAAAACTGCCGTCCGAAAACGAGTTGCTCATGCTGGCGTCCTGCCAGACGCAGCTCAAGGATACGGCCGGGCAGATGCACACCTATACGTTGCTGGCCACGTATTATCCGAAGCCGGATTACTGGGAACAGCTGCTGCACAGCCTCGTCACCAACAACAAACTGCCTTCGGCGCTTCAGCTTGACGTGTATCGTATCCGTCTGGCTGCCGGTAACCTGAAACAGCCCGCTGATTTTATCGATGCTGCTGAAATTGCCACCCAGATGGGGCTGCCGCGCGTGGGGCTGGACATCATGTCGCAGGGCTACACGCTTGGCGTTCTGGGGCAGGGAGCAGGCGCGGACCGTCAGGTGAAGCTGCGTAACTTCATCAGTGCGGCAGCGGACAAGAAGCAGGCATCGCTTGCAACCGACGAAGCTTCCGCTGCCAAGGCGAAGACGGGCGATCAGCTTCTGTTCGTGGGTTATAATTACGTTTCGTTCGGTCAGGCTGATAAGGGACTATCCCTTATGAAACAGGCGATCGAAAAAGGCGTGACTGACGTTGGCATGGCACGGCTGAGACTGGGAGAAGCCCAGATGGACGCCGGTCAGACGGCGAACGCCATCGCGACTTTCCAGACGGTTGAAGGCGACAACGCGGCGCATGATATCGCCCAGCTCTGGATACTGAAGCTGAAAAGCGTCTCCAGTAAATAAACTCGGCACAGCGGCACATCGTATTTATCCGCTCATGTGGTGAATACGATGTGCCGCTGTCTCGTGGACGCCTTCGATAAAGCATTCGGAAGTCATGCCGTCTCGTAACGAGAGCAGAAACTCTGGCCGATCATATGTGGTTGCAATCTCGTTGATGTTGCAGCGGCGTCAGCAGAGCAAAACATCGTCCGGCATGTGGAATAGCCACGCAGACATTCCATAAGGCAGTTTCAGGTGTCATGATGTCTCCGCCTCAGCGATAAGGGGCGCATCAAGACAGGAAGCACTCAATGCCCGGACAGATGGACGCTCTGCAGAAGGTCGATGATAATCTGGAGGCAGGGCTTGCACGTCTTTTTGCGTTCCTGCGTATCCCCAGTATCTCCACACAGACATCTCATACGAAAGACTGCCGTACCGCAGCCGAGTGGCTGAAAACGGAACTGTCTTCACTAGGCTTTACAGCCACCATCCATGAGACGCCCGGTCATCCGATTGTCGTGGCGCGACGCGAGGGGCCGGCAGGTGCGCCGCATGTTCTGTTTTACGGACATTATGATGTGCAGCCGGTCGATCCACTCTCGCTTTGGAAGAGTGATCCTTTCGATCCGCAGCTTGTGACCAATCCCGACGGCACAAAAGAAATTCGCGCCCGTGGAGCGGCGGACGACAAAGGGCAGGTAATGACCTTTGTCGAGGCCTGCCGTGCCCTGATTGAAAGCAATGGCGCATTGCCCGTCGGGGTGACGATTGTAATCGAAGGCGAGGAAGAATCAGGTGGAGAAAATCTCCTGCCTTTCCTCAAAGCGCACAGCGAGGAACTGAAGGCCGATCTGGCCCTGATCTGTGATACGGGTATGCTCGACGCAAAAACGCCCGCTATCACCACGATGTTGCGCGGTATGGTCGGAGAGGAAGTCACTATCATCGGCGCTGATCGTGATCTTCACTCCGGTATGTTCGGCAATGCCGCCCGCAACCCGATTCAGGTGCTTTGCGACATCATTTCCGACTTGCGGGACGGCGCGACAGGTCGTGTCACGCTGGCCGGGTTTTATGATGGTGTGCCGCAGATTCCGGACAGCGTGCGGGAGCAGTGGCGCGAGATCGGGCCGACGGACGGGGACAGTCTTGGTTCAGTCGGGCTTCGCTGGCCCGCGGGAGAGCAGGGATATTCCGCGCTGGAACAGACATGGTGCCGGCCAAGCTGTGAAATCAACGGGATTTCCGGCGGCTACGAGGAAGACGGTTTCAAGACCGTTCTGCCTGCCCGTGCGATGGCCAAGATTTCCTTTCGTCTTGTGGGCGAACAGGACCCTGAAGCCATACGCGCCAGTTTCCGTGAGCATGTCAGAGCGCGGGTGCCGTCTGACTGTAAGGTCGAGTTCAAACCGCATGGAGGTTCCCGCGCCAGTGTGGTGCCTGCCGACATGCCGCAGCTTGCCAGTGCATTGGCTGCGCTCACCGCAGAGTGGGAAACACAGGCGACCGTCATCGGCTGTGGCGGTTCCATCCCCGTTGTTGGTGAGGTGAAAGAGGCGCTTGGTCTGGACACGCTATTGATCGGCTTTGGTCTGGACGATGACCGCATCCATTCCCCGAATGAGAAATACAGTCTGACATCCTTTCACAAGGGCACCCGCTCGTGGGTGCGCGTTCTGATGGCGCTCGCACAATGACACGTCTGCCGCTCGCTCTGACAATGGGTGATCCCGCCGGTATCGGTCCCGAAATCACCGCTGGCGCATGGCGCGCTTTACGGGAAGGAGGGACAGTTTTCGCGTGGCTTGGTGATCCGACGTGTCTGCCATCTTCACTGCCAGTGAAAGAAATCGAAACCATTGAAGAAGCGGCATCTGTTTTCAGCGATGCGCTTCCGGTTCTTCCGCTCTGCCTGTCGGTGCCGGTCCGAGCCGGTGAGCCTGATTCCACCAACGGTCAGGCGGTGATCGACAGCATCGCCTGTGCTGTTGGATTGGCGAAAGCGGGTGTTGCGGGTGGCGTTGTCACCAATCCGATCAGCAAGGCTGTGCTGCGGCGTGCCGGCTTTCCTCATCCCGGCCATACGGAATTTCTTGCCGAACTCTGCCATGTTCCCGGACGCGAGGTCATGATGCTCGCCAGTCCAATGTTGCGCGTGGTGCCGGTGACGATCCATGTCTCTCTGCGGGAGGCGCTCGACACTCTGAACGAAGACATGATTGTCGAGACCGGCCTGACGACAGCCCTTGCCCTGAAACAGGATTTTGGCATTGTCCGTCCGCGTCTTGCAGTCGCAGGGCTGAATCCTCATGCGGGGGAAGACGGGATGATGGGTCGGGAAGAGATCGACATGATTATCCCGGCGATCGAACGTCTGCGTGCAAAAGGCGTTGATGTCATGGGGCCGATGCCTCCCGACACCATGTTCACTGAAAGCGCCCGCCAGAAATATGATGCGGCGCTCTGCATGTATCACGATCAGGCGCTGATCCCCATCAAGACGCTCGACATGGCGCATGGTGTGAATGTCACGCTTGGACTTCCCGTTGTCCGCACGTCGCCGGATCATGGAACGGCGTTCGATATTGCGGGAAAAGGAATTGCCGAAGCGACCAGTCTTGTCGCAGCGCTGCGTCTCGCCAGTGTGCTGTCAGAAAATCGTCTGAACTATAAAGAAGGATTGCCCTCATGATCCAGCGTCAGCGCCTCGGTGTGAATATTGATCACGTCGCCACCATCCGCAATGCGCGCGGAGGAACGCATCCCGACCCGGTCGAAGCGGCCCTGCTCGCCATCAGGGCGGGTGCGGACGGGATCACCGCGCATCTGCGGGAGGACAGACGGCATATTCGTGATGAGGACCTGATCCGCCTCAGCACCACCCTGCGTGCGCCGCTGAACATGGAAATGGCCGCGACGGAAGAGATGGTGACGCTTGCCTGCAAACTGAAGCCGCATGCGTGCTGCATCGTGCCGGAACGGCGTGAAGAAGTGACCACCGAAGGCGGTCTGGATGTGGCTGGTCAGATGGAAAGTCTGGCTCCGATGATCAGGAAACTTCGTGAAAGCGGCATCAGGGTTTCCCTGTTTGTCGATCCTGATCCCGAGCAGATTGCTGCTTCCGCCGCCGTGGGCGCTGCTGTGGTTGAGTTGCATACAGGGGCTTATGCACACGGGAAGGACGGAGAACTCGCCCGGTTGAAAACAGCGGCGAAGCAGGCGGCGGGTCTGGGGCTGGAAGTGCATGCAGGACATGGTCTCAGCTTCGGCAATGTCGCGCCGGTGGCGGCCATTCCGGAAATCGTCGAGCTGAATATCGGACATTTCCTGATCGGACAGGCAATTTTTGATGGACTGCCAGCCGTGGTGCAGGAAATGCGTCGGCTCATGGATGCGGCCCGCGCCAACCTGAGCGCCTGACGCCGTTCGCGACTGTGACGTGTGCGCCACAGTCTGTGTCCTGATCTCACAGACCTGATTGACTCGCTGTGACCGGCCTGTAAACCACGTTTCCATGATGGTTCCCATATGGTGCGTGCAGGTTGCGTCCAAGGGATGAAAAGGGAACCGGGTGCGGTGGTTCATCCACCTATGCCCGGACTGCCCCCGCAACTGTAAGCGGTCAGGATGTCCATCCGGCGTCATGCCGGCCCACTGGAGCGTTTGTCTCCGGGAAGGGAGTGGCATTCTTGTCACAGCCGCAAGTCAGGAGACCTGCCATCATACCGGATGTTGCGGACGAGGCGTGTCGGACGGGGTGATCTGACAGGTTGGTAAGGCTGCGTGAAAGCGCGGACGACCTTTTGCTCGTGGCAACGCAGACAACCACGAGCCAGCCACAATGCCCTTTCGCGCCCTCCTGTTAACCGGTGCCTCGTTTCTTTCCACTCTTCTGGTTACAGCTACAGCGCAAGCTGCTGATACCGTTGTGGACACGAAGAAAACCACTGTCCGTCCGGTCGTCCGGAACGCCGACGTCCCGACAGTTCGCGCAATTCTGTCCGAGCATACCGATACCTGGCCTGAATCCATCACGGTGAGCGCCGCCCGTCGGCCGATCAGGGCTGATGAGATCGGCACAGCCATGACGATCATCACTGAGCAGCAGATCCAGACCCAGCAGCGGCGTTCCCTGTCAGATGCTCTGGAAAGGCAGCCGGGCCTGAATGTGGTCCGTACCGGAGGCATGGGCGGCACGACGGCCATTTATATGCGCGGCACCAATTCCAACGAGGTGAAGGTTCGTCTCGACGGGATGGATGTGAATGATGGCAGTAGCTCGTCCGGCGCTTTTGATCCGGCGCAGTTCATGACGGACGGGCTGGGGCGGATCGAGATCCTGCGTGGTCCGCAAAGCGGCCTTTACGGCGCGGACGCCATGGCGGGCGTGATCGACATGACCACGGCGAAAGGGCAGGGACGCATCAAGCCTTTCGTCCGCGTGGAAGGCGGCTCCTACGGCACGTTCAATCAGGCGTTCGGCGCACGTGGCAGCCTTGACCGGTTCCACTATAATTTCGAACTATCCCATTACAGACAGGTCGGTTTTCACGCTATTCCGCGCTATATAGAGCGCTATATCGGCACCTTTTCAAACGTGACGAAAGAGCAGCGTGAGCGCGGGAACACTTACGACAACCGCAGCGCCAATGTCCGCATGGATTACGACGTGACGGATAACTTTGATCTCGGTCTCACCTCGCGTCTGATGCAGAGCAATTATCGTTCGTATGGTTCTTACGACATGATGGATGAGGGCTATGGCGACGCCCAGAAGGAACGAGAGCGAACGATCCAGAATGAAGCCGTCGTGCGCGGGACAGCGCATCTGCGCTCATGGGGAGGATTGTTCGATCAGGTGGTCGGGCTTGGTTACATGACCAACTGGCGTAACTTTACTTACACCGGCACAGGTGAGGACGGAGGGGCGCGCCTGTATGATCCGACCTACTATCGGTCCTCACGTCTGAAAGTTGACTGGCACGGCACGCTGGATCTCAAGAAATACGGTTCGTTTCTGGTGGGTGCGGAACATTTTCACGATACCTATTATGGCAACCAGAGTGACAGCACCGGCACGAATGACGCGCCGTACAGCACGCGCGCCAGCATGGATACAACGGCCGGCTATGGTCAGTATCAGGGAAACTGGAATCAGATTCTTTATGGTGCAGCCAACGTACGTTACGATTCAAACTCCCGTTACGGGCATTATGTGACATGGCGTGTCGCGCCCGCCATTCATATTCCCGGCACAGGAACGATCATCAAGGCCAGCGCGGGCAGCGGTTTCCACGGTCCCTCGCTCTACCAGCTTTTCGGGACACTGAACGGCAGTTACTACAACTATCAGGGAAACCAGAAGCTCCGGGCAGAACGTCTGATCGGCTACGATGTGACCGTCGAGCAGAAGCTGGCGCATGACCGGGTGCATTTCGGTGCGACATGGTATGAAAACCATGTGCGCAACCTGATCCAGTCTACAATGACCTATTCCGCTAACAGCACGATCTATTCCTACGCCAATGTTGATCGTGCCCGCATGTTCGGTGTCGAGGCGTTCCTGAACTGGAAAGCTCTGGATAATCTCGAATTCAATCTCAACTACACCTGGACCCACGCGCGCGACGCAACCGACAACCAGCCGCTTCAGCGTCGTCCGCAGCACAAGTTCAACTTCAACACGACTTGGAGGCCGGTCAAGGATCTGACCCTGTCAGGTAATATCCTCTATGTCAGCGGCTGGCGCGATTATCCGGTTTATGCGGCGAATGGCAGCTATTGCGAAATATGCGCCAAGGGCCATGGCTATTTCACCATCGATGTGGCGGCGAACTACCAGATCAACCGCTTCCTGAGCGTCTTTGCGCGGGCCGATAATCTGCTGAACCGCCAGTTTGAAAATCCGGTCGGCTATCTCCAGCAGGGACGCGCCGGTTACGGCGGATTTATGCTGAGTTACTGAGGCGTTTTCGTAAAGGCACGCCACACGGACTGTTTTCCTGTGTGGCGCGCATCCTCAGAGCGACAGATCGGCGCGCAGATAATAAAAACCCCCATTCATGCCAAGTTGTGATGTGCTCATGTAATATTGCGGCACACCGAGATAGCGATTGCCATCCGGCACGCGGCTGGGGCGTTTATCAAAGAGATTGTTGCCGCCGATCGTGAACGACAGTTTCGGCATGACGCGGTAGGTGACTTCAAGATTCGTCACGAATTTCGGTGAATTGCGAAATGGCAGAAAGTCCGTGCTCGAAAGCGCGCTGGAGTTTGTGGCGCCTGTATAATAGGTCAGTTCGGACGTCGTCTGGCCCCAGCGGATTTCGTGAAGCCCGACAGTCAGCTTGCCGTCGTCGCTGGTATAGCGGCCACCCCAGATCATCTTGCTGCGCGGATAGCCAGTCGTGATGTAGGCGATGGATTGTGCCGTGAGCAGGTTGTTGCCCTGAGCATCCGTGCCCTGATGGGTCAGACGTGTGCGGTTGAGGTTGATGCCGACATCCCAGTCGATATGCCCATAAACGCCAAGACTGGTGGGGTAGGTGGCCGTGATGTCGAGCCCCTGCGTGCGCGTGCTGGCGACGTTGGCGAACCAGTGGGTGGACAGCGAGGCGGAACTCCAGCTTGCAGCTTCGGAAGGAAGCTGGAAACCGTTGGCGTTGAGCGCGGAAATGGCCTGATCGCCATAGACATTGCCGCCCGGCAGGATCTGATCGCGCAGGTTGATCTGATAGACGTCGGCTGTGATGTGCAGTTTCCTGACAGGCTCGATGATGATGCCGCCGGTGGCGCTGGTGGAACGCTCCGGCTTGAGGGATGTGGCTCCATTTGCCAGCGCGCCCGGAGAGTTGGCGCCGATGATGCCGCGTGCGGCTGTCGGGGAGAGCGCGACGGAGCTGTAATATTCCTGAGCAAGCGTCGGGGCGTGGAAGCCGTTCGAAATGGTGCCTCTGAAACCGAGCCAGGGGAGAGGGTCGTAACGGAGCGCCGCCTTGCCGGTCTCGGTGTCGGAGACATCCGTATAATGCTCATAACGCCCGGCCAGATCGAGTTGGAGATTTTTTGCCAGATGGGTGGCGATGTCGATATAGCCGCCGACGACATCGCGGTTGAAATGGCCTGCGTTCTGATAGGTGGTGCCAGCGAGCGCGTCCGACCCGGAACCGTAGGTTGAGGCCAGCGAACCGGTGCCGATGGCGTAACTTTCATAGCGATAGGTTGCGCCGCCTGCGACATTGATGGCGTGCGGCCAGCCGTCGATATGAAAAGACTTGCTCAGATCAAACGTGTTGCTCCACATCTCGTTGTTGAAGCCCTGCACCGCAAAGGCGGTGGGTGTCTGTCCTGTGGCGGCGGCAAGAGAATAATTGGCGGAGTTTTTCAGACCGATATTGTTGTAGTCGCGGCCATAGACGGACGAGAGATCCCAGTGCCAGTGGTCCAGATCGCCTTTCAGTCCCGCTGTGACTTCCCAGTCATTTTCATCAAGTGTTTCGAGCGGTGAATATCCGTTGGGATAAATGGCTGCATAGGCCGGGTATGCGGCGAGGGAAGAAGCTGTCCGGTAGTTCTGATAACTCTCGGCGTGGCGATGCGCGTATGTGGCGACGGCATAGGCTTCGACGGAGTCAGTCAGGTGATAGCCGGCGGTGATGGAAACGCTCTCGCGGGTCTGCTCGGGCTGGCCGAGAAGTTTGTTGATCTTGGACTGGGTGCGCAGATCGTCAGCGCCTCGATAGGTGTGATCCTGATGCATGAAGTCGCCACTGACATGCACGTAGCCGCGTGAGCCGAGCTTCGCGCCGCCATCGAGATAGATGCCCTGCTCAAACCCGTCACCGGACGCTGTGATGCCTGATATGGAGCGGGCATGAAAACCGTGATCCGTTTTCTTCAGGATGATGTTGACCACGCCCGCGACGGCATCCGAGCCATACTGGGCCGATGCGCCATCGCGCAGGATTTCAACGTGATCGATGGCGGCCATCGGAATCATGTCGATATCGACAGGTGTCGCGCCCTGCTGGGGACCGGGGTCGGCATAGATGTTGGCTGTGGTGTGACGGCGTTTTCCATCCACGAGCACGAGTGTTTCATTGGGACTCAGGCCGCGCAGACTGAAGGAGTCCGTCAGAGCGCCTGTGTCGAAGCCGCCTGTCGGCATGGTCAGGGAAGGCAGAAGCTGGGTGAGAGCGTCTCTCAGATCGGGCATGCCGGTTTCGGCAAGCTGTCGGGCGGAGACAATATCGATGGGCGAGACGCTGTCGCGGGCTTTTTTGCCCGTCTCGCGTGTGCCGGTCACGATGACCGTTTCTCCGCTGTCAGCGGCCCTTATGGCGGTGACAGGCGCTTTCCGCGATGTCGCCGTGAGGGCGGCAGGGGACTGTCTGCCGGTTTCCGCAGGATGAACGGTTGCGGGTTTCCGTTTGGTCGTTCTGGTTGTGACTGTCGGGGTCGATGACGTTGCGTTTGCCTGGCTTGAGGCTGCGTCTGTCAGGATGAACGTGCTGGCAAGCAGTCCCACGGTCTTGAAATTGAAACGCAAAAATCCGTAGGACCGGCTCTGATAAAAAATCATGACAGATATTCCGCAGGTAATTTACTCCATTCGATATGCATATAGATCAAAAAACAATAGAACTACGTTTAACGACAGTAAAATGTATAATATAATGTTGCGTAATTGCAACACTCTGATGCCTGGTGATAACCTTCTGAGGGGGCATCGCCCGTTTGTCTGCTGAGTGTGATAGATGATTATGAAGACAGCATATTTCTAAAAAACCATAGAAATCCTGCGAGAAGCGGACTTGTCATGGGATGGGATATGACAGTCAGAAAATGTCTTTTATTAAAACGACCTATAAAAATTCCTTTCACAAGGAATCTGTCTTGTGAAATTCAGGGCGACAGACTGCTTCACGCGCTGATTTTGAGTGGAGTCCGGACGCTTTGACCGCCTGTGTCGGGCGTGTTTGAGCGCAGGTCATCGACTGCTATAGCGTCGGGATGAACTATCGCCACGTCTACCACGCAGGCAACTTTGCCGATTGCATGAAGCACGCGCTGCTGACAGCCCTGCTGCGTGCTCTCAGTCGCAAGAATACGCCGTTTTCCGTTCTCGATACCCATGCGGGGATCGGTCTGTATGACCTGTCTTCTCCACAGGCGGAGGCGACAGGTGAGTGGCGGGAAGGGATCGGTCGTCTGCTGGATCTTCCGCCCGACACGCCAGATTTCGAGCCGCTGCAAGAATGGCTCGCTCTCGTGCGGCAGGTGATGAAGGAATATGCCGGGAAGACGGTCTATCCCGGTTCACCGGAAATTGTGGCCCGTACACTGCGTCCCGGTGACGCTCTGGTCTGTTGTGAATTGCACCCTGAGGACCAGCGTGCGCTGAGACGTCTGTTCCACAATAATCCTCTCGTGTCGGTTCATCACCGCGATGCATATGAGGCCATGACCGCGTTGCTGCCGCCCAGGACCGCCAGGCGCGGGCTGGTGCTGATTGACCCACCTTTCGAAGAGCGGTCCGAGTTCTCTGATCTCGTCAAGGCCGTAACGACAGCGCGTCAGCGTTTCCCGACAGGCATTGTGGCGGTGTGGTATCCAATCAAGCACCGGTCTCCTCCGAGAGCATTTTTCAACGCGTTGCAGGATGCCGGGCAGAGAAACCTGCTGAATCTTGAACTGACCATCCGCCCACCGCTCGATCCCGGACTGTTGAACGGCTGCGGTCTGCTGATCGCCAATCCTCCGTTCAGATTTGATGAGGAAGGCGCTGCCATTCTCTCCACGCTGTGCAAATATCTCGGCGACGGAAACACGGAATCACTGGTGGAGTGGATTGTGCCGGAATGAAGCGGATTGCGGTCATCGGGGCAGGGTCATGGGGCATCGCGCTGGCGCTTCAGGCGGCGCGCGCCGGGGCCATGGTGCAACTGTGGGCGCGTAATCCGGCGGCAAGGCTGCCAAATGGCGCGATGCCGCGTCTTGCGGATCATCCGCTCCCTGAAACCATTACCGTGACAGACAGTCTGTTGATGGACGCGGATATGATTCTGTCTGTTGTCCCGATGAAGTATTTCGCTTCCGTGCTGAAGGATGTGCGGACATCAGCGCCGGTCGTTCTGTGCTGCAAGGGCGTGGAGCCGGACAGTCTGCGTTTCCCGCTCGATATTCTGCATGACACACGCCCCGACCTGAACGGTGCGATCCTCTCCGGGCCGAACTTCGCACATGAAGTGGCGGATGGGCTGCCTGCTGCCGCTGTGATCGCCGCCGCACAGGCGGGGCTGGCCCGCTCTCTGGCCGATCTGCTCGGAACGCCCCGTTTTCGGCTTTATGACAGCGTTGATATCGCCGGTGTGCAGCTTGGCGGCGCTGCGAAAAATGTCATCGCCATTGCGGCGGGAGCCACCATCGGCGCCGGACTTGGCGAAAATGCCCGTGCGGCGCTCGTGACGCGTGGACTGGCCGAAATCAGCCGTCTGGCCGAAGCGCTGGGAGGGCAGGCTGTCACGATGGCGGGGTTGGCTGGAGTGGGTGACCTGCTGCTGACCTGCACTGGTGGATCATCCCGTAACTATCGCGTCGGGCTGGCGCTGGGGCAGGGAAGCACTCTGCAACAGACCTCCGAGACGCTCGGTGGTGGTGTGGCCGAAGGGATTGCGACCGCCGGAGCGCTCGCTGCTCTGGCTCGCCGGAAGGGTGTCTCGGTGCCGGTCATTGATGCCGTGACCGATCTGGTGGAGGGAAGGGCCGATCTGGAAACGGTCATGAACTGTCTGCTGACGCGGCCGGCGGGGCCGGAGGCGCATTTCTGACAATTCTGTGACGGCATTAAAATTTTTTACAAACGCTTTCTGATCTTCCTGATGTTAGCACCATAAGGAATCTGATCCTGCAAAGGAGGAACCCTTGAAACGATCGTGTTATTGGCTGCTTCTGCCGGTCCTCGCTGTTTCGGGCTGTATGTCGGCCCAGCAGGAAATCGCGCAGAAGGAAGACCATCTGGCTGCAGCAGGGTTTATCCTGAAACCGGCCAACACGCCTGAACGGGCGGCGATGCTGACCCGTCTGCCTCCACATCGTTTTCTGCGGCGGGACAAGGGCGACCTTGTCACTTATGTCTATGCTGACCCGAACGTATGCGACTGCCTCTATGTAGGCTCGCAGCAGGCCTATGCGACTTACCGCGCCAATCAGCAGGCGCAGTATATGGCTGATGAAAATCGTATGACTGCTGAAGCCTACGAAGATTCCGCGTGGGATTGGGGAATGTGGGGCCCTTGGGGAGGCGGTCCGGGCTATGGGTATGGTCCGGGTTGGTGGGGACCGGGAATGGGCTGGTAACGGCCTGCCGCTCAGTCCTCTTTCTCGGTCGCCATGATCCGCCCGCTGGTCATGTCGGCCAGTCGGAGCGTGACATCCTCCACCTGCTGAACCGGAACGGCCACGACATAGGCGGCCCCTGTCGCGTCGAACTCTTCGCTTTCAACGACCGCATCCAGAGCGGGAAGGCGTGAGCCGACCAGCGCCAGATCGCTGAACGGGCAGTGAAATGTTAGCCGGGTGCGTTCGATGACTTCGACACGTTCCGCCAGTCGCAGACATTCCGCTGCTGTCCCGCCATAGGCCCGCACCAGACCGCCCGCGCCGAGTTTGACACCGCCAAACCAGCGCGTAACGACCACGGCAACCCTGTCCAGCCCCTGCGCCTCGATCACCTGTAAAATTGGACGGCCCGCCGTGCCGCCCGGTTCGCCTGCGTCATCGCTGCGATAACGGGAACCGATTTTCCATGCCCAGCAGTTATGGGTGGCGTCGGGATAGGAAACCTCCCGGATGAAGGCCATCGCGGCCTCTTCGGTCTCGACGGGAAGCGCCATTGCCAGAAAACGGCTTTTCTTGATTTCCTTCTCGAAATCCGCCCGTCCGACCAGCGTCTCAACCATCCTCGATCAGCCCTGTCGCCACACCCACAGGCGTGCAGCGCCATGCGCCCGTTCGGCCAGAATCTCTGCGCCCTCAACAGGAGCCGGTTCATCACGTCCGGTTTCCGTGACAATCAGGGCGTCGGGTGCGATCCAGCCGGCGGCCGTGAGGGCGGTGTGCGCCTGAGCCGGCAGGGACTGGCCATAAGGTGGATCGAGAAACACGAGACCGCACGGTGTCGAGGCGCGCGGTGGTTTCAGAACGGACGAGGCCTGAATACGACTGACGTCCTGCATCTGACAATCTCGCACGTTCGCCCGCAGGGCCGCCAGAGCGGGCCGGTCCACTTCAAAGAATGTGCAGAAAGCGGCTCCGCGTGACAGCGCCTCCAGACCGAGCGCTCCTGTTCCGGCGAAACCATCCAGCACGTGAACGCCTTCAACACAGTCCCGCCCCCCCCAAGGGGCGTGAAGCAGCATGTCGAACAGGGCCTGTCTCACGCGGTCAGCGGTGGGGCGTGTCGTCTTGCCTTCTGGAGCTGTCAGCGTTCGTCCACGCCGTATCCCGGCGATAATCCGCATCAGCCGCGCCGCTTGGTGTCGATCTCCACATCGCGTGGAATCTGCGCCTTCATGACACGGGATGGCACTTCTTCCAGTTCGCCCGGCTTGAGTTCGCCAAGAGGGAACGGGCCATAGGACGTGCGAAGCAGACGGCTGACATGCAGGTTGAGAGCCGTCATGACGCGACGGATTTCACGGTTCTTGCCTTCACGCAGGGAGACCGTCAGCCAGGCATTGTCGCCTTTGCGGGAGTCGAGCGAGGCTTCGATGGGACCGTATTTCACGCCTTCGATGACGCAGCCTTTTGACAGACCTGCCAGTTCGCGCTCGTTCACCACACCAAAGACACGTACGCGATAGCGTCGCAGCCAGCCGTTGGAAGGCAGTTCCAGACGACGGGCCAGGGCGCCGTCATTGGTCAGAAGCAGCAGACCTTCACTGTTCAGATCCAGCCGGCCCACACTGACGACACGCGGCATGCCTTCAGGCAGAGTCTCAAAGACTGTCTTGCGGCCTTCCGGGTCGCGATGCGTGGTCACCAGCCCGTCCGGTTTATGATAGCGCCACAGTCTTGTGTGCTCCGGTCCCTGCACGAGCTTCCCGTCAACGGAGACGGCATCGGTGGCTGTCACAAACGTCGCCGGATGTTCCACCACAGCGCCGTTCAGCTTGATACGACGTTCCGTGATCATGCGCTCGATATCGCGCCGACTGGCGACACCACTGCGGGCGAGCCATTTTGCGATACGATCGCCGCGTGCGTCTGTAGTGTTTTCGTTGCTGTCGTTTACCATACACCGTCTCCCGACACTGTTGCGTTCTGCGCAGCCTCGACAAAGGCCGTGAATAACGCGAGATCTCCCGGATCTATAAGAAATTCCGGATGCCATTGCACCCCGACACAGAACCGTGCCGATGGGTCTTCTATTGCTTCGATGACGCCATCTTCCGCCCGAGCGGAAACCCGACCGCGCCCCGGATCACGGACCGCCTGATGGTGGGAGGAGTTCACCGCCATAGTGCCGCGCCCGACGATTTTCCCGAGCAGCGAATAAGGTTCGATGCTGACGATATGTCCTGCCTGATCGCGTGGATTCGGCTGTTCATGTGGGAGGGCGTCGGGCTGTTCGCTCGCAATGTCCTGAATCAGCGAGCCATCCAGCGCGGCGGCGAGAAGCTGCATCCCGCCACAGATACCGAGCACAGGCATGCCTCGTTCCATGGCGGCTTCCAAAAGAGCCATTTCCGCTGCGGTACGACCTGGTTTCAGCGTGGTCGTGGCTTCATTTCGTTCTGCGCCGTAAAGCGCAGGGTCGATATCAAATGCGCCGCCCGTGACGATCAGTCCATCCAGACGATCAAGAATTTTGCTGGTCAAACACGGCGCGTAGGGCAGCGCTACGGGCAGGCCGCCTGCCTTGATAACGGCGCCCATATAGTTTGCACGGAGGGCGTACCACGGAAATGCGGAATACTGCCCTTGGCCGCCCGGTTCCTGATCGAGTGTCACCCCGATAAGGGGCATGGGAGCGAATGAATCCATATCGCTCCCATTAAAGGAAACACCCACTGACGTATATGGCGACCGGCCTGATATTCAGGTCGTTGAAATCAGAATTGTGACTTGCCGCTGTGTTGATGAACACGATCAACCTTGACGTGCACAGGTTCCTGTTTTGAATGAATATGATCTGATGCTGCGAAAGCCAGGCCGATGGTGGCGGCGGCAAGAACCAGTGTCAGACTCTGCATGACCTTTCCCCCTTCCACGCTTGCCGATGTCGCTCAGACGTCGGTAGCCAGTGATTAATTCAATACGGCCTCTCCAGATCCCGTCGCGATCACGATGGAGAATTGTTACAGGCCGTGATACACACTGTGACAGAGAAAAAGTTAAGGAATCAAGCTAAAAACGCAGCCTCTGACATTTTTTCGCCACAAAAAATTCCCGGTTGGGTCTCTGATATTGAAACAGAACGTGATGAACAGCCTTCACCTCAGATATTCCGGCGGGATTCAGCCCTGTTCCGCCATGGATCTGGCGCTGGCTGAAGCGCGTTCCGCCGCCGGTCGTGGCGAGGTGCCTGTCGGTGCTGTCGTTCTGTCAGCGAGTGGTGCTCCCCTGTCCACTGCCGGAAATGAAGTCGAGGCGCGGCGCGATCCGTCGGCACATGCTGAAATGCTCGCCATGCGAAAGGCGACTCAGATCACAGGTTCGACGCGGCTGGATGACTGCACGCTTGTCGTTACGCTGGAACCCTGTCCGATGTGCGCGGCGGCGGCGGTGCATTTTCGTGTGAAGCGAGTCATCTTTGGCGCGTACGACCCAAAAGGCGGAGGGGTCGATCACGGGCCGCGTGTCATCGACCACCCGGCGTGTCTGCGTCATCCGGAGATTATCGGTGGTGTGAGGGAGAGAGAGAACAGCCTGCTCCTGAAAGATTTTTTCAGACAGTTGCGTGGCTGAAACGAGTGTGAATTCCCGTATGCGCCTGCGGGCATGACCAAAAATTAATACCGCTTCGTAACAGACCATCCGGGCCGGCAGGCGGGGGTTTCCGTGCTTCTGTAACGCTTTTCGGGAGGCGCGGTCCGGTAAGAAATAACGGACGTTTCATCCGATCGTAGGGCTGGCGTTCGGATGGCTCAGGCAATTTCCCTTTTGTAATCAGGGAGACGGATTGCTCTTGCGCCGATCTCCGACCATCATCGGTCCGGGTCGCAAGACGACCCGGTTCAAGGGATTTATCGGAAAAGACATGCCAGTAAAGAATTCGTCGATCCGCCAGACCCGCAAGCGTTTCATGACGACAGCCGCCGTCATGGCGGGTCTCGGAACCATCGCGCTTGCATCACCTCTCGCCCCCGGTCTGATGTCATCCGCCCTGGCCGACGCGCCCGGCCCCATCCAGCCGACCAGTCCGAACAGGACCATTCCCGATTTCGTGACTCTGGTGAAGCAGGTGAAGCCTGCTGTTGTGTCCATCACCGCCATGATTCGTCCGGATGCAGGCGAGGGCGAAGAACAGGGCATGCAGCAGTCGCCTTTCCCCTTTCCGTTCCCGTTCCAGATGATGCCGCAGCAGCGTCAGACGGTGGAAGCGCGCGGATCGGGGTTCATTCTCTCGGCTGACGGTTTTGTCGTGACCAACAATCACGTCGTCAAGGGCGCAACCAAGGTCACGGCGACACTCGATGACGGCACGACCCTTCAGGCCCGCGTCATTGGTCGTGATCCGAAAACCGATATCGCCCTGCTCAAGCTGAACAGCACCAGAAAACTGCCGTTCATCGAACTCGGTGAATCCGACGATGTGCAGCCCGGTGAATGGGTCATCGCCGTGGGCAATCCCTACGGGCTGGGCGGCACCGTTACGGCGGGCATCATCTCCGCGCTGGGGCGTGACATCGGCGACGGTCCTTACGACAACTTCTTCCAGGTCGACGCGCCGATCAACCGCGGCAACTCGGGCGGTCCGCTCATCACCCAGGATGGCAAGGTGATTGGTGTGAACACCGCCATCTTCTCGCCGTCCGGTGGATCAATCGGCATCGGCTTCGCCATTCCGTCCGATATTGTGAAGACGGTGGTGTCGCAGCTTCAGAAGACCGGTCATGTGACACGCGGCTATCTGGGCGTGGAAGCGCAGGTCATTTCGCAGTCCATGGCCAGTGCGCTGAACCTGAAGCCTGCCAGTCCGGGCGCTCCGCCAGCCGGTGCGCTGGTCGCCAACATCACACCTGACAGCCCGGCGGCCAAGGCCGGGATCAAGCCGGGTGATGTGATCGTCAAGCTGAACGGGAAGACGGTTGAAACGCCGCACGCCCTCGCCGTGAAGGTTGCGGCTGTGACACCGGGCACGGACGCCACCATCACGGTCCTGCGGAACGGTGCGCCAAAAGACCTGACCGTGCACATCGTGAACCAGTCCGCCGCCAGCAGCGCCTCCACCGCCGGAGCCGGCGCGCATGGCGAGAAGATTGGCGTCACGCTGGCGCCGCTGACTGGGGACATCCGCCAGCAGCTTGGCCTCGATCACTCCGTGCATGGTGTGGTCGTGTCTGATGTTCAGCCCGGTTCTCCGGCGGATCAGGCCGGTCTGCGGCCGGGGGATCTGATTCAGGCTGTCGGGGAACAGTCCGTGGAAACGCCGTCCGCTACCGTTTCGGCTGTCACGGCGGCTCTGAAAGCGCGTCATGCGGTGATGCTGCGTATCCTGCGTGAGGGGCAGTCGCTCTTTGTGGCGATTTCTCTGGATGGAAGTTCAGACAATAACGCTCCGTCTTCAGACGACGACGGGCAGTAAGGCGTAACAGGCCTTCCTTCCTGTTCAGGGTGGGAAGACCGATTTCGTTCTGGCGGGCGCACGGACATTTCTGTGCGCCCGTTTATTTTAACAAACAGGGATAAAACCCTGAAAAACTGTCACCCTGCATTGACATGAGCAGGCACCGAGCCTTCGCTTCCGCCTGCGCGCTGCGGAACGGCGCGGATAAGAATGTGCCCTGACCATCTTCAGACTATGGTCATTTTACCTTTACCGCAGAACCGTTACATCCGCCGCGTCATGAGGCAGGGTCATGCCATATGTCTCGCCGTAGCGTGCGGCGAAAGCTTCCCGTTCCAGCCGCTCGCAATAATCAAGATAGCGTAGCAGCGCGCGCTCGGCCCTTGCCGTGCGTCCGTAAATTCCCTTGTAGTGTCGCCACAGGATCATCACGTTGACCGACCAGGCATCGTAAGCATGTTCCGTCACGCGCCTGCGGATGCTCGCGGGCAGGGCGTCAAAGGCCGCCCAGTCATCCCCGTCGTAACGACGCCACATCTCGTGGCGGAATGTCCGTTCGTTGTTGGCAGCGATGTCAGGCATCTTCCAGCGCCTCCTGCTGCCCCCAGACAGGGAAAGGATCTGGCAGGTGCGCAAAAAGCAGCGGATCGAACCGGTCTGCCTTCAGGTCAGGCACAAGGCAGGCGTTCAGCGCTGCTGCGATGGCGACCTCATCCATCTCTGATGTGCCGATAAAGACGATTTCCTGTCGTCGATCCCCGTAAACCGGGTCCCATTTCGAGAAAACATGATCGCGCCATTCATCACTGTCCGGCCAGTGATCCCTGGGAATGGTGACCCACCAGCGCCCCAGCGCCTGTGTGCGGACCAGTGCGCCCGCCTGACCCAGTTCGCCCACCCATTCGGGGCGTGTCGCCAGCCAGAAATGGCCTTTTGCCCGGATGACACCCGGCCACATGCTGTCGATGAAGGCTTTGAATCGCTCCGGCACCAAAGGACGTCGCGCCCGCCAGACAAAGGTGTGGATGCCATATTCTTCGGTTTCTGGAACGTGGCTCTGAAATTCGAACAGTTCCTTGTACCAAAGTGGGTGTTTATGGGCCTTATCATAGTCGAAACGGTGGGTGTCCAGAATCTGAGCGCAGGAGACGATGCCGTGATCCGCTTCGATGATGTCCGCATCGGCGTTGAGCGCCTGAATGATCTTTCTGGCCGCATCGCATTGTTCCGGCGTGGCGCTTGAAACCTTGTTCAGCACCACGACATCCGCGAACTCGATCTGTTCGACCAGCAGATCGACCAGTGCCCGCTCGTCGCCGTCGCCGGCAGTCTCGCCCCGGTCGTGCAGGAAATCTGTAGAACTGTAGTCTTTCAGGAGGTTCGCGGCGTCCACGACCGTCACCATTGTGTCGAGCCGCGCGATGTCGGACAGGCTCTCTCCGGCTTCATCACGAAATTCGAAGGTGGCTGCGACGGGAAGAGGCTCCGCAATGCCGGTCGATTCAATCAGGAGGTAGTCGAAGCGACCTTTCTCTGCGAGCCGCCGGACTTCCTGAAGCAGATCGTCACGCAGTGTGCAGCAGATGCAGCCATTGCTCATTTCGACCAGCGTTTCGTTCGTGCGGGACAGATCGCTGCCGCCGCGCACCAGATCGGCGTCGATGTTCACGTCGCTCATGTCGTTGACGATCACGGCGACCTTCCGGCCTTCCCGGTTGTTCAGAACATGGTTGAGAAGCGTGGTTTTGCCCGCTCCCAGAAAGCCGGAAAGCACGGTTACCGGAAGTCTTTCACCCATGACGGCCTCATCTCTTCGCTTATGATCTGATGATCATTATATGTTATGTTATAACATAACAATACGTAGCGAATATCGAATTGAGATGAATGAGGAACGAGCAATTTTTCGGAAAGAAATATGGGAACACAAACCAGCATCCGCTTGTGTTCCCGGCGAAATGGCTGGCCCGATCAGTGACTGTTCGCCAGCTTCCAGGGGAAAGCTTTCGTGCTGGCGAGGCCGATTGCGATGCCCAGGACCACGATCGAGAGCGATACAGGCGTCAGCACACTGAACCCGGCGAGGGACAGGATCTGACCGCCTGTTGCTGATCCCAGCAGAATACCCACATTGCTGGCGCTGTTGACGGCTGCTCCCGCAACGTCAGCCTGTGTTGCGTTGGCGCGAATGGCGCCCGACATCACGAACGGCACGATGGCGGAGAAGCCGATACACCAGATGGCGATGGCGACGACGCACTCCCAGCCTGTCAGAATATGTCCGGCCATCAGCCCCATGCCGACCAGCATCAGGCCGCCAGCACATAGCAGCCCCAGAGCCGGGCAACGATCCACCATCAGACTCGCCATCCATAGTCCGACGATACTGAGGCTGCCGGTGATGAGCAGAACAACGCTGAGATCGTTTTCAGCGACACCATGTTGCAGGAGAAGGGGCGTCACATAGGTGTAGAGCAGGTTGTGCGCAAAGAAGAAGACAACGTTCACAAGCACGACAAGACCGAAGTTCCGAAAGGCCTCGCGGGAACGGATGGTCGGAACACCGCCGGGCACGGAGGAGGATGGGGCCGCGACGGGCGGCAGTTTGATGGCGATGAAGACCAGAAGGATGACTGCCAGCCCTGTCATGATGAACATGGCGATGCGCCAACTGGCGAAATGTCCGATCGCGGCTGACCCTGGCACTCCAAGGATCGCGCCGAGAGACGTGCCGCCGTAGACAAAGGAAATGGCGCGTCCTGTCATCTCCGGTGGAACGAGACGCGCGGCGTAGGCCGCGACGACGGACATCAGCACCGCATGGGCGAGCCCCCCGATCATGCGCCCCATGCAGAGGACAAGAAAGCTGGGCGCCAGCGCGACAACCAGATTGGAGACGATGTAGCCGCCGAGAGAGACCAGCACCAGCATCTTGCGGTCCATTTTGCCCGTGGCGATGGTCAGCGGCACAGCGCCGAAAGCCACCATGAGGGCGAAGGCGCTGACCGCCAGTCCTGCCTGACCTTCCTGAATATGAAAGGCCTGCGCCATGTCGACGAGAAGGCCGACAGGGGCGACTTCACTTGTCAGGGCAGTGAAGGTGCACGCGAAGAGCGCGCACAGGCCGACTATTGTCGAGCCGGAAAGCGTTTTGAAGAGCATGTTGTCCTTGAAATGAATACGTACATGCCTGCAGGCACAGGACCACTTTCAGCCATAACGCAGAATCAGGGACAATGTTTATATTTTATGTTGATAGCCGGGCAGTTTTTACAGAACCGCCTTCACTGTATCTTTACTGATGTTGATCGGACTTCGCGTCGTCGTGCGTCAGAGAGTGCAGGGTGTTCTTTAATATCGTCGACGCGGGAAGACTGTCGGGGCTGGACGGAAAGGCGAATGTCAGGACGCCCCAGACAATCACAAGCAAGGCGGCCGCAACGACGAATGGCGTAAAGGTGGGTAACTTGCGGACTGGACGCTTTTCCGGCGTCTTCCCGGAAGAAGGCTGGAAAAGCGTATCCTCCTCAGCCATGCAGCACCTTCTGGAACTCGTCCCATTCGCGGCGTGACAGGCCGGAATTTTCCTGCGTCACGGTCTCGCCCGCCAGCATCTTGCGAAGAAGAGCGACCATGGTGGCCGAGAACGTTACCGCGCCGACACGATATTCCTTGAACGCCGAGGCGGCGATGGGCACCCATGCTTCGAGCATGGACAGCATGACTTCAGCGTAGACGCGAATTTCATACTGAGCGTGCGGATCGATGCGCAGGGACAGGAAGTGCATCAGATTGTGCAGATCCACCTTCCAGTACCACTGGGTGTAGGTGTTCAGCGTCAGGTTCATCCGCGCCAGTTCACGCGCCAGACCCGGTCCGTTGTCGGTGTCGAGCAGATTTTCGTAAGTGTCGTAGCAACGGATGGCGTCTTCGCGCAGCAGGTCCATGACTTTTGCGGCGGTCTCGGCGTCCAGCACATCGCCGCGACCCTGACGGTTGCTGGCGCTCTGGGCGGCCATATGCTCGGGGGAGGGGAGATAGAACTCCCGGTCGAGGATCGAGTAGCGCGCGGAATATTCGTTCACGTTGGCCGTGCGATGACGAATCCACTGACGGGCGATAAAGATCGGCAGTTTGATGTGGAATTTGATCTCGCACATCTCGAACGGGGTCGAGTGGCGATGCCGCATCAGATAGCGGATCAGACCGGTATCTTCCGAGACCTTGCGGGTGCCGCGTCCATAGGACACGCGGGCGGCCTGCACGATGGCGGCATCGTCGCCCATATAGTCGATCACACGGACGAAGCCGTGGTCCAGAACCGGATGCGCCTTGAAGAGAATGTCTTCCAGCGCGGACACGGTCGGGCGTTTGGTCGTGGCGGTTGTCTGGCCATGCTCTTCGATTTCTGTGCGCTGTGCGTCGGTCAGGGGCATGGTCATCCGGCCTTGTATCTTGGGTCTGAATCGGGTGGCTGCGTGGCCCGCAGTCGTGGTTGAGTGGCCCTAGCACACGGCGGGAATTGAATTATAGGTGTGAGGACAGGAAAATGGTTTTGATTTATTTTTTTGATCAGGAAATGGGAGCATCCTCTTTCGCAGGGATTGGTGTCTGATGTCGTGGAGCAGACTCGTTAATTTTGAAAATTTCCAAAGGATAAAGCGCTGCGAGCCAAGGGTGCGTAGGATCATAAAGAACTGTTGTGTTGTCCTGAAATTTTTTCAGGATACTGCAACTCTTATCTCTCTGATTAAACAGTAAAATCTGGTCAAATAGTGAAAATGTGCGTCGGACTGTGTGGGCACGCCCATCCTGACTAGAATATCGGCACCAGATTCTCAGATAAAGTACGCCTTTACGTCGGAAAATACAGGATTTGTAAATCGTGCCAGCTACTGGTGTGCCCCATGCGAGAAGTCGTTTTTCTTTTTGGGAAAACAGAAAGAGGGCGCATCGGACGCAAATAATGAGAAAACCAATACAGCCGACTGCAGAGATGATCAGAATGACTCCTTGTCGTTTCAAAGTGGCAATAGTGGACGTCGGAATGCTTTCCTCGGGTTGCTCGCGCAGATAGCGAACGCTGATGGTTTTACCAATTTCGCTCTGACAACCATCCTCAAGCGGACCGCTGTCTTTTCCTCGAATATATGTTCTGTCCGTTGTAGCGTATGAATAGTTTATCACGCACCGCCAGTCGCTCCGGTTTCGTCGGTGTTCCACGACAGTATGGGCGTCTTCGATAATGGCAGTCGTAACTTGACCATGTGTTTCCCAGCGATGAAGCGCTAGATATTCGCCGAGAAAAAGCACTCCCATCAAGAGGAAACTCATCAGCAACAGGAGATACAGCGCCCAGCGCATGACGGGGTCTATGGGGGTCTGTCTGATGACGTTGCGCGGAAGCGGGCAGTCAAGCGCGGAAGGAATAGCCCACTTAGACGTCATATCGGCTGCTCGCTCTGTCTTTTCACGTCGCTCTCTATGGTCGATGGTCTGCATGATGCACTGATATTTTTGAAAGAGATATTGAGCAGGGGAGTGTTATGGGTCTGAGGATTTTTACAAAGACCTTGCGGAAAAGAAGTCATATCCCTATCTTCATGAGTGCAGGAGGGTTCGACCCTTGGCTATGGCGATAAACGGAATTTGGAATAAGCGTTGTGGACCCGGGGGCGGTACCCGGCGTCTCCACCAAGAAAACTCCCGGCCAGTTCGGGATTGTGGGGACGAAACAGGCTCGACACGCGTGGTAAAGACTTTCCTTTTGCCCGGCATTGTACCGCCGTCATCGGGCTAACTTACAAGTGCCAACGATAACTCAGAGGTGCTCGCTGTCGCTGCATAAGCGATAAGCGCGGTTCGGGAGGGCACCGGGCAACAGAAGCCCTCCCACCTCAGAGAATAATCCACTCGATCAGCTTCACCTCTCTGTGACCATACAGTGCTGCAGGTGGGTTGCCTTCCTTCTGTCTTTGCCTCATCCATGCCGCCGAGATAACCTTTCACGGGACAGGTGTGGTATACAGGCGCCACACTATAGAGCGGGCAGAAGACAGGGGATTTTTCCATGACCGACAATCAGGATGGCAGCGGACCGGGCGGCGATCTGCCGGAGAGCATGCTGCCGTATGACGTCTGGATGGAAGACGCCTATCGCGAAGTCATGCTGCGTGCGCTCGAACATGTGAGCCGCGAAGGGCTTGCAGGCGAGCATCATTTCTATCTGTCTTTCCGGACCGACTGGCCGGGCGTGGATATTCCATCGCGTCTGCGCGCCCAGTATCCGCATGAGATGACGATCGTGTTGCAGCATCAGTTCTGGGATCTGAAAGTGGACCGTGAACAGCGCTGCGTTTCGGTCGGCCTGTCCTTCGGAGGAGTCGGTTCGATACTCACGATCCCGGTGGCGGCCATCACCGGCTTCGCGGACCCCCACATCCAGCTTTCAATGCGCTTCAACCCGACGGAAAAAGCCCAGCACGAAGCGGAAGTGGTGGAGGCGGAGACTGTTCCTGAAACAGAGCCGGAAGATCTGGCTCCGAAAGGGGACGCCGCTGTCGTGAGTCTCGATGCTTTTCGTAAAAAGGGCCCGAAACCGAACTGACGCCGCAAGGCCCAGCCGGACGCCCGATCGGAGACTGAGACGATGACTGCTGACACCACCGCGCCAAAAGCTCCGGCGCAGAAGGCTGCGTTCAAGACGCCAGCGATCAAGGATTTTTCCTATGCCCCGCTGTTTCAGTTGGGCAAGGATGAAACTCCCTACCGCAAGCTCGATCTCGGTGGGGTCAGCACATCGAAGGTCGGTGACAAAACCATCCTGCATGTCGAGCCGGAAACCCTGTCCGCGCTGGCGGCGGAGGCGTTCAACGATATCGCCCATCTGCTGCGGCCCTCGCATCTCCAGTCGCTCGCCAACATCCTCAAGGACCCGGAAGCGTCCGACAATGACCGGTTTGTCGCGCTCGACCTGCTGAAGAACGCCTGCATCGCAGCTGGTGGCGCGCTGCCGATGTGTCAGGATACCGGCACAGCCATTGTCGTCGGCAAGAAAGGCCAGCGCATCTGGGTCGAAGGCAATGACGACGAAGCCTTCGCCCGCGGTGTTTACAAGACCTACACGACCACGGCTCTGCGCTATTCACAGATGGCGCCGCTGACGATCTTCGACGAGAAGAACACCGGCACCAACCTACCCGTGCAGGTCGATATCGCCGCTAATCCGGGCGATTATCACCCTGAGGAATACGACCTCCTGTTCGTCGCCAAGGGCGGCGGTTCAGCCAACAAGACGTTCCTGTTTCAGGAAACGCGGGCGCTGATCTTCAATAAGGAGACGCTGCTCAAGTGGCTGGAGACCAAACTCCGCACCCTCGGCACGTCGGCCTGTCCGCCTTATCATCTCGCCATCGTGCTGGGCGGCATGTCCGCCGAGCAGACGCTCAAGACCGTCAAGATGGCCTCCACGCACTATTACGATTCGCTGCCCGACAAGGGGAACGAAAACGGGCAGGCGTTCCGTGACAGGGAAATGGAAGCGGAAGTTCTGAAGCTGACCCAGAAACTAGGCATCGGCGCGCAGTTCGGTGGCAAGTATTTCTGCCATGACGTGCGGGTCGTGCGTCTGCCGCGTCACGGCGCATCCTTCCCGGTGGGCATCGGTGTGTCCTGCTCGGCGGACCGTCAGGCGAAGGCGAAGATCACGGCGGAAGGCGTGTTCCTCGAACAGCTTGAGCACGATCCTGCCCGTTTCCTGCCCGAGACGACCGATGAACATCTCGAAGGCGAGGCGGTCAACATCGACCTCAACCGTCCGATGGACGAGATCCGCAAGGAACTGTCGAAATATCCCGTCAAGACGCGTCTGTCCCTGACCGGCACGATGGTCGTGGCGCGTGATATCGCCCACGCCAAGTTCAAGGAGCGTCTGGAGAAGGGCGAGGGGCTGCCGCAGTATCTCAAGGACCATCCGGTCTATTACGCCGGTCCGGCCAAGACCCCGGCGGGTATGCCGACCGGTTCCTTCGGTCCGACGACAGCAGGCCGCATGGATTCGTATGTCGCCGAACTCCAGAAGGCTGGCGGTTCCTATGTGATGCTGGCCAAGGGCAACCGCTCCAAGGCCGTGAAGGACGCCTGCCAGACCTATGGCGGGTTCTACCTCGGCTCGGTCGGTGGTCCGGCGGCTCGTCTGGCCAAGGACTGCATCCGCAAGGTCGAGGTGCTGGAATATCCGGAACTGGGCATGGAAGCGGTTTGGAAGATCGAAGTCGAGAATTTCCCTGCATTCATCGTCATTGATGACAAGGGCAACGACTTCTACGCCGGTCTGACCTGATCTGCCGATAATCTGCTCTGTGCCGGAGGAGGGCTTGCTTTCCTCCGGCAACGCCGTTCAATAGACATTACGAAAGCGACGCCATGTCCTCGGCGTCGCAAGGCGGATACGCTTCAGAGTAAGGCATTGTCTCATGCGCTTCACCGTTGATCGACTGGACCACGTTGTTCTCACTGTCCGTGATATTGAGGTCTCGGCGTCCTGGTATCAGCGTGTTCTGGGCATGGAACGTGAGGAATATGGCCGTCACAATCGCACGGCTCTGAAGTTCGGTGGTCAGAAGATCAATCTGCGGCCGGAAGGCATGGAAGGCTGGGAGACGGCTCAGTTCGCTTCCTGCGGCACCAATGATCTATGTTTCATCGCGGCTGTCGCCAGTGCAGATGTGATCGACCATCTCAAAGGCTGCGGTGTGGAGGTTGTTGAAGGTCCTGTGGCCCGCCTCGGAGCGCTTGGCCCGGTGACCTCAGTTTATTGCCATGACCCCGACCAGAACCTGATCGAAATCGCCTCCTATCAGGGATAGGTCAGACCGTTTGCGTTTCTGGTTCTGTTTGCAAGGGGGGGGGGCTAGTTGGATTTTACATCCAGCAGGTCTGAAATGCTTATTTCCAGAGCCTTGCAAATATCCAGCAGCTCTTCCGCATCAGGTCTGGCCTTGCAGTCTTCGAAAAGTTTCAGGCGCTCTTTATCTATACCAGAAATCGCGGAGAGCTGCTCAAGCGTCAGGCTGCGATCCTGGCGCCTTTTTTTCATGTTGGTGCCGATAATTATTGTTAATTGGTTTTGCATCCCATTTTTTCCAATGCGTTTGATATCTCTCGGAAGCGCGTAAAGAAGTAAGTAAATCTCATGTTTTTTGATATGGATATATAAAAACATCGCTTTCATAAATCTATGTATTTGGAAACATTTTCACTTCGTCTTTAAAATAAAACAAGAATATTAACGGGTTTTTAACGATTTATGTGTCGAATCGTGTGAAATGTTATATAGCTTTTCGAGGCTAAAGAGCTGTTACCGGGCAGCTGACGCTTAGTTGTCTCAACCGAATTTTGAAGGCTGCTAGCTTGAATTATTTTACAAGGTGCCTGATTATTCTGGCAGATGAGGCCTACAAAAAAGGCGATCATAAAATTGCAGTGGCGTGTATCAATGCAATTTATCAGTCTTATGATGGAAATACAGATGTCGCTCTGCGGGTAATAAATTATCTATCTGACAGTTCTGTTATTTCGGAATTACAAGATGTTGCGTAATTTTTGCAATTAAAACTCCAGAAATATTGCCTTTTTATATTTCTGGAGTGAAAAAATTTTAAAGTCCAAGTGTTGTGTAAAAAATTACACAGGGCAGACCAGAATATGATGTTTCTTGCCCGATGAAAGCTTGATCGAACCGTCTACGGCGTCCGCCAGCGAGACCGTTTGCCCTTCATCCTTGATCTGCACATCGTTCACGCGCGCTCCACCGCCACGGATCAGGCGACGCGCCTCGCCGTTGCTGGTGGCGAGACCGGCTTCCATGAAAATCCGGAATGCCGGCATGCCTGCCTCAAGGTCAGCGCGAGGCAACGTGCGGGTCGGCAGGGCAGTCGCAGTGGTTCCCGCCTCGAAAACCTTTCGGGCTGTTTCTTCCGCTTCCTCTGCCGCTGCGCGACCGTGACACAGAGCGGTCGCCTCAGTGGCCAGAATCTTCTTCGCCTCGTTGATGCTTGCCCCCTCAAGCGAGCCGAGGCGATCGCACTCTTCAATCGGCAGATCCGTGAACAGCTTGAGAAAGCGACCGACGTCGGCATCTTCCGTATTACGCCAGAACTGCCAGTATTCGAACACTGGCAGTTTTTCTGCGGATAGCCAGACAGCGCCCTTGGCGCTCTTGCCCATTTTGGCGCCGGAAGCAGTGGTCAGCAGGGGAGCGGTAAGACCGAACACCTGCTTGCTGTCCGTGCGTCGGACGAGGTCAATGCCGGAGACAATGTTGCCCCACTGATCCGAGCCGCCCATCTGAAGCGTCACGCCGTAACGGCGGTTCAGTTCGCGGAAGTCGAAGGACTGGAGGATCGAGTAGTTGAACTCAAGGAAAGTCAGTCCCTGTTCGCGTTCAAGGCGGGAGCGGACAGAGTCAAAGGACAGCATCCGGTTGACGGAGAAATGCACACCTACTTCACGAAGCAGTTCGATGTAGGAAAGCTTGTCCAGCCAGTCGGCGTTGTTGGCCAGAACGGCATCAGACGGACCGTCACCGAAAGTCATCATCTGGCGCAGGTTGCCTTCGATACCCGTGATGTTTTTTGCGATGGTGTCGTCCGACATCAACGAACGTGCTTCCTCGCGGAAAGACGGATCGCCGATCTTCGCCGTGCCGCCGCCGAGAAGCGCGACGGGACGATGGCCGTGCTTCTGGAGCAGACGCAGCAGCATGATCTGTGTGGCGGAGCCGACATGCAGACTATCCGCCGTCGGATCGAAGCCGATATAGCCCGTGACAGGTCCGGCGAGCATGGCCGCATCAAGCGCTTCCGCATCCGTACACTGGAAGAGGAAGCCGCGAGCCTGAGCTTCGCGCATGAAAGGGCTACGGAAATCTGTGGGAGAGGTCTGCTCTGTCATCACCGGTCCTGTTCGTCTCGCGGCGTTGCTTTACCACGAGGGACGGGCGGACGGAACTGCAGGACAGTCTTGAGACTGACTGTCCTGCGGAAAGTTTTGTCAGTCTGCGGCGAGAGCCAGACTGCGACGGGCCATGACCGTGCTGACATGGTCTTCAAGCGCGTCAACGACCTGATCGGCCTGTTTGGCGAAGATATGGTCGGCATCCGGGAAGATGCGGTAATCGACCTGCACGTTCTTCTGCGTGTTCAGCTTGTCCACCAGCTTGTGGATGGCGGGTTCCGGCGCGAGATCGTCCTTGCCGCCGGCAATCATCAGACCACCGCAGGGACAGGGAGCGAGGAAGCCGAAGTCATAGTGCGCAGCCGGAGGAGCCACACTGATCCAGCCCGTTACTTCCGGACGGCGCATCAGCAGCTGCATTCCGACGAATGCGCCGAAGGAATAACCTGCAATCCAGAGCGCACCGGCGTTCGGGTTGACGGCCTGCATCCAGTCGAGGGCTGCTGCGGCATCGGAAATCTCGCCGATACCACCGTCATAACGCCCCTGTGAGCGACCAACGCCACGCGAGTTGTAGCGCATGACGGAAAAGCCCATTTTTTCAAATGAACGATACATCGCATAGGTAATGCGGTTGTTCATGGTCCCGCCATGCAGCGGGTGAGGGTGGAGCACAAGGGCGAGCGGCGCATTCGGCTCGCTCGAGTGATGGTAACGTCCTTCAAGGCGGCCATCGGGGCCGGCGAACATAACCTCAGGCATTATGTTTCCGCAATTTTCTGGTTTCCGTCCCTGGGCATGACTGGAAACCTGTTTAGAGGACTCTGTCCGGAAAGAAGCGATGCCTCGCATTCCCTGCCGGGTTCGAAATCAAAAATGCCCCTGAAACCAGAGGCGCAAATCAGCCTTCCGGAGACATTCACCTCTTCCGGAAAGCCGTCATAATGTTTTCACTTGCGTGACATGGTGGGACGCTTAATCTACCACTATTCGGGTCAAAATGTGCGCATAACCTGCGTCAGTCGGGTAAACCGTGCCTTGCACCGGCCGCAATCCTTGTTCCTTCGTGGCGTTCAGAAGCCACTCTGGTGTGTCTGGCCGGACACCTGCCAACCACGGTTGACTCGGCAGTAGGACCATCCATTATGATCTCCGGGCTGCGGCATTGCTGCAACATACGCCGGACTTGGCGGACGCGATCAATGTTTCCCACGAATCGTGTCCCTTGAGCCACATATAGCGGTTTGAGAGCGCAGTTTGCCACATAAATCGTACATTTGTGATCAAAGTCATTGAAAATGGCTGAAAAACCAGTCCTGTCCGGCCATCATATCCTGAATGAAAAGTCCGGTATCCATGATTTATCTTGATGCCAACGCGACAGAGCCGTTGCGTCCGGAAGCGCGGGAGGCGGCCATGGACGCCATGGCTATCGTCGGCAATCCCTCATCGCCTCACAGCGCCGGACGACAGGCGCGCGCCATGCTGGATCACGCCCGGCGAAGTGTCTCGGCCCATCTCGGTGTGCACCCGGATAATTGCGTTTTCACTTCAGGGGGTACCGAGGCCAACACGTTAGCCGTGAAGGGGCTTGGTAAAGGACGTCGTCGCCTTGTCGGCGCGACAGAACATGACGCGGTCCGCAAGGCGTCCGATGACACGGATCAGGTGGAAGTGCTGCCCGTTCTGTCTGATGGCCGGATAGACCTCGCTGTTCTCGAGCAAAAGCTCGCAGACCGTTCTCAGGAAACGCTAGTCTGCATCATGCTGGCCAATAACGAGACCGGCGTCATCAATCCCATTCGTGAAGTCAGTCGTCTCTGTCGTGCTGCACAGGCGACATTGCATGTCGATGCAGTTCAGGCTGTCGGGCGTATGCCGGTCAGTCTCGCTGATTTGGGAGCGGACAGCGTTGCGCTCTCGGGCCACAAATTCGGTGGACTGAAGGGGGCTGGAGCTCTGGTGCTGGCCGGGAATGGGCCGGTTGTTGTGCCGCCCATGCAGGCGGGAGGCGGACAGGAACGGGGGCGGCGCGGGGGAACACAGGCGCTTCCCGCCATTGCGTCCATGGCGGCGGCTCTGGACGCTGCTCTGGCGCGCCCTGTCGATCCGGGAGCGCTCCGCGACAGACTTGAGACCACGGCTTTGCAACAGGGAGTGCAGGTCTGCGGTGTGGACGCTCCCAGACTGGCGAACACATCCTGCCTGTTGCTGCCGGGTGTTCGTAGTGAGGCGCAGTTGATTGCGCTGGATCTCGCGGGATTCTGCGTTTCGGCGGGATCAGCCTGTTCTTCAGGCAAGGTTGGTGGGTCTCATGTGCTGCATGCCATGGGATTGGACGATCTGGCGAGTAATGCTCTGCGTGTGTCACTGCCATGGAACGTGGAAGCTCGCCATGTGGATGAGTTCATCCTGGCTTACGGCAAAATGGCGGCACGAAGAAAAGCAGGTTGAGGAGAGAGATTTTTCCGCAGTTGTCAGCGGGAAAGGTCGCTCCAGCCGATCAGGTCTGTGTGTGAGTCGGCCAGACCAGCTCGAAAGCCGGGACTGCATAGGGCAGCCAGCTCCGCTTCATGCTCATACGTTGGCATAAGCTTCTGAAGCAGTGCGTTCTTGTGCGTGGCGGGATGAAAATAGATTTCAGAGACGCCATCGGGGAGATGAGCAGCCAGAGCAGCAACACGGTCTGGCGTCATGTGGCCGCTCCATTCGATGCCGAAACACCAGTCGTTCGTCACCATGCCAGCGGAGCGGGCCTGCCAGCGTAAAAGCTTTGTCCAGTGACGGAGGGCCGCCGCTCCAAAGCTGTCGACATAGGTGCCGGCTGCCATCAATGGCTCTGGCGGTTCCAGAGGAACTCGCACGGCGCGGAGGCCACGCCGTTTGCCGCTTTCGATCATCAGCTTTCCGACAGTTGGATGCAGATGCATGTGCTTGTGGGCGTTGGCATGATCGAGCGTAAGCCCTGTCCGCGCAAAGGCCGCGAACTGTGCTTCGATCTCGGCTGCAAGCTGCTTCCGGACTGCGGGCCGGAAAAAATAGTTGATGCCCAGCTTCAGCTGATCGGACGGAAACTGTCCATCGGGTGAAACCAGCAGTGGGATTTCTGAAGGGGGAAGGACGCATGGTCCTTCGATCACCACCAGATGCAGCCCGACATGCAGCGTCGGGATGCGTCTGGCGCGTTCGATGGCGTCTTCAACCGCAGGTCCGGCCATCATCAGGCTGGCTGTGGAGAGAACGCCATCGCGGTGCGCGATCTCAATGGCTTCGTTGACTTCGACTGACAGGCCGAAGTCATCGGAGGAAATGATCGCGCGTCGCATGAGAGTCGGATCAGGCCGCGTTACGGTCGCGCAGGAAGTGGAAGAACTCCACACCTTCACGCAGACGACGCTTCATCATCTGCGGGCTGCGCACCATCTCGCTGACGATGGAGGCGATCTTCGGGGCGCGGAAGTAGAACTTCTTGTAGAATTCCTCCACGCCGTTGAAGATTTCCGTGTGCGACAGGTGAGGGTAGTGCAGCGGAGCCATCTGCACGCCGTTCTCGTCGATCAACTCGGCATGAGATTCATCGAACCAGCCGTTTTCGATCGCCTGCTTGTGCAGGGCCGTGCCGGGATATGGCGCGGCGAGGGACACCTGCAGCGTGTGCGGGTTGATGTCCTTGGCGAAATTGATGGTTTCCTGAATGGTCTCCTTCGTCTCGCCCGGCAGGCCGAGAATGAAGGTGCCGTGGATCTTGATCCCCAGCTCGTGGCAGTTCTTGGTGAACTCACGCGCCACTTCGACACGCATGCCCTTCTTGATGTTGTGAAGGATCTGCTGGTTACCGCTCTCGTAGCCGACGAGCAGCAGACGAAGGCCGTTGTCCTTCAGGATCTCTAGCGTCTTGCGGGGAACATTGGCCTTGGCGTTGCAGGACCATGTGACGCCCAGCTTGCCAAGCTCTCTGGCGATGGCCTCGGCGCGCGGCAGGTCGTCGGTGAAGGTGTCGTCGTCGAAGAAGAACTCCTTCACCTGCGGGAAATACTGCTTCGCCAGACGGATCTCGGCGGCGACGTGCTGCGGGCTGCGCGTGCGGTAGTGATGGCCGCCGACCGTCTGCGGCCACAGGCAGAACGTGCAGCGGGATTTACAGCCACGACCCGTGTAGATCGAGATATACGGGTGCATCAGGTAGCCGATGAAGTAGTCTTCGATATTGAGGTCGCGCTTGTAGACCTCTGTCACGAACGGCAGGCTGTCCATGTTCTCGATCATGGCGCGGTCACGGTTGTTGATGATCTCGCCTTCGCTGTTGCGATAGCTGATGCCGTCAACGTCCTTGAATTCGCGACCTTCGGCGATTTCCTTGATGGTGAAGTCGAATTCGTTGCGGGCGACGAAGTCCACCACCGGAGCCTTGAGCAGGCTTTCTTCCGGCTGAACCGCCACTTTCGCGCCAACAAACCCGATCTTGATGTTCGGATTCACGTCCTTGATCATCTGCGCGACTTCGACATCCTTCGAGAAGGAAGGCGTCGAGGTATGGATGATGACCAGATCGCGGTTTTTCACATCCTCAAGAATCGGCTCCATGCCGATGCCGGCGGGAGGCGCATCAATCAGACGGCTTCCTTCGACAAGGGCCGCAGGCTGAGCCAGCCATGTCGGATACCAGAAAGATTTGATCTCGCGCTTGGCCTGATAGCGCGAACCGGCGCCTCCATCGAACCCGTCGAAAGTGGGAGGCTGCAGAAACAGGGTCTTTAACATGCGCGAAATCCTTAATCTGGCATTCGCCGAAACAAAAAGTTGCAGACGGGTATCGCCAGCGGGAGCGCATGGCAAGTGTTCGCTGCGGAAAGGAGCGTAGTCTAACTGTCAAATACGACTGGTGGCACTCTCATCTGCTCCGTTTCAACGAGGGTTTCAGGGACCGTCATTGGGAGAAAGTGGGGTGCCGACAGGCGGAACGGAAGGGGCGACGGCAGGATGGGGGGTGACATGCATGGTATGCCCCCGCCAGTCCACGCGTGAACCAGTCATGCTGCCGACCATGACGGCGGCTGAAAGCCAGTCACGGAAAGGCAGCAGGAGGAGAGGAAGCAGGGATCTCTGTCCGACGGTCCGGTCCATTGCAAACGCGCAGAGCGCCCGAAAAGCCCATCCCCATAGAAAAAATGTCAGAAAACCCGCTGCATGTGGCTGCAGAAGCACGGCGAATGAAAGCCAGAACAGCGGCAGCTGGATCGCGGAAGCCATATAACCCGCCGGAGCAAGGGCGCGCACGGTGCGTCCCCAGCGTAGCTCGTGGATCAGCAGATCCGTGAAAGTGGTTTCAGCAATCGTGGTCCATGTCATGGTTTCGGCGATTGCAATATTTTGCCCATTGGCTCGGACAAGACGTCCGAGAATGGCGTCATCGGCGACATGGGAGACCAGAGCCTGAAATCCCCCGACCTCTTCGAGAGTCGTGCGGGAGAGAGCCATGGTCGCGCCGAGACAGTCCTGTCGTCCCAGATAACGGGACAGCAGAACCCCCGGCAGGAAGTTGTGGTTGATCTGGCAGGCGGCGAACAGGCGCGGAATATTCCGGCTGGCAGGTAGTCCGGCATAGATTGTGGTCACCAGTCCGGTGTCCGGCAGCACAAGCTTTTTGACGACCTGTTGCAGGTAGTCCGGGCTGACATGAATGTCGGAATCAGAGATGACCAGCAGATCATGCCGGGCTCTCGGCAGCATGTTGATCAGATTGCCGACCTTGCGGTTGTCGCCATGCTGCGTGCCGTTGATGACAAGGCACATATCAATGTGCGGGTGCCGTTTCTGGAGATGCTCAACCATTTCAATGGCTGGATCGTTGGCCCGCTGAACCCCGAAAACAATCTGGAAAGCGGGGTAATCCTGCGTGCAGAAACTCTCCAGAGCCTCTGCTAGCAGCGGTTCATCCCCATGAAGAGGCTTCAGGATGGTGACCGGTGGCTGGAGATCGTGCGCGGGCGTCGCTTTCTTCTCGTCCGAGCGAAAGCGAATCACCAGCAATGTGCCGAGTGCAGCCTGAACAGCTCCTGCGACGCCGAGGACATCGCAGAAAATGGCGAGATCATGCAGAAGGGTCATCAGGACTGCCGGATAACGGTCGTCTGCATCGTATCAAATGCAACGGCAGAAGGACCGGTCGCAGGCAGGCTCCGAAGCATAGGGAATCAGTCCTCCGAGAAGGTCTTCACTTTTTTGTTCAGAACAGCAATGAGACCGTTCACATCACTGGACGCCAGCGTCGAGCCGAAATCGGAGCGCTGAGCAACGACCTGACTGATATGCCCTTGCAGCAACACATCGACAATCTTCCAGCTGCCATTTTCCTGACGCATGACATAGTCGATTTCTGTTCCCTGCGGGTTTTCATCCGACCCGATATGTGTCGTCACCTTCTGTTCGGACGCGACCGGCAGGGCGCTGATTTCTGGTGAAAGGCTGAATTTCGCACCGGAACCCGGCTTGAAGCTCGAAAGATAACGGGCGACCGTATATTCGCGGAAAGCGACCATCAGCTTCTGTTTGTCGTCAGCGGAAAGCTGGGCATAGCGTGAGGCGCCGACAGAAGCGCGCAGAACGCTTTCCAGATCGTATGACTGATCTACGACAGGCGCCAGTTTACTGGTGCGTGCAGCAAAACTGCCTGAGTTCGGCTGCTGGATTGCGTCCAGAGCCTGATTGAGAGCCTGAACCGGCGCCGTCACTGCAGTGGCGTTCTGTGCATGGACACCGAAAGACTGAAAGGAAAGAGAAGCACCAAGGACAAGGGCTGACAGGGCCGGAAACCGTAGTCTGGTCATTTGCTTTTATACTCCTGAGGCCATTCTCACAGATGAGGACTGTTCTTCAACGACCCCCAGCGCTGCGAGCGCTGTCTGGACGATGTATGGGGCGTTGAGGTGTGCGACGTTGTATTGCTCGAACTGGCTGTCATGGTCGATGAACATATCCGGGAGCGTCATG
>NZ_JAAABN010000005.1 GCF_011516765.1 Acetobacter sicerae | reverse complement strand
TCGCTCAAACTGAACAGGGACTTGGGATCCATAGTAGGCCTCCGTGATCGCGTAACTTCAATGAATCACCATAGCCGTCCAAACGCTACCGGTTTTTGCGGGTCTCCAGCTGACGAATGGCGCGTGAGAGCGCGGGTTGCGAGACGTGACAGGCCTCCGCCGCTTTCGAGAAGCTTTTCTGTCGCTCCAACTCGCGTAAGTAGTATAGTTGATTTAAAAACATAGATTCCTTCCTGCCAACCAAGAGTAAACGACATCATTTGCAAACATAGATCAAGTTCAAGACGTTTCCATTTCAGGTTAATCAGCCTAAATATTTATGCCTCATAAACATTGGCCGCCTTCGTAACGGGTGGTGACTACCTATTCCTTTGAGGAAAAAATATGAAATATAATGTAGATATGTTATTATGCGTCACAGTTATAATTGCTGAAACACGGTGAGATGGGGCAAATTGCCAATCCGTAGATACCTTCCTTTTGCATTATATACAGTTTATAATAAGCATAACTGAATATTTCCACCTATTAAAATTCATACACGCTTCATAAAAACAATAATACAAACCAAAAAACCGTAAATATTCATAAAAAATACAATATTACATAAAATTTTTAATAAAATTTATTGCGTTTAAAAAGTCACTCTTGCTCCTGAAAGTTTTTATTCCATAAAATACTGAACACAATCCGATAGAAATCCTGTCATGTCGAATATGAGACCGTGCTATGATTGCAGGCGTGAGCCTCCACAAAAGACAAGCTGCCGATCAGGACGCGCGATAGCGATAAGTGTCTGATTCATCTGCTCAGCCAATCGCAGCGCGCGATCTGTCGGTGCAGAAATCGCAACAACCGTTTCCATACCAGCCCGAATGGTCTTAAGCGCCATCTCATACGAGTAACGACTGGTCAGCAAGCAGATCCCGGGCTCTGACAGCCTGTTGTCCCGCATACGACCGCCAATCAGCTTGTCGAGCGCATTATGTCGTCCGATATCCTCACGGATCATCTGGATGTGGCCCTCCATGCTCGCCCATGCTGCACCATGAACCATATGCGTGCTGGTGTTCAGCGCTTGCCACTGATCAAGATCGCGCAAAGCGCGCCGCACCGCATGAGATGTGATCTGGGTGTCGAAAGAAAAGGGATTACGTGCAATGCCCGCAACCGAAGGAATATCGTCACTTCCGCAAATACCGCAGCTTGAATGTCCGGTCTGCGCCCGAGGCGCACGCTTGAGCAAGCGCGCAAGGCAGTCGCCAGTGATTGTAATGTCCACCGTCAGGCCGTCGTCGCAATCCGCCACTGTCACCGATCTGACCTGATCACGGCAATCAATAATCTCTTCCGTCAGACAGTAGCCAAATACAAAATCCTCAAGATGACCCGGCGTCAACATCATCACACCGTGAGGCAATATCTCGTTGAACACCATCCTGACCGGGACTTCGTCCGCGATATTGAGCGCCATCTGCTCATCGGGACGCCCAAGAGGCGCCACCATTCGTCTCTGAAACAGAGGAGTCACGCAAACGCTCCGGAAGAGCCATTTTTTACGGCTGGTATGGAAGCGCCTTCAGCGGCCTCGTGACATGCAAGCCATTCAGCCGCGCCATTACTATAATGCTCGCGCTTCCAGATTGGTACACGCTTCTTGATCTCATCAATCACGTAACGGCACCCTTCAAAAGCTGCATCGCGATGCGCGGCTTCGCACCAATCCACACAGCGATTTCACCAACACGCAGATAACTCGTCCGATGCATTGCCGACACTGCGATGATGTTGAAACGCTGCTGAGCTTCCTCAAGAATTGCCTGCCCTTCAGAAGTAGCAAGCGGAACGAACGCTACATATTCAACACCTGAAACGGATCGTCCATCATTCGTGCAGCGGACCCATCCTTCAAAACTGCAAAAGCCGCCCGCATCCTGCCTTAGAAGGTTTTCTCGAAAGACGCTTATATCCGCAGGCTCCTCCGTCATAAGGAAAAGGTTCATCCCCCTGTCACCGGTGGGATGAACACAACATGATCATCGTCTTTCAGGCTCTGATTCCATGGACGGAACTGAGCATTGACCGCGACCCGCATTCGGGCTGGCGAAAGCGCAAATCCGTAATCCCGTTGCAGTTCGCCATACAGAGCGGCTGCGGTGACGGCATCGGTGTCACGTATCTCCGTTCGGCAGCCAGCAAGATCACCGAACTGCGCGAAATATTCCAATCTTACGCGGGGCATTGAAGATCCAGACTGTTTCCAAATTTATCCATGATCATCGCGAACTCGGCGGGCGTATTGATGTTTTCCAGAGCAGGGGAAGCAGGCGGCGGCAGAAGACAGATGGTGTCGCCAGCCAGAACGTCCCGTGGCCTGACGACACCAACCGCAACATTCTGATGCAGCCTGTCCAGCGCTGCGGGTTCCCAGATCGTGCAAAGAGGCTCGGCCAGTCCATCATGCAGACTGCGAAAAGCCACGGCTGTATAGCGTGCCTCCCGCGCATTGATCAGCGCAGCAAGCGTTGGCTGGTTCATCAGAGGCAGATCACAGGCCAGAACCAGCCATGCGGCTTCGGGAAATGCACCATGAGCCGCCAACAAACCGGATGCGGGACCACAATCGTCGAGCATGTCCACGATCTGCGGATAGGACTGCCTGAGCGGATCGTCGCATTGCTCTTTTCGCACGGACACGAAACAGCGTGTCACACAGGAAGAAAGAAGATCGAACGTGCGTGCAAGTTGCGGGCGTCCGCCATATGGAATCGCGGCTTTATCCACCCCCATGCGTCGGCTCCTGCCACCAGCAAGAACAAGGCCGTAAAGCGGCGCGACCATCAGACAGTCACCATGGGCATCACCAGACTGCCATGCAGAATCTTTGCGCTTTCATCCAGATGCGTGAGAATCAGTCTGCGTCGGGTCATCTCATCCTCCAATGTAATGCATTTCTATTTTCTCGTTCTTCCGAGAAACCAGAGCCGCTTCTCCGCCAATGAACGCCTGCGCACGATCTTCACTGTATTGATCCGCGCGGTTGCACCAGTTCTCCACAAGCACCTGCCGAAGAGCCTGTTCGTCTCCATTATTTCGGTCATCGCGCAGAACGGCGCGCAGATCAGTGCCTTTTGTCGCGAAAAGACAGGTGTACAGCTGTCCATCTGACGATAACCGCGCTCTTGAACAGCTTCCGCAGAAAGGAGCTGTCACCGACGAGATGAAGCCGATTTCGCCACCACCATCGGCATAACGATAACGCCGCGCCACCTCCCCACGGTAACTCGGGTCGAGCGCTTCAAGTGGCCATCGAGTCTGAATTCTTCGAAGCAATTCGGAGGACGGCACGACATCGTCATGGCTCCAGCCATTGCGATTGCCGACATCCATATATTCAATCAGACGCACGATGACGCCGGTATTGCGGAAATGATCCAACAGGTCTGGCACGCCTGCATCGTTCACACCGCGTTGAACGACAGTATTGATCTTTACCGCATCCGGGAATCCCGCATGACAGGCTGCGCCAACGCCGCGCAGCACAGCCGACAGTTCGGCTCTTCCACCGCTGAGACGCGCAAATATGGCCGGGTCGAGGCTATCCAGACTGATTGTGACGCGGCTCAGACCGGCTTCACAAAGCGCCGCCGCGTGACGTTCCAGCAGGACACCATTCGTCGTCAGCGCCACGTCCCGAATGCCCGGAATACGCACCAGCCGGGCGACAAGATCGGGAAGATTTGGGCGCAGGAGGGGCTCTCCCCCTGTCAGCCTCAGCTTCGTCACACCCAGTCCCGCCGCAACGCGCGCCACGCGCTCGATCTCGTCAAAGTCCAGCCGCTCGGCTGTTTTCAGGAAACGGAATCCCTCGGGATACGCCGCCTCCGGCATGCAGTAAGGACAGCGGAAATTGCACCGGTCCATTACCGAAATCCGCAAATCCCGGAGCGGTCGGCCCTGCAGATCCCGAGCAACTTCCATCTGTGCGTTCCTCGCTATCCCGCGATCCGGATCGGCGGCGCAGACGCCACGCTCGGCACCACTTTGACCGGGATAGCCTTCGCAGCCGGCGTGCCACTGATCTCATCAAAAAAATCAAGCGGCAACAGAGGGTTGAGTTCCGGATAATACCCGGCGATGGCTCCACGGGGCATCGGGTAATCGAGGATCGTCAGCCCATCGACGTGACGCCGGTAACCGTCATCACTATAGGTCTCAAGACCGATCACAGCACCATTTTCCAGTCCCCGGTCTTCACGATCATGCCTGTTCATGAAGATCACGAGACGGTTGTTATAAACGCCACGATACCGGTCGTTGTTGCTGTAGATCGTCGTATTGTACTGATCGTGCGAACGGATGGTCGCCAGACGCAGCATTGCCGGATCATCAATCACCTCATTAACCTCAAGTCCCGGCATGACGAGGAAATTGGCTTTTCCGTTCGGGGTCATCCACACGCGACGACGTGGCGGAATATCAAGATGGAAGCCTCGTGGATTTTTGATCTTTTCCGAGAAATCCGAATAGATTGCTGGATAGACAGCCGCGATCCTGTCACGGATAAGCGTGTAATCCTCGATATAGTCCGCCCAGGGCGTCTTTGAATCCGGCAGGGTCGCCATGGCCATACGACAGATGATTTCTGTCTCGGGACGAACATCGGGACTGACTGGCTCGAATACGCCACGCGATGCCGTAACATTCGCCATCGCATCTTCAATGGTGACAAACTGCTCACCTGCTGCCGTGCGGATGATCTCCGAGCGGGACACAACGGGCAGGATCAGGGCGTCCTTGCCGTGTACGAGATGACCGCGATTGAGTTTGGTCGCCACGCCCACTGTCAGATTGAGTTTCGCCATGGCGGCGTAGGAGCGCTCGGTGTCCGGAATCGCCCGGACAAAGTTGCCACCCATTCCGAAAAACACCTTGGCGGTTCCGGCCTCCATTGCCTCGACCGCTTCCAGAACATGATGGCCGTGTTCTCGCGGCGGCTCAAAGCCGAAAACATCACGCACGCGGTCGAGATATTCCTGGGTAGGCTTCTCATCGATCCCGACCGTGCGGTCGCCCTGCACGTTGGAGTGACCGCGGATCGGGGCGATACCGGCTCCCGGTTTGCCGATATTACCTTTCAGGAGCAGGATATTGGCTACCTGCTGAAGCAGATGGGAGCCTTCCTGATGCTGGGTCAGCCCCATGCCATAGCAGATGATCGTTGCATTGGACCGGGCGTAGATTCCGGCGATATGACGGATCTGTTCTTCCGTGATTCCGGAAACCCGTGTGATATCAGCCCATGATACGGACATGATGTCGGCGCGCAGGGCTTCGAGACCAGCCGTATGTTCTGCGATGAACGCCTTGTCCAGAACGTCTTCACCACGATCTTCGGCTTCGAAAAGCGCCCGCATCATGCCTTTGAAGATGGCCAGATCCCCGCCGATCCGTACGTGAACGAACTCGCTGGAAATTGCGGTCGAACCAAAGGTTCCCATCTGCAGGAAGTCCTGCGGTTCGGTGAACCGGATCAGCGCCCGTTCAGGCATCGGGTTGATCATGATGATCGGCACACCGCGCTTTCGCGCCTCGACCAGATTAGTCATCATGCGTGGGGAATTGGTGCCGGTATTCTGTCCGATGACAAAGATCGCCTCGGCCTGTTCGAAATCAGCCATGACGATAGTGCCTTTGCCGATACCGAGAGCAGGCGGCAGCCCCCGCGATGTCGGCTCGTGACACATGTTCGAGCAGTCAGGAAAATTGTTGGTGCCGAATTCACGCACAAAGATGGAATAGAGGAACGCCGTCTCGTTGGCCGTTCTGCCAGACGTGTAGAATTCAGCCTGATGCGGGCTGTCCAGCGATCTCAGATGCTTTCCGATCAGGGCAAAGGCGTCATCCCACGCAATAGGGACATATTTATCCGTGGCGGCGTCATAGCGCATCGGTTCGGTCAGGCGACCCTGCATTTCGAGCCAGTAATCGCTCCTTTCCATCAATTCCGTAACAGTGTGCTGTGCGAAGAACTCCCGTGTCACACGCGCCTTGGTCGCCTCGTGAGCCAGAGCCTTTGCGCCGTTTTCACAGAATTCGAGCGTTTTACGGTGATCGGGGTCAGGAAAAGCGCAACTCGGACACTTGAAACCACCGGGCTGATTCATCGCGAGCAGGCCGCGCGAGCCTTTCACCAGCACGCTCTGTTCCATGAGGACTTTTGCGGTCGCTCCCGCAGCCCCCCAGCCGCCTGCCGGATGGTGATAGGGCTTGAACTCGGACTCTTTTTCTTTGCTCATGATACAGACCCTATCCTTAAAGGATGCCGAACTCTTTCAACGCCGGAACAAAATTCTCATTTTCATGCTGTGAACGCGCGAGTTTGATCAGTGCGAAGCGTTCAAGAGGTGTCAGTGCGGCCCATTGCTGCGAAGTCGGTGGCGCCACAAGGTCCGTCTGCGCCTGCGTTAACACTGCCTGAGGCATGGATTCAGACTGTTGCCACTCTTCCAGTCCCTGTTCCCCCAGATAACGGACGGGTTCATCCGCGCGTGCTGCAATCCGGTCAAGAACAAAGGCACGATAGGCATCCTGCTCCGACTGCGTTTGACACGGCATGTCCACCAGCCTGCTTCTTTCCTCATGCGACAGGCGACTCCATTGGCGGAGCGTCATCTTGATGCCGATCATATCCAGCTTCTGCCGTGTGATCATCGGAATACAGCGCAGAGATCCGGCGAAGTCGCGTTCAAATCCAAAAATCTTTGAATTTTCAAACATTTTCCTGTCTCCCGCAGTTTTTGAACACATATGCGTGACTCATCTGGGCACCAGAAGGTGGAGAAGCGACGCCGCACAGAAGAAGGCGGCAGTACTCGCCATCCATATCCCTGCAAGCCACGCCAGGCGGAAACTCATGCGACGGGGAGCGCTGCTGCCGTCACCGCGCACAACTTCAATGATAGCCATCAGTTTCCGACACTTTCCCGCGAAACACGCGATAGGAGTAAATTGTGTAGGTCAGGATGATTGGTAGCATGATTGCCGTTCCGACAAGCTGGAAAAACTGGCTTGAGGGCGGAGAAGATACATCCCACAGGGTCAGGGAGGGCGGCACGGCGTAGGGCCAGATCGTGATTCCCAGTCCGGTCAGGCACAGAAAAAACCAGCCCAGAGCGCACAGGAACGGCACGCGCGAATGTCCTTTGCGCAACGCGGACGCCATCAACGCACCAAGCGCCACGAGCAGGAGCGGAACAGGCGCGACAAGAAGGATGTCAGGCCAGTCCGTCCAGCGATGGAGATAGGGTTCGTGTAAAAAGGGCGTCCACAGGCTGACGGCAACGATCCCTGCGAAAAGTCCGACCGCCAGTCGTGCAGCCCAGTGTCTGCAGGCGGCTTCGAGCTGACCGGTCGTCCGCCATACCAGCCACGTCGCGCCGAGCAATGCGTAGCCGCACATCACGGAGAGGCCGCAAAGAATGCCGAACGGCGTCATCCAGTCAAAAGCACTGCCGGAGAAGGCCCCATCCGTGACCGACACGCCCTGGATCACGCCGCCGAGGATCGTTCCCTGACAGAAAGCGGCGAGCGCCGATCCGGCCATGAAACCGAAATCCCAGTGTCTTTCACGGACTGTGCCCCTTGTCATGACACGAAACTCGAAGGCGACGCCACGAAAAATCAGGGAGGCCAGCATCACGATGATCGGCAGATAGAATGCCGGCAGCAACGTGGCGTAGGCTCCCGGGAACACGCCGTACAGAACGGCTCCTCCCAGCACCATCCAGGTTTCATTGCCATCCCAAACCGGTGCGATCGTGCTGACCATCACATCCCGCCTTGTCCGGTCGCGCTCAAGCGCAAACAGCATGCCGATGCCAAGGTCGAAACCGTCCAGAACAACATAAATCGAGATCGCAGCGATCAGGATGACGCCCCAGATGATGGGGAGCCAGTGTGCAAAATCCATCATTCTTCAGGCTCCTTTGCCGGTAGAGGCGTTGACGACGGCAGGATGCGTCCGGATGGCCAGAATTTCTGGAGCCTGTGCGGGATCGGGGTTGCTTTCTCCTTCTTTCGGTTCGTGACCCAGCATCCGGACGAGAATGCCAAGGCCCGAACCAAAGACGAAGATGTAGACAATGACGAATATGGTCATCGACACCACCATGCTCGACAGTACGACCGGCGAAACGCTGTCAGCAGTTCTCAGGAGACCGTAGACAGTCCACGGCTGACGTCCGACCTCAGTGGTGACCCAGCCACAGAGCAGGGCGAGAAAGCCCGCTGGCGCCATGGCCAGAGCGACACGATGGAAAAGAGGACTGGTAAAAAGCGTATTGTTGCGACGATGCCATAGTGACCAGAGTCCGACCAGCAACATCAGCATCCCCAGAGCCACCATGATGCGGAACGAGAAGAAAATGATCTGGGATGGCGGTCTCTGGTCGCGGGGAAAGTCCTTCATACCCGGAACCTTGCCGTCCAGACTGTGGGTAAGGATCAGCGACCCCACCAGCGGAATACCGACTGCATAATCCGTGTGTTCGGTCTTCATGTTGGGTATGCCGAACAGGAGTTCCGGCGCATGCCCTTCGCTGGTCCAGTCGCCTTCCATCGCAGCAAGTTTGGCAGGCTGGTATTTCAGCGTGTTCAGCCCATGCGCATCCCCCGCGAGAATCTGGATTGGCGCAACGATCGTCGCCATCCACATCGCCATGGAAAACATCACACGCACGGGTTCGCTGGAGATTTTGCCCTCACGTCGTGATTTCAACATGTGCCACGCACCTGTTGCGCCAACCGCGAAAGCCACCGAGAGGAAGGCCGCCAGTGTCATGTGCACGAGACGGTAGGGAAATGACGGATTGAAAATGATCGCCAGCCAGTCATCAGGGAGGAACTGACCGCTTGTCGGATCGATCCGGTAGCCACGCGGCGTCTGCATCCATGAATTCGACGCCAGAATCCAGGTTGTTGAAATCAGCGTGCCAATCGAGACGCAGCAGGTAGCGGCAAAATGCAGTCCACGTCCGACCTTGTTCATGCCGAACAGCATCACCCCCAGAAAACCCGCTTCAAGGAAGAAGGCGGTCATCACTTCATAGGACAGAAGAACGCCTGTGATTGGACCGGCTTTTTTCGAGAAGATGGACCAGTTCGTACCGAACTCGTAAGCCATCACCAATCCGGAAACGACGCCCATGCCGAAGACGATGGAAAACGCCTTGATCCAGTAGCGATAGAGATCGAGAAAAACCTGTCGTCCTGTTGTCAGCCACAACCCTTCCAGCACCGCGAGATAGGCAGCAAGACCAATCGAGAATGCAGGAAAGACGATATGAACGCCCACTGTGAAGGCAAACTGGAAACGGGCCAGCAGCAGAGCGATGTCATGCGCATTATGCATCAGTTTTTTCCGAAATCATTTCGACGTGATCGAAGCACTGGAGGCAGTTCAGAAAGGACTGCATTCCAACCGGCCGTAATCTGTGCGGGTATGCTTTCATCAAGGAATACGTCTACCTTAAAACACGCCGACATTGTTATGTCATGTTCAGGACATTCTTCTACAGAGACTAATATCGCTCCGTCCAATACTCTATAATTATGAAATTATGCGTTTCAGTTATACGGAAATCCTGTTTCCGCAATGCTTATTGCAAGGTAGCATCATCGAAGCTGAAAAAGTCATCGGAGATTTTTCCATCACTCACCGGAGGTGAGCAGGAGCGTGCCGTAGGCTTCCGGACGATTGACTTGTGTGAGCGGGATAGGATCTTCTTTGGGATGATCCTCATCTGTGCATATGTGATGACCGACAACACGATCGTCCATACGAATCAGGCAAACTGACCACAAAAATCTACGCCACCGTCGATGCTACTGAAAAAGCCGGAGTCTTTCACTGATGCTGGGACAAAGGGCTAACATAACTGGATCAGATCAGGGGTATCGCAACAGGAGAGGACCAACTGAAATCAATTCTCCTTACCGCCGTTCAATTCATCTCCGAATATCATCGAACTTAACTGGCGAGGCAATCCAAGCCACTTTTCCAAATTCCTGCTCTTGAGTATAATCGGCGATCTACACTGAATCCTGCCGCTTTCATGAGAACATCAATTCAAAATAATTCTACAATTTAGAAGAAACTTTTCATACTGAGGCTTGTTTTAATGCGGATGACAGTCACGCAGAATTTCAAGTCGTATCCATATGGAAAAATATTGATATATTCTGTAAAATAATATCAGTTTCAAAAATATATTATGATAAAAATATTCACTTCAAAACGGGCATTAAAGAAGAAAATATTTCTGGAAATGGAAATTATATTTCGTCGCGCAATGAGTCCTTCAAAACAAGAACTAAAAAGAAAGAGGAAAACATGTCAGACATTTCTGCAAGAGAAACACACACCATAAACAGGATTGCGTGGAGAATCCTGCCTCTGGCGACTTTATGTTATCTTGGAGCGTATATAGATCGCCAGAATATTGGCTTTGCCAAACTGCAAATGGCTGCTGATCTGCATATCAGTGAAACGGTCTTCGCTTCCGGGGCTTCGTTGTTTTTCATTGGCTACATGATTTTTGAGGTTCCCAGCAATATGCTGCTCCATAAATTCGGAGCGTCCAGATGGATTGCCAGAATTGGATTGTCATGGGGAATTATTACAATATTACTGGCGTTCACCAAAAGCACGCTGATGTTTTATGTTTTAAGGTTTCTTCTTGGAACGGCAGAAGCAGGCCTGTATCCGGGTATAATCTATTATTTATCCCTATGGTTTCCTGCCCAGCATCGTGTTCGCATGATGGGATATTTCACGTTGGCCAGTAGTGTTGGCAACATGTTGAGCGGCCCGCTCTGCGGCTGGCTTCTGAGTCAGCATGGCTTCGCATCTCTGGCCGGTTGGCAAATCATTTTTCTGGTCACAGGAATTTTCCCAACAATCCTGGCGGTCCTGGTATTCTTCTTCCTTCCCGAGCGACCTGAAACTCAGACTTTTCTGGATAATACTGAGAAAAAATGGCTGATCGACACGCTGGAAGCTGAACGGCAACACGTTCTTCAGCGTGATACACGGCATGCCACCCCTCTCAGCGCGATATTTGATATCCGTGTAATGGAACTGGCTGTCTGTTTCATGCTGATTTCGATAGCCAGTTATGGATTGAGCTACTGGCTACCCTCTCTGGTCAATAATTTTGGTGTAAGTTACACGATAAATGGCTTTTTGAACGCCATTCCTTATCTTCTGGGCACACTGGCCCTGATTTTTTTGGTTCCCGCAGTAAGAAAAGGAGATCGACCACTTTATGCAATGCTTACAGCTTCTGCTTTGGGAACCTTATGTTTTGCACTGTCTGTTTTCATGCATGACAATGTATCACGCTTTTTTCTGCTCAGTCTTGGCGGGCCTTGCATCTATATCCTGTTACCCTGCCTGTGGGTGTTACCGTCCAGATTCCTGAAAGACGCCAAGGCCGCCGTAGGCATTGCAACCATTACATCCGTAGGGGGCTTTGGAGCATTCCTCGGTCAGAATCTGGTGGCCTGGACGCGCTACTGGAGTGGAAGCCCAGATCTGCCCATGCTTGTCCCCGCAGCCGCATGCCTTATTCTTTTTATGATGATTTTCAAAATGATTTCTTCAACCAGAAAAAATCAGATCTGACACAAATCGTTCGTGACCAAGTTATTTTCAAAAATACACACGCGGAAAATCGATATTTCATCGATCTTCCGTGCTGTATGCCAATATTACATCATCCGGCAGACGCAGATCAGCCTGAATGTGACATAAGATGGATTCAACCACAGAAAACAAATCTCAAATAGATTATTAAATGAAAGAATCTTCTGAAAAAATTCCTTACCCTGTATAAACAACCGGTAATTGCCAGCCTCTGCTGGCTCGGCAATTACACAGTCTGCAAAATGCAATATGATTTCAGAATGTCAGTTCCAGATTTGTCTGAATATAAGCGCCCTGAGCGGCGCCGGACCGCAAAACATTACGACCCAGAAAGACATATTCGCCCTCAAGGCTGAAGCTGATATGCCGGGTTGGTCGCCAGTTGAAACTGGCCTGCGGCAGGACCCCTGTATAATGACCACGAGGACGATAGGGAAAGGCAACAGTAGACTGCGGATATATCCCGTCATGTGTACTGTTGCGCCACATAACAGGAGATTTCATTTGCAGTGATGTGTTGCTTGTTGGTGTAAGTGTCACAAGCGGCCCAATACTGATCAGATTCTGCATGTTGAAATAGGTGCTCAGGTCAAGATAGGAGGCCGAGGGTGAGTAAGGCGAGAGAAACCCGCCCCATGTGCTGGTCGAACTGGTCCGGTAATCACCGCCCGACACATCGTCGAACTGAAGTCCCAGAGAAGGCCGTCCCCACCAATGGCTGAAACGCCATGACGCCTGGGCATTGACGGACCACGCATTCACTTTTCGGGAAGGGCCGTTTTTCTCCTGTTGAAACGTACCTCCCTGCCACATGCCACCAACAGAGAACTCGATCGGGCCAGCATTGCCCCAGATGCGGGTGCCGGGTGTATCGCGATGCGTCGAACCGGTTGTATTTCCATGCATGGCTGCAAGGGAACTGTCGTCAACGATGAAACCAAGATAGAATGTATCTGCAAAAATCTGGCTTTTCTGCCCAAGGAATTTGAATTCTGGAACAGCGTAGGACGTATAGGCTCCGAAAAGCCTGTTTCGCCACCCTACTGTGTCCGCGAAGGGTTTGAGAGGAAGTTCGTTCGTCTGTGTCAGATCGAAGAGATCAACGCGGAACCGTTTCCAGAAGGCGTAACCACGCACACCGTTCCAGGAAAACGGGATCGATGGATACACACTTCCGCCAGTGAAATAGGCGGGAGCATCCAGAAACTTGTAACGACCGATCATGACACCGGTTTTTGCACCGAGAATGTTCCCTTTTATTTCAAGAAAAGCCTGATGCAGGTCAATTTTGCTGCGCCAGCGTCCTGTATAACCGTAGTAATTGATACCGCCAGCTTCACCGCTCATCAACTCGCCATACAGACGAACATGCTCTGTCAGATGCAGATCCGCGCCAATATTGAAACGCAGGTTCGATCGGTAGGAAGGAGAGCGTTTTGTCGCGCCAAGACCGGCATTCTGATCATAAAAGCCATGATGACGGAAGTTACCGCTAAGGCTGAGGTAAATATCCCCTTCGTTATTGAACGGAATATATTTGAGCGCATCCATCGGATCGAGATGATTGCGTTTGTCACGCAGGTTCGACCAGTCTTCCGCCCACCGGGCCACGGCATAATACGCAACAGTTCCAAAGCCCGCAGCCGCGCCTGAGTTGGTGTTAAAGACACCCCAGGGCCCCTGATGCAGCACTGCGCCAGGCAGCTGATGCAAACCCAGAGATTGTGGCTGTCCGTAGAGTTCCGGTCGGGACGTCAATGGTGGCAGAAGCTGTGCCCGGCTCAGTTTTGCGGGCGTGGCTGTGGAAGAATTGCCCGTGGCCGCAGCATCTGATGGTGCAGTTCCAGTCTTTGCATGGGCAACAGGCGCTTGCGTCGATGTCTTGGTGGTGCCGTGTGATTTCCGGACAACGACATGTCCTGCTGTTATCGGGAGATTTTGTGCCGTGGGTGCAGTTGTCTGCGCCATGGCTCTCCCTGCCCCAAGAGCACAAAGACTCCCGGTGACAAGCCAGAAGGAGGAAACGCAGACCGTGCGGGGAAAAGAAGATGTGCAAGGAAGGCGATAACGCCTCCCTTCGCAATACGCGAATTCTTGACTGTTCATGACAACGTCCTTGTATTTTTTGTTTTTTTGACAGGACGCGCCTTTCTTCCTTCATGCTCGGAAGAAAAGGCTCGCAGGTTACCTCAGACAGGCAGAGCGAGACGCCGGATCTTTCCGACGACAAAGAGATAAAGCAGGATAGCAGCAAGACAGTGCACAGCGACGAACAGTAATGCACCGTCATAGGAAGCCGTCAGCGACACGATGTAGCCAACTGCGATCGGCGTTACGATCCCGGCAACATTGCCGATGCCGTTAAAAATACCGGCCGCCAGACCCGGAACTTCTTTCGGGGCAATGTCGGAAATGACAGCCCACCCGATCGCGGCCACACCCTTGCCGAAGAAAGCCAGTGACATGATGGCGACGATGAGCAGTGGTGACTGCACGAAATTGCAGAGGCAAAGCGTTGAAGCGAGCCCCATTCCGACAATGAAGGGCGTCTTGCGCGCGAAACTCGCTGAACGACCGGAACGCAGCAGCCTGTCAGACAGCGCTCCACCGACGATGGCGCCAAAAAGACCGCAGAGCGCCGGCACGCTGGCGGCAAAGCCGGTCTGTGTGAGTGACAACCCGCGCGCCTGATGCAGATAGGACGGAAACCAGGTCAGAAAGAAATACAGAATGACATTGATACAGTACTGTCCACCATAGACGCCCAGTAAGGTCCGGTCCGTGAGCATGAACTGGATCTGCCTGCGATTGAGCCTGTGTTTTGTCTGCTTGCTCTTGTCATCGATATCGACGAGAGCGCCGCCTTCACGAATATAAGCCAGCTCTGCGGCGCTGACGCTCGGATGCTGGGCGGGAGGACGCATCGTCACCAGCCAGAGCACGGCGAGCAGCACGCCCAGCAGTCCCATCATGGCGAAGATGTATTCCCAGCCGAGCCGTTGCGTGACCCAGCCCATCAGGGGTGCGAAGAACGCGACCGCGACATATTGCGCCGAGTTGAAAATGGATGTCGCAAGACCTCTTTCGCCGATGGGAAACCAGCTTGAGGTGATGCGACTGTTGGCTGGAAAAGCTGGCGCTTCCACCAGACCAAGTCCGGCCCAGAGTAGGAACAGCACAGGAAAAGCCAGCGCCTGCGGGACATGACCAGCGCCAGAGATCGCCAGCGTACACAGCGACCACGCGAAGAGGCTTACGCCGTACACGCGTATGGAACCATAGCGGTCAAGCAACCAGCCTCCGGGCACCTGATTCAGCACATAGGCCCAACCGAATGCGGAGAAGACATAGCCCATGGAGACCGGGCTTAACCCGAGATCGTGGGATATGCTCGATCGTGCAATTCCGAGAGTCGCACGATCACCGTAATTGATTGCCGTGATGGTAAACAGGAACGCGAGAACGAAGTATCGGATCATCGTTCGCCGTTCGGAGCTTACGGTTTCTGACGGGAATGTGGCGGTTGGGGTTTCTGATGACCCTTTTATTATATTCACCCTGTGTCTCCCTTGATGCGGGATCTGGAACACGCTGGACTGCTGCTGGCGGACGAGCCACTGGAACTCCACGATCACTGCGCAAGACACAACGCTCTGGGTGTCGTAAGATCAAAATCAATCTGTAAATGAATCAATTCAAAACTGATATCGCTTAGGCTGAAAGCTCCCTTTCTTCGATGAAACGGGCGATCACATTCGTCACATTACCCAAAACCAGACTTGGATTGTCAGCCCGATAGGCCATGAACAGTTCGGCGGAAATATCCGCTCCAAAGCCAAGACTGCGATAAACAACGTTGCTGATGCCAAGGCGTGAGGCCGACTGGGGAATCAGGGCCATCCCCATTCCGGCCTTCACAAGGGCGAGCAACGCATGAATCTGGGTCAGATGGTGGACAAGCTTCGGCCGAATGTCCGAACTGATCAACAGCCGATGCACAAGATCGTGAAAATATCCGCCACCGAGCACGGAATACATGATGAGTTCCTGCCCATCGAGGTCCGAAGGCATCACGACTTCCAGCCGGGCCATGGGGTGGTCTTCCGGAATGGCTGCGAGCATGGGTTCCCTGATGATCCGACGCAGCTCGATGTCCGGCGCATCAAAATGCGGCCGGATAAAACCGATATCCAATCGACTCGAAGCCAGAGCCGAAAGCTGATCACGCGTAATCATTTCTTCAAGAATCAGATCGACGTCGGGATAATGGCTGCGCAGCGCTGAAATCAGACGCGGCAGAAAATCGTAACTGCACCCCGGCGTGGATCCGATCGCAATCTGGCCCAGCGCTCCGCGTCCTGCCCGTCGCGCGGCGAGCGTCGCATCTTCAGCATTCTGCAGCAGGCGTCGTCCTTCCGCCAGAAAAACGGCCCCGGCCTGCGTCAGACGCACGACGCGGCTGGTACGCTCCAGCAGTTCGACGCCCAGCACATGTTCGAGAAGCTGGATCTGCCGACTCAACGGCGGCTGCGTCATGTTCAGGCGTGTAGCCGCCCGCCCAAAGTGGAGTTCTTCCGCGACGGCGACGAAACAGCGGACCTGAGTGAGCTGAAGCATCAATATCAATCCTGTCTCAAACCATACCGTATCTAATCTGGACAGCCTGAGTCTGTCGCGCCCTAACTGAGGTGACAAACGCCCGCCACGCGACAAGCACACGTATCGGGATGGACGAGGGAGAATAATATATGACTGAAGACGCCGGAGAGCGCGCCTCGACCCCTGGCCCAGAGAAGGCCGACAAGATCAGGCTACGGAGTGAACGGTGGTTTGGGCCGGCCGACCTGCGCAGTTTCGGGCATCGTTCACGTGCGATGCAGATGGGTTATGATCCGAAAGACTGGGAAGGCAAACCGGTCATCGCCATCCTCAATACCTGGTCAGATATCAATCCCTGTCACATGCACTTCAGACAGCGGGTAGAGGATGTGAAACGGGGCGTGCTCGAAGCAGGCGGCTTCCCGATGGAGTTTCCCTCGATCTCGCTATCCGAAAACTTCATGAAGCCTACGACAATGTTGTACCGCAACATGCTCGCCATGGAGGCTGAGGAACTGCTTCGCGCCTATCCGGCGGACGGAGCGGTGCTGATGGGCGGCTGCGACAAGACCACCCCGGGCCTGCTTCTCGGCGCGATCAGCATGAACATTCCGACGATCTTTGTGCCCGCCGGCCCGATGTTGCGCGGCAACTGGCATGGAAAAACCCTGGGTTCAGGCGCGGATTCATGGAAATACTGGGATGAACTGAGGGCTGGAAAGATCACTCAGGAGGACTGGCGCGGTGTTGAGGAAGGAATCGCCCGTAGCGCCGGCACCTGCATGACCATGGGCACAGCCAGCACCATGACAGCCATCGCCGAAGCGATCGGTCTGTCATTACCTGGCGCCAGTTCCATTCCGGCCGTTGATTCCAATCATATCCGCATGGCGAAAAGCTCCGGACGACGGATAGTGGATATGGTGCGTGAGGGTCTGCAGCCTTCAAAAATAACGACACGCGCCTCATTCCGGAACGCCATCGCCGTCGCCATGGCCATGGGCTGCTCGACCAATGCGATCATCCACGTCATCGCCATGGCGCGGCGGGCGGGCGTCAATATCGGTCTCGACGATTTCGATCGTCTCAGTCACGAAGTGCCGGTTATCGCCAATGTGCGCCCCACAGGCACGACCTATCTGATGGAAGATTTCTATTACGCGGGCGGTATTGCGGCCCTGATGAAGCGTATTTCGGGCTTTCTGGATCTGTCCTGTCTCACCGTTACCGGCAAGACCGTCGGCGAAAACATCGACACGGCTCAGGTCTATAACGACGATGTCATTCGTCCGTTGGATAATCCAGTCTTTACCGGCGAGGCGGGGGGCGCCCTGACCGTCCTGCGTGGCAATATTGCGCCAGATGGCTGTGTCATGAAACCTGCCTGCTGTGACAGAAAATTCCACAAACACAGTGGACCGGCTCTTGTTTTCGACGACTACCCGTCGATGAAAAAGGCTATTGAGGACGAGGATCTGGACGTAACCGAAAACCATGTTCTCGTTCTGCGTAATGCGGGACCGTTGGGAGGCCCCGGCATGCCGGAATGGGGAATGCTGCCGATTCCAAAGAAACTTATCAAACAGGGTGTGCGTGACATGCTGCGCCTTTCCGACGCACGGATGAGCGGCACCAGCTATGGCGCATGTATCCTTCATGTTGCACCGGAAGCCTATATCGGCGGCCCGCTGGCGCTTCTGAAAACGGGCGACATCATCTCTGTGGATGTGGAGGCCCGTTCGATTTCAATGGAAGTCTCCGAGGAGGAGATGGCGCGACGCCGGGTCGAATGGAAAGCGCCCCCGCCGCGTTATGAACGGGGCTACGGCTGGATGGCGGCGCATCATATCATGCAGGCCGACAAGGGATGCGACTTTGACTTCCTGCAAACCGATTTCGGCGGGCCGGTCTCCGAACCCGTGATCTACTGAACCCGGACGCAGTTCTGACAGGCACCGATGGAGGGCAGGACGATGAGTGTTATCCCCAGAAACCCCATACGTCGCATCTGGGCGGAAGGTCGGGCCGTATTGAATGGCTGGCTGTCCATATCCAGTCCGTTTTCGGCCGAGATCATGGCCTCCGCTGGCTACGATTCCGTGACCATCGACATTCAGCATGGAGCCGTCGATTACACCGGTATGCTCCCCATGCTTCAGGCGGTGCGCGCCTCCGGTGTGGCGACTATGGCGCGGGCAAGCTGGCTGGATCCAGGCTCAATCATGAAAATCCTCGACGCCGGGGCGTGGGGCATTATCTGCCCCATGATCAATACGCGCGCCGAAGCGGAACGGCTGGTTTCCTATGTGCGGTATCCGCCGAATGGCACGCGCAGCTTTGGACCGACACGCGCCAACTTCGCCCTTGGCAGCGACTATGCCGCCTTTGCCGATGATGAAGTGGTGTGCTTCGCGATGATCGAGACGGCACAGGCCATGGCCAACCTCAATGAGATTGTCAGAACGCCGGGACTGGATGGCGTTTACGTGGGGCCGGCCGATCTGACGCTGGGCCTGACCGGACGCCGGTATCGGACCGGGTTCGATCGGGAAGAACCGGAGATGGTCGAAGCGATCCAGCGCGTCATTGCTGCGGCCCATGGCGCCGGCATTCGCATGGGGCTGCATAACGGCACCGCATCCTATGCCGCAAAGGGCGTTTCCTGGGGGGCCGATCTGGTCACGGTTTCCAATGATGTCCGTCTGCTTGCTCAGGCGGCCGAGAATTCCGTTGCTGAATTCCGCAAAGATGCAGGCTCTCCCTCCATCGTGACGAGAACGGATACGGCTTCAGGGTATTGATCGCGGAACCGCCCGATCTGGAATAGGAAGAACATCCGCAAACGACTACGCCGCTGGTACAGAAGCGGTGTGGTCGAGTGGGTTTTCCGGCAGCGGTCCATTGCTGATCATAACGAATACATCACAATAGATATGATCGTTGTCCGTGCGCATCAATTAGCACAGATGCTCGTAAAGGAAGGAGGCGGATCAGGCCATCGCCCGATCACGCGGCAGACCGAGCACGAAATCCACGCTGTGGCTGATGCCACAGAAAGAATGGATATCACTGCTGCAGAACCATTGCTCAATAAAGTCGAACCCGAAGCCTTTATTGCCGACGAAGTTTATAATGCAGGTCTTTTTAGCGGAAACCTTAAACAATGATGACCACACCGCTTATCCACCAAAGAGAAACCTGTAAAACTCCCGTAAAAACCTATTTCTTTCTATAAATATAGAAACGTCTTCGAACGCTCCTTCACAAGTCTGAAGCAGTTCAGGGAGATTGAAACGCATTCCAACAAGACAAAATAAAAACAAAAAATTTTATTATTTTACTTATATAGAAAATATATTCATTCCAATATAAAAACATTACGATATAAATATGATAACCCTCGAAGTATTAAATATTTTTTTATTGATCTTCATCAATGACAAAAAATGTGCACACCACCAATGGTCGCGCACGAAAAACCAGAACAAGCCAAAGGAACCTCGCGTTGCACGCATTCACTGCCCCATTGGCCGGCCTGTTTGGTGCGTGTCCGGAAATCGCCCTCTTTCTCGCACTCGTAATCGGATGCTGGATCGGCCGCTTCCGTTTCGGCTCATTCCAGCTTGGAGGCGTGGCCGGCTCACTGCTCGCCGCCGTTCTGCTGAGCCAGATAGGCGTACACATCGACTCAGGCATCAAGAATGTCCTGTTCGCACTCTTCATCTATGCTGTGGGCTACCAGAGCGGTCCGCAGTTCTTCCGCTCCCTCGGACGGCAGTCCCTGCGGGAAATCCTGATGGCCGTCGTGCTGGCCGTCACGGGCCTGATCACGGTCGTGGCGGTTGCCCGCATGTTCCATCTCGACAAGGGACTGGCCGCCGGTCTGGCGGCCGGTGGCCTCACCCAGTCGGCCATCATCGGTACGGCCGGCTCTTCACTTGAGAAACTTGGCCTGCCGCTCGCGCAGGTGCAGCAGCTTCAGGGCAATGTCGCGGTGGGATACGCCGTAACCTACATCTTCGGGTCCATCGGCCCGATCCTGCTGTGCGTGAATGTCCTGCCGTGGTTCATGAAACGGGGCATCCGGGAAGATGCAATCAAGGCCGAAGCTGCACAGGCTGGAGGCGTGCATGTTCCGGGTGAAGGTGAAGTGCCCGCACTGCCGAACCTTATCGGAAGAGCTTATCGCATCACGACATCAGGCCTTACGGTTTCCAGCATCGAAGGCATGGCGCACGGCGTAACGGTCGAACAGATCCTGCGTGACAGCAAGGAAACAGGGGTGGGCGGCGATGTCACACTGATGCCCGGCGATCAGGTGCTGCTTGTCGGGCAGCGCGCTGACATCCTCACTGTGGGACAGAAGATCGGGCAGGAGTGTGGCGAAGTCCCGGGGATGGATATTGCGCTGATACGTCGCGATGTCGTTTTGTCCAGAAAGGATTTTTCTGGAAAAACGGTTAGTGAGTGCGCACAGTCCCTTTCGGCCGCCACACGTCACGGCGTCTATCTCGTGGCTCTTTCCCGCGCAGGCACCCCACTTCCTGTCACCGGCGACACGTCCGTAAAAGACGGAGATGTGGTGACACTACTCGGCACATCGGCAGACGTGCAGCGTGTCGCAGCCCTGATCGGCACGATCCTGGTCCCTTCCGTAAAGACCGATCTGGTCTTCCATTCCCTTGGCCTCGCGCTTGGCCTGCTGATCGGTCTGGGCGTGGTGCATATGGGATCCGTTCCGCTTACGCTCGGCAGTGGCGGCGGCGCACTTCTTTCGGGGCTGCTGTTCGGCTGGTACCAGAGCCGCCATCGCGCAAGTGGCAACATGCCTTCCGCAGCCTCAAATCTTCTGGTTGATCTGGGTCTTGCCGGCTTCGTCGCCGTCACGGGACTTCAGACCGGCCAGCAGGCCATCGCGACCATCATGCAGCACGGAATCACGCTCTTTCTCCTGGGCGTCGTTGTCACGCTGGTGCCGCTCATCCTCACCATGTTCTTTGGCCGCTACGTGCTGCGTTACGACAACACGGCCATTTTTGCCGGAGCGCTTGCAGGCTCGCGCAGCGCCAATCCCGCATTCGGTGAGGTTCTGAACAAGGCGGGCAATGCCGTGCCGACAACACCGTTCGCCATCACCTACGCGGTGGCGAACGTGTTGCTGACACTGCTCGGACCGCTTGTGGTCGCATTTTCCTGAACATTCCACGGCAAGGAGACCGGACAATGTCCATCGATTACTCGAAATATCGTGATCTCAGTCCTTTTGAACTGAAAGATACGCTGATCGCTCTTGCTTCCTCAAAGGCGGATCGCGTGATGCTGAACGCCGGTCGTGGCAATCCCAATTTTCTGGCCACCCTGCCCCGCGACGCTTTTTTCCTGTTCGGCCAGTTCGCGCTGTCGGAAGCACGCCTGTCGCTGTCCTATCTCTCTCCGGGGCTCGGTGGCACCGTGCGTGTGGAAGGGATCGAAGGACGTTTTGACCGCTTCGTTGCGGACAATCATGGAAAAGAGGGCGCGGCTCTTCTCGCTCATGCCGTCAGCTATGTGCGTGACCAGATGGGACTGCCCGCTGGCGCATTCCTTCTGGAAATGGTGGAAGGCGTGCTCGGCTGCTATTATCCGACACCGCCTCGCATGCTGACATTGAGCGAGAAAGTCGTGGGCCAGTATGTGCTGCGCGAAATGGTTGGGGGCGCACTTTCGCTCGACTCCACAGACTTTTTCGCGACCGAAGGTGGCACGGCCGCCATGGCCTATGTCTTCAATTCCCTCAAACAGAACGATCTCATCCGCAAGGGCGACAAGGTGGCTATCGGCATGCCCATCTTCTCACCCTATATCGAGATCCCGCAGCTTGAGGAATACGGTCTCGAAGTCGTTGCCGTGCAGGCCGATCCCGCTCTGGACTGGCAGTATCCGGACAGCGAGCTTGAAAAGCTGCGCGATCCGGCCGTGAAGATGTTCTTCTGCGTCAACCCGAGCAACCCGCCATCGGTCAAGATGAACGATGCCTCGCTTGAGAAGATCGCCTCCATCGTCAAGGATCGTCCGGATCTGATGATCCTGACCGATGATGTGTATGGAACATTCGCCGACGGCTTCCGCTCACTGTATGCGGTGTGCCCGCGCAACACGATCCTTGTCTATTCCTTCTCGAAGTATTTCGGTGCGACCGGCTGGCGTCTGGGTGTCATTGGCACGCACAAGGACAATCAGATCGATGCGCGTCTCGCACAGCTTCCGGCGGATGCAAAAACGGCGCTGCAAAAGCGTTATTCCAGCCTGACGACAGACGTGTCCTCTCTGAAGTTCATCGATCGCCTGGTTGCCGACAGCCGTGCTGTGGCCCTCAACCACACGGCCGGTCTGTCAACGCCGCAGCAGGTCCAGATGGTCCTGTTCTCCCTGTTTGCGCTGATGGATCATGAAGGCCGCTACAAAGCCACCCTCAAGAGTGTCATCCGTCGCCGCGAGGCCGCGCTGTATCAGGAACTCGGAGTGAAACCGGCGGAAGATGCGAATGCGGTAGATTACTACACTCTCATCGACCTTGAGGACACATGTCGCGCTCTCTATGGCGAGGACTTCGCAAAATGGATGCTTGCACGAGCCAGCACGGGAGAAATCCTGTTCCGCATCGCGGATGAAACCGGAATCGTGCTTCTCCCGGGAGCGGGTTTTGGCGCCATCCGTCCCGCGGCGCGCGCTTCTCTGGCCAATCTCAACGAGTTCCAGTATGCAGCGATCGGACGTTCCCTCCGCAAGATGGTTGAGGAATATCACGATCAGTTCGTGAAAACGCAAGACTAAGTCAGACTGGTCTGGAAGCGCCGCTTGCCGCTTCCAGACCATTTCCAGAGTTTCGAACCAAAGACGCAGGAACATCTCCCCTGTTTCCAGTTGCCAAAGGACTGTTCCGCCTTATGTTTTCCCTCCGTGTCCTACCGTTTTTCCTTGTCTCTTTCAGTGTGATGACGATGTCGCCAGTCAATGCCCGTGCCGCAGATATGCAGACAACCCAGCCACAGACAGCATTGCCACGCGTGCTGGTTCTGGCCACCGGCGGCACCATCTCGGGAAAGGCCGATGCCCGCTCGGCCATTGGTTATGACGCTGGCGCTGTCACGGGCGAGCAACTCATTGCGGGCGTGCCCGGCGTGGAAAAGCTGGCGCGACTGAAGGCGGAGCAGATCTCCAACATTGCCTCGCAGAACATGAACAGTCAGGTCTGGTTCCGTCTGGCTGAACGTATTCATGAGGCTTTCGCAAGGAACGAAGCGGACGCCGTTGTCATCACGCATGGTACGGACACGATGGAAGAAACGGCTTTCTTCCTCGACACTGTAATCGGCGCGTCCCATCCTGTGGTCCTGACCGGTGCGATGCGCCCGAGCACGGCCATCAGCGCGGATGGTCCTGCAAATATGTATGAGGCGGTGAAAGTGGCCGTTAGTCCACAGGCGCACAATCGGGGCGTGCTGGTCGTACTGGATGACACAGTTCATGCCGCGCGCTGGGTAAGCAAGACGCATACCACGGCTCTGGAGACTTTCCAGTCGCGCAATGCTGGACCTGTGGGAACGGCTGACCCGGCAAATGTGCGCTTCTTCGGTCCTCCACGCGCCGAAATCCGTCTGCCGCTGCCGCAAAACCATCTTTTGCCAAAGGTCGAGATTATCTACGCACATGCGGATATGGACGCCGCCCAGATTGACGAAGCGGTGAAGGCCGGAGCGCGAGGCATCGTGATCGCCGGCATGGGCGACGGCAATGTATCGCAGGAGGCGCTTGCAGGTCTGGACCGCGCTGTGAAAGCAGGGGTCGTCGTCGTGCGTTCCTCCCGTGTAGGAGACGGATTTGTAAATCGGAACGTAGAGGTCGATGACGATCAGCACGGACTGGTGGCGTCTTTTGATCTCAACCCACAAAAATCGCGCATCCTTCTGCAACTTCTTCTTGCCAATGGCCGGAACAGGCCGGCAGACATCCAGTCGGTCTTTGGTGCGGGCTATTGAACGGAATGAGATGTGGTCGGAACGGTGCGTAAGATCAGGCTGAACCGGAGACGGAAAACGTACGCCCACGGAAAACGTCATGCAGGAAAGGCCTTTGCCATCCTCATGACGTGGATGGGCACCAGTTCGTGGGCTCATGCGGACCAGTGGTATACCGGTTCGCTTGTCTCACCGTCGGGCACTACGCGCGCGGGCGTGCTCAATGTCGAACCCTACTATTCCTATAATCAGCCGCTTGGATCTTTCGATTCCCGTGGTGGGACACGTCCTGCCGCGCATCCAATGCAACGGACGTTTTCCAATTCCACACTATGGAAATATGGAATTCTGCCCGATTTCAGCGTGCAGGTGCATACGATCGTAAATTATGGCTGGAAGCACGATAGCGGACATTCCCACGGCCCAAAAACCGGCGATGTGCCGGTCGACCTGATCTACCGTCTTGTGCGTCCAGATCCAAAACGATACATTCCTGCCTTCAATCTTTTCGTTGGAATGATTTTCCCGACGGGTGACTACAAGAAACTTGGCGACGCGCAGGACGGCATAGGCAGCGGCGCCTATGTGTTCCGCTTTGCCATCACCGAGCAATCCACCTACACGCTGCCCGGAAATCATGAATTACGCCTGCGCGTGTGGAACTGGTTCCGTCGCGCCGTGACCTCGGCGACACTTGTAGACACCACCACCTACGGCACAGCGCACGGTTTCCGTGGGCGCGGTCAACCCGGCATGAGTGGCGAAACCGGCTTTTCTCTGGAATATGCCGTGAGCCAGAAATGGGTGCTGGCCATGGATCTTGCGCGTGACTGGTCCAATGGGTCACGCGTGCATGGACATGACGCGAGCGGAGCGTATGTAAAAAAGATCAGCAGCGCCGGAACGGACTGGCAGATCGCGCCTGCGTTCGAATATAACTGGAACTCTCGCTGGGGTATAATCGCGGGTTCGGCTTTCTATTTCGCCGGTCACAATAAAAGCATTCAGGTTTCACCACAATTTGCGATCAACGCGATGTTCTGATGCGCTTCAATCAGCATCATTGCGAAGAAAATGGGCGCTGAATTGAATGACTCGATTAAAATTTTATATTTTTACTTATTTTTATTGCATCATGGCTATTGTCCATTAATTGATGATCAATGATATAACTCGGTTTATCGAAAAGTTCTGAAAGAGACGTATTCTGACGGCCATCCGTTCAAGAAACGCCTCACAAAAATCCCCTTACGATTCCAGGCAGATTTTTTATCTTCAGTGAAAATTTTCACAAAGAGAGATAAAATCAGAAAGAAACAAGCGTATTCTCAAACATGTCCGCACAGGCTTCCCATGTAAACCGTTCCGCATGGGTGCGGCAGGCAGCGCGATCGCCATTCAACGCCAGCATACAGGCCGTACGCAGATCATCATTGACCGCACCGACGCATCCATCCGCATCGGCAAGAATATCCTTTGGTCCCGTCACATTGTAAGCAGCTACTGGCGTACCGCAGGCCAGTGCTTCCAGAACCACCAACCCGAAAGTATCTGTCAGGCTCGGAAACACGAACACATCGCCACCCGCATAAGCTGCTGCCAGCGCGCCCTCTTCCAGCCGTCCCGTAAAAATTGCCTGCGGAAAATTCTTTTCCAGCAAAGCACGGTGCGGACCATCACCCACAACAACCTTTGTGCCCGGCAGATCAAGAGACAGAAAAGCCTCGATATTCTTCTCGACCGCCAACCGCCCGACATGAATGAAAACCGGGCCTGAAACTCCCAGTTCTGTCTTCCAGTCCCTGCGCAGTTCCGGTGTAAAACGCGCAAGATCAACGCCCCGTGTCCAGGGCACCAGACGAGTGAAACCACGTGCCGACAGATCTTCACGCAGACTGTTGGTCGCGGCCAGAGTGCCTTGAGACTGATTGTGGAATCGTCTCAGTAGCGCATAGGCGGGGTTCAACCCCCAACCCAGACGGGCCTGAACATATTCCGGAAAACGTGTGTGGTATGAAGTAGTAAACGGAACGCCGTGTTTGCGGGCCCAGCGCCATGCCGCCCAACCGACCGGCCCTTCCGTAACGATGTGCAGAACATTCGGTCTGAAAGCTTTGACCAGCTTTCCAAAACGCCCACCGGGATTGAGAGCGAGTGGGATTTCCGGGTAACTCGGACATGGAATAGTGCGGAAACGATCCGGCCCGATGACCTCCACTTCATGCCCTTTCGCTCTGAGCATGTTGACGATGGTTGTCATAGTGCGCACGACGCCATTGACCTGTGGTGTCCATGCGTCCGTCGCTATCAGTATTCGCAAGCCAGACCTCATTCAACATGAAGAGAACTTTTGTTTTCAGAATTCCACAGAGTAATATATTCAGTCGTTATACTTATAGACACGCATGACGAAGAACATTTCAACCTGGTTGTTTAACCGACATCACGGCTTCACTATTCTCTTCATCCCGACGGGAAATCATGCTTTCTGCCCAGCGGAACCGGCTGCCAGCAGCAGGCGCATCCTGAACAGGAGAAGGCGTCTTCCGGCTCCAGTCAATCAGCGAGAACTGACCATGCCGATCCTCAACAAGACCGGTGCAGCTTTCCACCCAGTCTCCTGTATTCATGTAGCAGACACCATCTATTGTCCGGATTTCAGGACTATGGATGTGGCCGCAGATGATACCATCCGCGCCGACCTGACGCGCTTCTTTCGCCAGCGCCTCCTCAAAACGGTCAATGGCTTTTACAGCCCCTTTGACCCGCCGCTTCGCCCATGCGGAGAAGGAACGGTAGGGCAGCCCCAGTCGACGACGCACGCCATTGATCCATCGGTTCAGCACGAGGGCCGCCGTATAGGCCTGATCCCCCAGAAGCGCCAGAACAGGCGCGTAGCGCACGACACTGTCAAATTCGTCGCCATGCAGAACCAGATAACGCTTCCCGTCAGCAGCAACATGTTCTGCTCTGGGCATCAGGCGCACACCGGCGACTTCCAGATTCATCGGCAGCCAGCGACGAAACATCTCGTCATGATTGCCGGGAATATAGATCACATCCGTCCCATGGCGCGCCATCCGCAGGATGACCTGCAACAGCTCGTCATGATGATTGTCCCAGTACCATGACCGGCGCAACCGCCATCCATCGATGATATCACCGACCAGATAAAGCTTTTCGCAGGAAATGGATTTCAGGAAATCAGCTGCGAGAGCCGCCTGACTCCCTCTGGTTCCGAGATGAATATCGGACAGAAACACCGCACGATAGGGTGTTTGCCCGGCGAGGGAAGTATCAACAAAGCTCATGGCGTTCCGTCCCGCAGGAGGTCTGCCTTCGTGTAGAGCATCCCCGTCAGCGGCTACATGACAGTTCCATGATTTCTTGAAAATCACGGTGTCCGATCATGGTGCTCCTGCGTTGATCAGACGAAATTGAAAGCTACACCGCACGACAGGAAAGACCGATCGCATGTACGTCATCCACAATCCCACCGCAGGCCGCAGGAATACCGGCCGGTTGTGGAACGTGCTCGACTGTCTCGCCAGCCATGGCATTCCCCTGAAGATTCTTGAAACTCAGTATGCCGGCCATGCCACGGAACTGGCCCGTAAGGCGGTTCGTCAGGGCGCGGATATGGTGGTCGCGGCGGGAGGAGATGGCACGATTGCAGAAGTCGTTGCTGGCATGATGCATTCCGACACCCGCCTTGGAATCATTCCACTTGGCACGGCGAATGTCCTTGCCCACGAATTCAGTCTGCCTTTCGCACCGAAAGCACTGGCGGCCGTTCTCGGATCAGACGGCGGCACCGCCCTCTGGCCCGGAATCCTGAAATCATCCGATCACTCACGACTGTTTGTCCAGATGGTTGGGGCCGGTTTCGATGCGCATGTCGTGCATCATATCGATCTTGGCACGAAGCGCTTACTGGGACGGGGAGCCTATGTGCTCCAGACAGTTCGGGAACTGCCGCGTTATCAGTTCCCCTCGCTTTGCGTTCGGGCCGATGGCAAGGAATATCACGCCGCCAGTGTAATTGTGAGCAAGGGCCGTCTTTACGGCGGCCCTTACCTGCTGTCATCTGACGCCCTGCCGGGCGAACCCGGTTTTTCCGTCACGCTTTTTGAAAATGGCGGCGTTTCTTCCGCCTTGATGGCAGGGATTTCCCTGCCGCAGGGCAAGATGGGGAGTTTGCCCGGTGTACAGACTGTGCGTGCCTCCCATATAGAAATCACGACACCGGAAGGATTACCCGTGCAGGCGGATGGAGATCCGGCCGGAATGCTGCCGTTTGAAATTATGGATGCGGCAGGGCCCGTCGTGCTGGCGACAGGTGGATAGTGGAACTATCCTGCAATGCTGATTGCAATATTTTTATTTTCCGAATGATCTTACGCAAATTTTGAATATAAATCGCTCAATTACGCGACCCCATAATCGTGGATTATCATGACCACACGCTTATGGGGTTCATTTGATAGCTGCCCGTCAGAAACCTGCGGCCACTCCATCACTTCGTGGATCAGAAGCCCCTTCGATAAGACCGTCAGTGTGTCGAACGAGTGCGCCTGCATGCCCCATTATTGAAGAAAAGGCTGGAACAAGTTTTATATCATGCCCTGCCTGCTGAAGCTGATCCAGAACTGTCGGATCAAAACCAGCCTCCATCCTGAGCGATGAACTCTCTTCACCCCAGGTACGACCAAGAAGCCATCGTGGTGCGGTAATCGCTTGCTGCAAGGGCACTCCATAGCGGGCATATCGTGTAAAGAGCGCCGCCTGTGTTTGTGGCTGCCCTTCTCCACCCATCGTGCCGTAAACCATGATCCGGCCATCATCAAACCGCGCCATTGCCGGGTTGAGTGTATGAAACGGTTTACGCCCGGGTTCCAGACTATTCCATCCACCTTTCTCAAGACGAAACGAAGAACCTCTGTTTTGCCAGACAAGACCAGTCTGCGGCAGGAAAACTCCCGATCCAAATTCGAAATACAGACTCTGGATCATACTGACCGCTACACCAGAAGAGTCGATGACTCCCATCCAGGTGGTATCCCCCATCTGGGATCTTACGTCCCAGGGCATTGCATGCCGCATGTCGATACCGGCAGCGAGTTGGGCAATCCCTGCATCATCATCCAGAAAATCCTGAGCCGATCGTGTCATCCAGGCTGGATCACCAACATGTCTGTTGCGGAAGATAAAAGCGCGTTTTGTTGCCTCTACCAGACCATGAATATGATCATACCCATCCACCTGATCAGCGGTGATTCGATCGAAAATCTTGAGAATCGCCAGAGACGCCACCCCCTGTGTCGGAGGTGCTGTATTATAAAGGACAGCCCCTTTTATCGTTGTATGAAGTGGCTTGCATAACAGAGCCTGATGGCGTCTAAAATCAGATTGCCTCAGAGGACTACCTGCATTTTCAAGATCATCTGCAAGAGTTTGTGCCAGAGCGCCGTTGTAGAAGCTATCAAGCCCATCATGAGCCAGTTGCTTTAATGTCAGAGCCAGCGCCGGATTGCGGCGGATGGCCCCTGATGAAACCAGAGTTCCAGACAAACTATAAGCATCCAGAAACGATCTGTTTTCTGAAAGTTCCGCCTGCTTTTCATGTAGAAGAGAGGCTTCGCTATCAGAAACAACGTAGCCACACTCTGCATAATGGATGGCGTCTCGCAACAGACGTTCCAAAGGCAGGTTAGGACGAATAGACGTACTGAGACTGAGAGCTTTCTCCCATCCCGAGACAGCACCCGCCATGCTGTTGGCGGCCAGTCCTCCACGCCACGGAATATCGGTAACACCAGCCTCATCATACAAAGCGCGTGAGGCTCCCAGAGCCGCCGCTCCACACGCGTCAATGACTGTGGAGCGGCCATCTGGCCATGAAATCAGCCAGAAAGCGTCACCGCCAAGTCCGGTCATGTGCGGATAGACAGAAGAGAGAGTCGCGCCCATGGCGACCGTCGCTTCCAGTGCGGTACCGCCTTCCTTGAGAATGTCCAATCCGGCCTGACTGGCGAGATGATGCGGGGAAGTAACCATCCCGCGCAATGAGCGAACTGTATGAAGCATCACAAACCTGACTGATGTTTCTGGTGATAGCGTCGCGCTATCAGCGTGCAGAGGAAAAGCTGGATCTGATGATAGAGAATCAGCGGCAACACGACGAAACCCGCGATGGAATCAGAAAAAATGACATTTGCCATAGGAACGCCGGACGCCAGCGATTTTTTCGAACCACACAGGACAATTGACACTTCATCGCGTGAACTGAAACCGCAGATGCGGCTGAGTCCAAAACTTGCAGCAAGGACAATCAGCAGAAGCGCCAGATCGATACATGCGAGATCCACAAGGTCTCTCGACGAAAGATGTGACCAGATGCCCAGCACTACAGCATGGCTGAATGCTGTATAGACCACCAGAAGGATTGAAGAACGATCAAGTATGGAGATGGTCTTTTTACGTCGATGAGCCCACGCGTGCAGAAGAGGCTGCAGAAGCTGACCTGCTATGAAAGGCAGCAGAAGCTGGACGGCAATGTCTGTTACTGAACTCGCGGACCACACTCCCTGTTTATGCAGAACAAGCGACACCAGAACAGGCGTCAGGAAGATGCCGGCAATATTTGAAAGTGTGGCCGCACAGATGGAGGCGGCGACATTCCCACCAGCCATGGATGTAAGGGCAATGGAAGATTGAACGGTGGATGGCAGACAGCACAGGAACAGCACGCCCTGCCAGGTTGCTTCGTCGAGACTATGCGGCAGGAGCATATGCAGCCCTGTCCCGACCAGTGGGAACAGAATAAAAGAGCAAAGCAGGACAAGCCCCTGAAGTTTCCAGTTGCGGATATTTTCCACAATCGCACGGCGTTCCAGCTTAACTCCCTGCATGAAAAACATTGCCATGATCAGGAAATCTGTCAGGTAACCAAGGAATACAGTGGCTTCACCTCTTGCAGGAAGCAACGAGGCGAGCACCACAGCACTGATCAGTGCAACAAGGAACGGATCGGGTTTTCGCATCAGACCCTACCGCGCATGAAGCGGTGACGCATCGGCTTCAAAACAAGTATCGCCAATAAAGCCGTCAGAAGATCACCGCCGATCGCGCAGGCAAAGACTGGATGCCAGTTTCCACTCGCCTGATGCATCCATGCTGCAAGCGGTCCGCCGAATACAGCCCCAACGCCCTGCGCCATGTAGAGCAGACCATAATTTCGTGAAGCATCTTTCGTGCCGAAGGTGTCTGTAAGCGTTGCTGGAAAAAGAGAAAAAATCTCGCCCCACCCCAGAAAAACCACACCAGAAAGAAGAACGAATGCAACCGGATGATGGGCCAGCGCCAGCCAGCATGTCAGGGCTATAGCTTCGAGAGTGAAAGCGAAAGCCATGGTGCGCTCGCGGCCCAGATGGTCAGAAATCCACCCGAAAAGAGGGCGCGTGAGACCATTGGCGATACGATCCAAAGTCATTGCAAGAGGAAGCGCCGCCATCCCCAGAATTGTCAGGTGAGCAACATTGAAGTCATTGGCGATCTGCGCAAGCTGCGATGTGACCATGAGACCCGACGTCGCCATTGTCGCCATCATGAGAAACATGACCCAGAACAGAGGCGTTTTGACAACAAAGGATGTAGAATATCCCTCCTCTTCGGACGGTGAGGCCTGCTCAAGGGAGGAAAAAGCAGGAACCTTGAGAAACCATGCAGCGACAAGTCCCGCGGCTATGATTACTACACCAAAGGCGCCCATTGTTTCCCGCCAGCCAGAGGCGGCAAGCATGTAGGAGATTGGGAAAGTAGTCAGCATTGCCCCCATGCCGTATCCCGCTGCCGCGGCCCCTGCGGCCATACCACGTCGCTCCGGAAACCACTGCATGAGAAGAGAGACCACACCGACATAGACAATGCCTGTTCCGGCTCCACCCAAAATACCGTAGCTGAGATAAAGCATGTTCAGGCTATGGACCTGCGCGGTCACGACCCAGCTCAGACCGGTGAGCGCCACTCCCGCCATGATAAGGGTGCGTGCTGCAACATGGCGCCCGATCCATCCTTGTATAGGAGAAAAAAGCGTTTGCAGCACGATCAGCAACGAGAAAGTAACCTGAAGCGCTGCAGCGCTGGTTCCGAATTCGGTCTTCAGCATGGGTGTAAACAGTGTCCACACATACTGGGGAGAGGATATGGACGCCATGCAGGCCAGTCCTGCCGCCATCTGCCACCATCTGGAATTTTTCATGTCATACCCTTATGGAAAATGATGTTCAGAAAGACAGTTTTCAGTTTCTCACGCGCTGCAGGGTCGGAATCCCGAAAGCCGGGCTGAACTGCACATTCAAGGAAATTCCTGTCTGAATTGCGGTATTCACATTCGGGATAATGGTCTTGCGGCCCAGCTGATCTGGATTCCAGATGTATTCAACATATGGAGTGAACATGACACCTGGAGCGATATTCAGGCCGTAGTTCAGCTCCATCATCGTTTCCTGAGCCGCCCACTGATTGTTATGTCCATGAGCAGCCATGGTATCGTTCATGCCATGGACAAAACGACGATCCCAGATCAATGTCTGGCTGACGAAGCCCACATAATCCCTTGGGCGCGAGGCGAATGGGCCCCAGTCAAAAAGACCGGCTACGAAACCATCCTTTACGGAAGCGTCTCCGGAAGTCATCAGGTTCGCCGCTGCAAACACAATGAGACCTCGGGTACCGTTCTCTTCAGGTTTCCAGATCATCTGTTGCGCCTGCAGATAAAGCTGCGTACGGCCGCGCCGCGTCATGGCTGTACCGCCGGAAAGCGGACGAGACTGTCCCATCGTATTGTAGAGAGGGTCGGAATAGGTCGCCGTGTCATAAACGAAGCCAAGATCGTAAGCACGAGGATATTTATCGTTTGTAAAATTGGTGCGGTATCCAACCTCTGTCGGAATATACTCGCCTTCCGCTCTATCAAATCCCCAATCCGGACCGGGCCAGCTATTGTGGTTGGACAGTTTAAGGGAGGGCTCAGCTTCCCAGATGCCAGTCTTGATGTAAGTTTTGGCGGTGGGCTTATAGAGAAAACGTGCCCCCCAGGATGATGTTACGAAGGAAGGCATCGAACCGTTTATGGTCAGCGTTGTAGGAACCGAACACAAAAAGCTGGGGAACATACAATAAAGCTCAGAACCATCGAATTCTCCGCCCTTCGGCATCGATCGTCCAGCGAGAATGAACAGGTGATTGTTGAAGAGCGCCTGATCCCATGTAAATTCACGTACCTGAAAGCCGTTGTGGTTTCCGTAGTAAGATACAAACCCCCAACTTGACCCGGTATTACCCCCTGCTCGTCCCTGACCGGCGACTTCATCCGCCAGAAAGTGGATTTTGGCGCCTGGAATGTGAGCAAGACGCTGCATATCAAGATCAACACCCACACCGGCAAAGTTGTTGAAAAATGAACCATGATCAATGCCGCCAGCAGGGACGCCGGAATACTGGGACACATTCCAGCCAGTGAAATAGATTCCGCGATCTCCCAGATATTTTCCTGCATCAACGATCGGTTTGAAATGAAGAGAGAACAGATAAGGCTGCTTTCCTATGGAATGAGCGCTATTGGCGGAGGGTGCGGAAGGAATTCCTCCAGGCGTGCTGTTTGTCGGAACGTATGCAGGCACTGAAGGATCAGTCATGGAACGGGCACGTGGATCGAACGTGGATTTCCCATGCACAACAAAATCATCGCTTTGCACCACTGCTGGGGCAGCAAGAGCAGATCCCGGAAATCCACCCATACTGAATCCCGAAAATATTGTTGCCATAACGCAACAATATAGTTTCTTTTTTGAACGTGAGTTTTCCATTATTTCGTCCATTCAGAAGGTTTTGGTTCAGGATGGAAAAATAGTCTTTGCCCCGTCGATCAACATCTGTTCAGGAACGCTGAAATCGGAACGATTTGTGAGTACCACGAAGTTGACGGACGGCGCTTCAGGCAACGGCAACGGCATGACAGGTTCCATCAGCACACTGCGTTTGAGGAAAGCAGGCTGCAGGGTGTAGCCATATCCTGCTTTGACCGCCCCTAGGAGAGCGCCAAGGCTGTCACTGCAAAAAGCGATATGCCAACGTATCTTGTGACGATTCAGTGTTTCAATCGTCATACGACGTGTCACGCTTCCTTCTGGAAAAACCACAAGAGGTATAGAATCTTCCTTTGAAAATTCTGTTTCCGGGTAGGCATACCAACGCAACTGCTCCTGCCAGAGGGGCACTCCATGAGTTTCATTTGGCCCTCTCATTCCGAACATCAGGTCAATTTCTCCCTTGTTCAGTTCGGCACGCAATTGGTGACTGAGACCAATAGTCTGACTGACTTTTATTTCCGGATGTTTTTTTCGAAAATTACGTAGTACCAAAGGAAATTCCGATAGAACGAGGTCTTCGGTAAGGCCGATCCGAATATATCGTGGCCGCTCGAGTGTCGAAGAGAGTTCGAATATATGATCCTGTTGCCTCAAAAGATCCTCAGCAAGCGGAATAAACAACAGCCCTGCCTCGGTAAGCTCAACGACTTTTGTGGATCTTGAAAGCAGACTGACGTCAAGCATCTCCTCCAGCCGCGTAATATGCTGGCTGATGGTTGACTGGCTGATGTCCCGCTGATGAGCGGCCGACGTGAAGTGGAGCGTCTTGGCCACAGCAAGAAACGATCTGAGGTGCTGCAGATCCAGATCCGATTTATCGCGCAAACAAATAACTCCAAAGGAATAATCCCTTTAACAGATTAGTCCAGAGTCGTAACGATTCCGTCAAGCGCAATGATGATTTCGACAAAGAAAATCCGGATTACAGCGGGATGAAATTTACAGAAAAATTTACTAAAATTACAAAATATCATTATTATAATTAGAATTATTAAAAATATATTTTATACCATCTTTCTTCATTCAACTCTTCACTCCGCCCGGTTGAGAGTGAAACAAGACGTTCTGGTTTTTTCACACATGATATGCTTATCGTTTTCGTCAATAGATCACGAACCACCTTATCCACCCCCAAAACCCCCATCAGACGTGGATTGAGAGACGATATTCGTGCCGCTACTTACGATTGAGTTATGCCGTGGGGCGAAGGATGGAGGGCCGTTTTTCATATGCGATTAGCCGCCTCTCCAGCATCCAGGACACTCTGAGACTGACGAAGTCGCGTCCTGTCCGCGCTTAAAAAAGAAACAGATACATTCAAAAGTGGATTTCAGGGAGCCAGCACAATCCTCCCATCCAGTCCTCCCTCTCGTGTTTTCATCAGAGCAGCATCAAATGATTCCAGCGGCAGAACCTCTGCAACAGGAGAGCGCATGACGCCTCGGGCCAGAAGAGCAATCGCTTCATGAAGATCATCAAGGGTCGAACCGACTGACCCAAGCAGCGTAATTTCCCGCACAATGAAATCGATGGGATGGGACTGAAAAGCCTCGGTCGTATAACCAAGCATCACCATTCGCCCACGACGACGCAGCATGTGCAGGGCGCTGCTCATGGCCGTTTGCGTGCCGAGCAGTTCGAAAACAACATCAGCGCCCTCGCCGGTCAGTTCCCGCACACGGCTGACTGTGTCTGACGTTTCCAGCACATCAATGATGTGCTCCGCGCCCATCTCCAGCGCGATCTGCGCTCTTGCACCACCGCGTCCAATTGCAATGACCCGACCACCAGCCTGACGAGCATATTGCAAAAGAGCCAGCCCTACCCCGCCGGTTCCATTGATCACCACCCAGTCTCCCGGATGGATGGCCGCCATGCGTCCGGCATGCACTGCCGTGGAACCGGCACATCCCATGGTCGCAGCTTCAGCGAGATCAACATGCTCCGGTACGGGCACACAGTTCTTCACGGGAACAGTGATGTATTCGGCATAACCGCCATCACTCGAAAACCCCGGCTGGGCTTTGGGATGTGGACACAGATGATCATCGCCTACACGACAGTAACGACAACTGCCGCACCCGACATAGTAATAAACGACGACTTTGCGGCCTTCCCACGCCTGCTCCACGCCCGCACCGCAGACATCGACCGTCCCGGCGATCTCATGCCCGACTGTAAAATCCCTTTTGCCGAGATCCAGCAATCCATCCTGAATATGCAGGTCCGTCCGGCACACGCCACAGGCGGCAATTCTCACCCGGACTTCACCCGCTTCAGGCTCAGGAATGGAGACAGCCCGCAAGACAAAGGGCCGGTCTGGAGAAACAAGCTGCACAGCTTTCATCGTCATGGGTGAAGGAGACATGGGATCACCTGCGGGTTGGTCGGACAAGAAAGCTCAACCGACCTCTTTGCTGAGCTCGTCCTTATAGGCGTCAAGACTTTTCATGAGGCCTGGTTCAATGACCGGAGGCTTCTGCTTCAGGTCTTCCAGAGCGCCGATGATCGTCTCTATGATCGTCAGACGCGCAAACCATTTATGATTGGCCGGAATCACAAACCAAGGCGCGTAATCGCGTGCGGTATGAGTGATCGCTTCCTCATAAGCAGTCTGGTAATGATCCCAGAACTGACGTTCCCTGACATCGGATGAAGAGAATTTCCATCTCTTGTCCTTGACGTCCAGACGGCTGAGAAGACGCCTCCTCTGCTCATCCTTTGAGATATTGAGAAAGAATTTCAGAACAACGGTTCCCTGTCGCGACAGGTAGTGCTCGAAATGCCGGATATCGTCAAAACGTCCCTGCCAGAAAGCAGGCGTGCCGACCTCACCGGGCAGATGCTCCCGCTCCAGCAACTCGGGATGAACGCGCGTGACCAGCACGTCTTCATACTGGCTGCGATTGAAAATCACGATACGTCCGGAAGAAGGCGCCGAAATATGGATCCGCCAGAGGAAGCCGTGCATCAGTTCCTGTGGGCCGGGCTGCTTGAAAGACGTGACCGACACACCGGCAGGATTCACACCTGACATCACATGCTTGATAGTGCCATCCTTGCCGGCGGCATCCATGCCCTGAAGCACGATCAGCATGGACGCTCCACTGTTGGCGTAAAGCAGTTCCTGAAGATCGGAAAGACGCTTCTTCGCCTGTTTCAGAAGCGCCTTACCCTCCGGTTTGGTCAGCCCCAGTCCGGCGTCATCAGCCGGATTGTAGTCCTTCAGTTGAAACGGTTTTGACGGATCAACACGATAACGCGTGGTGAGGATGGAAAGATCCTCCAGTGTAACCTTGCTTTCAGGGGCGGCATTCATATCCCGGTATGTCCTTCTTCAGTCCACATCACGCACGACCGACAGGCCGCCTGCCGCCTGACAGACAGGCATCATCTCGATGCGGTTGATGTTCACATGCTCCGGCAGGCCAAGAACCCACGCAACGGTTTCGGCAATATCTTCCGGCAGGATGGGTTTGGTGCCGCGATAGACATCCGCCGCTTTCGCCTCGTCCCCCAGACGCACATTGCTGAACTCGCTGCCCCCGCAGAGGCCGGGCTCCAGATTGGTGGCGCGCACACGGGTGCCGAGCAGATCGGTCCGCAGATTTCTCATGAACTGCGAGACAAACGCCTTGCTCGCGCCATAGACGTTTCCTCCCTTGTAAGGATACGTCCCCGCCGTACTGCCGAGAGACACGACGTGACCATGGTTGCGCTCCACCATGCCGGGCAACAGCGCGCGGGTGATCTCGACCATGCCCGAGACATTCGTCCCGATCATGCGCTCCCAGTCGTCGATATTCGTGGTCTGCGCCGGGTCCATACCGAGCGCCAGACCCGCGTTGTTGATCAGCACGTCGACCTCGCGCCAGCCCTCCGGCAGTTCGGTGGGCAGGCCCCGCAGCGCCTCCTTGTCCAGCATGTCCAGCGCCAGTGGAAGAAAGGCGTCCCCGAGAGAAGCCTGCAACGCGTCGAGTCTTTCGGCGCGCCGACCGGTGCCGATCACCCGGTAGCCATCCTTTACGAGCCGTTCGCTGATGGCGCGACCGAACCCTGCTGTCGCACCTGTTACAAGAACCGTGTCAGTCATCGTTCAGTTCCTTCTCTCTTCTGGGTGGCCCGCATTAGCCCCTTTCTGCCGTCAGCTTGTCAAATGGCTCGGTTGTCAAATGGCTCCGGGCGCACCATATCTGGAGCATGCAGTTTTTACAGTCTGATACGGTTGCACCTTGCGGCGCCGAAGAGTCACTCGCAGGTCAGCTTCTCATCGCCATGCCCTCGCTTGCGGAATCCGAGTTCGACCGGAGCGTGATCTATCTGTGCGCACATTCAGCGGACGGCGGCGCAATGGGCATCGTCGTCAACCGCCGCATCTCGCAGCCGGGTTTCGATGATCTTCTGCTGCAACTCGACATCGCCCCCACCCCGCCCCGCCGTCGTATCGGCCTGTGCGCCGGCGGCCCGGTTGAAGCAGGGCGAGGACTGGTGCTTCATTCCACGGACTGGGACGGCGACGGCACACTGACCGTCAACAACGATATTTCCCTCAGCGCCAACCTTGAAGTGCTCAAGGACATTGCCGCCGGAGACGGTCCGCGCGATGCGCTGCTGGCCCTTGGCCACGCGGGCTGGGAAGCCGGACAGCTGGAAGAGGAAATCGCCCGTCATTCGGCCTGGCTGGTTGCCCCTGCTTCACGGGAGATCGTTTTCGGGGCGGATCATGCAGCGAAGTGGCGCAAGGCTCTGGCGGCGATCAATATCGATCCCCTGCGGCTGGCGTCATTTTCGGGAAGTGCATGAAGCGCTTCAGAGCGTCACAAAGGGACCAGATCCTTTGATGCCGGGCCTGTTAAAAGACCGCTTCAAAAACCAACAGTGAAATCATGAAGAGGTTTTTGGCGAAGCTTTTTCAAAAAGCCCCCGAGAAACATCATCTTTATGAAAAGCACGTTACCCGACGACCGCTTCGCTTGTACGCGTCAGATACCGGGTGCTCACATCAGGTAGCCATACAGTCGTACTGATCTTCGTCCGTCAGTGACAGCCGCCGCCCTTGCTGTCGCACCCCTTGCATCCCCCACACCCACCGCGTGGACCTGCATTGGCCCGTCCGGCCACAGCAGTCTGAAGCGCGGAAGGAGCATGAACCGTGCGCAGGAGTGCTCCCGTGCTTTTCCACAGTTTCTGCGTCACGGAAGGCGCAAGACGCCCCAGCCAGTAAAGAGCGCAGACAAGAACCAGAAATCCGATAATCAGGCTTTGAATCATGACGGCCCCCATCCCATCGCCAGCGCGAACCTCCATGTGAGGAAAGACGCCAGATAGGCCAAACCGAACAGATAACCGGCCGTCTGAAAGACGACCTTCCAGCCGCCTGTCTCACGCCGGATGACGGCCAGAGTCGAGAAACACTGCGGCGCGTAGACATACCATGCCATCAGCGACAGCCCGGTCGCAAGACTCCATTGTCTGGACAGGATCGGGATCAACTGGGAGGCGGCATCGGTATCCACTCCCCCGACCGCATAGACAGTCGCCAGCGCGCTCACCGCGACTTCACGCGCCGCCAGTCCGGGGATCAGCGCCACGCAGATCTGCCAGGTGAAACCAAGGGGCGCGAAAACCGGCAGCATGATGTGCCCGATCCAGCCCGCCAGACTGTAATCAATAGCAGGCCCCGTCGCGCCAGCCGGCGGCGCAGGAAAGCTCGAAAGCGCCCAGAGCAGCACGCTGAGCGTAACGATGATGCTGCCGACGCGTGAAAGGAAGATGACCGCCCGCTGCCAGAGTCCCAGCGCCACATTGCGCAGGCTCGGCCAGCGATAGGCGGGCAGTTCCATGAGCAGCGGATGCTCTTCCTGAGCGCCACCCCGCTTCATGACCCACGCCACGCCCAGCGCGCTGAGGATCGCCACCATATAGAGCGCAAACAGCACCAGTCCCTGCTGGTTGACCATGCCACCGATGGAACGCCGGGGAATGAAGGCTGCGATCAGCAGGGCATAGACCGGCAGACGCGCCGAGCAGGTCATCAGCGGCGCAAGCAGGATGGTGACAAGCCGGTCCCGTGGGTTCTGGATGGTGCGCGTCGCCATGATACCCGGAACGGCGCAGGCGAAGCTGGACAGCAGCGGAATGAAGGAGCGTCCGGACAGACCGGCGGACGCCATGATCCTGTCCAGCAGGAATGCGGCACGGGGCAGATAGCCAGACTCTTCCAGAATCAGAATCCAGAGGAACAGGATCAGGATCTGCGGCAGGAACACGACCACAGTTCCGGCTCCGGCAATGATCCCGTCCACCAGCAGGCTGCGGATCAGCCCGTCCGGCAGAAACTGGCGGATCATCTCGCCAAACCCGGAAACACCGGCGTCCACCGCATCCATAACCGGCTGCGCCCACGAAAAGACCGCCTGAAACATGACGAACATCAGGGCCAGCAGGATCATCAGCCCCCAGACGGGATGAAGAATCCAGCGATCGAGCCGGTCTTCCAGCGCTTCGGAAGCGACGGCGGGGCGTGATGTGCATTCCGTGAGAAGCCGCCGCACCGTGGCGTGGACTTCCTCATGGGCATCCGCCTGAATGACAGGCGCGTGGAGAGGCGGATTATCCAGAAGCTTCAGCAGATCAGAAGCGCCGCTCTTCCTGATCGCCACAACACCCACCACCGGCGCACCAAGCTCGGCCGACAACCGGGGGAGGTCGATTTCCAGTCCTTCCTTGCGGGCGGCGTCCAGCATGTTGAGCACGATGATCGTCGGGCGTCCGAGACGGCAGACTTCCAGAGCGAACCGAAGATGCAGCCGCAGATTGGTCGCGTCCAGAACACAGATCAGCAGTTCAGGCGCAGGCTCTCCCTTGTACCGTCCGGCGCAGACATCCCGCGTGACGGCTTCGTCAGGGCTGGTCGCGGCAAGGCTATAGGCCCCCGGCAGATCGAGCAGGCGAAAGGGCCGACCGCCCGGAGTGGTAAATCGTCCCTCCTTGCGTTCAACCGTCACGCCTGCATAATTCGCCACTTTCTGGCGGCTGCCGGTTAACAGGTTGAACAGCGAGGTCTTGCCGCAATTGGGATTACCGACCAGCGCCGCCCGAAGCGGAAGGGTTTCGATCAGTACGTCCATGATTTACGCAACGTCCTGCAGAATGACCCGGGAGGCCTCCGACCGACGGAGGGCAAAGCGCGTGAATCCGATCTTCACAGCCAGCGGATCACCCCCGAAAGGGCCGATGGCGACAATACGCAGGGGTTCTCCGGGGACGAAGCCGAGCTCACCCAGCCGCTGCGCCACGGTATCATCCGCGCCACGGTGGTCTATGTGGTCGATAATGGCGTCAATTCCGGCCGGAAGCTCATCCAGGCGCATGCGCAGATCCTATCCGCCTGTTCTGTTGGCATGTTGCGAATGATACCTATTTCCTATTCATGCCTGTGTCCACTTCGGCGTCAGACAGGCGGGGGACAGGTAGGCAGGCCACGCATCACTGCGCAGCAACTTTCCCCATTTTTGCCCGTTACCAGCCCGGAGGCATGTCTATGACCGCACACATCCCTGTAGACAGAATTTTTCAGGCTACGGAAGCAAAGATCAACGAAGTCGTCAGCGTCTGGAATCTACAGGCGAAGCTCGGAGAAGGACCGGTCTGGAGCGAAACGGAGTCTGCATTCTACTTCGTTGATATCCTGAGCTGCGCCCTGCATCGTTACCGCCCCTCCGACGGGATGCGTTCAACCTGGCATGTGCAGCGCCGTCCGACCTTTCTGGTACCAACCCAGGACGGCGCCCTGATCTGCGGCATGGAAGACGGTCTGTATCTTTTCGATCCTGAGACCGGACGCACCCATCCGTTCATACCCGTCGAACAGCACCATTCCCGCACACGCCTGAACGACGCCCATGTGGACAGGTCCGGACGGCTCTGGTTCGGCACGATGGATGACAAGGAAGAACTTCCCATCGGCTCCCTCTACAGCATGGAAGGGGGGGATGTGGCCCTGCGTCGGCATCATAGCGGCTACACGATCAGCAACGGCCCGGTCATGTCTCCGGATAGTCAGACCCTCTATCACTGCGAGTCGGCGCAAGGCGTGATTTACGCCTTTGACGTCACATCGAACGGGGATCTCGCAGACCAGCGGATTTTTGCCGAAGTCAGCAATGGCGCGCCGGACGGGCTGGCCATGGACAGTGCCGGCACGCTGTGGGTCGGCGTCTGGGGTGGCCACAGGCTGGAACGCTTTGCCCCGGACGGGACACGCCTCGCCCCGATTCCCGTTCCTGCCAGCAATGTGACCAAGGCGGCTTTCGGTGGCGATGATCTGCGGACGGTGTTCATCACCACGGCGCGCAAAGGGCTGTCGGCTGCCGAACTTGAAGCGGAACCGCTGAACGGCGCCGTGTTCTGCCTGCGCACTGAAACACCCGGCATGCCGCAGGGTCTCATGATGCTGCCCGGATAAGGCAGGCGCACACGGGTCTATGCCAGCGATCGACCGCTCTGAGGTCATCAGCGAAAACAGTCCTCTCTCCGGGCAGGAAACCGGAACGAAAAAGCAGTGAAACCGGTGTGACCGAGACAACCGGTCACGCCGGTTTCACGTCAAAGACGCGCTTGACCGCGAAGTTTCGCGTGCAATCCGCGCCGCCGCCCTCTATGGACAGCCGTTAACAGGTGTCCGCTGCGCGCTTCTGGCTGTCAGTGGCGGACATGTACGTAAAGAAAGATCAGGTCCGCCTTACGATGGATATTCGCAACATCGCCATTATCGCACACGTCGATCATGGCAAGACCACTCTTGTTGACGAACTGCTCAAGCAGTCCGGCTCGTTCCACGAACATCAGCAGGTTGCTGAGCGTGCGATGGACAGCAACGACCTTGAGCGCGAGCGTGGCATCACCATTCTCGCCAAGTGCACGTCCGTCGTCTGGAAAGACACCCGTATCAACATCATCGATACACCGGGCCATGCCGACTTCGGCGGCGAGGTCGAGCGTATCCTGAGCATGGTGGACGGCGCGATCGTGCTGGTTGACGCCGCAGAAGGCGCGCTGCCGCAGACCAAGTTCGTGGTCGGCAAGGCGCTGGCCCGTGGCCTGAAGCCGATCGTCGTCGTGAACAAGATCGACCGTGGCGACGCCCGTCCGGACGAAGTCCACAACGAGATCTTCGATCTGTTCGCTTCCCTCGGCGCGAATGACGAACAGCTCGACTTCCCGATGCTTTACGCTTCCGGCCGTCAGGGCTGGGCGGACACGGAGCTGGATGGTCCCCGCAAGGACCTGTCCCCGATGTTCGACCTCGTGCTGCGTCACGTCCCGGCTCCGAATCTGGACAAGGACAAGCCGTTCGCAATGGTTGCGACCATCCTCGAGTCCGACAACTTCCTTGGCCGCGTGCTGACGGGTCGCGTCGAGCAGGGTCGTGCGAAGGTCAACATGCCGGTCCGCGTGCTGCGTGAAGACGGCAGCGTTGTCGAGACAGGCCGTCTGACCAAGCTGCTCTCCTTCCGTGGCCTTGATCGCGTGCCTGTGGATGAGGTCGAAGCCGGTGACATCGTCGCCGTCGCCGGTCTGTCCGACGCCACGATCCCGGAAACGATCGCTTCTCCGGAAGTGACCGAAGCCCTGAAGGCCATTCCGGTCGATCCGCCGACACTGTCCATGACGTTCCGCATCAACGATGGCCCGCTGGGTGGTCGTGAAGGCAAGAAGGTCACGTCGCGTCAGATCCGTGACCGTCTGTTCAAGGAAACGGAAAGCAACATCGCCATCCGCGTGACGGAAAGCCCCGAGAGCGAAGCGTTCGAGGTTGCCGGTCGTGGCGAGCTTCAGCTTGGCGTGCTCATCGAGACGATGCGTCGCGAAGGCTTCGAGCTGACCATCGGTCGTCCCCGCGTGCTGTTCCACACCAACGAAGAGACCGGCGAGCGTGAGGAGCCTTACGAAGAGGTTCTGATCGACGTGGACGAGCCTTATTCAGGCGTCGTGGTCGAGAAAATGTCGCTCCGTAAGGGCCAGATGCAGGACATGCGTCCGTCCGGCGGCGACAAGGTGCGTCTGACCTTCCTGATCCCGTCACGTGGCCTGATCGGCTATCACGGCGAGTTCCTGACCGACACGCGCGGCACTGGCATCATGAACCGTCTGTTCGCGGGCTATCAGCCTTATGCCGGCACGATCGAAGGCCGTCGCAACGGCTCGCTGATCTCGTCGGAAGACGGTGCGACCACGCAGTATTCACTGTTCTCCCTGCAGGACCGCGGCACGCTGTTCGTCGGCGCTGGCGAGAAGGTCTATGTCGGCATGATCATCGGTGAACATTCCCGCGAGAATGATCTCGAAGTGAACGCCGTCCGTGAAAAGAAGCTGACCAACATCCGCGCCGCCGGCAAGGACGAGGCGCTGCTTCTGGTTCCGCCGCGCAAGATGAGCCTCGAGCAGGCGATTGCTTACATCGAGGACGATGAGCTGGTGGAAGTCACGCCGTCCGCCGTGCGTCTGCGTAAGCGCTACCTCGACCCGCACGAGCGCAAGAAGAACGAGCGTTCCAAGAAGAACGACTGATACAAAACGACTATATAGGGGACCGGGCGGCAAGCCTGCCGACCGGTCCCTGAAGCGTTCAGCGCTTCCCTACGGCGGGGGACCGGTTCTCCGCCCGTATGGCCTCCGGAGCCGGGCGTCATGCCCTCATTCAGAACCGGGCCGGAACTTTTCGCCTGTTTCTGCGCTCCTGATACTGACTGTCCGCAGTCCATTCGAAACATAATCGACAGATTCTTCGGGCAAGGCTGTATGCTGTGCCCTGCCGATGGCGTCTGGCCATCTGTTTTCCTGCGCGAAAGGATGAGGACGAGCCTTTGAAACAGACGTTTTTTTCAACCCTCCTGGACATTCAGGGGTGGTTCGACTGGCTCCCTCCCACCATCGCCTCCCTTTTCATCCTCTTCGCCCTTGGCGCCATGGCGGCGTGGATTGCGGGCTTTATCCTCAAGCGTGGCTTTGCCCGCGTGCCGGGAAAGAAACGTCCGGGCTCCTTTATCCGCACCAGCGCGACCATCCTGAGGCATCCTGTCCAGTTGGTAGCGGCATCCGTCATCATGATTCTGGCGATTCCGGCTCTGGAGATCTCTACCCGGATCGTGGGGCCACTGGCGCATCTGCTGGCGGTCCTGATCGTCTTCGCTCTGGGGCTCAGCCTCATCCGGTCGGCCCGTCTGGCCTGTTCGCTCTACATCGAACAGCTCGACGCCTCGGGAGAGGAGCACGAGGAAAACATTCTGGGCAGAAAGCATCTGACTCAGGTCAGGCTGCTTCAGCGCATCGCGGAAATCCTCATCGGGCTGCTGACCGTCGGTGCGGCGCTCATGACGTTCGAACCCGTCCGGCAATATGGCCTCAGCCTGCTCGCTTCCGCCGGCGCGGCTTCCCTCGTGGTCGGTCTGGCCGCCCGTTCCGTGCTGACCAACCTGATCGCGGGTGCGCAGATTGCCGTCACACAGCCCATCCGCATGGGCGACATGATCGCCTTCAACGGCGACTGGACATGGGTCGAGGAAATCAACGCGACGTTCGTGGTTCTCCGCGCGTGGGACAAGCGCAGGCGGATCGTGCCGCTGTCCTACTTCCTCGATAATCCTTTCGAGAACTGGACCTACAATTCCGCCGAACTGACCGGCGCGGTCTATCTCTATCTCGATTTTCTGGCTCCCGTGGAACAGATCCGTAACAAGCTCTCCGAAATTGTCGAAGGTTGTCGCGAGTGGAATGGCAAGGACTTCAGCGTGCAGGTCGCGGACTCAACGGACCGGGTCATCATGCTGCGTATCACTGCCGGGGCGCGGACTGCCGTGCGAAGCTGGGACCTGCGCTGCGCCATCCGTGAGCGGATCATTGTCTGGATACGCGAAAACTGCCCGGAAGCCTTCCCGCAGACGCGGTTCTCGACCCCGGCTTCATCAGACGAAAACCAGCCCATGCCCTTCCGCCTGCAGGGACCGATGCCAGAAGGTCCGGGCAACTCGTTCTCCCTGTAACCCAACTCTGCAATGACAGTATCGGAACGCAGGAACGGCTGCTCCTGTTTCACGACCGTTTCAGGGTTGGCAAACGGCCTTCCGCCTGTTTTTCTCCTCCGGTCTGTTTTCAGGACGATCAGCAGGAGCCAGAACGTGACGAAAGAGACTGCCGCAACCGTCTTTCTTGCCGGGCAGGATGTGCCTTACAGTCTGCATGAATACACCTACGCGCCGGAAGGTGGTCCCATCGGGATGCAGGCGGCGGAAGCGCTCGGTTCAAGGCCCGACAGCGTGCTCAAAACACTGGTGGTGGAGATCGACAGGAAGCAGCCCGCCTGTGTCATCGCGCCCGTGGATCAGAAGCTCAATCTGAAAAAAGTAGCGGCCCTTTTCGGAGGGCGGAATGCCCGCATGATGAGCCCGGAAAAGGCGCATGAACTGACAGGTTATCAGGGTGGTGGCACCAGCCCGTTCGGTCAGAAGACAGACATTCCACTGGTCATTTCGCAGGATGCGATGACGCAGGATCACATCTACATCAACGCTGGAGATCAGGGTTTCGTCGTCCGGATCGCGCCCGCCGATGTGGTGCGGTTGAGAAATGCAAAGGTGGCAGAGGTGGGGGCGTAAGCTCTCACCGTTCCGGCACGCTGAAAGCTGCCCGCGCGGCTTCCGCTTTTTCCCGCATCGCGCAGTCGGGCGCGTGGTCATTGACCAGTCCCATCGCCTGCATGAACGCATAGACAGTGGTGGGACCGACAAACTTCCAGCCGCGTTTCTTGAGTTCTTTCGAGAGCGCGCGGGAGGCTGCCGTTTCGGACACGATTTCTGGCACTGGTAGTCGTTCCGGCTCGAATTGCCAGATAAAGGCCGCGAGCGAGCTTTCCTTCTCCACCAGTTCCAGCATCCGCCGGGCATTGTTGATCGTGGCTTCGATCTTGCCTCTGTGGCGGATGATGGCAGCATTCTGGAGCAGACGCTCTACATCCTGCACTCCAAACCGGGCAACGCGCTCCGGATCGAAGCCATGGAAAGCCTCCCGGAATGCTTCCCGTTTCTGGAGGATGGTTCTCCAGCTCAGGCCGGCCTGAAAGCCTTCCAGACAGAGTTTTTCGAACAGACGCTGGTCTGAGGAGACGGGAAAGCCCCATTCCCTGTCATGGTAAGCTTCATAGTCCTTGGTAACGGTGCACCATGCGCATCGTAGTCGCCCGTCATGGCCAGCAATTGTTTGCAATAGGGTTTCCTCTTTTTGAGCAGGATCAATATTTTCTGAACTGGACTAGCCTTCAGGCGATATATTAGGAAGGCTGTTCGTAATTTTACCAAAGGCTCTATATGCGCGCGTTCCGTCGACCTGCTCCGTTATTTGCCGACACCATGCGCATAGACGGTCCTTCTTCCGCGGCATTCCTGCTTGGCATCGCGATCTTCAGCCTGATCACCTTTTTGCGGTGGCCTGAAATTCTCACACATCCCACTTTCTGGGGAGAGGATGGATGGTTCTGGTGGCCGGAAGCCCGCAAGTTTGGTCTCGGCAGCCTTCTCATGCCCCACACGGGCTATTTCCAGACGGATAGTCGACTTATCGGCCTGCTGGCCGCTCCTTTTCCGCTGAAGGATGGACCGCTGATATTCGCACTGGCGGCGTTCATTTTCCAGATCATGCCGCCTGCCTATTTCCTGTCCTCCCGATGCGCCGCACTATGTCCATCGACAGCACTCCGCTTTATGATCGGGGCCATCCTCTGCGCGATGCCGAATACATGGGAGGTTTATGCCAATCTGACAAATAGTCAGTGGCATCTTGCGGTGTTGGCATTTCTCATCATTGTCGCCTCTCCGCCCCGCACGGCGGCTGGTTGGGTGTTTGATTGCCTCATGCTGGTCATCAGTGGATTAAGTGGCCCATTCGCCGTGTTTTTGCTTCCAATAGCGGCATGGGTGACCTGGAGTCAGCCTGACAAGGTCCGTTTCACACGATTTGGACTTTTGTTCGCCTGCGCCGCCATTCAGGCAGGCTCGATTTTGCAGCAACCCCGTGATGTCGCTCCTCATCTGGGCGCCAGCCTGACAGGATTGGCGCGTCTGATCGCGGGACAGATTGTTGCCGCGACGCTTTTGGGTCATCTGCATCTTCCGCACCTTTATACTCTTTCTCTCTGGAAGAGTGGCGTGTTGCCCTGGATTCTGGCGCTTGGAGGGGTATGGCTGATGATCGATGCCTGCCGACGTTTCCCTGCGGTGCGACTGTATGGCGTGTTTGCTCTTTTTGTGCTGGCCGCTTCTCTCTGGCGCCCTCTGGCATGGGATAACTCTCCCATGTGGGAGCTGCTTCTGCTGCCTGATTCAAGTGTGCGGTATTTTTATATTCCCATTACTTTCTGGCTTGTTGTCCTTACCACACTTTCTTTCGCAGCTTCCCGAGGCTGGACCCGGACTTTTGCGCGTATTGGGCTGCTGATGTGTCTGTTGGTTGGCATTCCTTACGACTGGCGGATGCCGGTAGAGCCAGACCGTGGCTTTTCTGCTTTGAGCGAGAAATACGAAACACTGTCTCCCGGAGCTTTCATCGACCTTCCGATGCGGCCGAATACGCATTTTATCCTGCAGAAATAGCGGCAGTAGATTAATCCCTAGAAGGATGGAGCGTGTTATCAGGCACGCTTCCTTCGTCATGGTTCCAAAAATGCCTGCTTCAGTAATGGCCTCGGCAAGGTTTGAGGCACTTTCCGCCGGACATATCATTGTGGCTGGAGAAATTCCGATGATCCCCAGTGATCAGAGGTATCATCGGCGGCTACATTGAACCCCCCCGTCCCGGCTGGTAGATACGCGGCTAAACAACAGGACACCGGAGATTGTCATGAGTGCCAGGAAACTGCTGATCCTCCCGGGCGACGGCATCGGCCCCGAAGTCATGCGCGAAGTGGCGCGCGTCACCGCATGGCTCAGCCGCAAGCGCGGCATCACGTTCGACGTCTCCGAAGACCTTGTCGGTGGTGCGTCGCTGGCCGAATACGGCACGCCGATCCGCGAGGAAGTCATCCAGAAGGCCCGCGAGGCTGACGCCGTGCTGTTCGGCTCCGTGGGCGACCCGAAGTGGAACACTGTCGGCTTCGACAAGCGCCCGGAACTGGCCATTCTCAAGCTGCGTCAGGAACTCGGCCTGTTCGCCAACCTGCGTCCGGCCAAGGTGTTTGACGCGCTGGTGGACGCCTCCACCCTCAAGCCGGAGGTCGTGAAGGGCCTCGACATCATGATCGTCCGCGAGAGCACAGGCGGTATCTATTTCGGCGACCCACGCGGCATTGAGACGCTGCCGAACGGCGAGAAGCGCGGCATCAACACGGAAGTCTACACGACGCACGAAATCGAGCGCGTCGGTCGCATCGCTTTCGAGATGGCCCGCAAGCGCCAGAACAGCGTCTGCTCCGTCGAGAAGCACAATGTCATGGAAAGCGGCCTGCTGTGGAAAGAGGTCATCACTGACCTCCACGCCCGCGAATATTCCGACGTGACGCTGTCGCACATGCTGGCCGACAACTGCGCCATGCAGCTGGTCCGCAATCCGCGCCAGTTCGATGTGATCGTCACCGGCAACCTGTTCGGCGACGTCCTGTCCGATCTCGCGTCCATGCTGACCGGCAGCCTCGGCATGCTGCCGTCCGCCACCCTTGGAGCGAAGCATTCCGACGGTCGCATGCCCGCGCTCTATGAGCCGATCCACGGCAGCGCCCCGGATATCGCTGGCAAAGGCATCGCCAACCCCATCGCGCAGATCCTCTCTCTGGCGATGCTGCTGCGTTACTCCTTCGATCTCGAAACCGAAGCGACGATGATCGAGAACGCGGTCTCGGCCGTGCTGGCGACCGGTCTGCGCACGGCGGACATCATGAGCGAAGGCAAGGCCCGCGTCGGCACCGACGTCATGGGCGAGGCGATTGTCCGCGAACTGGACAAGCTGGCCGACTGAGGACTGAAGACAGGAAAGTCTCAGCCGGCGCGTCCTCTGAGACTTTCCTGAAATCCTGATTGTCCTGAACAGAAGGGATGAGCGCCGGGACGACCCGGCGCGCTCCTGAATGGCTGTCATGCTGTAGAGGTGTTCTGCCTCACACCCGTCTCTCGCTAAAAACATTCCCATCAGACAGACGCTGTGAGGAATGGACGATGACAACGACATGGGGTGATTTTCAGGCGATCATCCAGCTTTCGGCCGGATTGAACGTCGCCATCCTCAGCTTTGTCGATATCAGTATTCCCGCCATCAAGGAACGCCGTCACGTCTTTACCAAGGCGCGGCAGGAACTCGATATCTATCGCAAGAATCCCCACAAGATCACCACCGAAGACAAGGCGGCGCATGCCGACAAGGTGGGAGAGATTGACCGTCAGCTGTTCGATCTCTGGCATGAAACCTCGGATTTCGAACAGGTTGAGGATTCAATGCTCAAGACCACAGGGGTGTTCGGTCTGCTCGGAGCGATCCTGAGCATCAGCCTGCTCTGGTATTCCGGCGTCCGTTATGACACCCCGCTGCCCCCGTTTGGCATGGTGCTGACGCTGGCGTCCTTTCTGTCCCTGTTCGCGGCCTTCTGCGTGAATTTCTTTACGGCATTTCGCGCCACGCACTACACGAAACGCTGCAACACCCTGCGGCAGAAGATGCGCGAGACACTGAAGTAACGGCGCATCTTACGCAGAAATGCCTGCTTCGACTCTTTTCGTGCGCTGACCTGTTCGTCAATAGGTGCGGAGATTTATACGGATATCATAAGTAAAACAATTACTGATCCATGCGGGTAAATGATCTTTTTCTGCCTGGTTTCAGCACAACCTCGCCGAACCCAGACAGTACAGATCAGTCTTCTGAACACCTGCGCTCAGATCGCCATATCATTCCTGACGATTATTACATCACCTATCGCCCAAAACAGGATCAATACTTCTCAGTCATTGGGCCGCTGCTGGCAAGCAGGCTGCCCAGAACTCCGCTTCACATCCTGTTCTGTGTGTAAGATGTAATCAGATTCCGATAATCAGGAATGTGGTTCGACAGAAGAGTACCAAGCCCTTCCACGTCATTTCGCCAATCCCGGTGCAATTCACATGCTACGCCAAACCACGTCATCAACTGCGCTCCGGCTGCTTCCATGCGCCTCCAGGCAGCATCGCGGGTCATGGCGTTAAAGGTGCCGGAAGCATCCGTGACGACAAAAACCTCGTACCCTTCAGCAAGAGCAGACAGGACAGGGAAAGCCACACAGACTTCGGTCACCACGCCAGCAATAAGAAGCTGCTTCTTGCCAGTAGCCTTTATCGCGGCGACAAAGTCGGAATTATCCCAGGCATTGATCTGCCCCGGTCGGGCGATAAACGGCGCATCCGGAAATATCTGCTTGAGCTCGGGAACGATTGGGCCGTTTGGCCCTTCTTCAAAACTCGTCGTCAGAATAGTTGGTAATTTGAAATAGTGCGCAAGGTCCGCCAGCGCCAGAACATTATTCTTGAACTTGTCCGGATCGATATCACGCACAAGCGACAGCAGCCCTGTCTGGTGATCGACAAGCAGAACGGCAGCATTGTCCTTATCAAGACGCACATAAGGTTTGTTCATGTCAGATCCCCTGTTTTTCAAGAAAAGAAGATCCCCCGGCGTTTCCAGAACGAGGATCTGCCCGATAGTACGTTTCAGGCAATGACGCCGAACCGACCGGCCCGCATATCGCTGACCGCCTGCTGAATTTCTTCTTCTGTGTTCATGACGAACGGCCCATATCCAACTATCGGTTCATTCAGTGGTTCGCCCGTCAGGATCAGGAAGCTCGATTCAACCGACGCCTGCACGGACACCTGCGTTCCGGCCGTCCCCAGAAGGAGAAACTGCGCACTGCCCAACTCTTCCGTGTTGTTCACGATCAGCTTTCCTTCCAACGATACGATGGCGCTGTTGTGCCCTTCCGGAAGGTCAAAGGTGACGTGTCCGCCCTGATGAAGAACGCCATCCCACACGTTCAGCGGCGAAAATATCCGGGCCGGTCCATGAGTGACGCCATATTCTCCAGCGATGATCCGCAGAAACCCCGCGTCATCAGGCAACGTCACGACCGGAATGTCTGCCGCGAGCAGCGTCTGATAGGCAGCGGGCACCGCCTTGTCCTTTGCCCGCAGATTGACCCAGAGCTGAACCATGCGGAATGGGCCACCGGACTTTGCATAGGCCGGAGAATGATATTCCTCATGCTGGATCCCCCGACCGGCGGTCATCCACTGCACATCCCCCGGTCCGATCACGCCTCCCGCGCCGGAAGAGTCGCGATGCTCGACCTCTCCGTCATAAACGATCGTGACGGTTTCAAAGCCCTTGTGAGGGTGCTCCCCTACCCCACGGCGGGCGTCTGTCGGCTGAAACTGGTGGGGGCCTGCATAATCCAGCAGCAGAAACGGACTCAGATGCCTGCCGAACTCACTGTATGAAAACAGGGAACGGACGGGAAAACCGTCTCCCACCCAGTGGCCGCGATCATTTCCGTAGCGGCCGAGAATCTGTTTCTGCATGGCTCTGCTCCTCAATATCTTGATGGCGACTATGCGACGATCTGATCGTCTCCTGAAGATTGCCGAATCGAACGATCCGTTCTACTGATAGAACGATAAGGGATCTCAATGATTTCTATTATTTCGTGCTGGTCGTTCGACACGGAGGATACTCTGCCGCCGCCCGCGTGACCGGCCTACAGAAATCTCTCCTGAGTCGCCGGATTCAGCTTCTGGAAGAACGCCTGCACACGCGGCTCATCCAGCGGTCCTCACGCCATTTCAAAATTACGGAAATTGGAAGCAGATTTTACGAGCATTGTGTCGCCCTTCTCGAAGAAGCCGATCTGGCGGAACGATCCGTCGCAGAACTGCAAAGCGAACCGTGCGGGGTAATCCGCCTGAGTTGCCCTGTGGCCCTTCTCAATTTCCAGTTCGGTGCGCTGCTGGCGCGCTTTATGCAGAAATACCCGGCCGTCACAGTGCATCTTGAAAGCACCAACCGACGCGTGGATGTGCTGAAGGAAGGCTTCGATCTTGCTATCCGTGTGCGTTTCCCGCCCCTTGAGTCTTCCGACCTCGTCATGCGCGTCTTCGACACAAGTATTCAGTGTCTCGTCGCAGCCCCGGAACTGCTGACAACACCTTTAACGTCACCCGCCGATCTTGGCGCGTTCCCCAGCATGGACTTTCATACCGGTCCCGGCGCTCATTCCTGGCTTCTGGAGAATCAGGAGGGACAAACAGCAACCGTTTTTCATGAGCCCAGGTTTGTCACGGATGATATGGCGGTGCTCCGTGAGGCTGCGCTTGCTGGCAACGGCATCGTGCAACTCCCTACCATGATGGTCTGGAAGGACCTCAAGGCAGGAAGACTGGTCTCACTCCTGCCCAACTGGCATCCCCGCGCAGGCATCATTCATGCAGTTTTTCCCTCAAAACGCGGCGTCATTCCGGCGCTCAGGGCATTGCTCGATTTTCTGGCTCATGAATGCGCCGTGCAACGGCAGCAGATCAGCAAAGCAATCCAGTAGTTTGCCGTTGGAAGAGAGAGTTTTTATCTGGAAACCGATAGTCAGTCTTAAGCAAATCAGGAAAACACCGGGTCCAGATAAGGGCTGGACGCATCAAAGAACAGTCGGTTCTCTTTCAGTTCCGCCGCAATGACACGCAGATCGGCCAGCGCCCGCAGGATTTCCACACGCTGGGACAGGTTTGTCTCTCCCTGTTCCAGCCGCACCAGCGCCGCGACCGCCGCATCGGTCGCGTGTTCCGTCCGGCCATAATGTCCGCCATAGCGACCGGTGAACTGGGCCATCCGCGCCAGCATGTCCTGCACATTCCGCGTTGCCGGCGCCGGCAGATTGCCACGGGCCATCACCTCTCGCAGGCTCAGGATCGCAAGCCCGACGGTCATGCCGGACAGGACGCCCTGCAGATAGGCGTCCACCACGGGGCCGCGCCGTCCGCCAACCGTGTTGAGCAGCCGGACCATCCGTTCAATGCTGACGCCAATTACGTCATGCGGGCGCAGCGGGTAGGCGCGACGGGCGAGTCCCCGCAGCATCTGAAGGATCTGCAGGCGCATGGTCCAGCGCACGCCATCCGGATCAAGCGGCAGGAAGACGCGATACATCCACATGCAGAACGCCATAGTCAGGAAAAGCGGCATGGCGGTGTTGAAGAAGGAAATCTCGTCCAGCATCCGCTCGTCGTTGAACGGACTGACCAGAATGGTGAGGAACAGGTTGTAGGCCACCGCACCCAGAATGGTGGCGGGATTTGAGAAAGCCAGACCACCGACCATCATGACGGGAATGAAGCACATGGCCATCATCTCGTAAGTCGAGATGGCGGGCATGACGAGTATCACCATGAACGCGGCGACCGCCGTGACCATCACCGTGCCATGCAGAAAGGCGCGGGTGGCGACCGCAGGTGTTTCGAGTGTCGAGAAGAGCGAATTGATGATGCCGACGAACATCAGGAAGAACAGCCCCTGCGGCCATGCCGTGGTGATCCAGATTACGCCAGCCACGAACATGGACATGCTGGCGCGCAGACTGTTACCGGTCGCCTGACGCCAGTCGCGCCAGGTCTCGATCGGATAATGGAAATGGTCATGAGCGATCGGGTTGCGGCTGGCCTCGAACTGTTGCAGCGAGGTCGCCAGTTCGTCGAGCATGTCGCCCAGAACATGAACAGCCTGTCCTTCCCGCGTCACGATGGTCTCCGCCACCACATCGACAGGAGGATGCGTGACCATGTCCATCTCACGCGCCAGACAGTTGGCGGCTTCCACACGGCTCGTGGAACGCAGGGTGCCCAGTTCGGCCATGACGGCGCTGAATTCGGCAGGATCGGTCAGACGATCGGGCAAAGACAGCAGAAAGGAGCGGCTGTCGGCGGCCAATTTGTCCCAGCTTGCGCCGCAGGAGGCCGGATCGGCCATCAGCGCCGCAAGCTCCAGCCCACGGGAGAACAGGGCGGCGACGCCCGACAGGGCCGCGCGGGCATGATCGCCTTCGCGCCCGTGTTTTCCCATCTCGATCTCGGCAAATTCGATCTGATCGCCAAGTCCAGCCAGAGTGGCCATCATTTCGGCCGAGGTGCGGAGCGCATTGCGGTCACCGCCGAGCAGCGCGCCGAGTGTCTTGGCGGTTGGTCTGATCGCCGCCACATAATTGTCGACCAGCCGGTTCCGGGCGCGCTGGGTCAGCCTGAACTGGAAAAGGGAGGAAATAACGGTTTCACAGACGATGCCCAGCGTGATGTAGGTCGCACGCGCCATGGAGATTTCAAAGATATGGTTGGGATCCGTGATGCCGTCGAGAGAGATGATCGACAGGGTGAAGCCGCTCGCCCTCATGCCGTGCATCCGGTAGTTGGCCATGGAGGCCGGTCCGGGAAGCAGGGTGCCTATAAAGCACAGCATCCCGATGGAGCCGGAGAGGAGCAGAATGAAGAGCAGCGGCTGCTGGGGCGCTGTGGCGACCAGCGTGATGGCGATCAGCGTACCCACGACCATGCCGAACATGTGCCAGCGGGCCTTGGCCAGAGACTTGCCGCGGGAACCCTGCGCGATCATCCAGACCGTGAGCGGCGCCCATTGCGGACTGCCGAGCTCCCACCACAGGGCGATGCCGAGCGCGATCAGGGAGGCGATGGTAGTGCGGAGCGCATAACCGAAATTCAGCAGGCTGGGCGCGTACAGCCATTTCTGCCGTCCGACCCATGAGCCAAACCAGCTGGATTCGAAACTGCTCAGAAAAGAATGAAGCCGGGCCATGAGGGGATGCTGTCCGGGAATCGCCCCATCATTCATGCCCATACCTCACGTTATCACCCGAACCGACAGTCATTGTGACCGCTTACACCAGCATGCTTACAAGCACGTATCATCGGGATGAATAACTCAATTTCCCGCAAGCGGGGGGCGCGACACACACATGGCCGCATGAATGCGACGAATATTGAAGAACCGGCCGACCTCGGAAGGGAAGAAAGGCTTCTCTTTACTGTCAAAATGATCTTTTACCGGTTTCGGTCAGCAATGGGTCCATCCCATGAGTGTCTGTCGCGATGGGGAGAGGCTTCTCTCCCCCACCTCGCCATGGTCCTCAGTCGTCGTAGGACAGCAGGGCATGCACAGGCACGTCGATCTTTTCACGACCGCGCAGCGCCGTCAGCTCCATCATCACGGAAGCGCCGACCACATTCGCGCCCGCCTTGCGCAGCAGGGCGATGGACGCGGCGAGCGTGCCGCCTGTCGCCAGCATGTCATCGGTCACGACCACGCGCTGGCCCGGCTGGATGGCGCCCGACTGAATATGCAGCGTATCCGTGCCGTATTCGAGCGCATAGTTGTGGGAGATGGTCTCACCCGGTAGCTTGCCCGGCTTGCGGAGCATGATGATGCCCGCGCCCAGACGCGTGGCGAGCGGCGCTGCCGTCAGGAAGCCACGGGATTCGATGGCGGCCAGCTGATCCGGCTGCCAGGGGGCAACGGCGTGCGCCATGCGGGCCGTCGCCAGCTGCCAGGCGTCGGCGTTCCGCATGAGGGAACCAATGTCATAGAAGAGAATGCCCGGCTTCGGGAAATCGGGAATGCTTGAGATATACTGCTTGAGGTCGATGTCGTTCATGAACCGGGCCGATGCGAGTTGACGGGAAAACGTCTTCAGACAGGGGAACGCCAGAAGCATGACGCGTCTTCGGACAAAGCGGGGCGCACACTACTCTGTGAGGAAAGGGGTCGCAAGGTGACGCGGGCTGTTTGCAGCCATCCGCTTTTCATCGAGCCCACCGGAGCCGTTTTATGAAAGATATTACGCCGAAATGCGTTCCTGCATCGCAGCGGCCACCGTTCTGAGAAATCCCTCACGCCGGAAAGGCTTCGGCAGAAGCTGGACGATGGGAAGAGCTGCCGCTGGACGTGGACCATCCAGAGTGAAATCGCCGGACATGCAGACAATGCCCAGTTCCGGCAGACGCTCGCGCAGCAACCGTGCAAGCCGGAACCCGTCGAGCGGTCCGGGAAGCTGGATGTCCGTCACCAGAAGATCATAACTGTTGCCCGCTTCCACCACCAGATCGAACGCAGCTTCTCCATCCGCGGCTTCCGTGACGCGATATCCGTCAAGACCAAGAATGGTCGCAACAATATCACGAATGGCGGGATCATCCTCCACAACCAGAGCGCGGAGGTTGGTTTTGGTGGTTGCAGGCGTGTAATCGGGCGTGGACCGGCCTGTTTCGGTCAGGGCGCGCGGCAGCCAGAGCGACACGCATGTTCCGTGACCCGGAGCCGAAGCCACAACGACCCGCCCTCCGGCCTGCCGACAGAAATCAACCACCATGGCCATCCCCAGCCCGGTGCCCTCGCCGTCATCCTTCGTGGTGAAGAAGGGTTCGAAAAGCTGCTGGAGCACTTCCGGCCCCATACCGCAGCCGTCATCAGTGACATCCACCTTCACCCAGGCGCCAGCAGGCAGCGGCGTGGGCTCGGAGGACACAAGCAGACCACGATTGCCCTCGACGGGCAGCGTCAGCAGATCGACAGCCGTGGGATAGGACGCATTGCTGGCGCAGATGCTGATCTGACCGCCACCGGGCATGGCGTCGCGGGCGTTGATGGCGAGATTGAGCAGCGCGCTTTCAAGCTGGGCCGGATTGACCTGCACATGCCATATGTCCCTGGCGCTTCCACACTCCACGGTAATGCGGGGACCGATGACCCGGGCGAGAAGACCATTGGTCAGGGAGAAGATATCAGCCAGCGCGACGGTATCCGGGGCCGGTCTGTCACGCCGGGTAAAGGACAGCAGCTGACCCGTCAGGGCCTCGGACCGTCTGGCGGCATGAGCCGCGGCGTCCAGACAATGCTGTCGCCGTTCACTGTCAGAAACCTCACTGGCTTCCGTGGCGAGTTCGATGTTGCCCAGAATGACGGTCAGAAGATTCTTGAAATCATGCGCGATTCCGGCCGTAAGTTGTCCCACGGCGCGCAGTTTCTGCGATTCACCCAGAGCGCGCTCACTGCGCAGGCGAAGCGTGATGTCGTTGGCCGTCAGCACGAACCCGCGCCGGTCTTCCGCATGCAGACCATCGTCAGAGGCGAAGAACAGCGTCCGGCAGAGTTCAAGATCCGCGCCGTTGATTCCCTTGCACTCGACCATCACGGGTGGAGCGGACTGTCCCCGATGGAAGGCCCGCTCCACATGGGTGAAAGGCTCAAGAAGCGGCTGGCAGTCGACGACAAGGGCGGCGCTGAGATCTTCATACGACAGGCCCTGACGGAGAAACCCGTCATCGAGACCGAGTATGGAGCCAAGCCGGTCATTCCAGTGCCGGAGCTGACCGTCAGTGCCAAAGACGGCGACGCCGATGGCCAGACTGTCGAGCACGGCCCGGAGCTGGAGAGCGAGATTACGGCTCCGCGCTTCGGCCTGAGCGGCGGCGAGAGAGGTTCTGTCCAGAATCCACCCGGCCGTCACCATGATCAGCACACCGATGATGATGCCGATCGCATCGAGCCGTTTCTGCCAGCTCGTGTTGCGGAGCATGTCGGCGAGCCGCCCCTCGCGCCGCGCCGTATCGACACTGCTCAGACTGATGAGGGCCTCGTCGATGCCCGAGAGAGTGGTGTCGGTTTCCGGACGATTCAGGATCGCGTCATCAGACGCCTGCCAGTTCGCGATCGTGTCCAGAGAGGCCTTCAACTGGTCGAGACTGGCGGGACGGATGCGGTTCAGGCGTTCCTGAACCTGCTCCACCGACGGAAAGTCGCCTCTGATGACATTGATCTGCGCGAGCGAGTCGTGAAAGCACTGACGTTGTGTCTCATCATGGGAGGCCAGCCACGCAAAACGGCAGATGCGGGCCTGTTCAACCTGCCTGTCCAATGAACGAAGAATCTGGTCGGCGCTGGCGCTCTGACGGTCCATCTGGCCATGCCGCGCCATTTCGTTGCCCAGCTGCATGGCCAGGGTTCCGAAAGTCACAATCAGCAGCGCGGCGCCCAGAAGCGCAAGAACATGGGCCCGTTTGGCAGGATGGCGAGCCATCTTTTATCCCGTCAGATAGTGGCGCATACAGTATAGCACTGCCACACCGCGCCGTGCGTCAAGGCGTACCTTATACAGAAGACACAGAAAACGGACAGTTTTTCTGTCCGTTCATTCCGCCTTCAGCATGATCCGCACGTCTGACAATGGCCTTGCTGCCTCAAAGCCGGACCCGGCCTCCTGCTGAATCGCGAGTCCGTTGAGGCGACGCTGAACATCCTCACGAACCGCCGCTCCGGCCTGTTTTACCGGACGGGCGGACGCATCGGGAGGCAGAGCAGCATGGCGACCGCACCCGCCGCCATCCCGATGGCCATGGGCAGCGGCGTTTCGGAACCGAAGAATGGCAGGGAAGACAGCAGTCCGATAAGGACGCCCGCAATGGCGCCAAACACATACTGCATCGTCCCCGCCAGCGCGGACGCCGTACCGGCCACACGGGCCTGATCGGCCAGCGCTCCCATTGTGGCGTTCGGATAGATCACGCCCGTGGGGCTGAGCGTGAGCAGCATCGCCAGAATGACGAGGATCACCGTCAGAGACAGGCCATGCTCATGGGTGGGATGGGTATTGAGCCAGAACGAGATCGCCGTCAGCAGCAGACTGCCGACAAGAGATACGCAGATGGCGACGGAGAGAATCCTGTGCGGATCAAAACGGCTGACCAGAGCGCCGTTGACCTGCGACGCGCCGATCATGAACACGGCGAACAGGCCGAACAGCATGGAGAACTGGAACGGCGTGAAGTGAAACCCGTTGATGAAGACGGGTGAAGCCGCCGTCAGATAGCTGAACGACAGAAAGGTCGAAAATCCGGAGATCAGCGCGTGGGAGAGAAAGGCGCGATGACGCAGGAGCATCACATAGCGCATCATGAGCGTGATGGGCGGCAGACGCAGACGGAGATCGGGCTCCAGTGTCTCAGGCAGCATGCGCACCACCAGCAGCACGCACAGGACGCCATAGGCGGCAGACGCCCAGAAGATCACGCGCCATGACACGAAGGTCACGACGATACCGCCGAGCATGGGCGCAAGAATCGGCACCACGCCCATGACCATCACAAGCCGGGACATCATCCGCGCCCCTTCCCGCTGATCCGGCACGAGATCGCGGACACAGGCGGTCGGGATGACCAGACTGGCGGATCCCCCGATCGAGGCGACAAAACGGGCGATGCTGAACGTCATGATATCCGGCGCAGCAGCGCAGATGGCTGAACTGACGGCGAAGATGACATTTCCGGCGATCAGCGGCATGCGCCTTCCGAAGCGATCGGACAGGGGGCCGACGGTCAGCTGTCCGATGGCCAGTCCGACAAACCAGATGGACAGCGTCATCTGCACGGAGGACAGGCTCGTATGCAGCGTGTTCACCATCGAAGGGAACGCCGGCAGATAGATGTCTGTCGAGATGGGGCCGACAGCCGTCAGGAAGCCGAGCAGAACCGGCAGCCACCAGGGCGTTGTCGGTCGGACTTCATAGGTGTGTCGTGATGAAGGCTGCTGAGGCTGGGCGTTAGCGACCATGCCGTTTCCCGGATGCTATGTGTTCTGGTGATGTAAGGGCAAAAAAGATGAGGATTTTATGACGGACGCCCTCACGAAAAACGTGACGGCGACTTCAATCCTGCAAACCACACAGGAACGGCCTGCATGTTCTGCTGCTCCTAGCGTCCGGCTTCGCCTTTCCGCAAGGGGTATTCCAAGTTTTTCCAATGTTCTCTGTCATGATGAAGACTGGAACAACAGCCTCCGCCACGACAGCCAGTGTCCGTAACAGTAACAGGTCGGACGAGGTTTCGCGTCTCCCATCGCATCATGGCTGATACGCCTTCAGGAAAGATCGGTTTCACTGTCAATGGTGAGGCGTCTGAGCAGTCGATATCCCAGAACGCCTGAAGCGACAAAAAGCGCCACGGCAACGAGGGTTCGACCCGGACCGCCGAACTGTGCGCCTGAACCCAGCAGAACAAAGATGATGCTTTGTGGAAGGCTGCCGACCAGCGTCGCAGTGGTGAAAGGCCACAGGGCGACGGCGGACAGGCCCGCGAACAGGTTGAGCAGCAGGGACGACCCCACAGGCAGGAGACGCAGGGTGACAATCGTCTCGAACGGATGACGTGCGAGCATCCCGGCGACTCGTTCTCCGTACCGCATGAGAACTCCTCCCTTTCCCTGACGCTTTCTGCGGGCCATGGTTTCTCTGGCCCAGTGATGCGCCCCCCATCGCGCCCACGCCCAGCACAGCACAGCGCCCGCGACAGTACTCACAGTCGCGAGCGTCGTTCCTTCCACGAGGCCATAAGCCACCCCGGCCGCGAAACACAGGACCTGACGCGGCAGACCGAACAGACACCAGAGTGTCCCGGCGAGACAGAACCAGAAGCGACCGGACACGCCCTGACGAAGGTGCGCCGTATCGTTGAGAAGCGTATGGAGCGCGGGCACTTCCCGCAACGCAATCGCGCCGCCCAGAAGGACGATCAGCATGACAGCCGGACGCAGGAGAGAGAGCAGGGATGGGGCTGCCTGATCCCCGACGCCATGCGCCTGTCCCGGCGGCGCCTGCTCCTCGTGCGTTTCTGTCGGATCTGGCATGGGGCTTTCGCTCATGGCGCGCGGTAACACCTCCTTGCTCACGGTTGCAAGAGCGCGTTAAACGGACGAAATGTCCAATAGCTTCTCACCTGCCTCAGGCTCCTCCCGGATCGACGCCACACAGGAGGTCGATGGCATGACCCTGCGTGATCGTCGCCACGTCTCCAACTGGCTGCTGAGCATCTGCGTCATGCTGCTTGGCATGATCGCCCTCGGCGGCGCGACCCGCCTGACCGGCTCGGGCCTGTCGATCATGGAATGGCGTCCCCTGACGGGAATCATCCCTCCCCTCACCCACGCTCAATGGGAGCATGAATTCGCTCTCTATCAGGGCATCCCACAGTACAAGATCCTGCATGACGGGTTTGGACTGGCCGGGTTCCAGCAGATTTTCTGGCTGGAATGGATCCACCGTTTCTGGGGACGGCTCATGGGCATCAACCTGCTCGGCGGGCTGGCGTTCTTCGCTGTCCGGAGGGTTCTGACCCGTGGGCTGGTGATCCGCCTGCTGGTCTTCTTCGTGCTGGGCGGCCTTCAGGGCGCGATCGGATGGTTCATGGTGGCGTCGGGCTTCCGTCCCGACAGCACGGCGGTCGAGCCGGTCAGGCTGGTGCTGCATCTTGGCATGGCGCTGCTTCTGTATGTCGCCATCCTGTGGACGGCGCTCTCGGTGCGTTTCCCACAACCGGAAGCCCTGCCGGATATGATCGGCGCACGTCGGACCCGCACCTTCCTTCACGCAGCCCTCGGTCTGGTCGGCCTGACGATCGTGGCGGGCGGTTTTACGGCGGGGACACATGCTGGGTTTGTCTTCAACACCTTCCCGCTGATGGATGGCCATCTGATCCCGGAAGGGTACGCCAAGCTCAGTCCGTTCTGGTATAACTGGATCGCCAACATTCCGGCTGTCCAGTTTGATCACCGCCTGCTGGCGACCGTCACGGCGCTGACAATCGGCCTGACGGTTCTCACGGGAATGAAAACGAAACTCACCACCCGCGCTCATGCCGCAGTCGCATTACTGGGTTGGGCCGTGCTGATCCAGTACGCTCTGGGGGTCACGACGCTGCTGCTGGTCGTCCCGGTCTGGGCAGGCACCGTTCACCAGACATTCGCCGCCATTCTTCTGGGTGTTGGCGTGTTTGCGATGCACACACTGCGCGGCGCCAGAAGAAGTCGCTCGGAAAACATCTGAATGAGACAGTGTCTTTAAAACATTATGATGCTGGTTTTGTTTGTGCACTGATCTCTGTAATATCGCTTCGAAAGATTTAAACGCAAAGGCCTGAAGAATGACTGTGAATACTGAGTTAAAAGAGGAAGAAAAATCCCCCGTCTTCAACAAGGCCATGTCGTTCATGGAAGATGGCGACTATGAAGAGGCGTGCGAGGTCTTTGCCATACTGGTCAAGAATTTCCCTGATGACGCCGGATTGTGGTGGCAGTATTATTCGGCCCTGAGAAGAGCGCGTCTGGATGATGAAGCAGACAAATGCGCTGACGATTTTGTAAGACTGTTCCCGGATGATGTCGGCTTCATTCTACAGTGGACACGCTGCACGGACGCCCGTGCTGACTGGAATGAATCGCTCAGACGTCGTGAGCTGATGCTCAAGAAGCACAACCCATTCAGCAATATCCACTTTTTGCCTTTGGTCACCGAGTGTTTTCTGCCTCTGGTGGAAACCAAAAATTTCCCTTACCTCAACAGGATCGTCACCCAGTACTGGGAACTGTTCTTTGTTGATGGCAAATGCGGAGCAGCCGTCTATTACGCGCTGGAAGCATTGGGAGATTACAAACGCCAGATTGAACTTTGTGACCGGCTTCTTTCGACGATTGAGGACGGCTCCTCCGCCATTGAAGGCGTGGATTACAGAAATCTGCGCGCGCTCGCCATGTCAGCCTTTAATTACCACACCCTTCTGAGCGCGCAGAAGGAAAAGGTCAGCGTTCTTTCGCTCGGCCAGAGCTGCCTTCCCTATACCCTCGCCAATCGCTGGGGGCTGATCGATTATGCTGGTGATGCTGACATCACGATCTTTGATCTGGGAGCGTTTAGCCGAAATTCAGCAGCCGAGGCCATCAGGACCGATTTTTCAAGCTATCTGCAGCCCGAGAATTATTATCAGGGCGTTGACCCCTCTGGCGCTCCCCAGATGTTCCACAGACCCTCAGGCGTCCATTTCGGCCATGAGCGTGGGCGGACAATTATCGGAGATGATCAGGCGGCGTTTCATAGTCTCATAAGACGCAAGGTCGATTCATTCTCCCGACGCTTCAACAAGGGGCACACCCTTCTTGTCTTCGGCATGGTTGGAGAGTGTGATCTTCCGAAGTTCATGGAAGACATGAATCCGATCCTTGTAGAGAAAAAGTCCAGGCTTCTTGTCCTCAATCTCACAAGAGATCATGTTGCATGTCCGGAACACTCAAATACAGCCTATATTCATATTCCATTTCCAGTTGACTATAACTGGAATGGAATAAATGATTATACAACAGACCGCGGAATAGCATTTGATATCCGTGTGACATCTGCAATTCTGAGACAGATGGAACTTGTAGCCAATCAAATCTAGTTTCAATTCCACCTCTTTCCATTTCTGGATGGGAAGAGGTGGAACTTTTTAATATTAACTATGTTCGTGTTGTGATTTTATTTTTAAATCATTGAAACAAAAGAAAACTTGCACACAATAAATACAGAAATATAGGTGTGTAATATTAATTTTATAGATAAAGTAATTCAACAAAAATATACACCTCAAAATATAAACCAATAAAAATACAAAATTTATCAGACTGTATTTTCATAATTTTGATTTAACAACATTATTCATCTTGAATGAAATCAGATATTTTTTTATAATTTCCCAAAATAAGGGTCCTGGTATGAAAATCGCCTGCGCATTGTTTGTAAAGAACGAAATTCACGATATTACGGGTTGGATTGCCTGGCATTTTGCTATTGGCATCAATCATTTATATATATTCGATGATCATTCGGATGACGGCACATGGGAAGTCATCCAGTCAGCTGCGCAAATATATTCCATCGAGAGCTACAGAACCAACATAAAAGCGGAAAGCAATTTTTACATTCGCCAAGGCCAATGTTTCAACAGTGCCGTTGAAAAGGCCAAGGGTGTTTTTGACTGGCTCGGATTTCTGGACGGCGACGAGTATCTGTATATAAACAGATTTTCCAACGCTGCGGACTTCTTCTCCCAGAAAAAATTCGAAAACGCAGACGGAATAGCCATAAGCTGGTGCGTGTATGGCAGCAATGACAAAGTCATTGCGAACAACAAGCTCAACATTGATCAATTCACAAAATACAATGTCACTCCACCCGATCCTGATGGGTTCGGACTGGTCAAAAGTTTTGTTCGTCCGGAAAAGGTCGACCTGCGCTACTCAAATCCACATAAACTAAACGTCGATGAAAAACATTACGTCCATGAAAATGGTGAAGTTATTGAATGGAGAGGCACAACAAAGAAAATAAACTGGGAACATGCGAAAGTAATGCACTTTATATGCCGAAGCATGGAGCACTATGTTTCGCGCATAAAAAGACGGGTTAATTCAGATCTGTCAGACTCCATAGGCTACTGGAATCACTTCAACGTTAATGATGCAGATGATTTTGCGCCCCTATCCTTTTCCCAAAGCGCAAGAAGCATCATGTATAATATTAACAGAGCAAGATTCTTCAATGCTCTTAAATACGCATGCGTATTTCCTTACAAAAATCACAAAGTAATTTCTCTTTCAGACCATATCGTCTACAAAACTGAGCCCGCAAACGATATGGATGTCTTTGAAATCAGGAACACACATGGTGATTTCCTGAGTTTAAATCAGTCTGGCAGAATTTCGAGCGAACCCGGCGAAAGGGTTTATCTTTGCAAACTGAAAGGGGATAACAACTTCTATAGTTTCTTTCAAAAATCATGTGACAGTATAGTTATTTCAAATGATACTGGCGGGCTGTCATCTTTCTGTGTCATCGTTGAGGATACGGGCGACGGCCATGTTTCGATACGCAACCCCTACGAATACAACTACCTGACATCTCCTCCAAGTCATTGCGACAACAAGGAAGTGACTTTCTCTGCAAAAAAAGTGCTTCATTGGGAGAAATATACTCTGGAAAAAATCGACTATGACGGAAAAGCTCCCTATTCATCTGTAAGCATAAACAGCGAAATCAGCATTGATGATTTCATTCATATTTTGCGTAACAATATAGGAACAATGTCAGTTTATGATTTCTGCATGTGCTTCGCGGCTGTCATGGATACAGACATATCCACGTTAAAAAGCTGCATGCGCAATCTTATCCCTTATACGTGATGACAGTTTGACATTCATGCTTCAGACAGCCGAATAATGGAACATTGCCCTAGGGGTTTTCGGAACTTGTTCGGCTGATCTTCTGATGTATATTGTAATTATCAATTATTACTCATTATTTTTCTTGAATTATTTATTTTCTTACAAACAACAAGCAAAACATAACAATCTGACGGATCATCTTCCAGTAAATCGAATACAAACAAGCCCGTTGAACGATGTCTGTTTCCTGAGAGATGGAGAGAAGTTTTACAAACCTCTCACTTTGAAATCTGAGGGATATTTCATTTTCCCGAATGCGCCGGCAAGACAGATGGGCAGAATTGAAAAGATGACTTCCATAGGGAGAAAGAGCGCCTGTAACTCAAGACCTCATCCAATCTGTTCGCTTTCTGCCAAGTCCGTTATCTGAAGCAGCAACTCTATTCATATATAATCGCATATTCTGAACTCTGCTTTCCATTCGAACAGCGCGCCACCGGTCAGAACATATAACCCAATGACTCACCCTCAGAATCTGGAAAACACGCGATTGAAAGCGCGAATCACCGCTTCTCAGAAGCAGCATAATGCTCAAAGCACAAAAACGTTCATTTGACGGCTGCCAGGCCGGATTTCATGGTTTATCCACAGATGCCACACAACCAACTTATTTGACTGCCAGCAACAGCCTGTGAACAACCATCTTCAGAAATGCTGAGGACTCTGAATAGTATATGCTGTTGAAACGCAGGCTTTTCACGCTGAACGCCGCCGCCACACTGACGGCTCCGCTGTTAAGCAGATGCTCTCCTCCTTCCTACGATTTCCACTCAGGCAGGACAGGATATCCGGAAGAAGCCCTGCCTGACGGTGATCTGCATATTCCCCTGTGGAACGGCGCGCCTCCGGACGGCGGCGGTCCTCAGGGGGAGCCCAGACTCTCGCCTCGTGGCGCGCTGACCAACATTGCGACCCCGACACTGAGTGTTCATCGCCCGGAACATCCTAACGGAGCGGCCGTCATTGTGGCAGGCGGCGGCGGGTATCGTTATATCCAGATCAGGAAAGAAGGTGTCCTCCCTGCCCGCTGGCTGACCTCCCTCGGCATTACCGCTTTTGTCCTCCTCTACAGACTTCCCGGAGAACACTGGAAAGACGGTCGGATGGCTCCGTTTCAGGACGCCCAGCGTGCGATCCGTCTTGTGCGTGGCCATGCAAAGACATTCGGAATTGATCCATCAAGGATCGGTGCACTCGGGTTTTCCGCAGGCGGCCACCTGATGGGAACATGTGCGATCCGCCCGAAATGGCAAACCTATCGTCCCGTGGACATGTACGACAGTGTACCCACCACGCTGGCCCTCAGTCTGCTCGCCTATCCTGTTGTCACTCTGGAACCACCCTACCAGCGCACGGGCACGCGACGGATGCTGATCGGCGACCATCCAACCGAACAGGCCAGTATCGACTGGTCGATGCAAACATATGTAAAGCCCGGCGATCCGCCCTTTTTTCTCGTGCAGGCAGCGGATGATCGCATCGCCAGCGCCGAGAACACCGCCATTCTTGAAAAAGCATGTAAGAACAACGATGTTGACGTCGTCAGATATCTCTTCCGAGATGGAGGACATGGCTTTGGTATGGGGCGTCCCGGCACGCAAACCACTATCTGGCCGGAACTGGCCCGCGAATGGATGCGTCAGCGGCATTTCATCTCCTGATATCAGGAGAATTTCAGATGCATCCCACAAACCGGCAGACTGGACACATCGTCAGTCCGGCAACTCGACATTCTCAAGCATTTCATAAACATGACCGCCAGCATTCCAGCCCCACACAGAAAACGTAGGAGCCGTTTCCTGAAAAGCCAGATCATTCACCTTGCCATGAACCGATGCCAGCACCGCAACACTTGTTGCATTATCCTGCCAGATCACCCGGTCATTTCCATCCAGAACGGTCAGGCTGCTTTCGCCCGCGCCATAGCAGGCGCTGTCCTGCACAAACACAGCCCGCACATCAGGCAATGCCTTTCCAAGGTCCAGCGCAATACTGCGCGGTGTTACCGGATGATTGCAGTCGTCAACATACCTGCCATCCTGAAGCTCCAGATTGGCCACGCTCCTCAGCCTTTCAGAACTGGAGACAGGAACAGGTTTCGCATCCTTGACAGTCAGAACTTTCGCCTTCCTGACCAGCCGGACGTAATCCTCGGCATGCGCCGGAACAGCGATGCTCATCACAAGAGCTCCCGCCAGAACGCCAAGCCACCTCATCGAATGCCCTTTCAATCTTCTTATTATGTCGCTGCTGGACACATCTTCCTGCACAGCATGGCATAAACTGCATGAAGCTTACAGGCCGGGGAACGCCCTGTCAGTATCCCCTGCGACACCAGTCATTTTAACACAGAAAAATCATCAACAAAGGCGACTACAGGCTCTCCTGTGAAGAACAGAAAATCCTCTTTCAGCGGGCGCGGAGAACAGCGCCGTAAGACGCCTTACCCAGATCGTCAGCATAACTGCCTTCCACCCAGGCCCGCCGCCCTGACACCATGACTTCACGCACTACACCAACCGGCCTGTTAACCATGGCACGACAGCCCAGTTCCGACCGCTCCTGTAATTCACACGTCTGTTCCGGATCCCACACACGAAGCGCTTCCGGATCAACGACACAGAGATCCGCCCTGACTCCCACACGGACCACGCCGACATCCAGTCCGAAAAACTCCGCCGGAACAGAAGTCAGGCGCATGATGCTCTCGGCAACACGGGCCAGTCCCTCCTCCTGCGAGATCTTCAGGGTACGCAGGTTGCCATCGTAAAAGGCGATATTGGCAAGATGCGCTCCGCTGTCATTGAAACCCGGCAACGTCATGGGATGAAACAGAAGGTATCTGAGGATATCAGGATCATTATTCGCAATGACTGTCTCCCAGCGCAGCGCCGTATCCCATTCACGCAGCAGAAACAGCAGAAACTGGGCATCGTTTTTTGCAGCGGCTGGCACTTTCCGGAACAGTTCTTCTTCGGCGGCATTCTCCGCTCCGTAACGTCCCCGGGACGTCCGCCACAGCTTCAGTCGTCGATACGGCTCCTGCAGCGTCTTTCCGGACCAGTGCGGCAGGGGACATTCCACGACATTCATAGCGGCCAGAGAGCGGCTCAGAACAACATGATCGAGACGCAGCCAACGCAGCAGCCGGGCAAGAGAAAGACCTTTCCGTCCCTGCATCCACATCCGGCAAAAAGCCTTTTCCCACTGTGGATCATTCAGAATCCGCAGCCGGCCTTCCCGGTCATCCAGCTCCAGTTCATTGAGCGCCCTGAGTTCCGGCAGTTCATCCGCGACCGGATTGATGGCTCCATCGCTCCAGATCCGGAACGGCCCCGACAGAGCCTGAAAATGAAAGTGTCCGCCAACGATTTTTGAATTGAGGATACGGGCCAGCATGAGACAAAGTCTGTAAGCCGACTGATTGGTTCGCAGATCAAGAGCCGCCAGAACGGATGTTTTCAGTGCACGCCTGTAAAGACGCCGACTGGTCAGGAGAAATCCTTTGACCGCAGCAATAATATCATCCTTCGGCGGTGTCGCCTGCCAGACCCGCCCAAAACTCCGGACGACGGACAGAAGACGCTTCAGTTCTGAAAACTCGGCGTATTGAGTCGGAATTTTATTTTTCTTGTGGGGCGCGTTTGCGAGAAAATGGAAGGGCAACGCATCCGTGGACAGACCGACATAACCCTCTTCCATGGCCGTTTCCACCAGTCGTTCCATCTGGCGCAATTCTGCAGGTGTTGGTTTACGGGAGATCGACCCGTTCAGCCCCATCACCTCGATCCGCACCATGGAATGCGGCAGGAGAGGTGCGACATTGACACCAAGAGGAAGCGCCCTGAGGTGATCCAGATAAGCTCCGGAACTGTCCCACGTACAGTGTTCCGCAACCTTTTCCAGCACAACACGGGGGATATTTTCCACCCGGGCGAAACAATCCACAATAGGATCCTCGCCATTGCGCCGCTGGTTGCCATAGCTCACCCCGATCGAGCAGTTACCGATCACGACCGTGGTCGTACCGTGGCGGACGACTTCAGGCAGTCCGGGCGTCAGCTCCACTTCCAGATCGAGATGGGTATGGATGTCCAGCATGCCCGGCATCAGCCAGAGACCGCGGCACTCGATTTCCACTGCGTCGTCCGACACAGGGAGAGTTTTCCCAATAGCGGCGATGAGACCGTTCCGGATGAGGACATCGGATTCGACAGGCGCGCCCCCAAGGCCATCAAACAGGGTAGCGTTTCTATACACAGTCTCAGACAATCCGGCCTCCAGCTAGTCGCTGCCCGTGACTGAAACCGGCTGACTCTCACACGTCATACCTGCACGTAGCGATGCCATTCTACTGAAACAGAACGCTAAATAAGAGCAATAGTTTCGTTTATTCTGAAGCAATCTACGGAAACCACTCCTTCCCGAAACCAGCATGTTCATCTCTCGCGCCATCTGCCAAGCTGCGCTAAACCTGTGCGCGCCGATCCCACAACAGCCGGATGACCCCGTGAGCCTCACAGAAACAGCCCATGCGAAAATCAATCTCTACCTGCATGTCACGGGCAAACGGCCGGATGGCTACCATCTGCTCGACAGTCTCGTGGTGTTCGCAGGGGCCGCAGACCGCCTTACCCATGAAGCCTCCGAAGCACCGCTGTCACTCGAACTGACCGGACCTTTTGGCCAAAAACTCGCCTCGGAAGCCACGGACGACAATCTTGTCATACGGGCGGCCCGTCTGCTGACCCAGGGCATGGACACCCCACTCACAGGCCGTCTCATCCTCGAGAAAAACCTGCCGGTCGCCTCCGGTATCGGTGGCGGATCAGCCGATGCCGCCGCGACGCTCCGTCTTGTGGACCGGGTTCTGGCGCTCGGCACGCCGGAACCGCGCCTTCTGTCGATCGCAGAACAGCTCGGAGCGGATGTGCCTGTGTGCCTGCTCCAGAAACCGACCCTGATGCGCGGCATCGGCGAGCAGCTTGATCCCGCGCCCGCTCTTCCGGCCTGCGGAATACTGCTTGTAAACTGTGGTGAGGCCGTTTCCACGCCCGCCATTTTCAAGGCGCGCAACGCCGCTTTTTCCAGTGACGCCATCCTGCCAGCCGCATGGCCGACTGCCGCCGCCATGACGGACGATCTTCAGCGCCTCAGCAATGATCTGGAGCCACCGGCCTGCGCCCTCCGCCCGTCGATCAGCATTGTTCTGGACGCCATCGGCGCTTTGCCGAACTGTCTTCTCAGCCGGATGAGTGGTTCGGGCGCAACCTGCTTTGGCCTGTTCGATACGGCAGAAAGCGCGGAAGCCGCCGCAACCCAGCTCAGGCAGGAGCAGCAGAATGACTGGTGGATCTGGGCTGGCCCTGTTCTGCCTTCTCCTGATGCGCCCTCGGCCTGAAAGAGCATTTCTCTCAGAGAGAGAATGGCTTTATAATATGCGAGAGACCACCTGAGATATCGGTTTCAGGTTACCTCGATCAGCAGGAAAGCCTGACGGAATAATGAGCAAGAAAACGACGCCAACGGAAACATCGGCTCCTGCGGAACGCGTCAAAGATCCTCATATCCATATCGCAGCATCCGAGGACTTCAAGCAGGCGACCCTGACCATCACCTCAGGTCGCAAGAAAATCGTTCTGGATCTGAATGCCGCTCAGGTTGCCGATCTGATCACGGGACTTGGCGCGGTTCATCAGGCCATGATCGGCACGAACATTCCGCCTATTGAAGGGGTGCCGTTCACGCCGGTGCGTCGCACCAACTGGGCGCTTCAGCTTGATCCGGAGTCTCAGGGCTCCATTCTCGCCTTTCAGCATCCAGCTTACGGCCCAGTCGGCATCGCCATGGCGCCAGCCGATGCGGCCAAGGTTGCGCACGGCCTGTCATTGCATCAGCAGCTCAATGCCGCGACCCTGAAAGCCTCGGGCCCCGCCAACTGACCATCCCCCTCTTTTAATAAACCGGGACCAAAGGGGCTACGTCTCTTTGTGGGTGCAAGCCAAGCCCCGGAAAGCGACATGTTTTGAAGCTTTTTGCAAAAAGCTTCACCAAAACTTCTGATTACAGGCTCCCGCTCTTCATTCCCTTTTCAGCGAAAGCGGCAGAGAGAGCCTGCGCCATTTCAGCTTCCACCGATTTTTCCGAAAAAGCTTCCCTTAGCAGTTTTCGTCCCAGAGCAGACTGCTCTTTCAGCCCATCTTCATCGGCCCATAAGGCCATAATCCCGGCAACAAACGCCTCCGTTTCCGCAGGCGTCACACAGGAACGCTGCCCATCCAGAAGCGGCAGCCCCTCCGCCGCCATCGGCGTCATCAGAACCGGGACGCCATGCGCCCAGCTTTCCAGAATCTTGCCCTTGATGCCCGCACCAAAACGGAGAGGCGCCACCATCAGCCGCGCCTGTGCGAAAACACTAGAGATCTCCGGCGCATAACCCGCGAATGTCAGCCCATCACAGGCGAAGGACAGGGTTTCCGCCGTCATGCCCGAACCGAAAACCGTGATCTCCAGAGCGGGATTCAGATGCCGCAGGGCGGGCACAATCTCCGTAGCCAGCCAGCGGACAGCATCCCGATTGGGTGCGTGACCAAAATGGCCGAGAAAAACGATCCTGTCCCGTTTTGCCGAACGATACACCGTCTTCCCGACAGGAACCGCCCAGCGTACGGTGACAGCGGCGCTGGACGGCACACCTTCCCGGATACGCGCCGTCTCTTCATCCGAATGGGTGAGCACCACATTGGAACGCCAGGTCACCATCCGTTCCCGCGCCTCACTCTGGGCGGCAAGAATGTTCAGTTCAGGCCGCTGCTCGACCTGCGCCTGTCGCCGCAGACGGAGACTGTCGATGTCCGCCACGGACCAGATAATCCGCGCCATCGGACAGAGACGTCTCGCCAGCTCCAGATAGGCCGACGCATTGCCGAGGCGATGCAGATAGATGAGCTCAAACGCCTCGCCCGCCTGTCTGAGAATGGCCTCGACCGACTCCCATAAGGGCGGCCTGAGAACTGTAATCCCCTGCTCTTCAAGCAAAGCGAGAACATCCTCACGACAGCCGGGAATGAGGCTTGGCGTAAAAAATACTTTCAGACCCGCCGCCTGTAGGGCTTTCATGTGCGCCAGCAACGCCACCGAGGCCGCATCGCGCCGTGCATCAGGGGTCTGATCGTCAATCACCAGCACCTGACGCTGCACCGTGACGGCACGATTGCCCTCCTGCCGACGCAGACGACGAATTTCACGCCGGGACGCCAATCCCAACGTGCCTTCCGCATCCTTCCTCCTGAGCGTCTCCACACAGGACGCCAGAAAATCGGCAGCCGTCCGGATCTTCCCTACATCGCGCAACCCACCAATTTCGCGACGGGCGAGATTCATCATGGCCTGATCGAAAAAGCCCTCTGCCGCTGGCAGAATTTTTGCACCTTCCGGAAAAGGCGCACCTGTATCAGGGCGGATTTCGACAGTATGCGCCGTGAGCGGGTCCGGTGGAGACGTAAACAGAAACTCGAAGCCATAGCGCCCGCTTCCCAAACCCAGATCACGAAGATCGCGGCGGAAGCTGTTGGCTTTCAGAAAGGCGGCTTCCTGCCCGTCGAGCAGAACTGTCACCCCAACGGCACGCTCGGGCCGATCCTCGTCGCGTATCCACCCGGCGACCCGCTCGTGATCGAGAATGTCGATCGCACCCCGCATCCCCAGCACGGTCTGCTCATCCGTCGGCGCGGGCACGAAAACCGGAGAGCCACTGATCTGCTCTCCGTTCGGAAGTCTCACTTCGATCCGTGAAAAATCGTTCTCCGGCAGCGGCGGCACCCAGACATGACGAAAGGCGCAATAACCATCGCTATGACCGGGCTCCACAAGGTCTTCGCGCCAGCTTTCGGCGGCCAGTTCCGCGACCTGCACCCCATCACGGAAAACTGCGAGCGGGACGGGCGTAAACGGGTCCGCCTCATCCCTCGCCCATCCTTCGATGACATAGCGGTCCGCCCGATCAAGAAAGGCGCGATAGAGCGGACCGGTCATGGAGGCTGGCTCAGGCCGCTGCCTTCATGGACGACACAGCCCGCAGCGAGAACGCGCCGCTCGCCGTCGTGACCCCGCGCGGCAGACCGAACGTGAAGCCGTAGGCAGCCGCACCGTTGCTCACCACGCCGCTCGGACCGTCGGCCAGCGTCATGCCAATCACACGCCCGTTCAGCAGCACTTCCAGCGCCACAGGCTCGGACGGCGTCAGCAGGTCAACAGCCCAGCCGGACAGCTGACGCTCCCTGTCGGAAGCCAGCAGGCCCAGCCGCACAGAGCTGCCGGTATGGGCCGACAGACGCTCGCGGATATGCTCCAGCACCGTGCCGTCTTCCAGACGAGGAGCGCAATAGACCGCCTCGACGGTCTTCGCCTCCGGATACAGCTCCGCAAACGTGCCAGCGTTGTGGAACATGCCGCGTGAGCCGTCATCAACGAAGCTCTCGGACGGCGCGCCCTCGGCCAGCAACAGATCGTGGCTTTCAAGCTCGACATGGATGTATTCCACCCGCTCGCCGATGCTGCCGTAATGGATGGAGCCGCCATTCACCAGACAGTGTGCCGGGATCAGGTACCCTTCCACGAACATCGCGTGCAGCGGAGAAACTGTCAGCGCCCGCTTCGGCAGGTTGTGGCCCAGAGACCCTTTCTCGAAGGTCACAGGGATCAGGTCCGGATTGCCGCGGGCGAACACGCCGTCATAGGCGCGGCGACCGATCCAGCGGATGGGACGCAGCGCGCCGGACGCCGTGCGGACCAGATCACCGATTTCCAGCGCCTCGACGGGAGTTTCGCCTTCCGCCGTGGCGATCAGCGTGCCCGGGCAGTAGCACGGCGCGGGCGTGCCGTAATCGATCAGCGTGCTGCCATCAGTGTCGGTCGTGACGAGCAGTTTGGTGGGATCATAGACGCCGTCAAACAGGATCGTCTCGCTCACACCGTCGCGGGTGATCGTCAGTCTGTTATCGCCGCTGAATGTGTAATCCGGTGTCCCGGAACCAGTCAGGTCCGTGATGTCGATCGTGCCGCCATTGAGCGCGATCCGGTCCGTGAACAGCGTGTCTTTCGACACGTCCAGCCTGCCGCCGTTCTCAAGCGTGATGTCCGTCAGCGTCGCGCCACTGCCGGCGCTCAGGACACCGCCGGAGCCGACATCCACGTCGATCGCCGTGCCGCCAGATGTGACGAAGGATGAACCGTAGGCGTTGATGGTCGTATCGACGGCTGAACCACCAGAGGAAACAATCTGTTCTCCGCCACTGTTGACCGTCGTATCGCGTGCGATGCCGCCACCGGAGACGACCTGCTCAGAGTAGGCATTTAACGTTGTGTTTTTCGCCAGTCCGCCAGACTCAACATATTGCGTCGCATCAGCGGCGGAATAGGTAATCGGTGTGTAACCCCAATAGGGATCATTCTGGTTAGGAAGAAAACTGCCATCCGGCGCTCCCGCAAACGTCGCGCCGTAAGATTCTCCGCCAGCATGAATATACTGGCTCGCTGAATAGACTTCAGCGCCGCCGCCCCATCCATGAACGTTATTCTGTATTTCTGCGATGGTCGTGGAAAAAACGGCGCTGGTGCTCAGCCCGTACACATCTTCCTGCACTATTGCATTACGGACAACGACACTGGCTGAATCGGCTGGAGTGACCGACGTGAAAAAGGACGCTCCTCCTGATTCTACAATCAGGTCTTCTCTTGCGTAGGTCTCTGCCGAAGCCCCCAGAACAGCAGACGTCACCACACCTCCGCTTCCAACCGTGGTGACAAGCTCCCCATTTCCGGAATCGACATTCTGCGTCACATCCCCGGAACTGGTGGTTGTGCCCGAAACAGACCCGCCATTCGTTACGCTCGACATCAGGGTATTCCTCAAACCTGTCTGATGCGCCCACAGCCGAACCGTTAACAAAATGACATGGACGCCAATATTTAGTTACATATTAACATAAAGCGCCATCTCAAAAAAGGAACAAAAAATATACCTGTTCTCAGACCGTGATTACCGTCTGTGTGGCAGTTTCCGCACAACCCCGGCCACGCCAGCCGCGAGCGAGCGGTAGGCCTTCGCGGCCTCGCTCTCCGGCGCTCTCACCACAATCGGCGCACCCTCATCGGCGCTGAGGCGGATGTCGGCCAGCAGCGGAATTTCGCCGAGGAACGGCACATCGAGCCGTCGCGCTTCTTCCCGAGCGCCGCCGTGACCGAACAGCTCCGTGCGGTGATTGCAGTTCGGGCAGCAGAAATAGGACATGTTCTCGACAAGCCCCAGAACCGGCACGCGGGTCTTCTCGAACATCGCCACACCGCGTCGCGCATCCAGCAGTGCAATGTCCTGCGGCGTCGAGACGATGATCGCGCCGCTCAGGACGGCTTTCTGCGCCAGCGTGAGCTGCGCGTCTCCCGTTCCCGGCGGCATGTCGATCACCAGAACGTCCAGTTCGCCCCACGCGACATCGCCGAGAAGCTGACCGATCGCGCCCATGACCATCGGGCCGCGCCAGACCATCGCCTGTGTTTCATCGACAAGCATGCCGATGGACATCGCGCGCAGTCCCCACGCCTCAACCGGGATCAGTTTGCCGTCGCGGACTTCGGGTCTGCCGCTGATGCCGAGCATACGCGGCAGCGAAGGACCGTGGACATCGGCGTCCATCAGCCCGACCGACATTCCTTCCAGCGCCAGTCCGGCCGCCAGATTGACGGCGGTGGTCGATTTGCCGACGCCGCCCTTGCCTGACGAGACGGCGATCACGGTACGAACCTGCGGCAGAAGCGGTTCGGACGCGTCCCTGTTCCCGACGCCCCCCAGGGGCCGATGTCCGCCTCCGGCTTTCGGCTCCGGTCGTGATGTTGTCGGGTTGGGCGCTGTCGGACGGTGCGCCGTCAGCAGCACGCTGGCGCGCCATTCCGGAAACGCCCTGTCCAGCGCCTGTTCGGCGGCGGTAGCACTTTTTTCGAGATGCGCAGCAAGAGCCGGAGCCACGGCCAGCGTCAGGCGGATGCGTCCGGCAGCGGTCTGACAGGCTTCGATCTGCCCGATTTCCAGCAGCGACCGCCCACTGGTCGGTTCGACGACACTCCTGATGACTGTCTCGATTTCCTCACGCGAGGGAACCCGCTGCTCGGCCATGACATCGCCTCTTTTCTCTGCTGTGAGGGTGTATATGGCGTCTATAAACCGGAACGACCAGATGGAATGCGCACCAATCTTTCACCGGAACGCCTCATAAAGCATTCCCTGTCATGGTTGCGGCATACGGTCGATCGCCGGATCGGCCTGTTACGCCCGTCGTCTCCTGAAAGAATGTTGCATGGATACCAGTGTCTCCGAAAAATGCATCAGAAAGCCGGATGGCGGCTCTCACCCTTCCGTGATTGATTGCTATAAGGCGCGTGTTTCCGGCGACCACTCCATTGCCGCAGCCGTGCAGGACAGGACATGACCGCCACGACCTCCTCTTTCCCGCTTTCCGACCACTCTTCTCCTGAAGGCCGGACAGACAGGGCCACGGTCGCCCTGAACGCTGCGCCCGCCACCAAACGGGTCCGCGACCATCGCGTGGACGCCCTGCGCGGGATCGCCCTGCTGATGATGTTCGTGGACCATATGCCACAGAACCTCCTCAACCGGCTGACCATCCGGAACCTTGGCTTTGCCGACGCCGCGGAAATTTTCGTGCTGCTGGCCGGATACGCCTCCTGGCTGGCTTACGGACGAGGTTTTCCGAAATACGGCGTGCCGGAGACGCTCCGCAAGATCGCCATCCGCTGTGGCAAGCTCTACATCGCCCAGACGCTGATGATGCTGGCCTTTGTCGTCATCATCCGCACATGGCGCAATTTCACACCTGTTCCCGTCGATTTCCTTGAGCCCGAACTGGCGTACGGTCTTTCCAATTTCTGGCGTGTGTTTCTGCTGGACGCCCTGCCGTCCAACCTGAACATCCTGCCGCTTTACATGGTGCTGCTGGGGGCCTTTCCCCTGATGTTCTGCGTGATCCGGTTCAACCGTTTCCTCGCGCTGGGACTGAGCTTCGCCCTGTGGCTGCTGATCAACATCGACCCCAGTGTCAATTTCCCCAACTGGCTTGATCCCGATGGCTGGTATTTCGACCCGCTGGCATGGCAGTTCCTGTTCGTGCTCGGCGCATGCGGGGCCATCGAGGCCGGTCGTCACAACGGGAACCTGCCTTCCTTTTCCTGGCTGAAGATTCTTTGCGGGGGCTATCTGATGTTCTCGCTGCTTGAGGCTTTTCCATGGACGCAGTGGGGGCTGCCGACCATTCGTCCGCTCGCCCTGCCCTCTCCCGACAAGAGCACGCTGGCTCCCCTGCGGCTGCTGGATGTTCTGGCCATCTTCTATCTGGTGCAGTCGTCGCAGCTTGCCCGGCAGTTCTCGGAGACAAGACTGGGGCAGGCGCTGGCGCTGTGCGGGCGTCATTCGCTGGAAGTCTTTACGGTCGGCACGGTTCTGGACCTGATCGGTCGTCTGATCTTCACCACCTTCGGGGAAGGTTGGCTGTTTCAGGTCGTGATCAACATTGCTGGCCTGTGGATTCTCTACTGTGTGACGGTTGTGTACGAGCGTAAACGTAACCGTGCGCGTGGGCTGGTGAAGCCATCGGAACCGAAGCAGCCGGCCGCCTCCTGAGCAGCACCGCCCCCTGCGGGGACGCCGCCAACAGACACAGGAACCGATACCATGAGCCATTTCCCCCGTCTGACCCGGCTATTGCAGGCCGGTTCCTCCGTGAAGATCTGCCTGTTCGGCTCCTCCACCGTCGAAGGCGTCGGCGCAAGCGCGCCTGAAAATGGCCTGTGTCCGGTCGTGGAGCGGACATTGCAACCTTACATGCCGAACGGTGTGACCATCATCAATCGCGGAATCGGCGGGGATGGCGCGGAGGAAATGCACGCCCGGCTTCAGCAGGTGATCGACGACCGCGCCGATCTGGTCATCTGGCAGGGCGGCACGAACGATGTCTGGAAAGAAAAACCCGTCACCAGCTTCATTGACCAGACCCGTGATGATCTGGAGCGTCTGCGTCGGGAGGACGGGTGCGATCTGGGCATGATCGGGCCGCAGTGGTGCAAGATGCTGGAAGAACTGCCGGGCTTTCCGGCTTTCCGGGACGCCGTGCCGGCGCTCGCCATCGAGATGAACATCCCGTTCTTCAACCGCTACGCGCTGATGAAATCCTGGTGCGCCGAGTATCACATCACCCGCGAACAGCTGTCTCCCGATGGGCTGCATCTGAACGATTTCGGCTACAAGCTGCTCGGCGAGGCCGTGGCGCGCTGGATTGTCGAGATGACGGGGATTTAGGTTTCCGCGGCTGACGGGTTCGCCTTACGTTTCTCGGGGCTTTGCCCCGAACCCTACAAAGGGACGCAGTCCCTTTGATCCCAATTTATTAAATTAAAGGGGTGAAGGGGTCTGTGATCCCTTCCGGGTGCAGGGCAGAGCCCTGCTTGATCGCTCATTTATTAAAGAGAAGAGCGTCTTTCAAAGCCGACCAGTCAGTGAATGGTCGGAGAGATGTTCGCAGACGCCAGATGCAGACGCGATGGAGCTGCAAGCTTGAGCTCCGGACCAAAGCCCGGCCACTGGCCGTCCGCCAGCGCTTCCAGAGACGGCGTTGGCAGATCGAGGCGGTCGGCATAGGTCCAGAGATAGGAGAAGGCCTGCATCACATAGGCCCGCGTCTGACCATTCGGCAGGCGTTCCATGTAGAGCAGCGGATCTTCTGACACACCCGCACTCGCCTCCCAGTGGGAAATCGAACCCGGCCCGGCATTGTAGCTCGCCAGCAGACGGATAAGATCACCACCCTCTGGCGCCGCCTGTCCGGCCCAGCTCAGATGGGCAAGATATTTCACATACCGCTGACCGATTTCAAGGTTCAGGCCGGGGTCATGCAGCACCTGCGGCGAGGACGCGAACCGGTCCGCCTGTCCTGTCACAAAGCCTGCCGTGCCGGGCTGGATCTGCATGAGACCGTGCGCCCCCGCACCAGAGACCGCGCCCGGATCAAAATTGGATTCCAGACGGGTCAGGGCATAGACCAGCGCCGGATCGACGGTGAACCCATGGCGCGGGTGCAGCGCAGGCAGCGGCAGATGCTCGCCGTGCTTGCCGGAAGACTGCTCCATCGCCTGAACGGAATCCGCCATTTCCAGCGCCAGATCGTTCAGTCCGGCCGCAGCGGCCACAAGCTGGAAGGACTGCGCCAGAGCGGTATCACGCACGATCTGCGGCCAGTAGCGACGCAGCGCCTGCTCCGCCCGCTCCTGCTCACCCACCTGCAACAGGGCGAACACGCGGCGGCCCACCGGGGTAGCGCCCACGGCTTCCACATCGATTTCCGTCAGGAGCGGTTCGGAAGGCGCTGCGTCCGCCGAAACTTCGAGAGCGGCATCCTGCACAGCGTTGTCACGCATCACATGGTGCGGCACGCGCTCCATCATACGACGCGCCAGCAGGCCATAAAAGCTGGTCGGAGCTGCCTGGGCCCGCTGAAGCCAGGGGCGGAAAGACGTCATCTCTCCAAGCTCCTGATGCCCGCGAGCCGCCCAGAACGCCGCTGCCGAGATCAGCTCCGGCGTCACGAGCGGCGCACGGGAGGCCTTCTCGAACAGGGCCACGGCTTCCGCTTTGTGCCCCTGCGCCCAGGCGGCCAACCCGGCCATATAGGCGGGGAAACCAACCTTTTCGTTGCCGCGACGGAAAGCCTCGCGGGCGGTTTTCTCCGCAGCGGCAAAGGCTCCCTGACTCAGAAGAGCCTGAGCGACTTCCCCACCCAGCTGTGCTGCATAGGGTGGCGTCATGCCCGGCGTGATCGCAATCAGATGCAGGGCGCTGTCCGCCCCTTTTGCACCCAGCGCGGCGCGTTCCATAACCGTGCGGTCCAGCAGCGCATTGCGCACGAAGGCACGATCCATCGACCCGTTGGCGATCCCGGCGCGCGCGCCGCCAAGCATGGCGAGAGAAGGAGCCGGAGGAAGCGGCACCCCACGCTCCGAAAGCGATGCCAGACGCGAGTAGACCGCCGGTGCATCCGCCATATCAGCGTGGTCATGCAGCCAGCGCCGCATTTCGGCAGCACTGGGATGGTAGGAGGGGCTGAGAATTCTTTCGGCCAGAATGTCGGCCAGAAGCGTGGTGTCAGTCAGACGGGTCGTGCTGGCCAGCGCCTCGCTGAAAGCGCTCTGTCGCTGAAGTCGGAAAATGGCCCGCACAAGGGTCGCCATGTCCGACGAGAGCGGACGAGGCAGCGCAACACCCGCATCATCAGGCCCGCCATAGGGCAGACGCGACACCGCCATGGCCACTTCATCGCTTCCATGACCATCGTGCCTCGACCGGTCCGATGACTGCGGCTCTCCACCATCAGGGGGAACCGGCAGCGGCCGCGCACTGGCGAAGGATGCTCCCGTCAGCAAGGCAGCGCCGGCAAGCAGAAACCTGGCGGCGATCGAGTGGGAAATATGACCTATGGCTCGCATGGTGGCGGGGGTCTATAAGTTCCCACTGCAAAATGCAAGCTTGCTGACAATCATCGCACGGCAACAGGCAAGCTTCACTCAGGAATACTCCTTGCAAACGCTTGAATTCCTGTGATTGTCACAAGTGGTAGAGAGATGCCTCTACCTGATTCTATTCCTGCCGCCCTGCCTTCATTATTCCACTATTACGTTACTTAATTCACGGTGCCATCGAGTGTTACCGCAAGTAACAGCATGTCATCCCATATCTGACGGCGAGCGGTCGCTCCTGCCCGCAACTGGGAAGGGTGCCGCATCGCCATGACCGGCCTCTGCCCCCCCCCCTCCGGACCCCATGACGTCGTGCGCCAGCAACCGCGTGCACGGGCAGGATTTACGTCCGGTCCGAGCAACATCCTTGTTGCCAGTCCGCCACACAAAACCAGCCTTTCGGGCTGATAGAGGGCTATACTTCTGAGAAGCATGGGCAGACATTGCGCAACCTCGACGGGAGATGGAGGTCGTCCCCCCGGTGGACGCCATGGAATCGCCGGGGCCAGAATCATCTCCTCCCGGCTTCGCCCGATCGAGGCGAGCATACGGGTCAGAAGGCTTCCGGATTCCCCCGAAAAAACGACACCGCTCCTGTCTTCATCAGCATCCGGCGCATCGCCGATCACCATCACGCGCGCACCGACCGGGCCACGCGGCAGGACGGTGTGAGTCGCCGTGCCGCGCAGATTGCAGGCCACGAAACCGTCAATAGCTTTTTCCAGCGCCTCAATGGTCGTGATCCCGTCCAGCGCCCGTAGCGTGGCCTCAGGAGCGGCCGATAATGCGGCAGCCGGGGAGTGCAGTTCTTTGCGGGCGGTCGGTGGTCGCGGTTCGACATTCCTGACAGCACGCTCGATCGCCGGAACAGCCGCCTGATTTGCCGTGCGCGCCGCCTGTTCGGTCGCCCACTCGGCAAACCGGTCGTGAGGCTCCTCATCCAGCAGGACGTCAACGCCCCACTCAATCTGCAACTCCAGCAGCGCCGCAACCGCACCAGCGTCCATGGTCACCAGACTCTCCACACCTTCTGCACTCCTTCTATAAAGAAAGAGTGGCGGCCCGTCCTCCTGTCAGAAGGAGATCATCCGCATTCCGCACAGAAAAGCAGGGCATGGTCCGCTGAGCCGCCAAAGAAATCAGACCGTCCAGCCACAAGACCAGCCACAAGAAATGTACTTCCATGCTGGAAAATGCTGCGGTTGGACAGAATTTCCGACTTCATCGCGTGACTGTTGCGTCATGAATGAACCAGAGGGAACCTCTTCTGCATCCATCCTTTTTCAAACTTCATCAAGCAAACAGGCTTGTGGTTGGCCGATCACGCTTGCCGGGTTAAATCTTTCCCATGGCCGTTACAGCCACGGGATGCGACCATCCCATTCACACATCGTCAGGGGCTCATCGCCATCATGCCAATTCGTCCTGTCCTGTCCGCCCTGCTGCTGGCTTCTCTTCTGTCCAGTAGCGCGATAGCTGCGGGACAGAAGGCGCCGACCACACCACCGAAGACGAACGCAGCTCCGTTTGTGCCGGTGGATGCTCCGGATTTTCTGGTGGGACTCGTCGCCGCACGCGCCAATGATTACGCCACGGCCGCGCAGGCCTACAGCGCGGCGCTGGCGAAAGACCCGAACAATATGGAACTGCTCCGGCAGGCCTTCTCCGAAGCCGCTCTGGCCGGAGCCTCCAACGCCGTGGATCTGGCGCGTCAGACTCTGGCGAAAGCAGGCGGTCGCAGCATTCTGACCGCCTTTGTCCTCGGCAATGACGCCGTGCTGCATGACCGCTGGCAGGAGGCGTCCGAAGCCTATCGGAGCATGCCCTCCGATGCCCTGACCAACATCCTGTCGCCCCTTCTGCAGGCATGGTGTCTTGCCGGAGAAAAGAAATACACGGACGCCATCGCGCTTCTCACCTCGCCGAAGCACAGCGCGTCGCCCGCCGCTCCTTTCTATGTCGGTCACGCCGCTCTGATCGCTCTTCTTGCCGGGGACACCGGGCAGGCCAGAACGCTGTTCGACAAGGCCAACCAGCTCTTCCCCGCCAGCGACCTGCTGATCAACCGCGCGCGCGCCAACCTGCTCTGGCAGACAGGGCATCAGAGCGACGCCCGGAACCTGCTCCGTGCGGCGACGGGCAGTGACACTGTCCTGTCCCTCGCCGAACCCGAGTTACAGGCAGCCATCGACAGCCCGCCCGTACCGACCGCCCGCGATGGCGTGGCGCATGCTTATGTACTGGTCGCCTTCATTCTCCGGCAGCAGGCCCTGCATGCGCCGGAAGTGGACAGCATGCAGCAGATCAACATCGCCTCGGCCATGATGCTGCGCATGGCGCTGACCCTTGATCCGACGATGGCCATCGCACGCCTGATGCTGTCGGAAATTGAAGAGAGTCTGGGACATAAAGACATCGCCATCGCGGTATTGCAGAATCTGCCGGACACCAATCCGCTGATCCGCGTCGCACAGTATCGCGTGGCCATGCTGGAAGATCAGCTCGGCAACCATGCGGACGCCCGCAAGACGCTGGAGCGTCTGTCTCACGATGCGCCGAACCTCGTACTGCCCCTCCGCTCGCTCGGCACCATCCTCTCGGAAAGCAAGGACTGGCCCGCTGCGATTGATGCGTTCAACAAGGCGATCACCAATGCCCGCGCCAGCCAGACCCTGGACTGGACGCTGCTGTTCGAGCGGGCCGCGGCCTATGAACGCACCAACAACTGGCCGAAAGCCGAGGCGGATCTGCAGGAAGCGCGCAAGATGGTTCCCGATGAACCACTGCTGCTGAACTTTCTCGGCTATGGCTGGGCGCAGCGTGGACTGCATCTGACTGAAGCCACCGAACTTCTGAAGCGGGCGCTTGCCCTCGATCCTGACGACGCCGCCATCCGCGACAGTCTTGGCTGGGTTCTGCTGCGCTCAGGCGATCTGCCTCACGGTTCGGAACTGATCGAACGGGCCGCCGAACAGACGCCGCTCGACCCGGAAGTAAATTATCATCTGGGCGTGGCGTACTGGGATCTCGGCCGGAAAACCGAGGCGATCGATCAGTGGAATGTCGCGCTCGGCCTGAAGCCTGAACCTGACGATCAGCAGCGCATCCAGTCGGCGCTGGATTTTTCCCGGACGGCGGATATCAAAACGAAATTCCCGATCCAGGATGTTGTCGCCCCGGTGCAACAGGGCAGCACCGTCGTTCAGTAAACCCCCGCGTTACGGCGTTCTTTAGGGTCAAGGGGAGGCGTTTTCTGTTGAACAGGAAACGCCTCCCCTGTGTTGCCTCAGGCAATCAAATATTTACCGAAATATCCATAATTAAAAAATTCCTATCAACGATGAAGCGTGTCTTCCTTCATGACGCCTTATGCACCTCTGATTGAACGCGGCGAAAAACTCCTGCTTCTGGGTGCCGGCTGTTATTTCGTCTTCAAGAATTTCACGCCTGTTTTCGTCACACATAATATCGTGGCATGCCTTTATATGGCGGAAGCTCTGCTCGACATGACCTTTACGGTCATCCGACAGCGCGGCCCTCTCAGCCACAACTGGCGTGACTGGCTCGTTGCCGTATTGGGAACATATGCCAGTCTGCTCGTCGTCGCGGCGCCGCAGGTTCCCCCTGTTCTTCCAAGCGTGCTCTGCGGCAGTCTGGCTCTGATCGGCATCCTGCTTAGCCTCACCGCCAAACTGTCCCTACGCAGAAGCTTCGGAATCATCGCCGCATCGCGACAACTGAAAACCGGCGGTCCCTACAGAGTTATCCGTCATCCGATGTATGCCGGTTATCTTCTGATGCAGATGGCTTTTCTTCTGCAATATCCCACGATTCATAACACCGTGGTTCTTCTCTTCACCTGGTGGATGCAGATCATGAGGATCAGAGCCGAGGAAAAGATACTCGGAACCCGCAAAGAATGGGTCGACTGGTCACAAGGGGTAAAGTGGAAACTTTTCCCCTTTGTTTTCTGATGGTTCCTGAGGCTGTTTTCCTCTTCCGCCGGAAAAATTGAGGAACTGACGTCTCATCTTCCCCTCAGAGAACGACATATCTGTCGCGGCGTCTTTCTGCTTTGCACACGCGCTTTTCAGGGCTTTGTCTCTGAACGCTACAAAGAGACGCGTCCATTTGATCCCGGTCTTGCCGAAATAAACAGGTGGAGAGCAGCGCCCTTCTTGATCTCCCGGCCTTCGCACCTCACTTTCCGGGAAAGAGCGGAATATCGAAGACGCTGTCCGCATGTTATAATAAGTAGCGGGTCTTTCTGCTTCCTCGCCCTGCACGCACCATCATTGTGCAAGACCGAACTTGACGGTCCGTATGGCCGGGGGGCAAAGGTCTGCTTCATTTCGGGATAATCAGGATTGGCCATGTCACCGCGTACTCTGTTCGACAAAATCTGGGACAACCACGTTGTCGATACCCTCGAGGACGGGACCGCCATCCTGTATATCGACCGTCACCTTGTGCATGAGGTGACCAGCCCGCAGGCGTTCGAAGGGCTGCGTCTGGCCGGGCGCAAACTGCGTCATCCGGAAAACACGATCGCAGTTGTTGACCACAACGTGCCGACCTCCGATCGCACCCAGCCGATCGAGGAGCCGGAAAGCCGCAATCAGATCGAGACGCTGGAACGCAACGTCAAGGAATTCGGCGTTCCGTATTTCCCGCTGCTGTCGGCCAATCAGGGCATCGTGCATGTGGTCGGTCCCGAGCAGGGCATCTCGCTGCCGGGCATGACGATCGTCTGCGGCGACTCCCACACCTCCACGCATGGCGCGATGGGCGCTCTGGCGTTCGGCATCGGCACCTCCGAGGTCGAGCATGTGATGGCCACGCAGACCATCCTGCAGAAGCCCGCCAAGAACATGAAGATCGCCGTCGAGGGTGAGCTTGCTCCCGGCGTAACGGCGAAGGACGTGGTGTTGGCGATCATCGGCAGGATCGGAACGGCTGGCGGCACCGGTCATGTCATCGAATTCTGCGGTTCCGCTATTCGCGGACTGGACATGGCTGGCCGCATGACGGTCTGCAACATGGCCATCGAAGCGGGCGCGCGCGCTGGTCTGATCGCCCCGGATGAGACGACATTCGAATATGTGAAGGGTCGCCGTTTTGCACCGAAGGGCGAAGGCTACGATCAGGCCGTTGCTTACTGGAAGACGCTCGCCGCCGATGAAGGCGCCGTTTACGACACGGAAATCACGCTGCGCGCCGAAGAGATCGAGCCCTGCCTGACATGGGGCACCAGCCCTGAGAATGTGCTGCCGATCAATGGCACGGTACCGGACCCGGCTGATGAACCCGATGAAGCCAAGCGGGCGCAGATGGTTCGCATGCTGGACTATATGGACCTGAAGGCCGGACAGAAAATCGCGGGAACGCCGGTCGATGTGGTGTTCATCGGCTCCTGCACCAACAGTCGTATCGAGGATCTCCGGGCGGCGGCGTCCATCGCAGCCGGTCGCAAGGTCGCCGATGGCGTGCGGGCGATGATCGTGCCGGGCTCCGGTCTGGTGAAGGCGCAGGCCGAGGAAGAAGGTCTGGACCGCGTGTTCCTCGACGCCGGTTTCGAATGGCGTGAGGCAGGCTGCTCCATGTGCCTCGGCATGAACCCGGACAAGCTGACGCCGGGACAGCGGTGCGCCTCGACCTCCAACCGCAACTTCGAGGGGCGTCAGGGACCGGGTGGTCGCACCCATCTGCTGTCCCCCGCGATGGCGGCGGCGGCGGCGGTGACCGGCGTGCTGACCGACGCCCGTGAGCTTACGAACTGATTTCGGCAGAGAAGGACGAAGACCGATGGAGAAATTCACCACTCTGACGGCCATCGCGGCACCTCTGCCCGAGGCCAATATCGACACGGACAAGATTATTCCGGCCCGCTTCCTCAAGACGACGAAGCGCACCGGTCTTGGCGTGCATGCGTTCGACGGCATGCGCTATCGCCCGGACGGCTCGGAAAACCCGGATTTCGTGCTGAACAGGGAGCCGTATCGCAAGGCGGAGATTCTTGTGACGCACGAGAATTTCGGCTGCGGTTCGTCGCGTGAGCATGCGCCCTGGGCGCTGCTCGATTTCGGCATCCGCTGCGTGATCGCGCCATCCTTTGCCGACATCTTCTTCAATAACAGCTTCAAAAACGGCATCCTGCCGATCCGTCTGCCGCGTGAAGTCTGCGATGAACTGATGGGCGACGCCTCGCAGGGGGCCAACAGCCGCATTACGGTCGATCTGGCGCGTCAGGTGGTCATCCGTCCGGACGGACAGGAAATCAGCTTCGAGATTGATCCGCTGCGCAAGCATCTGCTGCTTGAAGGGCTGGATGATATTGGTCAGACGCTGAAGCGCGAAAACGCCATCGAGGCGTTCGAGACGAAGCGGAAGCAGGACGAGCCCTGGTTCCCGAAGATCGCTGTCTGACGGGAAAGACTGCTCCCCGCGCGCAAGCGGGGAACAGTCCTGACGGGCGCTCAGCCCAGTTCGATATCGACTTCGCGGATTTCCGCCCGATGTTTCTCGGGCGGGTGTCCCACATGGAACGGAACGTCCGGCGCAAGTTCGACATCGGACAGATCGGAGACTGCGATGCAGCTCCATTCGCCCTGTGGCGGCACGCGCTTTTCGTGCGCATCTTCACCACGATACATCAGAACCTTTCCCACGTTGTCGCCCTTGCCGAGCACATGGGGTGAACCGCTCTGGGCCTTGCCGCTCAGTGTGAAGTTGACGGCGCTCTTCTTTTCAATGGCTTCGCGCAGGGTTTTGTAGGCTGACATGTCTGGCACTCCTTAAGCCGGAGCGGACGCACTCTCCGCCCGTCTCTTCTTCGGAACCGAACGACCGGGAAGCAGGAGTCCGCTTCCCGTGTTCACCGAAAATGCCTGTCCAGCATCCTGCCTCGAAGACAGTGTGTCAAAACATGTCAGGGTTACCGAAGACGAAACCCCTGCTTTTCCAGCACATCCCGCAAATGGTCCCGCCCATGCAGCGCCTTTGGTGAAGCAAGGCGGGGCAGCGTCGCGTCCGCCCAGCGTTTCTCAGGCAGACCCTCGGCTTTCTGGAAGGCGGCATAGACATCGTTGTAGCGGGTGACGCCTTCCTGCTCGCCGCTCGCATCATACTGCTCCCGATGCAGCACGACTGACGGAGCAAGGCGCGGCTTGATATGGGCCGGCCTGTCGGGGTCCGGAAAACCGACGCTCAGACCGAAGGCCACGGCTGTCAGGGGCGGCAGATTGAGTTCCTTCGCCACCGCCTCGCTGTTGTTGCGCATCGCGCCGAGATAGACGATTCCGAGACCGGCGGCCTCAAAGGATGCGACGGCGTTCTGCGCCGCAATGCCCACGTCCACCGCCCCGACCATGAAGGTGTCGAGATAATCAAGGTTCTCCGTCGGCTGCCCTTCCGTCTCGCCCAGACGCTTGAGACGTCCGAAATCGATCAGCCAGACCAGCAGCAGGGGCGCCTGCCGGATGTGGGCCTGATTGCTGGCCAGCGTCGCCAGACGGTCCTTGCGGGCCTGATCCTCGATCGCCACCACGCTCCATATCTGCATGTTGCAGGAAGAAGAAGCGGACTGTGCGGCGGCGATGGCCGCTTCCAGCGCGCCTTCCGGCAACGGGGTATCAAGATAGGCGCGCACGGTCCGGTGGGCCATCAGACTTTCCGTGATCGCGTCCGGTGTGACGGACGGAACCGGCACGTCGGGTCCGTAGCGTTCTTCCCAGAGGGCGCTGAAACGATCTGTCATCGCGGCTCGTCTCCTTTTGTGGGGCTGGCGTGATCGCGCCGGAACAGGGCCCATTCCTCCATGGAGGCGCCATCCGGCAGATGGCAGATGCCGCGAACACCGTCAGCGCCCTGCTGCATTTCGAGGCGACCGCCGATTTTCTGGCAGTAGACAGAGGCTGGATTGGCCATACCGATCCTGTGCTCCCTGGGAGGCTGTGTCTCTGCGCAGGCTGATAATGTCCCGATCATCAGGGCGGAGGCTCCTGCTGCCATGATTTTGCGATGCGTCATGATCCGGCTGTACTCTCTGTTGTGGTCACCACTTGCGCTTCACCATACGGCAGGAAAGGAGCCCGGGAAAATCATAAAGAAATCTATTTCTGCGGGATCCATCCCCATTAAAAATACGTGCTTTCCAAAGACGATGACGGAGCAAAAGCCCGGTCGGCCGGGCTTTATCGGAAAGACGCAATAAAAATGTCATGAACCCACATGTCATTCCACGGTTGCCCGGTTGATGACCGTTAAGTAATGGTCGGGCCGTATCAGAAAGCGGAGCGTCTGATTCATGAACGGTATAGCGCGGACGGCTGGAACAGTTCCCGGGAAGCCGCCGGAAAGCACAGAAGCGCAAGAGACGATGCTTGGAGCCGGATCCCGCCTGAACGGCGATTCCATTTTTCGGTGGTTGGTGACGACGGCGGGGATTGGTGTCCTGCTGCTGCTTGGCGGGATCATTCTCGTCATGATCAGCGGAGGGATGAAGGCGTTCGAGACATTTGGCCCCTCCTTTTTCACGACCTCCATCTGGAACCCTGTCACGCAGCATTTTGGCGCGCTGGCTCCCGTCTTCGGCACGATTGTCACAAGTCTGATCGGACTTGTCGTCGCTGTTCCGCTGGCTTTTGGCGCGGCGTTCTGGCTGACCCAGATGGCTCCTGCCCGCATTTCGTTCGCTGTCGGCATGGCCGTGCAGCTTCTCGCGGCGGTCCCCTCCATCATCTTCGGCATGTGGGGCTTCTTCGTCATCGTGCCACTGATCGCCCGCTATGTGCAGCCCACCCTGCACCACTGGTTCGGTCACGTTCCGGTTGTCGATGCGCTGGTGGCGGGCGCGCCGTTCGGGACGGGTCTGATGACGGGTGGCCTGATCCTCGCCGTCATGATCATGCCGTTTGTCACGGCGGTCATGTGCGACGTGTTCACGTCCATCCCTGCCGTGCTTAAGGAAAGTGGCTTCGGACTCGGGGCAACGCGCTGGGAAGTCATGCGTAACGTCATCCTGCCCTGGTCCAGAAGCGCGGTCGTCGGCAGCGTCGTGCTCGGCATGGGGCGGGCGATGGGCGAAACGATGGCCGTCACCTTCGTGATCGGAAACGCCAACAAGATCGGCTGGTCCCTGTTTGCGCCGGGCAACACCATCGCCTCCCTGATCGCGCTCGAGTTTCCCGAGAGCCCGGCCGGCAGCGTGAAACTGTCGGCGCTGATGGCGCTGGGCGCGATCCTGATGGCGATGTCTTTTGTCGCGCTGGCGATTTCCCGTGTTCTGCTGGGTGTATCCGGCAAGAAGGAAGGGCGGTGACATGACCCGGCCGAACGAAACTCATCGTCCGTCGCAGGCAGTTGCGGTGGACGGCTGGAAGGTCAACAGCTCCCTCGCGATGCGTCGGCGTCTCATGGACCGGCTGGCGACCGTGCTCAGCATCAGCGCGACTGCTGTGGCGCTGATCGCGCTGGGCTCGATCCTGTTCACACTCATCATCCGCGGCGCGGGCGGCCTCTCGCTGATCACCTTCACCCATTCGACGGCCTCGCCGGGACTGAACGGCGGTCTGGCGAACGCCATCGTCGGCAGTCTGATCCAGACCGCCGTGTCGATCCTGATCGGCGCGCCGATCGGCATGATGTGCGGCATCTATCTGGCGGATTACGGACGTGGCTGGATGGCCAGCACCACGCGGTTTGTCTCGGACATGCTGCTGTCCGCGCCGTCGATCCTGATCGGCCTGTTCATCTATGAGCTGGTTGTGGTGCCGACAGGGCAGTTCTCCGGGCTTGCCGGTTCGCTGGCTCTGGCGATTCTGGCGCTGCCCATCGTGGTCCGCACGACGGAAGACATGCTGCGTCTGGTGCCTGTTTCCCTGCGGGAAGCCGGGATCGGGCTGGGCGCGTCCAAGTGGCGTGTCATTCTCTTCATCTGCCTGCGTGCGGCCCGCACGGGTGTCCTGACCGGCGTGCTGCTGGCCGTGGCCCGCGTGGCGGGTGAGACAGCCCCGTTGCTGTTCACTTCTCTGGGCAATCTGGACTGGTCCGTCAGCCTGACACGCCCGATGGCCAGCCTCCCGGTCACCATCTATCAGTATGCGGGTTCGGCGTTTGACGACTGGGTCCAGCTCGCATGGACCGGCGCCCTGCTGGTCACGGTAGGCGTCCTGATCATCAATATTCTTGTCCGTGTCGGCTTTGGCCGTAAGGGAGCATAAACGAATGACCACCCAGACAGACAACGGACAGGCTGTCACTGAAAAACCGGCGATTTCCGTAAAATCGCTCGACTTCTATTACGGCGAGCACAAGGCGCTCCGTAACATCTCCATGGATTTCGCCCGCCGCAAGGTGACCGGCATGATCGGTCCCTCCGGCTGCGGCAAATCCACTCTGCTCCGTGTGCTCAACCGGATGTATGACCTCTACCCCGGCCAGCGGGCCACCGGCGAGGTCGTGTTTGACGGTCGCAACATCATCGGACAGGGGATTGACCTCAACCGGCTGCGCGCCCGGGTGGGCATGGTCTTCCAGAAGCCCACGCCGTTCCCGATGTCGATCTATGACAACATCGCCTTCGGTGTGAAACTGCACGAGAAACTCTCCCGCTCCGAGATGGATGGTCGTGTCGAGGACGTGCTGCGGCGCGTCGCCCTGTGGGCGGAGGTGAAAGACCGCCTGAAGGCTTCCGCGACGGCCCTGTCCGGTGGCCAGCAGCAGCGCCTCTGCATCGCCCGCACCATCGCCACCCGTCCGGAGGTCGTTCTGCTTGACGAACCGACCTCCGCTCTCGATCCTGTCTCCACGGCCCGCATCGAAGAACTGCTTGATGAACTCAAGAAAGAGTTCACGATCGCCATTGTGACACACAACATGCAGCAGGCGGCGCGCTGCGCGGATCAGGTTGCGTTCTTTTATCTTGGTGAACTTGTGGAAATGGACAGCACTGACCGGATGTTCACGGCACCGAGGGAAACCCGGACGCAGGATTACATCACCGGTCGATTTGGCTGAGGAGAGCAGGCGATGACTGAATCGACACACACCGTCAAAAGCTACGAGCAGGAACTCGAGCATCTCGGCAGCCTGATGGCCCGGATGGGGGGACTGGTCGAGCGCCAGACAGCACAGGCCGTAAAAGCCGTGGTGGAAGGTGATGAGGAAGCGGCTCTGGAAGCGCCCGAGCTTGATCCGGAAGTCGACGAACTGGAGCGGGAGGCCGAAGCGCTGGCCATCCGTATCCTCGCCCTGCGTTCGCCGATGGCTGTCGATCTGCGCACCATTGTCGCGGCCCTGAAGATCACCGGTGATCTGGAACGGATCGGCGACTACGCCTCCTCCATCGCCCGCCGGGCCATGAAGCTCGAGACGGAAGGCAACATCTCCCTGGTGGGTCTGCGGAATATGGGTCATCTGGTGCAGAACAACCTGCGCCGCGCCATCGACGCCCTGACCACCAAGGACCGGGATGGCGCTGTCGCGGTGTGGCAGTCCGACACGGCGGTCGATGAGCTCTACACGGCCATGTTCCGTGAACTGATGACCTACATGATGGAAGATCCCCGCAATATCGGGACCTGCATCCATCTGCTGTTCGTGGCCAAGAATCTTGAGCGTATCGGCGATCATACGACCAACATCGCCGAACGCGTCTATTATGCCGTAACGGGCGAAATGCTGCCTGCCGTTCGCCCCCGCGGCGGTCGCAGCTATCCTGCTTCCTGAGGAATATGAATGTCGGAGACATCCGGTAACAGTGGATTACGCATCCTTGTAGTGGAGGATGATCCTGCCCTGCAGGTCATGCTGCGCTACAATCTGGAAAAACAGGGGTACCGGGTCGAGGTCGCCGGAGACAGCGAGTCAGCACAGGCCGCCTTTTCCAGCTTCCGTCCCGCTCTGGTCCTGCTGGACTGGATGCTGCCCGGCGGAGCGAGCGGGCTTGATCTCTGCCGACGCTTTCGGGCCTCCCCGGGCGGTCATGAACTACCCATCATCATGCTGACCGCCCGCTCCGAGGAAGCGGATTCGATCCGTGGTCTCGAGACCGGCGCGGATGATTATCTGACCAAGCCCGTCAGCATGGCGACTCTGGAAGCGCGTATCCGGGCGCTCCTGCGCCGCACTCAGGCCCCGGCGGAAACACTGGCGTTCGAGGACATCGTTCTGGATCTGGTCAAACACCGTGTGGAACGCGGCGGACGTTCCGTGCAGCTTGGACCGACGGAATTCCGTCTGCTTGAATTCTTCATGCGTCGTCCGGGCCGGGTCTTTTCACGCGAGGAAATCCTGCGGTCGATCTGGGGCGAGAACATCCACGTCGAAATCCGCACTGTGGACGTGCATATCCGGCGACTGCGCAAGGAGATCAACGGTCCGGATGAAAAGGATCTGATCCGCACCGTACGCTCGGCGGGTTACGCGCTGGACAGCGAGGGCGAATAACATCCCCGCGCTTCTCGGAAAGAGCGGGACATGACGGCGGCAGATATTGTGGCCTGCCTGCTTCCTGTCTGCCTGACAGGTGGACTGGCCGGATGGTTCCTGCGGGGACGCAGTCTGTCCCGCGTGCTGCCCGGCAGCGTGCGGGCCCGGAGGGAAGAAGTCGGCACCTCCTCGGTGTCTCTGGAGGAAGTGCTCGACCTTCTTCCGGAAGCCGCCGTTCTACTGGACGGGCATGGCGCGCTCCGCTTCGCCAATATTGAGGCGCGCGAAGCGTTTGGTGACGCCCTTGGCACGATCATGCGCTACCCGGACGTGTTTTCCGCCATGCGGCACCTCAATGGCGTCATGGTGAAGGCCAGCGCCGAGTTCGTGCTGACGGTTCCTGTGCGACGGGTCGTGCGGGTCGATCTTCGTCTGTTACCTGAAGTGCTGGCGACCGGACCGGCCCATATTCTGGCCATTCTGACGGATTGTTCGGAACGTGACGCCGTTGAGAGAATGCGTTCCGACTTCGTGGCCTACGCCAGCCACGAGCTGCGCACACCGCTGACGGCCCTGATCGGATTCATTGAAACCCTGCGCGGTCCTGCCGCCGATGACCCTGCCGCGCAGCAGCAGTTTCTGGCGATCATGGCGACCCAGGCGCACCGGATGCAGCGTCTGATCGAGCAACTGCTTGAACTGTCCCGCGCCGAAATGCTGGAGCACCGCAAACCGCGGGGCAGCATAGATGCGAAACACGTCGTTGAGCTTGTCCGCGATGAACTGAGCAACCTGTGCGCCGCACGGCACGTTCAGCTGGAGACGAAAGCGACCGACATTCCTGTTCTCGGAGACCAGGAACAGATTATCCGGGTCATTGTAAATCTCGTCGAGAATGCGGTGAAATATGCGGGCGCGGATGGCCGTCCCGTCAGGATTTCGCTGTCCGCGGAACACAAGGTCCTGCTGGGACGGCCGGGGGTGGCGTTTGTCGTGCAGGACAATGGCGTCGGTATCGACGAGGAACACCTCCCCCGTCTGACCGAGCGATTCTACAGGGTGGATGGGAATCGCAACGCGCCCGCCTCCGGCTATGGACTGGGACTGGCGATTGTCCGTCATATCGTGGACCGACATGACGGGAGTCTGAAAATCACCAGCCGGATCGGACAGGGCACCCGCTGCGAGGTCTGGCTACCCTGTGTACGGGAAGCCCGGGCGTAGTATCTGCCCATAAGCCTCCGGCATTGTCAGGGCGCTCATTCCTGCTGTCTGGCAAAGAAGGAAGATCAGTGTCAGTCTTTAAAGGACTGTCATCAACTCATCATTTTCCCTCGCGGGTTCCGTGAGGTAGAGCGATGCATCGGCGGCCTTGGTCCCATCGGCCGCTGCGCTATTTCAATGGAGTTGGGAATGCTCAACAAAACCCGTTTTCTCACCGCTCTTCTGCTGACAGCGGCGCCGGTCATGGCTCATCAGGCGCACGCCGCCGACATCACCGGCGCTGGCTCGAGCTTTGCCGCACCGATCTATCAGGCCTGGGGTGACGGTGCGAAGTCGGCGATTGGCGTTTCCCTGAACTATCAGAGCGTCGGTTCCAGCGCCGGCCAGAATCTGGTGACGGCCCGCACGGTCGATTTCGGTGCGTCCGATGCGCCGATGGCTGACGACAAGCTGACATCGTCCGCTCTTTACCAGTTCCCGACGGTCATCGGCGGCATCGTGCCGATCGTCAACATTCCGGGCATTGCATCCAACCAGCTGAAACTGAACGGTTCCGTGCTGGCGGACATCTATCTCGGCAAGATCTCCAACTGGAATGACCCGAAGATCGCCGCTCTCAACCCGGGCGTTTCCCTGCCGGACGTCGCCATTGCTCCTGTGCATCGCGCAGATGGCTCCGGCACGACCTTCGTGTTCACATCCTACCTGACCAAGATGTCCGCTGACTGGAAAGATCAGGTCGGCGCCGCGACATCCGTTCAGTGGGCCGGTGGCGCAGGTGCTCGCGGCAATGATGGTGTCGGCTCCTCGGTGCGTGCGACCGAAGGTGGCATCGGTTACGTCGAGTATGCCTACGCCCGTCGCAACAGCATCCCGACAGTCCAGCTGCAGGACAAGGATGGCGAGTTCGTATCCCCTGACCTCGGCAGCTTCTCCGCCGCTGCGGCTTCGGCTGACTGGGATCATGCATCGCACTTCGCTGTCGATCTGCTGAACGGCGCTGGCAAGAACGTGTGGCCTATCGTTTCCGCAACATTCGTGCTGGTTCCGACCAACCCGAAGGACGCGGCTCGCGCCGACGCGGTTTACAAGTTCTTCGACCACTCCTTCCGCACGGGTGATGCAACGGCTCAGAAGCTCGATTACGTCGCTCTGCCAGAAAGCGTGAAGCAGAAGATCGAAGCCGGTTATCCGGGCAAGAAATAATAGTTTGCCTTATCGCTCCGGGCTGAGGCCCGGAGCATCCCTGAACACTGTCAGGCTTTCATCTGGTTGTCCTGCTAAATGCACCAGAAACGAGAACAGACGTTTTACTCACCTTATCCCGATCTGTTTCAAGTCAGCCTGAATGGTGCGCTCCTGATAAAGCAGCGCCCGTTGATGACATCCCGTTTCAAATCAAAAATCCTCATAACCTGAAAAAGCGAACAGGCTTTCTCCGGCAGGACATGCCTGCCCTATGGAGAAGCGATCCGGTCATGGAGTTCGGCAGAGAACGGCATGGGCTGCATCCTTCTGTGAGAGCCCCTATGCTTCGCCAGTCCGTTTCATTGAGGACACAGGCTGAGGAAGCCATGATCGCATCCCTCCTGTCGGTTCTAAATCACCCCTGCCCGGAAGCGTCCGATCACAGGTGGAACCTCGGCTTCCGATACTGCGATACCAGGCATGGCGAATAACTGATAAAACCATTTCCCAAGGCAAAAGCAGGGTGAGTGGACATGACGCGTCGATCCGGAAGTGCCGATATGCCGCTGCATGGCGGTCGCGTGCCGCAGTGGCTTGCCGATCGGATGAGCAGTCTGGGAGCCGTGATCACACAGGCCATTGTCCATCATTACGGACGCGATGAATTTCTGCGACGTCTGGCCCATCCCTTCTGGTTCCAGTCCTTTGGCGCTGTCATGGGCATGGACTGGCATTCTTCAGGCATAACAACCAGCGTGATGGGAGCCCTCAAGCGCGGGCTGGCCCCCTTGTCCGATGAACTGGGCCTGCATGTCTGTGGCGGTCGGGGCCGACATTCCCGGCACACGCCGGATGAACTGACTGCCGTGGCGGACATGACAGGGCTGGACGGCGCGGCGCTGGCGCGAGCGAGCCGACTGGTCGCCAAGGTGGACAGCGCTGCGGTTCAGGACGGCTTTAACCTGTATCTGCACAGTTTCGTGCTGGCGGATGATGGCCGCTGGGTGGTCGTGCAGCAGGGTATGAACGGGGGAAGCCGCTATGCCCGTCGCTATCACTGGCTGTCGGAAGGGCTGACGAGCTTCGTTGCCGACCCTCACAGCGCCATCGACGGAAAACCGCTCGGAAACATCGTCAATCTTGCCGATCGGCGCGCGGACAGGAGTCGTGTCGCGCAACTCGACCTGTTGCGTGATCTGGGACCGGACAAGGTGGCGCGTGAAGTATCCGCGCTGAGAACCGCGGAACAGGCCGCTCCGGAACAGGGAATGTTGCCGCATCTGGTGATGCCGGAACATCATGATGTGCGCTCTGGTGACGTGATGATCCGGCGGCTGCATGGCGCGCTTGCCGCGGCGGCCGATCGGGGACCGGAGGACTTTCAGGATCTGCTTCTGACGCCGGGCGTAGGCGCGAGAACCGTGGAGGCATTGGCCATGGTGGCGGAAGTCGTGCACGGAACGCCCTGTCGTTTTGCCGATCCCGCCCGTTTCTCCATGGCGCATGGTGGAAAAGACCGCCACCCCTTCCCTGTGCCGACCGAGGTGTATGATCGCACCATCGCCATGCTGAAAGGCGCTGTGGAGCAGGCGAGTCTCGGAAATGATGAACGGCTTGAGGCCATTCGCCGGCTGGATGCCCAGGCGCGACGTCTGGAGCAATGGGTCTCAGGCCCCTCGCTGGACGACCATATCGCGGCGGAAAGAGCTCAGTCCCATGCCTATGGAGGTCGAAGCGTGTTTGGCTGGGAACCACCTTCGAAAGCAAAAGCTGAACGACCAAAGGCTGAAGCAGTTCGGGTGGAGAAAAAGCGCAGACCACCCCGGTTTGCGCTTACGCCTTGAGGCAGGAACAATCCGTTCCGTTTCTGATCCATCCTCGACCGGCATTTAAAAGACAGCCGGAATGCATCCGCTTCAAAAGCGTTCATCGTGGACACGATACATGACGCTGCTTGCACTGTGATGGGAGCACGATTCTCACAGGTTTCCACTCAAGGAAAACTGTCGCAGCTTACGGCAGGTCCGTGTCAGATTTTATGGATGGAATAGAAAGCGGATACTGCTGACAGAATGGAAGCAGTTCTGAGGCATCGCAGGATGCGTGGAACGCAAAGAAACGGCTTTTTCAGCGCGTTCAGTTCATCACCACCATCGTCAGTCCTGACTGACGGAACGCCGGGAAATCAGCGTTGAAAGCCTTGCTGCCCGGAAAATCTTACCAGATCTTCCGGGCAGAACCTGAATACTATCAGGCGCTGGCTTTTGCCTTGGCAGCCGGTGTCACGTCACGGGGACGCTCGGCGATACGGGCGGACTTACCGCTACGGCCACGCAGGTAGTACAGCTTCGCACGACGGACCTTACCGCGACGGACGACCTTGATCTCGGCAAGCGTCGGCGCATAGAGCGGGAATACACGCTCCACGCCTTCACCATTGGAGATCTTGCGAACCGTGAAGTTGCTGTTCAGGCCCTTGTTGGAGCGGGCGATGACAACGCCTTCGTAAGCCTGAACGCGCTCGCGCTCGCCTTCCTTGACGCGGACGGACACGCGGACGGTGTCGCCAGCCTGGAAAACAGGTACTTCACGAATGGCGGTGAGGCGGGCGATTTCGTCGGCCTCGTACTGCTGGATGATGTTCATAGGGACTGTCCTTCCTGAACGGATGGTCTGGAACTACTGTGCGACAGATGGGCTGCCCACAGGTCGGGCCGACGCTCGCGCGTGACCCGCTCGGATTGTTCGCGCCGCCAACGGGCGATGGCCGCGTGGTTTCCGGACAGAAGGACGTCCGGCACCGAGCGGCCCTGCCATTCAGCGGGGCGGGTATAGTGAGGATATTCAAGAAGACCGTCGGAAAAGCTTTCCTCGACACCGCTTTCCGCAGAGCCCATGACGCCGGGCAGCAGCCGCACGCAGGCATCCAGCAGCACCAGCGCCGCCGTCTCCCCACCTGAAAGCACATAATCCCCGATCGAGACCTGCTCGATGGAGCGTGCTTCCAGAACGCGTTCGTCCACACCTTCGTAACGCCCGCAGAGCAGGGTCACGCCCGGCCCCGCCGCGTAACGACGGATATCGGCCTGGGCCAGCGGACGACCACGCGGGGTCAGGTAGACGCATGGAGCGCCATCCTGCCGCGAGACAGAGTCCAGCGCCGTGTCCACCACATCCGCACGCATCACCATGCCCGCACCACCCCCGAAGGGTGTGTCGTCCACGGCGTTGTGACGTCCGAGCCCGAAGGCCCGCAGGTCGCGCACATCGCAGTTCCACGTTCCGTTCTCCAGCGCCCGACCGGCCAGTGACTGGCCAAGCGGTCCCGGAAACATCTCGGGGAACAGGGTGAGGATTGTCGCCGTCCAGCTCATGCCTTCTCCCCTTTCGGCACCTGCGCTTCCTCGCCGATCACCTCCACCGGACGCACGACGATCATGCGACGGTTAGGAAAATCGATTTCGGGTACACAGGCCTTGGAAAAAGGCAGGATCAGACCGCTATCGAGTTCGAGACTCGTACCCGCGCCATAATCATGCACCGTGACAACCCTGCCGATCGAAGCCCCCTCTTCCACAGCGTCCAGACCGAGCAGGTCACTGTGATAGAACTCGTCCTCGTCCGGCTCAGGCAGCACGTCGCGGCTGACATAGAGCTTGCGGTTGACCAGCGCCTGCGCCGCTGTCCGGTCGGCAAGTGGCTTGCCCTGCGCGTCACGCAGTTCCGCCACACCGCCCGAACGCCAACTCAGCGTCCAGCGATCACCACGATCATCCGTCAGCACCCCATAGGAGACCAAGGAGTCCTCATCGGTGGCGTAGCTGTGCACATGCACAAGCCCGCGCACACCGTGCGGCCTCCCTATGACTCCAATCTGGATGCGTTCGTCAGTCATGGCGAGAAAGCGTCTTCCGGTCTTTCAGCCTCAGGCTGCGGCTTCAGCGGCAGCGGCAGCGGCCTTCGCACGCTCCTGCGCCTTCTTCTTCGGCGCTGCCTGCTTCGGCTGCTCGTTCCAGGTCGGCTTCGCGATCAGGCCGGCATTGCCGAGGAAACGGGCGACACGGTCGGTCGGCAGAGCGCCCTGAGACAGCCAGTGCGTGATGCGCTCGCTCGTCAGCTTCACGCGGTCAGCGTGGTCGGACGGCAGCATCGGGTTGTACGCGCCAACCTTCTCGATGAAGCGGCCATCGCGGGGTGAACGGCTGTCAGCAATCACGATGTGGTAGTAAGGACGCTTCTTTGCACCAGCGCGTGCAAGGCGGATTTTGAGGCTCATTCAACTACTCCGGTAAAGCCAGAAAAAGATAAAAAGGGGACAGGTCAGCCGAAGGGAGGCCGGCCACCGGGACCACCGGGGAAGCCGCCGGGGCCTCCCGGCATGCCGCCCCCGGACATGAGCGCGGAGGCCTGCCGCATCAGGCCTTTCAGCCCGAGCTTGTTGACCCGCTTCATCATGGTGGACATGTCATCGAACTGCTTGAGCAGCTTGTTGACTTCCTGAACTGTGGTTCCAGACCCGGCGGCGATACGCTTCTTGCGCGACGCCTTGATGATGTCGGGCGTCTTGCGCTCCGCCTTGGTCATGGAGGAAATGATGGCCTGATGCTTCTTGAAGATCGTGGTGTCGAGCTTCTTCTCGTCCACCATGTCCTTCATCTTGCCCATGCCCGGCAGCATCCCGAGGATGCCCGAAATCGAGCCCATCTTCTGGATCTGCTTGATCTGCGACACATAGTCATCGAGATCGAACTTGCCGGCCATCATCTTCTTGGCCAGCCGCTCTCCCTCTTCCTGATCGAGCGTATCAGCAGCTTTCTCGACCAGACCGGCGATGTCACCAAGGCCGAGGATACGGCCCGCGACACGCTCCGGATGGAACTCCTCCAGCGCGTCCAGCTTTTCGCCCGAGCCCGTCAGCTTGATCGGCGCGCCGGTGATCGCACGCATGGACAGCGCAGCGCCGCCACGGGCGTCACCATCCATACGGGTCATGACAACGCCGGAAACGCCAACGGCCTCATTGAACAGCTTGGCCGTGTTGACGGCGTCCTGACCCGTCATCGCATCGACGACGAGCAGCGTTTCAGCCGGATGCGTGACGTCACGGATCTGACGGACTTCATCCATCAGCGCTTCATCAATGGACAGACGGCCCGCCGTATCGAGAATGACGACGTCGTAGCCTTCACGACGCGCCGTATCCATCGCACGATTGGCGATCTCGACCGGCGTCTGGCCTGCGATGATCGGCAGGGACGCCACTTTCGCACGCTCGGCAAGCTGCTGGAGCTGAAGCTGCGCGGCCGGACGCTGCGTATCGAGGGAGGCCAGCAGCACCTTCTTGCGCTCGCGGGTCGCGAGACGCAGGGCGATCTTGCCAGACGTGGTGGTCTTACCTGAGCCCTGCAATCCGACCATCAGGATCGGCACAGGCGGGGCTGCGTTCAGGTTCAGGGGAACCGCGCCCGCACCGCCGAGGGCGTCGATCAGCGCGTCATTGACGATCTTGGCGACGGCCTGACCGGGGGAGATGCTTTCCAGCACCTCCGCGCCGACAGAGCGCTCTTTGACCTTATTGACGAAGTCCTTGACGACCGGCAGCGCGACGTCCGCCTCCAGCATCGCCAGCCGAACCTCGCGCATGGCCTCCGCAACGTCGGCCTCGGTCAGCGTGCCGCGCTTGCCGAGATCGCCAATAACGCCGGAAAACTTGTCGGACAGAGATTCGAACAAGAACCGTTTCCCCAAAAGAATACGCGCCACTGCGCGAATACTCGCGGGGTGGCGTGACTTATGTGCAGGTCATGTCCCTACGCTCCGCAGGCGCAGGAGTCAAACAGAAACGCCCAATTCCGTCGCGCTGGATGACACAAAAAAAGTCCTGCCGCCCGGTAGCAGGGCGGCAGGACTGTCGAATCACTCTCACTCGGTTATGCAGGGCAGCACTACGCGCCCTGAGCTACTCAAGCAGTCTGGACGTCATCGGCTCCAGCCACCTCAGCCAGCCTGTAAGGACCGCCTGCGAGAATACGGACCGCAAGCTGGGCAAACGCACCGGTTTCATGCCCTTCGAACGACAGCAGAGCATTGCCATCCGTCCATCGCGCGCCCTCCGCATCGCGGCACTGCCAGCCAGACAGTTCCGTCTCCGTCAGATGTGGCGTCAGGACATGCGGCTTGCCGCTGTCAAACAGCTTGATCTCTCCGATGGCGACGCCGAGCGCGCGCCGGTCATCCACAAACACCCCCATGACATCGCTGGGGCGGCTGGTGCGGGAAACGATCCGCACCGATTTGACGCCGGACGGAAGCCGGAAGGCGGTGTAACCATCCACCTGACGCGATTCCCTGATGACCTGCCCGCTTTCCGTAACAAGATGGAGATCCGCATCATGCGTCAGAACCGGCAGCGCAGCATGCATCGGGACGTCACACTCGATCGCCCGGGCTTCAATGCGACGATAAATCGGCTCGACAGAGGCGCTGTCCGTTTTCAGCGGAGCAGCGGCATCCGTTTCCCACCGCAGTCCACGACTACCGATCCGGGCTGCTCCGGCAACCTGCCTGAATGCATGACGGTCTCCTGTGTCGAGATAGCTTTCCGTCAGCACGCCATCCGCCATGATGATGGCGTGGTTTTCAGTCTCAATGTGATAGTAATCGTAGGAAAGAATGGACCGGTCATAGAAGATGGATCTGCCATTCACCAGCATCCGGACAGGAACAAATCCGCCATCCAGATACAGGCAGTGTTCGGCAGTCACCAGCATATCCTGAGCAGGCACGGCGGGGGCGATGGCGTCTTTCAGAACACGCACCGGATAACCCGCCTCATCCTCATGAGGCAGAGGACGGACCACGGCATGGGATTTTCCAGCCCACACCACCTTGCGCGCAACAGGAGCGCCGCCCGCATCTGACCATGTATTCAGGATGTCGCCTTCCTGAATATCTTCGACGCGCACGTCGCCGGAAACTGTCGAGATCAGTGTTCCCGCAAGAAAACAGGCAGTGATTTCATAGTAACCACCAGACTGCGGAACAACATCCGTCAGATTTTTCTGAACGTAGTGCGCTCCAGCTTCTATCGACGATCCCAGATTCAGAAAATCACCCACGATCCGGAAAGATATGCTTTTCCCATCCGCAGTGTCATAATTTATGATCGTTATATCAGTCGCCTTGTTATAAACGACAGTGGAATCTGAAGAGATATTCCCAGAGCCAATCTCTATACTGAAATCAGCATTGTTTGACTGGTTGATATATACCTGAGTACCTGACGAAGCCGCCTGAATGGAATCCAGATATATTGACGCTCCGGAAGCACTCACGTTGATATAGTTCGTTCCATACTTACTGAACGAACTACTACTTGTATGTAGAGAGCTGTTTTGTGAATTGAGATTATAGACGGTCATGACGCAAGGCCTCTCCGTGAAGGAGTGAATTTCGTCTATTTTATTAACCATAAGTGAATCATGAAAGGTCAATTTTTATTTTTAATTAAAAATTTACGTCGTTATGTAAATTAAAAACCAGTTTCTCATTATCGACATCAATTCTGCGATATTAAAACAATTTAAGTATAACACTTACAATGTCAGAGAGCGCATGCGCTTCACCCCACATGCGGGCGACACTATTTCCGAAAGATTTCTTTTGGCAGAAACGTGCGCGGCACGAATAGAAGCTCAATAAAAAGCAGAGAATAAACAGTATTTATTGCACTGCTTTTTGCGACTTACCGAGAAAAACCAGCAACAAAAGATCTGAAAGCGGCCCAGTCAGACCTCTCGCCTGGCTGGGCACGTGCTTCAGATTACAGCTTGAGACCCGCCATATGGAGCGCCTTGACCTCAAGGAACTCGTCGATGCCTTCCGCTCCGCCTTCACGGCCAAGCCCGGACTGCTTCACCCCGCCGAAAGGCGCACATTCCATCGACACCATGCCGGTATTCACGCCGACCATGCCATATTCCAGCGCCTCGCCGACACGCCACGCCCGGCTCATATCCGTCGTGAAGAAGTAGCTGGCCAGACCGAATGGCGTGTCATTGGCCTTGCGGATCGCTTCCGCTTCATCGCTGAACCTGAAGATCGGCATCAGCGGCCCGAACGTCTCTTCGCTGAACACACGCATCTCGGTCGTCACGCCTTCCAGCACGACCGGCGTGGCGAAGTTGCCGTTTGTCTCAAGAGGCGCGCTGACATAGCGGGCGCCTTTGGACAGAGCGTCCTCGACATGCTCGCGGACCTTCTTCACGGCGCCTTCATTGATGAGCGGCCCCATCGTCACGCCCTCCTCAAGCCCGTTACCGACCTTGAATTTGGCGACCTCTTCCTTCATCCGGGCGACAAACCGGTCGTGGATGCCGTCCTGCACAAAGATGCGGTTGGCGCAGACGCAGGTCTGTCCGGCATTACGGAACTTGCTGGCCAGAGCGCCAGCAACAGCCGTTTCCAGATCGGCGTCATCGAAGATAATGAACGGCGCGTTTCCACCAAGCTCCAGACTCAGGCGCTTGATGGTGTCGGCTGACTGGCGCATCAGCAGCGCGCCGACATGTGTGGAGCCGGTGAAGGACAGCTTGCGCACGACCGGGCTGGAGGTCAGTTCCGGGCCGATTTCCTTCGCGTCGCCGGTCACGAGAGAGAACAGCCCCTTCGGCAGACCGGCGCGCTCGGCCAGAACGGCCAGCGCCAGCGCGGAATAAGGCGTCAGTTCGGACGGCTTGAGCACCATGCTGCATCCGGCGGCGAAAGCCGGACCGCACTTGCGGGTGATCATGGCGTTGGGGAAGTTCCACGGCGTGATGGCGGCAGTGGTGCCGACCGGCTGCTTCACGGTAAGGACGCGGCGATCCTTCTGCGGCGGCGTAATGACGGCCCCGTTGATACGACGGGCTTCTTCCGCGAACCACTTGATGAAGGTAGCGCCGTATTTCACCTCACCCTTCGACTCGGACAGAGGCTTGCCCTGCTCGACCGTCATGATGAGCGCCAGATCTTCGGCGTTCTGCAGAATCAGGTCATACCACGCCATCAGGAGGTTGGCGCGCTCATCAGGACTGGTGGTTTTCCACTTGGTCTGCGCCCGGTCCGCGGCTTCGATCGCCCGCTGGGTCTCCGCGGCCGTACAGGCCGGAATCGTTCCGATCACTTCACCCGTCGCCGGATTGGTGACGGACAGCGTCTTGCCGGAAGACGACGTCATCCATTCGCCCGCGATATAGGCCTGTTCACGGAAGAGAGATGGATCGGAAAGATTGGCAATGCCCATGATGGACCTCCGGATGAGCGGCGCTCTGTTGAGATGCCGGCATTCTGTCACCCAGAGTTAGAGTGACATCCCGCCAGACAGATTAACCTTTCTGACGCTGGAGGGTTTTTCAGTCCAGCGTGATCATGACGGGAACATGGTCGGACGGCTGAGGCAGCGCCCGCTCGGCCTTGTCCGGTTCCGCTTTGACAAGACGCTCCGCCACGGCGGGCGAGAGCAGAAGATGGTCGATGCGGAGTCCCATATCACGGTTGAAGGCCCCGGCCTGATAATCCCAGAACGTATAGATCGTCTCGTCGGGATGAAGCGCCCGCACGGCGTCCGTCAGGCCAAGCCAGAGCAACCGCCTGAAGGCCGCACGGCTTTCGGGGCGGACAAGAGCATCCGTGGCGGACAGCGCGCCGGGGGCGAGATCCCGGTCTGTCGGACAGACATTGTAATCACCGGCAAGAATGAAATTCGTGCCCGCCCGCAGCATGGTTTCCGCATGACGGGCAAGAGCGTCCAGAAATTCCAGCTTGCCGAGAAAACCGGCTTCACCGCCGGAATTGCCATTGGGGAGATACAGATTACCCACGGTCAGGGAATCAAGCCTGACCTCAATATAACGCGCCGGCGGCTCAGGGTCGCCCAGACCCGGCAGGCTGCGAGCCAGAACCTCGACAGGACGGCGGGAAAGAACCGCCACGCCATTGTAGGATTTCTGCCCGACACAGTGAGAGATATAACCGGCTTCTTCAAAGACCGAAGCGGGAAACAGATGGTCCTCGCATTTGATTTCCTGCAACAGAAGCAGGTCCGGTTCGTTGCGCTTCAGCCAGTCGAGGACAAGAGACTGACGCTGGCGGATGGAATTGACATTCCAGGTCGCAATTTTCATGGCGTTATGGCGGCCTTGTGAACCGGGTGTGCGGACGGACCTGTATGTGCAGGTCCGATGGAAGACCGCGCTGTCGTTCTGCTGCGAAGGAAACAGGTCACGGCGGAGGAAACGACTGCGTCAGGCGAGCGAGAAGCTCGTGCCACATCCGCACCCGGAGGCCGCATTCGGGTTCTTCACCGCAAAATGCGCGCCCATCAGTTTGTCGACAAAGTCGAGTTCGCCGCCATTCATCAGATCCAGACTGACGGGATCGACCACGACGCGGATACCGTGACTGGTGACGACAAAGTCATCCGGCGACGTTTCCGGATCGAGTCTGAACTCGTACTGAAAGCCGTTGCACCCTCCCGCTGAAACGGAAACGCGCAGGGCGGACGTCGATTCGGCAGCCCCTTTCGTCGCGATGATCTCGGCGATGCGTCGGGCGGCGGCGTCGGAAACGGTGAAGCTCTGGGTCATGGGAGGATAATGGGTTGTCGAAGCGTCAATGTGAAGAGGGACAGGTGCGAGAGAGCTTCGCGACAGAAGAACTGGTGAAAGATTGTCTCAGGAAGTGACCGGATGACTTCCGACACCATCCGTCGGCAGGCTGCCGGCAGGCAGCCTTTCCCGGAGGATGTCGCCGGTCTGGACAGGCTTAAAGCGCCTCGTCACCACTTTCACGTGTGCGGATACGCACAACGCGGTTCAGGTCGCTGACAAAGATCTTTCCATCACCGATTTTCCCGGTATGGGCAGACTGAAGAATGGCCTCGACCACCTGATCGACAAGCGCGTCGGAGGTTGCGATTTCAATTCTGATCTTCGGCAGAAAGCTGACGTGGTACTCCGCGCCGCGATAAATCTCGGTCTGCCCTTTCTGACGACCGAAGCCTTTGACTTCAGACACGGTCAGCCCTTGGATCCCCAACGGCGAGAGCGCGTCGCGGACGTCGTCGAGCTTGAAGGGCTTGATAATTGCCGTGACGAGCTTCATCCCAGTTCCTCTTTAATCACCAGAAAATTCACAACGATGCCGTAATGGCTTTGCCAAGGAAGCATATTGTTTCCTTCCTGTCACGTCATATGGAACACATCGCTTGGGATAGCTCGAACGCTCAAAGCATGTCATGAGTTCCGCCACTGAGACCGGGCTGTTTTCTGCGTATGCGGGCCCGGCATAAATTGTTGAATTCATGGAGGCCTCGGTATGTCCAGCATGACGGAACAGGGCACTGGCGAAACAGTCACGGACGTTGCGGTCTGCATTATCGGCGCGGGTCCCGTGGGGGCCACGCTGGCCTGCCGCCTTGCCAGGGATGGGGTTCCCGTGGCTGTCGTGGACCGCTCAGCGCTGCCGCCGATGGAGAATCCGGAATTCGACGGCAGGGCCTACGCCATCGCCGCCGGCTCAAAAAACCTTCTCGAAGCCGCCGGTGTCTGGGAGCATCTTCCGCAGATCGCCTGCCCCATCGAGGATATTCTCGTCACGGATGGCAGACCGGGCCAGCCTCCTTCCTCGTTGTCCCTTGAATTCACCCGTGAAGACTCGACGCAGCCTTTCGGCTGGATGGCGGAAGCCCGCGCCCTGCGTGTGGCCCTGAACGCCACGCTGCACAATTCTCCGCTGGTGACGGTGCTGGCGCCTGCCGACGTCTCGATCATGCGGAATGAAAGCGGCGTGACCGTGAAAGCCACGGATGGCCGCACGATACGGGCGCAGCTTCTTGTGGCCGCAGACGGTCGCGGCAGCCGGACACGGTCCAGGGCCGGTATTCCCATCACGAAACTCGCCTATGGACAGAGCGGCATCGTCTGCGCGATCGCCCATGAGTACCCGCATGACAACGGCGCGCTGGAGCATTTCCTGCCGGGCGGCCCCTTCGCCCAGCTCCCGATGACCGGGACCGCCGAGCATCCTTATCTTTCAGCAATTGTCTGGAGTGAAAAGGACGCGATGGCCCGGCGGATCGCCGCCCTCCCGGAAGAACAGTTCAAGCGCGAGCTGAAGCGTCGCATCGGTGATCGGCTGGGAGACGTCACGCCAGTGGGTCGCCGCTGGGTGTATCCGCTCGCAGCGCAGTATGCCCAGCGCTACACCGCCACACGTCTTGTGCTGGCGGGTGACGCAGCGCACGGCATTCACCCCATCGCCGGGCAGGGTCTCAATCTCGGGTTCCGGGATGTGATCGCACTTTCGGATATTCTGATCACCGCGCACGGCAAGGGGGAGGATCTCGGCAATCCGGCCCTGCTGGCCCGCTATCAGGCGCGATGCCGCCCTGCAAACATGATGATGTTTGTGGCGACCGACGCGCTGGATCGTCTGTTCAGCAACGACAATCCGGTGTTGCGCTTAGCGAGGGATGTCGGGATTGCGACTGTTCAGCGTCTGCCGCGTCTGCGGAAGGCGTTCGTCAAACATGCGATGGGTGTCTGATCCGACAGGTCTTCTGTCTGACTTTGTAGATTACTGGGGCTCTGCCCCGCACCCCGCCAAAGGCTCGCCTTTGGAAACCGTTTAATCCGGGTCAAGGCCCTGGGTGCTTTGCGGGTGCGAACAGCGTCTGCTTACGGATCATTGGCTTTTCTTCCGACAAGTATCATCGGTCGCCGTAAAAACAGAAAAGGTCCGGGGACACCGGACCTTTGAGCCTGCCGAAATCATGATTCCGGCAGGCAACGACACCCGCAGGTGTCGCGCCATGGACAGTCATTCAGCCCGTCAGGTCTGAACGGATGCGACTACGTGGCCGACGGGGGGCTTCCCCTGCGCGGGCAGCAGCCGGACGCTGTGTCCGATTGTCGGACGAAGACTTCAGAGCGGGAGCCGCAGTCAGTTCGGCCTCAAGCTGGGCGATACGCTTGCGCACGCTGTCCCGCAGGGCGGGAGCCGTGTGCGACTTCATGGATGCCAGCGTTTCCTTGAGGTCACGAAGCTGCTTCTGCTTCTCAGCAAGAGTACGGCGGATCGGCTGATTATCCGAAAGCTGGCCGTGAAAAGCACGCATGTTTCAAAACCCAATCAGGCAGGACAAAAGGTTACCCCCATATCTGGAGGACAGATTCTAACAAAAAGTGAAAAAACAGACTCTCTCACCTGTCCTTTACGACTGACCAGTCCTGCCGACGGGCGAGAACGACAGACGTGAGAGGGCTGTCTGTTTTTCGGAGTGCGGGGAAGTGTTCAGAAAATGGAAGTCGGCGTTAATCCGGCGACTGATCATTTCTGTGCAGGATATCCTGCAACGCCTTCACCAGTGCTGCGCATTGCGCATCGGTTCCGACCGTGATCCTGAGCCAGGATGATGTTCGCGGGCCTTTAAGATGGCGCACGATTATCGCCCTTTCTCTCAACGCGGCCGCCAGCATGGCAGCCTCACGATCCTGATGCCGAGCGTAAACAAAGTTGGCGCTGGAAGGCAATACCTCAAAACCGAGTTCCGCGAGGGAACCCGACAGAGCCGTCCGGGTCGCCATCACCCTGTTGACGCATTCGGCAAGCCATTCTTCGTCTTCATAGGCCGCCAGAGCGCCAGCCTGCGCCAGACGATCAAGCGGATATGAATTGAAGCTGTCCTTTACACGGACCAGCCCTTCGATAAGGGCCGGATCACCGACAGCAAAACCGACACGCAGGCCAGCCAGTCCCCGTGATTTGGAGAATGTCTGGACCACCAGAAGATTCGGATAGCGGCTGACAAGTGAGACAGCGGATTCAGCGCCGAAATCCACATAGGCTTCATCAATCAGCACCACCCGGTCCGGATGCGCAGCCAGCAGCTTTTCTATGTCCCCAAGCCCCAGCGCAATCCCGGTCGGCGCATTGGGGTTGGCCAGCACGATGCCGCTGTTCGGACGGTTGAAATCCCCGATCCGCACACGCAGCCCGTCATCGAGCGGAATGGTCTCGAAGGGCAGACCGTAAAGACCGCAATAGACCGGATAGAAACTATAGGTCACATCGGCGAACAGCACCGGCTCGCCATGGTTGAAGAACGCCTGGAACGCGTGCGCCAGAACCTCATCCGAACCATTGCCGACAAAGACGTGATCCGCCGTCACCCCCTCGCGGCGGGCGACAGCCTCACGCAGGGCTAGAGACGCCGGGTCGGGATAGAGGCGGAGCGTCTCGTCGGTCGCCGCCTGCATGGCCGCAATCGCCTTGGGAGACGGACCGTAGGGACTCTCGTTGGTGTTCAGCTTGATCAGATTGGTCAGACGAGGCTGCTCACCGGGAACATAAGGCGTGAGGCGATGAACCAGCGGACTCCAGAAACGACTCATGAAGAAATTCCAAAAAGAGTGAGCATATCCGGCTGTCCCTGTGTGACCGCCATTTCGCGGGCGCTCTGGCCTTCGCCATCCTTCCGGTCCGGATCAGCGCCTGCTTCAAGCAGATAACGCACCATATCCGTGCGCCCGAACATGACGGCGAACATCAGCGGCGTGCGCCCGACACTGTTGACGGCGTCCACAGCCGCACCGTGCTCGATCAGGATTTCGGCAATCGGGCGATCGCCCTTGAACGCCACGCCGGCCAGCGCCGTCGCACCCTTGGCGTCCGTCTTGTCAACGGATGCGCCGGATTCGAGCAACTGCTTCACCGTCTCGCCGCGCCCGTTATAGGCGGCCAGAATCAGCGGCGTGTATCCTTTGTCATTCGTGGCGTCAGGACTCAGACCCGCCGCGATGAACTCGCTGACAAGATCCGTCTGACCGTCACGCGCAGCCTCAAGGAACAGGGCTTCGATTTCCGCCTGATCGAATGTCTCGCCTTCATGTTCTGGCATCTGGCTCTCCCTTCCCGGTTCCACTGCAACGCCCCGCACGGAAGGCGCTTCTGGTCTTCTACGTTATTCGTCCGTCTCTGCGAAGGACGCTACCGGCGTAACAGGCGCGTTTCACCAAACCCGAGCGGCGCAAAAGCGTCCGGCGCAAGTCCGGCCCATTCCGCCGTCTCCCTGAGACAACGCTCCGGCTCACCCAATGGCTCCTGCGACAACGGAAAAGTTCCGAAATGCATGGCGATCCCGTGACGTGCCTGCAACTGCCGAAACGCCTCCACCGCTTCCACCGGGTCCGTATGAACCTTGCGAAGCAGCGGACGCGGCGCATACGCCCCGATCGGCAGCAAAGCTATATCAGGCGCGCCGAGCCGGGTGCGAATCTCCTTCCAGTGAGGTCCGTGCGCGGTATCACCCGCAAAGAAGACAGAAGGAATTTCCTGTGATTTCGGAAAGCGCAGAAAAAAGCCGCCCCACAGACGCTTCCCGGCGTCAGTCAGACCACGCTGCGTGAAATGACGGGCTGGCGTGCATACAACCTCAAGGTCACCGATCCGCACATTCTGCCACCAGTCCAGTTCGGACACCCGCGACAGACCGGCCTTGCGAATCAGATCGCCCGTCTGCGCCGTCGTCACGACCACGGGATTGTCCCGACGGGCCAGCGCCCGCAGAGATGGCAGATCGAGATGGTCATAATGACAATGCGAGACCAGAACGACGTCGATGGGCGGCAGATCGGCCAGTTGGTATGCTGGCGGCCGGAAGCGCTTCGGCCCCATAAACGGCAGGGGCGAACAGCGTTCCGAGAAAATCGGGTCCGTCAGAACAGAGAGCGTGCCGCCATCCGGCAATGGGAATCTGAGAAGGAAGGTGTCGTGACCGATAAAGGTGACAGCAACCTCCCCCTGCCCCGGCACGGCGTGCGGATTTCCCGGCACATCCGGCTCAAGGTCTTGCGGCGGCTTTTCCCGAAGACTCGCTATCATCCAGCGCAGAAACACCAGAGGTCTTACCCCCCGCCGTTTTTTACCTGCCTGAGCCGCCGACTGCGGAGGAGCCGGCGGCTCAGGCCAGGCCGGAGGCCTTGGAGCTTCCCGCCAGTCTTCCGGAAGAGGTGAATTGACGAAAATCTCTCCGTTGCAATGATCGGAAAGCGGAAGGACTGTCTGTTTCATGACGGGAAAATAGCACCGGGAAGGGAAGACGCCATCAGAACTTCTGACCACAGTCCGTTGATAGATCTGCGGGACATTCCCTTTACCGATTGCGTCATGTCCTCCTGGCGTCACAGGAAATGGCAGAAAAGATGTGCCGCGCATGTCTATACGAAATCGCAATGATCACGTAACACAGACGCGAATATCCCCGAGCGGGGAAAAAGCGGGAGCCTCAAGCATGCCTGAACTGAAAAACGAGTTCGATTGCGCCAAAAGCCTCAGAGAAGGGCGCTACTGGATGCCGTTCACGGCCAATCGTCGGGTCAAGGAACAGGGCATGGCCCGCGTTCTGGAGAGCGCGAGCGGGCCTTATTACACGACAGCTGACGGTGTGAAGCTGTTTGATACCCTGTCCGGCCTGTGGTGCTCCCCGCTCGGACACGCCGATCCACGGATCTCTGAAGCCCTGAAAAAGCAGGCTGACACACTCGACTATGCGCCGGGCTTCCAGCTTGCCAATCCTGTCACGGTCCGCCTCGCCGAGCGCATCGCCAACATGGCGCCGGCCGGACTTGAGCATGTCTTTTTCGCCAACTCCGGTTCGGAGGCCGCCGACACAGCCCTGAAGGCCGCCATCGGCTATCATCGACTGCGTGGCGAAGGCGGCCGGTTCCGTCTGATCGGCCGTGAGCGTGGCTATCACGGCGTCGGACTGGGCGGCATGTCGGTCGGCGGCATTGTCCCCAACCGCAAGATGTTCGCCACGATCATGGCGCCGGGTGTGGACCATATCCGTCACCCCTATGATCACGCCAAGGTCGCGTTCTCCAAGGGGCAGCCCGAGTGGGGCGCGGAGGTGGCCGAGGATCTGGAACGTGTCATCGCACTGCATGACGCCTCCACCATCGCGGCGGTCATGGTGGAACCGGTACAGGGTTCCACTGGCGTGCTGGTGCCGCCGATCGGCTATCTTGAGCGTCTGCGCGAGATCTGCACCAGGCACGGCATCCTGCTGATCTTCGACGAGGTCATCACCGGTTTCGGTCGTATGGGCGAGAACTTCGCCTCGCAGCGTTTTGGCGTGAAGCCGGACATGATCACCTTCGCCAAGGCCGTGACCAACGGCATTGTCCCGATGGGCGGCGTGATCGTGAGCGACGAGATCTACAATACCTTCATGACCGGCCCCGAAAACGCGATCGAGTTCGCGCACGGCTACACCTATTCCGGCCATCCGCTGGCGGCTGCCGTGGCGCACACGGTTCTCGACATCATGGAAGAGGAAAGTCTGGTCGCCCGCGCCCGCTCACTGGAGCCAGTGCTGGAGGAGGCCATTCACAGCCTGCGCGACCTGCCCATCGTGCATGACATCCGCAATATCGGTCTCACGGCGGGCGTCGATCTGAAGCCACGGGAAGGCGCGCCCGGCGCACGAGGTCTTGAACTGTTCGAAAAAGGGCTGAAGAGCGGGCTTCTCCTGCGCTGCACCGGCGAGACGATCTCTTTTGGTCCTCCGTTCATTTCGACACCTGAGCAGTTGCGTGACATGGTGGCGACCGTCCGCAAACTGATTACCGAGCTGGACTGATCCCGGCTCCCTTCCGACAAGACAAGGAGATTTTCATGCCTCTTCTGCATTTTCACGTCTACGAAGGCCGCAGCGAAGCCGAGATCAAGAAGCTGCTCGACACCACGCATGAAGCCATGCTGGAGGCGTTTCAGGTGCCCCGTGGCGATCGCTACCAGATCGTCACCGAGCACAAGCCGTCACACATGATCCTTGAGGATACGGGCCTCGACATTCCGCGCACCAAAAACATGGTGCTGTTGCAGGTCTTCAGCCGTCCGCGTGGCGATGGCGGGCTGGCTCTGTTCTATCGCCTGCTCACGGACCGTCTGGAAGCGGAATGCGGGATCAAGTCGTCCGACGTCATGATTTCCGTGGTGGAGAACAAGGACGCCCACTGGTCGTTCGGTCTTGGCCGCGCCCAGTTCCTGACAGGCGAGCTTCCTCTCCGCAAGTAATTGCGACCGGGCAGGCCTGATGCGCTTCGGGCCTGCCCCGCTCTATCACTATTACGTCACGCCATCCCGGAGATCTTTCCAGATTCTCCACAACTCCAGCGCATCCGGCAAAGCCCTGTGTCTGGGTGCTGTCCGCTTTTCTTCCCGTACGCGAACCTGAGCCAGCAACGTGGCGTCTTCCTCCGCCGACGCGCCCCCGTGCGCCAGTCGGAGTGCCTCCACCCATGCTTCCAGCACAGGATGGACAGCGGGCTCCTTCTCCCCGACAACAGTGCACAATCTTTTCAACCAGCCGCGATCGAATGCAGGCGCATCCGTGACAATCCGGCAGTTTTCCGTAGCCGCCAGAAAGCGCTGCGCCACGAGGGCCGCAGGACTGCCTTCCCGCATGAGCGTGTCCCGGCTCAGCCCATGTAAGGCTTCGGCTTCCTCCGACCAGTCTGTCCACCCCGGTTCCGGCCGGATCAGGAAGCTTTCACTCCGTCCATCCTCTCCTACCCAGGCAATTTCGATGGGATAGCTCTCAACATTGAGGGAGGAGGCCTCATTATCCAGAAAAATGAACATGTTAGCTCCAGCATCGTATGCCTGTGCCGGATATTCCGCCGGACTTTGAGCACCACACAGGACAGAAACAGACGTATTTCAGGGGAATCTTTGCATCATTTTATGTCCATTCAACGCCAGATCATATAATTTTTCCTTTATTTTCAGTTGATTAATATTTTTCATTTTTCGTCCTCCATATTTTTTATGTCAAAACATTGCTGATTGTTCTTTTGTTTCATGATTACGATTTTCCATTTGCTTCATACTCAACCAAAAAAACCTCCAGATTCCGAAAAAACCGTTTTTTTGACACGACCCATGCAAAGCTACTCTGCACGGCGAAAACACCTTCCGGATTGAACGCCTCTTCTTTGGTGTTTTGACGTATATCCGGTATGTTTCGAAAACGCATCGTTCTGCGCATCAGACATCAATCACACAAGCCGGGCCTAGCCCGAAACTGGACGGCAGGAGCTTTCGGGATGAGCTTCCATCATACGCTCGGCGGAGAACGCTACGGGTTTGATGACCTCAAAGGGCTGCTCGCAGCGGCTTCCTCACAGAGATCCGGGGATGAACTGGCAGGCCTTGCCGCCACATCCGACGGTCAACGCATGGCCGCCCGCTATGCACTGGCGGAACTGCCTCTCAGCACCCTCCTGAGCACCGATCTCGTTCCGTATGAAGAAGACGAGGTCACACGCCTGATTGTGGACACCCACGACAAGGCCGCCTTCGCTCCCATCGCCCATCTGACGGTTGGTGGTTTCCGTGACTGGCTCCTGTCGCATGAAGCCGACACCGCCACACTCGCCGCCGTAGCGCCCGGCATCACGCCCGAAATGGCCGCCGCCGTCAGCAAGATCATGCGCAATCAGGATCTGATGAGCGTTGCACGCAAGATCAGGGTCATCACCCGGTTCCGCAACACCATCGGGCTTGAGGGACGCCTCGCCTCCCGTCTGCAGCCCAACCACCCGACGGATGATCTCAAGGGCATCGCCGCCTCCACGCTGGACGGGCTGCTCTACGGCATGGGTGACGCGGTCATCGGGATCAATCCCGCGACCGACAGCGTCGCCAACGGGCTGGCGCTGCTCGACATGCTCGACCACGCCCGCCAGCACTACGACATTCCCACCCAGACCTGCGTTCTGACCCATGTGACCAACACCATCGAGATCATCAACCGCGGCGGCGCGGTCGATCTGGTGTTCCAGTCCATCGCCGGCACCCAGAAGGCCAACGAAGGGTTTGGCGTCAACCTCGCCATTCTCAAGGAGGCGCATGACGCCGCTCAGGGACTGAAACGCGGTACGGTTGGCGACAACCTCATGTATTTCGAAACCGGACAGGGTGCGGCTCTTTCAGCCGACGCGCATCACGGCATTGACCAGCAGACCGTGGAGGCGCGGGCCTACGCCGTTGCGCGGGCCTACAGGCCGCTGCTGGTCAACACGGTCGTGGGCTTCATCGGTCCCGAATATCTCTATGACGGCAAGCAGATCATCCGCGCCGGTCTTGAGGATCATTTCTGCGCCAAGCTGATGGGTGTCCCGATGGGCTGTGACGCCTGTTACACCAACCACGCCGAGGCCGATCAGGATGACATGGACAACCTGATGGTGCTGCTTGGGACGGCGGGCATTTCCTTCCTGATCGGCGTGCCGGGCGCGGATGACATCATGCTCAACTATCAGAGCCTGTCCTTCCACGACATTCTGACATTACGGACGCTGCTGAATCTGAAACCGGCGCCGGAATTCACTGCGTGGCTTGAAAAAATGGGCCTGTATGACAGTGGCAATGACAGAATGCTGCCTCTGTCTCCCAGCCAGACACTTCTTGGCCAGATGATTGCCTGACATGACAGACAAGATGCTCCCCACCTCACCGACCAAAGGCGGCAGTCCGGACCCATGGCACGGACTGCGCTCCCTGACCCGCGCACGCATCGGGCTGGGCCGTAGCGGAAATGCGCAGCGCAGCACGGATGTTCTTGCTTTTCAGGCGGCGCATGCGCAGGCGCGTGACGCAGTGCACGCGCCTCTCGACATCGACACGATGCAGGCACAACTGAAGGACGAGCCCTACCTGATCGTTCACAGCCGGGCACCGGATCGCCCGACCTATCTGCGACGGCCTGATCTGGGACGACGTCTTGATGCAGAAAGTCTTGCCGGTCTGAAAAAAGGCAATTGGGACGCCGTGTTTGTCGCAGCGGATGGTCTCTCATCCGTCGCCACGACTGAAGGCGCGGTCGCCCTGTACCACGCGATGAAAGAGCGCCTGAAAGACTGGTCGATTGCGCCTCTTGTTATCGCAAAGGAAGGCCGTGTCGCCATTGGCGATGAGATCGCCGCCGCCATGGGCGCGAGCATGGTCGTCATGATGATCGGCGAACGTCCGGGCCTCAGCGTTGCGAACAGCATGGGCGCCTATCTCACATATGCGCCACGCGTTGGCTGTCCGGATTCGGCCCGCAACTGCCTTTCCAACATTCACCCACATGGCCTGAACACAGCCGTAGCGGCTGACAAACTCGCCTGGCTGATGCGCGAGGCCAGGCAGAGAAAGCTGACAGGCGTCGATCTGAAAGATGACGCACCGGGAAGCACACTTCTCGAACAGGCACCACCCGCTCTTGATAAGGACACACGCGCATGACAACGGGTGCGACAAAACTCCACAAGACACTGAGCGCTTTCCATTTATGGGGCATCGGTGTCGGTCTTGTGATTTCCGGCGAATATTTCGGCTGGAGTTATGGCTGGGGAACAGCCGGAACGCTTGGCTTCATGGTCGCCACGATTTTCGTGGCCCTGATGTACACGTCCTTCATCTTCAGTTTTACGGAACTGACGACAGCCATTCCCCATGCAGGCGGCCCCTTCACCTACAGCTTCCGTGCGCTGGGTCCACTGGGTGGACTGATTGCCGGCCTTGCGACTCTCGTTGAGTTCATCTTCGCCCCCCCAGCAATCGCTCTTGCGATTGGTGCGTATCTGAACGTGCAGTTTCCAGCCCTGTCGCCAAAAGTTGCAGCTGTGGGCGCCTACATCATCTTCATGGCGCTCAACATTATTGGCGTTCACATTGCGGCATCTTTTGAACTCTTTGTTACCATTGCCGCCATTATCGAACTTCTGGTCTTCATGGGTGTGGTCGCACCCGCCTTTTCATGGAGTAATTTCGTCCATGACGGCTGGGGCGTTGCTCCCCATTTCGGTCTTGAGGCGATGGGAGGCATTTTTGCCGCCATTCCTTTTGCCATCTGGTTCTTTCTCGCCATTGAAGGCGTGGCGATGGCGGCAGAAGAAGCGAAAGATCCAAAACGCTCGATTCCCGTGGCCTATATCGCAAGTGTGCTGACGCTCGTTTCTCTTGCTTTCGGTGTCATGATCTTTGCCGGTGGCGTTGGCGACTGGAAAGCGCTGGCGAATCTGAACGATCCTCTGCCCGAAGCCATGAAACGCGTTGTCGGAACCAACAGCGGCTGGCTGCACATGCTGGTATGGCTTGGACTTTTCGGTCTGGTCGCCTCCCTGCACGGCATCATCATGGGCTACGCCCGTCAGATCTTCGCCCTTGCCCGCGCCGGATTTCTTCCTGCGGTTCTGGGAAAACTCCATCCGCGTTTCCAGACGCCCTACGTCGCCACCATTGCGGGTGGAATCGTGGGAATCGCTGCTATTTTCTCTGACGATGTTGTTTCGATTGCTGGCCAGTCCCTGACGGCCACACTCGTCACGATGTCCGTTTTCGGCGCTCTGACCATGTATATTCTCAGCATGATCAGCCTGTTCGTGCTGCGTCGCAAGGAGCCGAACATGGAGCGTTCCTACCGTGCGCCGCTCTATCCGATCCTTCCAGCACTCGCCCTGAGTTGCGCAATTGTCGCACTGACTGCGGTTATTTTTTACAACACAACAATCTTCTTGATTTATATCGCGTTCGTAATGATCCTGTCCGTGTTCTTTATGATGAGATCCACAAAGAAGCGTCTGCAGGCTTCCTGAGCCAGTCAGAGTCGATCGCAAGAGAGGGAAGTTATATGATCGAAAAATACCGCAGAAAAGGCCTGCTTCTTTCATCCACACTGGTGACAGCAAGCCTGATCCTGCCGTATGCGGCCCACGCACAGACTGTGCCATCGCCTGCCCCGACGGCGGCCCCCGTCGTCAACCTCACCACACCGAACGCCAGCACGGCGCCTGACGCCGTCGCTGACAACAACAAGCTTGTCGATGACGACGTTGCGGAAACTGAAGAAAGCCTGAAAGTCGTACAGGGCAACATCTTCCACCCCAAAGCAGGCAAACCCCTCTCCTACTGGGATGGACTGGTGGGACACCTCACCGTGGAAGCCGGTATCGCCGGCAACCCCTGGACACGCTCGGCCCGCAACTTCGGACAGTTCTATGTTGACCGCGCCAACACCGTTACGCTCAACCAGATCATGGGCTCCCTCTCCCATCCTGTAACGAACATCGGTGATGGCTACGGCTTCGGCTTCAACTTTGAAGTCATGTATGGTTCGGACGCCCGTTTCGATCCGACCGCAGGCATGGGTGACGGCTCTCTGACGGGCCTGTACCAGTGGGTGCCGACGCAGGCGCATGTTGATTTCCACATGCCCTGGCTCCTCAAGCGTGGTATCGATATCCAGCTCGGCCAGATGTATGGTCTCCTCGGTTCCGAAGGCACACCGGCTCTTGCCCGTCCCTTCTATACCTTCAACTATGCATCGGATTACATCGTACCGTTCCAGGTTATCGGTATCTATACCACGCTTCACCTGAACAAGTATGTTGACTGGGTTCTGGGCATTGACGCCGGCAACTCCACGTCCTTCGGCAATGCCGGTAACAACAGCCGTCCGAAAGGAACCTTCGGTTTCGCCTTCAACAATCTCATGGACGGCAGGCTGAGCTTCCATCTCCTCGGCCACTTCGGACCTCAGGGCAACAACGGCGAATCCCGTGCAGCAGCCGGCTGGTACAGTGCAGGCGTCGGCAGAATCGCCAACGAAAAGATGCAGTATAACGGCGATATTCTTGCGACCTACAAGCTCAACAAGAAGATGACCGTCACTGTTGACGGCACCTATCTTCATGATGATCTGACACGCGATGATGTCTATGGTGTCACTGCCTATTTCGCTTACGACATCAACCCGAACCTGACCTTCAACGCCCGCGGTGAAATCCTGCGTGACAACACCGGCGGCACGATCGCGGAATATTCGAGCTTCACATCCTTCACCAAGGCGCTCACCAACCAGCCCTATCCATACTATGTCGCTGCGCCAACGACGTTTGGTGCGCTGACGGTCGGTGTCACCTACCGTCCGGAGTTCATCAACAAGCATGTTGGCTTCGGGCAGTTCACGTTCCGCCCGGAAATTCGCCTCGACAAGTCGCTCAACGGCACCCGTCCCTTCAACCAGGCCGGAACACCTGAGAATCCGGTTGTCAACAACGGCACCAGCAACATGCTCTGGTTCAACGCCGATGCGATCTGGGCCTTCTGATCCAGTCACATAACCAGACTATTTATCCGGGGAGCGCTGTGCGCTCCCCATTTTACTGGAATATTTTCCAGAGCGCAGAAAGCCCGTCACAAGCGCCTCTCGCCATGATCCTGTGAACATGATCTTATAGGCCAACCAACCACCATGGATGGGCCTGATGGTCACAGCTCCTTTTGCAGTCAACGCACACGCCTCACGCGGCAGACTCTATGACGAGCCCGCATCTCCCACACGCTCGCCCTGGCAGCGGGATCGTGATCGGGTCATCCATTCTTCAGGCTTTTGGCGGCTCCAGTACAAAACACAGGTTTTCATCAATCATGAAGGGGATTTCTTCCGTACGCGCCTGACCCACTCCCTTGAGGTCGCACAGATTGCCCGCTCCATGGCCCGTCATTTCGGCGCTGATGAAGACATCACGGAAGCCATCGCCCTGGCCCATGACCTTGGCCATACGCCCTTTGGACATGCAGGCGAAGACGCCCTTTCCCTCGCCATGGAGCCATGGGGCGGGTTCGATCACAACACGCAGGCTCTCCGGCAGGTGACAGTTCTGGAGCAGCGTTATCTCCAGTTCGACGGCCTCAATCTGACATGGGAAACGCTGGAAGGGCTGGTGAAACATAACGGCCCTGTCAGCCATGTTTCCGGCTGGCTGCGCGATTATACAGCGGCGCATGATCTCGAGCTGAACACCTTCGCCTCGCTTGAGGCGCAGCTGGCTGCTTTGGCGGACGACATCGCCTATCACGGACATGATCTGGACGATGGGATAAAGTCAGGCCTTCTCACACTGGACGATCTTGTCGATGTACCGGTGGTCAGCGACGCCTTGCGGGAAGCGCGTCGGATCGCTTCGTCCCTGCCGCCGCGCCCGGTCACGGCTTTTGGCGCAGGCAGCCGCACCGGCGACGCACCCACGACTTCCAGCGCGTCCATCGCCACACAGGATCAGCGTCTCCGCCACGAGATGGTACGCCGCATAGTCCATGCACTGGTCTCGGATGTTCTCACGCAAACCCGGAAAAATCTTGTCGAACTCGCCCCGGAGTCCGCCAACGACATTCGCCATGCAGCCAGGCCGGTTGTGAGTTTCAGTCCCGCCATGGGTGAAGCCAACGCACAGATCCGTTCGTTCCTTTTCGCCAATCTTTACCGGCACTGGAAAGTCAAACGAATGACGCACAAGGCGAAGCATGTCGTTGCCGAGCTTTTCGATACGCTGGGCTCATCCCCCGGCCTTCTGCCGGATGGATGGCGTGAACAGGCCGATACCGCAGCTGATGAAGCTGGACGCCGCCGGGTCGTCGCCGACTATCTGGCGTCCATGACCGATCGCTTCGCCATGGAAGAACATCGACGTCTGACAGATTTGTCCGTGCCGGGATGACATCTCCCCCCAATCTCTCTGTGAAACCAAAACAGGACAGCTCACGAACTTGCCAGTCAAGACAATTCATTCAATCTCTGCTCAAGGAGAGAATTTTGCGACGAAATCATCTATATTCTCAGACATTATGCATTCAATGTTTTCATTTATTTTTTCATCACTCCAATCCCACCATTTTATTGAAAGCAATAATTCTATAATATTTTCTGGAAATCTATACTTCAATATTTTTGCCGGATTTCCTCCAACCATTGAATAGGGCGGAACGTCTTTTGTAACGATTGCTCCAGCCGCAATAACAGCCCCATCACCTATAACAATTCCACCTTTTATAATAACACCATATCCAATCCAAACATCATTACCAATAATTGTCTTTTTGTTGTATAAATGATCTTCAATTTCATCGAGAGGCTTCCAGAAATCATTCCCTATCGACTTGAATGGATAGTTAGAAACAAATTTATAATTATGATTTCCAACTATGAGTTTTACTTGTGGTCCTATACTTGTAAATTTACCGACCTTTAAATCATTACTGCCATTTGAATCAATTATTTCAAATGTCCCATATGTATGATCACCTATTTCCCTTGATGGAAAAATCTCTCTAGTTGGAGCAAATGGCTTTGGAGTATAATCTGCTTCACGAGAAGAAAGATAGAAAACCGGTCCATCTGCCTCATGCAGTATATGCTTCCCTTTCAAAATTATCTTATCAGGCGATAATGTTATATCATCAAATTCGGCAGAAACTTCCTTTTCTCTATTAAATATCAATAGTCTTCCATTAAAAAAATCCCAAAATCGTTCATTCGGATTTCTATAACCAGATATAGAACCATCATTTAGAAATTTTATATTTCCCGCCATTTCAAAATCATTTTCCCAACACCACCTCCAATATCTATTAGTCAGATGTTCTTTTAAAAATTGATCAAGACCATTGTCTATCATAGAAATCCATCACAGAGCATTTTTAAAACTTCATGGTGTATGCAGCATCTCCGGACAAACAAACACCACCGCACAGAACCTGTTTTTAAACTTCAGAAAAAGGAAAATTTTATATCTCTAGTCATATACTCCAAAAATAAAAAAATTATGCAGCCTATCCATAATCACAAAATGACCACACATAGCCATTCTTGAAAAAATTTGATAATTTTTCGACCGACTACAGAGCAATCATTATAATTCTTTTCTATCCAAAACGTTACTTCAGATAAAAGACCACATCTAAAAATTTACATTTCTTTCTTCAAACACATCCTGCAAAATGCTGTTCAGCCGCACCGCATAGGCTTTCGCGCTGTTTTCCTGCTCCAGCATGCGCAGCGCGCCGGTGCGCACCGTGTTCCACAGTTCCTCGTCCGCGTAGAGGTCCACCACGCGCTCGGCAAAACGCTCGGCATCGTTATCTCCACCCGACACAATTTCCAGACCATCGCGCCAGCCAAGCTGACGACAGAGCAGGCCGGACGCAACGACAGGTAATCCGTAAGATGCAGCTTCATGCACCTTGAACGGAATACCCCCTGCGTAGCGGGTGGGTGCGATAAAGATGCGGTGCGTCGCGTACAGTTCTGACGGATCTTTCACCGGTCCGAGCAACTCAACGCGGGGATCACGTCCCAGAGCGCTCAGATCAACACCCGCACCACGAAAACCGGCGACACTGAACCGGACATCCTCCGGCAGACGATCGCGCAACAGAGGCAGAACCTTCTCCACGAACCAGATCAGACTGTCATGGTTCGGCGAGTTAGGCTCGTGAATGGCCCCAAGAAAAAGCATATCACGGCGCTCGGCCCATGCCGCCGGTGTTGGCCTGACGGGGCACATGTGCCCGAGTTCAGCGACATTTTCAAAGCCCGCCTCATGAAGAGTGCGAACATCCAGCGGATTGACCGCGATAATCTTCCGACAGAACCATGCTGCCGCAAACTCGGCCCTCAGCGCTTCGTCCAGTGTTCGAGTCTGCGGTTCGTCAAACAACTGCGCCTTCAGCAGATCACGAGGAGACGTGACCGCCTCCGTGTCGAGCGCAACCGCATCAAGCGGCAACGCAGGAGCCTGTGCCGTCAGGATCGGCAACAGCCTGCCGATGTTATGCGTCCGGCCAATCCACACACAGTCCCAGGACCCGCTGCGCTCCTGCAGAAAAGCATCGAGTGTTTCAAACCCCCGATCGTGCAGAACCTCCACTTCGGGAGGAAAATCCGCATAGATCCGCGACAAGGGGTCAACCGATGCATAGATCGGAAATACCGTGACCTGATGACCAAGCGCCGCCATGGTGCGCACGATGTCATTGGAACGCACGAAGCCGGACCCGAGACTACGCACCGGAATCCTGTCCTCGATAAAGAGAATGCGTTTGCTCGATGGGCTGGCGGCGCTTCTGGCGCGCGCTACAAGCCGGGGTGACGGCGGGAAAGCCTGCGCAAAAACGGCGGCGTGACTCTGCTTCAGACGGTGACGATCCGCTTCATCAAAGGCGGACGCTTCCCTGTCGCTGACATCCTGCGCACTCAGGAACGCGGGTTCGTAGAGAACATGCCGCCCGAGGTCGGCAGCACGCAGACAAAGATCGGCCAGTTGCGCCGCTTCAGACTCCAGCCTCTCATCAAACCCTTCCAGCTTTTCCAGCAGGGCGCGGTCGATCAGAAGAGCCGGGACTGTCGCGCACGCGACAGGGCGACGGAAACAGGCGGCAGGCTCCTCCATCGGAGCGTTTTCAAGATAACGGGTCAGCGACCCATCCCGTCCGATCAGGGCGCCCGCTTCAAGAATACGACCGTCAGCCCGCAAGGTCCTGCCCGTCACGACGCCGATACGCTCCCGCGCAGCATCCGCCTGAGCGTCGAACGCTTCGAGAGCGGCATGCAGGCTGCCGTGAGCCAGACGTACACCCTGCCCCAGCCACAGAACCGCGGCTCCGCGCGTGCGGGGCAGCGCAGCCTTCAGCGCTTCGGCCCGCGTCGCCGACCGGTCCATTCTGATGATCTGCATACCACGGGCGTAATGCTGCAGACGCGTCGTATCGTCGCGTGATCCGGCGTCCACGACGATGACATCCAGAGACCCGGCATAGGTCATGCGCAGAGCAGACAGAGCAGACAGCGTCAGAGGAAGACGGTTGCGGACAGGAAGGATGACACTGAGACGCGGCTCATCCTGCGAGGTGAAATCCAGCGGACGGGCGGCGAGAAGCGGCAGAAGGTTCTCGGCCTTCCGCACTGCAAGCCCTTCGAACACTTTCAGATCGGGGCGTTCAAGCCCCGCATCGAGCGGCTGCTGATGCCGACGGGACAGCCAGTGCTCGAACACATCGCGCACCAGACCGCACTCGATATCAGCCCGGACCGTTCCCGAGAAAAAATAGGCGTTGAGATCGACATCCGGATGGGGACGACGGCGCTCGAACGCGCCATAGCGCAGGAAGTGATCGTAGGCGGAGCGGAGCTGCCCTGTTGCTATGGCGTCCGCGATATCGGGATACTGCTCCAGATAATAGGCTTCACTGAACCATTCCAGACCACAGAAATCGACCGGTGTCGTATTGGTCAGGAAATGGTGCAGCGGATTGCGGATCTGTCCCGATTTTACGGCTTCCGCCACTTCCGGATAGGTTTTCAGATACCATTCAGGATCGAAATACCAGCTGACCCTGAGTGTATTCTGCTCGGCCTCGTCAGCCAGAAAAGCCGCAAACGGCCCAGTCTCCGGGATGGAAAGCGCGCTGGCCTTTCCTGTCCCTTTCCCGAGAGCGCCGTCACCCCTGACGCGCGCGTGGGCGTAATAGAGATGCGGATCAAACAGCAGGTGGCCGGACCGGAATTCACGGTCTCCATACCGGAGATAGTGATCGTATCCGTTGAATGCTCCAAGCCGCTCCAGTGTGGCGCGGGTCAGGTCCGGATAGCGCGCAAGGTAGATAGTTTCTGAGAACAGCCAGTGCGGGGACCGGTTGATGTAACCGTCCGAACAGTAATGAGCGAAGCCGGACTCAAACGATCCCGCATGCACTGCGGCTGCGACATCGGGATTGACCTGCAGATACCATTCTTCATCAAAGAAACGGTTGGGTGAGAGATGCTGTTCTCCGACAGTCTCCGCATAGTGTGCAGCGAGCGCTTCCGGGTCCGCATCGGCCAGATCACCCAGCACATCCCGATAACGGACGCGATACCAGTCGGCGTCAAAGCGCCTCCAGAGAGGAGCATTATCAGCAGGAAGCGCAGAAACGACAGACACCCATGGCCCTTTCAACACCTGACGGAGAGAACTCTCCGAGCATGTCAACGGTTATGCTGTCGGAGACCATGTATGAAGACTTCTGACTCATCCGACAGCTGTCGCCTGCGGCATTACGCGTCTGGCGTCAACCTGCTGCCGGCTGTGAGCGACGGGACTGCCACAGGGCGAAAAAATCGATCTGCTGAATGATGACGGGAATGAAGCCCGCTTCCCGTGTCAGATCGGCCAGATAGTTCCGTGCAGCAGGGAACAGCATCTTCGGCGCTTCCACCAGCAGCATCGGCTCGAACGATTCTGACGTCACGTTGCGCAGGGTAAACATCCCCGAATAGGTGATCTGGGCTTCGAACAGTGTCGGCGCTTCGCTACCATCGACAGGCGCATCTCCACGTCCCACGCAATTCATCACCACGTCGACCTCGAAATCCGGCTGGTTCTCCGCGACCTGCCGCGCCATGACGTCGAGCGTCATGGATGTATTGGGACGCACGGGTGGACGGGTATGCAGCAGGGCGGAATCGAGCGCCCTGAACGACACACTGCGGATATATTGCGCACCCATCAGAAGCGTCGGCGTTGCAGGTGCCTTTGATCCGGAGCCGCCCACGCTGTCCGTAGGGTTTTCCGCACCTGTTACTGTTTCCATCGTATTCTGACCGGCCATACCTGAGGAGACTTTCCGTTACATATAAATCCTGTGCGCAGGAGGACTTAGCAAACTCCCCGCATGACTGCGAGTGTAATCCGGAAGCTGTTTCCATTAAATGAAGCGGCCATGTAAAATTCCAAGTGCAGGCATCGGGATCCAGCCTTTCGGCAATTCTCCCTTGTAAATCAGGGCGATATAATAGTCCGGCGCGGGGTCGCGCGCCTCGGCAAGGAATCGGGCGTAAGCCGTAACCTGTTCCGTTCGCCACTGACAGTCCGCCAGAGCAGCCTCACGCGAGACATGAATACTTGCAATCCGCCGTCTGCGTCCGATCATCGCCACCACGGCCCAGATCTTGTCCTTTCCGGACTGTCTGCTTTCCTTTTTCCCCGGCAGTTCGAACGGCAGAACAGTCACCATCACACCGGTCCTTTTTCATCTCTGTCGTTTTTTCCTGTCTGATAACCCACGCTACAGACAGGGAAACGACAGAAAGGAAGAGAACGATCCTTCACGAAACCACGCGGTTCAGAGGATGGCAAGATACTGGAGAGCGTCCGGGCGCTCCGGAAACCGGCAATGCCGTCCGTCCCGCGACATCATCGCACGCCCGGAGAAAACCGCTGGACTCGACTGTCCTTTCTCCTCTCTTCAGAGCATCAGGACATCGCTGTTCCGAACAGCAGCTCGCGTAAAACCGCTTCCTGTTCCGGATCTGCCTTGAGTTCATGTGCGTCGACAGACGCAACGGGTTGCAGGGACAGGGCCGACACCAGCCACGCCGCCCTCACCTCCCTCATGCGGGCGAGCGGCACGGACTGTTCGACGCACAACCCTGCCTCCAAGAGTCGGGCCCGCGATGTTCCCGGCAGGGCTCCGTCCTCCACCAGCGGCGTGACGATGCGTCCTTCCAGCATCAGCAGGATATTCGCAGCGCTCGCCTCCGCCACGTTGCCTTTTCCATCAAGCAGCAGGGCATCATCATGTCCCGCGGCGACCGCTTCCATCCGGGCCATGACCATCGGCAGGTAATTGAGAGATTTGACGCGAGACAGAGGTGAGCTTCCATCCCGCCTGTAACGGCTGACGCCCAGACAAACGGGTCCCGGCATGGCGTTCGAGGACGCGGCACAGGTCAGCAGGACCGTTGGCTGCACCTGTGCCGGGGGACGAAGCCCGCGCGGTCCACAGCCCCGTGTGACCGTGAGGCGCATGCTCCCCCCCACAAGGCCGGACGCAGTCAGAAGGTCGCCCACAGCCTGCCGGAGCATGGCCCGGTCGGGTGGCGGCAGAAACAGCGTCGTACACCCGACGGCCAGCCGGTCCAGATGCCGCTCAAGCAGGGGCACACAGCCCGCCGCCACCCGCATGGTCTCGAACAGCCCGTCCCCCAGCAGCAGGCCGCGATCGGCTGGATCTATTCCGGCCTCACTCGCTGGAAGAAGGACGCCATTCAGCCAGAGCAACGGGGTCATTCTCCGAACACCCTGAGCAAAGCCGCGCCTTTCAGCCGCATCTCGTCATATTCGCGCGCCGGATCGGACAGCCAGGTAATCCCCCCGCCAACACCGATCCTCAACCTGTCATCACAGCGCTCCACGCTCCGGATCACAACCGAACTGTCCATCGCCCCATCCCTGCCAATCCGGAAGACGCTGCCACAATACGCCCCACGCGCCGATCGTTCGACCTGATCGATAATTTCCATGGCGCGCTTCTTCGGCGCTCCTGTCACCGAGCCCGGCGGCAGCGTCGCACGCAGAAGATCAAACGCATTGAGACCGGACCTCAGACGCCCCCGCACGCAGGAAACGAGGTGCTGCACATGCGCGAACGGCTCGACCTCGCACAGTTGCGGCACCGACACCGAACCGATGTCACAGACACGCCCGATATCATTACGCATCAGGTCAGTGATCATGAGGTTTTCGGCATTTTCCTTTTCGTCCTGTCGCAACTGTTCAGCCAGACGCCGGGTTTCCGTCGCATCCTGCCCCAGAGGCGCGGTCCCCTTGATAGGACGGGTCTCGACAACGCCTTCAGGTGAGAGCGACAGAAACCGCTCCACCGATGCGCTCAGGAGAGAAAACGGACGGTCCGCGTCCAATCCGGCACAGCCTCGAAGAAAGGCGCCGAAAGGAGCTGGCGATCCCTTCCGCAGCAGGCCGTACACTGCGAGGTCATCAAAATCGGATGGCGCATCCGCCTGCCAGCGTAGCGTCAGATTGGCCTGAAAAATATCACCTTCACCGATCAGGCGGACAACTTTCCTGACAGCCGAAATCCATTGCTCCCGATCCATATCGGGCTGAAAATTCACGCGGATAGAACCGGACTGCGTCAACACACCTTCGCCAGATGGCAAAGACAGGGCGCTCTTCCCTGCCCTGAAACAGCGCCGCTCCAGCCGGTCAAAAGCAAAAACGGTGTCATAAGAGGCTGCGAGAATGTCCGGCGTCTCCGTCTGATGGCGCGACACCACCCCTTCCAGCGCCATACCCGTAGCATAAGACGTCAGACCAACCAGCCCACCTGAAAAAGGAAGTCCCGTATTCTCTGCGGACTGCAGCCGGGCGTGCATATCCTGCAGATGGCTCCACGCATCACCGGCGACAGACCGGCTATTTCTGACCACTCGATCCTGAAACGATACAAGTGTTTCAGTCGGTTCCACACACAGAAAAGACCAGCGAGCCCGCTCGTCGCCGGGGGTTGCGGCTGGAGTCCCACCACTATCGAGAAATGCGACCCACGGCGCGGCTTTCCAGGCCTGCAGAGCGGTCCACGGATCAACCCAGGGCAGTTCGGTGACAGAGAGGGAGCGCATTTCCGCTTCTTACACACACAGGAGCTTCAGGAGAAATATCGTCTTAAATCGCGACCATCTGATTCCATTCACGGGTTTCCACGCATCCTCGCGGCGAAGACGGCAGGAGAATGTCACCAGAGAAAGACGATCAGGGCGCGACACAGCACAGAATGAGGAGGCAATGCATTGTCTTTCAGAATCATAAACATAGCACCCGTGTGAAGTGGAAAATTCAGTGGGCAACCCTGTCATATTGTCCTAAAAGCACATTCATTGTCATTCAGGAACAAAATATGAGCGCCACGCCTTCTCGCCGGGAAGTAGATAAAACAGCCATATTGCTCATGATTTTTCTCTGCATGATATGGGGCCTCCAACAGACGGCAATCAAGGCGATTTCCGCCGATATGGCCCCTGTTTTGCAGGTAGGCATCCGATCGGCGTTAGCCGCTCTCATCGTTGGCCTGATAATCGTATGGCAGAAAGACTATCCGGCATTCCGTAAACTCCCGGTGTTCGCAACCCTTTCCGTCGGAATCCTTTTTGCGCTCGAGTTCCTCCTGACCGGTGAGGGACTCTGCTTTACGAGCGCGGCTCACATGTCGATCTTTCTTTATACTGCCCCAATCTTTGCGGCACTCGGTCTTCATGTCGGATTACCTGAAGAACGCCTTTCTCCGATACAATGGGGTGGAGTCGCATTGGCTTTTCTGGGCGTAATCGTGTCCTTTATGGGCCCCGACGGCGGCCTGAACGACCCTGCGCTCCGCTATGGCTGGGTCGGAGACATACTCGGATTACTGGCGGGTGCATCATGGGGTATGACAACCCTTATCATCCGCTTTACCAGCCTTTCAGAGGCGCCAGCGACGGTGACGCTGTTCTGCCAGCTTTCTGTTGCCAGTATCATATTGATACCAGCAGCGTTTCTTTCACATCAGACAACGTTTCATCCCACAGGATTTGTCGTCCTCGATTTTGCTTTTCAGCTTGTTCTCGTTTCCGTTATCAGTTTTCTGATCTGGTTTTCTCTTCTCAGAGTGTATCTGGCTTCCCGCCTTGGCGTGCTGTCGTTGATGACACCACTTTTCGGCATTCTGTTTGGAGCCGCACTTCTTCACGAAACTCTCAAGCCCGAATTTCTGGCTGGGTCTGCCCTGATCCTCACCGGCATCAGCCTTGTCAGCAGACATGCCCTTTTCAAAAAGAAATTACGTTACACATGAATGTTCTTTTCTTTTGGAAGACTCTTCTTTCAGGAACAATGCGGCCACCACCTCTGAACATGCGCCACCCACACGAACAGACCGCAGCAGGCCAAAGTTATTTAGATGGGTATTTCGAACCTTGCATGATTCGCAATAATTTTCACGGCAGACCCATCAATTCCGATTTTTTTAGCAATTACTGTGGAGAGACACATGCTGTCGCAACACAGATTCCTGCTTCCGACACCCCTTACGAACAGAAGCGTGATTTTGTCTGCACGGCCGCCCCAAGCATGGCACGGGCCTGTTTCCCGACAATAGAACATCCGCAGAAACCAACGCGCCAGATGGCATTACGCCGCTAAACAGGACAGGTCGCCTTCCGGTCTATCTCCTATAAAAAATATTCAGAAAAATTCTGAACTGACAAAGGACTGTCATGGCAAGAGGGTGCGGTCCAGAACGGTATTCCGATTTTTATCGGACAACGGAACGCCCGGAAACGGATCAATTCCCGTCACCCGTTCCAGTGAGGCCTGACTGACAGCATTGCATCGGTATGGCGTCGTGTTTTTGCAGACAATGACCGAAACAGATTTTTTCGATGGCAGATATACCGCTTTCCAGAGCGATGAAGGAATACGCACGTGATCAGGCCCGATCGTCCCCAACGGGGCACGAAAGGCCGGTCCGGTCACCACATAGGCTTCCCGGGACCGTTTCACTATTTTTCGGACATTGGCTTCAAGGTGGTTCCAGGCCCCCGAATTGAGACGTGCTGCCTGAGGAACGATATTGGACAGCAGGAATGTTTCTGCTCGGGCGTTTTTCGTAGAAACATCACCTGATGGCGTCAGGTGACCGCGCGACCATCCTGAGCGTTTATAGTCCATCAGTTCGGATCGACCCTCAAGCGGAAGCCTGAGATCTTCCTGAAAATCCGCTCTCCCCTCAAGCGCTTCCGCCTGAGTGATGCTGTCCGCCGTCAAATGCTCTGCACTCCATGCGGCTTCTTTTGCCTGCACTGAGTAACCTGTTGCGAAAGAGAGAGAACAGAGCAGAACCACTTCTCGAGAGGAAAAAGGCTGGCTTTGTGCTGCAAAATGATCGGAACATGCCGCGCTGGCGGAAATCGGTGTCAGAAATGCCAGCAGGACAGGAAGCCATAATGGGAGACGATTCATGCAGCAAAGTGTGCCGCATAGTCCGCATGCAGATCAACTCCCGGAAAAAATGGAACTTTCTGTGCCGGAGATTAAGCCTCCGGCACAGAAAACTGGCGCAATCAGAAAAATGTGTAGGACTGGTTTCTCTTGCTTTCCAGAGACGTCACCATGGAAGCCTGCACAACAGGCGCAACAAGTGCGTGTCCTGGAGCCAGCGGATGCACATCATCCGTGTAAATGTACCACCCCGTATTCTTCTCAAGAGTATTTGAGAGATCGGAACCGATATCAATCGCCGCCACTTTGGAATCACCCGGATAGGCAGAGCGATAACTATTCATGGCATTATTGAAAACGGCCAGCCATGACGCGGCATATTTCGGAGCATAATGGAACCCGAACGGAACAATCTGGAAAAGCCACGCATCCGGCGCTGCCTGACGATGGGCCACCATCGCCTGTGTCATGGCCGCCTGCGCATCAGACGTGTTGGATTTGCTCAGAGCTTCATTGGTCAGATAATTGACCGCAATGGCGACAGGCTCGGTCCCCACTTCTCCATACGCGGAAAGATGGTTGTTGCTGTCAAGCGCTGAGACGCCTGCATCGATCTTGTTCCACCGGCTTTTACTGTCATCATAGGTCCCGCCATTACCGGAGCTGGATCCGGAGACATAATAATAGGGCGGAACATCCGCACCACTATCTCCACTGATGAGATAGCCGGAGTAACCGCAGGCGGAGACACAGACTTCATATCCCAGAGCCCTCAGCCCCTGCAGAACCTGGAATGTGTAACCGTAAACGATATTGTCCTTGTTGTTATTCGCCTTGATACCTTCGGTGATACTGTCACCGATAATCTTGATCCATCCTTTTGCGCCCGCAACGGAAACCCCGGCACTCGAGTTGTCGTCAAGAGTCATGCCAGACACGACAAGATTGTTCGCCCCCTGATTCCAGCGAGAGTTCTGCGGCGTATTGCTCATAATGACGAAAAGGACATTTTCAGAAGACGGCGTAATTCCGGACAGCGTGATATCCCCTGTCGCTGCAACCGTCGTCCCGACCCCATTGAGATACAGCGTGACATACGCACCTGTCCCACTGGGGCCGAGGTGAAGGGTAGCCGTCGGACTGGCGGAAGCAGCCCATGTAAAGACAAAATAGGCCCCCACGTTCCATGTCCGGCACCATGAAGACCCCGTCCGTCCGGCGTCCCCGTACCAGTTACCAGGCGAGAAGAGGAAAGCAGGCGAATCAACCGCAATGGCCCCACCCGTGACCGGGGCGACCGGCGTTGCCGTTTGTTCTGCCGCTTTTGTCGTACCGACCGAATTGGTCGCACCAACCGTCACATATACCGGCGTGCCGTTTGTCAGACCGGTAATCGTATAGGAACCCGGAGCAGCAAGCGTGGTAACCGGAGAACTGCCTTCACCACCGGAGCTTGCCCCCACAAAAATCGGATAACCCGTAATGGCGGCGCCACCCGTAGAGGTCGACGCCACGACTGTCACAGTGACCTGCCCCGCACCCGGCGTAAGGGTAAAGGAAGGGGCCGACGGAACTGTAGCCTGCGAAATGACGGTCAGTGACAACGCTGACGGGTTGGTAAGATTTCCGCTGTTCGTCGTGGATAAGGAACCGGAACCGACCGCTGTGGGTGTGAAGGTGAATGAGGCCCCACTGGCGCTTCCCGCAGCAAGAACAACAGTCGCAGGAGAAAATGTACCCGCAAGTGTGCTCTTGGGTGTGACAGTCACTGCAGATGATGGAGCGGCGTTCGGCGTAACCGTATAGGTTGCTGCGGTATTCACAGCCAGACTGGAGGAACCGCTCAGCGTATAGGTCGTAGCGGCAGGCGCGACCGGCGTTGCGGTCTGTTCTGCTGCTTTTGTCGTACCGACCGAATTGGTCGCACCAACCGTCACATATACCGGCGTGCCGTTTGTCAGACCGGTAATCGTATAGGAACCCGGAGCAGCAAGCGTGGTAACCGGAGAACTGCCTTCACCACCGGAGCTTGCCCCCACAAAAATCGGATAACCCGTAATGGCGGTGCCACCCGTAGAGGTCGACGCCACGACTGTCACAGTGACCTGTCCGGAACCCGCAGCAAGGGTAAAGGAAGGAGCCGACGGCGCTGTCGCCTGTGCGCTGGCTGTCAGTGACAGCGCTGACGGATTGGCAAGGCTCCCATTATTGGTCGTGGACAAGGAACCAGAACCGACTGCGGAAGGTTTGAAAGTAAACGTAACACCACTGGAACTTCCCGCAGGAAGCGTGGCAGTCGCAGGAGAAAATGTGCCTGCAAGTGTGCATACGGGCGTGACAATTACCGCAGCAGCAGGCTCTCCGTTCGGTGTGACCGTATAGGTTGCTGCGGTATTCACAGTCAGACTGGAAGAGCCGGTGAGAGTATAGGCCGTTGCCGTAGTAGCGGCAGCATCGCCGCTATAAACAGAGATTTCCTTGATACCGGCAGCATTACTGCTGCTGGAGGAATAAGCACAAAGACCGAATGATCCAGCGACATTCTGAAGTGCCGCAGCGTTCAGAGTGGCATTGCCTGTGACTGTTGCGCTGCCAAGAGTGGCGCCAGCAGAATTGGTCACAGTAACGACCATGGATGACGTCGTGGACGTATCCTGTGTCAGCTGAACATCAACAGTAATCAGATCACCGCTGGCAGGCTGTGTCGAAAGGGACTGATTCAGAAACTGGGTAAGTTTTCCGGAGACTGAAGCAAAACCATGCAGATAAAAACCGGATGTATTATGATCAACGCTAAGCAGGTAACCCTGAAACGCCGTCGATCCTGTGCCGCGGTTTGTCCGAAGCATAAAATAGATTGTCTGATTGGTATCAATATGGACCTGAGCCGTAATACGACCCGACATCGCATCTTCCGACTGCGGACGGTACAGAGGTCCACCAGTCCAGGGGGTACCTTCCTGGATCGACGTCAGATAATCCTGTGTCGTATCGGACCCGAGTGTCGTGCTCGACCAGACATTGCCTACAAGATCAATCCATCCATCCAGAAGCGTCTGTCCGGCAGAAACCGGGCTTACTGCTGCCGTAACCGCGGTATCAGCAAGCTGCGTCCATGTGACCATATATAAAATTCCTTGAAATAAAGCGGATAAAATCCATTGAGTGCAGAGGTCGAAACAGGAGTAGCTGTCCCCGCCCATTTTGTAAGTTTCAAAAAATAGTCAGATAAAAATTCATAATTTTATATAGGGAATTTAAGTCTATTTTACCGCACCTGATGAAGAAGACTGCCTGCATAACAGACGCTTTCATCAGATCCAGCCAGATGATCACACTCTACTCATACACTGCTGTATGCTTTCATTCAGCATCACGAAGAAACACTTTTTATCGACACAACTGTTTGGGAAATAAATAAAAAAAAGATTTTCAAGAATCCGACAAACATGATGGCCACAACGCCGGCAAGACAATCCGGAACACGGCCCACTCTGATACTGTTTTATCCTGTCTCAGACAGAATGGATAACAGACGGATCACTCCCTGCCCCTGAACAGGTTTTCCAACCCGAGCCGCTGACACATCTGCTCCGCAACAACAGGAGTGTCGTCGAGAGGCTGGACATCCCAGCGCTCAAGCTCCCCTTCAAACATGCGGATCCTGCCACACTTTTCCAGCGTCTCGAGAAACAGTCCAATCCTGCGGGACTTTCCCGGCAAACGCTGCACATAAACCGGCGCTGCGCTCGCCACCGCTTCCGAAATCATCGACACGCTATCCGCGGTAACAACCAGCCAGTCTGCACAGGCGATCAGGCCACGATAGGGATTGTCATCGCCACCGCTCCACAATGTGCCGTGCACACTCTCAACGGCATCGCGCAGCACAGCTGTCGCCTCAGGCGCGGTCCGTCGGGACGTCGTGATAAAAAGATGCGCACCGGATCGACTTGCGACACTCGCCAGCCGATCCGCGAAACTCTCCGCCTCTTCGCGTCCAAGCCGAAAGCGCCCATTCGCGCCTCCGACAAGAACGGCAAGCAGCGGGCGACCTGACATGTTCAGTCTGTCCCTCCACCGCACACGGGCTTCAGCCAACTTCGTCGCAGTCAGACCATGCAGCGCCGTGCGGCTGAGCAGGACATTCGGCCCGTCAATCTCATCATGATAGTTGGCGATCACCAGATCGAACCGATCCGAACGAATACGGGGATTCTGAATCTGCACGACATGACGTCCGCTGTGATGCATCGCGGCTCCGACCGCCCCCCCCTTTCCCGCCACGCTGAACACCAGATCATCGTGTGATGGAACCGGCTTTGCCGACAATGCCGTCAGTGGGCGAGGCCAGAGAGAAGAGGGCAGGCATCGATGCAGCAGTCCCGTGGCCTGCACGGAATAGAACCGTGTGGGAAGGGCGACATACTCCGCCAGACCAAACGCCTGTGAGCGCATGCCAGCGAGATCTTCGGCCACAACAGCAATTCCGGAAGGAGCATAGAGCATTGCGGAAAACACCTCACCACAGGAGAAGCATGAGGAGCTGCCTCACTGATGCCTAAAGGAACGTCTGATTCCTTCCATCCTTTTATGGTGTTTTGTCCTGTTTACGAAACACTGAAAACGAATATCGCCTTCCATCTCCGAAAAAGAAGAAATGCCCTCTCTCTGCCGGTCGCATTCCGGTCACCGCAATGCACGGCATGTCCGTCATCCAGTCACAGTGTCATCTGCGCTATCCCGTCTGCCCAGCCCCCTGGTGATCACGCAACTGAGGAGAAGCCACACCGCAACGACGAAGGATCGGCCAGCCTGTCCCTTTGCGCCTTTCAGCCGCTCATATCATGGAGACACACGCTCCGGTCCCGGCATACTCGGCCCTGCTTACCGCTTTCCTGATTACGGTGCGGGAACATACACCGGAACCGCCTGCGTCATCTGCAGCAACCCGTAAGGGATGATAAAAGTTCATCCCGCAGTAAGCCATTTGGCAGTTGACAACTTTGTCTGAAGCGGTCCTCTAACAGTCCGGCGCCTGCCCGGCAGAGGTGAGCGCCTGCAATAAGAACGCAAGAAGCAGAGGCTAGTCATGAGCGCCATTGTCGACATCATCGCCCGCGAAATTCTGGACAGTCGTGGCAATCCCACCGTTGAAGTTGAGGTCGAGCTGGCTTCCGGCGTCACCGGCCGCGCAGCCGTTCCCTCCGGCGCATCCACGGGCGCGCACGAGGCTGTCGAACTGCGTGACGGCGACAAGTCCCGTTATGGCGGCAAGGGCGTCCTGAAAGCCTGCGAGAACGTCGAAAGCGAAATATTCCCGACACTTCAGGGGGCGGAATCACAGGACCAGATCGATATCGACAACGCGATGATCGAACTGGACGGCACCCCGAACAAGAGCCGCATGGGCGCGAACGCCATTCTCGGCGTGTCCCTCGCCATCGCCAAGGCATCGGCTGCTGAACTGGAAATCCCGCTTTACCGTTATGTCGGTGGCCCGTTCGCCCATGTCCTGCCTGTGCCGATGATGAACATCATCAATGGCGGCGAGCATGCGGACAACCCTATCGACATTCAGGAATTCATGATCCAGCCGGTCGGCGCACCAACGGTGGCCGACGCCATCCGCTGGGGCTCGGAAATCTTCCACCAGCTGAAGAAGTCGCTGTCCGCTGATGGCTTCGCCACCAACGTGGGTGACGAAGGCGGTTTCGCTCCCAACCTGAAATCCGCTGACGAGGCGCTGACCTACATCACCCGCGCCGTGGAAGCCGCAGGCTACCGTCCGGGCGAGGATGTGACGTTTGCGCTCGATTGCGCCGCCACCGAATACTACAAGGACGGCAAGTATGCGCTCGCAGGCGAAGGCAAGACCCTGGATGCAGGCGGTATGGTCGCTTATCTCGAAGACCTGACAAAGCGCTTCCCTATCGTCTCCATTGAGGACGGTCTGGCCGAGGACGACTGGGAAGGCTGGACCCTGCTGACCCAGACGCTCGGCAAGTCCGTGCAGCTGGTCGGTGACGATCTGTTCGTGACCAACCCTGTCCGTCTGGCGCGGGGCATTGAGGACGGCGTGGCGAACGCCCTGCTCGTGAAGGTGAACCAGATCGGCACGCTGACCGAAACGCTGGCCGCCATGGAGATGGCCCACCGTGCCGGCTACAAGTGCGTGATGAGCCACCGTTCCGGCGAGACGGAAGACACCATCATCGCCGATCTTTCGGTGGCCACGAACTGCGGTCAGATCAAGACCGGCTCGCTCTGCCGTTCTGATCGCACGGCGAAATACAACCAGCTCATGCGGATCGAGCAGGAACTGGCAACGGCCGCTGCCTATGCAGGCCGCACAATCCTGAAGAAATAGGATCCACACTCCTCAGTCCCCGGTCTTTTGCGGCCGGGGACAGGTTTGTTGCGACGTGAAAGCCGCTCAAACTTCCCGAAATGTAATTATTCAGCCATTTCGCCTTTTTTAAGCCACATCTTGCAATACGGTATGGGACAGGCTTGAAACCCTTGGTTCGATTCTCCCGGAGGTCCCGATTCGTATGCAGCTAGGCCGGATAATTCGTCGCGCCGTAAACGCGGTCCTCCCTCCCTCCGTCTTTCTCGCTCTCACCGGTTATTTCTGCTGGCAGGCCACGCAAGGCGCGCATGGCCTGAAATCCTATCACGAGCAGCTTCACCTGCTTGATGAGGCCCACGAGTCCCAGGCCAACGCCGTCACGGAGCAGGCGGCCTGGCGGCGTCGTGTAGCGGGTCTGAGCGAAGGCGCATTGAACGCAGATATTCTGGATGAGCGCGCCCGTGCGATGCTCAATCTGGCCAACCCCAACGATATCGTCGTGCCTTACGACAAGCACGCGCAGCTGTTCTAAAAATAATTCCGGGAACGCCGCCTTTTTGAAAAGGCGGCATAAAACTTTTATTTCAATAAGTTATCAAAAACCAAACTGGATCAAAGGGACTGCGTCCCTTTGTGGGGTTCGAGACAAAGCCCCATCAATCCATCCCGACACTCCAAAGAAAAAGCGCCGTTCCCGGAGGAATGGCGCTTTTCATATGGACTGCGTTTTAAGGCGCAGACCTTATTTGATTTTCGCTTCACGGAAGACGACGTGCTTGCGAGCGACAGGGTCGTACTTCTTCAGCTCGAGCTTGCCGGTCTGGGCGCGCGCGTTCTTCTTGGTGACGTAGAAATATCCGGTGTCTGCGGAGGAGACGAGCCGGATCTGGATGACGTTGGACTTTGCCATAAGATCCTCGGAATCGTGCCTGACCGCAGGTCCGGATTTGCACCCCTGATCGCGGCCGTGGTTCAAGTTCGGCGCAAATTGCGCATCCGAGGGCCTCAGGTCAAGCATTCATGCGCCCCAGACGCCCCGGAAGCCTCAAAAAGTTTGGAAAAAGCCCATGATCGAGGTCTCAGAAGCCCTTCACCGCATCCTTGCCGCCCTACCGCTGCTCGGTACAGAGACCGTGTCGCTGACCGAGGCCTGCGGTCGCGTCAGCGCCGCGCCGGTCACGGCGCGCCTGTTCAACCCACCGGCGGATGTCTCTTCCATGGATGGATACGCCGTCAGGGCGGCCGACACGGCGGAAGGCGCGAAGCTTCATGTCATCGGGGATATTCCCGCCGGTCATCCGAGCGACAGAACGATCACACCCGGCACCTGTCTGCGAATTTTCACGGGCAGTCTGGTCCCCGCAGGCGCGGACGCGATCCTGATTCAGGAAAACACCACCCGCGAAGGCGATCACATCACGGTGACGGAGCCAGTCACCGGCGGACGTTTCATCCGCCGCAAAGGACTGGATTTCTCGGAAGGCCAGACCATTGTTCCTGCGGGCAAGAGACTGTCGGCCCGCGACATCGGCGTCGCGGCGTCGGCCAACTGTCCCTGGGTTACGGTCCGCCGGCGTCCCCGGGTCGCCATTCTCAGCACAGGCGACGAGATCGTTCTGCCCGGTGACGCCGTACCGCCCGGCTCCATCGTCGGCTCAGCCGCCTTCATGCTCGCTGCCCTGCTGCGCAAGGCTGGAGCCGAGCCGATCATCCTGCCCGTCGCCCGGGACACGGTCGATTCGCTGACAGGCAGCACCCGGCATCTGGAGACGGTCGATCTGTTGCTGACCATCGGTGGCGCCAGTGTCGGAGACTATGACCTCGTCAAGAAAGCCCTCGGCGAGACGGGACTGGTCACGGATTTCTGGAAGATCGCCATGCGCCCCGGCAAGCCGCTGATGTTCGGTCAGATGAACGGAACACCCGTCATCGGGCTGCCCGGCAATCCGGTCGCGGCCTTCGTGTGCAGCTTCGTGTTCGTGCTTCCTGCCCTCCGAGCCATGTCCGGCGAGATCACGAAAAACGACGGCACCGAGCCCGCCCGTCTGACCACTGATCTGCCCGCTAACGACCAGCGTTTCGATTATCTCCGCGCTACGCTGAGCCGGGACGAAAACGGCGTTCTCTGGGCGAAACCCTTTTCGCGGCAGGACTCCTCCATGATGGCCCCGCTGGCCGACTGCGACGCGCTGCTGATGCGGGAACGCTTCGCGCCGGAAGCGAAACAGGGAGACGCCTGCCGGATTGTGCGCCTCCACGGGCTGGTGGACTGAAGGGGGCAATTCAGGGGCCTTGCCCCTCATCCCATCCAAAGGGCCATCTTTGGAAACCAGTTATCGGGATGCTGGGGCTACGCCTGCGGCACGTTCTTCTCCAGCTCTTCCAGCCAGACCCGCGCGTTCCCGTCAGAGGGCGCACGCCAGTCGCCACGGGGAGACAGAGAGCCGCCCGCCACCACCTTGGGACCATTCGGCATGGCAGAACGCTTGAACTGACTGCTCGTAAAGAAGCGCCTCAGAAACACAGCGAGCCAGTGCCTGATGGTCGGCAGGTCATAAGCCACGCGCTCATCCTCGGGGAAGCCGGGCGGCCACGCTCCGCTATCCACTTCGTTCCACGCATGCCACGCAAGGAACGCGATCTTGGACGGTCGGAAACCGTAGCGCAGGACGTGAAACAGCGAGAAATCATGTAGCGCATAGGGACCGATGGTGGCCTCCGTGCTCTGCACCGCCCCGTCCACGTCAGGCGGCACCAGTTCCGGTGAGATCTCCGTCGCAAGGATGGACTTCAGGATTTCCACGGTATCCGGACTGAACTGGCCGGATGACATGAACCACCGGATCAGGTGCTGGATCAGTGTTTTGGGCAGCCCCGCATTGACGTTGTAATGCGCCATCTGGTCACCCACGCCATAGGTGCACCAGCCCAGCGCCAGCTCCGAAAGGTCGCCTGTGCCCAGCACGATGCCACCACGCTGGTTGGCCAGACGGAACAGGAAATCGGTCCGCAACCCCGCCTGCACGTTCTCGAACGTGATGTCATAGACCGGCTCGCCCCGCCCGTAAGGATGGTCAATCTGCTTGAGCATCAGTTCCGCTGCGGGACGGATGTCGATTTCATCAGCAGTCACACCCAGCGCCAGCATCAGGGCATGGGCGTTGCGCTTCGTCGCATCACTGGTGCCGAAACCGGGCATGGTGAAGGCGAGAACCGCATTCCTTTTCAGTCCCAGTTCATCCGCGGCACGAACGGCGATCAGCAGGGCCTGCGTCGAATCGAGCCCACCCGAGACACCGATCACCATCTTCCGCGCCCCCATGGCCGCGAGGCGTGTCCGCAGGGCGGACACCTGAATGGTGCAGGCTTCGTAGCAGTCCTGCGCCAGTCGCGCCGGATCCGCCGGAACGAACGGAAAGCGCGGCACATCACGGATCAGCCCCAGATCAGACGCCGGAGGGCCAAATCTCCTGACGATCCGCCGCCATACCCCGCCACCATCCTCAACCGACGCATTCGTCGCGAAAGAGGTCATCCGCATCCGTTCCTGACGCAGCAGATCGAGGTCGATGTCAGCCAGCACATGCCGCGCGCCATTCGGGAAGCGGTCACTGGCTTTCAGCAGGTGGCCATTCTCGAAGATGGAGACCTGACCATCCCATGCCACGTCGGTGGTGGATTCCCCTTCCCCCGCAGCGGCATAGAGATAGGCGGCATGGCAGCGATCGGACTGGGAGCGGCAGAGCATATCCCGCACCTCCGCCTTGCCGACCGTGATGTCGCTGGCCGAAAGATTGGCGATCACGCTGGCCCCGGCCAGCGCCGCACGGGTGCTGGGCGGCAGCGGCACCCACAGATCCTCGCAGATTTCCACACCGACGCAGAAACCGGGAATGTCACGCGCCTCGAACAGAAGGTCCGTGCCGAACGGCGCCTCTCCTCCCGTTATGTGAATCATGTCTCCCACAACGCCTGCGCCCGGTGTGAACTGCCGGGCTTCATAGAACTCGCGATAATTCGGAAGGTAGGACTTGGGCACGACACCCAGAATCTCGCCATGATGAATGGCAATGGCGCAGTTATAGAGCGCGCCATGATGCCGCAGCGGCGCACCGATCAGAATAAGGGGAAGAAACGTAGCGGTAGCGCGGGCGATCTCTCCCACCGCTTCCTCAACGGCGTCCAGCAGCACATCCTGCTGCCGGAGATCGTCAATGGCGTAACCGGAAAGGCCCAGTTCGGGGAACACGGTCAGCACCGCTCCCTGTTCGGAGCAGGCCGACACACATTCAACGATGCGGGCGGCGTTCAGGCGTGGATCGGCAAGCCCCACCGGCAGGGTGCAGGCCGCAACACGGGCGAAGCCGTGCCGATAAAGGGAGTGGAAGTCCCGCATGGGTGCCCTCACGCAATCCGGAATGTATCAGAAGACCATTCTATAGTCGGAGCAACCGACACAGGCCAAACAGCTTCTTGTGTGAGCAGGCGCAGTCTCACCGGTCACTCCTGACCCACAGGGCCTGATCCATGAAAGCCTGTCTTCAAAGTGTCCGGCCAGCAAGACCGCCCCAGGGGCTCCTGTTCAGAGAAAACGTTCCCATACTTGGCAGAGCGCCGCAGGAAAGCTATTCAGTCCCCCTTTGCAACCGCCCCTGAGGTCATGGGATGGCGGCTGACCGTTTTGTTTTTTCTGTGCGGAGTTGAGGCATGAGCTGGCTGACCAAATATGTCCGCCCCAAGATTCGGGGACTGCTCAAGCGCGACGTTCCGGACAATCTCTGGACCAACTGCACGTCCTGCCACCAGATGGTTCTGGTGAAGGAGCTGCAGCGCACCCTGAATGTCTGCCCGCACTGCGGTTTTCACATGAAGGTTCCGGTTGCCGAGCGCCTTGAATGGACGTTCGACGCTGGCAGCTATACGCGCATCGAACTGCCCAAGGTCGCTGTCGATCCGCTCGGCTTCCGTGACCAGAAGCGTTACACGGACCGCCTGAAAGACGCCCGCGCCAAGACCGGCCTTGATGAGTCGCTGGCGGTCGCACACGGCAAGATCACCGGCTATCCGGCGGTCGTGGCGGTCATGGCGTACGAATTCATGGCGGGCACGATGGGTTCGGCTCTGGGTGAGGCGTTTGTCGCCGCCGCCCGTCTGGCCATTCTCCAGCGGTCCCCTCTGGTCATCTTCACCGCCTCCGGAGGCGCGCGCATGCAGGAAGGCCTGATCAGCCTGATGCAGATGCCGCGCACGACGGTCGCCGTGCAGATGCTCAAGGATGCGGGGCTGCCCTACATTGTTGTGCTGACCAACCCGACCACGGGCGGCGTCTCCGCGTCCTTCGCCATGCTGGGCGACGTGCAGATTGCCGAGCCGAAGGCCCTGATCGGCTTCGCCGGACCGCGCGTGATCGAGGACACGGTCCGCGAGAAGCTGCCGGAAGGCTTCCAGCGTTCCGAGTATCTGCTTGAGCACGGCATGCTGGACATGGTCGTCGAGCGCAAGAATCTGCGTGAGACCCTTGGCCGCGTGATCGGTCTGCTGACCGCAGCCCCTCCGGGAGACGTGTTCACGGAAACCCTGCCTGATCCGGAAGAGCCGGGCTCCGAAGACAATCCGCTTCCCGTCAGCTAAGCGGAAACCGGCCTCTTCACGGGGTGAGGCGCATGTGACTCACCCTGATCTGCTCTGACATGGCGGCCCTCGCCCCTCCCGGCGCATGCCCCGGAGTGAAACAGCATGACTGACACGTCTTCCCCCCGCAAACCAGCTCTCGGAGCGGAATTCACGGGCCGGACCGGGACCGTTCTCGAACGGCTGAATCGCCTCTATCCGGCTCTGATCGACCTGTCTCTGGGGCGTCTTGAAGTCCTGCTGGCCAAGCTCGGTCATCCCGAACAGCATCTTCCTCCCATCATCCATGTCGCCGGAACCAACGGCAAGGGCAGCACCTGCGCCAATCTCCGCGCCATCGGCGAGGCGGCGGGCTGGCGTGTGCATGTCATGAGCTCACCGCATCTGGTGGACGTGACGGAACGCTTCCGTGTCGCGGGCCGACTGGTCAGTGAAGAGGAGCTGGTCGCCACACTGGAAGAAATCGAGCGCGTGAACGGCGGCGAACCGATCACCGTGTTTGAAGTGCTGACAGCCGCCGGATTCCTGCTGTTCTCACGCCATCCTGCCGAGCTGGCCATCATCGAGGTCGGGCTGGGTGGCCGCTTTGACGCGACAAATGTTCTGCCACGCCCCGCCGCCTGCGCCATCACGGCCATCTCGATGGACCATGAGGCCTTCCTTGGCAGCACTCTTGCAGCCATCGCGAATGAAAAAGCCGGCATCATCAAGCCGGGCGTGCCAGTTGTCACCGGGCGTCAGCCTCAGGCGGTGCGGGACGTTCTGGAAGTGGAAGCTGACGCCAAAGACGCGCCTCTTCGGCTCCGCGACCATGACTGGGAACTCACCCGGAGCGCGGATGGGACATCCCTGCTTTACAGGGACGCAGCCGGGACTCTGACACTGCCGCTCCCTGCCCTGACTGGCGCCCATCAGGACGACAATGCCGGGCTCGCCGTCGCCGCCCTTCGCGCCAGCGGGCTTGTCGTGCCCGATTCGGCCTGGGCGGGAATCGCTCACACGCGCTGGCCCGCCCGGCTTCAGAAACTCGAAGGCACGCTCGCGGCCCAGCTCCCGGCCGGGTGGGAACTGTGGCTGGATGGTGGTCACAATCCCGGCGCGGGCGAAGCGCTGGTGCCTGTGCTGGAGCAATGGTCTGACCGCCCGCTGCATATTCTGGTTGGCATGAAGCAGACCAAGGATGCTTCAGGCTTTCTTGGACCTCTTCTCGATCACGCAACCTCCGTCCACGCCGTTGCGGAACCGGACCAGCATCTGGCGCTGCCTGTAGAAGCCATCGTGGAGGCCTCTCATGGAAGAGCGCAGTCCGGCCCTGACATTGCCACAGCTCTGGCGAATCTGTCTGACAGAGAGGGAAAGGCTGCTCGCGTCCTGATCTGTGGCAGTCTGTATCTGGCCGGAGTTGTATTGAAAAAAGACGGATGGAGCGCTGAATAGAAGACGTTCGTAAGGAGTAGTTAACCGTCTCGCCTTAGGAGAAACAGCAGGTACTGTTTCTCATCCGAGCGAGGCGCCTTTGCGCAAGATTCTCCTGTGTCTGGGCCTTTCCATGGCGGCTCTGTCTTCAACCCGGCAGGCTCATGCCCAGTTCGCTCCCGAGCACAGCGCGTCCTATCTGGATTCACGACGGGATTCCGAACTGCGCCACCAGACGCTCTCCCGGATGCTGATGACCATGAACATGGACCCCGGTGACGAGGGTGTGGTCGATACGTCGCCTCTGACGCAGTACCGCATGCCGACACATCGTTTTGAGCCGGAAGAGGGCCAGCAGCATCCTCCCCGTCAGCGCTCCGTACCCGACGAACAGCAATCCTATCATTCCGGTAACTTTTTCGGGGTGGCTTCACATATTCCGGCTGTCGTGCAGGTCAATCGGGAAATCGGGCTTTCCGTGACAGGCGCATGGAGCAACTACAAGGAGAAGCTCCCCTGGCAGGGCGCCAGTACCGGATATGACCGGGAGACCGGCTGGGTTCCGGGTTTCCAGCTTGATGTGGCCGACATGTTCGATACGTACGAGATCGACCATGTTTTCGTCGCCGCCCACTTCGCGCTTGGTGACGGCGATGTGTCCTACAAGGGATCAGCCTATAATCGTCTCGGCGATGTCTGGCCGCTCAACAGCACCTCACACCGCATGACTACCGACAGCCGGATTGAAATCGGCAAGGGCCTGATGGTCAATGATCGCTTCATGATCACCCCCACGATCGTCGGTGGGTACTGGTCATGGAACCGGGACATCCAGTCATCCGGCGGTGTCCCGAAAAGCTCGGAAGCCTATGGCGGTTTTCTCGCCGGCATCCAGGTACGTCTCGATTACGCCATTACCGATGCGTTCGTCCTCAGGGGGCGGCTCGCATGGACGGAGCTGCTAGGCTCACGCATGGACGCAGCAAACGCAAGGGGCACCTTCCATCTTCGTCCCCGTCCGGAATGGACGGCGGCTCTCGATTTCGACTATCGCATTGCCCGGTCGCTTCACGTGATCGGAGGCGTGCAATACACGTATTACTCTTTTGGCCGCAGTCAGCTCATCAATCAGCATAATGGTTTCTATGCGTTCGAACCCAGCAGCTGGACCAATGGCGTGACTCTTCATTCCGGAGTCGCTTACGGATTCTGATATCATTATCGGTTGAAATAACTTTGTGTTTTGCAGAGCGGGACAGACAAGCCACCGCCCTGCATCTCTTTTGATTTGGGCTGTCCGGCTTACAGGACTTCAAGACAATTCTCTCAGGATAAAAACCTGTATTCTTCCATATTTTCTTACATGGGAATGATGCACCCGCCTCCGGGGACGGTTAAGCAGCGATAAAGGCATGCGTGATCGAGGGATATTGCTTCATGAATCTGGAACATTCTGACCGGGCGATCATGCCCTATGCACTGAGACGACATGTTACCCCGGTCGCGCTCAAACGTAAGCATCCTGATCAATTCAGTCTGTAGTTTTATACAAAAAACCAAAGAGCATCAGAGTGTCATTCTCCGGCTCCTCAAAATCATTTTCTCAGAAATATATTTTTAAAAAACCTTTCTGCAAGCGCATGAATTGCAATCAAGACGACAATAAAGAGCACTGATATATGAGCGATACCTCCACGGTCATTCCCCTGATCACGCCCGCCTATACGTTAACAGGACCAGCATCCCTGTCCGTGGGTTCAAAAGCCATATTCAGCGTGACGCCGACAGCAGGCACGACATTGTCGGCACCCCTGGTCGTCACCCCGACATGCACACTGTCCGGCATCTTTACTCCCGCAACCGTTACCCTGCCTGTCGGTTCCACCAGCACTGTGACGTTCACGTTCACACCGACCGAAGCAGGCTCGGGAACCCTGAGCACGACAAACTCTGCTGGCCTGACTGATCCCATCGCTCTTTCCGTCTTCTCGATCGCTCTCTCCAATACCTTCACAACCTACACGCTGACAGGCGCTTCCAGCCTGACCGCTGGCGTTGCGTCCACCTACACCATCACACCCGGCGCCGGATCCGCCTCGACACAGACCATTACAATCACACCGCTCTGCACACTGGCAGGCACTTTTTCACCTGCAGTCATCTCTCTGCCAGCAGGCTCCACCAGCGCGGTCACATTTACCTTCACCCCGACGGCAAGCGGTGTGGGGACGCTCAGCACGAACAGCAATGGCGCTCTGACTGATCCGGGTGACCTGTTTATAACAGTTGCTTCCACACAGGCACCTTTTACCCAATACTCTCTGGCAGGACCACAAGCGCTGACCGTAGGTTCAGCCGCCACCTACACAATCACTCCGGGAAGCGGCACAGCCAACACAAAAGCAGTTACTGTCGTCCCCAGTTGCACACTGGCAGGAACATTCTCGCCGCAGACCAGCACTATTCCCGCAGGATCGACAGCGCCTTTAACTTTCACATTCACTCCTTTCGTTGCGGGAACTGGCAATTTTACCGTTACCAACTCAGCAGCACTGAGTAACCCGGCCGCGTTCACCGTCACCGCCATGGCGTTCAGCGCCGCCTATACGCTCACAGTCGACTCTTCAGCGTTTCTCTTCTCTCCCGGAAACTGGACCGGCGATGAAGGACGTGACGGCACCCTCTGGCGCAGCACCTGGAATCCGGGAGCATGGTTTCAGGTTTCATGGCTGGCTTCGGCAACTCCTACAGCCACCATACATCTTGGACCCGCAAATACCAGTGCATATATCACGTATTTTCTTAATGGTGTCGCCACCAGAGATATTGCCGCAAAAACCGATCTCACGCTTTCCAATATTCTGCCGGGACAGGTCAACAGGCTGGAAGCCTTTCTGACACGAACACCAAATGCAGACCGCTGGAACAAAGGCAGCAACTGTCTCACCATCAGCGGCATGACAATAGATCCGGCCTCCTCGGGCGCATATATCGTCGCAACGCGACCATGGGGCAAGCTGGTGGGAGATGATACGACGGAGGGCACATCGGCTGATGCCGGTAGCGATAATGTGCTTTCATCCTATGCATATTTCCTGTTACGCGGCATGGAAGCAGCAGGCTATCGGACCTGCATATCGGCCTGCACCGGCTCAGGCTACATCACTGCTGGCGACAGCACGAAAGACGTTCCGGCGTTTTACTCGGTAACGGGATCAAGCAATGGACTCGGAGGTGGATATAGCGACACAAAAAGTCGTTGGAATCTCGTTGATTCCGGCATTTCCGCCCTTGATAGCGACGGCCTTCTCAGCTCCTACGGTGATATTGGAACACCGCCGACATGGATTGCCTTCAATCTCCTGTCCCGTGATGCTCTGGCTTACGCCAACCAGTCTGATGCGCAGGCCGCAATGACACAGTGTCTCATCGCTCACCGAACTGCAGCACCTGACGCATGGCTGTTCGCCATCATGCCGTTTGGCTTCCGCTATGCCTCGACTTACAGCGCGACATGGCCACAACTTTTTACAAATGCCATCACCAATTACAGACTTTCAAACCCGGACGACGACAAGCTGGTTGTTGTGGATCCAGGAACCGATCTTGCCGTTCTTCTGGAATCCAACCGGAACTGGTACACGACGACTGATGGCAGCCAACTCCTTGAAACCGGACAGGCTATTTTTGCCTCTGTTGTCTCAAGCGCCATTCTCGGCAGCATGACAACACACAATGAAAGAACATACACTTACTATTGAGTAACGGAATTTTCTCTGATTTTCAGAAACAGACAACAGAGAATGTCGTTCTGTTTCCATACAAACCGACCATCATAAAAAAGGTGCTCCACTCACATGGAACACCTTTTTCTTTACTTCAGAAAACTGAACGCTGATTTCAGACCGCGAGAACCTTCTCAAGAAGATCCAGCCCCTCGTTCAGCAGTTCGTCACTGATGGTCAGAGGCGGCAGGAGACGAACCGTCTCACCCAGAACGCCACAGGACAGCACGATCAGACCAGCTTCTGTCGCACGCGCACAGATCTGGCCCGCTCCACCGGCTTTCACCTCGTCAGAACCGTGTGCGTCAAGCACATCGAAACCGACCATCGCGCCAAGACCATGAGCCTTGCCGACAGGCGTCAGGTCACTTCGCTCAGCCCAGCCCGCAATACGCTTGCTGATCGTCGCGCCGATATGCTCTGCACGGGCACAGAGTTTTTCCTTTTCGATAACATCCAGAACCGCGAGACCTGCGGCACAGGCGAGCGGAGAACCACCATACGTGCCACCAAGACCGCCGGGACGGACAGCATCCATGATTTCTGCACGACCCACGACGCCGGACAACGGGAATCCGCCACCAAGAGCCTTGGCGACCGAGATCAGGTCAGGCTTGACGCCCGAATGCTGGATGCCGAACAGCTTGCCTGTGCGGGCAAAACCGGTCTGAACCTCGTCTGCAATCAGCAGAATGCCGTGCTTCGTGCAACGCTCGCGCAGGCCTTCCAGCAGTTCCTTCGGGCTCACCCGGAAGCCGCCTTCACCCTGCACCGGCTCGATGATGATCGCAGCCACGCGGGATGGATCAATGTCCGCGGCAAACATCAGATCCAGCGCGTTAAGGCTGTCTGCAACCGATACACCACGAGCCGGGAACGGCGCATGGAAGACATCACCCGGCATGGTGCCGAACTGTGTCTTGTAAGGATTCACCTTGCCGGTCATGGCAGACGCAAGCAGTGTGCGGCCATGGAAACCACCGGTAAACGCAATAACACCTGACCGGCCTGTCGCAGCACGCGCGATCTTCACGGCATTCTCGGTCGCTTCTGCGCCGGTCGTGAAGAAAATGCTTTTCGCCGGTCCATCGAATGGTGCGGCAGCGTTCAGACGTTCTGCAAGGGCAATATAGTTTTCATACGGAGCAACCTGGAAGCCCGTATGGCTGAAATGTTCGAGCTGTTCCTGCACAGCCTGAATGACAGCCGGATGACGATGACCAACATTGACCACAGCGATACCTGCTGCAAAGTCAACGTAGCGACGTCCTTCGACATCCCACAGTTCAGCCCCCTGAGCGCGATCCGCGTAAATAGCGGTGGCCGATCCCACACCAACAGGAACGGCGGCTGCACGACGAGCCGACAGATCCTTATTGCTCTTGCCTGTACTCACGTTTCTTTCCCTATCCAAAAACTGCCCGGCTGGCTCGGCCTGACATCAAAATCCAAAGCATCCGGACAAGTGCTGTGACACAACCGGAGCGCACTGCACACGCCGCACTCCACATAATCCCACTTCCAATACTCTTCTACCCGTCAAAGAAGAAAAGTATTTCACTGCATACCTCCCATTTACCAGCCTGCAACACGATCCGTCCGCTGCAACGCCATGTCCATGAAATACTGCGCCGGAGCGGCCAGTGGCAGACCACGTCGCCACATCACCAGCAGATCCGCAGTCGGAAGTTCCTCCTGCACCGGCCGGGATTCTATCTTTTCACCTTCAAGCGACCATGGCCGATAGATCAGTTGCGGCAACAGGGCGATACCATGCCCGGCAGCCACCAGACTTCGTATGGCTTCAATGGATGTCGACCGGAAATAGGACACGGGCTGAAAAGCAAACTTCTCACAGACCGCCGTCATTCTGCTTTCAAGAATATCGGCAGCAAGCGTTATGAAAGGCTCCTGATCCAACTGCTTCAGGCTCACCTGCTTTTCCTGCGCAAGAGGATGTCCATGAGACAACCAGACATGATGAGGAGAAACCCCCATCACATGCGCACCACAGGCGCTGGGAACCGAACTGCCGAGACGCAGCATCACGGCAAGATCAAGTTCCCCGCTTACCAGCATGTGATCGAGATAATCGGACTGCTCCTCTATCAGTATTACATCCACCTTTGGAAAAGCGCGCCGGAATCGTGTCAGAAGATCGGGCAGGACATACCCCGCCACAACCTGCGTCACGCCGAGAGTAAGCGTGCCGACAAGCGCCTCTTCATCCTCGTCCTTCATGCTCTGCGCATCGGCGACGCCATCAAGAATACGCTGCACACGTTGGAAAAACTGCTGTCCACGACGGGTCAGAACAACACCGCGCGCATGACGGTCAAGAAGCCGGAACCCCATCTCGGCTTCAAGATCACGCAGGGCTTCCGTCACCGTTGACTGGGAAACCAACAGAACCATTGCAGCACCGGAGATCGAGCCGACCTCCGCAACAGACGCAAAATATCGAAGCTGGCGTAATGTCAGCGCCATAACGGACAGTTTTCCTCACGGATGCAGAGCGAGACCGACGAGGACTCACACCACTGCTCCCGATGTTTTCCGGAGAGTCTCACTTGTCACCCGACGCATTCAGCAGAACATCGCGAGTTTCATAACAGGACCCTGTCAACTCCGGCGCCAGCATACATTCCTTCATACGACCTACTCTCTGGATGCGGACGCGGCCAGCTTCTGACCAAGGATGATCGGCAGCAATGTCACCGCCACAACAGCAAATACCACAACATTCACCTCCGGCATGTGCTGCCCCAGACGAATGGCGCCGAAGATCCACAACGGCAAGGTTGTTTCGGAACCGGATGTGAAGGTGGACACGATCACTTCATCGAAAGACAGTGCAAACGCCAGAAGCATTCCCGATACAATCGATCCGCTCAAAAGAGGCAGAGTGATACTGGCAAAACCCCGAAAAGGCGTCGCACCCATATCCTGCGCCGCTTCAAGCAGCGAGCGGGGAAGCCGCCGTAGCCGCGCCATGACATTGCTGTAAATCACCACAGTGCAGAACGTTGTGTGCGCAATCACCAGCGTCACCATCGTGAAGGGAATCTCCAGCGCGGTGAAAAAACTGTTCATCGCAATGCCGGTCAGCACACCTGGCAACGCAATGGGAAGCGTGAGAAAGAATGATCCCACCTGAACCGCACGGGAAGAAAGACCATTCATCCCCACTGCCGCCAGTGTCCCGAGCACGGATGCAAGCAGTGTCGCCAAACCGGCCACCTCCAGAGAGACAAGCAGCGCACTCCTCACTTCCTCATCCGCCCAGGTGGCGTAAAACCATTTCAGAGAAAAGGAATGGATTGGCCAGACCTGCACGGATGACGCATCGAACGCGAACACCAGCACGATCAACAGCGGCAGCAGTAGAAACGCAAGCACCGCTGATGCTGCGCCCCAGAGAGCAAGATTACGCATCGAACCACTCATGCTCCGTCAAACGCTCCGAACCGCCGGGCAAGCAACATGTAGGCGCCGACCACCACGAGAAGGATCATGGAATAGGCGGCTGCAAACGGAATATTTCCGGACACGCCTACATTCGAATAGACCACGTTGCCGATAAACTCGGACCCCGCGCCCCCCACCAGCATCGGCGTGACATACTCGCCCAGTGTGACGGCAAAGGTAAAAACCGACCCCGCCGCCATGCCCGGAATGGCGAGTGGAAAGATCACGGTCCGGAATGTCTGGAACGGTGTAGCGCCCATATCCCCAGCCGCGTCAGGAAGAGAGGCCGGAATCCGTTCCAGAGCTGAAACAAGAGGCATCAGCATGAAAGGCAGCCACAGATAGGTGAACACGATCCATAAAGCGACATTCGTGAAAGCGAATGACTGCTCCGGCAATCCTGCCGTTCGCAGAAACCAGTTCAGCACGCCGTCATGGCCCAGAATCAGCCGCCAGGAATAAATCCGCGCCAGCATGCTCGACCAGAGTGGAAGCGCCACCAGCACGAGCAGAACCAGCTTCATACGCGGCCCAACCTTGCGGGCGATGACATAGGCCAGCGGCCACGCAAGGATGATATCCGTAATCGTGACCAGCACCGCAATACCGATCGTCCTCTCCGCAATAACACGGTAGGTACTATCCGTGGCGAGGATACGGAAATTGTCCAGCGTCCACTCGTGGAGTATCTCGCCGGACATTGAATCGACCTGCCAGAAAGCCGAAAGCAGCAGGGCAAACAGACTGCCAAGATAGAAGACCGTCAGCCACCCGAACGGGGGTAGCAGCAGGGCCAGATGCCCCAGAAGCTTCCGGCGGTCTGTCATTACTGTTTGACCTGCTGCCATGCACGCTGCCAGGCGGCATAATCAAGACAGTTACTCTGACCATTTCCACACTGTTTGACAGGTGTTTTCCAGAACTTGATCGTCGAGAAATAGGCCGCCGATGCATCAGCATGATACTGTTTGCACGAACCCGGCTGGGTCGCGTCCATCTCCGCACAGGCCTTGGTATTCGCAGGCGTCTCACCAAAAGACAGCGCCTGCTGCGCCTGAACTTTCGGCGTCATCACATGATTGATCCACAGATAGGCACAGTTCGGATGTTCCGCGTGGGTGCTGATCATCCACGTATCCGCCCAACCCGTGGCCCCTTCAGTTGGAATGGTGTCCTGCACAGGCACGTTCGCCGCCCGCAGCGTGTTGGCCTGATACGGCCACGCCGCACCGACCTGCGCATCTCCACTCTTGAAGAGGTCAACTTCGTCTGACGCCAGCGCCCAGTATTTCTTGACGAGCGGCCGCTGCTCTTTCAGCAACGCCACCACCGCATCCATCTGCGTCTGCGTCAGCTCATAAGGGTCTGTGATGCCAAGTTCAGGCTTTGTGTGCGACAGATACAGCGCCGCATCCGCAATCTGGATCGGGTTGTCCGGAACCGTGATAACGCCCGTATGCGCCTTATCGTAAATGACAGACCAGCTTGTCGGAGCTGTCGTGATCGTTTTCGTGTTCCACATGAGGACATTTGGTCCCCACTCATAGGAAATGCCGTAATGAACGCCCTTCACCGTGTTGAAGGACGGCTCCTTGAGTTCCGGCATGAGATCGGCATAGGCCGGAATCAGGCTTATGTTCACAGGCTGCACGTTCTTGCCGAAGATCAACCGAAGCGCTGCGTCGCCGGACGCCGAAACAACATCAAACCCCTTGCCGCCACCCATACGGGTCAGCGCCACCATCTCGTCGGACGAACCGACATACTTGCGATGGACCTTGCATCCGGTCTGTTCTTCAAACGGTTTGACCCAGGCGTCGTCGGCGTAACCCTCCCAGGCAACGACGTTCAGGTCGCCTTCGCCTTTACCGACAGAGGTCGGAAGATCCGCCGCATACGCCTGCGCCATCATCGCGGTGCAACAGGTAGCCAGAAGCAGTGCACTGAAACCCTTCATGGTCGTCATCCTTTCTTCCTGAAAACACAAGACATTCCGAAAATCCCTTTACGATGAAAGAGGATAGGCAGACTCTTTCGACCATACAGCCCGAACGGCCATATTCTCGTCCAACCCACGCGCCTGACGCGACGGCACCATGGCGGTGACACTCCTGTCACCGTCGGTCGTAGCCACACGGCAACGTGTGACCGGGCCGAGGTAGGAAATCTCCTGAACAAGACCCGACAAACCGGCCTCATCCGATGTCAGCGCATAATCCTGCGTTTCCAGCCGGATATCTTCCGGCCGCAGCAGAATCTCACCTCCACTTTCATTCAGGATATTGGATGATCCGATAAAACGGGCGACAAAACCGCTCGCAGGCCGCTCGTACAGCTCTTCCGGCGTCCCGATCTGTTCAATCACACCCTCCGAAAACACGGCAATGCGATCACTCATGCTCAGCGCCTCTTCCTGATCATGCGTGACATAAACAAAGGTTATTCCGGTCTGTTTCTGGATCTTCTTCAGTTCCACCTGCATCTCCCGACGCAGTTTCAGATCCAGAGCGCCCAATGGTTCATCAAGCAGAATCAGGGAAGGTTCATTCACCAGAGCGCGCGCCAGCGCCACACGCTGCCTCTGGCCACCTGAAAGCTGGGAAGGACGACGATCTCCCACAGCTTCCAGATGCACCATGGCGAGCGCTTTCGTGGCGCGCTCGGTCCGCTCGGCTTTATCCACGCCTCTGATCTTCATGCCGTAGGCGACATTGTCCTGAAGACTCATATGCGGAAACAACGCATAGTCCTGAAACATCGTGTTGACATCACGCCTGTATGGAGGAAGTCTTGTAACCTTGACGCCGTTGAGAAAAACCTCTCCGGAATCCGGCAACTCAAATCCACCGATCAGACGCAGGGTGGTGGTCTTTCCGGAGCCGGACGGACCCAGCATGGTAAAGAACTCGCCGCGCTGAATGGTCAGATCAATGCCTTTCAGAACCGGCTTGCCGTGACCGTAGGATTTGGTCAGGGCGGTCAGGCTGACCGCAGGCGCATGCAGGGAAGACTCATCCGTCATTATTGTCAGTTCCATTTTACCATGACATGCCGGGACACCGTGTAGTCTTCGATCGATCCGAGACTCATGTCCTTACCGTAACCGGAATTCCGGAATCCACCATGCGGCATTTCATTGACCAGCATGAAATGTGTATTGACCCACGTGCACCCGTACCGAAGGCGTGACGCAGCCTCCATGCCGCGACTGATGTTTCCGGTCCAGACGGAAGAAGCCAGTCCATAAGGCGAGTTGTTCACATTCCGGATGACTGCATCCATATCCCGGCAGCGTGTCACGGATACAACCGGACCGAAAACTTCCCGCTCCACAATTTCATCTCCGGGAAGCGCGCCAGCGATCACTGTGGGTTTGTAAAAATACCCTCTGCCTTCAGCCATATCTCCACCGGTTGTGATTTCGACATGAGGAAGTTCCGCCGCACGCTCGACAAAAGCGGCGACACGGGAACGCTGACGCGCGGAAATCAGAGGCGGGATCTCATTCCTTGCATCATTCCTGTGTCCAAAAGAGATTTTTTTGACTGAAGCCGTCAGATCGGCAACCAGACGGTCATATACCTTCTCGTCGGCATAGACCCGACATGCAGCCGTGCAGTCCTGTCCGGCGTTGTAATATCCAAAAGTCCGCACACCCTGCACAACCGCCTCCAGATCGGCATCATCATAGACGATGACAGGGGCCTTTCCTCCCAACTCCAGATGTGTCCGCTTCACGGAGCGGGCGGCGGCGGCAATGACCTTTCTTCCTGTCGCAATATCCCCCGTGAGCGACACCATGGCGACGTCCGGATGATCCAGAAGCTGCTGCCCGACAGAATTGCCTCTTCCCAGAACGACATTGACCACACCGGCTGGCATTATTTCTGCAAAAATCTTTCCAAGATGCAGAATTGTAAAGGGCGTGTTTTCAGAAGGCTTGATGACACAACTGTTGCCCGCGGCCAGAGCCGGGGCCAGTTTCCACGTCGCCATCAGCAACGGATAATTCCACGGCGCAATGCATGCCACCACGCCCACTGGCGCACGTCGCAGCATGGACGTGTACCCCGCCAGATACTCTCCGGCGATCGGCCCACTCAGATTTCTTGCTGCTGACGCGAAAAAACGGAAACAGTCAACGAGAGCCGGAATTTCATCACTCAGTATCAGGTGACGGGGCTTGCCTGTATTCCTAGCTTCCAGTTCGGCAAATGTTTCTGCGTCCCGTTCAATGGCGTCGGCCACTTTCAGCAGACACATGGAGCGTTCGGCCGGTGTCGTCATCGACCAGGCCGGAAAGGCCTCAGAAGCCGCCAGCACAGCCGCATCAACCTGTTCCGTCGATGCGCTTGCCAGTTCCATGATGACGTCACCCGTCATCGGCGCAAAGAGTGTCTCCTTCTCTCCCGCGCCTTCAACAAAGTCGGAACCAATCAGCATTCTGGTCAGTACCATACACGCCCCTCAAGCCAGCGAACCGTTGCGGACCGCCTGTTTCCTGAACCGTGGCATACGTTACGATACCAAACCAATATATAATGCCAATAAGAAACATCGGATATTCCGATACATTTATAAGAAATTGATATATAATAATTATTTTATTACTTTTCCTTTTGAGTCTCGGTAATTTTATGTTTTTCCGATGAATCTGCCATTCAGACTCTCCATTCACAGAGGTATGTCGATTTCAGCACGTACTGATGGGCTCTTTTTTCAGGATTCTCCTCTGAGCCATCGACTATGACGATAGTGCGATATTGGCATTAGAGACTGGTGCGATATCAAAACAATTGTCTAAGCTGAACGCGGCAATACCACGATCGCAGATTCACCCACCCGTGCATCTGCTGAAACGTTTTCACCACACACGAACATTGGGAGATGCTTGCAGATGATCCCGTCGTCCCCAGTAAAAAGTCGGCCGGTTTACTTACCGTTCGGGATCAGTCCGAATGTGCAGTTTTCATTGATATTGACGGACAAACCCACGCTCGATCCTTCCTGCCTGCGATCAGAAACAGATCCCGACACATTCGATGAAGTGTGGGTTGTACACGGCGGCAGTACGATTCTTCCGCAACAACATAATGGCCTGCGTTCCTTCCGGTCTGTTTCACAATTGACCGAAACACTTGCGGGACGTCTTGCTCACGAACAGATGGGGTTACGGCTCTACGCTGCCGGAAGTGAAGATTTCATCTGGAAAACAGCCCGTATCGCCGAACAGGCTGGTCTCTCCCGTGATGAATACAGCCTTTTCAAACTCGGTCCCCTGACACGCACCGTCATGTGCGCCCATTGCCATACGCTGACCCGAAACATCAGCATGACACTGATCACCTGTGACGGATGTGGCGCCACATTAGAAGTACGAGATCATTTCTCCCGCTTGCACGGCGCCTATCTCGGCGTTCAGGCCGATGCGGAAACCCCCGGCATCCTTCCCACCGTGGAGGCCCTGACATGATGGATACACTTGCTCTCCGCGTTGCGGAAAGAGATCTGCTTTCCCCGACCCTCCTTCGTCTCCGATTGACAAGCGCCAATGCGAACAAACTCCCATCCGTTACACCCGGATCTCATCTGGTGCTGGATCTTCCAGTAAAAGATGGCGCACGTCGCAACGCCTATTCCATCACACAGGCAGGGAAAGGGGGGACATTTTACGAAATCATCGTCCGCCACTCACCAACGTCACGCGGCGGCTCGGCATTCGTTCATAAAGAACTGACGGTCGACAGCATTCTGAACGCATCCTGCCCCTCCAACTTTCTCGCACTGGAAAGCACGGCAAAAAAGATACTCCTGATTGGCGGCGGTGTCGGCGTCACGCCACTTCTGGCGCTGGCCCGAGCACGCATGGAACGGGGCGAAACTCTGGAGTTTCATCAGTTCTGCACGCCTGAGGAAAAGCCGGTTTTCGAATCTCTTCTGGCCCCCTTTGGTCAAGGCGTTGCCTGTGTGCACGCAGGACGGAACGCCCTCGATTTTCAGACGCTGTTCCGGCGTCAGCCGCTGGGAACCTATATTTACACATGCGGCCCCAATGCGATGATGGAGCGTGTCCTTACGGAAGCAACCGCCATGGGCTGGCCGGAACGACGCATCCATCAGGAGAGTTTCGGGGCCGGCGGGGGCAATCCCTTTACCGTGACACTCGCCCGTACTGGCGGAACCATCCCGGTCGCGGAAGACCAGACACTTCTTGACGCGCTGGAATCCGCCGACGTTCCCATCACCAGCCTCTGCCGTGGCGGCGCATGCGGGATGTGCCGGACACCCGTTCTGGCAGGCACACCGGAGCACCGCGACCATTTTCTCTCCGCCGATGAAAAGGCGTCAGGACGCTGGATCATGCCCTGTGTCTCTCGTGCACACGGTGCGTGTCTCACCCTGGATCTCTGACTCTCCCTTTCCTGACCAGACGAGGTGACAATCATGTCAATCTGCTTTCATAGGGACGAGAAATTCCGCGTTCCGTTCCACTTCAGCAACAGTGATGCAGCTCTCCTGCGTTTTCCATTTCCTTTTCCAGAGGACAGCTACACCTATTCCGTCAACATCGAACCGCACACTCGGGGTGGTCCAACCGAAGCGTTCAGCGCACAGTTTGACGTGGACGAGCATTACATCGCCGAATGTCAGGATCGTGCGGAACTCCTTGCCGCAGAACCATCGCGTTGCACTGTCCTCCCGCACATGCATGATGCGGAATGGGATGCGCTGGAACTCATCATGTCAGACATGGTCAAAGATTATCCGGACCTGTTCACCTTGACGCGTGATGGAGATCAATGGACCTGGCATAATCGCCCCCTTGGCCTGCAGGACACATTTACCTTCGGGAACGCTTCCACCCTGCCCTGTGGACCCTTTGAGTATATCACCCGACAGGCTCAGGGGGATTTCACATTACAGGACCAGCGTGACGGCAACCTGTTCCTCGACGGCGTCACTGTTACAGGAGCCGCCGATTATTCCCCCGCCTTTGACCTGGGAATGTCCTTTGACGAATGGCATGGACCGGCCACCGTCGCTACGGAAATGGGTATTTTCGATCGGGCGTTGCAATATCTTCTGAAATTGCAGGTCGGGCGTCCCGTGCGACGTCTCAACTGGACACTGACCGTCAATCCCCGTTTCGACACATCCGCGGAGAATTATCCTGTCTGGGGCCCGGATCGCACGACGATCACACCGGATAACATCGGCAACTCCCTGTTTCTGAGGGTGGAATTGCAGAGTCTTTACCGCCTGCCCGGCTCCAACGCCATTCTGTTCAATATCCGCACCTATTTCGCCAGCTTCGGTGAACTGTGCCGGGTACCGAAATGGGGACGGCGCCTTCATCGCGTGCTCCGTGATCTCCCTCCGGAACTGGCAGCCTACAAAGGTCTGGTCCGTTTCCTGCCGACAGCAGTGGCTTACCTCGCCGCTTTCGATGACGGCTCCCCAACTTCACCGGGTATCGCGCCGGATATCCAGTCACTCCGTCCAGTCGGCTGCCCAGCCTGACGCCACGACCCCACGCAGCAAGGAATCTTTAATGGATCATTCCCATATCAGTTCACCGGAAGACGACGCCCGACTTGAGGCGCTCGGCGTAAAATCCGATTTCGACCGTTCCATGTCCATGCTTGAGAATTTCGCTCTCGGCTTTACCTATCTTTCGCCTGTCGTCGGTGTTTACACGCTGTTCGACAGCAGCCTGCAGACGGGCGGAAGCCCGATGATCTGGTCGTATGTCATCGCCGGACTAGGACAGTTTCTGGTGGCTCTCATCTTTGGTGAGGTTGTCTCACAGTTTCCGATATCCGGTGGAATCTACCCGTGGGCACGGCGTCTGGTCGGCCGCAAATGGTCATGGGTGACCGCATGGGTGTACGTCTGGGCACTTTTCACCACCATCGCGGCTGTCGCAACAGGCGCCGCGCCCTTCCTCGCCCTGCTGACCGGCGCGCCCAGCACGCCTTTCATCACGACAGCCATCGCCCTCGCGCTCATCATCTTTTCAACGGCATGCAACCTCGCAGGTACAAAACTTCTCGCCAGGGTCGCCATGTTTGGATTTGTATGCGAACTGGTGGGAGCCCTGTTCGTCGGAGGGTATCTGCTGGTGTTCCATCGCGTCAATTCGCTTGGATCACTGCTTGACCCGATGAATGCGGCTCCTGTGAATGGCAGCTATCTTCCGGCTTTTCTCGCTGCGTCCCTGCTCGGACTGTTTTCCTGCTACGGGTTCGAAGCCTGCGGTGATGTCGCTGAAGAAATTCCCAACCCTGGAAAACAGATTCCCAAAGCCATGCGCATGACGATCTATATCGGTGTCGGCGCCTCCATCTTTGCCTGCGCCGCCCTGCTGCTGGCTGTGCCCAATATCCCTGCCGTCATTTCCGGCGAAACACCCAACGCCCTGAGCGATGTCCTGCTGAACGCCTTTGGCTCCACCGGCACAAAAGGCGTGGCGGCCATTGTCATGGTCTCGTTCATGTCCTGCGTACTCAGTCTGCAGGCCGCCGTGAGCCGTCTGATCTACTCCTTCTCCCGTGACCGCATGATCCCCGGAGCAAAGGCGCTGTCCCGCATCTCTCCCCACAGTCACGTGCCGACAACAGCCCTATTCGTGGCAGGTCTCGTGCCGAGCGCCATCGCCGTGCTGGGATTCTTTGCCGCCGACGCCCTGACCACCATCGTCAGCTTCGCCGTGGTCGGCATCTACGTGGCTTTTCAGATGGTCGTGGCCGGAGCGCTCTATGCGCGTTTTCGTGGCTGGAAACCAAGTGGTGACTTCACCCTCGGACGCTGGGGAACAGCCATCAATATTGCTGCTCTCATTTACGGTGTTCTGGCGATCATCAACATTCTCTGGCCCCGCACGCCGGACGCCGCGTGGTACATCAACTATTCAATGCTTATCGGGCTTGTCGTCGTCGTTGTCTCGGCGTTGCTTTATCTTGCCGTCGGCCGTCCACATCTCCGCGGCACAACGGGTTATGCTGATGCGTGGCTGATTTCGCCCCGCAAGGGCAGGTAGTCTGAGAGATTGTTTCTTCAATCTCTTTCAACACGCTTCAGAAACGCCGCCTTTCCAGAAAAAGGCGGCACCTCAAAATTTTTATTCTGTTTTCAATACATCTTGTAAACAGATTCCCGGCGCTTTCTGGCTGACGTGCCACGCCACCCTCACAATCCTAAGGCGGATTTATCAGCAGTCATATCTTCAGAATAACGATCCGCATCGTTTCCCTGATACAGCCAACAGGCACGTTCTTCGATCACTCTTCAGGAATACGGAGACCGAACCAGTCGTTCCGCATATCCGGCATGTGAATACACGACACAATTTATCGCCGTTATGACCTTTTCGCTTCCTTCCATTATTGCCATAGCTTCGCCGTTCATCACCACGGCAAGATACTGATCATGCGCTCCCCGCTCTCCCGTCAGACACAGACCGAACTTCTGCCTCCCGGCGCGGTCGTGCTCGCCATGATCTCCATCACCACAGGCGTATCCTTTGCCAGAACCCTGTTTCCGCTGATTGGATCTTCCGCAACGACGGTCCTGCGGCTTGGCCTCGCCTCAATCATTCTATCCATCATCATGCGGATCTGGCGGATCAGAATACCCCTCCGCACCCTGCCGGCCATTCTCCCTTACGGAATGTCCCTAGGGATCATGAATCTGCTGTTTTATATGGCAATTTCACGCATCCCGCTCGGCGTCGCCCTTGCTGTGGAATTTATGGGACCGCTGACGCTCGCCGTTTCATTCTCCCGCAACAAAAGCGATTTTCTGTGGACCGGACTGGCTGTCATCGGTCTGTTTCTTTTGCTGCCGTTACGGCATGACCCGCATCCCGTCGATCCGACAGGCATGCTTTTTGCGCTCGGCGCAGGGGTCTGCTGGGCGATCTATATTCTGGCAGGCAAAAAAGCAGGCGCTGCTTTCGGGACGTATGCGCCCACTCTGGGAATGATTACAGGCACCCTGACAATTCTGCCTTTCGGCATCACCCGGTTCGGAAGCCAGTTACTTCACCTTCACGTCATTTGGGATGCTGTGGCGCTGGCTGCTCTCTCAAGCGCCTTCCCCTACTCACTGGAAATGTATGCGCTGCGTCGTCTCCCGACAAAGACCTTCAGCGTGCTGACCAGTGGCGAACCGGCAGTTGGCGCCATCATGGGCATGCTCCTGCTCGGTGAGCATCTTCCGCTTCCAGACTGGCTTGGCATCGCCGCCATCGTGACAGCCTCGCTTGGCACGACACTCATGAGCCGGCGAAAAGCCATTTAACTGAGCCGAGCTTTCAGCAGGCAGAAAGCTCACTCCACTTCAGCTTACTCATGAACATAAAAATCCACCGGTACCGTCAGCATGAGCGGTTCACCCGGCACACTGTCCGGCGGCGGCGGCAGAGGTTCCGCACGTCGAACCAAAGCAAGCGTTTCCTGATCAAGCAGTTCATAGCCAGAGCTTTTCCTGATACGTGCTGACAGGACATGACCTTTGCGATCCATGGAGAAAAACAGAAGCGGCGTTCCTTCCTGCCGTCTGGACTGCGCCTCGGGTGGATAGCGCTTGAAGCGCTCAAGTTGAGCGAGCACCTGGCCCTGCCAGGTCACTTTTTCATGGGATGCACGGGATGAGGACGCGGCGGAAGTCGGCGCAGCCGCGGCTTCTGACGGCGGTGCTGCCGAGGAGGGAGGAGCCGTATTTTCCAGCGCAGGCGGCAGTTTGACCGGTTGCAGCTTCTGCGGAACAGTCGGCGCCTTGATCTTCTTCTTGATAGGATGCGGCTTTTCCATTTTCGGCAAGGGAACCGGAGGGTTGGGCGCAGGAGAGAGCGGCGCGGTCAATTCTGGCAAAGGCTCTGGTTCAGGAACAGGCTGCGCCTGCGTCTGCTGAGGTCCGGGAGGCGCATCTGTCTGCGGTGTGGGCGTAGCAGCAGGCAGTGGTGCGAGGTCAATTGCGATGGCGGCGGGTGGAGGCGCGTCCACGGGTATTTCCACACGCGGCATATGGGTGACGGCCCAGAGCACGCCCAACGAAACACCCATCACAACCAGTAACGACACGCCCCAGCGTACATTCTCACGGCGTCGCTCAAGACGCTGTCTGATATCTTCCTGTTCGGTAAAGGAAAGCCGCCCACCGGGACCGTCATGGCGTGTGATGATGAATGCGCTCATGGCGTTTCCGGCGCCATCGCTGCGGGCGTCTGCGTGGACTCTGCGCCCTCCTCCTGCCCCTGAAGATTCACAAGAGCCACCTTGAGATATCCGGAAGACCGTAGCTTATCCATGACGCCCATCAAGGTGCCATAATCAACGGTCTTGTCCGCTCTCAGGAAAATCCGCTGTTCCTTGTCGCCCTTGGTCGCGGCTTCCAGCGCTGCGGCCAGTCCTTCAGGCGAGATGTCATCCTCCCCCAGAGCCAGACCGTGATCGGCCTTTACTGTGAGAAACACCGGATTGTCCGGTCGAGGCGCAGGTTTTTCCGTGGAGGAAGGCAGATCAACCGGCACATTCACCGTCGTCAGCGGCGCTGTCACCATGAAGATCACCAGCAGCACCAGCATCACGTCGATAAACGGCGTGACGTTGATCTCACTGGCCTCATGCGGCGTTTCGTCGGCATGGCGGATGCGGATCATGGCCCCTTACTCCGCGACAGCGTTGCGGGCGCTCAGACGCACAACCTGCCCCGTGCCAAGCAGTCCCCGCATACGCGCCAGATCACGCGACACCAGACGCAGGACGAGCGAGGCCACATCAGCCACCTGAGCGCGGCACGTCACTGTCCGCCGGGAAAGCGCATTGTAAATCACCACAGCGGGAATGGCGGTAACCAGACCGATGGCCGTCGCCAGCAGCGCTTCGGCGATGCCCGGAGCAACCACGGCAAGACTGGTCGCCTTTGTCGCGGCAATGCCGGTAAATGACGTCATGATCCCCCATACGGTGCCGAACAGACCGACAAAGGGCGAGATCGCGCCAATGGTGGCGAGAAGACCGGTCCCTTTCATCAACCGCCGGGCCTCTTCGGCTTCGAGACGCTCAAGCGCGAGAACGACACGTTCCTTGATACCGTCAGCATCATCTGCAATATCCGAAGATGCCAGCTCCTCTTCCCGCGCTGCGCCGATCATGGCAAGCGCCACGCCCGGACAAGCTGCCTCATCACACTGGTCCAGTGTATTTGCCTGCCGCAGGGCGCGTTTTGCAACCACAAGGCGGCGCTGAACGTGCGTGAATTCGATTGTTTTGGCCAAAGCGACTGTCCAGGTCAGCACGCATCCCAACGCCAGAAGCATCATGACGCTCTGGACCACGGGTCCGGCATTAAGGAACATGTCCCATGGGGAAAAGGAGAGAGCAGTCATGAAAAACCTCCTGTGAATAAATGGTGACACATTTTCAAAATCTGATATCAGATGGGGCAGTGGAACTTGCCCCTGCGTCTGATCTTCCATTCCCGGAAACAGGCTGTGCCTGACAGGAAGAGGCGTGAAGAAGTCTTTCAGATTCCAACAGGACAGGACGAAGGTCCGGGTGAAGAGGGACGCTCTCAAGAAGCCCCTTCACCGCCAGAAAGACGTCACAGAAACCAAGAGAAAGCGCTTTCCTGAAAGCGAAAGCAGCTTCCTTTATCTCGTTTCTTACAAGATGAAGGCGGCCTGTATTGACGAACCCCCAGCAGTCACCCGCCATCGCAGCGGCATGAAAGAAAGTTGCCGCTTCTTCCGGGGCCAGTTGCCCCGACAGTCCATCCTCATGCAGAAGACCCAGCATATTCAGCGCCTTGGCGACGCCTTTCCGGGCGGCTTCTGTGTAAAGCCAATAGGCCATGACCGGGTTTTTCTCACCCCCCTCCCCTGAGAGACAGAGATCGGCAAGATTGAACAGCGCCCAGCCGTTTCCCTTTTCAGCGGCAGCCTGAAAATACGTTGCCGCCACAGCAGGGTTACGACGAACGCCCCAGCCACGTTCATACGCCCGTCCCAGCATGTTCAGCGCATCCGCCGAACCACTGCGGGCGGCCGCTTCGAACAGGCCGAATGCTCTTTCGCCATCGCCATGATTCAGACAGATCTGCCCCAGCGCCAGAAGCGCTGAGTTGGATCGTTCATTGTCCATGCTGGACTTTTCTTCAGAATGTGAGACCGACATTGCCTATGAAACTCCGTCCGGGCGCGGGAACGACACGGCTGGACGAGAATGCCGAAGCATAGTTCAGATGATCGGTCAGGTTGTTCGCATTGAAGGAAACCCGATAGTGCTTGACCTCCCAGGAAACCATTCCATTCAGTGAGAAGGTATATGGAATACGGGCCGTATTGGTGACATCCGGCCCCGCCCAGTATCCGGAAGCATACTGCGCGCCTCCGGCAACTTTCAGCTGGCCCCAGCCCTTGTTCAGCACGTAATCCTGAAGATCGAAGGAACTCCACACCGAGAAATTGTTGTGTGAAACCTGAGGCGCTTCATTCCCTTTGGCGGTGGCGCTGTTGGTGACCTTGCCATCCATGTAGGAATAGGTGCCGTAGATATTCCAGTTTTTCGTGATCTTGCCCGTCAGGCTGACTTCGACACCACGCACGCGCCGTCCGCTTCCCTGATCGGCAAATCCGCTGACCATGTCGCCATTTGCGTCATAGTAGAACGAATTGTTTTCATTGATCTGGAAGAACGCAAGCGTTGCGCCCAGTCGATTATGGAAGAAATCCGCCTTGCTGCCGAATTCGAACAGATCACTGCGCTGAGGTTTGAAATCCTTGGAATTGGATACCGTTTCACCCGTATTGCCTGACAGCGTGACCATTGAGGACACGTCCGTTCCCGTCGGCTTGTAAGAGCGCGAGAAGGTGAAATAGAACGACGCCATTTTCACTGGTGAGTAAACGATACTTCCCGACGGGCTCCAGCGGTCGGCAGACTGCGACTGACGCTGCTGACCATCGCCACCGACATACGTGCTGTTGAAATGATCCCAGCGCGCCGTGCCGAACAGGCTGAGCTGCTTGGTCAACTGGATACGATCCGAGAAGAACAGTCCAACGTCTGTCGCATCGGCGTTTCTGTAGCCGGACTTGGGGAAAGTCACATAACCGCCGCCACTGGAATGCGTCGGATTGCGAATGGTCTGGTTGGCGACGCGGTTATACCATGTGCCGTAATAACGATCGTCATCTTCGTAATTGACGTCAACACCAGCCTTGATCTCGTGTTTTACGCTGCCTGTATGGAAGTGGAAGTTCCCCATCAGGACGTTCTGCGCGCCCCAACCCTTCTGGTTGTACGCCGCGCCTCCGCCCGCACCGTAACTGAGCGCCGGATTGCCACCCGCCATGAACTGCGAAACGCAGGCCGCCGTGGAACACGCATTCGGTGTCGTCGCGGTGTATTCACGCTCATACTTGGTCAGACGCGTATCGTTTGTCAGCGTGAACCACCGTGTGATTTCGGATTTTACCTGCGACGTCAGGTTGTGAATATCCGAGTTGTCGCGGTCAAAGGAACGGACGTAACTCGTATCCCGGCTCAGACCATGACTGGTGATCGGACGGGAAATACCATCCGCCATCTTCAGCATCGGCACACCGTAGTCAGGCACGTTATCGCTGTGCATCCACTGCCAGTTCAGATGCCATGACGTTTTGCTACGCAGACCGACACCCAGATCGACAGCTGTTCCGTAACGGTTGTTTTCAACCAGTTCGCGACCGGGCACACCAGCGCGGTTATACAGGCCGTTGACGCGCAAAGCGATGTCGTCATTGATCTGGTAATTGACGTCGGCATTGCCGCGATAGAGTGATGCGCTTCCGAAAGCCTGATCGTAGCTATACGAATCTCCGGCATGAGCGTGTTTCAGCGACTGGTTGATGATACCGCCGACATTGCCCGCGCCGAAATATTCGCCGGACGGTCCCTTGATGACCTGAACGCTATCGATGTTGAACATATCGCGCGTGTAGGTGCCGAAATCCTTCAGGCCATCCGTATACATGTCGCCACGCGCCTGCAGGCCGCGGATACGGAACTGGTCGCCGTTCAGACCACCATTGCCCTCACCTGTGGAGAGCGTGATGCCCGGCACGTTCGCCAGCGCCTGATCCAGCGTGTAGGCGCGCTGCTCCTTGATGATTTCCTGAGGAATGACGGTGATGCTCTGGGGCGTATCCCGCACGGAAGCCGGCATCCGGGCGATCCCCAGAACCGTGCTGTTCGTATTGCCTGCCGCCACGCCTTCATCCTGCTGGCCTTTGACCTTGAGGGTCGGCAGCGCAATGGAGGGTTCGGACTCTGTTGTGTCCGTCGTCCGGGCCGTCTGCGCCTTTGCTTCTCCCACACCAAACCCGGCCGACATACCGACCGCCACAGCCAGACCGACTTTGGGCGTTCGCCCGGCCACCCGCGCAGACTGATTCATTTCCGTGCTCCTGACGCTGGCCGCAACCGGCTCTCGGCGTCTTCAGTAAATGTCACTTGATATTGCGAGCCCAGTTACCTGCAATCGCGAATGATTCGCAATATCTAAAGTTACCATTTCCATATCCGAACGTAATCTTTCTGTTGCAAACGATTTCCCACAGACTTCATAATTGTTCTATTTTTTATAAGGCTTTGTTTTTAATCGCATTTGTAAATGCTCAAAAAAATTCCCTGTAAAAAGCATGGCATGACCTATTTTCCATCTGTGACAAAAATGCCTCACCCTCTATGAGCCGGAAAATGGCAGATCATTCGTTACATACCTAGAAATCTTTTGACATATTCCCTCCCACGCTACCCTTGATTCCCGCCTCACAACTCAGCCCACTCGCGAACGAGGTTATGATAGGTTGCAGTCAGGCCAAGAACAGCCGGATGCTCGTCCGACAGATCTCTTCGCACTTCAATGATGGACTGATCGAAATTATAAAGAAGCGTTCGTTTTCCATCATCTTTCACCATCGACTGCGTCCAGAAAAATGAGGCCCAGCGACTGCCACGTGTGACGGGTGCCACGGAATGCAGGCTGGTGGCCGGATACAGCACCAGATCTCCCGCAGGAAATTTCACCTTATGACTGCCGTATGTATCTTCGATCACAAGCTCCCCGCCGTCATATTCTTCCGGCTCACTGAGGAACAATGTGGAAGATACATCTGTCCGGATCCGAAAACCTGTGCCGGGTAAAGGACGGATCGCGTTATCGACATGCGCGCGGAACTGCATGCCTTCGTCATAGCGATTGAAGAGTGGTGGAAAAACACGCAGCGGCAGGGCAGCTGTCGTGAACAGCGCACTCCGTCCCAGCGCCCTGAGAATAAGATCACCCAGCGCGAGAGACACTTCGGAATCCTGCGGAATCTGAAGATTATATTTGGCTTTTGCCGATTGTTCACCCGCAGTCACCTTGCCGTCGACCCATTTCGATCCTTCAAGGGATCGACGACAATGAGCCACTTCGTCCGGCGTCAGGATCCGGGGAATATGCACGAGCATCAGAGCAACTTTCACTGCAGAAAAAGGACATTCATTCCGCGCTATATATGAAAGTAATATTCATTCGCAATTTTATTCGAACACCTGCCATCCCCTCCTCTCCGGAAGGCTGTGCGACGTGTTCATAAAAAAAGCACGGCTCAGAACGAGCCGTGCCTCTGCATGGAACTGTTCAAAAGGAAGACCTCACAGCACCCTTGAGTCAGAACCCTCTATGTCAGCACCTTACAGAACAAATGCCGGGACACTCGCAACAGGCGCCAGCCCGGCCCCGTCTGCTTCTTCCTGCGCCAGCGCCGGATCATCCGCCAGCCCTTCTCCGTGAATACCCGCCAGCACCCACAGCGCATCCACGCCGACGTTCGCAGCCCCCCGAATATCGGTAGCCAGCGCATCGCCTGCCGCCAGAATACGGTTTTTCGGGATATCCCCCAGCAGTTCGAACACAGGCTCATAGACGGGCGGAAAGGGCTTGCCGATCCACTGCACCACGCCGCCTTTCTGCTCATAAGCCCGGGCCAGAAGTCCGGCGCAGATCAGGCGGACACCATCGCGCATCACTTCCATGTCCGGATTGGCGCAGATCATCGGCAGATCACGCACGGCGCAGGCCGAGAGAATCTCCAGATACGGCTCCAGTTCCGTCTGCCCCCGTCGTTCGTCCGGCCCCGTGTTCAGCACGAACGTCGCATCGGCAGGATTGCTGACAAGCTCCACGCCCAACCCCTCGAACATCGAGAGGTCGTGCTGGCCGCCGATATGAAACACCCGCTTGCCGAGCGTTTTCACCCACGGCCATGCTCGCGCCACCGACGGGTCCGTGCATCCGGCAAGGACGCGCCAGGTGACTTCACCGCTGGTGATGATTCCATCGTAAAGCGAACCATCCACACCCATCGTCGCCAGCTGATCACGGATGATCGCCGCCGGACGCGGAGCATTGGACAGCAGGACAATGCGCTTACCCCGTTCTTTCAGAGCACGAAGGCAGTCGAGCACGCCCGGAAAAGGCCGGACCCCGTTATGCACGGTCCCCCAGAGATCGACGATGAAGCCGTCATAGCGATCCACCAGCGGGGCAATGCCCTGAAGCGCCTCAATCTTCCTCTGACTCACAGATCCGCTCCTTTCAGATCACCGATCGATTCGACGCCCTGCTCACGCATGATGCCCTGCACTTCGCGTTTGAGACGTCCAATGAGAGCCGGTCCTTCATACGCAAAGGCGGAATACACCTGCACCAGATCCGCGCCGGCGCGGATCCGGTCCACCACGTCCGCGCCGGTTTCGATCCCACCGCATCCGATCAGCGCCAGACGCCCGTTCACGAGCCGGGCGACTTCCCGCAGCATGGTCAGCGCCCGCCCCCGCAAGGGACGACCCGAGAGGCCACCAGCTTCACCGGCAAAACGACTGCGGAGCGTTGCGGGGCGAGCCAGTGTCGTATTGCTGATGATCAGACCATCCGCACCGCCCGCGACGGCAGCTTCCACGATCGGCGCGATTTCTTCATCCGCAAGATCAGGAGCAAGCTTGACCAGCAAAGGCGGCCGTTCCTCATGCACCGCTGAAATGGCGGAGAGAAGTCCGGCCAGACGTTCCGCTCCCTGAAGCGAGCGCAGTCCCGGCGTGTTGGGAGAGGACAGGTTCAGCACGACGTAATCGGCGTAATGCTTCACGCGTCGGATCAGGTCCGGATAGTCCTTTTCAGGATCAGCGCCGACCTTGTTGATACCGAGATTGGCGCCGACCGGCACACCGGGATGATACCCCTTGCCACGCTGAAGCTTTGCCAGACGCACGGCGAACCGGTCGATCCCGTCATTGTTGAACCCCATGCGATTGATGACCGCACGGTCTTCATCCAGCCGGAACAGGCGGGGTTTCGGGTTGCCGACCTGCGGGCGTGGCGTCACCGTTCCCGCTTCGACAAAACCGAAGCCGATCCGCGCCAGAGGGCGGATGACACGGCCGTTCTTGTCGAAACCCGCCGCCATGCCGATAGGATTGGGAAAGCGCATGCCCAGCGTCCGCACAGCAAGAGCCGGGTCATCTTTCTGGCGTTTGGCCGGGACACCGACGCCCAGTGACAGAGCGTCGATGGCAAGCTTATGTGCCTGCTCAGGATCGAGCTTCCTGACGAGGGGAAGCATGGGAGAAATCAGAATATCAGTCAGGTCTTTCATGACGCGGATGCTGCCTGATCAGCGACCATCTGAAAAGGGGAGCATGACGGAGACTGGCTCCATGCCTGACCCTGATCCTTATTCTTCAGGAGCGCACTCCCTGCGGAGATCATGCGAAAGCAGAGCTCTGCCCTTCCTCCATGTATTTCAACAAGCCGGGATTAAAATTGTGGGTTCAGGAGAAAACCCAGACACGTCATGGACCTGTCTTTGCAAACGATCCAAACGCCATAAAAAAACGGAAACACCTTCCGATGCTTCCGTTTTCTTTCTCCCGTGTGACGGCTCCCCGCCCTATCTGGAAGCGGCCCCCACACCTATGATTACCAGCGCGAACAGCACCACGCAGATGATCACAGCGATAAAGAACAGAATTTTCGCCATGCCTGCAGCAGCACTGGAGATGCCCCCAAACCCGAACAGGCCTGCGACGATCGAAACAATCAGAAAAAACAGAGCCAGCCTGAGCACGTCTCTTCTCCTATGGTGAGAATGTATTACTAGCCATAAACAGCTACTGTGCGAGCGGGTTGCATAAAAAACTGAATCTAATAGGAAATTCTTTCAGAAAATTTCGCTCATCAAGAGCTAGTTTTACCGACGCGCCAGCCACGCTCCAAAGACGCTTCCCACAAGCAAGGCAATACCAACAGTCAAACGGGGCGTATCCACGGTGACATCCCGCAACACGTCACAGCCATCTTCAAGGATATCGCTCAGGCGTGAACCTGTAGCCTGTGCGCCACCAGAAATGGTGTCCTGGAGAGACTCAATACCACTTTCCAGAGTGTAGTTGTCCTCATCGGGGTGACTGTTAGCCATTACCTTCTCCTCTTTCAGGCTTCAGGAGCCGTGCTCTACTTCAGCTTCATATCCCGATAACGCCCGGGTTTATATCTCCGCCGCCTGCCAGTAAGGCGTATTCCCCGGATCTTCCTCACCCGCGATCAGGCTTCTCAGACGACCGGCCAGCGCCCGCAGCCCCGGAGAGGACGGATCACGGGGCCGTTGCCCCACCCTGAGATCGCCTCGTACGGATGCCGGTTTTCCTGCCAGCACGATAATACGGTCCGCCAGCAGTAACGCCTCGTCAATGTCATGGGTCACAAACAGCACGGTTTTTTTCGTCTTCTGCCAGATCGCCAGCAGTTCGGTCTGAAGACTCTTTCGCGTGATCGCGTCCAGCGCACCGAAAGGTTCATCCATGAGCAGCAGATCGGGATTCACCGTCAGCGCCCGCGCAACGCCCACGCGCTGTCGCTGACCGCCGGAAAGCTGACGCGGCCAGCGGGTGGCTTCGGCGGAAAGCTTCACAAGCTCCAGAGCTTCCTCAGCCCGCTGACGCCGCTCACTCCGGCTAAGCCCAAGCCCTTCCAGACCAAGCTCCACATTTCCCCGCACCGTCCGCCAGGGCATCAGCCGTGCATCCTGAAACACCAGCGCGGACCGTCGGCTTCCGGTCTGCTCACGAGCGGTCGACAGTGTCGTCGTCCCTTCGGTCGGTGCGATCAGCCCCATGATCACACGCAGAAGAGTCGATTTCCCCACGCCGGACGGACCAAGAACCGCGACGAACTGGCCTTCCTCGATGTCCAGATCGACATGACGGAAAATGAAATTTTTTCCGCCATCATGAGAAAGGCCCGCATCCTGTACACGCACCAGAGATGTCATGTCACTCATCCCTGCCACCTCAGAAGACGGTCACGCACCAGACCGAAGAGAAAGTCCGTCAGGGCGTAGAGACCTGCCATCGTAATCATGTAGACTACCACAATATCCGTCGCGAGAAGACTGGACGCCTGCATCATGCGCGCTCCCACTCCCGGCACGCCGAACAGTTCCGCCGCCACAACCGACATCCAGCCCTGGCCCAGACCGGTCCGCAGGCCCGCCAGCAGACCCGGCATCGCGGCGGGCAGTGTCACATAGTGCAGACGCGCCAGAAATCCACGATGCCCGAAAGCAGCCGCCACTTCATACAGTTCCTGATCCACCGATTTCACGGCCCCGTAGGCGGCGTAGAAATTGATCCAGAAGACCGAGATGGCGATGACGAAAGTTGCGCCCACATTGTTCAGGCCGAACCAGAGAATGGCGAATGGCACCCAGGCCAGTCCGGGTATCGGTCGCAGCAGGCGCACGATACCCCCTGTCAGGGCGTCCACCAGAGGAACAGAGGCACAGACAAGTCCTGCACCGGCTCCCAGAACAGAACCGATCAGCAACCCGGCGACATAGTGAACAAGACTGTCCTTGATGGCCTGCACCCAGAAGCCACCTGATACTTCCGAGACAAAAGCCGCCCAGAGTTCGGTTGGCGCGGGGAGCAGACCGGGAGGCACGAGATGAAACTGCACTGACGCCTGCCAGATTGCCAACAGCAACAGCAGACCGACGGCGCCAAGACCTGCCCGGCCTCCAGCGCCTATACGCAAACCATTCATCCCGAATCCTCTAATCCTGCGCTTAGGGCGCAGGCTGACGCCACATCTTCAGATCAAACAGATCCTCTACCGGTAATGCCGAACGCAGAACACCCTGCTGCACCTCAAAATCCTGAAGCGCCTTCACACCTGGAATGATTTTCTCAGGATCAGAAACGAACTGCGCCGCTGAGTTCTTCAGAGCCTGTTCGATCACTGCGGGCTTCATCAGTCCACCTCCAAGGGCTTTCGCCACAAAAGGAGCGGCCTCTTCCGGATGCGCTGCAATAAGATCTGTTCCCTTGACGAACAGCGATGTCAGTTTTCCTGACCAGACCGCATGTTCAGCTGAATTCGGGCTGACCACCGCGAGAACCGATCCCGGCTGTCCCGGCAGCAGATCGTGCCCTGTCGCCAGAATGCGGGCTTCCGGAACCCGCGCCTGAATAATGGTCAGGGCTGGCTCACGCAGGATGGCGGCGTCAACCGCCTGCGCCAGAAACGCCTGCTGTGCTGCATCAATATCAATGCCCACAATATCGACGGTGGAAAGATCCTGACCTTCCTGCGCTTTCAGCCAGTAACGCAGAACCGTATCCGGCACGGAACCTGTCGGCTGCGCCGCAATCTTGGGCTTACGTCCGGCAGCTTTCGTGAAATCCCCGATGCGGGCGGTCAGCTGTTCCTTTGTCAGCCCACCAGGCTTCGCGGCATCCAGCCCTTCGGCGAGCTTGCCGCGTGAGATCACTGACAGCTCCTCAATAGCCCCGCTGGCGACGACCTTCACGTCTACACCGCGCGATCTCACCTGCAGCAACGGCAGGACACCGGCGACATAAGCGTCAATACGCCCGGCGACGAGCGCCTGAATGGCCTGCGGACCGGAGGTGAACCTGACCAGTTCCAGATCCAGTCCTGCCGCTTTCGCCCATCCTTCTCCGTCCACAACAAACAATGCGGACGATCCGAGAACCGGAATATAGCCAACGCGAACCGGGGCTGCGGTCGCTGCCTGCGCAACGGCAAGTGTCATGCCGGCAACGGCGACCACGCCCGTCACCAGCTTTTTGAATTTATTCCGGAACGTCATAAACGACCCCTGTTCGCGAGTGCATCACTGAAGATTTAGCAGCTCTATCACTCCGAGGAGCGCGCAACAACAATACAAACAAAAAATGATCGTTGTTTTTGATTACCACTATTCTATTTTGTGTTTATTGAGTCGATTTTCAGAAATCGCAGCAAAGGGAATCAGGACCAAAGCTGGCCGCGCTCTGCATAGGGTTCGAGGCACCCCCTAAACGACCATCTTCCTCGCATTTACGCAAAAAAAAACCGGCCCAAAGGACCGGTTTTTCTAAACTGAAATGGCTTAGGCAGCCAGATCAGCCTCTTCGTGAGCGACAGGACGCGGACCGCTGTCCTGACCCTTCGCATTCACGTCACGATCGACCAGCTCGATCACAGCCATGTCAGCCGCATCGCCATAACGAACGCCAGCTTTCAGGACGCGGGTGTAACCACCGGTGCGAGCCTTGTAGCGGTCAGCGACAGCCGAGAACAGCTTGCTGACAATCGTGTCATCACGCAGCTGGGCATAAGCCTGACGACGAGCATGCAGATCACCGCGCTTACCGAGCGTGATCAGCTTCTCGACAACCGGACGAAGTTCTTTCGCCTTCGGCAGAGTCGTCGTGATCTGTTCGTGCTTGATAAGAGCGACCGCCATGTTGCGGAACATCGCTGCACGATGGGTGGAGGTAACGCCGAGCTTCCGACCGGCAACACCATGACGCATTGTTAAGTCTCCTGTTGTCGCGGATCAGAAGGGCTCGTCGAGCCGCTTCGCCAGATCCTCAATATTCTCCGGCGGCCACGCCGGAACATTCATGCCAAGTGAAAGTCCCATGGTGGTGAGGACTTCCTTGATCTCGTTCAGTGATTTACGACCGAAGTTCGGCGTACGGAGCATTTCCTGCTCGGTCTTCTGAACCAGATCACCAATATAGATGATGTTGTCGTTCTTCAGGCAGTTCGCCGAACGCACCGACAGCTCAAGCTCGTCAACCTTACGCAGCAGGTTACGGTTGAACGGCAGGTCATCCTGCGGCTCCGTCGTGACGACAGGACGCGGTTCGTCGAAGTTGATGAACAGCTGCAGCTGATCCTGAAGAATACGCGCCGCCAGAGCGACAGCATCCTCAGGCGTCACGGCGCCATTCGTCTCAACCGTCAGCAGCAGACGATCATAGTCGGTCACCTGACCCACACGGGTCGGCTCGACCTTGTATGACACGCGCTTCACCGGCGAATAGATCGCGTCGATGGGGATAAGCCCGATCGGTGCGTCTTCCGGACGGTTTGCCGCAGCCGGAACATAGCCTTTGCCGATGTTCACGGTGAATTCCATACCCAGCTTCTCACCCTCATCGAGGGTGCAGATGACCAGATCCGGATTCATGATCTCGATGCCATGGCCCGTCTGGATCTGACCGGCCTTGACTTCGCCCGGTCCGGTCGCCGTCAGCACCATGCGCTTCGGGCCCTCGCCGTGCATGCTGAGAGCGAGCTGCTTGATGTTCAGGACGATGTCCGTAACGTCTTCACGCACACCCGGCACAGCCGAGAATTCATGCAGAACGCCGTCGATCTGGATCGCGGTGATCGCCGCGCCCTGAAGAGAAGAAAGAAGAACGCGACGCAGAGCATTCCCGAGCGTCATACCAAAGCCACGTTCCAGCGGCTCGGCAACGATCGTCGCCACGCGAGACGGGACGGAGCCGGGTTCGACTTCCAGCTTCTCCGGCTTGATCAGTGATTGCCAGTTTTTCTGGAGCACCAAGGTCTCGGCCTTTCAATAAGGGGGCCGCAACAAGACGGCGGAAACCCCGACCGAAAGCCGGGGCAACTTCAATAAAGACCCTACCCCGGAAAGTGGCGGACCACTTTCCGGAACAGGAACCTCAATCAGACGCGACGACGCTTGCGCGGACGGCAGCCGTTGTGCGGCACAGGCGTCAGATCGCGAATCGAGGCGATCTGGAAGCCAACAGCCTGAAGAGCACGCAGAGCGCTCTCACGTCCCGAACCCGGACCCGACACTTCGATGTCCAGCGTTTCCATACCGTGCTCGCGAGCCTTGCGGCCTGCGTCTTCAGCAGCAACCTGTGCCGCATACGGTGTGGACTTACGCGAACCCTTGAAACCCTGCGCGCCAGCGGAAGACCATGCGATGGCATTCCCCTGCGCGTCGGAAATCGTGATCATCGTGTTGTTGAACGTGGAGAGCACATGCGCCACGCCCGAGATAATGTTCTTGCGTTCTTTCTTGCGGATACGCGGTGCAGCGGCCTTCGCCATGTCTGTCGCCTTGCCTTTTCACTGTAAGGGCGGATTGAGCCCGCCCGGCAACTGCCGGCACAAAACCGGCAGATACCTGAATTTGTCTGATACGCCCGCAGGCGTATTGATTAACGCGCTACTTTCTTCTTACCGGCGATGGCAACAGCCTTACCCTTACGGGTGCGCGCATTGGTATGCGTCCGCTGTCCATGCACAGGCAGGCCGCGACGGTGGCGAAGGCCACGGTAGCAACCGAGATCCATGAGACGCTTGATGTTCATCGCAACTTCACGACGGAGGTCACCCTCGACGCGGTAGTCGTTATCAATGGTCTCGCGGATCTTCATGATCTCGTCGTCGCTCAGTTCGTTGACGCGCTTCGCGTCAGGCAAACCAAGGTTCTTGCAGATCTGCTGAGCTTTTGTCTGACCGATGCCGTAAATATACTGCAGTCCGATCACAACACGTTTGTTCGTTGGGATATTAACGCCGGCAATACGCGCCACGCCACACACTCCTAGTCCGCCCGACTGCGCGTCCGGCGTTGATTCGAATTAATTTGCCGCCCTTTTGATCGCCAGGCGACCATGCGGTCCAGAGCGCGCGCAATAGACCGGGCAGGCATGAAGAGTCAATCCAGATAGATCACTTTTGCGTGAGCTTCTCGACTTCAGTCATCGTTGAATCGATCTGTCCGCTCACTTCATCGATCGGCGCCATACCATCAATGAACGCAACCATCACCTTTTCCTCATAATAAGGCAGGAGAGGAAGTGTCTCGTTGCGGTAGGCTGTCAGACGGGATGTCACCGTCTGACGGTTGTCATCCGCCCGACGCGTAAACTCATGCGAACCGCAGAGATCACATGTTTCGGCCACCTGTGTCGGCTTGGACACGTCATTGTAGCTCGCGCCACATTTGGCGCAGGAGAAACGACCGGCGATACGATCGGCCAGAGCGTCCTCATCCACTTCCAGCATCAGGACAACGTCAATCTTGCGGGAGAGGCGTGCGAGGACAACGTCCAGCGCCTCGGCCTGTGCCACCGTCCGCGGGAAGCCATCAAGAATGAAGCCTTTGGCGCAGTCAGGCTGCTGAATACGGGATTCCAGCATGCTAACGATGATCGTGTCGGGAACAAGCTTCCCGGCATCCATCAGCGACTTTGCTTCACGCCCGATATCGGAACCAGCCTTCACTTCAGCGCGCAGCATATCACCCGTTGAAATCTGGGCGATACCATAGCGCGCCTCAAGCCGCTTGGACTGGGTCCCTTTTCCCGCACCCGGCGGGCCAAGAAAAATAATATTCATTTGCGGACGATCCTCCGATTGGAACCGTTCTTTCTACTGCGTTGAATCAGCCCCTGATACTGGTGCGCCACCAGATGAGACTGGATCTGGGTGACCGTATCGATTGTCACCGACACGATGATGATCAGGCTTGTACCACCAAAATAGAAAGGCACATTATAGCGACTGATCAGGATCTGCGGCAGCAGACAGACAGCAACAAGATATAGCGCACCGATCGTCGTCAGACGGGTCAGAATTCCGTCGAAATAAGCCGCCGTCGATGCACCCGGACGAATCCCCGGAATAAATCCACTCTGCTTGCGCAGGTTGTCAGCCGTTTCTTCGGGATTAAACGTGACCGCCGCATAAAAGTAAGAGAAGAAGACGATCATCAGTGCATAGAACAGCATGTATAGCGGCTGCCCCTGCCCCAGAGACTGTCCCAGGAAGGACAGCCAGCCCGGCATCCCTTTTCCGTTCATGAAGCCCGCAATCGTTACGGGAATCAGAAGCACGGAAGAAGCAAAAATCGGTGGGATTACCCCGGCCGTATTGACCTTCAACGGCATATGCGTCGATTCGCCGCCAAAAACGCGATTACCCATCTGACGCTTGGGATACTGGATCACGACACGCCGCTGCGCCTGCTCCATGAACACGATGAAGACGATCGTGAGAGCCGCCAGCACAAGAAAAACCAGCACGAAGAACGGTGAGAGCGCGCCTGTGTATCCAAGCTGAAACAGCGTCGCCAGGGCATGAGGCAGATTGGCAACGATACCGGCGAAGATAATCAGTGAAATACCGTTGCCGACACCGCGGGACGTGATCTGTTCGCCAAGCCACATCAGGAACATCGTTCCGCCAACCAGCGTAAAAACGCAGGAGACGAGGAAAAAGAGTCCAGGATTGACCACGGCGGAACCGGCTGACGAACTCATTCGCTCAAGACCAACCGCAATGCCGTAAGCCTGAAAGAACGCGATCGCGACCGTCAGGTAACGGGTATACTGATTGAGCTTTTTCCGTCCATGTTCGCCCTCTTTCTTGAGAGCCTCCATCGAGGGAATGGCGGTCGACATCAACTGAATGATGATCGAAGCCGAAATGTAGGGCATGATGTTCAGTGCGAACACGGTCATACGCCCGAGAGCGCCGCCCGTGAACATGTCGAACATGCCCAGAATACCACCCTGATGCTGGGCCAGAAGCTGCCCCATCACCTTCGCGTCAATGCCCGGGACAGGGATATAGGTGCCCAGACGATAGACGATCAGGGCTCCCAGCGTGAACCAGATCCGCTTCTTGAGTTCCGTCGCCTTGGCGAAGGAGCCCAGATTGAAATTGGCCGCGAGTTGCTCAGCCGCCGAGGCCATACGCCTGTCCTTTCACAAAAAACAGCGCCACCGCAAAGCGGGGCGCTGTCGTGGCAGACACCAACGCCTGCAAATCAAACTTACATAACCCGGAAGACAGACTGAATCCGCCTCCCCAGTCATGTCAGGAAGCCGCGTTGGCTTCTTTCCGAGCTGCAACGAGAGTCTTTACAGATCCGCCAGCTTTCTCGACTGCTGCAATAGCCGATGCAGATGCACCAGCAACTTCAACAGTCACCGCCCGGGAAATCTCACCGTCAGCAAGCAGACGGATACCGGCATATTTGCCCGTACCGACCAGACCAGCCTTACGAAGAGCTTCCTCATTGATCACTGATCCGGCTTCAAGCTTACCATCAGCAATAGCCTTCTCAAGTGTACCAAGGTTCACCGGAGCATAGACCTTACGGAAGATATTCTTGAATCCCCGCTTCGGCATACGACGATACAGCGGAAGCTGACCACCCTCGAAGCCATTCAGGGAAACGCCTTCACGAGCCTTCTGACCTTTTACACCCTTACCCGAGGTCTTGCCCTTACCAGAGCCGATACCACGTCCAAGGCGCTTCTTGCGATAACGAGAACCCTCATTATCGCGGAGTTCATGAAGTTTCATTTCAATCCTCCACCTTCACCAGGTGGGCTACCTTGTTCAGCATACCCCGGATCGACGGTGTATCCTGCAGCTCGCGCGTACGACCGATCTTGTTCAGACCCAGACCGACGAGCGTTGCCTGCTGACCTGGCTTACGTCCGTTACCGGACGCAATCTGTGTAACACGAACAGTTTTGGCTTCAGACATCTGCGCCCTCCGCTACCTGCTCGCGCTTGCCAAGAATGTCAGAGACTTTCTTGCCACGACGGTTAGCAACTGCACGCGGGCTCGCACAACGCTCCAGCGCCGCGAACGTCGCCTTCACCATGTTATGCGGGTTACGCGTTCCAAGCGACTTGGCGACAACGTCGTTGATGCCAAGGCTTTCGAACACGGCGCGCATCGGACCACCAGCGATGATTCCTGTTCCAGCTTCCGCCGAACGAAGAACAACCTTACCAGCGCCGAAATGACCTGCGACGTCATGATGCAGCGTACGGCCTTCCTTCATGGGAACGCGGATCATGCCGCGCTTCGCCTTTTCAGTAGCCTTACGGATCGCTTCGGGAACTTCACGGGCCTTACCCGCTCCATATCCGACGCGACCTTTCTGATCACCCACAACAACCAGCGCAGCAAAAGCAAAGCGACGACCGCCCTTAACCACTTTTGCAACACGATTGATCGTCACGAGCTTGTCGATCAGATCATCGCCTTCACGGTCCTGACGCTGATCGCGGTCGCGACCACGACCACCTTCTCTCGGTTCACGTGCCATTACGCGCCCCTCCTCAGAACGAGAGACCGCCCTCGCGGGCAGCCTCCGCGAGCGCCTTGATGCGCCCATGATAGATATAGGAGCCGCGATCGAACACAACCTGCGTCACACCGGCGGCAACCGCACGCTCCGCGACAAGCTTGCCGATTGCCGATGCGGCATCCCGGTTTGCTCCAGTCGCACCGCCCGTACGGAACTCCTTGTCCAGAGAGGACGCTGCAGCGACCGTAAGGCCTGCGGCATCGTCGATCACCTGAGCATAGATGTTCTTGCCTGAACGGAACACCGACAGGCGCGGACGCCCGCCGGCCTTGCGGCGGAGCTGGAACCGAAGGCGCTTGCGCCGCCGTTCCCGCAATTCCTGCTGAGTGCTCATTACTTCTTCTTGCCTTCCTTGCGACGAATGGTCTCGGTCTCATAACGCACGCCCTTGCCCTTGTAGGGCTCCGGCTTACGGAAGTTGCGGATATCCAGCGCAACCTGACCGACACGCTGCTTGTCAATTCCTTCGACGACCACGGCTGTCGGACGCGGTGTCGTGATCTTGATTCCCTGAGGAATCGGATACACGACGTCATGGGAATAGCCGAGGTTCATAACAAGATTGGATCCCTGCACAGCAGCACGGAAACCCGTTCCTGTAATCTCCAGCGTCTTCGAATAGCCTTCGGAAACGCCCTTGACCATGGAAGCGACGAGAGCACGAGTCGTGCCCCACATCATCCGGGCCTGGGTCAGAGAACCGAGAGGCTTGACCGCAACCTTACCCTCGTCGACCGTCGTCTCAACTAGGGGAGACAATGGAAGCTTAAGCTCGCCGAGTTTACCCTTAGCCGTCAGAATGCCAGCATTGATGCTGACAGTCACTCCGGCAGGAACCTCAACGGGATATTTGCCTACGCGTGACATCTATCCCTCCTCAGAATACGCGGCAGAGAACTTCGCCGCCAACATTGGCGGCGCGAGCCTCTGCATCGGAGAGAACACCACGGGGGGTCGACAGGATCGACACACCAAGGCCAGCATAGACCCGCGGCAATTCCTTGATCTTGGAATAAACGCGACGTCCCGGACGCGACACGCGGTGGATCTCTTTGATCACCGGCTCGCCTTCCGAATATTTCAGCTCGATACGGATCTGGGAAATACCCTTACGGATTTCCTCAACCGCGAAGCCACGAATGTAGCCTTCACGCTTCAGAGCCTCAAGCACACTGGCGCGCAGCCGTGATGCCGGTGCAACACACGCGGCATGACGAGCGCGCTGTGCGTTACGGATACGGGTGAGCATATCACCCAAGGGATCAGAAAGTGACATTGCCGCCCCTTACCAGCTAGCCTTGACCACGCCCGGGATCTGGCCATTCGAAGCCAGGTCACGCAGCGCAATACGGCACAGCTCAAACTTACGGTAGTTACCGCGCGAACGACCTGTCAGCTTGCAGCGCAGGCGCACACGAACGCGGGAACCATTCCGGGGAAGCTCGGAAAGCTTGAGGGAAGCCTCAAAGCGATCTTCCATGGGAAGGGTGCGATCCATCACGATATTTTTAAGCGCCAGCCGCTTCGCTTTATCGCGCTGAGCCATATAGGCGCGCTTAGCGTTACGATTGACGGCGGAAATCTTGGCCATGCCTGATTTACCCTCCGGAACCTGCCGGACCATTCCAGCGGTTTTCCAAAACCTTACATACTACCTGACAGCAACAGAGTTCCCGTCAGGCTAAAACACCCTGCGCCCCACAAAGGACGCAGGGAACGATCAAGCCGTGTTGGCTCACCCCATAAAGGGAAGATCAAAAGCTTTCAAGAGCGCCTTTGCCTCGGCATCCGTCTTCGCGGTTGTCACGAAGATGATGTCCATGCCACGAACCTGGTCAACCTTGTCGTATTCGATCTCCGGGAAGATCAGCTGTTCTTTCAGCCCCAGAGCAAAGTTGCCACGTCCGTCAAAGCCCTTGTTCGCAGGCAGACCGCGGAAGTCACGAATACGAGGCATCGCAATCGTCACGAGACGATCAAGAAACTCATACATCCGTGCGCGACGCAGGGTTACCTTGCAGCCGATGGGAAGACCTTCACGGATCTTGAAACCCGCGATTGCTTTTTTCGCCACTGTCTTGACCGGACGCTGACCAGCGATCAGCATCATTTCATTCAGAGCAGCGTCAAGCTTCTTCTGGTCACCAGCAGCCTCGCCCACGCCCATGTTGAGAACGATCTTCTCAAGGCGGGGAACCTGCATCACATTCTTGTAGCCGAACTGCTCACGCAGCTTGCCGGCCAGCTCAGCTTCATATCGTGCCTTGAGGCGAGGGACGACGTGCGTATTTTCGGTAGCCATCAGTCCCTCCTCAGCCTTCGATCACTTCGCCGGTCGCCTTGGCGACACGAACCTTGCGACCATCATCAAGAACACGGAAACCAACCTTGGTCGGCTTACCGCTCTTCGGATCGATCAGAGCAAGGTTGGAGAGGTTCACCGGCGCTTCACGCTCGATGATACCACCTTCCTCACCCATGCGCGTTGCGCGCTTGTGGCGCTTTGCAACAGCAACGCCACGGACAACAGCTTTGTTCTCGACCGGCAGAACCGAGAGAACTTCACCGCGAACGCCCTTGGAAGACCCTGTCGTCACAACGACCGTGTCACCCTTTTTGATACGAGCAGCCATTACAGCACCTCCGGCGCCAGCGAGATGATCTTCATGAACTTGCGCGCACGCAGCTCACGGACAACCGGGCCAAAGATACGCGTACCGATGGGCTCCTGCTGCTTGTTGATCAGCACAGCCGCGTTGCGGTCGAAGCGAATCGCACTGCCGTCTGCACGACGCACCGGGTAGGACGTCCGAACGATGACGGCCTGATGGACGTCACCCTTCTTCACCTTGCCACGGGGAATCGCTTCCTTGACGGAAACGACGATCACGTCGCCGACCGAGGCAGACTTCCGCTTGGAACCGCCCAGCACCTTGATGCACTGCACCTGACGTGCGCCTGAATTATCGGCGACCTCGAGGTTGGTCTCGGGATGGATCATTTACCTTATACCCCTGTTACGCAGCGTTCCCGGACGCAGCACCACCAACGACTTCGCCGTTGCGTGAGATGACCGTCCAGGTCTTGCGCTTGGAAATCGGCGTGCATTCTTCGATGCGAACCGCGTCTCCAATCTTGCATACGTTAAGTTCATCATGCGCCGCATACTTCTTAGAGCGACGAATGAACTTCTTATAAAGCGGGTGCATGATACGACGATCGACAAGAACGGTAATCGTCTTGTCCATCTTGTCGCTGGTCACACGCCCGCTGAGAATGCGCTTAGGCATTAGCCGCTCCCTCAGGAATTGGCCGCAGCACCAGCCGCGGCAGTCTTCTTCGCAGCCTGAGCTACGATCGTCTTGATACGGGCAATATCGCGGCGCACAACGCGTACGCGGCTTGCCCCTTCATTCTGACCGGTGGCCTGCTGGAACCGAAGATTGAACTGCTCGCGCTTCAGATCAAGAAGAAGCGCCTGCAACTCATCAACGGATTTCACACGCAGATCAGCCGGCTTTAGTGCCTTGCTCATCTTATGCCTCTCCGATTCGGGTCACGAACTTCGTCTTGATCGGAAGTTTCGCAGCACCAAGAGCGAGCGCCTCACGCGCTACTTCTGGTGGAACCCCCTCGATCTCGAACAGGATACGACCCGGTCTAACACGGGCCACCCAGTATTCCGGAGATCCCTTGCCGGAGCCCATACGCACTTCGGCAGGTTTTGTCGAGACCGGAAGATCCGGAAAGATACGAATCCACACGCGACCAGCACGCTTCATCGCACGGGTGATCGCACGACGGGACGCCTCGATCTGGCGCGCCGTAATACGCTCCGGCTCAAGAGCCTTGAGACCGAACGCGCCGAAATTCAGCTGCGTGCCGCTCTTGGCCAAGCCATGAATGCGGCCCTTGTGGGCCTTGCGGAATTTAGTCCGCTTTGGAGAAAGCATTGTTCTCTATCCCTCAGCGCTGCGGCGCCTGCTCAGCGGCGCGACGATCCTGGGCCATCGGGTCCTGGGCAAGGATCTCACCTTTGAAGATCCAAACCTTCACACCGCAGGTGCCGTAGGTCGTTTTCGCTGTTGCAGTTCCATAATCAATGTCGGCACGAAGCGTATGCAGCGGCACACGACCTTCACGATACCACTCGATACGAGCGATTTCAGCACCACCAAGACGACCCGAGCAGTTGATTCGGATACCCTGGGCGCCGAGACGCATGGCCGACTGGACTGCACGCTTCATGGCGCGACGGAATGCCACACGACGCTCCAGCTGCTGGGCAATGTTCTCAGCCACCAGTGTCGCATCGATTTCCGGCTTGCGGATCTCAACGATGTTCAGGGCGACTTCCGTGCCAGCCATCTTCGTCAGCTCCTTGCGGAGTGCGTCGATGTCCTGACCCTTCTTGCCGATGACAACGCCCGGACGCGCAGCATAGATCGTCACACGCGGCTTCTTCGCCGGACGCTCGATGACCACGCGGGAAACACCCGCACCAGCCAGCTTGCGACGCAGGAATGCGCGCAGTTTCAGATCTGCATGCAACAGCCGGGAATAGTCGCCATCTGCATACCAGCGGCTGTCCCAGGTGCGGTTGATACCGAGCCGAAGCCCGATCGGATTGACTTTATGTCCCATCGTCAGGCCGCCTTCTCTTCCGTCTTTGCCTCACGCTCGGGCGCACGCTCGGCCACGACAATCTTCAGATGACTGAAGAATTTCTCGACGCGAGCGGAACGACCACGACCACGTGCATGGAAGCGACGCATCACGATCGACTTGCCCACATCGGCTGTCTTCACAACCAGCTGGTCAACGTCCAGCTGATGATTGTTCTCGGCGTTCGCAATCGCGCTCTCAAGTGTCTTCTTCACGTCCTGAGCGATACGACGCTTCGAGAACGTAAGAGTCGCCACTGCCTGAGCAGCCGGCTTGTTGCGGATCAGACCGGCAACAAGACCAAGCTTGCGGGGGCTCACGCGGATATTCCGCGTGATTGCCTGTGCTTCGTTCTCAGCCAGAACGCGAGGATGCTTGGATTTGCTCATCTCAGCCTCGCTTCGACTTCTTGTCCGCACCGTGACCATGGAAGGTACGGGTCGGAGAGAATTCGCCAAACTTGTGGCCAACCATGTTCTCAGTCACCTGAACCGGGAGGAACTTGTGACCGTTATAAACACCAAACGTCAGACCAACGAACTGCGGAAGGATCGTGGAACGACGTGACCAGATCTTGATCACCTCGTTACGACCCGACGCGCGGGACGCCTCGGCCTTGTTCAGCAGATACCCGTCTACGAACGGGCCTTTCCAGACGGAACGTGCCATCTCTTATTGCCCCTTACTTGCCGGTCTTCCGGCGACGGATGATCAGACTGTCCGTACGCTTGTTGACCCGTGTCTTGTAACCCTTGGTCGGCTTGCCCCACGGCGTAACCGGATGACGACCGCCCGAGGTCCGGCCTTCACCACCACCATGCGGATGGTCGACCGGGTTCATGACAACACCACGGTTATGCGGACGACGGCCGAGCCAGCGCATACGGCCAGCCTTGCCCATGTGCTGGTTCATGTTGTCCGGATTGGACACCGCACCGACCGTTGCGAAGCATTCGCCGCGAACAACGCGAAGCTCACCGGACTGCAGGCGGATCTGGGCATAGCCAGAGTCCTTGCCGACCAGCTGAGCATAGGTGCCAGCCGAACGAGCCATCTTGCCGCCAGCGCCCTGCTTCAGCTCGATGTTATGCACGATCGTTCCGACGGGGATCGAAGCCAGCGGCATAGCGTTGCCCGGCTTGATATCAACGCGGGTGCCCGCGATGACCTGATCACCAACCTTCAGACGCTGCGGAGCCAGAATGTAGGCCAGCTCGCCGTCTTCGTACTTGATCAGCGCGATGAACGCCGTACGGTTCGGATCATATTCCAGACGCTCTACGGTACCCAGCACGTCCAGCTTGCGACGCTTGAAGTCGACATAGCGATAGGACTGCTTGTGCCCGCCGCCACGAAACCGCGACGTTGTGCGACCATGATTGTTACGACCGCCGGACTTGTTCTTGCCCTCGGTCAGCTGTTTGACCGGCTTGCCCTTCCACAGGTCAGCCCGGTCCACCAGCACCGTGCCACGAAGGCTCGGCGTGACGGGATTAAAGTGCTTCAATGCCATGTGTAGATACCCCGCGTCACGCCAGCTTGGCGGTCAGGTCAATGGACTGACCCTCCGCCAGCTGCACGAACGCCTTCTTGATATCGGAGCGCTGTCCGGGACGCCCCTTGAAACGCTTCGTCTTGCCCTTCTGAACCAGCGTGCAAACGCTGACAACCTTGACGCCGAAGAGTGTCTCGACCGCAACCTTGATCTCAGGTTTCGTGGCCGAGATGGCAACCTTGAAGGCCACCTGATTCTTCTCGGACATCGCCGTCGCCTTTTCGGTGATCAGCGGCGCGCGCACGATGTCAAAGAGCGCTTCGCGCGACATCTTTTCCGCCTTCTTGCGGATCGCAAGCACGTTTGTCATGCCAGCCGCTCCTTGAGGCCTTCAACGCCAGCGCGAGTGATCGCAAGGACGTCATGGTTGAGAATGTCATAGACGTTCGCACCGATGGTCGGCAGGACGTCAATCTTCGGCAGGTTGCGAGCAGCGCGAACGAAACCTTCGTTCACTGTGCCGTCAACGATCAGAGCCGACGTCAGTCCCAGAGCCTTCAGCTTCACAGCCAGCTCAGCGGTCTTCGTCACGCCATCAGCCGCATCGAGAACAATCAGCTTGCCGTCTTTCGCCTTCTGGGAAAGAGCGGAGATCAGACCGAGACGACGCACCTTCTTGGGAAGGTCATAGCCGTGATCGCGGACAACCGGACCATGAACCGCACCACCGGTACGATACTGCGGCGCACGCAGCGAGCCCTGACGAGCGGAGCCTGTGCCCTTCTGGCGGTACGGCTTCTTCGTCGTACCGGAGACTTCGCCCATGCCCTTCACCTTGTGGGTGCCGGCGCGGCGCTTGGCCAGCTGCCAGTGAACCACACGCGCCATGATGTCGGCACGCGGTGCAACAGCGAAAATCTCGTCGGGAAGCGTGGCGGTGCCGGCGCTGCCGTTATCGAGAGTTTTGATATCGAGTTCCATCGTCCTCAGCCCTCCGCCGTCGCAACGGCTGCCGGATATGGCGCCTCTGCATGACGGGCCTTCTTGATCGCGTCACGGACCATGACCAGTCCGTTCTTCGCGCCCGGGATGGAACCACGAATCATGACCAGATTCTTCTCCGGATCGACCGCAGCCACTTCCAGGTTCAGTGTCGTCACGCGCTCATCACCAAGGTGACCAGCCATCTTCTTGTTCTTGAAGGTCTTGCCGGGATCCTGACGGTTACCAGTAGAACCATGTGAACGGTGAGAGATGGACACACCGTGAGAAGCTTCGAGACCGGCGAAGTTCCAGCGCTTCATCGCACCGGCAAACCCCTTACCCTTGCTCGTGCCTGTGACATCCACCTTCTGGCCAACCACGAAGTGGGAGGCGAGGATACGGGTGCCTGGCTCGAGAACGGCGTCGGCAGCAACGCGGAATTCGCGCACGGCCTTCTTCGGCTCGACCTTCACGCGGGCATAATGGCCGCGGTTCGGCTTCGTGACATTCTTCACCTTGGCCTTGCCAAGACCGAGCTGCACGGCGGTGTAACCGTCGCGTTCTTCGGTACGGGCATCAACCACCTGCACATCATCGAGATGCAGGACAGTGACGGGCACATGAGTGCCATCTTCCTTAAACAGCCGGGTCATACCCAGCTTTCTTGCGATCAATCCGGTACGCATCGTCTGGACCTTAGAGTTTGATCTCGACATCAACGCCAGCGGCGAGGTCGAGCTTCATGAGGGCGTCCACGGTCTGCGGGGTCGGCTCGACAATGTCGAGCAGCCTGCGGTGAGTCCGAATTTCGAACTGTTCGCGGCTTTTCTTATCCACGTGGGGTGAGCGGTTCACGGTGAACCGTTCGATATGCGTCGGCAGCGGGATAGGACCCCGAACCCGCGCACCCGTACGCTTCGCCGTGTTGACGATCTCTTTCGTGCTGTTGTCGAGCACGCGATGATCGTACGCCTTTAGGCGAATGCGGATGTTCTGGTTGTCCATCGTCTTGTTTCAGTCCAACTTTCTAATCCGGTCAGGGTCTGCCCGGGATATCCCGCCGCCAAGTAAGACCCCGGCCGGATCACTCCGACCGGGGGTACTCAGTTCAGGGCCCGCCCAATTCAGGGCTATGGGGCACCTGCCCCGTCTTACTCAGTGATCGAAGCGACCACGCCTGCACCAACCGTGCGGCCACCTTCGCGGATAGCGAAACGGAGACCTTCATCCATGGCGATCGGAGCAATCAGCTCGACATCCATAGCGATGTTGTCGCCCGGCATGACCATTTCCGTGCCTTCCGGCAGGTGAACCACACCAGTGACGTCCGTCGTACGGAAGTAGAACTGCGGACGGTAGTTCGTGAAGAACGGCGTGTGACGACCACCCTCTTCCTTGGTGAGGATGTAAGCCTCAGCCTTGAACTTCTTGTGCGGCGTGATGGAGCCCGGCTTGGCCAGAACCTGACCACGCTCGACGTCCTCACGCTTCGTGCCACGCAGCAGAGCGCCGATGTTGTCACCAGCCTCACCACGATCAAGCAGCTTGCGGAACATTTCAACGCCGGTGACGGTCGTCTTGGTCGTCGGACGGATGCCAACGATCTCAACTTCGTCACCAGTATTGACAACGCCACGCTCGACACGGCCGGTGACAACCGTACCACGACCGGAGATCGAGAACACGTCTTCGATCGGCATCAGGAACGGACGGTCAACCGGACGCTCCGGCTGCGGGATGTAGGAATCAACAGCGTCCATCAGATCTTTGACGCGGTTTTCACCAACTTCCGGATCACCATCTTCCAGAGTGACAAGAGCGGAACCCTTGATCACCGGAATTTCGTCGCCCGGGAACTGGTAGGAAGAAAGAAGCTCACGCACTTCCATCTCGACCAGCTCAAGCAGCTCCGGATCATCAACCTGATCAACCTTGTTCAGGAACACGACCAGAGCCGGAACGCCAACCTGACGGGCGAGCAGAATGTGCTCACGGGTCTGCGGCATCGGGCCATCAGCAGCGGACACGACGAGAATCGCGCCGTCCATCTGCGCAGCACCGGTGATCATGTTCTTCACATAGTCAGCGTGACCCGGGCAGTCGACGTGAGCATAGTGACGCTTCGCCGTCTCGTACTCAACGTGAGCCGTGGAGATGGTGATGCCACGAGCGCGCTCTTCAGGAGCAGCGTCGATCATGTCGTATGCCTTGAACTCAGCACCACCGGCCTTGGCCAGGGTCTTCGTGATCGCAGCGGTGAGCGACGTCTTACCATGGTCAACGTGACCAATGGTGCCGATATTACAATGCGGCTTATTACGCTCGAATTTAGCCTTTGCCATCGTTTCTCTCCGTTACCCACCAGACAGGTGGGATGCGGTTGTTAGCAATTTCCGTTGCAGCCCCCAACCCGGGATACTGCAACGCACACAAAAAAAGCGCCTGTTACCAGCGGTAGTGGCTGAAAGCCTTGTTGGCTTCCGCCATACGGTGCGTATCTTCGCGCTTCTTGACCGCGGCGCCACGATTGTTCACGGCGTCCATCAGTTCATTGGAAAGACGATCCTGCATCGTGCTTTCACCACGCTTACGTGACGCATCGATCAGCCAGCGAATGGCCAGAGCCTGACGGCGATCGGTGCGAACCTCGACGGGCACCTGATACGTTGCACCGCCGACACGACGGGAACGAACCTCAACGGCCGGCTTTACGTTGTCCAGCGCCGCATGGAACATGGCGACGGGATCAGCCGAAGCGCCACCACGACGATGCAGAACATCGAGAGCACCGTAAACGATGCCTTCTGCAGTGGACTTCTTGCCATCATACATCAGCGCATTCATGAAGCGCGTAATGACGATGTCTCCAAATTTCGGATCCGGTAGGATCTCACGCTTTACAGCGCGGTGACGGCGACTCATGCCTCGATATTCCCTTACTTAGGACGCTTAGCGCCATAGAGCGAACGACGCTGACGGCGCTTTGCGATACCCTGAGTATCAAGCACACCGCGAAGGATGTGGTAACGGACACCCGGAAGATCCTTCACACGACCACCACGGATCAGGACGACGCTATGCTCCTGAAGGTTATGACCTTCACCCGGAATATAGCTCACCACTTCATGACCGTTCGTCAGACGCACTTTCGCGACCTTACGGAGCGCGGAGTTCGGCTTCTTTGGAGTGGTTGTATAAACGCGAGTGCAAACGCCGCGCTTCTGCGGGCAGCCCTGCAGGGCCGGCACCTTGTTGCGCTTTGCCGCAGGCTCGCGCCCCTTGGCGATCAGCTGGTTGATGGTCGGCATGCGCCCTTCCCGATCCTTACACAGTTCGGCCGGCGAACCCTCACTTCGGTTGCCGACTGTCATCCAAAATCACTCCCCGGATACAGCATCCGGAAAGCCTATGTTTACATCCGGCCTTAACGCACTCGCCAGGGAGCACATGGAACCGCATGCTGTAATTGCTTTGACAACAACCTGCCCGGACAGTGAGCCGGAATGCATGAAGCTGAGGTCGCGGAACCTAGGCCCCGGAACCATGTGAGTCAAGAAAACTCACGCGATTCGGATCAGTTTCCCGGCCTGCTGACAATAACATCCCGTTGGAACCGGCCTTTTGGCGTCGTTACGCAACGAATTGCGCGCCTAATAACCCGGAATCGCCTGTTTGACCAGAGAAAACGGGCATCACGCCATAGAAAAGAGTCCAGCGTGACATGCGCTATCTGCACTGGGTGTTTTCTGATGCGTATTCAGAAAAAAGAAAGACCGGGACTAAGCCCGGCCTCTCCTTAATCGCAGGATGTGAGAGTTGCTGATTACTCAGCAGCCTCATTTCCATGCTCAAGACGCTGACGATCCTGACGCGCTGCAACAGCACGCAGTTTGTTCATCACGCTGCCTGTTCCTGCCGGGATCAGGCGGCCCACGATGACGTTCTCTTTCAGGCCATTGAGCGTATCCACCTTGCCTGCCGTAGCAGCCTCGGTGAGCACACGCGTCGTCTCCTGGAAGGACGCTGCGGAGATGAAGGACTGCGTCTGCAACGAAGCCTTCGTGATACCCTGAAGCACCGGCATCGCGACAGCCGGACGATCTCCCGCATTCATGCGCTTGGTGTTTTCCGCCTCGAACTCGATGCGGTCCACCGTCTCGCCGATCAGGAAGGTGGTGTCACCCGGCTCCAGAACCTCAACTTTCTGCAGCATCTGGCGAACGATCACCTCGATGTGCTTGTCGTTGATTTTCACGCCCTGCAGTCGATACACATCCTGAATCTCGTTCACGAGATAATCGGACAGCGCCTCGACGCCCATGACTTTCAGGATGTCATGCGGCACGCGTGGACCGTCGACCAGCGGATCGCCCTTCTGGACAAAGTCGCCTTCCTGAACGGAAACGTGCTTGCCCTTCGGCACCAGATATTCGGTCTCTTCACCTGTCTCATCGTTCTTCACGATGACACGGCGCTTCGACTTGTAATCCTTGCCGAATTCCACGCGACCTTCGTTCTCGGCGATGATGGCGTGATCCTTCGGACGACGCGCCTCGAACAGTTCGGCAACACGCGGCAGACCACCGGTAATGTCACGCGTCTTGGAACCTTCACGCGGAATACGCGCCAGCACGTCACCCGCATGGACCTGAGCGCCATTCTCAACGGAGAGCAGCGAGTCAGGCGACAGGAAGTAACGCGCATCATTGCCGTTATCCAGCTTGATGACGTTGTTGTTGCTGTCCTTCAGCTGCAGACGCGGACGCAGATCGACACCCTTGGAAGCCTGCTTGTAATCCACGACCACTTTCGAAGTCAGGCCCGTCACTTCATCCATACGCTCGACGAGCGTGATGGAGTCGATCAGGTCGAGATATTCGACGGTTCCCGCCTTCTCGGTGATGATCGGCAGGGTGTACGGGTCCCACTCCGCCATCTTCTGGTTACGACTGACGGCCTGACCGTCTTCCACCAGAAGTCGCGCACCGTAAGGCACACGGTAGCGTGCACGCTCCGTACCATTCTCGTCCGCGAGGATGATTTCACAGTTACGCGCCATGACAATCGGCACGTTCTGCGAGTTCTGCACCACGTTGCGGTTGCGGATGGTCACCTTGCCGTCACGCGACGCTTCAACCATCGACTGCTCGGCGCCACGCTGGGCCGCGCCACCGATATGGAAGGTACGCATGGTGAGCTGCGTTCCCGGCTCACCGATGGACTGCGCGGCGATCACGCCGACAGCTTCACCAATGTTGACCGGTGTGCCTCGGGCAAGGTCACGACCGTAGCAATGGCCGCAGACGCCTACGCGGCTGTCACACGTCAGAACAGAGCGGATCAGAACCGTCTCGACAGCGGACTTCTCGATGATTTCGGCATCAGCCTCTTCAACGAGATGATTCCGCTTGAAGACGACCTCACCCGTGGTCGGGTTCACGACGTCAGCCGCCAGCGTACGGCCCAGGATCCGTTCGGAAAGCGAGGAAACAACCTCGCCGCCATCCATAACCGCACGAATGGTCAGGCCACGCTCGGTACCGCAATCGTTCTCGACGATGATGCAGTCCTGCGCCACGTCGACCAGACGACGCGTCAGATAACCGGAGTTGGCCGTCTTCAGAGCCGTGTCGGCGAGGCCCTTACGGGCGCCGTGAGTCGAGGTGAAGTAATCGAGAACCGACAGACCTTCTTTAAAGTTGGCGATGATCGGCTGTTCGATAATCTCACCCGACGGCTTGGCCATGAGACCACGCATACCGGCAAGCTGCTTCATCTGTGCCGGCGACCCACGGGCACCGGAGTGGCTCATCATCCAGACCGAGTTGATCGGCTTGCCGATCTCTGCTCTCGACAGTTCCTTGGTCATCGCAGCCTGCACTTCGTCCGTGCAACGCGACCAGGCGTCAACCACCTTGTTATAGCGCTCGCCAGCCGTGATCAGACCATCCTGATACTGCTGCTCGAACTCCTTGACCTCTGCGGACGTGCGGTCAACCAGCTCTTTCTTCTCGTGCGGGATGATCATGTCATCCTTGCCGAAGGAGATGCCGGCTTTCGCAGCGTGGCGGAAACCAAGCGACATCATGCGGTCACAGAAGATCACCGCTTCTTTCTGACCACAGTGACGATAGACCGCGTCAATCACGTCAGACACGTTCTTCTTGGTCAACTGCTTGTTGATCAGAGAGAACGGCACCGAGCTGCTTTTCGGCAGGATCTGGGCGATCAGCACGCGCCCCGGTGTCGTGACAACATTCTCCGCATAAGAACTACCGTCTTCGCGGGTCATCTCAAGACGCATACGAATCTTGTCGTGGAGCTTCAGAGCGCCTGTCGACAGGGCGTATTCGACTTCGTTGATCGAGCCGAAAGACGGAGCGCCTTTCTTGAGAAGCTCACCGGTCTTCTCGTCATATTCATTGCGATCGAGTGTCGCCCCGAATTCCGGTGTCTCAAGGCTGAGATAGTAGAGACCAAGAACGATATCCTGCGACGGCACGATGATCGGCTTGCCGTTCGCCGGGCTGAGAATGTTGTTGGTCGACATCATCAGCACACGGGCTTCGAGCTGGGCTTCGAGCGACAGCGGCACATGAACGGCCATCTGGTCACCGTCGAAGTCCGCGTTGAAGGCGGTGCAGACCAGCGGATGAAGCTGGATGGCCTTACCTTCGACAAGGATCGGCTCGAACGCCTGAATGCCAAGACGATGCAGGGTCGGCGCGCGGTTCAGCATCACGGGATGCTCGCGGATCACCTCTTCAAGGATATCCCAGACTTCCGGACGTTCCTTTTCCACCATGCGCTTTGCAGCCTTGATGGTGGTGGCGTGACCGTATTTCTCGAGCTTGGAGTAGATGAATGGCTTGAACAGCTCCAGCGCCATCTTCTTGGGCAGACCGCACTGATGCAGCTTCAGCTCAGGTCCGACCACGATGACCGAACGACCGGAATAGTCGACGCGCTTACCGAGCAGGTTCTGACGGAAACGTCCCTGCTTGCCTTTCAGCATGTCGGACAGCGACTTCAGCGGACGCTTGTTGGCGCCGGTGATGGCGCGTCCACGACGACCGTTGTCGAACAGGGCGTCAACAGACTCCTGCAGCATGCGCTTTTCGTTACGGACAATGATGTCCGGCGCACGCAGCTCCATGAGCCGCTTCAGACGGTTATTACGGTTGATGACGCGGCGATACAGATCGTTCAGATCGGACGTCGCGAAACGACCGCCATCCAGCGGAACCAACGGACGCAGCTCGGGCGGGATCACTGGCACGATGTCCAGAATCATCCACTCCGGCTTGCAGCCGCTCTCGGCGAACGCTTCGATCAGCTTCAGACGCTTGACCAGCTTCTTGCGCTTGGCCTCGGACGTCGTCTCCTTCAGTTCCTGACGGAGCTTGACCTTCTCGGCGTCGCAATCAATGCGCTCAAGCAGCTTCTTGATGGCCTCAGCGCCGATACCGACTTCCGCGTGCTCATCGAGCACGTCGAGATACTGCTCTTCCGTCAGAAGGCTGAACTGCTTCAGGGGTGACGTGCCCGGCTCCAGAACCAGATAGCTCTCGAAGTAGAGAACCTTTTCCAGATCTTTCAGCGTCATGTCGACCATCAGGCCGATACGGCTTGGCAGCGACTTCAGGAACCAGATATGCGCGACCGGACTTGCAAGCTGGATGTGACCCATCCGCTCACGACGGACCTTCGCCAGCGTGACTTCAACACCGCACTTTTCGCAGACGATGCCGCGGAATTTCATGCGCTTGTATTTACCGCACAGGCACTCGTAGTCCTTGATCGGACCAAAGATACGCGCGCAGAACAGACCATCGCGTTCCGGCTTGAACGTACGATAGTTGATCGTCTCCGGCTTCTTGATCTCGCCAAACGACCAGGACCGGATCTGCTCGCTGGACGCAAGCTGGATCTTGATCTGGTCGAAGGTGGCTGCCTGACCAGTCTGGCCAAGGATTTTCATGAGTTCATTCATGCGCCGAAAACCTCCAGGACGGGTGTCACGCGGCCGCGCTCCGCGTCACGCCGGGCGTTCTGCCCCGCGCTCCGTTTCATTGAAAACAGGTCGGCGTCGAGAGGCTGAAGCCCCTCGACAAGATTAAATGGGAAATCAGTCACCACTGTTTTCCAGATCCACATTCAGACCAAGCGATTTCAGTTCCTTGATGAGAACGTTGAAGCTCTCAGGGATACCGGCCTCGAAGTCGTCCTGCTCACGAACGATGGATTCGTAAACCTTGGTACGACCGGAGACGTCATCGGACTTGACCGTGAGCATTTCCTGCAGCGTGTAGGCTGCGCCATACGCCTCAAGCGCCCAGACTTCCATCTCACCGAAGCGCTGGCCACCGAACTGCGCCTTACCACCCAGCGGCTGCTGCGTGACAAGCGAGTATGGACCGATCGAACGGGCATGGATCTTGTCGTCGACAAGGTGATGCAGCTTGAGCATGTAGATGTAACCGACCGTCGTCTTGCGCTCGAACGGCTCGCCTGTGCGACCGTCAATGAGCTGGGACTGACCGGAACGATCGACACCTGCCTTCTCAAGCATGTTCTCGATATCAGGGATCGAGGCACCATCGAACACCGGCGTCGCAATCGGCACGCCCTTGCGCAGGTTATTGGCAAGCTCGACGAGCTGGTCGTGAGACATGTCGGCGATATCGGCCCTGAAGACCTCATCACCATAAACGTCTTTCAGCTCTTCCAGCAGAACCTGCTTCTTTTCGCCATCACGCTGATACTCGTCGACCATACCGCCAATGCGGCGACCGATGTTGGCGCAGGCCCAGCCCAGATGGGTCTCGAGAATCTGCCCGACGTTCATTCGTGACGGCACACCGAGCGGGTTCAGCACGATATCGACCGAAGTGCCATCCTCAAGGAACGGCATGTCTTCAACCGGCACCACGCGAGAGACGACACCCTTGTTTCCGTGACGACCGGCCATCTTGTCACCCGGCTGAAGCTTACGCTTCACGGCGACGAAGACCTTGACCATCTTCATCACGCCCGGCGGCAGCTCATCACCGCGCTGGAGCTTCTCGACCTTGCTGTCGAAACGGGCCTGAATCTTCTGGATGGCCGCATCGAATTCACGACGCAGGGTTTCCAGCTCAGCCGTGACAGAGTCGGACGCGACGCTTACGTTGCGCCATGCGCCACGCGGAATCTCGGCCAGAACCTCTTCCGTGATCGGCGTGCCTGATTTCAGACCCTTGAAGCCCGTTCCAGCCGTCTCACCGAGCAGACGCTCACGCAGACGGTTGTAGAAGGAACGCTCCTGAATGGCGCGCTCGTCATCACGGTCCTTCGCCAGACGCTCGATCTCGGCGCGTTCGATCGCCATCGCACGCTCATCCTTGTCGACGCCGCGACGGGAGAAGACGCGGACGTCAACGATCGTGCCGGTCGTGCCAGGCGGCAGACGCAGGGACGTGTCACGAACGTCCGAAGCCTTTTCACCGAAGATGGCGCGGAGGAGCTTTTCTTCCGGCGTCATCGGGCTTTCGCCCTTCGGCGTGACCTTACCGATCAGAATGTCGCCCGGGTTCACCTCGGCGCCGACATACACGATACCTGCCTCGTCGAGGTTGCGAAGGGCTTCTTCACCGACATTCGGAATGTCGCGGGTGATTTCTTCCTGACCAAGCTTCGTGTCACGCGCCATGACTTCGAATTCCTCGATATGGATCGAGGTAAAGACGTCGTCGCGAGCGATACGCTCGGAGATCAGGATGGAATCTTCGAAGTTGTAGCCGTTCCAGGGCATGAACGCGACGAGCACGTTACGGCCCAGAGCCAGTTCACCCAGCTCCGTGGACGGACCATCGGCAATGATGTCACCAGCCGCAACCTGATCACCCACGCGGACCAGCGGACGCTGATTGATGCAGGTGGACTGATTGGAGCGGGAATATTTCCGCAGACGGTAAGTATCAACGCCCTGCGTCGCACCGGTTGAGTCCGTTACACGGACCACAATGCGGGCGCCGTCGATCTGATCGACCACACCGCTGCGGCGGGCGACGATGGTTGCACCGGAGTCATGGGCGACAGCGGCTTCCATGCCCGTTCCAACCAGTGGCGCATCAGAGCGCACCAGAGGAACAGCCTGACGCTGCATGTTCGATCCCATGAGCGCACGGTTGGCGTCATCGTTCTCAAGGAACGGAATCAGCGCCGCGGCGACGGAAACAAGCTGCTTCGGGGAAACGTCACATGCCGTCACGTCAGTCGGAAGAACCTGACGGAAGTCACCGTTTCGGCGAACCGAAACGAGATCACCGGTCAGGGTGCCGTCCTTGTCCTGCTTGGCGTCAGCCTGAGCAACGACCAGACGTTCCTCTTCCATGGCGGAGAGGTACTTCCAGCCATCCTGAAGCTTGCCGTCCTTCACGAGACGATAAGGTGTTTCGATGAAGCCGTACTTGTTCACCTTGGCATAGGTCGCCAGTGAGTTGATCAGACCGATGTTCGGGCCTTCCGGCGTCTCAATCGGGCAGATACGGCCATAATGGGTCGGATGAACGTCACGGACTTCGAAGCCTGCGCGCTCACGGGTCAGACCGCCCGGGCCAAGCGCCGAAAGGCGACGCTTGTGCGTGACTTCCGAAAGCGGATTGGTCTGGTCCATGAACTGCGAAAGCTGTGAGGAACCGAAGAACTCACGCACTGCAGCAGCAGCCGGTTTCGCGTTGATCAGATCATGCGGCATGACCGTGTCGATATCGACAGAACCCATGCGCTCGCGAATGGCGCGCTCCATACGGAGCAGGCCGATGCGATACTGGTTTTCCATCAGTTCGCCAACGGAGCGGACACGACGGTTACCGAGGTTATCGATGTCGTCGATCTGGCCGCGGCCATCCTTCAGGTCGCACATGACCTTCATGGCGCGCAGGATATCTTCCTTGCGAAGGACGCGCACCGTGTCAGGGCACTCGAGACCCAGACGCATATTCATCTTCACGCGACCGACAGACGACAGGTCATAGCGGTCGGGATCGAAGAACAGGCTGCGGAACATCGCCTCGGCCGTTTCGGCCGTCGGCGGCTCACCCGGACGCATGACGCGATAGATGTCGATCAGCGCCTCATCACGGGAGTTGTTCTTGTCCACCGTCATGGTGTTGCGGATCCAGGGACCATTGGCCTGATCAACCGCAAGGGTCGGCAGCTCGGTGATTCCGGCTTCTTCCAGCGCCAGCAGACGGGCTTCCGTCAGCTCTTCGCCGCCTTCACCATAAATCTCACCCGTGTTCGGGTTGACGATATCATGGGCGATGAAACGTCCGAGCAGGTCAGCTTCAGTGACCAGCACTTCCTTGGTCGTTTCCGCAATCTTGCGAACGGCGCGGGCGGTCAGCTTCGTGTCAGCTTCAGCAACGACTTCGCCGCTATCAGCGTCGATCAGGTCGGACAGAAGCTTCTGTCCCTTGAAGGCTTCCGGATCAAAGGCGCGCGCCCAGCCCTTGGCGGTCTTCTGGAAGATGACCTTGCCATAGAAGTAGTCAAGGATCTCGTCGGAATCCATGCCGCCGATGTCCATGGCGGCGACGTCACCGCCCTCTTCCGCCTTCTTCTTGCGCGCAGCCTCGGAATTGGCGCCTTCGAGCGCATAAAGCAGCGTCGTCGCCGGCAGCTTGCGCTTGCGGTCGATGCGGACATAGATCAGGTCCTTGGCGTCGAATTCGAAGTCGAGCCAGGAGCCACGATACGGAATAACGCGGGCCGAGAAGAGATACTTGCCGGAAGAGTGGGTCTTGCCCTTGTCATGATCGAAGAAGACGCCCGGTGAACGGTGCATCTGACTGACGATCACACGCTCGGTGCCATTGACGATAAAGGTGCCGTTATCGGTCATCAGGGGCATGTCGCCCATGTAAACCGGCTGCTCCTTGATGTCGCGGATCGAACGGGAGCCCGTGTCCTCGTCAACGTCCCAGACGATCAGACGGAGAATGACCTTCAGCGGCGCCGCATATGTCAGGCCGCGCTGGATGCACTCCTCAACGTCATATTTCGGGTCCTCGAATTCGTACTGAACGAACTCAAGACGACCACGTCCTGCGAAATCGTTGATCGGAAAAACGGAACGGAATACTTCCTGAAGCCCCGTCTGTGTCCGCGCATCAGGCGATACGTTCGCCTGAAGAAAGGCCTCATAGGAGGCGCGCTGAACATCGATGAGGTTAGGCATCGGCGCAACTTCGGGAATCCGCCCGAAACTCTTGCGGATCCTTTTACGCCCCGTGAACGATTTGGTGATTGCGTTCATGTCTATCCTGCCTCGTCCCTGCCGTCGGACCATCCGGCCACCCCGTTCCCGACAGGGAAGGAGGGCGGCCAGACGGTCCGGCCTGTAATGCACACTTCACACGATTTGCGCCGAAACCCAGCACAAGCCGCCTGATCCGTGAACCGTCGTAGCAATTTACCCTTACAGGGAGTCACTACAGACGAACAGGCGGAGACCGTAGACAGCCTCCGCCCAGAACCAACTCAAAACAGTGACGGCACGCAGAGGTGCCGCCAGAAGATCGAGATAATTATTTAATCTCAACCTTAGCGCCGTTCTCTTCGAGAGTCTTCTTGATCTTCTCGGCTTCGTCCTTGCTGGCGCCTTCCTTGATGGTCTTCGGAGCGCCTTCGACAAGGTCCTTGGCTTCCTTCAGACCCAGACCGGTGATCGTGCGGATTTCCTTGATCACGTTGATCTTCTTGTCGCCAGCAGCAGCAAGGATCACGTCAAATTCGGTCTTCTCTTCAGCCGGAGCTGCAGCAGCACCCGGAGCAGCGGCTGCAACAGCAACCGGAGCGGCGGCGGAAACGCCCCACTTCTCTTCGAGAAGCTTTGACAGCTCAGCAGCTTCGAGAACTGTAAGAGCGGAAAGCTCGTCAACAAGCTTGTTCAGATCGGCCATGATATGGTCTTCCTAATATAGATACTGATTCCGGATGCACAACCCGAAAGAGACGGGTCATGCGCATTTTCTCTCTCCCCTTACGGGGAGACGCATCAGGCTGCGTCCGCCTCGCCCGTCTTGGCATAGGCACCAAAGACCCGAGCCAGCTGGCCTGCCGGCGCCTGGAGAACACCCGCGATACGCGTAGCCGGCGTGGAGATGAGCCCCACGAGCTGCGCACGAAGCGTGTCCAGAGACGGCAGCTCGGCCAGCGCCTTGAGCCCGTTGACGTCAAGCGTCTGGGTTCCAAGGGCGCCACCAAGCAGCACCAGTTTCTCATTGGTCTTGGCGAACTCGACGATCACTTTCGCCACTGCGACAGGATCAGCCGACCACGACAAAGCGGTCGGCCCCTTCAACAGCGGCGCAATGCCATCGAATCGGGTCCCATCCAGGGCGAGAGTGGCCAGCCGGTTCTTCGCGACCTTATAAGTCGCTCCCGCAGCACGCACCTTGCGACGCAGGTCAGTCACATCGGCAACTGTCAGCCCGTCATTACGGGTGACAACCACCATGGACGTCTCTGCGAACACGGCAGCGAGCGAGGCGACAAATTCGCGCTTCTCCGTACGGTTCACTTCCCGTCTCCGTGTTAGCCCACCCACTCAGGGAGGATGAGCCGGTTACCCAAGGACCGTCAGCGGAGCTGACAATCCGGTTCGCCTGTCCATGTCACGATACGCACGGAGAGCAGATCGAAATCCACAAACCAGCACCCTCGTCTTCCGGTCGCGCCACAGGGGCATTAAGGCTCAGAGCCACATCCGGTCTTGGACAGGATCAGATGGCGCGAGAGCGCCACCCTGGAAAGCCGGGAAGCTGAACTTCCCGACGATCATTCTTTGTGTCAGCCGCCGAAAGCGGAGACTTCAACACTCACACCCGGACCCATGGTCGAGGAAAGAGCCACCTTCTTCAGGTAGGTTCCCTTCGCACCGGTCGGACGAGCCTTCTGAACGGCATCCACGAAAGCGCGGATGTTTTCAGCCAGCTTGTCAGCATCGAAAGAAGCCTTGCCGATACCGGCATGGATGATACCGGCCTTCTCGGCGCGATACTCGACCTGACCGGACTTCGCAGCCTCGACAGCGCCCTTGACGTCCATGGTCACGGTGCCGAGCTTCGGGTTCGGCATCAGGCCGCGCGGGCCGAGCACCTTACCGAGACGACCGACGAGGCCCATCATGTCGGGGGTCGCAATGCAGCGGTCGAAGTTGATTTCGCCAGCCTGCACCTTTTCCATCAGGTCTTCCGCACCGATCACGTCGGCGCCGGCAGCCTTGGCTTCCTCAGCCTTCGGACCACGGGCGAACACACCGACGCGCAGGGTCTTGCCTGTGCCGTTCGGCAGGGAGAGCAGACCACGGACCATCTGGTCAGCGTGACGCGGGTCAATGCCGAGGTTCAGGGAGATCTCGACCGTCTCGTCGAACTTTGCTTTCGCATTGCTCTTCACGAGAGCCAGAGCTTCATCGAGAGCATACTGCTTCGTGCTGTCAACAGTAGCGCGGGCAGCGGTCAGACGCTTGTTCTTTGCCATGATCTCAGCCCTCCACAACCTGCAGGCCCATCGAACGGGCGGAACCCATGAGCATACGCACGGCGCCATCAATGTCGTTGGCGTTCATGTCTTTCTGCTTCGTCTCGGCGATCTCACGCAGCTGCGCGATGGTCACCTTGCCGACAGCGGCAGACTTGCCGACCGTCTGGCTACCCTTGGAAACCTTGGCGGCCTTCAGCAGGAAGTAGGTGTTCGGCGGCGTCTTGGTGATGAAGCTGAACGTGCGGTCGGCATACGCGGTGATGACCACAGGAATCGGCATGCCGGGCTCCATGCCCTGCGTCTTGGCGTTGAACGCCTTGCAGAATTCCATGATGTTCAGGCCACGCTGACCAAGAGCGGGACCAACCGGCGGAGACGGATTCGCCTTGCCTGCCGGTATCTGAAGCTTGATGTAGCCAACGATTTTTTTGGCCATATCCGGGACTCCTTTATATTGAACCCGAACCGCGGTTCTGGCGAAATCCTCCGACGCCCAGGGCGCACGGACAACTCTCCCGCGTTTCGTAAGAGCCGGGGCCATACGCCTGCTTCCCCTCCCCGTCAAGTATGCGTGACAGAGAATCGGAGTCCTGTGACGCGGCAAGTTACATCCGTTCTGCCGTCATGATAGAGTGAATTTCATGTCACGACGTCCGGATATCGGCGCGCCACGCCCTCTTCCTCCGCCTCCCGACCGGAGATCTCTACGGGAAGCCGCTCTCGCTCATCTGGCGCGGTTCGCCGCCACGGAAAGAGGACTCGCCCTCGTCCTGGAACGCCGGATCACCCGCTGGGGGCGCAGGGCTGTCGAGGACGGACAGGACTCTTCCACAGTCACGGAAACGGTGAATGGTCTTCTGCCGCTGGCGACGACCATCGCGCAGGACATGGTCGCGCTGGGTGCGGTCAACGATCACGGCTTCGCCAAATCCCGTGCGGCCCGCCTGACCCGCAGCGGTCGCTCACGACGGGCCGTTCAGGCGCAGCTCGCCGCCAAGGGTATCGATTCGTCAACCAGTGAACAGGCGCTCGATGAAACGCTTGGTCAGGACGAAACAGCCCGCGACGCAGAGATTGCCGCTGCACTCATTTTTGCCCGCAAACGCAGGGCTGGCCCTTTTCAACGGGAAGAGGTGCCTGACGAAGACAACGACAATCACTCCGAAAAGAAAGCCCGTCTTTATGGCGCATTCGCCCGCGCAGGCTTTTCCCGCGATGTCGCTGACAGAGCGCTCGGGATGGACCCCGATGAAGCCGAAACCCGCATTCTGACCCTGAAAGCCAGTCTGTGATGCCCCCCGTCTCCCGTCCACTACCTTTCAGCAACCGTTTCTTCCGGAAGGTTCTCTGCTGCCTGCCTGTCTTACTGCTCGCCGGGTGTGGCGGCGGTGGCACCGGCAGAAGCTGGCATGGACGCCTGCAGTGCGCTCCCTGGGCGCGGGAACATTCATCCATCGCCCTGAAAGGAGCGGCTGCGTCCTGGTGGCGTAGCGCCGATGGACAATACGCCCGCGCTCCCCGCCCGACGCCGGGCGCAGTTCTTGTATTCCGCTCGACCTCCCGCCTGCCGGACGGCCATGTCTCGGTGGTCCGCTCCATACGGGGCACGCGCGCCATTCTCGTCGATCAGGCGAACTGGAATCCCGGACGGGTCGATCACGCCGTTCCCGTGGTCGATGTCTCTCCGCGCAATGACTGGACACGGGTGCGGGTATGGTGGAGCCCGACCGGCACCATGGGGCGCACGGTCTATCCGACCTACGGTTTCATTCTTCCCGCCCGGCCCGGCGGGTGGATTTCGTAAGGAAATAGACATGAAAACCCCATTGGCTTTCCAGCGCTGGGGCGTGTAATAATGGTATCAACGCTTCAATATGCGTTTCAGGCGGTTATTCCCCCTGAAGTCCATGCAACACCAACTGAAACTTTACCCGTCCGTGCCTCTCTTGCCCGGCGGTTTCTTCAGGTTGAGGAGTCGACACAATGGGTAGCTTCAGCATCTGGCACTGGCTGATCGTTCTGGCCGTTGTCCTGATCGTCTTTGGCGGCAGCGGCAAAATCAGTACGCTGATGGGTGATTTCGCCAAGGGCATCAAGTCCTTCAAGAAGAATCTTGATGACGACGAGTCCATGGAACATCCTTCATCAACACCGGACGGACGCATCTCGCCGCCGCCAGCCAATCCCGCGAATTTCTCCACGGAACAGCGTCCCACGACGTCAAGCGGCCCCAACACCCACTGACATCCGGTCGCCCTGGGCGGCGGCCCGCATCAGGGATTCGTCACACGATGAGTTTTGTCACCGACACAGACCGCTCCCATGCGGTCTCCGACTCCTCCGATACCGCATGGGACAGGGCTGTCGAACAGATCATCCATGCGGGTCGTCGCATGGACCAGCGCGGCTGGGTGCCTGCGACAGCGGGGAATCTCAGCATTCGGCTGGCCGATGGCAGGATCGCCGTCACACGCTCCGGCGGTCATAAAGGCTTTCTGACCAGACGGGGCGTCATCGAGGTTGGACTCGATGGAACCTCCATACGTCCGGAAGACCGTCCAAGCGCCGAGACGCTCCTGCATTGCCAGATCTATGCGCATTTCCCAGATGCGGGCGCTGTCCTGCACGGACATTCCGTCGCCTCGACGGTGCTGTCCATGGCGACCGCTGACCCGGAGCTTTATCTGGCCGATTACGAAGTCCTGAAGGTCTTTGAAGGTCAGACAACGCACGAGACCCGCCTTGCCGTGCCCGTCTTTCCGAACGATCAGGACATTGCCCGTCTTTCGCGGAGCGTGGCCCTGTTCCTCAATGACATGAAGGCCGGATACATTATCCGCGGGCATGGCGTGTATGTCTGGGGTCCCGACATGGACACGGCGCTCGCCCGTCTGGAAGGACTGGAATTTCTCCTTGCCTGCGAGCTGGAGCAGGTGAAACTTCGCGCTGTGGTTCAGGAAGCCTGATCATGAGCAGTCTTACGGTTTATGATGACACCCGCCCCGGCCAGCCGGAATTCTCCAGTCATGACGCTGAGGCGATCGCCGCCCGACTGAGCCCCCTCAACGTGCGGTTTGAGCGCTGGACCGATGTCGAGCCTCCTGCACGCGACGCGGGGCAGGATGTCGTGCTGGGTGTCTATCGCCCCTATCTCGACAGACTGATGGGCGAAACCGGCGCAGGCTCGGCTGATGTCATCAGCATCGACGTCAACACCCCGAATCGGGCGGCGCTGCGCGAGAAGTTTCTGTCCGAGCATATCCATTCGGAAGACGAAGTGCGCTTTTTCGTGCATGGACAGGGTCACTTCGTCCTGCATGTCAACGGCAAGGTCTATGATGTCGGCTGCACTCAGGGCGACCTGATCTCCGTTCCGACAGGAATTCCTCACTGGTTTGACGCCGGGGAAACACCGGATGTCGTTGCGCTCCGTATCTTTACTCACAAGGAAGGATGGATCGCGGATTATACCGGCGACGATATCGCTCTCCGCTTTCCCGCCCAGATCGCGTAATCAGGTCGCATGAACAGCATTCCGACACCCACCGTCATCCTGCTCGATATTGAAGGCACCACTCTTCCCGTCTCTTTCGTGCACAAGGTTCTGTTTCCTTACGCCCGCAAGGCGCTCCCAGATCTGATCCGGGAGCGGGCCAACGACCCGGCCGTCATCGCCGCACTGGAGGAAACCCGGGCACTGGGTCCGGATCGTGAGCCGCTCGATCAGTTGATGGCGTGGATGGATGAGGACGCGAAAGTCGGACCTCTCAAGGCTTTGCAGGGAATTGCATGGGCGGATGGCTATGCCTCCGGAGCACTCATTGCCGATCTTTTTCCGGATGTGCCGCCTGCCCTGCGCGCCTGGTCCGAAGCCGGGCTGACGCTGGCTGTCTATTCCTCTGGATCGGCCCCCGCACAGCGCCTGATTTACACCTACACGACTGACGGCGACCTGACGCCGCTCTTCAGCGCCTTTCTGGATCTGGAGATGGGCGGCAAGAAAGACGTGGAAAGCTATCGCCAGATTCTTGCGAAGATGGGCTGGGCTGCTTCAGACGTTCTGTTTGTGTCGGACGTGGTCGCCGAACTGGACGCGGCCGCCGCGGCAGGCCTGCGCACCTGCCAGATGGTGCGCCCGGAAGATGGCACCATCGCCGGCACGGTTCATCCTGTCGCTCACTCCATGAAGGAGGTCGCAGACCTGTTCAGCCTTCCGGAACCTGTCGGCAAGGCACAGTAATGCGGGCTCATCTGTATACGGACTGGCGCTCCATTCCCTCCGAGGCACGTGGCGCAGCAGCGGCTCTCGGCAATTTTGACGGCGTTCATCTGGGACATGCCCATCTGGTGCACACCCTGCATCTGAGTGAGCCCGACAAGCCCCTCGCCGTCGTGACGTTCGAACCGCATCCCCGCGAACTGTTCAGGCCGGAAGATCCACCATTTCGTCTGACGCTGGCGGATGAGCGTTTCGCAGCGCTGGCAGCGCTTGGTGTGCAGCATGTCTTTCAGATTGCGTTCGACGAAGACTTCTCCCGGATGCCCGCAGAGCGTTTCATCGACGACGTGCTGCATGATGCGCTCGGCGTGAAGCACATTGCCTGCGGACATGACTTCGCCTTCGGATACCGACGCGGTGGCACGACCAGCTTTCTGGCGGAACGCGCCAGCGAACTGGGGATCGGTGTCAGCCTTGTCCCCGCTCTTGCCGATGCCGACGGTCCTTATTCCTCAACCCGCATCCGTCGTCTTCTGCAGGACGGTTATCCCGAGCGGGCGGCAAATGAGCTTGGGCGGCCGTGGTCGATTCGCGGGGAAGTGTGCCATGGCGATAAACGGGGACGCCTTCTGGGCTTTCCCACCGCCAATGTCCGCCTTGGCCGTCACCTTGAACCGGCTCGCGGCGTTTACACGACGACCGTGCGACTGCCCGATGGCCGGACCCGCGACGGAGTGGCCAATATCGGCCGACGTCCCACCATCGCCGATGGCAGCGAAAGCCGCATGGAAGTCCATATTTTCGATTTCTCGGAAGATCTCTACGGACAGACGATTTCCGTCGCGCTCCACGATCTGCTGCGTCCGGAAAAGAAGTTCGAGAGTCTGGACGCCCTGAAACAGCAGATTGCCACCGATACGGAACAGGCCCGACTACTTCTGCAGAACCGACGCAATAGCCAGTAAGTCTGCGTCTGGATGTCTGAAAGTCGGCTTGCGGTTATAAGAAGCTTCAGAGTGCGCCGCCTTTCTGAATAAAAGTGGCGCACAGAAACTTCTGTTTTCTATTAAAAACTTACGCTGGAACAGGCGCCTAATCTGGCGCGCCGACGAAGTCTCTCTGCCAGACCGATGCCTGCTGCTCAGGCGGCTTGACATTGCACGACGCCAGATAAACCCCAATCGTAAACGTCGCATTGGCCAGCGTATTGAACCATGTCGCCAGAGCGTAATGCGCGTCCACGGTCGATCCCTGCCAGGCGGAGTAGATCAGGAACACCAGAGAAATCGGGCGCAGACCAAGGAACATGGCCCGCAGGGGGTTGACGAAACCGGGCCGAACCAGCGAACGGACCCGGTTTACGCCGAGGTAGAATGACACCCAGAGAACCCAGATCAGTATGTCGAACATGGCGCTGAAAGGGTCCATGCCCAGTAGAAAGATCATCGCCGCCGTAGCCGCTCCCGACAGCATGAGAGAGCCGAACAGCAGGCTCATCCCCACTTCGAAAGCAGGAAGCCGCTCCGGTAGACGATCCGCCAACGGCTGAAAGACCCGGTCCAGAATCCAGAGGTCTATGCGGGTTATACCTTCGCCGACTGTCATCTCACCTCTTCTCTCGCAATCCCGGTATCCTCCTCAGGCTTCGCCTTCCGGTGTCTTCTTGTCGACAGCCTGCGGGAGAAAATGGGTCAGAGCGGGCAGAAGCGTTTCAGCCGGCAGACCGGTGCGCGCCACCAGCGCCTGCACTTCGGAATTGCCCAGAATCTGGCGAATCTCATCAGGAGAAACCGGCAGATTGTCTCCCTTTCCGACCCACGAGCGCACCTTGTCACCCAGTCCGGCTTCATCAGCCTTGGAGACCAGCGTCTGGATCATTTGCGGCTGCAGAAGCGCCTGTATCTGCTCGCTCAGCTTTTCATGGAGATCAACTCCAAGCGCGTTGCTCACCTTGCCGACAAGATTATCAAAAACACTCATTGAGGAGGCTCCCTGTTCCGCACGAAGACACCGCTGCTGGAAGTGCAACTCTGCCATACCCGCAGATTAGCTCACTTCACATGCATTGGCGACAGATCACAGCTACGTTATGGTCACAAACCCTACGTCGGGACAGGATTTCATAATGGAAATGCCTGATATGCGGCCAGCCCTACAAGACACGGGGCAAAGTTTCGTTATCCATAACTCCTCTTCCCGTTCTCTGTTTCAGGCAAAACCGTGCCCGCGCTTCCCGGAATTCCACTCTTTCTGATCAAGCGCGTTCCTTTCCTGAGCCATCTGCGCCCGATAAGGCAGCCGGGAGAGAGTCGAAACAACGCGTTTCGCTGGCTATACGCCCCCACCCCGGCAGCCTTGGGATTTGCGGTCCGCACGACTGCCGCCGCGATGATGGCGCTGGTCATCGCCATGTGGATGGAGCTGGACGATCCCCAATGGGCGGCCATGACCGTCTGGATCGTGGCGCAGGGTTCGCGCGGCGAAAGCCTGTCCAAATCCCGCTGGCGTATCGTCGGAACCGCCATCGGCGTGATCATGTCCATCACGCTGATCTCGGCCTTCCCGCAATATCCATGGCTGTTTTTCCCCGCATTGGCCATCTGGCTCGGTGTCTGCTGCGCGCTCGCCACGCTGGTCCATAACTTCCGGTCCTACGCGCTCGTTCTCGCGGGCTACACCACGGCCATCATCGCGCTGGGCGCCGTCAACGATCCTGAAAATGTCTTCATGGTGGCCATGTCCCGCGCCACCTACATCATTCTCGGCATCACCTGCGAAGCGCTTCTCGCCGGGCTTTTCGCGCACAACCTCGCCGCCACGGCGCGTTCCAATATCCGCACGAAGCTGCGGACTGCCCTGACCAGCGTCTCGGAGGCCATCTCCAGCCTGCTGGAAGGCAATCAGGCCGCCCTCATCCGCTCCCGCACCCTGTTCGGCCCGCTCCTGTCGATCAACGACCAGATCGAATTCAGTGAAGTCGAGATGGGTCCACACGGTCATGAGGGCGATCACGCCCGCGCCGCGCTCGCCGCCGTGTCCGTCCTGCTGTCACGCGGCCTCGGCATGACGGTCCGTCTCCAGTCTCTGGACCGGGCCCAGCCGGTTTTCGACCGCACGGCGCTGCTGACCCGGACGTTTCTGGAAACCGTGCCGCCTCGTCTTGATACGGACGAGAATGTCGAGCTTATCCGGCATGATCTGTCATTGCTGCGGGCCGAATGTCGCCAGCGTATTGTCGACGCCCTGACCGAAGAAATCGCGATCGGCGACCGCACGGCGAAAGATCCGCGCATTCCGGGGCTGCTGGATCAGCGCATCCTGCATAACGCGCTGGATGAGCTTCTGGCGGAACTCGACATTGCCCTGGCTGAATTCAAGGCCAGCCATACCGTCATTCCCGGCGATCATTTCCGTTTCCGGCTCCAGTCACATCGCGACTGGCGTGAGGCTGCCTATAACGGCGTGCGGGCCGCCGCGGCGACCGTGGCGTCCGCCCTGCTGTGGGAAATTACCGCGTGGCCGACCGGCCTCGGTTTTGTGACGTTCGTGACACTGGTCTGTGGCCTGTTCGCCACAAGAGAGAATCCCGTTCTCGCCACGTCCAACTTCCTCAAGGGCGGCATCTGGGCCGCCGTTGTGTCGTTCTTCCTCGTCTTCCTGATCATTCCCCGCATGTCGGAATACGAGACACTGATCGCCGCCATGTTCATCCCGAGCGTGGCCGGCGGACTCGCCGCACGCAACGCCTCCACGGCGCTCCATGCCGCAGCGTACACCCTGCTTCTCCCGAACTTCGTGCACACATGGAATCAGGGACGCTGGAACGAGATCGGCTGGTTCAACTCGACAGGCGCCGTCCTGCTGGGCGTCGCCTTCGCGGTCGCGATCTTCCGCCTCGTGCTGCCCTTCAACGCAGCCGATGAACGCTGGCGGATGCGCCGGAGCATGCTGCAGGATCTGCGCACCCTGGCCGCAGCGCAGCCCATTCCGCAGACACAGGACTGGACCGGTCGCAACATCGACCGTTTCGCCCGGGTCATCCGGCATGCAGGCCCCACCCCCTCGCCCACCATCGAGGGTTATCTGCAGGGCACTCTGGCGGCCATGACCATCGGTCTCAACATCATCCGTCTGCGCAATGTTCAGGCCCGCAACCAGCTTCCGCCGCAGGCCCGGCAGGCCGTGCAGGCGACGCTGAACCGGATGAGCCAGTTCACCGGAAAATATAACCGCGCTTCCACGACTGCCCGCCGCGCCACAGCCATTCTTCGCCAGATCGAGGCGCGGGAAGAAAACATCACCACCCGTATCGAACTGACCCGCGCCATCGCCTACCTGATCGTCGTTTCGCATGAGCTGGACGCCAACCGCGTCTTCCTCGACGCCTCCAAGCGCTTCAAGGCGTAGACCTCTTTCCAGCAAAATTATCTCTTCCGTAAAACATCCCCTTTTTCCAGACGTTAAACCTGTCCGACGTCAGCCCGGTCTGTCGCAAAAAGGAAAACAGCATGTCACGGAAAGCCTGGATTTACGGTATCGGCGGCGCGGTCGTCATCGTCCTGATCGGGGGCGGTCTCTGGAAAACGGTCCTGCAGAACGAGCGGGCGACACTGTCCGTAGCAGAAGGCACAGGCCCCCGGCCCTCGCTTCCCGCGCCTGACGCCAGACTGATTCCGACGCTCAATGTCGCCTCACCAGTCGGATGGCAGAACAATGCTCATCCTGTCGCGGCCGCAGGACTGACAGTGACACCATATGCTACCGGTCTGGAGCATCCCCGCTGGCTGTATAAACTGCCCAATGGCGACATACTGGTGGCGGAGTCCGAGTCACCCGACACAGATGCGAACTCCGTCAAAAGCGTATTCGCCAGCTTCTTCATGAAGAAGGCCGGAGCAGGCGGCAAAAGCCCTGACAGAATCATGCTGCTGAGAGCCTCCGGCCAGTCAGGGCAGGCAGACACGCGGGAAGTGTTTCTTGAACACCTCCACTCCCCGTTCGGAATGGCGCTCATCGGGAACGACCTCTATGTCGCCAATGCCGATGCGATCATGCGTTTCCCCTATCACGAGGGTGAAACCCATATCAGCGCAACCGGTGAGAAGGTTGTCGATCTTCCGTCGGGATATAATCATCACTGGACCAAGAACATTCTGGCTGCTCCTGACGGACAGTCCCTGTTCGTAACAGTGGGGTCCAACAGCAATGTCGCAGAAAACGGCATGGAAGCGGAAAAGGACCGGGCGCGCATCCTGCGTCTGGATCTTGCAAGCCGCACCCTGACTCCATACGCCACGGGTCTGCGCAACCCCAACGGACTGGCATGGGAACCGCAGACAGGCGCTCTCTGGGTCGCAGTCAACGAGCGCGATGAAATCGGCAGCGATCTGGTGCCGGACTACATCACAGCAGTGAAGGAAGGCGGATTTTACGGCTGGCCCTACAGCTATTACGGCCAGCATGTCGATGCCCGTGTGAAACCCGAAAACCCGTCACTGGTCACACAGGCCATTGTCCCGGATTACGCGATTGGCCCGCACACCGCGTCGCTTGGAGTCACCTTTGCGATGGATGCTCAGGCGCTCCCCGCCGACTGGCGCAGCGGCCTGTTCATTGCCCAGCATGGCTCATGGAACCGGCGGCCCAAGAGTGGCTACAAGGTTATCTATGTACCTTTTGTGGATGGAAAACCTTCTGGCACGCCAAAGGATGTTCTCACCGGCTTTCTGACCGCAGATGAAGAGCATGTGTATGGACGTCCTGTTGGTCTTGCACTGGACAAGGATGGCGCGCTTCTGGTGGCTGACGATGTAGGCAACGCAGTCTGGCGTGTGACCGCAACGACTGCCCAGTAATAGAGTTTTACGATGGGGAGGCGGTTCTATTGCGAGCCGCCATCCCCGTCTGGGACACTCTTTTATATTTTAAATCCAGCTTATAAAAACAAAAGCATTTCAAAGCTTTTTGAAAAAAGCTTTACTAAAACTTTTATTATTTACAGGACGCTTTGGGAGCGGCCTTCTGTTATGAGCGCCATGTATTGAGAGCCTGTTCCAGTCTCTGCCAGGCACTTTCAGAACGGGGCAACCCAAACCGGATATCCTCCGGTCTGTCTACAAATGATCGCGTGAGAATACCCAGTTTACATAAATGGGACCATAACTCCGGCGCAGACTGGCTTCTCGCAAGAGCAAACAGGCTTGTATGCCCAGCAACAGAAAGATCTCTTCTTCGGCAAAGATCCAGAAACCTTTGCATATCGCAGTCGAGTTTTATTTTCTGTTTATCCAGCCATTCCCGATCATTCAGAGCCTTGCACCCTATGGTAATCGCAGCCGTGCCAACAGCCCATGCGCCGAGCATACCCCTCATACGCTCAGCCAGAGTTTCCGTCGTCAGCAAAAAACCTAACCGGACACCGGGGAGACCATAACTCTTCCCGAAAGACCTCAGAACATTCAACGCAGGATGCGGAAGATATTGAGCTACGCTGATATTATTTTTGAAATCAGCATAAGCTTCATCGATAATAAGACTGCTTCCCACATGCGCGCAGCGTTCTGCCAAAGCCAGAAGATCCAGTGGATCGTGGTGACGTCCATCCGGATTATTGGGATTGCAGAGGATACCAACACGTCCGGGCTGTGCAACCTCGTCACTGAATTTTTCCATATCACTGACGATATGGACATCAGAACCGGCATTACGCCATGCGGTCGCATGTCCGCTGTAAGTGGGACCAAGCAGAATGACCTGTCTGTTACCCAGAACATACGGTATAAGTGAAATAAGAAGTTGTGTTCCTGGACCAGCAACAATCAGATTTGATGACTGCACGCCGTAGGCTCGCATGGCCGTATCAAGCAGCCTCTCTTCTCCTCCCTGTTCGGGAAGACGGGTCAGGTCAGTTTGCCGCACCTCGCCAAATGGATAGGGATAAGGACTGATGCCCGTCGAGAGATCAATAAAAGGCGCTGGAGCCTCTGGAAACGCCCGCATGACCAGTTCAACCTGTCCGCCATGCTCCGGAATTTCTGGTAGAATGGTCACGGTCTTTTCACCACGCGAGCCAATGCCAGCAACGCTTCAATATCAACATGCTTTTCGAGGTGATCCGCCCACGCATCCAGAGCTTCTTCCACATACTGGTAGTGATCTCTCAATAAACCCGTATCCAGCCCGATCCTGTTGAGCACAGCCTGTCTTGCCGCACCACTAGACAACACTCCGTGCAGATAGGTTCCCCATATACGGCCATCTGCGGAACAGGCACCTTCATTCTGTCCAGCGATCAATGCAAACGGTCTTTCACATGCACTTCCTGTTGTCTGACCCATGTGAATTTCATAGCCACTGACAGGAATATTTTCAGGGAGAAGAAATCCCTCCACTTCGACAAGCCGCTTATCAGGCGTCAGGCATGTCATTACATCCAGCAGGCCCAGTCCTGCTGTTTCAGTCACGCTTCCTTCCATGCCGTCAGGATCGGAAATCATTTGCCCAAGCATCTGATAGCCCCCGCAGATCCCCAGAACAGATCCTTTCCGCCGGACATGCCCGGCAAGATCAATATCCCATCTCTGCTTTCTAAAAAATTCCAGGTCAGAAACAGTCGCTTTCGATCCCGGAAGAATGACCAGATCACAAATGGGGAGTGGCTGACCGGGTTCAACAATCAGCAGTTCCACGTCAGACATCGCGTTCAATGGGTCAAGATCATCAAAATTGGCGATACAGGGCATATGCGGCACGACAACTCTGACACGCCCGCCCCGCCTGGAAACCGTTTGCAAATCAGCAGCGTCTTCAGCAGGCAGTACACGCACGGAGTCACAATGCGGCACCAGACCAAGAGCCGCCCATCCTGTGCGATCAGCAACAAAATCCATGCCATCAGCAAACAATGACGGATCACCACGCATCCGGTTCACAATAAAACCCCTTATACGATCAGAGTCTTTTTTATCTGAAACCGACTTCGTTCCTACAAGGCTGGCTATGACTCCGCCCCGATCAATATCTCCGACCAGCACGACATCTATATCTACCGCCTGCGCAAACCCCATATTGGCAATATCATGTGTACGCAGGTTGATTTCGGAAGCCGACCCGGCTCCTTCCACCAGAACAATGTCAGCCTGATCAGCAAGTCCGTAAAATGCGTCGAGCACGTCAGACATGAGTGTGGGTTTGATCGAAGCGTATTCCCTGGCCTGAAACGCTCTCCGAACCTTTCCCCGGACGACAAGCTGTGCACCCACTTCACTCTGAGGTTTCAGCAGAACGGGGTTCATGTCCACGGTCGGCGGCACACCACAAGCCCGCGCCTGTAATGCCTGCGCTCTCCCGATTTCACCCCCATCGGCGGTCACCGCGGCGTTGTTGGACATGTTCTGAGGTTTGAAGGGACGCACACGCAAACCTCGACGGGTCAGTACCCGGGCAAGGCCCGCCACCAGCACGGACTTGCCAACACTGGAGCCGGTCCCCTGAAACATCAGCGCCCGCGCCATCAGAATTCGATACCTTCCTGAGCCTTCACGCCTGCTTTGAAATGATGCTTCACAAGTGTCATTTCCGTGACCAGATCAGCAGCTTCCACCAGAGCGGCCGGAGCATTGCGGCCAGTTATCACCACATGCTGCATGGCTGGACGAGCAGCAAGGTCCTCAAGAACCGTCTCGAGAGGCAGATAATCATAACGCAGGGCAATATTCAGTTCGTCCAGCACAACCAGCCCTACATCGTCTCGGCTCAGCGCTGTGCGAACGACGTCCCACGCCCGGACACAGGCGGCAATATCCCTGTTCCGGTCCTGTGTTTCCCAGGTAAACCCTTCTCCCATCGAGTGCCATTCAAGCAGATCATCAAACCGCTCAAGCGCGATCTTCTCACCTGTCGACCACGCCCCCTTGATGAACTGCACGACAACAACCCGCTTACCACGCCCCAGCATGCGCAAGGCCAGACCGAAAGCCGCCGTGGATTTACCTTTTCCTGAACCTGTGTTGATAGCAAGAAGACCTTTTTCAATAGTCTTTTCGGAGACTTCTTTATCCTGCACTTCCTTGCGTCGCTGCATTTTCATCTGATGACGTTGATTGTCTGTCTCGTCAGTCATTCCTGCTTCCCCCATTCTGCCATCACATGAAAATACGAACCCGAGACCAGACCACGACGCCCTCCGGCTGCCCCCAGATATTTCCCTGTTCCATCATAAAGATCCACGAGAGGCTGGTCTGAACCGGAATCAGTCACCTGCGCATAATGAAATTCATGACCACGAAAACGTGTTCCCGCTGCCCCCAGAGCACAGGATGCACGCAGTACAGCTTCACGGTAGCCCAGATTCATCTTTCGTTTTGCAAAACTCGTGACATGACCAAGAAGACCGCTCATCGGATGAAGAACGCCCTGAGCATCTTCCAGCGCCTTGCCCAGCACCATGAACCCGCCACACTCACCGTGAACAGGACGGGATTCGGAAAAGTTCCTCAGTCCATCGTGAAAGTTTCTGGCCGATGACAAAACGCCAGCGTGCAGTTCAGGATATCCTCCCGGCAACCAGCATACATCGCACGACGGGTCCGGAGATTCATCCGCCAGTGGTGAAAATGGCACGATCTCCGCTCCTGCGTGACGCCAGCCCAGTGCAATATGTCCGTAGAAAAATGAAAAGGCTGCATCATCCGCCAAGGCAATCCGCTGCCCGGGTGGCGGCACAGCCACGACCGGTGGAGCGCCTCCCACGGACAGTGGCTTCGCCACCGCCAGCAGGGCCTCCATATCCAGCGCCTTGACAGTCCGATCCGCCAGACAGTGCAGGACTGTCTGCAATTCGGACTGTTCCCGCGCCTGCACCAGTCCGAGATGGCGCTCCGGCAGCACCAGAGTCTTATCCCTCATGAACGCGCCCAATACCGGCAAACCAGCAGCCTGCACGGCGCCTCCCGCCATGGTGAGATGGCGGACCGAAGCGACCTGATTAAGAATGACGCCCGCAACCCGCACATGTGGATTCAACGTTGCAAATCCATGCGCCACCGCACCTGCCGATTGTCCCTGCCCCGAAACATCAATTACAAGAACAACAGGAATATCAAACCAGCCAGCGATGTCAGAAGGGGCACCCCGCGCTCCTTCCGGTTCCATCAGGCCATCGAACAGCCCCATGGCGGATTCCACAATCAGAAAATCCGTGTCGTGCAAAGCATTCGAAAGCAATCCTTCAAGCACGGGTGAGGGCATCGCCCAGCTATCGAGATTGAAACTTGGCATCTCCGTTGCGGCTTCATGAAAGGCCGGATCAATATAGTCAGGTCCGGTCTTGGCGCCTCTCACCCTTATACCCTGCTCTCTGAGAGCCGTCAGCAATCCCAGAGTCACGGTTGTTTTTCCGCCACCAGACCGCGGCGCTGCAATCATGAGAGCCTTCGACCTCATACTTGCTACAGCAGTTTCCGAAATCCCGTTCATGCCTGGCCACCCAGACTCTCATACGCACTATTTTTCCGGGGATGCCACAGCCCCCGTCGCAGCATTTCCTTCAGTCGGTCATGAATAGCCTGATGCGCGGCAGGATTAGCTGCTCTGAGGAAAGAATCATTGTCAGAATCAGCCAACATCGCATCGAACACCAGATCGAACTGATGATCGAACCGTGTCGGCAGCATTGCGGCAAAAGCTGCCAGCGCATCGACCCCGCGCGACATTTCCGCTGCTCCCCGATAGCCATGCCGTCGCATACCGGCAAGCCAGCGAGGATTTGTCAGCCGCCCCCGCACGACACGCACGATTTCCGCCTCTGTATCCCGTAGTTTCGGCGCATCGGAATCCGATGTATCGCCGTGCCACATTCCCGGTTTCGCATCGAGAAATGCTGCGACAGCAGCCAGCCCTCCTTCATGCGCCGCCGTATCGGGCGTTTCCAGAATATCCGTTTCTGCATGATCCTGTATGTGCAGAATAACATCTGCCTGTCCGATCTGACGGCTCAGCCCGTCATTGTCCCGAAACAGCTGCTGATCCCTGTCATAGCTCCAGCTGTTGGCATCAAGATATGCATTCGCCAGTTCATCCCGGTCCACCCAACCTGCTGTCTGCAGGATATTTTCCAGACCGGTGCCATATGAACCGGGCGCGGGTCCGAAAACGCGGGAAGGGGCGGGAGCATTTTCCACACAGGCCGCAGCAAGAGGATTCCATTCCGTGCTTTCCCGACGCGCGGCAACAGCTTCAACTGCCTGTCTGAAAAGAGCAATCTGAGCGGGGAAAGTATCTCGAAAAAAACCGGAAATGCGCAACGTGACATCAACGCGCGGACGGTCAAGAACCGGCATGGGAACGATATCGATCCCGCTGACTCTCCCGCTGGCACGATCCCATAATGGCTCGACTCCCATCAACAGAAGCGCCAGCGCCAGATCCTCGCCACCGGTTCGTAAACTTGCTGATCCCCACATATCCATAACCAGATGACGCAGTGGTTCGCCTTCTTCCTGCAAGTGCCGCGTCAGAATCTGCTCTGCCTGCGCCCGAGCCAATTCCACAGCGACAGGAGTCGGAATCGCTCTGGGATCAATCGTGAAAAGGTTTCTCCCTGTCGGCAGCACATCGAAGCGTCCTCGTGTTGGCGCTCCTGCAGGACCGGGCTCGACAAAACGTCCCTCCAGCGCCGCCAGAAAACCTTCCCGCTCCCGCTGGGCGCTCAGAACAAGGCTCTGTGTCACGCTTTCCTCATCAACACCGCCGCGGGTGGCAACAGCTCTTGCCAGATCAGCACTTTTCGGAGCCATCTGTCCGAAGACATGCAGACCATCACGAATCTGTAGATCCTTCACATCGCAGAGATAGGCATCCAGTCGGGCAAGCGCTTCAGCCTCGTCGCCGTCTGAGGGCCGGACACCACTTTCCGCCAGCACACCCATGCGGGACGCCCGATCGAGAATATCACGACGCAGCAGCGTCACACGACGGCGATCCATTCCATCCGCCTCCGCATATTCGTCGATCAGTGCTTCAAGTTCCGCCATATCTCCGGAGAGCCCTGCTTTCATCACCGGCGGCGTCATATGTCCGATGGTTACGGCTCCCAGACGCCGTTTAGCCGCCGCCGCTTCGCCGGGATTGTTGACGATAAACGGATAAACCACTGGAATACCTGATGTCAGAATAGCAGGAGCACAGTTTTCGGACAGGGCGACTGCTTTCCCCGGCAGCCACTCCAGCGTGCCATGCGCACCCAGATGCACCATGACGTCGATGGCGCACACTGAGCGCAACCACAGATAAAACGCGATATAGCCGTGGCATGGCGGCACATCCGGGTCATGATACTGTGTTTTCCGATCCGCATGCCGCCCCCGATCCGGCTGCACGGCGATCACCACGTTTCCCAAACGACAAAAGCGGAAACAAAACAGACCATCCCGCAATAAGGGATCATCTTCCGGCTCACCCCATGCGGCCGTGACCGACAGGCGGAAAGCTTCAGGAAGATCGACAAAACTGTTTCTATAATCGGCAAGAGACAAGACCGTGTATCCCGTCCCTTCCGTCAGAACCGAGACGAGCCTGCCGGCTTCAGCATCTGCGTGATCACCACAACTGTAACCAGCATCGCGCAACATCTCCAGAATACTGGACAGGCTGGCGAAACTGTCGAGCCCGACAGCATGCGCAACCTGCGCTGAGATGCCCTCTCCGCCAGCACCGGGATAATCGGACAGAATGATCGCCAGCTTCCTGTCTGCTGGCGCAAGATGTCCAAGACGCGCCCATCCCCGAGCCTGCCGCGCCACAGCATCGATCCCCGGTCGCCACGCTTTCCGATGCGCCGGATGACCGGGGGCAGCCTCCTCCTTGAAGGAAATGGGAGCCGTCGCAATTCGGCCGTCCAGTTCAGGCAGCACAATCTGCATGGCCAGATCGGACTGACTCAGCCCCCGAAAGCTCTCCCGCCACGCACGTTCCGTGGAAGCCGGCTGCACGAGTTGCAGGATCGTCACGCCAACCGCCTCAAGAGGAGACGTCGCCATACCCTCTCCCCGAACTGCGAAGACTGTCGCGTTGAGCACGATGTCGGGCGTGGCTGCGAGCAGACGGCTTTCAACCCACTCTGCGACCTCCGTCTGCTTCAGGGATGAAACGAACAGCACTTCCGTCGCCATACCGTGCTGTTCAAGCGCATCAGCCAATCCGTCGATGGCGTCCGTGTCTCCTGAGAGCAGGTGCGCTCGATAGAAAACCAGTGTGGCGCGCAATGCGAGACCATTACAGGCGTGTCGATAAATGCCCGAAGCAGGCAGAACTTCCGGGAATGCGCCGCCATCTTCGCCCAACCCGGCAGCGTGACGCATAAGTTTCAGGGCTTCCTGAATATTCCGAGGTCCACCCTCTTTCAAAAAACCCGCCAGTCGCGTGCAGATTTCACTTTCTGCAGTCGACCATGCGGCGAATTGAGCATCCTCCCGTTCATCACCGGGCAGCAGAACAAATGGAATCTCCTGAGAACGGCAGCAGGACGCCACTTCCTCAACGCCATAGCGCCAGTAATCCACTCCACCCAGAAGACGGATCACCACGCACCGCGCATGGGCAATGGTCTGCTCAACATACAGGTCGATCGACATGGGGTGGCGCAGGCGGGCCAGATTGACCAGCCGGAGCGAAAAGCCCGGCTCAGCCATCCGGTCATAGGCTCGCTCAAGGGACAGCAGATCACTGTCCGTGAAAGACAGAACGATAACGTCGGCAGGCGCATGGCCGAGATCTTCGGCCACGTCCTGTTCGTCGATCGACTGCTGATCCCGGACAAGCAGGTGCATGAGAGAATCAGTGCGCCCGCAAGGCCGTGTCTATGGCTTGGCGATCAAGTCCCTTCTGACCAATGACGACAATCCGTCCGGTGCGGTCCTCACCAGTCAGCGGTCTGTCGAAGGCATGACGCATCCGGCTTCCCACGCCCTGCACCGCCAGCCGCATCGCCTTGCCTTTCACCGCGGCGAAACCCTTGAGACGCAGAATATCGAACTGGACCGCCACTTCAGCCAGACGCTTCACGAAGGCATCCACACTCTCCTGCTCAGGCACTGTGAGGACAAACGAGTCGAAATCATCATGTTCGTGCTCGTCCGCGCCATCATGATGAGACGGGCGAGCAGTGAGATCATCTTCCGCGCTGGCTTCAAGTCCAAGCAGCACGGCCGGGTCAAGTCTGCCTTCAACGGCGCGTAGCATCACCCGCTTACGCGGCAGAAGCGCAGTGATCTCCGCTTCCACGGCTTCCAGCTCTGCCTCATCGAGCAGGTCGGTCTTGTTCAGCACCACCAGATCGGCCGACAGCAGCTGATCCTCAAACACTTCCGCCAGGGGATTGTCGTGATCGAGAGAGGGGTCGGCTGCCTGCTGGGCAGCGATCGCCTCCGGGTCATCAGCAAAACGGCCCGCCGCGACGGCTGGTGTGTCAACGAGCGTGATGACGCCGTCCACTGTCATCCGCGTGCGAATGTCCGGCCAGCCGAACGCCTTGAGCAGCGGCTTCGGCAGAGCAAGGCCCGATGTTTCGATAACAATATGCTCAGGCGGCTGCGGGCGATCAATCAGGGCGCGCATGGTCGGCAGAAAATCGTCGGCAACGGTGCAGCACAGACAACCATTGGTCAGTTCGACGATATCCTCATCCGGGCAGCCTTCAATGCCGCAGGATCGCAGCGTTTCACCATCAATCCCCAGCGAGCCGAACTCGTTGACCACGACGGCGATCCTGCGTCCGTGCGCCTGCGACAGAAGGTTCCGCAGCAGCGTGGTCTTGCCCGCTCCCAGAAAGCCGGTGATCACGGTGACAGGAATCTTCACGCCGACGGCAGGGGTGGACGTTGGGGTTATGGAATTCATGTCGGCTCCTGTGATGTGGGAAGCAAGGCTGGAAAGCGGCCCAGAATCATGTCGTTCAGGGAAGAAGGGCGTTTGGACGGCATGACGGTGCCGGTTTTCGACGCAGCATAAAGACCTGCGTAGGTCAGGATGTCATCGGCCTTTTCGGGGTCGAGACGGCCAAGCAGCCAGACCCATTTTCCGGGCATCGAAATGGTCGCCGTGCAACCGCTGCCACAGGCGGCCAGACACGAGACCGGCTGAAGGATCACCTCCGCCGCGTTGGCCTTATCAAGCAATGTCTCATAGAGTGTGCGTCCAAGCGGCACGGCTTCCGGCGCGGGGCGACGACATGTCACACAGACATGCAGAGTCGGGCGGTCCGCCTGAGTCTCTCTGTTGGGTCCGGCAGGCAGATCATTCATGTCCTGTCCTTGCGTCCTTGCAAAAACAGGGTGCGGTCAGCAAGGCCTCCATGGGGAGGGGGCACACGACAGGCGCAGACCCTCATGATCCGGGCACCCCGCCGGTCCATGACACTCCTTATTCATGACGGCAGGTCTCCTGACTCACGGTCGGGACACACGTCCCGGACTTCCCACGCCTTCCCGGAACTCTCCAGTGGCGATCTCCCGTCGTGGGAGAAAGAGGGGCGTCACAAACCGTCTACAGTTGCGGGGGCAGCGCCGGAGTTGGTGCATGACGACCGCACCGGCTTCCCTTTTCAGTTCCTTTCGGAACACCATCTTCTCTCTGTCTATCGGTGGGACCGGGGCCTGTCAAAGCAGGACCTCACTCCTCCATGGAGGCATGCTGCAGGAAGGCCAAGTATGCCGGAGGTGCGTTCTGATGGACCTGTCGGCACTGTGAAGATTGCAACGCTTTTAAATCTGAATGACGGGTATCCGTGGAAATTCTGAGACTATTCTTCTCCGAAAAGGGAAGATGCATCGGAATGGTTTACGCGACGATCAGTGGAAGCAGATAAAGGATCTTCTGACGGATCGGAAGGTTATGCGGGCGGCACGGCTGCGGACAACCGTCTGTGTGGAGGCCGTGCTGCATCGCGATCGCGTAGATATCCCATGGCGTGACCTTCCTGCCCGGTTCGGTAACTGGAAAAACGTGCGCTGGCGTCTGCGCCGCTGGTATGAAAGCAGTGTTATCGAGCGGATCGTTCGTGATCTTGGCAGCAGATCATGATAACGAATACATAATGAGCGACAGCACGATTGGCCGGGCACATCAGCACAGCCCCGGAGCCCACAAAAAAGGGACACTGATCAGGCGATCCCGTAGCGATCTGACTACAAAAATCCATGCCATTTGTGATGCACTGGACACCCCGGTGAAACCTGCTCTCACACCGGCCAGGATGCTGATATCGCTCAGGCATAACCGCTTCTGGAAAACATCGCCCCCGACGCCTTCCTTGCTGACAGGGCGTATGACACCGACAGATTGATTGATCGGTTGACGCAGCGTGAGATTACTCCAGTCACCCCGCCAGAAAACAAGAGAACGACATAACGGGAAACGGATTGCGTTCTTTACAGGGAGCGAAACCTTGTCGAGCGCTTCTTCAATAAACTCAAACAGTTGCGCGCCATTACAACCCGCAGCGACAAGCTCAAATCCACTTTCCTTTCAGCCGTTCAGTTCGTCTCAGTCATCATCCTGCCTAACTGACAACACGCCGCAGTAGATCGAAAACCGTATAAATGCGCGGCGCAAAACCGGAATGGCTGTTTTCCAACCACTTACTCCATCCCGTTTTATACACGCCAGCCAGCATGAGTGTTTCTGTATTGTCATCGATTCATCGAAAGGGTGCCGTCAATAAACCTCTCTGCTTTGTGAAAATTAACAACAATTAACGCTCCCATTGTTAATACGCTGCTCAATAGAGAAATTTAAATTTTATTAACGAAAGAATAACATTGAAAATGGGCCAAATCAGCAAAAGATCAATCATTTGAAAGATTAGCAAGAAGTTAAATTTATCACTTCTTTTTTCATTTTTTGTTTCTTGTTTACCTTTTTGGGCCTTTGTGGCAAAGCAGTTCATGCAGTTCAAAAAGTGAACACAAACAAGAATACGAGGTTTTCTATGGTCTCGAATGCTTCAGGCAACGCCTATAAGACGATTCTGTTCGATGACGATAATTCATCAGCAAATCTCATATCTGGACAGAGCTACATTGTTCAGAATACAGGCAGCAGCACGGCCGATCTGACCGTCTGGTTCAACAATACAGCCTATATTTTTGGCGATATCGATGTAACTTTAGGTGGCACCGAAAGCAAAATTAGCTATGCCACCTCCTCTGCCGACAACAACCTGACAATTACTGGCGGCAACAATACAATCACAAACTTTGCTGGCACGGTAAACGCTGCCAACTCTGTTGGAAATACATTCGTCGACGCTACTGGCACCCTGTATACGGGAGCTTATACCGGCTTTGTTGACGCTGATGGCGCTACCATTGTAGCTGGGGCCAAATCCCAGTTCATACAATGCACCAACAGTACTATTACGACAGGTTCCGATTCTGTCTTTGATACATTCCAAAACGGAACAATCAATGCTGGCATCAAGACCATCGCAAACGCGATTTCCAGCTCCAATGTTACTCTGGGACGTAACAGTTCCATTGTCACCCTGACCGACAGCAGCCTGACCACGGATGGCACCGGCACGACAGTCGGCGCATTGAAAAACTCCCAGGTCAACTGGTCCACAGATGGCAACGGTGACTTCACATCAGGTGGTTACGGCAGCTTTTATGTTACCGGCTCAATCCAGGGCACGGACTATATTCAGGGCCAGTCCGTTTACGCTTCTTTTGGCACCATGGATTCCACTGCACAACTCAACCTCAATATATGGGGAGCAGGTTCCACCATTACGGGAGGAACAGGGTATCAGTCAGTCACCCAGCAGGGCAGCGGCGCACTAACCTTTATAAGTGCAGCGAACAACACCGGCTCTTTCTCTGCCGTTGGCGGTACCGGTGGCGACACATTCAAGGCTTATAGCAGCATGCAGATGACCGGTGGTTCCGGCACCGGTAATACCTTTGACATCATCAAAACAGCGGCTGGCGCTGCCGATGTCATCCAGGACTTCACTGCTTCCGCTCATAATGTCATTGAGCTTTCCGGTTTCGGTCTCTCACAGTCCGATCTGGGATCCATTCTGAGCAACGCAACAGTGGAAAACTCAGGCACACTGCTGCACATCGACAGCCACACTTCAGTGTTGTTGGCCGATGTGCATGATACCAGCTCCCTGCAGGCTGGTAGCTTCAAGCTTTCCTGAGTCCACTCTTTATAATAAAAGGTTTCTGCTGAGTCTGACTTCAGCAGAAACCTTTTTCAGAATCACAACAAAACAGTCATTATAGCCACGATAGACTTATTGCGATTCCGAAAATTTCTTTTCAAAAAAGCTATTTTGGACATTCTACGCAAAACACTAATCAACATTATTTATTAAAAACCATTCGCTCAACATGACTTCCGAACCATGAAATTATGGATACCCCCTATCTTTGAAGGAGGTTTTCTCTTCAATTCCACTGGCATTTCATCAATTGATGCCATTCAGTTTCTCTTCCATCATGCAAGATAGAGAGTGATATTATCACTTCCAGACGCCCCAAGGAATGTCACTGAATTACCGTCCGCCAGACCAACAACAAAATTTCCATTGATAACTTTTTCGGATGTCACACCCATAATACCGAAATTGGCATCCGCGTTCACAAGCGCGCCAGAGACAGTCACATTTCCTGTCTGATCACCTGCAATCAGAATATGATCGACTCCTTTGGTCACGTCGATTTGTAAAGCACCTGAGCCAGCGGTCGAAAGATCCAGACCTCCTGAACCCACCACAATGCTGACTGCTCCAGATCCTGTCGTCACATCCAGATGCCTGGCTCCCCCCGTAACTGTTCCTGAGGCATCTGAAGAAGCAAGCTGCATGACTTTCAGAGTAGCACTGCCAGAGCCTGTATCCTGAACATCAAATGTGCCGGTTCCTGTTACGTAAAACTCGGCATCCCCAGAGCCGGCATCATTGAAGCTTGTCGTACCTGCAGCACTCCATACCGAGACTGTTCCCTGATTTTGGGCGATAACGGTATTTGTGCCGCCGTTCAGAGCAATCACTCCATTGATAACGTCAATATTGTTCGCACCTGAAAGAGTGCTGGTCACAGAAATAGACGACTCATCTATCTGACTTGCTGTGCTGGTTGCATCAGTTCCACTCGACAGGCCCGTTTCTTTCGTATCCGTGGTAGTCGCGCTCTGGTCTGTCGAAGTCATCAGGTCCTGCGCTGCATTCACCGTCGCTGTACCTGCCGCCACACTATCTTCGCCTGTCGAAGTGACTGCGCTGGAAGCTGTCGATGCAAGCCACGCAACACCATAACTCGCCTGTGGCAGCACAGCGGCATTTAACGATCCGGCATCAACTGCAGTAGAAGAAGGCACTCCCTGCGCATTCACCTGATCCTGCATTGCAGAAATGTCGACACCACCACCCAGAACAGCGGAACCGTTAGTAATGGACGTAGCAGAAGTTTTTCCCGGGTTTGCGTAGATAGCAACTGGCGCAGTATTTTTCTGATCAGAAGAAATTTTTGCAGCGATTTCCTCAGAGTCACCGGTAATGGAGTGATCTTCCTGAGTAATCTGCAAGGAAGCCTGATTGCTGCCATCCACATTTCCAGATTGCGACAGGCTCATCGCACCTGTCGCAGCAGCATCACCGATGGACAACATATTGGCGGTCGGATTCTCAGCGGTTGTCGTCAGAGCGGAATCGGAAGTAATGACTGCCGATTGCTGCCTGCTGGCCTCTTCATCAGTTCCCATCACGAAGCTATCGCTGATTGCACGGGTTTCCTGGGGAAGCGAGAAGAGAACACTTGGCAGAACGACTATGGTTCCACTGTAAAGATTTGAAGTCTGATCATTGGAAATCGAAGCTGAGTAGGCCACTGTTTCGGCAGAGGCTATTTCTTTGGAAGCCGAGATCGTAACCGCACGAAGAGCGGTCTGGACGTCCGCTACCATTCCCTTGATCGTCAACTGATCAGTGCCGCTTCCTGACACCAGCACATCATCAGAAGTTGACGCCACCAGATCAGCATCTTCGCCGGGAATGGACAGGCTGACCGTAACAGGCAGATCATCCGATCCCGAAATCACGGCCGAAGAAAATGGGAAATCACTCTCTCTTTCCGAGCCAGACGACGAAGGCAGACCACTGAGTGTCGGTGTAACAGCAGATACATCTGCCAGCTTCAGAGCATCATCAAATGAAGAGGTTCCGTACTGGTCCGTCTCCATTGAAGCTTCACTCGTGTTTTTCTCGAGTTTGACAGAAGCATTATGACTGATGTTGCTCATGAATTCACATTCCATCAGCACTCCATCCTATTCCATCTGCAAGTTTTTCATCGACAGATGCAACATCATGGGTGCGGCATTCGGGAGCCGAACAATTGCCCGGCGACAGAGCCCTGACGTTAAGAAAAATTGGTTAACAAACTCTGCACAAACCCTTAAAGTCTCTCGGAAAATAAGAACAAACACAGAATAAATTGACTTATTTACTTTATAATTTTTATAAAAATAGAATATTATAAAAAATAATACAAAAACAACCAAAAGATGACTGTCTTAGAAACAATACTTTCTTCGCGGTTGGATCAGTCAGGCTCTTCTCAAGACAAGAATGCCCTGTCTCCAGATTTCAATGCAAATTCACTGAAACGCGGGACAGGAACAAACAAACTCCGACCAGCACACAAATCCCTGCTGGCCAGAAGACAATTTTCAGGTTGCCACCCAACCGCACAATTCGGAACGGGCAAGATGTTCCAGAAGATCGATGGCTTGCGGACAGGCGTTCAGACACGGAACAAGCGTCAACTCCTTCCCTCCCGCCGCCATGAACTCATCTCTCAATTCATTGCCAAGCTCGTCCAGCGTCTCAATACAATCTGCCATGAAACCGGGAGTGATGATGGCGACACGCGTAATGCCTTTCGCGGGCAACGCCGCAACAAACGGAGCCGTATAAGGTTCCAGCCATTTCGCTGGCCCAAAACGCGACTGAAATGTCAAAGGCATCTCTTCATCTGACATGCCCAGAACTGCCCGCAGCGCCACGACTGTGCGCTCACAGTCTTCACGATACGGGTCGCCCTTGGCGACATACTCGTTCGGCAAACCGTGAAAAGACGTCACGACCATCTGTGGCTTCTCAGACAAACCCGACAGGGCAAGCTGCAACGTCTCGGCAAGCGCCTTGATATAGACTGGATCATCCGCAAACGCTGGCAGAGTGCGGATGGCCGGTTGCCGCCTTACCGTCATCAGGAAACGGAACAGCTGATCGTTCGCTGTCGCCGTCGTCGTCGCGCTGTACTGCGGATAAAGCGGCATGAAAAGGATGCGATCACACCCGTCACGCATCAGCTCCGTTACAGCCTCGGCCACCGAAGGAGAACCATACCGCATGCCCCAACCGACCCTGACATCATCCGTCTGAAACCGCTCCGCCAGCAATTCCGCCTGTGCCCGGGTATAAGTGCGCAGGGGGCTTTCATTTTTTTCTTCGTTCCAGATCCGCTTGTAGGCCTTGCCACTGCGGCCCGGTCGGACTGTCAGAACAACTCCCTGCAATATCGGCTGCCAGAGTGCGGGGTTGGCCTCGATCACACGCTGATCGGAGAGAAACTCCGACAGGTAACGACGCACCGCACCAAAATTGGTGTCATCCGGCGTCCCTAGATTGGTAAGCAGAACACCAATGCGTCCACGCCCCATGGGAGCGACAGCTTCTTCGGATGTGACGTGAATAAAGGCCATGAACACCACCGGACAGTACATCCGACATGATGGCCGGAATAGGAAAGACAGTTAACAGGCCGGGACAGATCACCTCCGGGGCGCTGCCTCCAGCCTTGTGCGATTATTGTGCTTTTCTGGTCGCCGTGATGGTTGTTTCCGGCTCTGTCGCTGTCGCGGGCAAGACCAGAGAAGCCGTTTCACCCGGTGACAGTTCGCCCATCCGGGCGAGCAGATCGCCCCCGACCTCCAGCGAATAGGGCCGTCCGGCAATCTGCACGCGCAGTCCCGTCAGAGGCTGCGGCGCAGGCGCGACGAGACCATGATGATCTGTCAGTTCTATGCCGGAGGCAGGAAACAGACTTCTGGCCGTATAGAAAGGCATGGGTGAAAACAGAATCCCCTCCCCTCGTCCCGGAGCCCCAAGCACGACACTCCCATCCTGCCGGGTGGCGATGAAACCGCCCCGCGCGTCGGCATAAGGCCCTTCGCTGTCAAGAATCCGGAAGGCGAGCGCCGCGCCCTGCTCCATGACAGGCTCGATCCGCGGAAGAGGCATCGGGCGCGTTTCACGCTTGAGCAGCACAAAAGGATCATCGCTCCGCGCAGGATCGATTCCGAAGATCAGCCCCGGCAGACCGTTGGGCAGATCGGCGGGAGCGCGGGCCACCATCCGGTCATCGAGGGCATCGTTATGCAGAAACCGACCGTAGCTGTCGTAAAGCCAGATTTCATCAGCACGCGGTGTCTCCGCCACACTTCTCTCCTTGCCGTCATTCCTTCCCCTATCCGGGGAAGCGCGATCGTCAGTCAGACCCTTTTACACCAGTTTTCACGCATTTCCGCATGAGCGAAGAAAGCGCAAGTCCGTCCACCTTTTCAAGCGCGACTGGAAAACCTTCTTCTTCACGAGGATTGGGCAGGCTGTTTACCCGCGCCGCATACACATCAATCAGTAGCGTAAAATGCGTAAACACGTGCTTGACCGATCCCACACACATCCATTGCGGAACACGGAGCGCCTCGGAAGCGCGATCGGCAAAGGGAGCGACCTCCACCACCTCATCCACGTTCCACGGCTTCTCCCGCCACTCCGGTCCGGGCAGTTCTATCGTCCCCCCCAGCAGCCCCTGAGGCGGACGTCGTCTGACCAGAACCTGATCAGCTTCGTCCATCAGCAGGAAATGCACGCCATGGCGGGTCGGGCGCTCGGCTTTGGGAGTCTTTTTCGGTAACTCCGCCTGTATGCCAAGTTTCCGCGCCTTGCAGGACTTCTGCCACGGACAGAGCACGCAGGCGGGAGAACGCGGCACGCAGAGCGTGGCGCCAAGGTCAAACAAGGCCTGCGCGAAATCCGATGGCCGCCGATGCGCCTCCGGACCAGCATTCAGAGTCACGGCCTTTGCCGCCAGTTGCTTCCTCGCCCCCGGCATCGGCTCCTGTACGGCGAAGATACGGGCTGAAATCCGCTCCACATTCCCATCGACAGGAACAACCGGAACGCCGAAGGCAATCGCCGCTATGGCCGCCGCGGTATAGGCTCCAATGCCCGGCAACGCCTGCAAACCGGTGACGTCACGAGGAAATCCTCCCAGACGAACCACCTCCTCCGCGCAGCGATGCAGATTGCGGGCACGGGAGTAGTAACCCAGCCCTGACCACGCCTGCAGCACCTCATCCACCGGAGCTCGGGCGAGCGCTTCAATATCAGGGAACCGTTTGAGAAAATTATGGTAGTAAGGAATGACCGCAGTGACCGTTGTCTGCTGCAGCATGATCTCACTGATCCAGACATGGTAGGGATCAGCCGTCTCACCCGGCAGGGCGCGCCAAGGGAGGGTTCTGCGATTATGATCGTACCATGCGAGAAGATCTGAGTCTGAGGGAATCACGGAGCCAGTTTATGAAACCCGCACGACCAGCACGCAAGAGCGAGACAGGAACAGCCGAGCCACCGCGTCGCTCCTTCAAGCCACGCGATCTGGGCAGCATGATCCCCACTCTGACACGGGAAGCCTTCCGCAGGCGCTCGCCCGCAAGCGTGACGCTGTTCATCGACTGGATGCAGATTGTGGGGGAATCACTCGGAACACGGACCGAGCCGCGCAAACTGTCGGCCGGCACACTGACCATTGCCTGCCGTGGTCCTGTGGCCATGGAAATCCAGCACATGCAGACCGCCCTCATCGACCGGATCAACACATGGTGCGGACAGAGGATCGTTGAACGACTCAAGATGACGCAGGATTTCCAGCCCTCCAGCCAGACATCGGGCCGACCAGCCCGTCGCACGCCCCCCAATGTGCAACCTGTCATTGTCGACGATATGCCGGAAGGACCGCTGCGGGACGCTCTTGAGGCGCTCGGCACCCGCCTTGCCGAACGCAACGCCACCCGGAAATAGCCCCGAAGCTGCGCTGCTTCCGCCCTGAAAGGGACACGATTCTGGTATTACAGAATCACAGGGCCGAAGTGCAGATAATTTACTTTCGAATCATGGGGACGTGAGAGAAGAGCCCACAATGAACTGCCTGGCGTTTCTTCCGGGTACGAATCACTGACCTTATGAAGAACCCCGGAAACCAGGTTTTATGAAAGACTCTCCCGAAACACACGAGCCGGATCTGCAGGCGGATCGTGACTTCCTCATCCGCTGGCGACAGGCATCGGCGCGGGACACGGCCATCATGCTGCGCGCCAGCCTGCTGCGCCGCACCAATCCCGAACTGGTCAAAGCCGTGGAAAAACAGGCCAAGCCGTCACTTTCGACCGTAGACTGATCCCTCGGATCCTAACGAAAACAGGGGCCTTTCGGCCCCTGCTCATTCCGACTGCGTTATCCCGCACTGTGCTTATGGAATGCAGACCAACTTGCGGTTGATGAACTCCTCGATGCCGAACTCGGAGAGCTCCCGGCCATAACCGGAGTTCTTGATCCCGCCGAACGGCATCTCGGGACCGCCGCCGCCCATCGCATTGATGAACACCATGCCTGTCTCGATCCGCTCTGCGACACGCCAGCCACGCTCGGTGTCCTTCGTATAGACCGAACCGCCCAGTCCGAACGGCGAGTCATTGGCCAGAGCAATGGCCTCTTCCTCATCGCGCACACGGTAGATCGAAGCGATCGGACCAAAGATCTCCTTGTAGAAGATCGGATTGTCCTTCGTGATATCGGTCAGGATACCGGCCTGAATGAAGAAGCCTTCCCGGTTGAGGCGCACGCCCCCCGTCAGAAGCCTGGCTCCGCCTTTGACAGCGATATCCACCTGTTCCAGCACGAGGTTCATGGCGTTTTCGCTGCTCATCGGACCGTGTGAGTTGTCCTTGTCCAGCGGATCGCCATAACGGAACTCGCTGATCGCGGTCTTCAGACGCTCGGTGAATTCGTCCGCAATGCTATCGTGAACGATCATGCGCTTCGCAGCCGTGCAGACCTGCCCGTTATTCTCAAAGCGGCCAAAGATAGCGTTTTTGACGGTCAGATCCAGATCGGCATCTTCCAGCACGATGAACGCATCCGTGCCGCCGAGTTCCATGGTGCTCTTCTTCAGAGCCTTGCCGGCCTGCGACGCCACAGCGCTGCCTGCGCGCTCACTGCCCGTCAGGGCCACGCCACAGACTTCCGGACGCTCGATCAGCTTTTCCGACTGGTCGTTGCTGATGAACAGGTTGGTGTAAGCGCCTTCCGGAGCGCCTGCGTCGATGAAGAGCTGCTCGAACGCCAGCGCGCACTGCGGCACCGTCGGGGCGTGCTTCACCATGACCGTGTTGCCCGCCATAAGGTTTGGCGCAGCCACGCGGGCAAGCTGGTAATACGGATAGTTCCACGGCTCGACGCAATAGATCACACCAAGAGACTGGCTGATGACCTGCGCCTTGCTACAGGATGTCCTGATGTCTTTGGGGGCCAGGAACTGCTGGGCGTTGTCTGCGTAATAATCGAGAATATCGGCGGAAAACTCTATCTCACCAATGGATTCACCGATGGATTTGCCCATCTCGGTGGCGATCAGGGACGCGTGCTTTTCCTTGTCGCGGCGCAGGGCTTCTGCTGCGGCCTTGACGATCTTCCGACGTTCCTCGAAGGAACGATGACGCCAGTCATCTCTCCACAGGCCATGAGCTTTTTCCAGCCTGGCGATCATCTCAGCGTCAGTATGCTCGTCAAAAGTCTTCTCGACCTTGCCCGTAGTCGGGTTGAGTGTCTTGTAGGCAGACATGACGATCTCTCCTCTCTGATATCCGGATAGCAATCCTTACCCGAGCCGAAAGCGGGTGTGCCGCGGCATACTCCAATGATTTTTTCAAAACGGAAAGGGGCCGGAGAAGGCTTTTGCCATTATTTGTTGCGATCCCGTACCGGAGGCAGATCACCCGGAGCCCAGAAAATTCTCTTCCTTATTTTAAGAATCAGGTTCTTTTCCAATCAGAGAAAGGAAAACCAACCTCTGAATATTACCGAAAACACACACCCTTCTCATTTTCCAGAGTGTTATCCCCCTGAGCCGGACGTCACATCGCACCGCACAAAACGAGCGAACAGTATCGTGATGCAAACGCAGACATACGTTATCAATCTCGAACGTCGTGCTGATCGCAGGGACGTTTTCTTCCGCAACACCGCCACATGCACGATGCGCACATCTTTACAGTGGTGGGCGGCTGGCCACCTTCCCTGTCTGGCGATGTCCTGAATAACAGGTCCATTGCATTCCCGATAATGTGTTGAACTGAAATATCAGACAGGGAACCCGGTCCCCCACCAATCGTTTGAATATAGTGTACGCGGTCACCCTGCCCCTGTTTCCGGGAGCGGGATGAGATGATCCGCTTTTCTTTTCAGATCTGATGGAGGCATTCATGCCTAAGGACACAAGTCCTACACCGAGCGTCGATAACGGATTGCATGATCATCCCCCCGGTGCCGGACATGTCAAAACAAAAGACACGGTCGCTCCGGGTGGCGAACTTCAGCAGACCATCGCGCATGATGGTGACCATTCTGATGGCGTCGCTCATCTGACCGACAATTTCGGCCACCGGATTTCGGACAATGAAAACTCCCTGAAGGCGGGCAAACGCGGACCGACCCTGCTGGAAGATTTCATTCTTCGCGAAAAGATTTTCCACTTCGATCACGAACGTATTCCTGAGCGCATCGTGCACGCCAGAGGCTCAGGCGCGCATGGCGTGTTCGAATGCACCAAAGCCATCCCCGAGCTGACGAAGGCGTCGATCTTTCAGAAGGTCGGCGCAACCTGTCCCGTCTTCACCCGCCTCTCCACAGTGACAGGCGGCGCGGGCTCTGTAGACACCCCTCGCGATGTCCGGGGTTTTGCCGTCAAGTTCTACACCGACAGCGGTAACTGGGATCTGGTTGGCAACAACATTCCTGTCTTCTTCATTCAGGATGCCATAAAGTTTCCGGACCTTGTGCACAGCGTAAAGATGGAAGCTGATCGGGGTTATCCGCAGGCTGCGACCGCCCATGATACGTTCTGGGACTTTGTCAGCCTGATGCCCGAATCACTGCACACGGTCATGTGGGCCATGTCCGATCGCGGCATTCCACGCTCCCTCCGCATGATTGAAGGGTTCGGCGTCCACACCTTCCGGCTTGTGAATGAGAAAGGCGAAGGCAAATTCGTCAAGTTCCACTGGAAACCGGTACTCGGCATTGAATCGACCACATGGGACGAGGCCGTAAAAATCGCCGGCGCCAACCCGGATTTCCATCGTCAGGACCTCTTTGAGGCCATCAGTCAGGGCGATTTCCCGGCATGGGATCTGGGGATACAGGTGTTCGATGAAGCCTGGGCCGCCAAGCAGCCATATGATGTGCTGGACGCCACGAAGCTGATTCCGGAAGAAGATATTCCCGTCGAAATCATCGGTCGCATGACGCTCAATCGGAATGTGGACAACTTCTTCGCGGAGACCGAGCAGGTCGCCTTCATGCCGACCAATATCATTCCCGGCATCGACTTCTCCAATGATCCGCTGTTGCAGGGACGTCTGTTCTCCTATCTCGACACGCAGAAATCCCGTCTGGGGACAACAAACTTTCATCAGATCCCGATCAATGCGGCCAAATGTCCGTTCAGCAACTTCCAGCGGGATGGCATGATGCAGACGCTCGTGCCGGTCGGCCGCGCCAATTATGAGCCGAACAGTCTGGCGGAAGCAGGAGAGACCGGTGGTCCACGCGCCTGCCCGACAACGGGTTTCAGGACCTTCGAGGAAAACGCCGAAGACAATGATCCGACGCGGAAGGTCCGCATCCGTTCGGAAACCTTCGCGGATCATTACAGCCAGCCGCGCATGTATTATCGCTCCCTCACGGAAAGCGAACAGGCCCATACGGCGTCGTCCATTGTCTTCGAACTGTCTAAGGTCCAGATTCCGCACGTTCGGGAGCGGGTTGTGGCCCAGTTGCGCAATGTTGACGAATCCCTCGCCAAACGGGTTGCGACAGGTCTGGCCATAGAACTGCCTGAGAAGGCCAAAGCCGCCAAAGAACCTGTTGACCTGCGGATTTCTGATGCGCTTTCCATCCAGAAACAGGCCAAGAACACGCTGAAAGGTCGTCAGATCGGAATCCTGTTCGCAGAAGGTTCGGATCTGGCCGAAATCCAAAAGTTCAAGGATCTGATCGAAGGGAAAGGCGGCACAGCGGTTCTCGTCGCTCCCAAGGTCGGAGGTATTCCCGTCAAGGGCGGCACGCTTGAGGCCGACGGTCTGCTCGCCGGATCGCCATCAGTGCTTTTCGATGGAATCATCTCCATCCTGATGCCCGATCAGGCCAGGAAACTGTCGCATGATTCTGCGGCAGTGCAGTGGTTCATGGATGCTTACACCCACTGCAAGACGATCGCGCACTGCAAAGGAACGCAGGTCATTCTCGACCGGGCTGGCATTGAAAAGGACGACGGAGTTGTTCCACTCGACGAGTTCGAGAAGGTCGGCGTGAAACGTCACTGGGCGCGTGAGCCAAAAGTGCGTGATCTTGCGTAAAACCGTGTAGTTTTTCCGGGTTTTGCCTTGCGCCTCACAAAGGGACACAGTCCCTTTGATCCCGGCCCACTTTCACAACAAAGGGGCAGAGCCAGACTCTGTCTCTTTGTTTGTACAATATATAGTCATGCAAAATATTCTGACCAAACAATCGCTTTTCTAAAGTGGCCGTTCCCTTAGTTATTGCCCTGACGCCGGGAGAACCGGAACAACGCGGAACGTGACGGGCGCGTGGAAAGAACTCCAACCGGCAGAACGGGTTTGTCGTCCACAGCCGTAAAACGGTACAACTGAACGAGCCGGGCAAGAACGAGAACAGCCTCGGTCATAGCCAGTTGCGCCCCGATGCAGACATGCGGTCCCGCGCCAAATGGCAGGAACGTAAAGCGCTCCGGCTCCTTTCCATTCAGGAAGCGGTCCGGATCGAACGCCGCAGGATTTTTCCAGAGTTCAGGATTTCTGTGCAGCATCCAGAAAGGTAACAGCATCATCGCGCCGTCTGGTATGGACTGCCCGCAAAGCTCAACATCGCTGACCGCTTCACGTCCGGTCATGAATGCTGGTGGGAAAAGCCTCAACGCCTCCCGCACCACAGCCGTCGTGACTGGCAGATGCGGCAAGGCAGCAGCAGCGTGATCAGGTGACAGATCAGTGTGCTGCACCTCCTGCGCTATGGCGTCCTGCCACTCAGGCGCGCTTGCCAGCAGCCAGACAGCCCAGAACAGAGCGGTTGCCGTTGTCTCATGTCCCGCCACAATCATCGTGGCGACTTCGTCCACCACTGCTTGACCCGCAATGCCGCCTTCTTCCCCGAACGCCTGCATCAGGAGGTCAAAAAGATCGCGCGCTTCATCCTGCGTCCCGATCTTCGGCCGTTCGGCAATAATCGCTTCAATCAACGCCACCCAGCGGCGACGGAAGCGTTTCCTCCGCCAGTCCGTCAACGTCGGCACTGATGGCGGCAAAAGGAAATCCGCCGGACGCGGCTGACCGATCCCGGCCATGAAGGACGTCACCATCGCCCGCAATTTGGCGCCGAATGTTGCGCTGGTCATCGAAAACATCGTCACGGCGGCAATATCGAGCGCGAGAGTCTGGGTCAGGGCAAAAACATCGACCGGCTGCTCCGTGCTGACATGCGGCAGCGTCGTATCCGCACAGGCCGCAATATGTCTGGCCAGTGTCGGCACCGTCCTCGGGGTGAAAGCCGGCGCCATCGCTCGCCGCTGATGACGCCAGACAGCCCCCTCACTGACCAGAATGCCATCACCCACAATAGGGCTGAGCACACGCCGCCCCATGCGCAGCCGCTGAAACGATGTCGCATCCGTGGAGAGCACCGCTTTGATGGCCTCAGGTCCGGCGGCGACCACCAGAGGTCTGCCCAGCGCACGCAGCGACAGGACAGGCTCATAAAAACAGCGTGCCGGAAAGGCTCCAAATCCGTTCTGTTTCAGACGGAACAGGACGCCGAGGCCCGTGATATCGTCCGGTGGCAGGTGTGGCATGGAAGGGAAGAAAAGAGCAGCCATCCATGCGAAATAACGGGAAACTGAAGAAACGGCCAGTCTGTGAGAAGTGCAGACAGGTATGTCCGGACGTCAATAGCGCCAGTCTCTGTCTGACGTTGGCGGAACAGCAGATCACAGCGGCTATTCCGTCAAAGGAAAACCGCTGCATGTCTCGAAAACTGAAATCAACCGACCTGTTTGCGATCGACAGCATAGCGATTGACGGGAACGGAAAGACCTAGATTTTCTCGAAATGTTTCATGTTCATATTCCCGCCTGAACAGACCACGTTCCTGCAGGATCGGGATGACATGTTGAACAAAAAGATCCAGTTGTCCCGGCAGAGGTTCAAAGAGAACAAAACCATCCGCACCACCGGTTTCAAACCAGTTCTGCAAGGCGTCAGCAACCTGCGCTGGCGTGCCAACAAAATCGCCCCGAGGCGTGGCAAGCTCGCGTGCAATCTGCCTGATACTCAAGTTATCTTTTCTGACCCGTTTAAGAATACGTTGTGAGGCGCTCTGGTTGCTTTCATTGCCGATCTGTTCGACTTCGGGAAAAGGTCCGTCAAGATCGTACTGCCTGAAGTCATGATCGTTGAACGAACGTGAGAGAAAACCAAGACCGGTATCGATGGAGGTTAAAGCAACCAGTTCCTGATAGCGTACCTCCGCTTCTTCTTCGGTCAAGCCGACAATAGGTGCCGCGCCGGGCAGAATGAAAGGCAGATCGTCTTTCCGACCCAACTTGCGCGCACGGGCCTTGAGATCGGCGTAATAAAGACGCGCCTCGTCCAGATCAGCAGGACCGCAGAAAACGGCTTCCGCGTGACGTGCAGCAAAATCACGTCCGGTCTCCGACGCTCCCGCCTGAAAAATGACCGGCTGGCCCTGAGGCGATCGGTCAATATTCAGAGGACCACGGACCTGAAAATGGGAACCAGAATGATCCAGCTTGTGCAGCTTCTCAGGATTTACAAACAGACCGCTGGCTTTATCGCCAACCAGCGCATCATCCTCCCAGCTGTCCCACAGTCCCTGTACGGTTTCCAGATGTTCCGCCGCGATGCGGTAGCGTTCACTATGGGCAGGATGCTCCTTTCGACCAAAATTTGCAGCCGTATCACTCAGCCATGAAGTGACGACGTTCCAGCCGGCCCGACCATGACTGATATGGTCAAGGGAGGCGAACTGCCGCGCCACATTGAACGGCTCCGTATAGCTCACACTCAGCGTGCCAACGAGACCGATATGATCGGTGACAGCAGCCAACGACGACAGAATGGTGAGCGGCTCGAAACGGTTGAGATAATGCGGGCTGGATTTTTCATTGATTTACAGACTGTCAGCAACAAAAAGAAAATCGAACTTCCCTTTTTCCGCAAGCTGAGCCTGCTTGCGATAGAAAGAAAAGTTTGTGCTGGCCCTTACATCCCGTTCCGGATGGCGCCAGTCGTCCCATGTACGCCCCACGCCATGCAGAATGAAGCCAAGTTTGATCTTGCGTTTCTGTGTCATTTTATCACTTTTCACAGCAGGAAATGATCAGGCCGCATCGGCACGTGAAGACTCTTCACGTTTCCTTGCCGTCCATCTGTTTTCCGGGACTGAAAGACCAAGATGGTCTCTCAATGTTGTTCCTTCATATTCGGTCCGGAACAGGCCGCGCTCCTGAAGAATGGGAATGACACGTTCACGGAAAAGTTTGAAATCTCTCGGACTGGTGACGCGAATATTGAAACCGTCTGCCGCGTTCCCAACAAACCAGCGCTCGATCTCATTGGCGACGGTTTCCGGCGATCCAACGAAACTGAGTCGCCAGCTTCCATAACGCTCTGCCGCCTGTCGTAATGTCAGCTTGCCTGCATTTACCCCACGCAAAATACGCTCTGCGTGACCTTTGTAGCTGTTCAGAGTCAGATTGCTGATGTCTGGAAATGGCGCGTCAAGCGGGTACTGCCGAAAATCATGGTAATTGAAAGCCCGTCCCAGAGCGACAAGCTTTTTATCTATATCCAGCCCCCCTTCCCGCTCAACAGCTATCTCCCGGGCTTCTTCATCCGTTTCAGCAATAATCGGAGCGATACCGGGAAGAACGTGAATGGAATCGGGATCGCGGCCAAGCGCTTTCGCTCTCGTCTTGAGATCATGATAATACTCCTGCACAGATTCGAAATCTTCTACGGCTGCGAAAGTACCATCCGCAATCTGCGCACCCAGCTGCCGCCCGGCGTTGCTGTCGCCTGCCTGAAAAATAACGGGGTAACCCTGCGGCGAACGACTGAGGGCCAGAGGACCTGCAACGGACAGAAATTCACCTTTATGATTCAGGGCGTGCTGTTTGGATTTATCGAGAAAAACGTCGTTTTCCCTGTCATAAGGAAAAGCATCATCTTCGTAGCTATCCCAAAGACCTTTTACGACATCGACAAATTCTTCCGCTCTCTGGTACCGCAGGGCATGATCGAGATGTTTGTCCTTGCCATAGTTTCGTGATGCGCCTTCAAGGCCCGTGGTCACCACATTCCAGCCTGCACGCCCTTTGCTGATATGATCGAGTGAACCAAACAGACGCGCGACATTGTAAGGCTCCCAGTACGTGGTGGTGAGCGTGCCCACCAGACCAATACGCGACGTGGAAACCGCAAGAGCAGACAGCAAAGTGAGCGGTTCCAGACGATTGAGGAAATGTGGTGCGGTATCGGGCGTAATAAATGGACTGTCGACGATGAAGACCAGATCGAACCTGGCTTCTTCCGCCAGTCGCGCATTGTGGATGTACCAGTCGATATCAATGCTAGCATTTGGCGGCAGCTCTGGATCCCGCCATTGGCTGAAGTCCGTGCCGACACCGGCAAGAATCGCACCGAACTTGAGTTGACGCTGTCTGACAGAACTCATGACACTCTCCCCTGAACGATAGGGACAGAACATTGGCGTCCGATTTCATCTCCTGATAACGAGAAATATTAAATTCACGGATGTTGCATTCACAACAGTCACCATGGATTGCGGGATATTGAGAAACAAAAAAGGAAAACTTGTTATTAAAAAACGTTTTCTCATGAGAAAACGCTGACATCACATTATCTCACGAGGTGTCCCGGTGCATCTGTCCCTGTTTCTGATCCTGTCCAGTCTGCATCCTGGAGGGTGGCTGCATGCCTTTTCTTCACATGCTGATCCTATGGATATCAGGGCCTATGCCTCCCTCGCCCGCAAGGCGGAACAGACTGCCCTCGATATGGTTTTTGTTGCAGACAAGCTGGCGATCGACAGCAATTATGGAAGATCCATTGAGGCAACGGTGTCCAGCCGTGCAGTAGGATCACCTGCCCCCCTGACATTGTTTTCCGCGTTCTCTGCCCTGACGGATCGGCTTGGTCCCCCCGGCACGATTTCCACGACAACGCCTTCTTCATACAAAGACTGTGTTTGTATAACCAGATTCAGAAAATGACAGAGGGTCATGTCGATACATGACCTTCAGGGGAATGGTCCGAAATCTGGGTAGCCAGCGATACTGGACAACCTACGGCAACATGGCGGCATTCCCCGGAGGCCCAGGAACGGCCCCACTTAGCACACGAATAGATTTCTGAATTTTCCTGAATAGGAAAGCATCATGAACGAGATCATTGCAGATGTTCTGGTTGTCGGTGGCGGGATGGCTGCGGGCTGGGCCGCCATTTCCGCTGCCAAAACCGGAGCCCGTGTCGTCCTCGCGGACAAGGGCTTCATGGGGACCAGCGGTGTCACCGCACCAGCCGGTCCGAATCACTGGTGGGTGCCGCCGGAAGCGGAACTACGAAAGGCTGCGGTAGAGCGCCGACTGGAGAGTGCTTTTGGGCTGGCAGACCCGGTGTGGATGGAACGCATCATCGACATAACTTGGCAGTCCATTCCCGAAATAGCCCCATGGTATCCTTTCTCGGGTGATGGCAAGGGCGGCACATTTCGAGCGGGCCTGCGTGGTCCAGAATATCTCCGCGCCTTGCGGCAATACGCCACAAAACTGGGCGTCACCATTCTTGATCAGCATCCTGTTCTGGAACTTCTGGCACGGCAGGACGGCTCGATCGGTGGCGTGGCAGGTTACGACCGGCTGAACGACAGACCATGGAACGCCCGGACCGGTGCAGTCATACTCGCAACAGGAGGCTGCGCCTTTCGATCAGGCTTGCTGGGGAGTCACAATAACACAGGTGACGGCTATCTCATGGGCGTGGAGGCCGGAGCAGAACTTTCCGGAATGGAGTTCTGTATTTCCTATTCCATCTCCCCTTTATGGCTCAGTACACGCACCCTGCCTTATACGGGAGCGCGATATTTCAACGCCGAAGGACAGCTTCTGTCCATACCCGGCTGGGATAAACCTCGTGACTATCTCTGCAAATTGGCCGACGCCTTCCGGGCCGGACCGGTTTATGCCGATCTTCACGAAGCGCCCGCCGGTCTGCCGGCTGTTGTCAGGGAGATTCAGCCGGCAACCGTTGCAGCCTTTGAACGACGCGGTCTCGACATGTTTCAGGATCGGTTTGAAGTAAAACTGTTCGGAGAGGGCACAATCCGGGGTATCGGCGGTCTCCGTATTGTCAATGATGTCTGCGCCACCTCCGTACCAGGATTGTTCGCCGCAGGAGATGCCGCAACACGCGAACATATCGCAGGTGCCACGAGTGGCGGTGGAGCGCAGAATGCCGCATGGGCGCTGTCGTCCGGTGTGCTTTCAGGCACCGGAGCCGCTCACGAGGCTAAAAAACGTCGAAAGACACTGGATCGGAGCGAAAAACTGAAACCGCTTGGTGGCGCCGGGTTGCGTCCATCCGGCGCCGTAAAAGCTGTTGACAGAAAGGCCGCGATACAGACCGCACAAAAAGAAACGCTCGATCTGGATAAGGCGCTCTGGAGAAATGAAACCGGCCTGAAGTCTTCGGCTTCCTTGCTGGATAAAGCGTGGTCAGAAATACGGACCAGCCTGCATGGTGAAAAGCTGGAGACGGTTTCAGCAAGAGAGACCGCCGCCATGGTCGCGACCGCAAGATGGTGCAATGCCTCCGCACTGGTTCGAAAGGAGAGTCGAGGCATGCATGTAAGGGAAGATTATCCTCAACAAAATCCTGACTACCAGAGCCGGATAATCACGGGAGGTCTGGACCGGATCACTCCATATCTGGAAAAGCTTCGCACTACAGAGGCTGTGTCATGATTACAGAAATCCTTCCTGACCGCTGCAATAGCTGCAACGCGTGCGTCGTGGTCTGTCCTGATCATGTTCTCGACATGGCGAAAGACGGTCAACTCCCTGTCATCGCACGACCGGATCAGTGTCAGACCTGCTTTCTGTGCGAACTCTATTGCTCGGAAGACGCCATTTACGTTGCTGTCGATGTTCCCCGTTCAGAATTGAAAAATGACCCTCTGGGAAATATCCGCCGGGATTACGGGTGGGATGGCCATGAAGAAGATCCTCTGAAAAACTTCTGGCAGCTTGGTGGCCTTTTGCGAGAAGGGGTAATGATTTCATCTGCACGCCATGCGCTCCAGCAATCTGACGACAAGGAATCTGAGAAGAAAATCTGAAACAATCTGCGCAGCTTTTTAAGATGAGCCATCAATATGAAGACTTTTCTTTCCCGACGCACAGTGCTTGGTGCGTCCTGTCTCTCATTGCTGTCATTACCACTCGAGGCAGCACCCGGATTATCTGGTCCCGTGGATGGAAGCAGCGGCCCTACACTGTTCGTCGGTGATCAGAAAGGGGGCGTGCGCTCCCTGCTGAGGGCTGCGGGACAGCTCACTCACTTACCTTATCGTATCCAGTGGGCATCATTTCCCGTTGGCGCCCCTTTGATCTCCGCGATTGCCTCAGGCGCGCTTGATTTCGGATATGTTGGTGACGCAACGGCCACATTCACCTTCGCGTCCGGCAGCTCTCTCAAGGCAATTTCGACGTGGCGTGTAGATGGAAAATCCAACGCGTTGCTGGTGCCTGGAAACAGCAATGTCCACTCCATGCGGGATCTGATCGGTCGCCGTATCGCGTTTGTCAAAGGCTCACCCGGCCATCTTCTGGTTCTGGCTGCTCTACAACGGGAAAATCTTGATGCAGGCCAGATCGTGCAAGCGCCTCTGGCTGCTGCGAATGCGAGAATGGCGCTTTCCAGCGGATCAGTCGATGCATGGGCGATCTGGGATCCTTATGCTGCAACGGCTGAACTTGAAGATCATGCCCGTATTCTGCTGACTGCCCACGGTCTGGTTGATGAAGTCGAGTGTGGTATCGCCAGTGACGCTGCCATTGCCAAAAAACGGGCTGAACTGACGGATTTCATGTCACGCGTTGGGAAAGCTCTTGCCTGGGGTACGACCCATCTGGAAGAACGCGCACTTGCCTTCTCCCGGGATACCGGCACACCTCTGGATATTGCCCGTGTGTCATCCTCGCGCATGGTGATGACAGCCCTGCCCTCCGTCACAGACGAGGTCATTGCCATCCATCAGAAAGTCGCCGATCTTTATCAGACCGCCCGTGTCATTCCATCCCGCCTCAATGTAGCCGATTTTTACGATCGGTCTTTTTTGATTCCCGCCTGATTTCCTATAAGACTCTTCAGGATTATTCATTTTTACTCCTGGCAGCCTTACGTCACTCTGCTGTCCTGCTGATTGCCTCTGCGTAACCAGAAACAATATGGGAAGAACCTCAAAGGTTTTTCCAGTTATGATCTTTTCGGAGTTGCTCCCACGATGACATCATTCCCAGACCGTGAAACCGGCTCGACGGTTGCCCCTTTCATTCTCAATCGCTGGTCGCCACGCGCCTTCACACCTGATGAAATTACACAGAAAGAACTGCTCACCATCCTTGATGCTGGTCGCTGGGCGCCTTCCGCCTACAACGCCCAGCCATGGCGTTTCATTTATGCACGCCGCAATACGCCGAGCTGGGAGCGGTTTCTCTCCTGGCTGATCCCATTCAATCGCGCATGGGCCGAGAACGCCTCTGCGATCGTCTATATCGCCTCACGGACCGTCACCGACAGCGCTCGTACAGGCGAACCCGTTGATGCGCCATCGCATGCTTTCGACGCAGGAGCCGCCAGCGTCCTGATCCAGCTGCAAGCCAATCAGAATGGCTGGCACACCCATCCGGCCAGTGGTTTCGATAAGGAACTGGCTCATGCCGGGCTGGAACTCCCTGAGGACCATGTCGTGCATGCGGCCATCATCATCGGACATCGCGGATCGGCCAGCCAGCTTCCGGAAAATTTACAGGAACGGGAAAAACCTTCGACCCGCCTCCCTCTCGATGCTCTGGCTTCCGAAGGTCGTTTCATACCTCCCACGACCGGATCCTGACCGGCAAAGCGGCGATCAGGACAGGATCGCCGCTTCCTCAGACTTCGTGCTCTTCTGATATTGTCTGCTCATTATCGATCCGGTCGAGCAGTTTCTCCAGAGCACGAAACCCCGCCCGCCATATCCCAAGATTTTCCCGATTTCCGATATGACCAACCCTGCCAGCGGGAAACAGTTCTGCTCCCCAGCAATGCGCCATGAACCGGGCACGGGCCGGAGATAGCCACTCATCATTGTCACTCGTCGCCAGCACGGATGGAAAACGCACAGTCGCCTGCGGCAGAGGCGCAAAGCCTCTCACCCGCAGTCTATCCGATGCCCGCGCTTCCTCCGCATCCGCTGGCGCTACCAGTAACGCTCCCGCAATCTTCAGATCCGCACAATGAACTGTCAGTAACGCTCCCAGACTATGGGCGACAACAAGCACTGGCCGTGTGCACAGAGTGACAGACGACTCCAGCGTCTTTTTCCATGTCATCAGATCCGGGCTGACCCAGTTATCCTGTTCGACGGACTGCACGAACACTCCTTGGCGGATAAGCAATTTTTTCCACTGCGACTGCCAATGACCTTCGCCAGATCCGTCAAGACCCGGCACAATCAGCACATCAAAGCCCACCAGACGCCGGATAAGGGCGTTCAGCTCCACATCCGTATCATCATCCAGCCACGAAACCGGATGCGACAAAAACTTCTCGGAACCGAAAGACGAGGAAATCTGCATGACTGGTCTCCTGCTGATGGAAATCACTCCATTGTTGTGTTCATCCCTGGCTTTTCTTCTGCTTCTGGCCTCTCTCGGTCATCCGGCCTCAAAAACCGATCGTCCGGCTGCCTCGAGAACAGCATCAGCCTGTGGCGTATGAATGCGTCCACACAGGACATTCCGATAATGCCGCTCCAGAGGATTATTCTGACTGAGACCGGGATTGCCCGTCACTTCTACGGCCCGTGCAACCGCAGCAATGGCGTTTTCGGTTACAAGACGCTTGATCTGCCCCGCCTCGACCTGAGTGATGGTTTCATCCTCAATTTTTGAAAACGCACTGTCCAGCAAGGCCTTGTTGGTGAGAAGAAGTCCATCGATCTCACCTAGAACACTGTGAAAGCGCGGGAGCGTCGAAAGAGGACGACCCAGCGCCGTAGGCACGCGCTCTTTCAGAAAACCAATCAGCCAGTCCCGTGCCGAACGGGCCACCGCATCATATAGCCCCGCCACAACAGCCGTATGCGCCGTAGCGAGGATCGGCGTTTCAGGATTGCTGCCGCTCTCATGGAAATTGATGAGATAACGCTCTGGAACCTCGACATCCTCAAATATGATGGTGTCACTGCCCGTCGCTCTCATCCCCAACTGATGCCAGCTTTTCTCAATCCGGACTCCCGGAGAGTCGAGCGGCACCAGAATCTGTCCGATACGCGGCGTTTCATCTTCCGTTGCGCCCCAGACGACACCCCAATGCAGCGCTGAGGAGCCTGTCGAAAAGATTTTGCGGCCGGAAAGCAGCCAGCGGTCCCCGTCCCGTCGCACGCGTGTAGCCGGAATACCACCGCGTGCCGGTGTGCCGAGTTCCGGCTCGACACGCAGGGCGTTGAGCAGAGCTCCCGACTGGACGATGGACTCAAACACGTCCTCCCGCACATCCTCAGGCCAAGTACTGGATGCAGCAATCCCCAGAGTCTGAAGATACTGCATGGCAAGAATCAGTGCGGTGGAGGGATCACCCTCAGCGACACGGGCAACGATTTGCGCAATCTGACGCAGGGTGATCCCGCCCCCCCCCTTGCTGCGGGGCACTGCCAGAGCAAGCAGTCCGGCCTCGCGCAGATCTTCCAGATTATCGAATCCGATTTCACCACGGCGATCATGGTCGGCTGCCCGTTCAGCAAAGCGCTTGACCAGCTCATCCGGCACTTCGACTTCAGTCAGGCTGGGTTCGATAATCCGTGATCCGTCCATGATCAAAATATCCGCTTTCGTCAGGGTGATGTCAGATTTTGCTCAAAGGCTTCATCGAAAGCATCCGACCGCGTAACAAAACCAGCGGACCGATAGGTGGCGACGACTGACGCTTCGGATCTGATGGTATCAGATGTCACTGGCGCCGGAGTGGCAATAAGTTTTTCAGCAACAGAGACCGCCACATCGTCAGGAATTCCGGTCTGTCGGGCCAGTATATGGGCATACTCCGCCTGATGCCGGGCACCCCACCCGTAAGCAGCCGTCATGCGTCGATAGAAATCCGTCAGATGTGCGCGCTTGTTTGCCAGAGCGTCCGTACTGGCCACAAAGAAACTGTTGTTCGGCATCAGGTCGGCGGCGTCGGCCACAACATGTCCATGCCCGGAGACAACAGCAAGAGAGACATAAGGCTCCCATGTGGACCACGCGTCCACGCGGCCGGTATCGAGCGCCGCCTTGGCCTGCGCGGGGAGAAGGAAAACGATTTTTGGCGCCGGAGCCGGAATGGCTCCTGTAGCGAGCAGGCGTAGCAGCAGCAGATGCCCGATGGAGCCACGCCCGGTGGCGATCCTCTTACCTGACAACTGCGTCACGCTGGTGATGGAAGAGCCCTCCGGCGCGACCACTGCGGTCGCCTTGCCGCCTCCACGGGGAGGAATCAGCCACGTTGCCCGGATGGGTAATCCTGCTCCCCACGCAAAGATGAACGGGCCGTCCCCGGCAATTCCCGTATCCACCGCACCGGCTCCGAGAGCCTGAAGAAGCGGCGCAGCAGCTTCAAATTCCACCCAGCGGATATGATAGGGCACGTCCTTGTCCACGCCAGACGCCTGCATCAGGGCTTTCTGCTGCCCCTTCTGGTCCGCGATCACCAGTTCGTCCTCCGCCCAGGCCGAGGTGACGAGAACTGCGCCCAGAGCAAGCGTCAGCATGCCTGTCAGGATGCGAAGATGAAACGCCTTGAACCGGCGGCCTGGCACTATCTGCTTCATTTCCGAGAAACCACCACCTTACGTCGCACAATTCAATCAAATCACGCCAATATGTGATATGAAAATAATTCACCTTATATGAAAGTGCAAATATGGAAGTATGCTCTCACTGAAAATAATTACAGCGTGGAGTCACCAGGCCATGTCCGGCGCAGTCCAGCATAGCACCGCTTCTTCCGTATCCCGGTTTGCAATTCCTTCCGTCGCCACGTTTTCTCCTTCCCGAAGAAAATGGCTCGGCAGACTGCCTTACCGGAACTTCGGCCGCTACCTTTCTCCCCTGCTGATGATCCTGTGCTGGCAGGCGGCCTGTTCCACCGGACTGCTCTCCACCAGACTGGTCGCATCTCCGGTCCAGATACTGGGAACAGGCTGGACTCTTGTTCAGGACGGCACGCTTTCGACCAATATGGGCGTCTCCCTTCTACGCGCCTTCGCAGGGCTTTCGCTGGCGCTGGTAGCGGGAATCAGTCTCGCCCTGATTTCCGGTCTGTCCCGGCTTGGTGAAAATATCGTGGACGCACCGCTTCAGATTTTCCGGACACTGCCGGTTCTTGCCCTTGTTCCCCTGTTCATTCTCTGGTTCGGCATCGGAGAAACGCCAAAGATCCTTCTCGTGGCTCTTGGTTCCACGTTCCCGATCTATCTCAACCTTCACAAGGGTATCCGTTCGATCGACCCCAAACTGCTGGAAATGACACGCACCCTGCGCCTGTCACGTAGCCAGACGATCCGTGACGTGATCCTGCCCGGTGCGTTGCCTGACCTGCTGGTCGGCGTCCGTTTTGCAGTCGGTATTTCATGGCTGATGCTTGTCGTGGCCGAACAGGTCAACGCCGACAGCGGGATAGGACACATGATGATGGATGCACAGGATTTCCTCCGCACCGACATCATATTCGTTGGTCTTGCCATCTATGGGCTTCTCGGTCTCATCTCTGATCAGTGCGTGCGGGTGCTGGAACACCGGGCGCTGGTCTGGCGTCCTCTCCACATCCAGCGGACGGGAAACATCGGATGAACTACATATCTCCTCTGGCCACAGTCGCCACCGATCTCCAGCCGGCAGTCAGTGTGCGCGGTCTGAGCCGTCGCTTCGGAAACGGCTCTCCGGTACTGGACAAACTTAATCTGGATATTGCCCAGGGCGAGTTTGTCGCCCTGCTTGGCCGCAGCGGTTCAGGCAAATCGACATTACTGCGCGCCCTGTCCGGCCTCGACCCCGTCCGGGAGGGGCAGATTTCATGCCCGCAGGAATCTGCCGTGGTGTTTCAGGAAAGTCGTCTCCTGCCATGGAAAAAAGTCTGGCAGAACGTCATGCTTGGAAAAACCGGCGCAACACGCTCTGACGCACGCAAGGTTCTCGAAGAAGTAGGGCTTGGTCATCGCACGGATGCATGGCCACTGACCTTGTCCGGAGGAGAAGCACAGCGTGCAGCACTGGCGCGTGCGCTCATTCGGGAACCGAAATTCCTGATGCTGGATGAACCATTTGCCGCACTGGACGCTCTTACACGTCTGAACATGCAGGATCTGGTGTCGTCCCTCTGGCAGCGTCACAAAAGCGCCGTCCTGCTGGTAACCCACGATGTGGACGAGGCTCTTCTGCTGGCGGATCGGGCTGTCGTGCTTGAAGAAGGCCGCATTCGGGCAGAATTACCCATTTCGCTTCCGCATCCACGCCGCCATTACGATCCTGCCTTTGTGCAGTTGCGCTCAACGCTTCTGAAACATCTAGGGGTAGACGAATAGAGCGGACTCAAAGCGGAAATCTTTTATCCTGATGATCTGGCGAGGAAATTGACCCATCATCTGAGCTCGTCAGATCATCAGGAGTGAATAATTCAAGTGCAGACAAGAACAGATTCTTTATCGCGTACAGAGTGATCCCAGCCGGCACACCCAGCTTCAGGCTCCATCATACTCATTGTTATCAGGCCTACCCTTTGAGAAGCGACGTCAGATCATTTGAAAAAACAGATTCCAGATCAGGACGTGCAGAAATGAGATGCTGTTCGATAAAGGTATCGGCAACATTCTGGGCACTGTGAATATCGCCTTCGTTCCAGGGGCGTATACGATAAGGACGGTTCTGCGCGTTGAGATCGCTCAGCACGATGGTTTCCGGAATCTGAATGACTGGAGAAATGACCTTTGACCACTTCTCCTTGTTCTGCGTCAGAAGCGCGTAAGCCCTTCCCAGACGGTTGATGTAATCCGCAACAGCCAATCGAAAGGCAGGATCGGGAAGCCGAACAGGATTAGCCCCGATGAAGTAATGTCCTGAAAGAATATCTTCGGCACTTTCCAGAACACGTGCAGAGCCATCCCCCACAACCATGGGAATCACATAACCATAGGTTGCCCAGGCATCGAGACTGCCTGACTTCAGCGCCGTAAGACCCTGGCTCATGCCCAAAGGTACAGGCGTGACGTCGGCAAGAGTGAGACCCGCCTTCGCAAGCATGCGGATCAGGAAATAATGAGCGGTTGTCGAACGGATATACCCAATCTTGCGATTTTTCAGATCGGCGAATGAACGGGCAGGAGAATTTGCCGGCACGATAACCGCCTGATTGGTTGTCGGCCCATCAACGGCGGCAACCACTTTCACACGTGCGCCTGAGGCGGCAATGAAGGCCAGTGGGATTTCGCTCCACTCTCCCACATCAATTGCATCAGCATTGATGGCCTGCGCAATCAGATTTCCTGAATTGAACTCGCTGAATTCCACCTTGTAAGGAAAATCCGCAAGACCGGTCGCAGGAAGGATTGTGGAATCCATTCCCCGAAAACTCGCGACACGCAGCGTAACGGATGAAAGTTCCGCTGCATGAAGACTGTGGGATGTCAGAAATGGCGCACCGCAAAGAGAGGAAAGCGCTCCAAGACCAAAATGGCGGCGAGAAAGGCGTCCCGTGAAGAATGTCATGTGCGCTCACTCAAATCCATGAATCAACCTGCATTCATCCTTTCATGAATTTCCACACCCCAATCATGAAAAATTATTGAGAAATAAATGAGTATTTTGAATCCGCAACAAACAGACAGCGTCAATGGTCCCTTTTACATTAATTGATCGACGGCAGAAGAAGTTTTGGTGAACATGTAGGGCAAGTGAAAAATGCAAGACATTCTTCACGGTTTATTCTCCTGCAAATGAGACCGAGGCGGCAATGTATTTTCGTCATGGCGTTGATGCCACAGAGTCATCTGGAAACAGACGTTTCCGTCACTCTCTCCTGTTCCAGACGACATGCTGTGCAACGATTTTTTTCGGATCAGCACAGGATGTTTTTGCAGCGACAACAAACACCCGACATTCAACTGCAGAAAAAGCGAGTTCCGGATCGGGGCAGATATCGCGCCACAACAAGACACCTCATGCCGTAAGAGCATCGTCTCAGGCCGAGACGGTACGCGTTACAGGAAAAAGCCGCACGGCCCGCAAGGATGCCGTCCTTCAGAAAACGCCTTCTTCTGCGACATTGATGTCCGCGGAACGTCTTGATCGTCTGGGGGTACAAAGCACGAAACAGCTCGCACGTCTGACGCCCAATCTCTACATTCCCAACAATATGCCCGGTTATTCAGTCATAAATTACTTCATTCGCGGCATTGGAGAAATCGATCCACAGGGTGAGCCTTCTGTCGGCACTTATATCGATGGGGTCTATCTGCCGCGCAATATGGGCAACATGCAGGAACTGCTCGATGTGGAGAATATCCAGATTGATCGTGGACCTGTCACGTCTATTGGTCATCAGTCCGAGGGAGGTGCAGTACACATCAACACCATCGTACCGACCAACAAAAGGCGCGTCGTGGTTCAGACCGGCTACGGCACCTATAATGAATGGCAGGTCGGGGTGGCGGCAAGTGGCGCAATCCTGAAAGACAAGGTCTATGGCAGCATCGCCTTCGACCATCATGCCCGTGACGGCATCGATCATAACTATGCTGTCAACAAGAACACCAACAATATCGACTACACACAGGCACGCGGCAAACTTCGCTTTACACCGAATGAAGATTGGGACATCACGCTTGCATTCGACGGCACTGTGGATGGCAGCACCAACCGTGGTGTCGGCAATCAGTTGAACTACTACAAATACGGAAACTACAATCCGGCTTTTCCAAAAAACAGCTACACACAGGCCGGGTTTACCGGCAATGTCCGTTATACCATTTCGCCACATCTGACCCTGTTTTCAATCACCGGCATCCGGGGATATGACGACAAGGGCATGTATGACAATTACGGCGATATCTACTCCCGTGGATCACAGCAACTCTCTTATAAAGACAGGATGTATTCGGAAGAACTACGCCTGCATGGTGATTACGGAAAACTTGATTTCAATGTCGGTGCTTACTTCCTTTATGAAGACTGGTTTACAAATCGTAATGCCAACAACTCCTACGGCACGATGACGAACAATCCGGCAGATATCCGCTATATGCCGGTCAATGCGGTCATCGATCAGCTCAATCGCAACTGGGCTGTCTATGGAGAGGCGCATTATCATCTCACCCCGACAGTGACCCTGACGGCAGGACTACGGTTCAATTGGGAGAATCACTCAAACTCTGAAACGCTGAGCTATCTGGCTGGTGGCAATCACATCACTACAGTGGCCAACCAGCTTGCGACACTCCTGTCTTCATCACCTCAGGGCGGCGTCGCGTGGACCGCCTCTGGCAACAAGAGCTGGACGCAGCTTCTGCCCAAAGGCGCGATCACCTGGCAAGCACGTCCAAATCTGATGACATACGCTTCCATCTCACAGGGCGGCAAATCGGCAGGATACGATTTCCGTGCGCAGTCACCTGGAGCCACAGGCAGTCTTCAGGCATCCATCCCCTACAAGCCCGAAATTGTCACAACCTACGAAGTCGGCGTGAAAACCGACCCTCTACCCGGACGCTTACGCTTCAACGGCGCTCTGTTCTGGAATCAGTTTGATGATATCCAGTTGACAACACTCGATCCTTCCTCAGGATTGAGCCGCCGGTTCAACGCGGGAAAAGGTCACTCTGTGGGAGCCGAAATCGAAACATTCGTCAAGATCACGAAAGATCTCGACCTGAACTATACCGCCTCCTATCTTTATTCGTCTCTGGACAAGTTCAAAGGGAATGCCGCCCAGATTGCTCTGGCTGATGGCAGTCTTTACAACACGACGCCTTATGCCGGAGCCCCACTTCCTTGGTCACCCCGTTTCCAGAATGCGGGCTCTCTGACCTATCATATTCCTGTGTCTCTTCCGGGAACTTTCGTAATCGGTGCGGATGTTTCCTTCCAGACCAGCCTGCACACAACATCTATGGCCAACCGTCAGGACCGGATCCCTGCCCAGACCTATGTCAACGCCATGATGAGCTGGACCAGTCCCGACAAGCGCTGGCAGCTACAGGTGCAGGGACGCAACCTGCTGGACCATCGTTACCTTCAGGGAACCGCCTTTACACAAGGTCAGGGCGTTCCCATCTATTATTCCGGATATTACACAGACCCACGCACGATTTACGCAACTGCACGATTTACATTGTAAGACCGGAAAGAACAGGTGAGGGCATGGAAACCATGCTCTTCCCTGAAATCTCTATGCACTCCGAAATGTTTTCAGAATCCGGATATATTTTCGGACATTCCCGAACTGAAATCGTTATAATCGTCAGTTTTATTCGCGTGATTATTTTCACTTCTTTTATCAGAAAAGAAGGTGCGCAGTTTCATTTCTCGCCACCTTCTAAACTCATATTCCAGGAACAGAAAAGGGAGAAGCGGCAACCCGCTTCTCCCTTTTTTCCATCCGCACGAACCGGACTGGCTTACGTTTCCAACACTGAAAAGCCGTGCGTACCGTCGCGCTCAAGCTGGGCGACAAGACCAAACTCCCAATCGAGATAAGCCTGCATGGCTTCACGGGCATTGTCAGTGCCCTCATAAGGTCTCTTGTAGATATCTACTGGTTTTGAAAGAGCATTTTCCTTGGACAGCCCCGCTTCAAGCGCCTGACCAGCGGCTTTCCACGCTGCGGTTCCGCCTTCCAGAACTTGTGCCTCGACGCCGTTTTCCACGAGACGCCGAGCCGCGATCCGCGCAGCGACACCATCAGGCGAAGTCAGAACGATCCGTCGCGCCCCCAGAACGTCGGGGTGTCCCACCAGATCCGTCGGAATAATAAAGAAAGCACCAGGAACATGCCCTGCCCTGAATGCCCGGCTGGTGGCAAGGTCAAGGATCAAGGGCGGATTGGATTTTGTATTCTGAGCCAGAAGATCAGCAGATGAGATCGAAGGAACGACAGCAAGAGGACTCGACAGGAGAGCTGGTTGCGGACCGATTTCCTGCTTCAGGCCTGTCCAGTCATCAAGGATATAAACATGCTTCCATCCAAGCTGGCGTAGCCAATGGCCTGTCATGCGGGCACGAACGCCATCCGTGTCCGTCAGAACGATCGTGCCGTGACGCACACCGATCCATTCATCCGTTGCCTGCACCAACTGACCGCCGGGAGCGGAACGGAAACCCGCCAGATGCCCGGACTCATATTCCTCCGGTGAACGCACGTCGAGCCGGTAAAGTGAACGGTCTGTCCGGCCTTCCAGCTCCTTAAGCTGCACAGGAGTGATGAACTCAACACCCGTTTTCTCGGCGAGCTCCTGCGCCCTCTTTCGAGCTTTTTCGTGATTCGCCTCCGTGAAATCAGGAGCTTTGCGACCGGCTTCATGATCGAGTTCGAACCCGGCCAGCGTCCAGCCAATCGTACCGTTACGCAGGGCAAAGACAGGGTTGGGAATTTCTGCATTGACCAGAGACTGCGTGCCGATGATCGAACGTGTGCGACCAGCGCAATTCACGATCACCGTGGTGTCCGGTGACGGCGCAATATCGCGCACCCGAAGGGCGAGCTCTGCTCCAGGCACGGAACGACCGCCGGGAATGGACATCGTGTTGTATTCCACGAAGCGTCGCGCATCGAGAATAACAAGATCATCGCCGCGCGCGATGCGGGCATGCACCTCTTCCGCCGGCAGGGAGGGCGTGTGACGGACATGCTCGACCAGTTCACCAAATGCTTTGGACGGCACGTTCACGTCGATAAACAGTTCACCTCCAGACGCACGCCAGCCGTCCAGATTTCCGGCAAGCGCTGAAACATCCGTATAGCCCAATTGCCTGAGCAGTTCGATGGCAGGGCGAACAAGCCCTTCACCATTGTCATACACCACGACCGGCACGGTCTGCCGGGGGATGAGTCCCGTCACCAGCTCTTCGATACGACCCAGCGGAAGATTGACGGCAAAAAGCGGGTGTCCAGCTGCAAAAAACGCTTCTTCACGCACATCGAGAAGAGCAATTTCCTCACCGGCACGCAACCGCTCACGGACGGTTTCCGAGGTGGTTTCCGCTATCGTAGCACCAGAAGGGGAAAGCGCGTTCATGCTGCCTGCCTTTCGCGGGAACGATCCCACAGATTGGGGGTCTCTTCGCTGGAATAACCCGAGATGAAGGTTTTCTCCGTGCCGGTTTCCGGATCATAGATGGCACGGGAAACGCCGCCGATATTGGCGCCATAGACATGAATGGAGATCGACGTTTCACCTTCCAGCGCATTGGCCACAAGGTGATAATCATTGACGCCCGGGGCCAGGGTCGCAACTTCACCCGGCTCCAGAAAGCTGGTTTCCGTGGCATGGAAATGACCCATTGCGTCACGTTCATACTGCGTTTCGCTCTCACGGCCACGCAGCATGCCGATCAGGCCCCATACCCGATGATCGTGCAGGGGGGTTTTCTGACCCGGTCCCCACACAAAGCTGACGACCGAGAAACGCTCCAGCGGATCGCAGTGCAGGAGATACTGGCTGTAGCGTTCCGGACTGGGCTGCGCGAACTCGTCAGGCAGCCAGTCATCACGGGAGACCAGTCTGCGGAGGAGCTTTGCTCCTTCCGTCTGAAGTGTCTGCGGATCACTGTCCGTATCGTGAAGTTTCGTGAAATCAACGATGAAATCACGCAGGGAAGAGATTGTGGTCATGAGGCGCTCCTGTCGTGAGGAATTAGTCGAGAAGGTCGGGTTCCTGCGCGACGATCCAGTCCCACAGAGGCTGAAACGAGAAATATCCGCCCTGTTCCGTGCCAACCTGCGCGGCCGTCTTGCGGGCAATATCATGAGCAATCGGCTTCAGCGGTCCCGCAGCCTGTGCGAGAAGCTGGGCATGAGCGGCATTATCCATGGAGATGAAACGCCAGGCGGCTGTTTCCACGGAATGACCGACTGTCAGCAGGCCATGATTCTGGAGAATGAGCGCGCTCCGGTTGCCCAGCGTCTCGGCCAGACGGTCTCCCTCGCTATCTTCCAGCACAACGCCCGAAAAAGGATCGAAAACAGCATGGTCTTCGTAAAAGGCGCAGGAATCCTGCGTGAGCGGCAGCAGAGGAACGCCAAGAGCGGAAAAGGCCTTGCCGTAAGTGGAATGGGTATGGGCTGCGGCAATTACATCCGGACGCGCCCTGTGCAGCGCAGAATGAATGGTGAAACCCGCCGTGTTGATAGGGCGGTTTCCAATCAGGATATTCCCCTCATGATCGACGAGTTGCAGGCTGGACGTGCGTATCTGCGAGAAATGCACACCCAGAGGATTGATCCAGTACTGATCAGGAAATTCCGGATCACGCGCCGTCACATGGCCTGCCAGTCCCTGATCGAAACCGTAACGTCCGAACAGACGGAACGTGGCGGCCAGTCGCTGTTTGCGATGCAGCCGTTCCTCTTCATACGATGCCGCCGGTGGACGGGGCTCAAGCCGGAAAGTGCGGGCCTTGGGAGCTGCAACGGGAGAAATGGCGTTCATGGACACAATCCTTAAATCTGCTGTGATCAGTAGCCACGTTCTGGATCGATCACGTCGAGAAGGGGTTCATTCCTGAGAAAACGGGACAGGTTTGTGCGGATACGCTGCGCAAGATTGGCGCGGACATCCGGTCCGACCCAGCTGATATGAGGCGTCAGCCGGACACGGGGATGCGTGTAGAGCGGGTGTCCGGCCGGAAGAGGTTCAGGCGTGGTGACATCCAGCGTAGCGAAGGCCGGACGACCGGAATCCAGAGCGCGTAGAAGCGCATCCTGATCCACAAGCGCCCCACGGGCGACATTGACGAGATGCAATCCTTCCTTTGCTTGACGCAGGATATCTTCGTTGATGATACCCCGTGTCTCGGAAGTAAGTGGCATGGCCAGAACGAGATGATCAGCCTGACGGAAAAGCTCACTGAGTGAAGAGACGGGCTCTATGTCTTCGTCCGTTTCCGCCCACGCACTACGACGAAGCACCCGGATACGCATGCCGAATGCACGGGCCCGAGAGGCGATGGCCCGCCCTATCGCGCCGTAACCCGCAAGACCCAGCGTGCGTCCATGCAGGGTGCCAGTTACAGGATTCTGCCGGAAAGGCGCGGTGGCGTCGGTCCATTCCTGCGGCGTTGTCGGGTGCAGCGCATCCACCTGCCGTTCATGATGAAGCAGGGCAGAGATCACGTATTCCGCAATCGGGGTGGCGGCATCGCCACGCCCGCAGGTCACGATCCGTCCTTCCGTCAGCCATTTTGGAAAACTGTCTATTCCGGCAGACGCGATCTGAACCCAGCGTGGACCATCCCGCCATGAGGCGGGAGGCGACGATGGCGCTTTCGCCCATGCAGGCGAAGGCCCGGTCAGCAGAATGTCCGCACCTGCGGTCTGCCAGGGTTCTTCATTGTCGCGGTTGCCCTCGATCACACGCACCTGCTGCGCATAATCGGTCAGAACGGTGGCGATGGTCCCACCGATCTGATCCAGAAGCACGGGACGTTCATGCGTGGCGGACATGACCGCTTCAGGCCACGCGTGTCAGGCGGCGATTATCCTCTTCAGCCACCAGTTCACGGACCAGCGGGATCAGATCACGGCCATATTCATACGCATCAAGCAGCGGGTCGAACCCGCGGATCAGGAAGGTGGAGATACCGAGCCGGTAATAATCGATGAGCGCTTCAGCAACCTGCTGAGGCGTGCCAACAAGCGAGGTGGAGTTCCCCTTGGCGCCCGTTAATTCTGCGATCCCGGTCCAGAGACGCTTGTCGAGACGGCTTCCCTGTGCCGCCGCCGCCAGCAGACGACGCGAGCCCTCATTGGGAACGTCTTTATTACGCACAAATCCGGTCGTTTCCTGAAGAGCGCGGGCTTTTTCAAGAATACGGTCGGCACGCGCCCAGGCCGCCTCTTCCGTTTCCGCGAGAATGGGTCGCAGCGAGAGCGAGAAGCGGGGCGAGCGACCGTGTTTCGCGGCGGCGGCGCGGACCCGTGAGACTGTTTCGGCCACCTGCTCGTAAGTTTCGCCCCACAGGGCGTAAACATCGGCATGCTTGCCGGCGACTTCGATCGCCTCAGCCGAAGAACCTCCGAAATAAACAGGAAGGGCGTCCGCATTGTACGGATGGACCAGCGAATTGGCGCCACGCACGTCGTAGAACGCGCCCTTGTAATCGAACGGGGCGGTCTGGCTCCATTCCTGCCGTACAATGTCGAGATATTCACTGGTGCGGGCATAGCGCTGGGCTTTGGTCGTATGATCGCCGTCAGCCTGCAGCTCCAAATCACTACCACCAGTGATGATATGTACGGCGACACGTCCCCGCGTGAGGTTATCGAGCGTGGCGAGCTGACGTGCGACGATGGTCGGCGCATTGAAACCGGGACGATGAGCAATCAGAAGACCAAGATCCGGCGCGACAGACGCCGCATGCTGGGCGATGAGAATGCTTTCGGGTGAATTGGAATGGAAAGCGACCAGAACGCGGTCGAATCCGCCATTCTCATGAATTTTCGCCGCTGTTTCGATATGTTTCGGATCAACGACCGGACCTGATGGCGGGATGATCTCTGAATGATTGCGGCTGCCGACGTAACCGATGAACTCGACGGACATGGTTATCCCCCTAAAATCACTATCAAATATAGTTAGTAGTAAAATTAACGCTTGAAAATTGATAAAAAGCAAGCAAGGAATGCTCAATACACACTTCATCCGTCGCAATGTGACCGAACCGGTCATTAAACGGAGATCGAGACCGGAGCCCATCATGTCCCAGTCCACCCGGCCTTCTTCTGGCCCTCCCGCCGATCCTTATCTGGGCGCTCCCCTGCCTCAGCGCATGGCGCGCAACGTTCCCAGCGAACTTCTGCGATCGTTCGTGGCGATCGTGGAAGCAGGCTCCATGGCGCAGGCGACCGAGACGATTTTCCTGACACAGTCCGCGCTCAGCCTGCAGATGAAGCGTCTGGAAGACGTGCTTCAGCAGAAGCTTTTCCGGCGCGATGGACGCCGCCTGATTCTGACGCCCATCGGAGAGGAACTGGTCGGATATGCCCGCCAGCTCCTCGCGCTCAACGACCGGATCATGCGCACGCTCGGTCAGGATTCGGAACCGGAACCGATAACTGTCGGTATGGTGCAGGATTTTGCCGACACGCTGCTTCCGGACGTTTTGGGACAGTTTCGCCTTGCGCATCCACGTTCCCGTCTTGTGATCCAGATCGGCGGATCGGCGGAGCTTCTGGAAATGTTTGACCGCTCAAGACTCGATCTGGTGCTGTGCCTTGGACAGCATGGAGACCGTTCCGGCGCGACATGGAAAGTGGTGGGACATGACCGCATGACATGGATCGGCGATCCGGCCATTGCCGAGCTTTCCGAAGTGCCTCTCGTTCTTCTTGAGCCACCTTGCCGTTTTCGTGACGCCGCCCTGCGCGCCCTGACACAGGAACGGCGTGATTACCGGCTGGTTCTGGAAACGCCCAATCTGCCAGCCATGCGGGCAGGCGTGCGCGGAGGGCTGGGTGTGAGCTGCCGCACGCGCAGATTCGCCACTGCTGAAGGACTGCCCACGATCACAAGCGATGCTCTTCCGGCTGTCCCCGAGATCGAGACCATACTCGTACGGCGCAACCATCTTGGCGATGCTGCGAACGATATAGGTGATCTGCTGGCGGCTGCGGCGGGCGCTTGAATAATGTTCAAGGAACGGATGACAAGAACTCTTTATGAGACAGGGAAGCCTTCGCGGCAGGATCGGATTGTTCCGATATCTGCAACGAGGTTTCTCATGACGTCATCCGCATCTGTCGCCCCTCTTCGCGCCAAATTCCGGGAACTGGAAGAAGAGCGCGAGCGCACGTGGGAGCCCGCGGCGCTGGCCGTAAACGTCAATCAGCGGGCCACACTGATCCGCGATCACGGCAAGACCGCATCTGTCGTCAGGGCAGGCGACGTGCTGCCACAGTTCACGCTGCCCGCCGTGGATGGGAGCACGGTGTCACTGGATGATCTGGTGGCGAAAGGACCGGCCGTTCTGGTGTTCTTCCGCTTCGCCGGATGTCCGGCCTGTAATATCGCCCTTCCTCATTATCGCGATACATTGTGGCCTGAACTGAAAGCGTCCGGCATTCCCCTTCTGGCGATCTCTCCCCAGCCGACAGCGCTTCTCTCCGAGATCGCCACGCGCCATGACCTGCCTTTCCCGGTCGCAACCGATACGGGGCTAAAGCTGTCACGCGAACTGGGTCTCTCCTACACGTTCGATGAACCGTCCCGGCAGAGTGCTCTCGCAAAAGGCGGAAAGAGCGAGGCGCTGAACGGTCTCGAAAATACCTGGGAACTTCCCAAGCCTGCTGTGATCGTCATCGGGCCCGGGCGTGTCGTGCGCTTTGCCGACGTCTCCCCTGACTGGATGGACCGCACGGAGAGCGACCGTGTTCTGGCGGCGTTGGGACTGGGGAAAGGAGAAGCCTCCCATGCAGCCTGACGGCATTGCGGTCGATGAGCAGACTTTTGTCCCGGCTGAACTGTTTCGGGAAGCCATGAGCCGTCTCGGGGCGCCCGTGACGGTGGTGGCGACAGACGGTCCGGCCGGGCGTCAGGGCCTGACCGTCTCCGCCATGACAAGCGTGAGCGACACACCGCCCACAGTGCTCGTGTGCCTTAACCGCAGCAACCGCTCTCACGAAGCATTCCAGCGCAACGGCGTGGTCGGGATCAGCATTCTCGGTCATGGACATGACGATGTGGCAGGCGTGTTCGCCAGTTCCCGCCGCGCGCCCGAGGAGAAATTCGCATCCGGCGTCTGGCGCGTTGGAAAAACAGGCGCGCCGCTTCTCGATGATGCGGCTGTGACTCTGGACTGTGTGATTGAGGATATCCGCACGTCAGGAACACATGACGTGCTGTTCTGCGCAGTCCGCGACATCGTGATCAGCGACGCGATTGCCGCCGGTCTTGCTTGGTGCGGTCGCGCCTTTCACCACCTTCCTTTTGCGCCGCTCGCGGCTTCTCTGAAAGTTCGGGATACGGTCTGATGACATTCGGCGCTTCCTTTTCCCGCAGGCGACTTCTGGGCGGAATTCTGTCCGGTGCGGGAGCGGCCGCCCTCGCTTCCCGTCCGCTTCATGCCCAGGACGCTACGGGACATGCGGAACCGTGCACGGCGGCGATCACCGGCGCGGTCACGCCGCTTGCCACGCCACGCAAACTGACAATCGCGTGGAACGAGAATTCGGTCTGCACGGCGGCAGTGCCTGTGGCGAAGGAAAAAGGCTTTTTCGCCCGCCATAATATTGAAGTGGATTACGTCAATTTCGGTGGTGCGACCGACCAGCTTCTTGAAGCGCTGGCCACGGGCAAGGCGGACGGAGCGCCCGGCATGGCGCTGCGGTGGCTCAAGCCATTACAGCAGGGCTTTGACGTCAAGCTGGTGGCCGGTCTTCATGCGGGCTGCATGTATCTGATGACGGCGCAGGACAGCGCGATCCGCTCTTTGACTGATCTGAAAGGCAAGACGGTCGGTGTGACCGACATGGGAGGGCCTGATCGCAATTTCTTCTCCATTCGCCTGAAAGAGGTGGGAGTGGACCCGGAAACGGACGTCTCGTGGCGCGCTTTTCCCCCTGACCTGCTGCCGCTGGCTCTCCAGCGGGGAGAGGTGCAGGCCATTTCGGATGCCGACCCTGTCAGCTGGATACAGAAGAAACAGTTCAACCTGCGTGATATCGACAGCAACATGACCGGCACATGGGCGCATACCGCCTGCTGCGTCATTGGGTTGCGAGGCAGTCTTGTGCGCGATGAACCGGATGTGGCGCGGGCTGTGACCCGTGCGATCATGGACGCAGGAGCGTGGCTGGCCTGCAACCCTGATGAGGCCGGTGCAATATTCCAGCCTTTTGCCCCCAGGGTTCCTGCGAAAGATCTGGCCGAAATGATTCGTATTCAGGGGCATCATCACCAGACGCTTTCCGGTTCTTTCCGTGATGAGATCGTGCGTTATGCAGAAGCTCTGAAAGAAATCGGTGTGTTCCGGCCGTCGCTTGACACTGCCCGCTATGCAGCACGGGTCACACAGGATCTGTTTGCATCATGAGCGGGGCGGAGGCGACGTTCGGGATGGATTCAGCAGTTACCCGTCGGAAGACTGCAGTGCAGGTGTCGCCCGTCGCATGGCTGGCAGGACCGGTGTGGTTGCTTGCCGCCCTGCTGACATGGCGCTGGCCGGATGCAGACGATTTTCCTGCCACCAATGTGCTGGCCGCCGGGTTTGCGGTGGTGGGAGTAGCGTTACTGGCCGGCGCAGCGCTGAAACTGCTCCGGGCGCGCGCGGCATGGGCGGTGGCGCTCGGTCTGGGGCTTGGCGCGTGGGAAGTGGCTCAGGCCAAACTGCTTCTGCTGCCCCGTCCTTTCTTCGGAACACCGCAGGATCTTCTTGATGTTTTCCTCACGGACTGGTCCCGCCTCGGCAATTCATTGCTTCACTCACTCGGACTGCTGCTCGTGGGTTATGGTCTGGGGTCATTCATCGGCATTGCCGTGGGGATCGGACTGGGACGGTCGCTGCGATTCCGTTACTGGGCACATCCCATCCTGCGCATGATCGGCCCCCTCCCTCCCGTCGCGCTTCTGCCACTGGCCTTCGTGATGATCCCTTCGAGCTGGGTCGCCGGTGAAGCCCTGATGATGCTGGCCTCTGCTTTTCCTGTCGCGGTTCTGACCTGGTCGGGCATTTCAGCTGTGGACCCGGCCTTTCACGATGTGGCACGCACCATGGGCGCAAAGGAGCGGTTTCTTGTCTTCCACGTAGCGTTGCCCGCTGCTCTGCCACAGATTTTTGTCGGTCTGTTCATGGGGCTGGGTGCCTCCTTCGCCATGCTGGTGGTGGCCGAAATGCTGGGCGTGAAAGCGGGGCTCGGCTTTTACATGCAGTGGGCTCAGGGATGGGCAGCCTATCCCAATATGTATGCGGCCCTCGTGGTGATGTCGGTCATGTGCACGGGTCTGATCACACTGCTTTTCCGGGTGCGGGACAGGTTGCTTGTCTGGCAGAAGGATGGTCTCAAATGGTGACGGCTCAGGCAAAAGCGCCGGGTGAGGAACTGGCCCTGCATGTGCGCGGGGTAGAACACGGTTATCACATTGATGGCGTGTACCGCCCGGTTATTCACGAGATGAATCTGAGCGTGGAGGCGGGAGAGTTTGTCGCTCTTCTGGGACCGTCAGGGTGCGGCAAGTCGACTCTGCTGCGCCTGATCGCCGGGCTGGAGAAACCGGCGGCGGGCTGGATCGAGGTGGACGGCAGGCCAGTCACCGGACCGGGGCCGGATCGTATTGTGATGTTTCAGGACCCGACGCTCTATCCATGGCGAACCGTACGCCAGAATGTCGCGCTCTCACAGGACATTTCCGGAAAGAGAAATGATCAGGCTGTCGAAGAGGCCATTCGTCTTGTCGGCTTGAGCGGTTTTGAAAAAGCGTGGCCGCATCAGCTGTCAGGAGGCATGGCCCAGCGCACAGCACTGGCGCGGGCACTGGTTAACCATCCACGAATGCTCATTCTTGACGAACCGCTGGGAAAGCTGGACGCCTTGACCCGTCTCACCATGCAGACAGAGTTACACAGACTATGGAAAGAGCGTGATTTCACCGCGATCATGGTCACTCACGATGTTGATGAAGCCCTCTTTCTGGCGACACGCGTGATAGTATTGGGCGGCACTAACCATTCACGTATCCTGTCCGATATCCGCGTGGATGCACCCTTCCACCGCCACAGGGATGATCCCTGTTTTTTGAAGTTGCGGCAGGAGATCTTGTCACAGTTGGGATATTCCGCTGATTCACTTCTTTAAAGTGAGCTTGCTTCAGTTACCACGCACACGTGAAATCAGCCGTATCTACGCTGCGTTTTTGCTCCCGATTGCATCCTATGTGCATCCTGCGGCGCATTCCGGACATAAAAAAACCCGCCTCAATCAGGCGG
>NZ_JAAABN010000004.1 GCF_011516765.1 Acetobacter sicerae | reverse complement strand
ACCCGCCGCCAGAAGCAGAATATCGTCAATATTCCAGATCGGGCTCCTGTGGGATGACTGAATTCTACAAAATGACCCGAAATTGCCTCAAGTGTGAGAAATCCGCGTCGACCATTCTGATGGCGAATGGTGTTGCATCACTGAAAATGGCTGTGATGTGGGCGATATGCGTATGTGCTGCGCTTTCCTTCGAGCGGTCCGTGCTGACATTCTGCCTGCATCAGCCTGCCATCGTCGCCAGACTGCGTCGTCGGGTTGCGATTGTTGGAACGGGAGCCGTGGCGACGGATCTGGTGAACCGCCTGTGTTCAGATGCAGGTCAGGCTTATTCGCTCTTCGGCCAATTCGACGACACTGCGCAGTACGATGCTGATCGAAAACTCGACGGAACGCTTGATGATCTGATTCACAGAAGTCGTCGGGAGGCGTTGCATGCCATCATTCTGGCGTTTCCTGAGGCAGGTGACGCGGAGACAAGGGTTCGTAATGTAGCGGTGTCCCTGAAGCCCGTGCTTTCGGATATCTACGTTACTCCACATCTTGTCTCTGGTTTTGACCGCGTTCTCCCCTGTGAATTTCTGGGTGAAAATGCGGTCTTTGTGATTCAGAGACGACCGCTTTCCGATGTGCAGCTTCTTGAGAAGACGGTTGTCGACTTTCTTCTGGCCTTCTGTGTTTCCATCTTTCTCCTTCCGTTTCTCATCGGCGTTGCGCTTGCCATAAAGTGCGATTCGAAAGGCCCCGTTTTCTTTCGGCAGCCTCGGATCGGAAAAAACGGCCGGGAATTCATGGTTTACAAGTTTCGGTCCATGCATACCCATATGTCTGATCTCATGGCTGAGCGTCAGACAAGCCGGGACGATCCCCGTGTGACGCGTATCGGAAAGTGGTTACGACGTCTGAGCATCGATGAAGTTCCCCAACTGCTGAATGTTCTCAAGGGTGAGATGTCTCTGGTAGGTCCCAGACCTCATGCGCCTCACACACGTGCGGGAGGATTGTTGCTGGATGATGCTCTGGCCGAATATGTTTTGCGTTATCACGTCAAACCCGGCATCACCGGATGGGCACAGATCAACGGCGCCCGTGGGGAGCTTGTCACGATTGATGATCTGAAAAAAAGAGTGGCCTATGATCTGGATTATATCCGTCGCTGGTCTCTTGTTTTTGATTTCAGGATCATGATTCTGACCATCGTTCGGGAGGTCTTCAGCCGTCATGCATTCTGACATCGCGCTCAAGGAAAAATCAAAACGGTTCTGTGGGCACGATTTTCCCGTCGTGGAGGTCATGGGGCTGGATCTGATGGATATTCCCCGTGAGGATATTGTTGCGTGTCTGACGGAAACCGTTCGGCAGGGTGGGGCGGCGAGGGTCATCAATGCGAACGCCCATTGCGTAACTCTTTCCCAAAAACAACCGTGGCTGCGTGAACTTTTTGATAAGGCTGAAATCGCGTTTTGCGACGGTGCGGGTGTGCAGCTGGCGTCAATGTTTCTGACGGGAAAGAACCTGCACAGGACAACGCCGCCTGAGTGGATCGGCAATATGCTGTCTGCGCTCGGCGATACGGCAAATATTTTCTGGCTGGGTGGAGAGCAGGACGTTGCTGAAAAAGCAGCCGCTGCCTTTGCTGCGAAATATGGCTGTCGCACCGCCGGTGTTCAGCATGGTTTTTTTGATGCCACGCCCGGAAGTCCGGAATCCGAGCGTGTCATCGAAAAAATTGTAGCAGCGAAGCCGTCGGTGCTTTTGCTCAACATGGGAATGCCCCGTCAGGAACGGTGGTTGTGGGACAACTGGGACAGATTGCCCCCGGTGGTGGCCATCACGGCCGGAGCGCTTGTCGATCACGCTGCGGGACGTGTGTCACGCCCTCCGAGATGGGTTGCGAATCTGGGGCTTGAATGGCTAGTCAGACTGAGTCGGGAGCCCACAAGATTATGGCGTCGATATCTACTGGGACTACCCTGTTTTGGCGCATATGTACTATGGTGGCGATTGTGCGCCCTGCTTGGTAAAACAACGGTGTCATCCGCAAGGACTTGAGAACACTGATATAATTTTGTTGGATGTAGGATCCTTCTGGTATGCTTGATCGACCATTGGACTGTACTTTCGAGCAGCCAAGAGCTGAACCTCCTCCGGTTGCCGCAGGAGCCTATGGGCTCATGATGCGCTATTTTTCGATGGGTTGGCGGCATCGCTATCTGTTCAGTGCTGTTGCTCTGGTGATTTTTCTTCTGGGTACGCTGGCGGTTCTGTCGCTGAAGCGATCCTTTATGGCGCCTGCAACCGTGGTCGTGACAACGCATGTTGTTGACCCGATGGCGCAGTCTCCTGATGCGAACAGATCCATCGAAGATGACGAACCTGCGACACAGGCTGCATTGATTGCATCACGAGATGTGGCGGCTCTGGTTCTGAAGGAACTTCCGCCACCGCCGCCACCGGTCTCGCATAACTGGCATCATTTTCTATGTGAACATGGCGTCAAGCTGGGGTGCGTTGCCGGGACAGAGGTGCCGAGCAACAGCGTTGGTGTCATGGACCGTCAGATCGACGCTCTGCTTGCCAGCGTGACGGTTGAGCCGCAGGCAAGATCGCGCATCATTACTGTGAGCGCAAAAGCCAATACGGGCGAACGCGCAGCTGCCGTGGCAAATGCTTTTGTCACCAACTATCAGAAGCTGGCGCTGAATCAGCAACGTAGCGATCTGCAGCGTGAAGCCGAATGGCTGGATGACCGGACTGCGGCGCTTCGTCAGCGTTGGCTGGAAGCTGAGCGGGCTGCCAGCGCCTATAATGTCCAGCATGCGCTTGTAAATACGACGGGCGGCTCTCCTCTTGTCGAGCATCAGATATCTGACATGGCGGTCAGTCTGGGACAGGCCCAGACACGCTACGCTGCGGCTCAGGCACGGGTGGCTACCTTGAAAGCAGCCATCCAGAGTGGTGATCCGCAGACCCTGCTGTCTCTGGGTGAACAGCCTCTTGTGGTGGCTGCCGCCACAGCGCTTATGCAGGAAGAAAGCCAGAGAGCGCAGAAAAGCGCCTCTTTCGGCCCCAATCACCCGGACGTTATTGCCTTTGACAGACAGATTGCCAGTAGCCGGGCGAATCTGTCCGCCGCTACCCGTCGCGCTCTGCTGTCGATCAATGGAGATCTTGCTTCTGCACGGGCCGATGTGGACCAGTTGACGGCAGCCCTTGATCGCCTTCGTGTTCAGTCAGGCCAGCAGAGTGGGGCGCAGGCGGAATATCGTACCCTGGATCAGGAATCACAAAGCGCACGAGGCGTATATGAAGCCTTCCTTGATCGGGCCAAACAACTGACGGATCGCGTTGCCCTGCTTCAGCCGCCTGTCATGTTTGTTTCACATGCAGCTGTCCCGGCGACAGCCACTTTCCCCAATCGTAAGAAGCTGATGATGGGCGTCATCGTCCTTGCTCTCGTTGGTGGTGTTGGTGCGGTTGCGCTACGCATCTTCTTTTCTCCGGGGTTTGCGGATCTGGACGAATTCAGAGGCTTTGGTGGCATGCCTCTTCTGGCTGTTTTCCCGCGGATTCAGACAGGAAAAAAGAAATCACCAGTTGATCTCATGCGGGATCATCCATTCTCTCTGCCCGCCGAAGCTGTGAGACAACTGGGAGCGCAGTTGTCCATGGCCAGTGGGGCTGGGCGCGGTGGCGATACGAGGATTATCGCCATTGCCTCGGCGCTGCCCGGTGATGGAAAGATGACGCTTGCTGCTTGGCTTGCCGCCGCCGGAGAAGAAGCTGGCGAAACCGCTCTTGTTATTGATACGGATTTCAGTCGCCGTGTGGGTCTCGACCGAAGCAGGGCCGGAGGCTCTCTGGGCCTTTCGGATGTGCTGCAGGGGAAAGTGGCAGCGCGGAATGTCATTTCCCGGGATCAGTTCCGGGGGTGTGATGTCATGTCCGCCGGCACCCCGCGGGGGTATATTTTTGACCGGGCTGAGATTGCGCAACTACAGGATCTGTTTCGTGATCTTTCCCGTTCTTATCGTATGATCATTCTTGTTACGCCTCCTTTGGGTGTAACGGCTGGAGGCCTGTCGATGGCCTCGGTTGCGGATCAGACGTTGTTTGTCTGTCGCTGGGGACGCACATCTCGAGAAACAACAGCGGCATGTATTGAACGTCTGCGACTTTATGGAGCCAGACTGTCGGGTTTTGTCGTGACAGGTACTGATAGTGGATCATTCAATCTTCTTTGCGGCGCCCAGTTGACCCGGCAGGAAACCCGACTGATCGCCCATCGGCGTCAGGCGTGAAAGACGTTATCCCGTGAAAATCATTCATGTTGTGAGACAGTTCAGTCCCTCAGTCGGGGGGCTGGAAGATTCTGTTCTGAGCCTTGCTTTTGAACAGAGAGCGATGGGCATTGATGCTCAGGTCATCACACTGAATACAGTGTTTAACAGGGAGGGAGTGCTGCCTCCCCGTGAATCCATACGGGGTATTCCGGTGTCACGGGTGCCCTGGTGTGGATCTACCCGGTATCCGCTGGCTCCCAGCGTAATTGCGCATATCGGAGGAGCAGACCTCATTCATGTACATGCAATTGATTTCTTTTTTGATTTCTTTGCACTGACAAAATTTCTTGTCAGAAAGCCTCTTGTTGTTTCTACGCATGGTGGTTTTTTCCATAGTGGCGCGTATGCCGGGCTCAAGAAGTTGTGGTTTGCAACGCTGACACGAGCCAGTATCAGGGCGTATGCCAAAGTTGTCGCCTGCAGTCAGAATGATGCGGACATTTTTGCGGATGTGGCAAAAGGTCGTCTGATCACCATTGAGAATGGGATCAATCAGTCGAAATTTTCTGATGCGGCTTCAAAGACACCCGTTCGCACACTGATAAGCTTCGGACGGTTTTCGCCGCATAAACGTCTTGATCGTCTGTTTGATCTTCTGGCTGCATTGAAAAAGCAGAATCCGGAATGGAGGTTGATTGTCGCTGGAAGGCCGGCGGAGCAATCCGTTTCAGATCTGGAAAAAATTGCGGAACGCATCGGCGTGCAGAACGCTGTGAAATTTGTTGCAGAGCCGTCCGATGAAGAGTTGCGCGATGCTCTTTCTGCCGCCAGTTGGTTTGCAAGCTTTTCAGATCACGAAGGATTTGGTCTTGCGGCAGTGGAAGCCATGTCGGCTGGTCTTATTCCGGTTCTCAGCGGGATAGCTCCCTTTCGTCGTCTGGTTGGCAAGACAGGTGCGGGGCTGTTGCTGGAAGAAAATGATATGGCGGGTCTGGCTGCGAAAATTGAAACCTGCCAGCGTGATACCGAGGTAATGGCAGTTGGAAGATCTTCTGCTATTGCGGGAGCCCGAAACTACGACTGGAAAGATGTCGCTCGACGTTATGTAAATATTTACAATGAAGTTCTGCATATACCTATGATTTCATCTGAGCGTGTATCCTGAATATGATGGTTAAACGTCGATATATGAATGAAGACAACGGCAGAATAGGTTGTTTTTTTAATACACTATTTTTGTTTATGCCAGCGTGTATGATTCTGTCTGCTCCAGAAGCGCGTGCGCAACTTGCCCAGCAGTATTTTCCAACTGAACTGCCGGGCTACTCAGGGGACGCAACTGGAAATGTTTCTCTGAGAGAAATAGTTCAACATAAACACACGGGTATTCCTGTCGGAGCCTATATCCTCAAACCGACAGCTTCTCAACAGATCGGTTACAGAACAAGTATTTTGGGGGTGCCTCATACATCGAGCGCTTCTCTTATTACTTCGGCAGGATTAGGAGTAAATTCGAACTGGTCCAGGCACGCTGTTGGAGCGTCGATGTTGGTAACAAACCAAGCCTATCCTTCACTCAGTGCTGCCAATTACACAGACTGGTCTGCGGCTGCAGGTGGTATGCTTAATCTTCGCCGTGATACGTTGTCTTTAGGGTATTCTCATTCTCTTAAGCATCTCTCTGCAACTGATCTTGGTAACTTCGGAGTTGGTTATCCTGTGCCTTACAGCACAGACGATGTGCGAATGAGTTATCATAAAAACTGGACACGTTTTGCTCTTATTCCTACAGCGTCATACGATAATTTTTCTTTTGGGCAGAGTCAGGGGGCTTTGCCAGCAGCTTCGCGGAATATGAGCGCACTGAGCCATCAATTGGAAATGCAGGTATTGCAGGGACGCTTCGAGATTTCGAGAGGTAATGCACTCGTGGCGGTTCTGCGAGGATCTGAAGCACAGTTCGCCCCTCGTGCTGGGCAACTTTCCAGTGATTATGTCAGTGGCGGCGGTTTTGTGGGTGTTGATCTTCGTGCTGATCCTGTTCTGCAGTATCGTTTGTTGGCTGGTGGGGAAACACGCCGTTTTACAAGAGGAGGAGGCAGTCCGGTTACAACACCGACAGCAGAGGCGCAGGTATTATGGATGCCGGACAGGCTGAATACCTTGACGTTTTCCGGGCAGCGGGGGTTATTCGATCCGACTTCTGCGTTTTCACGTAATCAGGTGATGTCAACTGCGCAGATTCGTTGGGACCGTGAGTTAAGAAGGGATCTTTTTTTTCATGGAAGCACGGCATATGCACGCACGGACTCCCGATCATCCATTGAGGGAACCCGGTCACGGCAGCAAAATCAGATCAACTTTATGGCCGGTCTGGACTGGCAATTCACACGGGATGTTAAATTGACTCTGAACTACAGCCATACTTCCAGTTATACAAAGCACGGCGTGCCTGCCATTCTGAATAACGGTTTTTCTCATGCCACGTTTACAAATAATTCAATAACATTTGGTGTGGCGTTTGCCCGTTAAGTGACTGGAAACAGCCGGTTTGAAATCTTCTTTTTTCTCTGCAATGGAGTGCGATTACAGAATGTCGATACGTCTCATAAAGCGTTTTGTCGTGGTCGGCATATCTGGCCTGCTTCTGGCTGCATGTTCCCCAACACATGGACTGAAGCCGATCCCTCCCGTGACTGGGGCCTATCATCTTGGAGCGGGGGATCAGATCCGGATTCTGACATATAATGACCCGCAATTAAGTAATTCGTTCTCTGTCAGTGATGCGGGTACGATCGCGTTTCCGTTGTTGGGAACAGTCACGGCGGCGGGCCAGACTCCGGAGAATTTTGCGGCGTCTCTGAGCGGTCAGTTGGGAACGCGGGGTCTATTACATAAACCGAGCGTTTCAGTGGAGGTGACTCAATACAGGCCGGTGTTTGTTCTGGGAGAAGTGCAGAAACCAGGCCAGTATAATTATCTTCCTGGAATGACTATGGAAACAGTCGTCGCTCTTGCTGGAGGATACACGTATCGAGCCATAAAAAATCCGGCGAGTGTGGTTCGAACAGAAGGAACACCGGATGGTCGGCCGATGAAGGGCAAGATTTCGGAAGAGACCTATCTTGCTCCAGGGGATGTCATCACAATCTATGAAAGGTTTTTCTGAAGTCTTTTTCAGAAAAACCCTTTATGGGACTTTCATTGTGTAATGAGTGAGGCGAGGTGACTAAAGAGACGTCGAATGAATGACCCGATGTCTCGCCTTGCTAAAGACCGTGAACAAGCTGATCCAGATCGAACCTCCATGATCCTCATCGTCATGGAGGGCCTTATACTGCATAGAAACGCTTATTCATGAATTTTCGAAAGCGCTTTTAGGACTTCGCGCTGGTCTGAATTTCAGATTCCGTATTAAAGCGCATCTGCCCTCGGAAGTATGTGGGGCTAATTTTCACGAATGGAAGTGATCAGCTACAAGCCATATGACTCCCGCCCAAAATGGCATGCAGAAAGCAGCGCCGATAGCTATGCCTCTAAAGGCTGATGCGCGTGGAGGCTCTTTCAGCGGAGAGCTTGACGGCGTCCGAAACTCGACCGAAGTCTCCTGACGGGCTGTAGGTCCCCATAGTGTCAGTGGGAGTGTGTTTTTGGACGAAATCATGTCTGTGTCGCTGTGTAAAAAGTGATGTCATGTCTAAATAACGAAACATATGTTAATAACGGGTTAAATACGTAAACCGAATTTAACATCGCTCATTCATGGAGCTTCTGCTTTTCAATAGTCCTTTTTGGGAAGCTCTGTGAGCTTAAGCATGTGTGCCTAAAGCGCTCTGTATCAGCAATGTCATGCGGCGGAACCGCAATTCTACATGCCGTACGCAAAACAAGATTTTCTCTCGCTGACAAGGCGGGTAGAGGCAATGAATATAAATAATATCGAAATGAAATGGCCTGCAGGGTGTCTTAACTTTATTTGAAATCCTATGCTTAAAATTATAAATATTTCAAGCATAGGAAATTTAAAAAACACCGGAATATCTGACTGTTTTTTTTGGGTATTTGTGAAAAAAAACGGAATTACATTCCAAGGGCTCTTTTGTAGATATCAAGCAGCGTTTCCTGCTCTTCAATCTCGGAGGGCTCTTTCTTTCTCAGACGCAGGATCTGCTTGATGGTCGCGACATCGAATCCGGCAGATTTTGCTTCGCTGAAAATGTCTTTGATGTCACCAGCCAGAGCTTTGCGTTCTTCCTCCAGACGCTCAACGCGTTCGATGATGCTCCGCAGTCGATCGGCAGCAATGCCACCTACATTTGATTCCGGGTCGGCTGCCTGGCGAGCCCGGCTGGCAGCGGCGTCGTCATCAATATCAAAAGGGACGTCAGACATGATTTCCTCGAGAGTTTCAGTGGATCGAAGCGACTGAATAGCCGCAGATAGCGGCCCTTATATGGTTTGTCAGCAAGGGACGGTAGCCCGTAATTATGGCAGGGCAGGGGGTGTTTCCATATAACTAAATGTTTTAAAAAGAAAAAATAATGCAAGGATGTTCGGGGTAGTCTGAAAATCCTGTCCTGCGGCAGGACTGTGATCCCATGGGAGAGGCGTGCATGGGGTGTCCCGAGGCCTCCGACGGATTGCTTTCGTCGTGATTTGCTGGTCAATCTGGGGCCAATCAGTCCTTGTGACTGAACCTGTGAAGGGCTGGCTTGTTGTTCTCCTGAATGCACGGGAGAACACATCATGGATGGCGGAATATAATGGAGAACGGGATGGCTGAACGCGTGGATGCTACTGGCTCATCCAGCACGATTCAGGCTGAAGGAAAACAGCCTGTTCCGGGAGCTGTCGCCTTTGATTTCGTGATCGTTGGGGCGACTGGCGATCTGACCATGCGCAAGCTCCTTCCCGCTTTCTATGAGTGTTTCCGGCGTGGGCAGATCGAGAAAAGCACGAAAATTATCGGCGTTGCCCGCTCAGGACTGAGCGTCGAGGATTATCGCGCCAAGGCACATGAAGCTCTGAAAGGCTTCGTGGCGGCTGCTTCCTATGATGACGCTACGATCCAGGATTTTCTGGGGCTCGTGCAGTATGTCTCGCTCGATATGTCGGATAAGGATGCGGACTGGACCGGGCTGATCAACCTGCTACCCATTGAAAAAGGCCGCCCACGCGTCTTTTATGTGGCGACAGCGCCGAAGCTCTATGTCCCGACTGCGGACGCGATTGCTCATAACAAGCTGATTACAGAAAGCAGCCGGATCGTTCTGGAAAAGCCTATCGGAACGGATCAGGCTACGGCAGCCGAGATCAACGACGGTGTTGGCCTGTATTTCACGGAAGAGCAGATCTTTCGCATAGACCACTATCTCGGCAAGCAGACCGTGCAGAATATTCTGGCGCTCCGCTTTGCAAACCCCATCCTTGAGCGTGTGTGGAACACCGATTCCATTGCGCATGTGCAGATTACCGCTGCTGAAACGGTCGGAGTGGGGAAGCGGGGACCGTATTATGATAGCGCTGGCGCCCTGCGTGACATGGTGCAGAATCACCTGTTGCAGGTGCTGAGCCTCGTTGCGATGGAGCCGCCCACGGCTTTTTCGGCCATGGATCTCAGAGACGAAAAACTGAAGATTCTGCGGGCTCTGAAACCGATGTCGGATCATGACATCGCGACTGATACGGTGCGGGCGCAGTATGGCGAGGGTCTCGTCGATGGAAAGCAGGTCGCCGGGTATCTTGAAGATCTTGGCGCACCGACGAGCACGACGGAAACCTATCTTGCCATCAGGGCGGAAATCCGGACCGCCCGCTGGGATGGTGTGCCGTTCTACATCCGCACCGGGAAACGGATGGCCCGAAAGGAAACGATAGTCGTCATCCAGTTCCGTCCACAGCCATGGGCAATTTTTGCAGATAAACCTGAGCCCAGTCAGCTTGTGCTGCGTATCCAGCCGGACGAGGGGGTTTCCCTGTCACTGGCCAGCAAGGACCCTGCATCGGAGCAGTATCGTCTGCGGGAATCGGTGCTGGATGTGGATTATGTGAAGGCTTTCAACACCCGTTACCCGGATTCCTATGAAGACCTGCTGATGGCCGCCGTGCGTGGCGATCAGGTTCTGTTTATCCGACGGGACGAGGTTGAGGCATCCTGGCGGTGGATCGAACCGATTCTCCACGGCTGGGAAAAGAACATCCGTCCGCTTGAAACATATCCTGCCGGGACGCAGGGACCGGCCTCGTCAGATCAGTTGCTGGCGCGTGACGGCTTTGTCTGGAAAGAAAATACTTGATGGCACCTCCTGTGACACCGGATTCAGGGAAAGGCCCGCGTCGTTTCACGAGTGGTCCTTTCAAGGGGCGTTCCCTGAAGCAGCATATCCTGCGCCGTCTGATACTGGTTCTGCCGCTCAGTCTGCTAATGATTGTTCTGGCGAAATCAGGCTTCATGGATCGTCTGGTCGACCAGTATACTTTCAAACCAGCAAGCTGGTTTGATGATACGGCGCTGGTAAGGCATCTGCGCCAGACGATTACGCACAACGGCATGACGGGCGATCGTCCTGACTGTCTGCTGTTCATTGTGAATGGAAACAGCCCTCCGACGGCAACAATGATTGACGTGATGGAAAAGCATTCCGGAAATTGTCCGAACCCGGACACGTCCTTGCCGAAACTGTTCAGTCTCCGTGTGGACAGGGTGGCGGCCCGGGTGGAAACGGATCAGGGCACGCCGGGGCAGTTTCACTCTCTTCCATGATTTCCGACGGTAAGCACGGAATCATGGAAAAACAGGCCATTCGTGCCGAAATGTCGCGTTGATCCTTCGGCAGGATAGTCAGGATTTCTGTGGTCACGTGCCGTCAGAAAACGGGAAAAGCAGAGCGAGTCTGAAATGACCCGGCACATGTATATGACATGCCCCTTCCGTGCGTTTTCTGACCTGTCGGTGTGCATTTGCTGAAAGGACCGTCTGCGCTGAGCAGGGTAGACGTAGAGGGGGAGGTAAGGCACATCTCTGGGTGTGAACTGTGTCAGGTCGGGATATCTGGAGAAACCTGTTTGTTTTTTGATGTCCGGGCAAACAAGGATATACCATCATGCGCTTACGTTTTGCCGTTGTCTGCTCGGCAGTTATCTCTGGTCTCTCCTTTGGGATGTCTGTGCCGGCGCATGCAGCGCCGCAATCCGAGACCTCTGCAAAAACCGTTCATTCTGCATCGTTTTTTGCAGGAGACTGGTCCTCCATGGGCACCGTCGTGACATTTGTCGCCAATCGGGCAGCGGGGCCGGCAAGCCGTCTTGTTGTGAAACTGCCGCAGAATCTGCAGAAATCCGGTCAGCCCAGCTTCTCTCTGTCCCAGAAAAGCAATGATGAATGGAGCGGAACCCAGAATAATGTAACGGTCTCTTTCAAGCTCGTTTCAGACAATTTTGGTATCCTGTCGATGGTGGGCGACAAGCCCGACCATCATTTCGAAATGCCTCTGTCCCGGATTTGATAGAGAGGCAGATCGACAGCCCCCGTGACCATCCGATGCCTCGCACGACACCCTCCAGTCGAGGTATCCCCGGGCACCTGTTACGGTCAGTCTGACGTGGGGCTTGCCGCCGGTTGGGAGTTTTTTGCCTCTCAACTGGCTGATTACATACAGACAGCCGGTATTCGAAGACTGGTGGCGTCCCCTCTGGCGCGCTGTCGTATTCCCGCTGAATGGGTGGCGACACGCACGCATTGTGAATTGCGTCTGGATGCGCGTCTCAAAGAGATCAGTTTCGGAAACTGGGAAATGCGCGTCTGGGATAATATTCCCCGGAACGCTCTTGATGAATGGGCGGCTGACCTGCTTGGATTTGTGCCTCCACAGGGGGAGAGCGGTCAGGAGTTGATTGCTCGAGTCACGGCTTTCTGGAACGAGACTAATGCGGGATCGTCCTGTGTAGTCCTCTCGCACGGAGGCCCTCTGCGTGTTCTGGAGGCGCTTGTTTCGGGAAAAAACATCGATCTGGCTGTTGCGGCGATGCCGTTGGGATCGATAAGACCCGTTTTATAAAGGCTTTTTATAAAACGGGATCAAAGGGACGGTTTTTCTTTGTGGCGTTTGGGACTGAGCGGACACATATCATCACAAACTAAAGATTTTTGAATTTTCTATAGAATGGTCTGTGATTTTATCCATTGAGAGACGTCAGCGTGACAAGGACAGCGAGTTCCGCAAGCACGGCCTCTGCTCCAAGAATATCGCCTGTAAAGCCGCCAATTTTTTTCATGCTGAAGCGATGCATCAGAATGATCGTCAGAAGCGCTGCTGCGAAAGGCGCAATGATTTCGTTGGCCGGCAGTAGCAGCAGCGCCAGTAACAGCGGAGTAAGGAGCGCAAGCGCCAAAGAACGGGGCGGAAGAGGAAACAGGGCGCTGGCCAGTCCATCCTGTCGCGCAGGCTTTCCCCGTTTCAGTTCCAGAAGCATGGCCGCCCGCGAGAGACTGCCTGCCAGAATCAGTGATGGGAACAGACAGGATACTGGCAAGGAGGCAATACAGGCGCAGCGGAGCGCAACAGCAGTGCCTAACGCCAAGGCCCCATAGGAGCCGATGCGGCTGTCCCGCATGATTTCCAGACGGCGCTCCGGCGTTCTGCCGCCGACCAATCCGTCCGCACAGTCCGCAAGGCCGTCTTCATGCAGGCCGCCTGTGATGAGCAGTTGCACCATCACGGCGCAGATGGCCGAAACAGCAGGCGGAAGATGTGCGGCAGAGCCAAGCCACATGGCGCACGCTGTCAGGCCGCCGATCAGGCCGCCGGTAAGCGGCCAGACCCAGATTGAGCGGCGAAGATCGACCTCTCCTGCGTGTTTTGCGAGCCATTGCAGAGGCAGGCGGGTGAACAAGCCGAGAGCGGCAAGAAAATCTGCGGCGATACGTCCCGAAACTGATCTGTTGTGATTATCAGCCAATCCCGGCCTCGGCAAAGGTGTGCATGCCGGTATGGCAGGCGAGCGCAGCCCGGAGCAACGGCACAGCAAGGGTGGAGCCGGACGCTTCGCCCAGACGAAGTCCGAAATCCAGAAGAGGCTTTTGTTCCAGAAAGGCCGCCAGACGTGTGTGGCCGGGCTCGGCGGAGCAATGCGCGATCCGGCAGTGCGTCAATCCTTCAGGATGCAGAACATGGAGGGGAGCGACCGCGGCCGTGCAGACGAAACCGTCCAGAAGCACCGGAATACCGTGGACCCGCGCAGCGATGACGGCTCCCATGATGGCGGCGAGTTCATGCCCTCCCAGTCGTCGGGCAACCTGAAGCGGGTCGGTCAGAGAGGCGCGATGGAGTTCCAGCGCTCGATCGATGGCGGAAATTTTTCGCGCCATCGCCTCATCGTCATTGCCCGCGCCCCGTCCGGCCCATTCTTTTCCATCGCCACCGAAGAGCGCTGCCGAAAGTGCGGCTGCGGGTGTGGTGTTGCCGATACCCATTTCACCCAGACAGAGCAGATCGGTTTCCGGGGAAACGGCATTGAAGCCGCGCATGAGCGTGCGCAGAAAGGTTTCGTCGTTCATGGCGGCGGTCTGCGTGAAATCCTCCGTCGGCCGAAGATCTTCCAGCGTTTCTACGGTCAGAGTGGTGTCCGCATACCGGGAAAGCTGGTTGATGGCTGCACCGCCGTTATGGAAATTCTGCACCATCAGGGCGGTCACATCTGACGGCCATGCCGACACGCCCTGCGCCGCGACGCCGTGATTGCCTGCGAAGATGATTGTCTGGACGCGCTCAAGACGGGGCGTGCTTCGCCGTTGCCATGCGCCAAGCCATGACGTCAGTTCCTCCAGCCGTCCGAGACTGCCAGCCGGTTTGGTGAGTGTGGCCTCACGTTCGGCAATCTGGTTTATGGCGAGAGGATCGCTGGATACGGGTTCGCGGCACAGGGCGCGCAGACTGTCCATGTCTGTAAAAGGGGGCGTGCTCATGGACAGAGACATGCCGTTTTCGGAGGGTAAGGGCAATGATTGAACTGGTTCTGGGTGGCGTCCGGTCCGGCAAAAGTCGTTACGCCGAGAGCGTGGTGAAACAATTTCCCGCGCCATGGGTCTATCTGGCCACGGGGCGTGCCTGGGACGCCGAGATGCAGGAGCGTATCGTTCGCCATCAGGCGGATCGTGGAGAAGGCTGGCGTACGATTGAAGAGCCGCTGGAACTCGCAGACGCGCTGGCGGCTGCGGGTGATGCGCCGGTTCTGGTCGACTGTCTGACGCTCTGGCTGACAAATCTTCTGATGGAGGAGCGGGACATTTCGGTTGCGAAAGAGCAGCTTCTGGAGGTGCTTTCCCGTCGCAAGGCGCTGACAGTGCTGGTCGGTAATGAGGTTGGTTTAGGCATTGTGCCGGAGAATGCGCTGGCGCGCCGTTTCAGGGATGAGGCGGGCTGGCTGCATCAGGCAATTGCCGGGCTGGCGCAGAAAGTCGTGTTAAGTGTGGCGGGAATTCCGTGTGTTATCAAAGATATTTCTGGTGAAAAGGATGAGTGAACTTTTGCCCGGTCGTATCGTTGATGGAAGAAGTCAACCTTGGGACATGAAAAAGAATGCTGAATTCCCCTGATACCGTCCGTATTGGTTCATTTGTAGCAAATAATATATAAAAAAGTCATGTTTTTGGGGTTTTATAGCGCTCTGGCTGGAAACGTTTTTTTTACCATCTGACGGGTTGTTTTATCTGTTCCGGCCATGTTCCGTTGAGTTTTCAGCATGTCTGGCCGCTGACGGGAGCTCCGAAACCTGCGTGACACTTAAGACACAGTGCCAACACTTCTTCTCTGGGCACTACACAGATAAAAACAGGCGCTTTATGGACTCTTGCTGAGCCTCCCTACGGAAATGTTTTTGTGTGGAAATGTTTTGTCACGTTTTGTGGCGGAGCAGCTACGCCCTAACAAGGAAAAATTATGTCCCGGCAGACCGTTATGTTGAAAGTCACCCAAATACTTCATTTCGATATCCGCAAGGCTGTCGCAGGAGTGCTTGCGTGCTTTTTGGCTACCGGTTTTGTTGGGAGCGCCTCGGCGCGATCGCCGTATACGCACCAGACAAACCAGCCCCAGAAAGGCAGCGTATTTTCCGATCCTTCGCCGGATGTCTCGAATCCTCCCATGTATGGCGAGGATCAGCAGATCGTGCCGCTTTATCAGTCGATCCCGGGCTTTCTTCAGTCTCCCTACGGACCGCCTTCATTTGGTCCGCCCTATGGCACCACCCATCTTTTTGGTGACTGGGGCGGCGTGCAGCCGTGGCTCCAGAAGCACGGCGTTTACGTTGCCGTAAACGTGTATGAGAGTCTTTCAGGCAATCCCATCGGCGGCAAGAAGCAGACAGTGACGGATGCCGGACAGGTCGGCGTCACTCTGGATATCGACTGGCAGAAGATTCTGAATGCTGGTCACTGGTCTGACAATTTCTGGCTGCACATGCTGGCGGTCAACGGTCACGGAAGAAACCTGAGCGCCGAGTTTGGTGATAATGGCAACCAGGTGCAGCAGATTTACGGTGCGCGTGGTAACGTCGTGGCCCATCTGGTATGGGCTTATTTTGAAAAGTCGATGTACCACAACAAGGTTGATCTGGCGATGGGCTGGATTCCGACAGGGACGTTCTTCAACAACTCTCCCTGGGGCTGCTCATTCATGAATGTGTGGATGTGCGGTAACGTCACGCCGACAAAATACCTGAATGGTGGTCGTGACTGGCCGTCGGGAAACATCGGTACTGTGCTGCGTCTGATGCCGACGAAGCATTTCTACGTCATGGGCGGTCTTTTTGCGGTGTCTCCCCATGCCTATAACGGCGGCATTTCCGGCTGGGCATGGGCGCAGCCAGGGCTTGGAAAACTTTCGACCGAAGTTGAGCTGGGCTGGATTCCGGAGTTCGGAAAAGATCATCTGATCGGCCACTACAAGGTTGGCGCGATGTATGACAATTCAAAATACGATGACCTTTATAGAGATATCTACGGTCATGCCTGGGTGACGTCGGGACAGCCCGCGCGGCGTCAGAGTGGGCAGACCTCCATGTGGGTCATGATCGATCAGATGCTGGTGCGTCATGGTGACGGGCCAATGAATGGCTTTATCATCGGTGGGCAGTACAGCTACGCCTCGGGTCAGACCTCGGCGATGAAAAATCACCTTGTCGGCGTGATCATGGATACTGGTTACTGGTGGAACAGGCCAAAAGACATGGTCGGGTTCGCGTTCCAGTGGGCGCAGTTCAGCCGTTCGGCCATCAGGCAGCAGGAAGCGTCGCAGGCTGCGGGGCTGCCGTTCCAGGGGGCGAATTTCGGCGTGCCTTACGGCATCCAGTCTCATGAAAATATCTATGAATTTTTCTATACGATTCAGGTCGTCCCGGGCATCAGCGTGCAGCCTGATTTTCAGTATATCCAGCGCCCCGGCGGAAGCACGGTCTTCAAGAATGCTGCTGTTTTCAGTTCGGCGTTCAGCTTCACGCTCTGATCTTTTTTGCGACGAAAAGTCTGTTTCGAAAACTTGTCGCCATGAGCGGCGTTATGAAAACAGGGATAATGAGGTCTGCATCCCGATAAAGCAGACCTCGCTTTCTCGTGATCGAAAAAATCTCTGTCTGATGGAACGAATGAGTGTCGCCATTCATTGATCCCATAAGAATAGGGGAAAAAAGATGGCTGATACCTTCCAGACCCAGATCGTTGCTATCCTGCCGAAGCTCCGTGTGCAGGCTCTTGCTCTCACCAGAAATCGTGCCCAGGCGGAAGATCTGGTGCAGGATGCCGTGTGTAACGCACTTGGAGCCCGTGACAGCTTTATTCCCGGAACAAACTTCGCGGCATGGATGCATCGGATCCTGCGGAATCGCTTCATCTCGGATCTGCGCAAGCGCAGAGCAACGACGGATATCGATGATCTTCCGGGCGACATGCTGTCCACCAAGGCGGACCATGAGGATCGTCTGGCGGTAAAGGATCTGAGTTTTGCGCTTGCCCGCCTGCCTGCTGATCAGCGTGAGGCGCTGGTCATGGTTGTGCTGCAGGGTATGAGCTATCAGGAGCTTGCTGAAGCGACCGGTTGCGCGGTGGGAACGGCCAAAAGTCGCGTTTTCCGTGCACGTCGTCAGCTTGAAGCCTGGATGATGGGTGAACTGCCTGAGAGTGATCGTCTGCGTCAGCAGGCAATGGCTCTGCGTCACGAGGTTGAGGAGCGCCGCAAACATTTCGGCAGTCGCCCTGTGGTAACAAATCCTGCGGTCATGTAAGAAACTGGCAGCGCTCCAGGAAATGAAATGTTAAGAGGGGAGGGTTCTGCTGTATGAGTGGCGATAGCTTCCCGACATCATGCTTGGAATCGTCTGAATATCTGCCGGGGTGGTTGTCAATGTCAGCCAGAGACCGAAAGTCCAGTTCTTCCGCCAGGGGCGGAAAGAAAGAGGATGACGCGTTCGATATCTGGCTGAAGCGTGGCCTTCATCAGCTTTTCGATGATGTCGCTAACGAGCCTATTCCTGAAGAACTGCTGCGTCTTCTGGAAGAAGATGAGGACGACCAGTGAGAGCGCTTTGTCTGTTTACATCTCCATGCTGTGCATGGTGGATGTGAATGGACTCGGCTTTTTTACCTTTTTGCCCCGCTCTGTCCTTCGATAGCGGCATGGTCTGGTCCGTGGTTGCCTGCTGATGCAACGGCGTGGAACGTAAAATGGCGGAAGACGGTCATCAGCCCGGCTGGCGATCCTCTCGTTTTCTGATTTCTTTTCTGATTGGCATCGCCGGGCTGTTCGATTCGGTCAGAAGCCGGATGGCTGTTGTCATTATGGGGTCCGTGCTGCCAGTTGCGGCCCTTGGAAGTCTGGTCATCTGGCAGGATTATATCCGCCTGAACGAGGCAGGCGCCCAGCGCGGCAACGTGGCGTTTTCTGAACTCGGAAAATATATCGACAGCGAAACATTTCGTACCGTTGCGATGTTGCAGCAGATCGGTCAGACGGCTGATGATGATTCCCTTCGAAATCTGCTGCTGCTCGCTCAGGCGGCCAGCAAGGGACGCTACTGTCTTCTTGCTGTAGTCGATGAGAAAGGGGCTTTTCTGGATGCGCTGACCGGTTCCGGTCCTGCTGACGCCAATTGTCTGAATGTCGCCCGCAACATTCCTCCCGCCAGAGAGCCCGCCCATCTGTGGATGTATCGGGGACGTCCCTATCTGCGGGTTGTGCAGGATCTTCCGGCTACTGAAAGTGGTGAGATAAACCGGTTTCTGGTGGCGATCCAGTCAGTTGGCTGGGAGCCGGGTCTGTCTGACGATGCTTCTTCCCCCACTGATGAGGCGGAAAAAACATCTTCAAAATCTCTGTCCGCGTGGTTTGTCATGGCGGACGAATCCCTCGTGTCGGTATGTCCCCAATGTGGCTGGGGGGCTCCGACTGACCCGGAGGTCAGTCAGGAGGCGATTGAGGCGCGTCGCCATTCTGACCATAAGCGTATTGCAGAGCGCAGAAATAACCGGTCCTACATTTACGGTCCTGTCGGTCGGTCAGATTTCGCTCTCATCGAAGTCAGACGGCTTCCGGAAGAAAAGCGGGCGATTTTTCTGCTTTTCGTGTGGATCGCAATGGTCGCAATCCTGCTGATTGCGGGTCTGGCCGGGATTATGGTGGCGGGTCGGAGACTTGTTGTTGAACCCCTCAATCAGCTGACCCGTGATGTCGAAAGCTGGCTGAGAAAGGGAAAGTTCGAGAGTGTCGCCGACTCCTCCAGTATGCCGCGGGAATTTCGCAAACTTTCCGGCGCATTTGGAACGGCGACGTGGCGGCTGGCTCATCGTGAAGCTGAACTGGAAGCGGCTCTGGAACACCAGAAACGACTGGTTGCGGAAATCCATCACAGAGTGAAAAACAATCTTCAGATTGTCGGCTCCCTTTTGAGCCTGCAGGCCAACCGGGTGCCGGACAGTGATACCCGTATGGCGCTTCTGGTCGCCCGGAACCGCGTGAGAATTCTCTCGACGTTGCAGCGTCACCTGTATGTTGGCGATGAGCTTGCCGACCTGAGAATGGCTGACTTTCTTCCCATTCTGATACAGCAGATACAGCAGGCTGCGCCGGACGATATTCGCTGTCGTGTGACGATCGAGGGGGATGCGGGTGATGTCACACTCCCGCCCGATCTTGCGACTCCGGTTGTGCTGATTATCGCCGAAGCGTTGTTGAATGCGCTGAATTACGGGTTTCTGGCGGGCCGGACCGGGACTGTCCGTGTTGTCCTTTCCCAAGAGGCTGATGTTCTGACGCTGATGGTGGAAGATGACAGCGACAGCACCGCCGCGTTGCAGGCAGGGCTCGACGAAGGAGGGCTTGGTCTGCAACTGGTTCGGGGATTTGCAAGACAGATTGGCGGAACCCTCCGTATTGAGGAAGGGAACGGGTTGCGTGTTCTTGTGACGTGTCCCGTAAAACAGGGGCGACGGGCGGACGGAGAGAAGGGGCCTCCAATTCCCGGAGTGCGACGCTGACACGTCAGATGCCCTCTGTTTCCTGAGCCGAGTCTTCGGTATAGGGGCGGCATGAGTGAGAGTAAGGCAGCCATAAAGGCCTGGACCAAGACGCAGGCGCGTCTGGGACTGCGTGCGGTGCGTCCGTCCATTGTGCTGGGCATTGTTTCCAGTCTGGCGGGGGCGGCACAATTCTGGTGTGTGGCCAATATTCTGGGGCCGGCACTGACGGATTTTGTGACCCCATCAGGTCATGGCGCAGGAGCCCCTGTGCCGGTGTGGCCTCTGCCTGCTTTTGTTGTCATCGCTCTCCTCCGTATCGCGATCAACTTTCTCAGCGAAAATGCGTCCGCTACGGCGGGTCGACGCGCCCGGAGCCGCCTGCGAAACGAAGTGCTCGGCTCAATCGTCGGGACAGGCCCTGCCGTGCTGCGTCATGCACATAGCGGCGCGCTGGCGGCGCTGGCGGTTGACCGGATCGAAGCGCTGGACGGCTACTTTACCCGCTGGGCGCCGGCTTCCGTACTGTGGGTGGCCTCGCCATTCGTGCTGGCCGTGCTGACGGCGTTCGTGCAGCCACGGGCCGCTCTCATTCTGGCGCTCTGCGGCCTCTTCGTGCCGTTTGCGCAGGCGCTGTTCGGTATCGGGGCCGCGGTGGCCTCCCGCAAACAGTTCCTCGCCATGACGCGGCTTCAGGCCCGCTTTCTCGATCGCATGCGCGGTATCGCCACCATTGTTCTGGCGGGACGGGCGGATGATGAGGCGCAACGTCTTGGACAGGCCGCCGATGATCTGCGCAAACGGACGATGAAAATCCTGCGGGTGGCGTTTCTCTCATCCGCTTCCATAGACTGCGCCATGATCGTTGCGCTGATCCTGATTGCACTGATCGACGGACGGCATGTGCAGGCCGCCATCCATACGACTGACGCCGCGACGTTCCGTTCAATGGTGACGGCCAGCCTCTTTGCGCTGCTGATTGTTCCGGAGTTTTTCGCGCCTCTGCGCGGGCTGGCTCTGGCCTATCAGGATCGTGCGCTCGTGCAGGGTGCCGCCGAAGACATTCTGGCGCTCCCGGCAGAGGTGGCTTCGACGGGCGAGACGCACCAGCTTCGTGTGGCGGCGGATGAAGGTGTGGCGATCGCGTTTGAAAATGTGTCGTTTATCTGGGACGAGGCGCGTGGACGGGCGCTGGACGATGTTTCGTTCTCGGTGGCGGCCGGAGAAACCGTGATCCTTTCCGGCCCATCGGGCGCGGGCAAGTCCACGGTGATGGAACTGCTCCTGGGATTCATTAAGCCGACTGCCGGACGGATTACGTTCAATGGCGTCGATATGCAGACGATCGCCCCCACAAGCCTGATGCGCCTGATCTCGTGGATCGGGCAGCGACCGATCCTGTTTGCGGGATCACTGCGGGAAAACATTCTTTTCGCTCGGCCTGACGCCACGGAGGAGGAACTGGAGCAGGCCATTCGCGCCGCTTCAGTGGACGGTTTCCTTCTCAGTCTGCCGGACGGGATTGAAACCATGATCGGTGAGGGGGGGTTTGGTCTGTCTGGTGGACAGGCGCAGCGGATCGCCATCGCGCGCGCCTATCTGAAGAACGCTCCTGTCCTGCTGCTGGATGAACCGACTGCCTACCTTGATCCGGTGACGGAAGGCGACGTGTTCGAGAGTCTTGAGACGCTGACCCGGAACCGTACGGTGATTCTCGCCAGCCATTCGACGGCGCTGCAGGAATTTCAGGGACAGAGGATCGAGCTGTCCAACGGCCGGATTGCCGGTGCCGGAGGAGAGGCGGCATGAACTGTTCTCCAGCACGTGAAATCGGCATGAGAGGGGACCGTCCATGAGTCGACCATCTTCCCGTGATGTGGCTGCGCGTGAGCGGGCCGACCGTGACGCCCTGATCCGTATCGTCGAGGTCTGGCGTCCGCACGCGGCGCGTCTGACCATGGGGCTGGTGCTCTCGCTGCTGGCGGTTCTTGCCGGACTGGCCCTGATGAGCAGCGCCGGACTGCGTTTCGCCGGGGCGGCGCTCGGCATGGTGCTTGTCACCGCCACATCGCTCCGCGTGCTGGGACTGGGTCGCATCGTTCTGCGCTATTCCGAGCGTCTGTATGCCCATGACGCCATGTTCCGGGCGCTGGCGACATTGCGGGTGTGGTTTTTCCGTTCTCTGTCGCAGGGCGCCGCCGCTGGTCTGGGCTTCCGACGCGCGGGCGATCTGCTGTCCCGACTTGTGTCGGACATCGAGACGCTGGACGGGCTTTACCTCCGCCTTCTGCTGCCGCTGGCCGGAGCCTGCCTGACATTTCCCGTTCTGGTGCTGGTGATCTGCAATGCCAACTCGTTATTGGGTATCCTGATCGGCATCCTCTTTGCATCCTCAGCCTTCATCATGCCGCTCGCTGCGGCTCGGCTGAGTCGCAAGGAAGGGGCTGGTCTGAGCCACGCACAGGCGGCGCTTCGCGTTGGTGTGCTGGATCTTGTCAGCGGCATGCGCGAGATCCGGGCTTTTGGCGCAGGGCCGCGGATCATTGATCAGGTTAACAGCGCGAACAGCCGTCTGCTGGCGCGTCAGGCTCAGCTCTCCCGTCGCATGGCGTTTGTTGGCGCACTGTCCAGTGTCTGCACACAGACAGCCCTGCTTCTGCTGCTGGCCGCCATTGCCGGTATCGGGTTCGATCGTATTCCGGCCGTGCAGGGTGTCGGGTTGATGTTCCTGACCTTCGCCTGTTTCGAGGCTGTGTCAGGTCTTACCCGTGCGGGCATGCTGGCTGGCAACATGGGGGCTGCGGCGCATCGGGTCGTGGCGATCGCCGATGAGCATCCGCGTCCAGTGCAGGCCGTGTCGCCTGCTACAGTGATGCCGACCCACTTTGATATTGCTTTCGAGCATGTTGCGTTTCACTGGCGCGCTGACCGTCCCGACGTGTTCCGTGATTTCTCCCTGACCATCCCGGCGGGCAGCCGGGTTGCGCTGCTGGGGCCGTCGGGCGCGGGGAAATCCACGCTGGCCGCCCTGCTTCTCAAGGCGGCTTTTCCTCAGGAAGGCCAGGTTCTGATTGGTGGCGTCGACATCGCCTCTCTTCCGGACGTCTGGCTGCGCCAGCATATCGCGTGGCTTTCACAGGCGACGCATCTGTTTGATGACACGATCCGCAATAACCTGCTGCTCGGCAGACCCGATGCGGATGAGGAAGCCCTGTGGAGAGCGCTCGACGAAGCGGCTGTCGGTGATTTCGTGCGCACGCTTCCTGACACACTCGATACATGGCTTGGCGAAGGTGGCGTCAAGGTGTCGGGCGGGCAGGGGCGACGCATTGCACTGGCGCGGACGCTGCTGTCGGAAGCCCCTATCCTTGTTCTGGACGAACCGGCAACGGGCCTCGACGCCCAGACCGAGCAGGATTTCTTTCTCACCCTGAACCGTGTCGCACAGGGCAGGACCGTGATCCTGATCGCCCATCGTCTGACCGGGGTGGAGCAGCTCGATCATGTCTGGCGCATCTCCGGTGGGGAAGCGGTTCCGGTGTAAGACGCCGGGTGTTTTCGCCCGGCGGAAAGCCTGCTTCACGCTCTTTTGTTGACCTTCTGCTCTCACGCAGGCACGAGAAACGGACTCGGCCAGTCTGACGTCAGGATGGCTCCGGCCCATCAAACCGCGAGGAGTGGATCATGCGTCGCCTTCTTTCTGTTGTCAGCCTTTGTTCGCTCGCCGCCTGCGCCGATCAGGGACCAGGCCGGCAGTATGTCGTCTTTTTCAGTCAGGGCTCATCGGCGCTCGATGACACTTCGCTCTCGGTAGTGGAAAAAGTCGCTGAAAAGGCCCGACATTATTCCGGCAGGACTGTGGTTGTGGAAGGTTATGCCCGCCAGAACGGCGATCTTTCCACGGAATCACTGCTCGCTGTCCAGCGGGCCAAAGCCGTTTCCCAGCAGCTTATGGCTGATGGTGTTTCTTCCAGACGTATTCGTGAAACAACCCGGCCTCCTTCCAACGCGCAAGGTGTCGTAGGCTCCCGTCGCGTCGAGATAGAACTGCTCGCTCAGTAATTTCGTCTTATGCTGGAAAGGCCCTCCTTGTCGGAAGACGATTACAGAGACAGCGGTTTCGCCCCGGAACTGTCAGGACCCGAAGGAGGACGTGACCGGTTCGTCGGGCTGTCGCCGCGTGAGGTTCTTCACCGTGTTTTCGGCTTTCCGGCCTTTCGCGGCTTGCAGGAGCAGGCCGTCGACCGGGTCATGGCGGGGGAGGACACGCTTGTTCTCATGCCGACCGGTGGCGGAAAGAGCGTCTGTTATCAGGTGCCCGCGCTCTGCCGCCCCGGCATGGGGCTGGTGGTCTCTCCGCTGATCGCGCTGATGGACGATCAGGTGGCGGCGCTTCGTCAGCTTGGCGTCAACGCGGCGGCTCTGCATTCGGAGCTGGACGGCGACGAGGCTTCGCGTATCCGGGGCGACCTGTTTAACGGACGGGTCGATATCCTCTATGTATCGCCGGAGCGGTTGCTGTCTCCCGGCACGCTGGATCGTCTGTCCCGTCAGCAGATCTCTGTCATCGCGATTGATGAGGCCCACTGTATTTCCGCATGGGGCCATGAGTTTCGTCCGGAATATCGCGCGCTCCAGACACTCCCTGAGCATTTTCCGGGCGTGCCGCGTATCGCTCTCACGGCGACGGCGGATCCACGGACCCGTAATGATATCCTCACCGCTCTGGCTATGCCGGAGGCGGAAGTGCTGTCCGCCAGTTTCCATCGCCCGAACCTGATGATTGCCGCGCGCCCCAAAGGCGGTGAGATGCGGCAGCTTGTCGATGCGCTTCAGAAGCATCGCAATGACGCCTGCATTGTCTATTGCGGATCGCGCGCCCGTACGGAGCGGATTGCCGCTTCGCTGCGTGAAAAAGGTTATCCGGCCTGCGCCTTCCACGCGGGGCTGTCGCCGCAGGAAAAGCGCGCCGCCCTGCACCGGTTTCGGTCAGGCGAACCGATTGTCATTGTCGCCACCATCGCGTTCGGTATGGGCATTGATCGTCCCGATGTGCGGACGGTGATCCATCTCGATATGCCCGCGTCGCCGGAAGCCTATTACCAGCAGATCGGCCGTGCCGGACGGGACGGACTGCCGTCCGATGTGCTGCTGCTCTATGGCGGCGAGGATATGAGTCGCGCCCGTTACTGGCTGGACCAGTCCAACGCGCCCGACAGCGAAAAACGCATCATGCGGGGACGGCTGGAGGCGATGATCGCCTTCACGGAAAGCACATCCTGTCGGACCCGTGCGCTGCTGGCCTGTTTTGGCGAAGGCATGACCGAGCCGTGCGGGCATTGCGATAACTGCCGAACACCCGTGCCGACCTTTGACGGCACGCAGGCAGCGCGGATGCTACTGTCCGCCATCTATCGCACCGGCCAGCGTTATGGCGCGCTGCATGTGATCGCGGTTCTGCGCGGCAAGCCGTCGGATAACATTTCGCGGGCGGGTCATGATCGTCTGTCGGTCTGGGGGATTGGCAAGGATAAAACCGAGACGTTCTGGCGCAGTGTGGTGAGGCAGCTGATCGCCCGTGGTGCCCTGATGACCGGCGATGAGCACGGTGGCCTGCGTCTGAATGAAGAGGTCGCGCGCCCGATCCTGCGTGGTGAGGAAGAAGTGCGGCTGAGAGAGGATGCGGTCGAGGCGTCTGCCCGAAACAGCCGGTCCACGGGGCAGGGCGATTCGATCGCCGATCAACTGACCGAGGATGCGCGGGAACGCTTCAACGCTCTCAAGCGTTGGCGGCTGGCTGAGGCGCGGGAGCAGGAGATACCGCCCTATTACATTTTCTCAGATGCGACCCTTTGCGAGATTTCGCTTGAATGTCCCGGCACGCTGGACGAACTCAGCGATGTCAAAGGCGTCGGAAGCTCCAAGCTCACCCGCTATGGGGAGGCGGTTCTGGAAGTGCTTGAAGACCTTGATTCCGGAAGGTGAATACTGTGCCTGATGCCCGTGGAGATGTCGGTGGAGACGGTTCCCGCACGCAGGCGCGTCATCAGGCCATTATCGCTACGGTGAAGCGGCAGGGTTATGCCTCGAACGAGGAACTGGCCCGTCTGTTCGATGTGGCGGTGCAGACCATCCGGCGCGATATCCGCACACTGGACGCCGCAGGAGAGGTGTTGCGTCATCATGGCGGGGCCAGCGCACCGTCTTCGGTGGAAAATATCGCCTATCCCCAAAGACAGATTCGTAATCGCGGTGAAAAGGACGCCATCGGCGAACTGGCCGCTGCTGCGATTCCCGATGGCGCATCCCTATTTGTGAATATCGGCACCACGACGGAAGCGTTCGCCCGGGCGCTGGCGAGTCACAAAGGTCTGCAGGTCATCACGAACAACCTGCATGTCGCCACCCTGCTGGCAGGGAGCGAGGACTGCCGGGTTGTGGTCACTGGTGGGACGGTGCGTGTGCGGGATGGGGGGATTCTGGGGCCGGATTCCCTGACCATGCTCAGCCGGTATCGCGCCGATTATGGCGTAATCGGCATCAGCGGCATCGACGAGGACGGTACTCTTCTGGACTATGACGCCGAGGAGATTCGCGCATCCGAACTTATCCGCGCCAATTCCCGCAAGATCTTTCTGCTGGCGGATCACACCAAATTCGGGCGCAGGCCTCTGATGGATGCGGGCAGCATCGCCGGTGTGACGGCCTTTTTCACGGATCGGATGCCGCCTGCGCCGATCTGCGAGATGCTCGCCGCCCATGATGTTGCGCTCGTGCTTGTAGGTGAAGATGTTCGGAAACGAACAATTTAGGCGTTGAGCCGGTGAGTGATGGAATTGTGGCGACTTTTTGCAGAGTCCTGTCGAGATTTTTCCATTGCCAAAGAGGTTCATGTTCGGATACGAAAATTCCGATACATTTTTCGAACAACAGACGGGACCGATGAAGATGGCTGCAGCCGACGACTCCTCCACCGTATATGATCTGCTTATTGTAGGCGGCGGTGTTAACGGAACAGGCATCGCGCGCGATGCATCGGGTCGCGGGGCGTCCGTGCTGCTGGTCGAGCAGGATGACCTTGCCAGCTACACCTCTTCCGCCAGCACCAAACTGATCCATGGCGGCCTGCGCTATCTGGAATACTACGAATTCCGCCTTGTGCGCGAGGCTCTGATCGAGCGTGACCGGCTGCTCGCCATTGCGCCGCACATCATGTGGCCGCTGCGTTTCGTGCTCCCGCACTCCCCGGAGCAGCGTCCGGTCTGGATGATCCGTCTGGGCCTGTTCCTGTACGATCACCTTGCCCCGAAGATGAAGCTGCCCAAGTCCCGGGCGCTCAATCTGAACACGCATTCCGCCGGCCAGCCGCTTCAGGATCAGTACAAGAAGGGCTTCGTCTATTCCGACGGTTGGGTGCAGGACAGTCGCCTTGTTGTGCTGAACGCGATGGATGCCGCCAATCGTGGCGCGGACATCCGTACCCGCACGCGTCTGGTCTCCGCACGCCGGGTCAATGGCATCTGGGAAGCCGAGATCGAGGATATGCGGAAAGGCGGCACGAAGACGGTGCGCGCCAAGGGTGTTGTGAACGCAGCCGGTCCGTGGGTCGCGCGTCTGCTGTCCAACCAGCTTGATCTGCCGAATTCGAAATCCGTGCGTCTGGTCAAGGGTAGTCACATTGTCGTGCCGCAGATCTTCGACGGTCCGCAGTGCTATATCTTCCAGAACCCCGACAAGCGCATCGTGTTCGCCATTCCTTACGAGCAGCGTTTCACACTGATCGGCACGACGGACGTGACATGGAATGAAGAGCCGGGTCTGGTTCAGATTTCTCCCGAGGAAGTCAAGTATCTTTGCGAGAGCGTGAACCGCTATTTCAAGGAGGACATCAAGCCGGCCGACGTGGTGTGGAGCTATGCCGGTCTGCGTCCGCTTTATGACGACGCCGCAGCCAATGCGTCTGCCGTGACCCGTGATTACGTGCTGGATCTTGATGATACGGACGGTGCTCCGCTGCTTTCCATCTTCGGAGGCAAGATCACAACTTTCCGTAAGCTGGCCGAACACGCGCTTGAAAAGCTTGCGCCGGTTCTGCCTGCCGTGGGAGGCTATTCCTGGACAGCGGATGCGGCATTGCCCGGTGGTGATCTGGGGACGGGAGGCTTTGAAGCGGCGCTCAACCGTTTCCGTGACGCAGCGCCGTTCCTGTCCCTGCCGTTTGCATGGCGTCTGATGCGGACCTACGGCATGCGGGCTTATGATGTTGTCGGAACAGCCAGATCGCTTTCCGATATGGGCGAGGATTTCGGTCAGGGTATGACGGCCAACGAAGTCGACTACCTGATCGCAAACGAATGGGCACGTGCGCCAGAGGATGTGCTATGGCGGCGTACCAAAATCGGTCTCCATATGACCGAAGAGCAGCGTCAGCGTGTGGGCGCGTATATAAAAGAAAAAGTCGGTTAACGACTATCGGAGCACCATGACAGCCCGGAAAAAACTGATCGGCGAGCTGATCGCCGAATGTATTGCGGTTTTCATAATCATCCTGTTCGGGGATTCTGTAGCCGCAATGTACACTCTGTACGACCCCAGCCCGTACAAGACGGCGTACTGGGGCGTCTGTATTGTGTGGGGCCTCGGCGTCACGATCGCTATTTATGCGACGGGCGCTGTTTCCGGCACGCACGCCAATCCGGCGGTGACGGTGGCGCTTGCCGTGTATCGCGGATTTTCATGGGCGAAGGTCGCGCCGTATTGCGCCGCCCAGGTTCTGGGCGGTTTTCTGGGCGCGGTCGTGGTCTACACGATGTTCTCGCCTGTCATCGAGCATTTTGCCATTTCGCATGGTCTGGATCGTATTCACGACGGCGCGGCGGCGGGTGTGTTCTTCACGCATCCGGGCGAGTTCGTCACACCGCTGCATTCCTTCGTGGTTGAAACCATTCTGACCGCCATGCTGGTGTTCGGGATTTTCGCGATTACCTACGAACACAACACCGTGGCGCCGCAGGCGAATTCCGGTGCGCTGATCATCGGTCTTCTTGTGGCCGCCATCGGTGCTTCCGCCGGATATCTCGACGCATGGGCCATCAACCCGGCGCGTGATTTCGGTCCGCGTCTGTTCTGCTACTTTGCTGGCTGGGGGCCGCAGGCGTTGCCGTCTCCGGGAAATTACTGGTGGGTGCCCATTTTAGGCCCGATTTGTGGTGGCGTAATCGGCGCCGGACTTTACCGGACGCTTATCCAGCCTTTCATGCCGAGGCCTGCTGTGGCGGCGTCCTCGATCGAAACTTCTGTCTGACCGTTAAGGAGCTGCCATCATGATCAAACAGGATCGTATTCTGGCAATTGACCAGGGAACCACTTCGACCCGTAGTATTGTCTTTGACATGAACGGGCAGGAAATTTCCGTCGCACGACAGGAATTCCCCCAGTACTACCCGCAGTTGGGATGGGTTGAGCACGATCCTGAAGATATCTGGCGTGATGCAAAAACAACGGCGCAGGAAGCGGTCGAGCGTTCTGGTGGCGTCGACCGCATTGCGGCGATCGGCATTACCAACCAGCGTGAAACCATCGTCGTATGGGACCGCAAGACCGGCAAGGCGATTCACAACGCGATCGTCTGGCAGGATCGGCGGACGGCGGCCCTGTGCGCCGAACTCAAGAAGCAGGGCAAGGAAGAACTGGTTGCCAGCCGCACCGGTCTGCTGCTCGATCCGTATTTCACAGCCACGAAGCTCGCCTGGATTCTCGACAATGTAGAGGGTGCGCGGGCGCGAGCTGAAAAAGGCGAACTGGCCTGCGGCACGATCGACTGTTTCCTGCTGTGGCGTCTGACGGATGGCAAGGTCCATGCGACGGACGTGACCAATGCCTCCCGCACCCTGCTGTTCGACATCCATCGTCAGCAGTGGGATGACGAACTTCTTGCGCTCTTCAACATCCCTGCGGCTCTGCTTCCGGAAGTCAAAGACAGCAGCGGTGTTTTCGGTGAAAGCACGCCTGATCTGTTTGGCCGCGCCGTGCCGATTGCCGGTATTGCAGGCGACCAGCAGGCCGCTGTTGTCGGTCAGACCTGCTTCAAGCCGGGTATGGCCAAGGCGACCTATGGCACGGGCTGCTTCGTTCTGCTGAATACTGGCGAAAAGCCGGTCGTTTCCCAGAACCGGATGCTCACGACCATCGCCTACCGCGTGAAGGGCAAGACAGCCTACGCGCTGGAAGGCTCCATCTTCGTCGCGGGCGCGGCGATCAAGTGGCTGCGTGACGGTCTGCACCTGATCACGCACGCTTCCCAGACCGACGATATGGCGACGCGCATTCCGCACAGCCACGGCGTCTACATGGTGCCGGGCTTTGTCGGCCTTGGCGCACCGCACTGGGACCCGAATGCGCGTGGCCTGATCTGCGGTCTGACTCTTGACGCCACCGAGGCGCACATTGCCCGTGCGGCTCTGGAATCCGTGGCGTATCAGACGCTGGATCTTGTTGCCGCGATGACGCAGGACGGTGGCGGCACGGCCGACACGCTGCGTATCGATGGCGGCATGGCGGCCAATGACTGGTTCTGCCAGTTCCTGTCAGACATGTTGCAGGCGAAGGTCGAGCGTCCCAAGCAGATCGAGACGACGGCTCTGGGTGCCGCGTTCCTCGCGGGCGTCGGCGTCGGTCTGTGGAATGATCTGGAAGAAGTCGCCTCCGAATGGCAGCGCGGTGCGCTGTTCGAGCCACAGATGGAAGCCTCGACCCGCAAGGGCATGATCGACGGTTGGCACGTCGCCGTACGCCGTACGCTCAGTCAGGTCTGACGTTCTTTTACTTTGTGCTGGGGCCTTGTCCGTTTCCTTTGGGACGCGGACGGGGCTCCTGTTTTTGTTTTCCCGTTCTAACTGGTGGCAGTGCACATCAGACTCTGATTGAAAAGACAAATCCTGGGCGGGATGCTTCAGATCATAGTGTGATCAGGTGTGGAACATATAAAGAACACCCATTGCTTTCGGGGACAGATTCTGCCATCAGGGCAGAGATAAACCTCGTGCGATCCTGATCTGAAAGAATGCCTATGTCATCGCGGACCGATTTCAGCCTGCTGCGCGATCGGGCAGGCCTGACGCTGCATCAGGCGGCTGAAGAACTGGGACTGGGGGAACGGACAGTGTACCGTTATGAGAATACCCCTGGCACGGCGAGCCGGACGTCTCTCAATTTCCTGCGCCGCATTGCTGATGAACGTCTCCGGGCAAAAGAAAAAGACAGGGTCGATTTCCGTTTTATCGATCTGTTTGCCGGTATCGGTGGCCTGCGGATCGGCTTTGAGGAGATCGGCGGTCGGTGTGTCTTTACGTCCGAATGGGACAGGTTCTCACGGCAGACCTATGCCCTGAACTATCCGGACAACCACGAAATCAGTGGTGATATCCGTCCGTTTGCGGAGGATCCCTCTCTGATTCCGGAACATGATGTCCTGCTGGCAGGTTTTCCCTGTCAGCCGTTTTCGATCGCCGGAGTTTCCAAGAAAAATTCATTGGGACGACCTCATGGCTTTCTGTGTGATACGCAGGGAACCCTGTTTTTCGATACAGCCAGAATCATCGCCCACCACCGGCCGGCAGCCTTTCTTCTGGAAAATGTCAAAAACCTGGAGCGGCACGATAAGGGGCGTACTTTTGCCACCATCATGCATGTTCTCGAGGAAGAGCTTGGTTATCATGTGCAGACCCGCGTGATCAGTGCTGCATCATGGGTGCCGCAGAAACGAGAGCGTATTTTTATTGTCGGATTCAGGAAGAAAACAGATTTTGATCTGAAATCTCTGGTTGTACCACCGGTAGAAAAAGGCCCGAGACTGGACTCAATCCTTCTGCCGCATGCAGAGGTGGAACCAAAATATACCCTTACGGAACATCTGTGGAACTATCTTCAGAATTACAAGGCCAAACATGCTGCTGCGGGTAACGGTTTCGGCTTCGGACTGTTCGGGCCGGATGATGTCGCACGGACACTCTCCGCCCGTTATTTCAAGGACGGGTCCGAAATCCTGATCCGGCAGGAGGGCAAACGGCCGCGCCGTCTCACACCGCTGGAGTGCGCGCGTCTTATGGGTTTCGATCGTGGTGACAGGCGGTTCCGTATCGGTGTTTCGGACACGCAGGCCTATCGCCAGTTCGGAAATGCGGTTGTGGTGCCGGTTATCGAGTTCCTGGCGAATGCCATGAAGCCCCATATACGCTCGGCCCTGGCGCAGGAGCGCCGGGATAGCGGAGATGGGGCTTCAGGCATGAGACCTGCTCATGATCAGAGCATGGCTGTTGCCTGATATCGTTTCACCGGAACAGCGCAGCCGGATGATGTCCGGCATCCGGGGAAAAGACACAAAACCCGAGATGGTGCTGCGGCAGGGGCTGCATGCTCTTGGTTTCCGGTTCAGGCTGCATGACAGGAAACTGCCCGGAACTCCTGATCTGGTATTTCCGAAATATCATGCTGTCATTCTGGTGCATGGCTGCTTCTGGCATGGACATGACTGTCACCTTTTCCGTCTTCCCGGTAGCCGGACCGAATTCTGGCGGACGAAGATTGACCGGAACAGGGCTGTTGATGTGCGTACGCAGCTTGCTCTGCGTAATGCTGGCTGGCGCGTGGGAACCGTATGGGAATGCGCGATGCGGGGGAAAGGTCGTCTTTCCATGGAAAACATCCTTGAAGCCTGTTCAGCATGGCTGAAATCGGATGCGTCCGAACTTGAAATCAGAGGACAGTAACTGGTGAGACGGGGACAGCTTTCGGATCAGTTTGAAGGGGTCGTGGCAAAAAGACTGACCGAGGTTGAAACCCGTCCGGACAGGTCCAATCAGCACGAACTGAATGGTTCCACCCCTCTAAGAAAGCTTCTGGGGGATGATGACCGTAGGAATATTTCGGCCAGGTTCATATGGCTCGGGGAGGAAGAAGCTGCCATTTCCGTTGATGGCATGCTGAGCTGGTATGACGCCCGCCGGAAACATCCGGTCCGTACCGAATACCGGCTTTATTACCGCTCCAATGAAGTGACCGAAGTTATGGCTCCGGGCGACGTGTTCTTTCTGGCCATGAAGCAGGACGGAAGTGCGCTTCTGATTGTTGTGCCGGCAGACAGCACCGTCCAGAATCAGCTTCTCTGGCTTTTCGGGCTTGATGATCTGTCGGGAACCAGCTTTTCCTTCCAAGAGATTGAAGGGGATCACGACCCGGAACTGGACTTCGCGGCCCGTTACATTCTCGATGAACTGGGGGTGGAGCCCAAAGAACCTGAGGCGGATATTCTTGATACGCTGATTGAGCCGTTTGGCCTCAGATTTCCCACGACACGGGTTTTTTCCGAACTTGCGCGTTCGTCCCTGCCGGATGTTTCAGCACACGATGATCCAGATGGGGCACTGGTTGAATGGATGGAGCGTGAAGAACAGCTGTTCCGCAGACTGGAGCGCCGTGTCGTTGCGGAGAAGATCAATGGAGGCTTCCAGTGTGCCGAGGGAGCGGATGTCGATGGTTTTCTTGCCTTTTCGCTGAGCGTGCAGAACCGGCGTAAAGCCCGCGCAGGCTCCGCACTGGAAAATCATCTTGAGGCGGTATTCCAGGCCAACGGGCTCCGGTATGCACGTGGCGCCGAGACAGAGAACCGTAATAAACCTGATTTTCTGTTCCCCGGAAAAGCGGCTTATACTGACCCGCTTTTTCCGGCCGACAGGCTGACGATGCTGGGCTCGAAATCGACGCTCAAGGATCGCTGGCGACAGGTACTGTCAGAAGCGGTAAGGATCAGGAAAAAGCATCTTCTTACGCTGGAGCCCGGCATCTCGGAAAACCAGACTGACGAGAGGCGGGCGAAGGAATTACAGCTTGTGCTGCCGCAGAGGCTGCATGCCACCTTCAGGCCATCGCAGCAGGCATGGCTTATGAATGTTGGAGAATTTATCAGCCTTGTCAGAGGGCGGCAGGATACATAATGGTTTCATGTCTGCAGAAACCGGATTGATTTTGATGGTTGGTTGATAATCCTGAAAGGCCGGCTACTCATCGAAACAGAAAGCTTCTCAGGTATTTTTAACATTAAAGCATTTACACCGCCTCAGGCGACAATCTTCCCCGACGTGACAACAGCACCATCACAACACCAATCGCTGCCAGACCAAGGCCAAGCGCCGACACCATGAAGTAACCCAGTCCAAGAGACAGAACACTGCCGCCCAAGGCCGCTCCCAGTGCGTTTCCAAGATTGAAAGCACCGATATTCATGGAAGACGCCAGTCCCGGCGCTTCATGCGCGGCCTGCATCGTGCGCATCTGAAGGGCAGGGGTGAGCGAGAAGCAGGCGATACCCCACACGAAGACGCCGATCAGCGCACCGGCAGGCGTTTGTGCCGCGATGGGGAAGACGAGCATGATCAGGCCGAGGATCGGGAAGAAGATGAGCAGCGTTTTTGTCAGGGAGATATCGGCAGCTTTGCCGCCCACGATATTCCCGACACTGAACCCGACACCGATCAGCATCAGCGCGATGGTCACCAGTGTGGGACCGGCATGGGTGACGGTTTCAAGCATCGGAACGATATAGGTATAGAGTTCGAACATCGCGCCCGCAGCGATGACCGTAAGACCCAGCGCCATCAGCACGTTGGGACGGACCATCACCTTCAGTTCAGCGGCTGCGTTCGGGCGGGGACCGGCTTCGGCAAGAGGAAGAAACAGGGCCAGTGCGGTGGCTGCGACCAGACCGAGCAGCGAAATCGCCATGAAAGCCTGACGCCAGCCCAGCGTATCGCCCATCCATGTTGCGGCAGGCACGCCGAGGATGTTCGCAATCGTCAGGCCCATGAACATGCTGGCGACAGCGCTGGCTCGCCTGGAGCGATCGACAAGGCTCGCCGCCTCCACGGCGCCCAGTCCGAAAAACGCGCCATGAGAAAAACTGGTGAGAACACGGGCCAGTAGCAGTTCGGTATAGGTTGAACTGGCGGCTGACGTCAGATTACCCACCGTGTAGAGGATCATCAGCCCGATCAGGGCATATTTGCGCGGATAGCGGGCAAGAAAGAGGGTGATGACCGGAGCGCCCGCCATGACGCCAAAAGCGTAGGCGCTGATCAATCCGCCCGCCTGTGGCACGCTGCTGTGGACACCGTGCGCCAGAACCGGAAGCAGTCCCATGGGGGTGAATTCCGTCACGCCGATGGCGAACGCTCCGAGGGCAAGGGCGATCAGAGCCTTGTTCATTCTGTCATTCCGTTTCTGTTTGATTGCTTCAGATAGCGAATGTCGCCGCGTAACAGAACCCATTCAGAAATTTCACCAGCAGAAGGCCTTGTACCGAGTGGGTGAACAGGGCTTTTTCCGGCTGTCAGTGCGAAAAAATGAAGCATTTATGACACGCTTGAATGGAGATGGGATTCTGATCAGACTGATTTTCAGTCTTGCCGTGCGTGGACAGGAAGAGGGCGGCCCGAATGTTTCACCTCAAAAGAAGAACTTTTCTGTCGCTTGCGGGCGGTGCGGGTCTGATCAGGACGATCGGCGCAGAGGCGGCTCTTCCAGTCAGGCCCCCTCTGCGGTCTCACAAACCGTTCTCGTTCCTGTTCATCACCGATACGCATCTTCAGCCGGAACTGAATGCCGCAGGTGGGTGTCATCAGGCTTTTGCAAAAGCCCGCTCCATTCGGACGGATTTTGTCATTCAGGGCGGTGATCATGTGTTTGACGCGCTGGGTGTGAATGCAGGACGCGCCTCAATGCTGATCGATCTTTACAAAAGAACGGCGCAGGATCTCTCGCTGCCAGTCCATCATACGATCGGGAACCACGACTGCTTCGGGGTGTATACGAAAAGCGGCGTGCAGCCGACTGATCCTTTATACGGCAAGAAGTTTTTTGAAGATAATTTCGGGCAGCTTTACTATTCGTTCGATCACAAGGGCGTCCACATTGTCGTGCTGGACTCGATCGGTATTACAGAAGATCGTGGTTACGAAGGCTGGATCGACGACGCCCAGCTTGGCTGGCTGGCCCATGATCTCGCGGCGCAGCCTGTTGGAACGCCGATCATTGTTGTCACGCATATCCCATTAGTGACTGCCGCCGCCGAGTATGCCGCACCGCAGGCTGTGCCTCCGAAACATCATGTCATGAGCGTGAGAAATGCCTATGACGTGCTGCCGCTGTTCGACAGATACAATATTATCGGTGTTCTGCAGGGGCATACCCACATTCTTGAGCGGATCGAATGGCACGGTGTTCCCTATATCACAGGGGGTGCTGTGAGCGGCAACTGGTGGCATGGAACACGCTATGGAACGCCTGAAGGATTCATGGTTGTTGATGTTGAGAATGGAATCATGAAAACGCGCTATGAAACATACGGATTTCATAGTGTTGATCCCCATGATACCTGAGACTTACGCCTGTGATGCTCTAATTCAGAATCCACCTGTGCTGAAGACCGATATTTCTCATGATCGGTTTGATCGGAGTGTGTGGACTTGGACGGCAGGCGTCAAAGAACTCATCAATGATACGGTAGTGGTCATATTCGATATTGTAGGGCGGTATGCCTCCGGCAGCCATGGCCCCATTCCACCAGCGTTTATTGGCTTCTGCGGCATCAGGCGTGCTGGGTGGGTAGTTCTTTAAAGCCTGTGCGACAGTCTCACAAAATCCGTCATAAGGAAGATGTAGAGCCTCCAGATTGACAGACTGGGCAATAGCCCAGTGTGAGTCGATACAAAAACTCACAAAAAGGATCAGGGCAAGATGGGTAAGGTATGGGCGCATGTTTCAGGGTTTCCTTGCGCCCTGAATGGCACGGGCTGGTAAAGGTATCGTAACCCCTGGCCTCGGTGTACCTTAGGATGTTATCCAGCTTCATCTCCCAGAGCATTGAGCTGATCCAGAATGGACTGATCGCGGATGCGATCATCCCGTATCAACATGACGATCTTTTGCAGGATTGAATCCATCTGCGCGTCGTCGTGGAGCGGCCGATATGAGGGGAGGCTTTTGCGAAGGGATGCCATCTTCCTGTCTTCCACGACCAATTGGCGTTGTTGCGGAAGGACCATGATGTCACCGCTGCCCAGATGAATTCGATAGCGATAACATTTTCCATTTACAAGAGCATGATGTTTTTCAAGGGTAACTGCATTTTCCATACCCAGTTCCAGCAGTAGGGCCTCAAGAAACTGTCTGCGGCCCAGAGCAATATTTCCGAAATGAGGCTCTTTGGGGAGTGTGATGTCTTCAAGACCGCTCTGACGACGCCAGAGAGCGAGATCCGGTATGGAGAAAAGTGTTTCGGGATCGAACGTGATGTTGCTGGTCGTGGTGCTCACCATGAGATCAACGTCCCGCATCACTTCCGAGAAAACGATACGATCGATATCAGCCAGACGGACTGGCGTGCCTGTTTCTCGCAGTTTTTTACTGCCGTCATAGCTCCAGTTCCCCTCATCTTTCAGGATGCAGAACCTGATTCTATCCGTCATGACGTGGGTAAAAACGCCCGACCAGTCGTAATTTTTACTGTCGCCGACACCACCCGTCCGGAACTCGACATAAACGCCGTGAGCAGGCACCTGAAATGTCCAGGGTGCGCTTTCACTGGAGGGCATGTGACCGGTCAGCGTGCGAATACGCCAGCCTCTCTGTCGCCCGATCTGGATTACCTGAGCCTGATTCAGAATGCGCCGTGCGTAGCGGTAGGAAGCGGGAGACGTTTCCCGTTCTGACCGGGTTATTGTGTAAGTCTCCCGCCATGCCTGCCGGATGGGCTGTAAGATCTGCAGATGTGCGAGTGTTGTGCGCCATTGTGCGATGGTCTCTGATTCCGCTGCATGTAGCGGGTGCCACAGGCTCAGAAGTGCATCCGGCGAAAGAGGCGAGATCGTGTTGCCGTTGGGGTCCAGCAGTGTGCCATCCTGTCTGATCATGCAGGTTTGAAGCGGTTTGCCGGGCATGGCTATCAGCCATATCTGTTTCCGCGCCAGCCATCCCAGCACAGGGTGCAGAAGCCAGCGTTCTTCAAAGATCGGCCATGACCAGGTTTGTCCGGTCAGCCATGATCGTTCCAGCCTCTGACGGTGCAGTGTCATGTCGGCGGAAAGCTGCTTTGCATCTGCCCGTGTTCTGCGGAGGATCGCATCGCACCCTGTTTCTTTGCGTATGGCAGCGGGCAGTTTGCTTAAAGTAGAGCCTGTCGCATCTTCATAATGAATTACGCCCTGACCAGATCCTGCGATACTCAGGACAACCGACACTCCGTTGACAAGGTTTTCGCGACGACGGTGCTGCGTATCCAGTCCATGGTCCAGTGCAATGAACTCCTCTGCTTCGACTGTCGTCAGACCGAGAGCTGCGGACGCCTGTGCAAGTATTTTATTGAGGTGAGATAGCATGGTCGCATGGCGGGTTTTTGCGCGCAGATGGGTCAGTCCCCGCAGCGCTTGAGGTGTGCCGATAGCGCCGATGGCGGAAACGAGACGGTTGAAGAACGAAACGTCTTCTTTCTTGATGGCGTCAATACCTTGCGGCAGTAACCAGTCGACATCCGCAGGGTCACGGGCGGCTGTTATCATACAGAGACATGCTGGTCGGATATTATCAAAAATTACTTTTTTTATATTGGGTTTTCTGATGTCTGAATTTTTTGTGCGTACACTGTCCCATGCCCCAAACGCCATGATGCCAGCATCGGGCAATCTGCCATGACGGAAGCTGTAAAACCCAGGGGTTTGCAGGAATGCTTCTGCTGTTTTCCTGATTGATCCGGTCGCCGAATGCACCTGTCTAATCAGCGCTACAAATTGCGGAAGAATGGCAGCCCGATAAAGGGGGGGCAGTCCGAGAGGAGTAGAGCGGTAAGGCTGCGACAGGGAAAGTTGGTAATATCCTTGGAGAAGGTTGCGTGCGAAGTCGAGTTCGCGGTTACCATCCGGTTCTGCAAGCCTTTTGGCGAAAAGCGATAAAGTCTTCCGTGATGGTTGTGGTGTGTCCGGTATCTGGAAGAATTCCAGGCGGGCATCCATGAGATCCGGCGACGTTTTTTGGTTGCGTCGTAACAGGGATTCACGTCCCAACCAGTAGAGTGCGGGAAAGTCGCGAGAGAGGGTTTCCTGGTCCTGTACGGCCTGATCGAACCATTGTTCGTCTGGAAGGCTTGTTCCTGTGCTTTTGAATGAAGCTAAATAGCTCTGCAGACCCGGTTCCGGCACAAAAAGCGCTGCTGGAGCAGGTTTTGTTCTCTGAGCGAGAATACGACGCGCCGCGACCATTTCAGGTGCATGGCGATTTTCCAGACTGGAAAAATTTTCTAGCCACTCAGGAGGTTTCGGAAGGGGACCGATATTTGGCAGGTCAGTCGCCATGCAGGTTTTGAGTGGCGCTTCATCGTTGTTAAGGCTTTTGATGAATGATCGTGGGACTGTGCTGCCGTAATATCTGTTCAGCGTGGCGAGCCGCTGTTCTTTCCAGGCACAATGAATGTTCCAGAAAATATGCCGGTCAATCTGGTGCATTTCCGCCATCCATCTGACCAGTTGGCGTTCAAGGACGCCGACTTCAGCTAATACCATTCGTGCAAGCGCCATATCGGCGTTTAAAAGATCATGCTGCATCATAAATCTGCGCATCCTTTATCTTTATCGGCTTGCAGGCGATTGCAAAAGTCTATTCGTACAGTCTGAGAGCTGGCTGCAGAAGCTCCTCAACCCGTCGTCCGTGTAAAGAAGATGGAATAAGTAAGTTTTATTGTCCATGACCTGTGTCTTGTTACGAAACAGCTTTCTCGTGTGGCGGTTAATCGATGGTCATGGAGCGGCGCAGGTACGCTGTCATTCTGGAAATTTCGCGCTTGTTACTACGAACTGAAATAAAAAACACGCGAGAACAGAGCTCTCGCGTGTTTCTTGTTTTCCAGAAAAAGCGGTTTCTATTCCTGATCGATCGACCGCTTCGGCAACAGGGCAGGAATGAACACCAGCGTCGCCAGAAGCGTGCAGCCCAGAGAAAGCAGCAGAAGACGTCCCATGCTGGCGGTGCCGGGATGATGGGAAAGCGCCAGTGAGCCGAAGGCTGTGCCGGTCGTCAGGGCCGAGAACAGCACGGCGCGCGCGGTCGGCGAGGCGAGGGGATACTGCACGCCCGCCCGCCAGTTCATCACGAAGTAGATGTTGAACGACACCCCTACGCCCAGCAGGAGAGGGAGTGCGATGATATTGGCGAAGTTCAGGGTTTCCGGGACCACTCTGATCAGGATCACGGTCATCAGGGCGGACAACAGCAGGGGAGCCAGAACAAGCCCCATGTCCAGAACCTTGCGCAGGGCGAACAACAGGATGATCGCAATCATGATGATGGCGGAAATGGCGGCCGTCTTGAACGCTCCGACAATGGTTTTCGCGCTTTCGACAATGTCCACGGCTGATCCGGCCATTTCAGGTGAAAGCGGACGGACTGTCTTGACGAAAGTGTGGAGCGCGCCGGGCTTCGACATCAGGCCGCTGGGATGAATCTCCACCAGAGCGCGTCCATCCGGAAGTAGATAATCACGTTTGATGACATCCGGAACATCCTTGAGGGTGACCGGCTGGGCGGACAGCACATCTTTCAGCGTATCGAGCTGCATGGGCAGGAAGCGGACCAGCGCGTCATTGGTCTGCATGGCCAGCTCATCTGGAGCCGTCGCCAGTTTTGCCAGCGCGGCCTGAATACGGCGCAGCGGGTCTGTGGGAGCAAGGTCGTCCAGAATACCTGAAAGCGCTGTAGCAGCGGAGGCCGCGGAAGCCTTCACCGCGGCGGCATCCGGCGCTGCCTGCGTGTTCTGCACGGCCAGACCGGGGATAAGGATCTGTGCGGCATCCTGAATTAACGCCAGCTTCGTATCCTGATCTTCCGGAACATAGGAGCCGAGCCACATGGCGTCATGCACACCCGGCAGCTTTCCGGCCTTGTCGGCCATGGCTTTGGCGGCATCGAGATTGGGAGCGAGATATTCGGCGCTATAGGGTGATGAGACCGGATTGCTCATCAGCAGATGCAGGGTCCGCATGCCTTCGGACTTCGGGTCCTTGGTGTGCAACGGATCTCCGTCGAATTTCAGGCTTGGGATCAGGACAATACCCGCCACCGCGACGACTGCAAAAATGGCGAGCAGAGGCTTGCGCCAGTGGCGGATCATCCGATCAACCGGTTTCATGAAGACATAGCCCGTCCGGGCATGGTCGATCGACGGGCGGAAAAGGCGCAGGAGGGCGGGCAGGAGCAGAATGGTGCACACAAACGCGACCAGCATGCCAATGCCTGCGATCAGTCCCAGTTCCGCAACGCCCAGAAACGCTGTTGGCGTGAAGGCGAGGAAGCCCGCGGCTGTCGCCAGAGCCGCGACCAGAATCTGATGGCCGGTTTCCTCACCGGTCTTGAACAGCGCCTCTTCCAGACCGGCTTCACCGGTCTGTGTGGGCTGCTGTCCGCGCAAACGCACTGAGAACTGGATGGCGAAATCGACGGCGATACCGACAAACAGGATGGCGAACGCCACGGAGATCAGGTTCAACGTGCCGACAGCGACGGCTGCGAAACCTGTGGTCAGGAGCAGACCGGTGATGAGCGTGATCACGATCGGCACAATGACGCGCCAAGTATGAACGGCCAGTGTCAGCCACAGAATGACGAGCGCCAGTGAGCCCAGCAGGCCGGCGACCATGCCGTCGGCGACGGTGGCGAATTCTTCGTCACTGATCTGCACATCGCCTGTCAGATAGACATGGGCATGACCTGTTTTCACGAATTCCAGGTCTTTAGCAGCAGCGCGAATGGCATCGGATGCAGCGCCGCCCGGCTGGAAAGAACCATAATCCAGCTTCGGCTGTGTCATCACGAACTGGTAGCGGCCTGCCAGATCCGTCAGATTTCCAGCCAGAAGCTGCTGCCATGACAGAAACTCGGGATGTCCGTTCGCTGCGGCTTCGAGACTGTTGGCGAAGCCGTTCAGGGGAGCCTGAAAGCCAGCCATATTGGCCTGGCCCCGTTTGACGCCCTCCGCGATCAGCCCGAGGGAGTCAAAAAGACCACGCGCTGACGGGTCGGCTGCCAGAGCGCCAAGGAAAGGCTGGGCGGCAACGGTGTCGTCCAGAACCTTGGCGAGAGCCTTCTGGTCAAGAAACATCAGCCCGTTGCGGTTGAGATAGGCGTTGTCGTCCGGCAGGCGGATATAGTTGAAGTGGTCGTGATCTCCGGACAGTCTGTCGGCCAGAGCGCGCGCCGTGGCGCGTCCTTCTTCAGGCAGGTCGGCCTCGATGACCGCGACCAGAAGATTGTCCTTCTGTGGGAACAGCTTCCCCATCATGTCGGAGCGCTTTTTCCAGGCCAGCTTGTCGGACAGCATCTTGTCCGTGTCGGTGGTCACGCCAAGGTGATTGTAGCTCACCCAGACGGACGTCGCGGCCAGCAGCATGAACAGTGCGACGACGAGAGAAGCGCGCTTGGCGCACAGGACGATAAGTCGGCCGATGAAAAGGGAGATCATGTGAGGTCTTCAGGCCCTTGCCGTTGACAGCGCAAGATTGGCCAGTCCCGATAATCCCGTGACCAGCGCAAGTTGAAGTAAAGGGTTGGTTTGGCTGAACCGGCGACGGGACGCAAGAGGGAACCGGGAAAGTGTCTCCGTTGGCGGAAAAAGATGCCGGTGCTTTACTGCACAGCACGTAGCTTCATTCTGTCGGGAGCATAGAGCGATGTATGGCACTGGTGCGTCGGATTATCTGGAAAGGGCCAGACTTCTTATAAGATCACGTAAAAAGGAAAATCTTTTTTATGCTGCTCTGGAGTTGAGAAACACCTTTCAGAGCCGTGTCGATCTTTACAAGGAAGTGATTGAAAGTTTTGGTTCGGATTATGATTCCTATACCAGGAAAGCGTGCAAGTACGTGCAGGGTTGGAGATTGAAGGATGGAGCGAAGCACGTAAGGAAAGTTCACAGAGAAATTCATTATACAGATGATGTTGTTGGTATAAAATATGAAATAAAAGGAAATGAATTTCTAACCTATTATACTCCGATAACAGAAAGACTGATTTCACATGTAGACTTTCTGAATGCGCTTTCTCACAATGTAAGAATTCCAGATAATCAGGATGACTGGTTTAAAGAAAAATTCGATAAAATTTTCAAAATATATAAGGATATCTATCTATTTTGTAAGGGAGATAATCTGCTTCCCCCAATAGAAGATCCGAAAAATACGGTTTTTGAGATGAATATAGCAACCAATCATCAGGAATTTATGGATTTTCTGGGTGATCTGGTGAAAGATAAAGCAGCAAGTCATCCATGTAATGCGGAAATATTTTTTCCGGAAACGCCACGTGAATGGATCGAAGAAAGCAAACTGTAATCTTGGTTTGTGCGTAAGACCTGATCTGGATTGGCCTGATTACCCAAAAGGATCAGGATCGTAATCCACGCCCACCAGATACAGGCCCTCAGAAGGGGCGGTTGGCCCGCCTGCGCATCGGTCACGCGCTTCCAGCGCCGTCCGCAATCGTTCAGCGTCCCAGCGGCCACAGCCGACGAGTTGCAGCGTGCCGACCAGATTCCTCACCTGATGATGCAGGAAGGAGCGGGCTTCGACATCGAACAGAATCATCTCGCCGTCACGGGTAATATCCAGCCGGTCCAGCGTACGGACGGGACTTTTCGCCTGACAGGCAACCGCCCTGAACGTCGAGAAATCATGCTGGCCGAGCAGAATCTGCGCGGCGGAGTGCATGGCCGGCACATCAAGCGGATGGCGCACATGCCACACCCTGTTGGCTTCGATACCGGGGCGGGACGGGCGGTTCAGAAGTCTGTACCGATAACGGCGACGAACGGCGGAGAAGCGGGCGCTCCATGCTGGGTCCACAGGAGCCGCTGCCAAAATCACGATTGGATGGTCTTTGAGATGGTAGGAAAGGCCGTCTCTCACAGCCCGGGGATTGAGCGGCAGGGAGATTGGAAAATCCAGATGCGCCACCTGTCCCGTGGCATGAACGCGTGCATCCGTACGTCCGGCGGTGATGCTGGGAACCTCGCGTCCTCCCGCCAGCCGGGCGGCGGCTTCTTCCAGTAGTTGCTGAACGGATAGCCCGGTTTTCTGTCTCTGCCAGCCCACCAGACCGGTGCCGTCATACTCGATCTTGACGGCCCAGCGTTGCCGGTCGTCCGGCGCATGACTCTGACGAAAGAACGCCGGAGGAGAGCCGTCACTCATGAGCCGAGATGTGTGCCGACAGCCACAGGTTGCCCGCGCAGAAACGCCTCTGTGTCCATCATGCCGCGTCCGGGGCGCTGAATCCGACAGATACGGAGGGCCGAACCTTCGCCGCACGCCATGGTCAGACGGTCATCCAGAACCGCGCCCGGCGTGCCGAAGCGTTCTGCCTCGACCTCAACGGCGCCAATCTTCAGAGTGACGCCATCCAGCGTCGTAAACGCACCGGGCCAGGGGGTGAGGGCGCGCACCTGCCGGTCGATGGTCTCGGCAGGCTGAGTCCAGTCGATGCGGCCATCTTCCTTCGTCAGGCGGGCGGCATAAGTCACGCCGTCCTCTGGCTGGGGAATGGCGGGAGGACGCGCACGCAGGACATCCACCACCATTTTCGCGCCCAGAGCCGCCAGTTCGTCATGCAGACTGGTGGCTGTCGTCACGGCCGTGATCGGCACGCCAACCGAAGACAGCATGTCGCCCGTGTCCAGACCGACATCCATCTGCATGATCGTTACGCCGCTTTCTCTGTCTCCGGCCAGAATGGCGCTCTGGATCGGAGACGCGCCCCGCCAGCGCGGAAGCAGGCTGGCGTGGATGTTCAGGCAGCCCAGTTCGGGGGCGTCGAGCATCGCTTTCGGCAGGATCAGGCCGTAGGCCGCAACAATGGCGACATCGAACTTCTGCGCGGCGAACCAGCCCAGTTCTTCCTGATTGTTTCGCAGCTTTTCCGGACAGCGCACAGGAATGCCGAGCGTCTCCGCTGCATGATGTACAGGGGAAGGGCGCAGCGCCTTGCCGCGTCCGGCTGGTCTCGGAGGCTGGGTATAGACGACCGCAATCTCATGTCCCGCATCGCGGAGAGCATAGAGCGCCGGAACGGCGAAATCGGGCGTGCCCATAAAGGCCAGACGCATCGGTCTGTTCTCCGCAAGTCAGGTCCGGGCGGAAGGAAGCGTCCGCTCGGAGTGTGAAATCTGTGGCGGGTGGCGTTTAGTGCCTGATGAGTTTCTGCTCTTTCGCCAGACGCCGCATGATCATGTTGCGGCGCAGCGTGGAGAGGTGATCCACGAACAGCACGCCATCCAGATGATCAATCTCGTGCTGGATGCAGGTCGCCAGCAGCCCGTCCACTTCGCGCTCGCAGCGCTCGCCTTCAACGTTCGTCCAGCGAACGCGCACCGCTTCCGGACGGACAACTTCCGCATACTGGTTGGGAAGGGAGAGGCAGCCCTCCTCACGCGGCGTCATGACTTCGCTTTCCGTGAGGATCTCGGGATTGATGAGAACGATCGGCTGGCGGTCTTCGTTATCGCCCAGGTCGACGATGACATAGCGCTGGCTGATCCCGACCTGAGGGGCCGCCAGACCGATGCCGGGCGCGGCATACATGGCTGAGAACATGCCCGGCAGGGTCGCTTTCAGCGTCTCCATATCCTCCGGACGCACGATCCGGGCCTTCTGGCGCAGCACGGCCTGAGGGGCGATCAGAATCTGTGTGGGCGCAGCAGTGGCCCCGGCGAGGGAGAAATCGACGTCGTTCATAGCGCCGGTTTAGCGAGGCCGCCTGTGTTTTTCCAGTCCTCACTGTCGGGAGAATACGCCCCCTCGTTGGAACAGGCTGCTTTCACCAGTTCCGTGGACTGTAAGTGGCGGCATCCTGCGGATCGTACGTCAGCGACATGCGATCCTCGCCCGAGCCTGCATAGCGACAGACGGACAGGGTGCTTTCTACCCGACTGCCTACTGACGCCAGATAGGGAACGGGCATGCAGAGATACCACAGCCTGCCCCGGGAGCCGCCGACGTCGCTGACGGCGAAGGCTTTGGGGGCGGAAACCGGCAGCGTGTCATCGTGGCGCGGCGGATTGTAGTGCAGCGTTATCTGGCCCGTAGCGTCCGGATAATACTGGAGCCCACAGGACCGGATGAAATTGGCCAGAGTGGGCTGACGCAGAAGAGTCGTGTCAGGCTTTTCCTGCGCACAGAGCTGGCGTTTGGATTGCTCATAGTGGGCGCATCCGCTGAGGGCGACGGCGCTTACCAGACAGAGCAGTCCGGCCAGTCGGGAAGGATGAGTGCGCTCACACACGTTCATTGTCTTCCAGCGGAGGTGCGAGCTTGTCACCCACTGCGAGCAGCATGGCGGTCAGCGGGGAAGCGAGAATCAGTCCCGGCGCACCGAATATGCCGCCGAAGAATGTCTGGGAGAGAACGGTCAGACCGGGCGGCATCTGCACGGCCTTGCGCTGGATCAGTGGAGCCATCACGTTGCCTTCGAAGAACTGGACCACTGCGTAGAGCGCGGCCACCATGGCGGTCTCGCGCAGGCCGAGGGAGAGTGCCAGCAGCAGGGCGGGCACAGCACCGAGAATAGCGCCGATATAGGGGATGAAATTACAGAGCGCGGCCAGAAAGCCCAGGCTGACGGCCAGAGGCACGCCGATGATCCACAGGCCCATGCCGGAGAGGATCCCGACGACGGCCATATCCAGCGCCTGTCCGGCGACCCACGCCCACAGGGTGTCCGCTGCGACGAGCATGACTTCCTGTCCCCGTCCGCGCCAGTGACGCGGTACAAGACGGAGGATGCCGTTGGCGTAGAGAGTGGGGGAGGCGGCGAAATACAGTCCGGCGATGACTACGACGGCGAGGGTTCCCAATACGCCGAACGCCGAACCGAGAAATCCTGTCATGGAACCGGCGATCCGCGAACCGAGGGACATCAATCCGCCACTACCGCTTGCACCGCCGCCGTGGCCGCCCAGAGAGGCCGGCAGGTAATTCAGCAGGACCTGTCCCTGTGGCCATGCCGCAAGCCGGTCACGAAGGGCGTAGACCTGCGTGGTCAGGGCGTCGCGCAGCTTGGCGGCCTGCGCGACGATGTCCGAGCCACTTGACCAGCCGATACCTACTATCAGCGTCACCATCAGCACGCAGACGATGGCCAGCGCCGCCCCATAGGGCAGATTTGTCCAGCGTTTCAGACCACGGGCGAGTCCGTGCAGGATCACGGCAAACAATGCGGAAGCAAAGACCACCATGATCACGTCGCCGATCAGCCAGATCGACAGCATGACCGCGGCAAGGGTCAATGTAAGGCGAAGGATGCGGGCAATGCTGTCGAGTGGCGTTTCGCCGGGTGGTGGTGCGTGCTGTTCGTCTTCGAGGATCTGTTCGGAAGCCATGAGAGTCTGGATCACCTGAAAGCTGCGGCCGCCGTTATTGTGGCCTGATACATGGCATAACGCCGCCATCAGGCTTTCGCTCACAAGGGCGGTTAAGATTTTTCAAAAAGCAGGTTGAATGGCTGATTATAAAGGGCACGGCATGTTCATGCGGCAAGGAAACGACGCTGACACGTCTGGCTATCCGGACCTGTCAGCGGCGTCTGGTCAGGAAAGAGTGCGCCTTCCGGACAAAGCCCGTCAGCGGGGCGTGACCCAGCCGTTACCTGTGGAATCACCCAGACTGCCCGAGCCGTTCGGGCCGGAATCCTGATAGGCGGAACCGAATCTCGACAGATCAGCGCCCGTGACGGAGTCCCTTGTGACATGCTGGGCGTGTTCCGGATCGGGACCATGCAGCATGTCCATCGAAGGCGCATCCTGATATCCTGGCGGCAGCTTTCTGTGCCCCTGGACATGCAGGTTTTCATGACGGCCTGTCGGCGCGCCTGCGCTGCTGTCTTCGCGCGTCGGATCACCGGACATCATTTCGGCACCCGACAGGGCATCACTCTGCTGCGCCATCGCCTGTCCGGACAGGGATGCGCTCGTGGCCGCCAGAAGCAGCAGGAGGCCTGCCGTTGGGAAAAAGCCGGTGAGTCTGGGAAAAACACGCATAGATACAGATCTCTCAGGGCTGGGTTGCGGGCGCGTGGCCGGACAGCCCATCATCAATGTCATTTCTATCAGTCTACAATTACCTTCCCCCATCTTACAACCGCAATAGGCCACGGTCAGACGTGCTATCAGCGGTGGGGTGGCGAGTGGGGCGGGAGAAAGGCCAGTGACCGGGGATCTTTTCGACTTTCTCAAAGTGACGGAACCCGGACAGGATGAAAGCCGGGCCGAACGGATTCAACTGGATCCGGGCGCTTTTATTTTCCCCGGCATGGCGCTTTCCCGAGCGCCAGAGCTGCTGGAAGCTGCTCGCCATATCGTCCGGCAGGCGCCGCTCAGACATCTTGTCACACCGGGCGGTCATCGCATGTCCGTCGCCATGACTTCCTTTGGTGACTATGGATGGATTTCGGACCGGTCCGGTTATCGCTACACACAGGTCCGACCGGATAACGGTCAGCCATGGCCAGTCATGCCTGACCTGTTTCGCTCGCTGGTGGAAGAGGCCACCCGTGCGGCAGGCTTTCCGCATCCTCCTCTGCAATCAGGTCTGCTGAATCTGTACCGTCCCGGAACGCGTCTTTCCCTGCATCAGGACAAGGATGAAGAAGATGCGGAGACACCGATTGTTTCCGTCTCTCTGGGAGTGGCTGCGACGTTCCTGTGGGGAGGTCTCGACCGTGCTTCTCCCTTACGCCGGTTTCGGTTGTCGCACGGCGATGTCGTGGTGTGGGGCGGTCCTTCCCGGATGATGTTCCACGGCATCGCCCCGCTGGCTGTGTCGTCACATCCTCTCACGGGAGAATGTCGTCTCAACCTGACGTTCCGCCAGATTACAAGGCGTTCCTGAGAAGCGTGGGCTTGTGGGCTGGGCTTCTGTTTCAGTCGAAGCTGAAATGCGGCTTTTTTCGTGTGTTGATAAAAAGCTGCACTGTGCTGGAGGTGTCAAAGCCGGCTGGAAGAGGGCCCGCTATGCCTGCCGCAGTAATCGGCGCGGGCATGGTGCGGGCCGGGAAACCGCAGTGACTCAGTGTCGTCGCGACGCTGGAGGCAATCTGAGGGTTCTTGTTATAGATGTAATATTCCCCGATGCCTCGGGCTGAAAATATCTGCGAGCGCTGGACCTTCCTGTCGATCCCTTCCAGAGCGTCCTGTGTCTGATCAGCCATGAAAGCCGCCTCCGCATCGCCCGCGAGCGTTATGATCTCAAAGTCGTTCCTGAGGTTTACAAAATCACTCTGCAGACAGACGCGCGCCTCGTCAGAGATGTCCCGCCAGACCACGTTCGCCTTGATCTGATCTGCCTTTGCCCGCGCTTCAACGGCCTGTTTCTGTGCAGTCAGAAGGGCGATCTGGGCGTCCTTGTAAGCCAGCGCCTGACTGGAATGGGCGTGATCCAGTCTGAAAAATATGTATCCCGTGCCGAGGCCGGAACACAGGCTGGCGACAACGGCGATCAGTAGGCTCCAACCAAGGTAACTGTTCTGGCTTCCTTTCTTCGGGAAGGAAAATCTCTCTGTAATGTTTGTTGTCTGCATCGTGCGCCAGTACGTCCCGCGTAATGAAACAGGGAAGGGCTGCTGCCCCATTTGTTAATCAGGCGTTCATAAAGAAGAAGTTTTTGATCTGATAGCGGGATTTTTTTCATGGCGGAAAATTCGCCGATTTCTCCGCCGTCACAGGACGGCGAGATCGTGATAGGCTGGAAGCACTGATTCAACTGGAGTTTTCCATGAACGCCTACGATCATCTGCATCGCCTTTTTGGACGTCTTTCCGCTCTGGAAGATGCGGGAGGCCTCCTCTCATGGGATCGCGATACGATGATGCCGGAAGGGGCTGCCGGTCGCCGTGCGACGGTCATGGCGACTCTCGGCGGTTTGCAGCACGAAATGCTGACCGCGCCCGAGGTGGGGGACTGGCTGGGCACGGCCAATGCGGACGGCGATTTCTGGAAACAGGCCAATCTCAACGAGATGAAACGAATTCATACCCGTGCCATCGCCGTGCCGGGTGATCTGGTCGAAGCGCTATCGAAAGCCGGATCGGAAGCAGAAATGGTCTGGCGCAAAGCCCGTGCCGACAACGATTTTGAAAGTCTGCGGCCCTATTTGCAGACTGTGCTCGATCTGACACGCGAGAGCGCCACGGCGATCGGCGAGGCGCTGTCCCTTTCGCCCTATGACGCGCTGCTTGATGGTTTCGATCCGGGCATGACGCAGAAAGCCATCACGCCGATCTTTGAAACTCTTGCTCACGATCTGCCGCCATTGTTGCAGGAGGTGCTTGAACGGCAGGCCGCTTCGGGGGAGACTCCCTCGGTTGGTACAGCACCTTTTCCGATTGCGGATCAGGAGAAACTCGGCGTGTCCATGATGCGGCAGGTTGGTTTTGACATGACGCGTGGACGGCTGGATGTGAGCGCCCATCCGTTCTGCGGTGGTGCGACGGATGATGTGCGTATCACCACGCGTTATGAAGCAGATGATTTTCTGCCTGCGTTTCTTGGCGTGATTCATGAAACAGGTCATGCGCTTTATGAGCAGGGATTGCCAGCTGACTGGCAGGGGCAGCCGGTCGGGCGGGCGCGAGGAATGACCCTGCATGAAAGCCAATCCCTGCTGATGGAAATGCAGGTCACACGATCCCGCGCCTTTGCGACATTTGCAGCGCCGGTCATGTCTTCTGCATTTGGTGGACAGGGTTCATGGAATTCGGATGATCTCTATCGTCGTATGACACGGGTCAGCCCGGGCTTTATCCGTGTGGATGCGGACGAAGTCACCTATCCGGCGCATATCATCGTCCGGTATGAGCTTGAGGTCGCCATGATCGAAGGGCGGCTGGCGCTGAAGGATCTCCCCGAAGCGTTCAATGCCCGTATCAAGGATATGCTGGGACTGGATGTCCCGGACGATCGACGCGGATGTTTGCAGGACATTCACTGGCCGCTGGGTTTGTGGGGCTATTTCCCCTGCTACGCGCTGGGCGCGCTGACAGCGGCGCAGTTGTTCGCGGCGGCGAAGACGGCGTTGCCGGAAATCGAGAATGAAATCCAGCGTGGTGAGTTCAGTAACCTTCTGGGTTGGCTTCGTACTGCGGTGCATGAAAGCGGCAGTAGTGCTTCGACGCAGGATATCATCAGCGCTGCTACAGGAAAGCCGCTGGGTGCCGAGGGCTATCTGCGGCATGTTCGGGCTCGTTATATCGATGGAGAGCGGTAGGTTTTTATAGGAACGGACGTTTTTGATTTTCTGAGTCGAGCGGCTGTTTTTGGTGAGCGGAATGGTCGCGTGAGAGGGAAACACGCATGAATGTTTCCTTCTCATGAGCAGGAACGTCTCTCATGGCGCGCAGGGAATCTGCCATAGCGCTCGAAAAATACCCCCTGTTTACAAAGAGATGTTTTCCGTCATGCTCAGCCGCCGGTCGTGCTCTGCCAGCTCCGTGGGGAGCATCCATGCCAGCGGGTAAAAGCCCGCGTGAAGGCGCTGCCTTCGCTATAGCCCAGAAGAAATGCTGTTTGTGACACGGAATGTTCGCTATTCCGCAGGTATTTCAGCGCATGCTGGCGGCGCACGTCTTCCACCAGAAGCCGGTGCGTGAAGCCGCTCGCGGCCAGCCGACGCTGAAGGGTCCAGTAGGGACAGCCAAGCCGCTCTGCAACCTGAGTGATGGAAGGATGGCCGTGCGGCAGAAGATCAAGGATGACGCTGCGGACCTGCAACAGAAAATCCTGTTCAAGTGACTGCTTGTGCGCCTGTATCTGGAGCAGTCCATCCTTGATTGCGCTGAACAGGAGCCCGTCTGCGGCTGGCATCGGTGTGGCGAGACTGGCTGATGGAAACAGGATGGAGTTTGTTTCCTGTCCGAAAAGAACCTTACAGCCAAACACCTTTTCATGTTCATTCGTGCAGGACGGCGCCTTGTTGCGAAAATGCACGGCTACAGGTGTCCAGTTCTGGCCGCAGGCGTCCCTGATGATGTTGCACAATACGGCGAGAGTCAGCTCGGCATCCTGACGGTGGTCGTGAAGGAGCGGGTCGCCAACATCATAATCCAGACGGGCAGTCTCACCCTGTCTGGAATGAGTGACGATGCTGTTGTCCTGATGGATCGGAAAGAACGTTGCCAGATTGTCGAGCGCATCGCCCAGAATGGAAGAGGAGAGGGCGGCGTAGCCCAGCATGCCCAGACGGCGGGGCGCGAACTGATGGCCGAACCATAAACCAAAATTTGCCGTTGCCGTTTTGCTTGCCGCGTAATCCAGCGTGCGACAGTAGGCGTCCAGAGAAACCGTCTCGGACGGGGTGCTGCTGAGTCGTCCTTCAAGGCCGCACCGGCTGAACACATCCACGGGCTGCGCCCCGAGACGCGCAATGAAGGCATCCAGTCCATAAACGACGGAGGCCAGAACCGTCGTGGATGAAGCCGGTGAACCGGAACGTCCCTGAGTTGGCAGACGTGTCATTCCGCCACTATCTCCCATGATGGCAGGTCGGACTTCTCCGTCCGACCATCGGATCGCGCAAGAAAAGACAGGGTGAAAGAGCGGCGGCCCTTCTGTCAATTCATTTCTTTTTCGCAACGCATTCGTTGTCGGATGTCATGAGATTGTGCCCGTCTGTCATTATCCGTTCTCCCTTGCGTGCCTACGCTGTTTCCATGAGGCCACCATGCGGATGGCCATGTGTGAGAGTGTGGGAGAGACGTCATGGCCAATCCGTATCTGGCCGGTTTTGAGAGCAAGGCGGATATTCTCGCCGCGTCGGAAGAATTCTGGAATCCCGACAAGACCCGGTTCTGGCAGAGTGTGGATGTGCCGCTCGTAATCGGGAAGCGTGAAGGTTACGTACTGACCGACGTGGACGGGCACGAACTGATCGACGTGCATCTCAACGGCGGCACCTACAATCTCGGTCACCGCAACCCCGATCTCATTGCGGCGCTGACCGACGCCTTGCAGTATTTCGATATCGGCAATCATCATTTCCCGTCTCCTTCCCGGACGGCGCTGGCGATGAAGCTGCTCAAGCTCTCCGGAGAGCCGTTCGAGCGGGTCGCCTATGCCACCAGCGGCAGCGAGGCCATTGATCTGGCCATCAAGAGCGCCCGTTACGCCACAAAACGTCGCCGCATTATCTCCATCCGCAAGGCCTATCACGGACACACCGGCCTCGCCGTCGCGACAGGCGACGAACGGTTCAGCCAGCTTTTCCTTGCGGATCGTCCGGAAGAGTTCGTGCAGGTGCCGTTCAACGATCTGGACGCCATGCAGGCCGCGCTGAAAGCGGAACCCGCGGCGGCCGTCATTATGGAAACCATTCCGGCGACCTACGGTTTTCCCCTTCCGGCTCCGGGTTATCTCGCAGAGATCCGCCGTATGTGCGACGAGGCCGGCACGCTCTATATCGCGGATGAAGTGCAGACCGGACTGATGCGTTCCGGCGCTCTCTGGGCCGTTTCCCGTCAGGATGTGCGCCCCGACATTCTCGTCACCTCCAAGGGACTGGGTGGCGGCATCTACCCCTTCGGTGCGCTGCTGCTGACAAAGCAGGCCAGCGGCTGGCTGGAGCAGGACGGCTTTGCGCACATGTCTACTTTCTCCGGTTCGGAAGTCGGGTGTTACGTGGCGAACGCCGTTCTCGATCTGACGACAAGTCCTGAAACCGTCACCAATGTGCAGGCGATCATTGCGCAGTTTGCAGCAGGCCTTGCGGGTATCCGAAGTCGTCATGCCGACTGGTTCGTGGGTATCCGACAGGAAGGCCTGATCATCGGTCTGGAATTCGCCACGGCGGAAGGGGCGAAGCCTGTCATGCGGGAGCTGTACAAGCGCGGCGTGTGGGCCATCTTCTCCACGCTTGATCCGCGCGTGCTCCAGTTCAAGCCGGGTCTGCTGCTTCAGTCCGGGCAGGTGGATGACATCCTGCAAAGGCTGGAAGACGCCATTTCCGCCAGTTCACCTTTCTGATGGGAGAATGCGCCATGACCGCACGCGCCTGGGAACAGACCTCATGGAACTGGCAGGACAATGTCGCGCCTTTTCTGCCTCTCTATGGAATTGATCCGGAATCCAACTGGTCTCTGCTAAGTTTTTCTGAAAACGCTGTTTACAGGGTCGATACGCCGACGGGTGAGGTTTTTATCCTCAGACTGCATCGTCCTCATTATCGCAGTGTGGATGAAATCCTTTCGGAAATCACCTTCATCGAACATCTGCGAGATGATAACATCCTGAATACACCAGCGATCCTTCCAACGCAGGATGGGACCATGCTGGCTCATGCGGGTGAAGGGGAGCAGCAGCAACATGCTGTGCTATTCGCCTATCAGCCCGGTGGGATGCCGTCGGAAGACGGTCTGCCCGACAAGTTTCATGAACTGGGACGTATCTCCGCGCAGCTACATAATTATACCAGCAGGCACGCCGCGCTCAAAAACCTGAAACGTCCTGTGTGGGATGTTGAAGTGGCTGTCGGCGAGAACGCCATGTGGGGCTGTTGGCGGCATACCCGCAACATGACGGCTGAGCAGACGCAGCTGCTTGATACGGCCGATCGCAGGGTACGTGCTGAACTGGAGCGTTATGGCAGTCCGGACAACCGTTGGGGGCTGCTGCATGGCGACATGAGGCTGACCAATATCCTGCATAGTGGTGACCAGACCAGCATCATTGATTTCGATGATTGTGGTTTCGGCTGGCACATGTACGAATTTGCCTGCGCCTGCACGTTCATGGAATGCAGCAAGGATATCGACGCCATCACCACGTCCTGGCTATGCGGGTATACCCAGATACGTCCTCTGTCCGAGGCTGACATCCAGATTATTCCCGCCCTGTTGATGCTCAGACGTCTGCTGATGGTCGGATGGTTCACGACCCATCAGCATTCTGCGGAAGCTCGTGCGCTGGAACCCGGCTTTCTCGAAGACTCGCTGACCATGGCGCAGAATTATCTCGACGGCACATTCCTGTCCTGTCTGACGCGTGTCACCGAGGAAGCCTGAATCCCGATTTTCTCTGGCCTAATTTGTTTCGTTATCAAAACAGGAATCGTCACTTCCTGTCTTTCAAAGGATGATCGTGATGAAAAATGCCGCAACATCGCCGCCACCTGCCAGCCCGCCATCCAATCTGCAGGGTAATCTTGGCGTCATGTCCATTGTCATGATGGTGGTGGCCGCAGCAGCGCCTCTTACCGTCATGGCGGCCAACAGTCCGCTTATCATAGCCATGGGCAATGGCATTGCAGCGCCACTGGATGCCGCGATCGCTACACTCATCATGTATCTGTTCACGGCTGGCTTCATCTTCATGTCGCGCTACGTGACAAATGCGGGAGCGTTCTACGCTTACATCCAGAAAGGACTGGGGCGACAGGTTGGTCTTGCGTCCGCGACGATGGCGGCGGCGTCCTACAGCTTCATCGTGATCGCTCTGGAAGCCTACATTGGCTACACAGTCAGCGAACTTCTGCACAATGCACTCGGTGTTTCCATTCCGTGGTGGATACTCTCCATCATTGTGGTGATGGTCGTGGGTTTTCTGGGTTACCGACATATCGAGATGAGTTCACGTTTTCTCGGGATCGCGCTTGTTCTGGAAGTGGGCGTTGTTCTGCTGGCTGATCTTGTGATCGTGGCGACAAAGGGTGTCTCTTCCCTGTCGACAGAGCCTTTCACGGTTCACGCCGCTCTTTCCGGTTCGCCCGGTCTTGGCATCATGTTCGCCATCTACTGCTTCATCGGTTTTGAATCGACCGTGATCTTTCGGGAAGAAGCCCGCAATCCGGATGTGACCATTCCACGTGCGACCTATACGGCCGTGTTTGGGGTGGGCATTTTCTACGTCATCTCGATGTGGTGCGAGGTTGCCGGTTTCGGCGTGGATTCTGTCGTTCCCATGGCCAATGAGCACACAGGTGACATGTATCTGCTGCTCATCCGTTCCTATATGGGCAAAGTGAGCGAGGACATCGTCAATGTCCTTCTGATAACAAGCCTTTTCGCCTGCATCCTCGCGCTGCACAATGTCGTGGTGCGGTATCAGTACATCATGTCGCGCTATGGCGTGTTGCCTGCCGGAATTTCCAGCGTGCATACGGAGCACTCATCTCCACATGTTTCGTCGTTCGTGCAGTCCTGCACATCCTTTGTGGGACTTCTCATCCTGCTGATGCTCGGCCTTGATCCCGTGACGCAGATCTATGCCTGGGGCGCTACGGCCGGAACGCTGGGCTACATGGCGATCCTGTCGCTGACCTGCATATCGGTTCTGGTGTTCTTCAACGTCCGCAACAAGGGACTTGGCAGTGTTTGGCATACATTGATTGCGCCCGTCGGGGGACTTGTGGGGCTGCTGGCATGCCTGTGGATTGCAATCGCAAACCTTCCTGCGCTGATCGGCGGGGATAACGCTGGCGTCGCTGCCTGGGGTATCGGTGCTCTGGTGATCGTCACGTTCGCCTGTGGTTATGTTCTCGCAAGCCATATGAAGAGCAGGTATCCCCTGCGTTTTGAAGCGCTGAGGGAACTGGCCTGATCTCTCTGTTAATCTGAGAACGCAGTAGCATTTTGTGTGGGTCTGAAGTGTGGGGAAACCCTGTTTCAGGCCCTGTTGCTGATATGATGTCGAACGTAGCTGGAATGAGACTCTCCACTGGTGTCTTGAGGCAGCCTGTGCGCTTCGTATGACGTCATAATGCCGTGAACCTCCCTGCTGCGCCCGTTGCAGTCAGATCCCTCAAGTCCAGAAACCAGTCGTCTGGATGTGAGAAAACGCGTCGCTGAATTTGGGACCGTTACTCTCACGGGATGGAGCGTCCCTTGAACTGCTCCTTGCCCGTGCCCGACGATCTTCCACAGATGTGTCGAGAGGCATTTTTTGCACTTGGAGCCAATCTCCGGCATAAAGTTCCGCCCACGTCTTGCGTGGGGATCCCTTCAACATCAGCTTCTCTGAAACAGTCGGACCGCAACGGCCCGGCGCTTATCGACAGGAACCGACCATGAGTGTCACGCTCAGCCCTTCCGCATCGCCCCTGACAGCCGCCCCGACGACGGCTGCCAATTGGTCGCCGGAAAGCTGGCGGTCGTTTCCCATCAAGCAGGTGCCGACCTATCCGGACGAAGCTGTCCTGAAGGCGGTCGAGGGACGGATGAAGAGCTATCCGCCTCTCGTGTTCGCGGGGGAGGCGCGCCGTCTGCGTGAACATCTTGCGGACGCGGCTGCGGGCCGTGCGTTCGTGCTGCAGGGTGGAAACTGCGCAGAAAGCTTCTCCGAATTCTCGGCGGACTTCATCCGTGACACGTTCCGCGTGCTGCTGCAGATGGCTGTTGTTCTGACCTTCGGCGCGAAGGTGCCGGTGGTGAAGATCGGACGTATGGCGGGTCAGTACGCCAAGCCACGCTCATCCGATATGGAAACTGTTGGTGATGTTTCGCTGCCGTCCTACCGCGGTGACATCATCAACGGGCCAGCTTTCACGGCTGAAGACCGTATCCCTGATCCGACACGCATGGAGACAGCCTACTTCCAGTCGGCCAGCGTTCTGAACTTGCTGCGCGCCTTCTCTCGCGGTGGTTACGCCAACCTGCACCGGGTCAACCGCTGGAACCTCGGCTTTGTCGAGCGGTCGCCTCTGGCCGAGCGGTACCGTGCTCTGGCTGAGCGCATTGACGAGACGCTGGAATTCATGGCCGCCTGCGGCATCAATTCGACCTCTGCGCCGCAGATCGACGAGACCGAGTTCTACACGTCGCATGAAGCGCTGCTGCTTCAGTATGAGCAGGCCTTCACCCGCATCGATTCCACGTCCGGCGAGTGGTATGACTGCTCGGCGCACTTCCTGTGGATCGGGGATCGCACCCGTCAGCCGGAGGGGGCGCATGTCGAGTTCCTGCGTGGCGTCCGCAATCCGATCGGCATCAAGGTCGGCCCGACGACGCAGATCGAGGCGCTCGAGCAACTGCTTGAGATCCTCAATCCTGCGGATGAGGCCGGGCGTATCACCCTGATTTCCCGTATGGGCGCGACGAAGATTCAGGACCATCTCCCGGGTCTGGTGCAGGCGGTCAAAGGAACCGGTCGCACCGTGACGTGGATGTCCGATCCGATGCACGGCAACACCATTTCCACGGCCAGCAAGGTCAAGACGCGCTCCTTCGAGTCCATTCTGACCGAAGTGCAGGGCTTCTTCGACATCCTGACGGCGGAAGGTGTGGTGCCGGGCGGCGTGCATATGGAAATGACCGGCCAGGACGTCACCGAGTGTGTCGGTGGCGCCCATCAGCTCACGGAGAACGATCTCGGCGCACGTTATGAGACATTCTGCGATCCGCGTCTCAACGCCGAGCAGTCTCTCGAACTGGCGTTCCTGATTGCCGAGGAATTGAACTCGCGCGCCCGCACCTTGCGAAAGAGCGCTTAACCGGAACAAACCAGCGTTTATGGCGGGAGTTCATCTCCCGTCATGAGCTGCGCTCTGTCACTTTTCTGAGCTTTCCTGAGACCCGTGACCTTGTGGTCGGCGGAGGTCTATGCCCAGAATAATACAGTGCATCTGGTCCTGATGCCTAGGAAAGGGCAGCTCGTGGTCTTGAAATCGTCTTCCGCACATCCGAAAGAACCCCGCTCCAAGGTGTCTTCCGGAGTGAGTTCCTCGTTCTGCGTGACCGCGCTTGATGATGCGACGATCAGGGCTCGCACTGACAGTTATTTCAACCGCACCAAGGAAATAGTCTCCAGATTTGGCGACTGCGTGGTGACCTATGCCGTGTTTATCCGCCGGCCGGTCCTCTCGGCCACAGCGGTGGTTGAATGCTGGCTGAAAAATGTTGCGCGTGAGCGTGGCATCGAGATTCTGGTCGAGCCGGTTTTTACGGAAGGCGAGTGGGTGGGGGCGGGCGAGCCACTGCTCTATGTCACGGGCTTCTTTTCACACCTCGCGGATCTTGAGACACTGGTGCTCCAGAAGCTTGGCGCGTGCTGTGTTGCGGCGCATCGAGCCTATCAGATGGCGCTGTCCCTTCCCAAAGCACAGTTCCTTGCGATGGAAGCGCGTCATTGCGCTGGCTATGAGATGCAGGAACTGATGAGCTACGGCGCGTCCGTCGGTAGTCGTGCGGCCCAGAAGGAAGGCGCCGTCGGTTTTATCGGGGGCGCGAACGATGCAACAGCATCCTTTTTTGGTGAAACGCATGGCTTCGGAACCATGCCGCACGCCCTGATCGGTTATGCCGGTTCCACGCTTCGGGCTGCCGAGATGTTTCACGAGGTCTATCCGGATTCGGATCTGACCGTGCTGGTCGATTATTACGGGCGTGAGATCACGGATGGTCTGGCTGTCTGTCGCCACTTCGAGAAACTCGCGCACGCTGGCCGTGTGGGGCTGCGCCTTGATACGCATGGCGGACGCTTCCTTGAGGGGCTGGACCCTCAGGAGTCCTATGCTGTCTTGGACCGTTATGTCCCGGATGCGATCAGGCGTTACCGTTCTGAAGGCGAGTTGCGTAATCTGATCGGGACGGGTGTTTCGGCGGCCGCGATCTGGCGGATGCGTGAAGTGCTTGACGATGCGGGTTTCGAGAAGGTGAAGATTGTCGTGTCGTCAGGTTTCGGCGTGACGAAATGCGCCAGCATGGCGGATGCGAATGCCCCGATTGACGTGGTGGGAACGGGATCTTTTATTCCAAAACTGTGGAATGAAACCTATGCGACGGCGGACATCGTGACGTATGACGGTGTGGAAAGCGTCAAGACGGGCCGTGAATTTCTTCTGCCGTCATTCCGCAAGGCGGAAGAAAGACAGCGCAGGCGGTTGCATCCGGGTTGACCGCCTGTTTTTGGAATCTGCTGTTATATAATGAATTTATGTGAATCACAGGAGCTGTTTCGTTCATGACTGAAGCCGAAGAAAATGGTGAAGACGCGACGGTAGCGGCTCAGGAGACGGGACCGGTTGTGCGTCTTCTCGACCTTTCCGGAGGCGCTGAAGACAATATCATTGAGGACATCAAGGGATTTCTTGATGCGGAGCACGCCAATGCGTTTGCTCGGGCTTACGTGCGCGACAGTATAGAAATCTGCCGTGTGCCGGGCGCTTCTGCGCGAGACACGCTTGAAGCGTGGTTTTCGTTCGGTGAAAATGCGGAAGTGCTGGGAACAGACGATCCCTGGGTGTCTTCAGGTGAACTGAATGATTTCATCGACAGTCCGGCGACAGAAGAAGAACGTGACTGGCGTCTGCTTGATCCGCGCCGTTATGAAGCAGATGATGAGGAGTAATTCTCAAAAGGCCGCCTGAAAACATCCCTGCAAAAATGAGGGGTGAGTAGTAATAAAAGTTTTTGGAGTGTCGCCTTTTGCGAAAAGGCGACCTTCCCTGAAGGATACGTCCTTCCACTCAGCCTGGTGCGGAAAGCGGGTTGGGATGTTCCAGAATATCCAGAACAGCAGCACTGGTTTCTTCAATCGATCGTCTGGTGATGTCGATGATCGGCCAGCTGTGACGTGTGCAGAGGCGTTTCGCCCACAGCAGTTCATTTCTGACTTCTTCCGGATCGATATAGCTCGTTCGTGTCAGTGATGTCCCACCGGCATGCTGCTTGGTTGGCACCATGCTGTTCAGCCGGGTCCGACGGATTTCAAGCAGGGCATCCGGCGCAATCGTCAGGCCGATGACCGGCACGTCCAGCTCAAAGAGTTCCGGAGGAAGGGGGGTGTCAGGCACCAGAGGCACGTTGGCCGCCTTGATGCCCTTATTGGCGAGGTAAAAACATGTGGGCGTCTTGGAGGCGCGGGAGACGCCCACCAGTACGACATCGGCGTCCTTGAGTTCCCGGGTCTGCTGGCCGTCATCATGCTCGATGACGTAGTGCATGGCGTCGATACGGCGGAAGTAGTTCTCGTCCATGATATACTGACCGCCAGGTCCTCCATCGACGGCCTGTGTCCCGGTTGCGCCTTCCAGAAATGTCAGTGTGTTTTTCATGACATCAAGCAGCTGAACACCAGTCCGTTTGCAGCCGTCTTCCAGATCGTTCTGCAATCCTGCGTCGATAAGTGAGGAAAGAACCGGTCCCGGCTCGCTGGCGATGCCGGCAATCACGCGGCGCAGCTGGGTCCGGCTGCGGACTAGGTTCCAGTGGCGGAACTGGAGCTCCGCATCCGGAAAATGCGGTGCACAGGCCTTCGCCTGTGCGTCAAGGGTCTGCCCGGTGCCGCCGGAAACCAGATGAAGGCAGATGCTGCGTTTGGTCATGTTGAAAACCTGTATTTTCAGAAATGGATTTCCGTCTTCCTTCAGGAAAGCAGTCAGACCATTTCATGAGCCTTGATCCGGGTTTTGTGTCCGTATCGCACATAACAAAAACGGGGCGCCCTTTATGGGAGCGCCCCGTCGATGCTGATCTCAGATCAAGCCGTCATCCCTTATATCAGGATGAAGCTTTTTCCTTCTTCATCGCCAGAGCGGCCTGAGCCGCCGCCAGACGGGCCACCGGCACGCGGAACGGAGAGCAGGAGACATAATCCAGTCCGACGCTTTCGAAGAAAGCGATAGAGTCCGGATCGCCGCCATGTTCGCCGCATACGCCCAGCTTCAGGTTGGACTTGGTCTTACGACCGTTCTCCGCACCCATACGCACCAGAGCGCCTACGCCTTCACGGTCGATCGAGACGAACGGGTCTTTCGGCAGCAGGCCGTGATCGACGTAGTAAGGCAGGAACGAGCCGGCATCGTCACGGGACAGACCAAGCGTGGTCTGGGTCAGATCGTTGGTGCCAAACGAGAAGAAGTCCGCCACTTCCGCAATCTGGTCCGCCGTGATCGCTGCGCGGGGCAGCTCGATCATGGTGCCGATGAGGTAATCAAGCGTCGTGCCCTGCTCCTTGAAGACAGCAGCGACTTCGGCTTCTGCCGCCTTGCGGGTCACCTCGAGTTCCGTCTTCACGCCCACAAGCGGGATCATGATTTCAGGAACGATGGCCTGTCCGGTCTCTTTCGAGACGGCGATGGCGGCTTCGATGATGGCGCGAACCTGCATCGCATAGATCTCGGGGTAGGTGATGCCGAGACGGCAGCCACGGTGACCGAGCATCGGGTTGGCTTCCGAGAGGGCCGAGCGACGGGCGCGCAGGGACTCCACGGACTGACCGAGAGCTGTCGCCACTTCCTCAAGTTCTGTCTCGCCATGAGGCAGGAACTCGTGCAGCGGCGGATCGAGCAGACGGATTGTCACAGGCAGACCGCTCATGATGCGGAAGATCTGTGAGAAATCGTCACGCTGGAAAGGCAGCAGTGCGTCAATGGCTTTTTTACGCGTCGGCGGATCGTCCGACATGATCATCTGACGGACGAAACCGATACGGTCCGGACCGAAGAACATGTGCTCCGTGCGGCTCAGGCCAATGCCTTCCGCACCAAAGCGCCGTGCTGTCTCGGCATCTTCCGGTGTCTCGGCGTTGGCGCGAACCCGCAGGCGACGCACTTCATCCGCCCAGCCCATCAGCGTGCTGAAATCGCCTGAGAGAGTCGGGGGGATGGTCGCAACCTTGCCGACATAGACAGCGCCCGTGCCACCATCAAGAGTGATCCAGTCACCGCCCTTCAGCGTGACATTGCCGACCGTCATGGTCTGCGCCTTGTAGTCGACGGTGATCCCGCCAGCGCCGGCTACGCAGACACGACCCATGCCACGCGCCACGACGGCGGCGTGAGAGGTCATGCCACCACGGGTCGTCAGAACGCCACGGGCAGCGTGCATGCCATGCACGTCTTCCGGAGACGTTTCGATACGGACCAGAATGACATCCTCGCCCTTGGCGGCGCGGTCTTCGACTTCTTCAGCCGTGAAGACGATAGCACCGGCTGCGGCGCCCGGAGAGGCCGGGAGGCCACGCGAGAAGAGGTTTCTCTCGGCTTTCGGATCAAGCGTCGGGTGCAGAAGCTGGTCGAGCGAGCCGGGGGGAACGCGCTGGATGGCTTCTTCCTGCGTGATCAGGCCTTCTTGCGCCATGTCGATGGCGATCTTGAGGGCTGCGGCCGCCGTACGCTTACCGGACCGGGTCTGGAGCATGTAGAGCACGTTGCTCTGCACCGTGAACTCAATGTCCTGCATATCGCGGTAGTGCTTCTCAAGGATGTCACGCACACGCATGAGCTCCTTGTAGGCTTCCGGCAGAACCTTCTCCATTGGAGACTGATCGGCTGTCGCGCGTGCGGCTGACATGGGCTGCGGCGTGCGGATGCCCGCGACGACGTCTTCGCCCTGCGCGTTGACCAGATACTCGCCGTAGAAGATGTTTTCGCCTGTGGACGGATCGCGGGTGAAGCACACGCCGGTCGCACAGTCATCACCCATGTTGCCGAAGACCATCGCCTGCACGTTGACGGCGGTGCCCCAGCTTGCGGGAATGTCATGCAGCTTGCGGTAGGTGTGGGCGCGCGGGTTCATCCATGAACCGAAGACGGCGCTGATCGCGCCCCAGAGCTGCTCCTGCGGCTCGTTCGGGAACGGCTTGCCGGTCTCTTTCAGAACCACATCCTTGTAGTCCTTGACGATCTCGCGCCAGTCGGCGGCCTTGATGGCCGTGTCGTCGGTGACGCCCAGACCGTGCTTGGCCTGCTCCAGCAGGTCCTCGAAACGGTGGTGCGGCACGCCCATCACGACGGAACCATACATCTGGATGAAGCGGCGATAGCTGTCCCAGGCGAAGCGCTCGTCCTTGGAGGACGCCGCAAGACCTTCGACCGTCTCGTCATTCAGACCGAGATTGAGAACGGTGTCCATCATGCCCGGCATGGAGACGCGGGCGCCCGAGCGGACCGAGACCAGCAGCGGTGCAGTGGCGTCGCCAAAGACCAGACCAACCGATTTCTCAATGCGATGAAGGGCCGCCGCGACCTGCTCTGCAAGGTCAGCCGGGTAGGCATTACCGTTATCGTAGTATGCCGAGCACACTTCGGTCGTAATGGTAAAACCGGGAGGCACTGGCAGTCCGATGGAAGCCATCTCCGCCAGGTTGGCGCCTTTGCCACCAAGCAGATTGCGCATTCCGGCGCTGCCTTCATTAAGGCCGCCACCGAAGCTGTAAACCCATTTCGTCATGACCAACGCTCTCCGAGCGCGGTGATTCCGGCCATCTGTTCCTTCCCGGGAAAATCAGGCCTGAATACAGTCCGCGGGGAATTTATAGTTATTATTAAGTGCTCCGTTCCCGGGCGACAGCATCATGCCAGCTTGCAGCGGTTTCGGCAATTCGCTTTACAACGAATATTGCGGACGGACAGAGTCTGTTACAGAAATAAGGCAGAGTTTTTTAAACTTCCGGTAATCCGGCCAGTTCCCGCCACCCTTTTTCATCGACTGTATCAATACCCAGTTCCTGCGCTTTCCGGGCTTTGGAGCCTGCTTCCGCACCAAGCACGACAAGGTCGGTCTTTTTTGAAACGCTGTCGGTCACTTTCGCACCCAGACGTTCCGCCGTCGCTTTGGCTTCCGGACGTGTCATGGTGACAAGGGATCCCGTGAAAACAATGACTTTTCCGGATAACGCGCCGCCTGCCTCAACACTTTCTTCTTCCACGGTCACGTAGGTCAGAAGATCGTCCAGCGTCGTCTGGTTATGGGGTTCCGCAAAGAAGCTGACGATCTCGTCGGCGATGGCCGTGCCGATCCCCGTGATTTCTCCCAGTTCCTGCCGTTCCTCGGAGCCGATGAGGCGTGCGGCCTGCATCCGTTCGCGCAGATGCGTGAATGATCCGTAATGTCGGGCCAGAAGTTTGGCGTTGTTTTCTCCGACACGTCGGATGCCCAGCGCATAGATGAAACGGGGCAGGGAGATGGTCCGCCGAGTCTCGATGGCCTGACTCAGCTTGCGTGCCGAGGTCGCGCCCCAGCCTTCCCGTTTCGCAATCTCGGCCTCATGCGAGGCAAGGCGGAAAATGTCGCCGGGCGCTTTCACCATGCCGATTTCATGAAACTCGGTGATGCTTTTTTCGCCCAGACCATCAATGTCAAAGGCCATGCGCGAGACGAAGTGGATCAGACGCTCGACGACCTGAGCCGGACAGGTGAGACCGCCGGTGCAGCGGATGACAGCTTCACCCGGAACACGCTCCACACTCGCGCCACAGGCCGGACAGTGATCCGGCATGGTGAACGGCGCATGTCGCTCGTGGTTTTCCTCGGCGACAACCGCGACGATCTGGGGAATGACATCGCCCGCACGCTGGATCTGCACCAGATCGCCGACGCGGACATCCTTGCGTTCGATCTCGTCCTGATTATGCAGCGTGGCGCGTGAGACGATTACTCCACCGACATTGACGGGCTCAAGATGCGCCACGGGCGTCAGCGCACCCGTGCGTCCGACCTGCACCTCGATGGCCAGAAGCCGGGTGACGGCCTGCTCGGCGGGGAACTTCCATGCCGTCGCCCAGCGCGGCGCGCGTCCAGCGAAACCGAGACGCTCCTGAAGCGCCAGATCGTCAATCTTGTAGACCACGCCGTCGATATCATACGGCAGCGCGCTCCGTTCCTGAGCGATCCTGTCGAAAAATGGCTCCGCTTCCGCGATCCCTTCCAGTCGTGTGGAGAGCGGATTGACGGTGAAGCCCCATGCCCGAAGCTGGTCGAGATAGGCGGAATGCGTTGCCGCAACCGGATGGGATGAAAACCCCATGGCGTAAGCGAATAGGGAAAGCGGGCGACGGGCCGTCACCTTCGGGTCGAGCTGTCGCAGGGAACCCGCTGCGGCGTTGCGCGGGTTGGCGAACAGCTTGTCTCCGGCAGCGTCCTGCGCGGCATTGATGGCGAGGAATTCCTTCTTGCCCAGAAAGACTTCTCCACGGATCTCGATCAGATCGGGCGCTTCACCCTTCAGACGGAGGGGAATGGTTTTCAGTGTCTTCAGATTGGCGGTGACGTCTTCGCCTTCCGTGCCGTCGCCGCGCGTGGTGCCGCGTGCGAACCGTCCGTTTTCATAGGTCAGGCTGATGGAAACACCGTCGATCTTGGGTTCGCCGACAAAGGCGAGGGCGGCTGCCTGCGCTTCGTCAAGTCCGAGAAACCGCACGGCGCGCTTCACGAAGTCCTCGAAATCGACCCGGTCGAACACGTTGTCCAGCGACAACATCGGCGCGAGATGCCGGTGCTTCCTGAAGGCGCTGCTTGGTGCCGCTCCCACCTGAAAACGGGGGCTGTCCATGCGCATCAGTGTGGGAAAGCGAAGCTCAATCTCTTCATTGCGACGGCGCAGGGCATCGAATTCCGCATCCGGGACTTCCGGCGCATCCTTGGCGTGATAGGCCTCGTTCAGGCGGACGATCAGAACCGCCAGACGTTCCAGTTCCTGTTCCGCCTGTGCGGCGTCAAGCTGCTCGACAGGGATATGCGCCGTGTCCATCACCGCTTCTCCAGTAGGCTTTCCGCAGCGGCGCGCGCGGCATCGGTTATGACGTCACCCGCCAGCATCCGGGCGATTTCCTCGCGTCTTTCCACGTCCGGAAGAGGGGCGGCGCTGGTCTGGGTCTGTCCGTTCCGCACCAGCTTGCCAATCCGCAGGTGATGATCGGCCGCCGCCGCAACCTGCGGCGAGTGCGTGACGGTCAGGATCTGCATGTCCCGCGCCAGTCGGTGCAGCCGCTCGCCAATGGCTGCCGCCGTCGCGCCGCCAACACCCGAATCGATTTCGTCAAACACCAGTGTACCGATGGAAGACCGGCCAGCCAGCACCAGACGGATGGCCAGCATCAGCCGGGACAGTTCACCGCCGGACGCGACCTTGCCCAGTGGACCGGGCGGCTGCCCGGGATTGGCGGCGAGCAGGAAGGTCGCCTGTTCCAGTCCGTGAGCGCTCCACTGTTCTTCGGGGAGAGACGTGAGTTCCGCTACAAAACGGGCGCGCTCAAGCTTCAGAGGCTTGAGTTCGCCCATGACAGCGGTCTCGATTTTGCGCGCTGCCTTGACGCGGTGGGCGGACAGATCCTCGGCAGCGGCAATAAACGCTGCTTTTGCCGCTGCTGCTGCGGCTTCCAGTTCGACAAGGCGCGCCGTGCCCGTCTCAAGGGCGTTGAGTCGTTCCGTCAGTCGTTTCAACAGGTCTGGCAGGTCGGAGACTGACGTTTCAAACTTGCGGGCCGCCGCACGAAGAGCGAACAGGCGTTCCTCCACCTGCTCCAGCAGACGGGGATCGGCGTCCTGATCGGCGGCCAGTCGTGTCAACATGCTTTCCGCTTCGGAAAGAGCGACTTCAGCGGCGTCGAGCGCCTTGAGGGCTTCCTGCGCGCCAGCCTGCTGCTGCTCAAACTCCGCATCCGGCTCATCAGTTTCCCGACCCGGCGCGGGCAGGAGTCTGTGCAGGGCGCGGCTGGCGGCGCGGAGAGCGGCGGCTGGTCCGGAGTTGCGTCGGTCCCGAGGAGTCAGTTCCGCAAGCGCCGCTGCGACGGCTTCACTGCGGCGTTCATTACGCTGGAGCGCCTGACGCTGGGCGGCCAGTTCATTTTCTTCATCAGGTTGTGGGGCGAGGGAGGACAACTCATCAATCGTGTGTCGTAGCCACTCTTCCTCGCGTGCGGCGGTCGCGATTTCCCTCTGCGCCACTTCCAGGGTTTCCCGTGCTTCACGCCACGCTTTGTGGCTGGTGGCTACCTTGCGTCGCGTGGCGGCGGGAACGCCGAATGCATCGAGCAGATCACGGTGCGTCGTGGGATCGGCCAGTCCCATCTGTTCATGCTGGCCCTGAATTTCCACCAGCATTCCGGCCACGCGGCGCAGCAGACCGATGCCGATTGGCTGATCATTGACCCATGCCCGTGATCGACCGTCCAGGGTCAGTATACGGCGTAGAATCAGGGATTCGTCGCTCTCGGCGGGAACGCCCTGTTCCGAGAGAATGTTGCGCACGGGATGGTCCGCAGGCACTTCGAAGCTGGCTGTGACACGCGCTTCACGGGCGCCGGACCTGATGAGGCGTGCATTGGCGCGCTCTCCAAGGGCCAGTCCAAGACTGTCTAGCAGAATGGATTTTCCCGCACCGGTTTCACCTGTGAGTGCTGTAAGGCCGGGATGAAAAGACAGATCCAGCGCTTCGATGAGAACGACGTCGCGTATGGAAAGAAAGTTCAGCATAACGAAAGTCCGCTCCGACCTGTCTCCGCACGGAAGCTGGCAACGTAACGGAGTCTGAGGGAGGAAATACGTGAATGTATGCCTGCCTGCCAGTCGGTGAAGGCCCGCATTTCAATGACAGGCACTGTTCACCTCAGCATGTCTGCACGCGGGGCTCAGCGGGCTGAACCGCGTGCTCCTCTTTCGGACGCGGGAACACCCGTCCGGGCAAGGTTGCTCGTCAGTTCAGAACCGTTGCCGCCGTCGTTGAGCTGGCTTGCCGATACGGGCGCGACAGGAGCTTTGGACAGGGAAGGCGGAGCGTCTGCCCGTCCTTCGCCATGTCCGGCGGACTGGGCGGGACTCTGTGTCGGCGGAGCGGGTGCTGTGACCAGTTTGCCCGGAGCCGGGGTCTTGCTGGACAGGAGGTGATAGCTCTTCAGGTCGCTATAGGCGTACCGATACCATCTGCTGTCAGGGTAATTGTAAGCGAGCACGCCGCCTGTCCGCCGCGCCTCATCCGTCAGTCCAAGATCGAGATAAACTTCGATAAGGCGTTCAAGGGCTTCCGGCACATGGTTGGTTGTCTGGAAGTCCTGCACAACGCGCTGGTACCGTCCGAGCGCTGCCTGATAGGCGCGCTGTTCCTGATAATAGCGGCCCACAAGCATTTCCTTGCCTGCGAGATGATCGCGGCAGAGGTCGATCTTCAACTGGGCGTCACGCGCGTATTTCGTCTGCGGGAAACGGGCGATGACGTCCTGCAGGCGTGACATCGCCTCCGCAGTCATCTGCTGGTCGCGGGCAACGTCTCCGATCTGCTCATAATAGCAGAGCGCCAGAAGATAGAAGGCATAGGCGGCGTCGGAGCTGGTCGGATGCAGTTCGATAAAGCGGTCGAGCTGCTGGGCGGCTTCCGGATATTTGTTCTGGAGGTAATAGGCATAGCCCGCCATCAGCTGTGAATTGGCGGTGTAGCCGGAATAGGGGTAGTTCTGCTGGAGCGTTTCGAACTGCTTTGTTGCAGACAGATAACGCTGGGTGCGCAGGGCGTCGATGCCGTTATTATAGAGCTCATCCGCCGAGGAAATTGTGGGAGCGGGTTTCTCGGCTGGCGACGTCTTGAACATCGAGCAACCAGCCAGAAGAAAAAATGTCCCGTAGGCTGCCGCTGAAACCAGTCGCGACGTCACTCTGGGGGGGATGCGCGAGGTTGTCTGCGGCACGTATCAACTCACTGTCTGCGTGTATAATGACTGGCCGGTTATAGCACGGAATACAGCGACGGAAAGGTGTTCAGTCCGTTCTGTGCACGACATTGTTTATTCTGTTGTTTACCTGCACGGACAGGCAACTTTTCAGGCCGCCTGCAGGGCTGCTGAAGCCTGCTTTCCCGTGCCCTTGACCTCGCGCCAGGCGGTGCTGTCGGCGAACAGCGCGCACAGCAACTGATTGTTGAGATGGTGGCCGGATTTATAACCCGTGAAGCTGCCTCGGATATGCGCACCGGCCAGGAAAAGATCTCCCACGGCGTCCAGCATTTTGTGACGGACGAATTCGTCCTTCGCGCGCAGGCCGGTCGGGTTCAGGACTTTTTCCTCATCGACAACGACGGCGTTGTCCAGAGAACCGCCAAGCGCCAGTCCCGCCGCCTGAAGGGCTGCGATTTCACGGTGGTTGGTAAAGGTGCGGGAGAAGGCCAGTTCCCTGCGGAACGAGGTTTCCGTGAATTTCAGGTCAAGTGTCTGACGACCGATGGCGGATGCCGGGAAGTCGATTGTCATTGAGAGAGGCATATCCGTTGCCGATGAAGGACGCAGTTCGGTGAAGGCGTCTCCATCTTCTACACGAATGGTTTTCAGGATCTCGATTTCGCACCGCGACGCCTCAAGCGGTGTCCGTCCGGCGCAATCAATCAGAAACAGAAAGTCTGCCGAAGAACCATCCAGCACCGGCACTTCCGGGCCATTCAGAAAGATGTAAGCGTTATGGATTCCCTTGCCGGAGAGAGCCGACATCAGATGCTCGATGGTGGCGACGCGGTTCCGCTTGTCAGACAGGTCTCCGATGACCGTGCTCAGTCTTGTGTCCACAACATGGTCATAAAGAGCAGGAATGGCTGTTGCGCCGGGAATATCCGTTCGCTGGAAGATAATTCCCGTGTCAGCCGGAGCCGGTTCCATCCGAAGAGTAATTTTGCGCCCTGTATGCAGGCCAGTGCCAACACATTTTATGGGAGAACGAAGGGTATTCTGGCGCACTGCTACGACCGCTTTTGATAGTTTGGAATAAATGCTGAAAGCCTCTGTGGCTGATGAAAAAACCTCATCATCCCTCTCGAGCAGCGCGACGGGGTCGGGACTGAAGCTTTCCATTGACATATCTCTCGGTCTGACTGGGGTTCTTGGAACCTGTATTTTGAAGCTTACAATACGCGGGAGGCATAATGGTTCCAGTCAATGTTTATTGCGTCGTATTACCGGGAGAAAAAAAGATCTTCACCACGCAGGCTCGGTTCATTTCATGAGTGAAAAACAGTGTCGCAGGACAAAAGAAAACCGGGGCTTTGCTGGCCCCGGTTTCTGAACACTCAGAGTCTTGGGAAGGCTTGATCAGGAAGGACGGCGCATGAAGGCCGGAATATCCAGACCGCCATCATCGCTCTGTGAGGGGCGCACGGTTGGGCCTTCCTGCGGCTGTTCGTTGCGCTGAGCGGGCGTAACCTGTGGCGCCGGTTCCTGTTTCGTCTCACGAGGCTCCGCCGCAGGACGACGCAGCACACCGGTCATGAGGCCGAACAGGCTGCTACGTGCAGGAGCAGGCTCCGGAGCACGCGGAGCCGGGGCTGGGCGCGTATTGCTGGTGAACAGTCCGTCTCTTGGGGAAGCAGCACGCGGCGTTGCAGTGGAAGGCGCTGTCTGTCCCGGAGCAGGCTGCTGATGGAAATTGGGCGTCTGGCGCTGCGGCTGACCGGCGGCCACGCCATTCGGATGACCAGCAGGCGGAGCGTTGCGGGCTGCCTGCATACCGCCACCGAACATTGGCGGCTGGCCTCCTGCCTGCTGCGTATTCTGGGCAACGTGCGCAGCAGCGGCAGCCTGTTCTTCCTGCTGCTGTTGTGCCGCGGCCTGTTCTTCGGCTTCCTGCTGCGTCTTGGAGGACGGCATATCGATGCCTGTGGCCACGACGGAAACACGGATCTTGCCGTCCAGATCGGGGTCGATAGCGGAACCGAAGATGATGTTGGCGTCTTCGGCCACTTCCTCGCGGATGCGGTTCGCTGCCTGATCGACCTCGAACAGCGTCAGGTCATCACCACCGGTGATGTTGATCAGCAGTCCGCGTGCGCCAGCCATGGAGGTGTCTTCGAGCAGCGGGTTCGAAATCGCGGCTTCGGCAGCCAGACGGGCACGGTCTTCGCCTTCGGCCTCGCCGGTTCCCATCATGGCTTTACCCATCTCCGCCATGACAGTGCGGATATCGGCAAAGTCGAGGTTCACGAGACCCGGAGCCACCATCAGATCGGTCACGCCACGCACGCCCATATAAAGGACGTTGTCAGCCATCTTGAACGCATCCTTGTAGGTGGTGCGTTCGTTCGCCATCCGGAAAAGATTCTGGTTGGGAATGACAATCAGCGTATCAACATACTGCTGAAGCTCGGTAATGCCCTCTTCCGCCGCTTTCGCACGGCGCGGGCCTTCGAAGCTGAACGGTTTTGTCACCACACCGACTGTCAGAATGCCGCGCTCGCGCGCCATCCGCGCTACGATCGGCGCAGCGCCTGTGCCTGTGCCGCCGCCCATGCCCGCCGTCACGAAGACCATGTGCGAGCCTTCAAGGTGGCGGGAAAGCTCGTCCGCTGCTTCTTCCGCCGCTGCCCGTCCGATTTCTGGTTTTGCGCCTGCGCCCAGTCCCTGCGTCAGATGCGGGCCAAGCTGGATACGACGATCCGCGCGGCTGCTGGAGAGCTGCTGGGCATCCGTGTTGGCCACCACGAATTCCACGCCCTTCAGATCGGCGAGAATCATGTTGTCCACGGCGTTCGTACCACCACCCCCCACACCGATAACCGTGATTTTCGGCGAGAAATCTGCATGGTGCTGCGGGGGAACGGTGAGGTTCAGAGTCATTTACACTTCCTTGGACGAGACCGGCGCTGCTGAGCCGCCATACTACATCGCGCGACTCGGTGGGTGAATCGAAATTTATCCAACACTATAAACATATCGATAACAGCATGTCAGACGCGATCCCGGATGAAAGAGACCAGACGGTTTAAAAAACCTGTCGGACGTTCTTCGCTGAACTCGATATCGCCGAATGGACGCTCTGCGGACGCCGCCCATGTGAGCAGACCCACGGTGGTGGAGAAGCTTGCTGTCGTGCAGGCGTCGGGCAGACCGATGACGTTGTGCGGACGACCGAGCCGGACATGACGGTTCAGAATCCGGGCCGCGACGGACCCGACGCCATCCAGCAGGGAACCGCCGCCGGACAGGATGACGCGCCCGCCAGCAAGGTGTCCCAGACCGGCATTGTCGAGACGATCCCGGACCAGTTCGAAGGTTTCCTCGATTCTGGGACGGATGATATCACCCAGCGCTGCCCGGGGAATGGCCTCGAACATCGGCATGTCCGCGCCCTGCCGCTCGATGCGGATGGTGACGCCGTCATTATCGGCTGAAAGATCGGCATGGCCATGCATCGTCTTGAGACGCTCGGCATTATCCGTGGATGTTCCCAGACCGCGGGCGATATCGCGGGTGACGTGCTCTCCACCGATCCCGATCTGGGCGGTGTGCAGCAGCTGACCTTCCGCAAAAACTGCAAGAGACGTAGTGCCGCCACCCATCTCGATCACGGTGGTGCCAACCATGCGCTGGTCCGCGTTCGTGACCGCCAGACCGGCAGCCAGAGGAGCGGACACCAGAGCGTCGAGCTTCAGTTCCGCACGCCCCAGCAGCGCATCCAGAGTCCGTAGCGCCGTCGATGAGGCGTCGATCACATGCAGGCGGGCGCGGAGTTGCTCGCACAGATGCCCGCGTGGGTCGGTCACGCCATCCGTCTCATCAACCGCAAAGTCCAGCGGCAGCGTGTGGATGACGGCGCGCCCCTCCGACTGCGCCTTCATCCGGCCTTCCGTGACAATTCGACGAATATCGTTGTCCGTGATTTCACGACCGCCGATCGGCCAGTGAACATTGAACAGGAGGCTTTCCGGATGGCCACAGGACAGGTTGACCACAACCTTGTCGAGTGAACGCTCGGCCTCGCGCTCGGCATTGCCGACCACGTGCCGGATAATCGCTTCCGCTGCTTTCAGGTCGACAATCGCGCCGTTTTTGACGCCATTGGAGCGGAGCCAGCCATGGCCCAGCACCCGCAGCTTGCCGTTGGGTTCGCCCTTGCCGATCAGGCAGGTGATCTTGGTCGAGCCAATATCCAGAACGCCGACAAGCCCGCTGCGCCATGCCCGCTGCTCCGGCTTGCCTTCAGCGAGGTTGAGCAGGCTGCCGGACGAGTCCTGCGTATCTCCGTGGTCATGCCCACGGGTGCGCGACGCCTTGCCGGAAAGCAGGGATTTGGAGGAGTGTCCGGAAACGATCAGATCGTTCATGCTGGAAGAGCTCCCCCGTTATTGTGGGCATGTTCGTTATCATCGTGGAAGGATGAGGGGCGTCTGTCGCCCTCGTCCGTGTGTTTCGGCTTTTTCACAGGCGCGGCCCTGGGAACGGGCGTCTCATCGTGGGTGATGGGGGCCTGCGGCTGTCCATTGGGTTTCCCCATATGGTTTTGATCTTCCGGCACAGCGGCGTCGCCCGTAACCGGGGCAGGAGCCGGACGTTCGCGGATGGTCAGACGGTCTGGCAGACGAAGGTCAATGATTTCAACCGGGCGATCCAGCAGGTCAAACCGTTTCTGAAGTTCTTCAAGTCGAGTCAGCGCCTGAGGTTCCGCCGCTTCCGGCAGATAGACCGAGGTTCCGTCTTTCAGCGTCAGCGTCCAGCGCCGCATGTTGATCAGTGTAGCGGCTGTCATGTGCGCTTTCACGTCCGGCGTTTTCGCCAGAGCATCCAGAAGCTCCGCCGCCGCATGATCAGCCCCTTCTCCGACAACAAGCGGCAGTTGCATGAACGCCTGCGCGTCCCTGCTGGTCATGCCCTTGTCCGGAACCGGATTGCCGTCCCGGTCAATGGGCACGAACTGGCCCTTGTGCTGCCAGATGGCGAAAGGAGGGCGCTCCGTGAGATGCACCACGATCAGTCCGGAAAAGCGCCGTCCCACCGTCGCATTCTCGACGAAGGGAAGGTCATTCAGTCGTTCCCGTGCCGCCTTGACGTCGAAGCCCAGCATCGGATCACCGACCGAAATCCCGAGCGCTTCATGGATGGCGTTCTGACTGGTGAGATTCGCCCCCTCGACCCGGATGTTCGTCACCTTGAGCGGGATTTCCGCCTCGATCTTCGCCTTGAGCGGGCCAACAAGTCCCTGCGTGCCGTGCATGGACAGAAATGCCCACGCGCCTGCGCCCAGCACCCCCGTTATGGCCAGAAACTTCAGCTTCCCCTTGTGGCGGCGGAGAAACAGGGCGATCGCCGACGGTCGGTCCGCCTTGTTCGTGTGGCGGAAACGATCGCCGCTCCCTGCTTCGCGGCGTTCCGGAGAAGGCGAAGACGGTCGTTTCATCGGCGTGTGGCGTCCGCCCGGCGAAGGGCGTCCTGCACCAGAAGGTCACAGAGCTCCGAATAGGAAGTGCCGCAATACGCCGCCTGTTCCGGCAGCAGCGATGTCGGCGTCATGCCGGGCTGGGTGTTGACCTCCAGCAGCACGATCTTGCCGTGCCCATCGGCGGACGTGTCGTCATAACGGAAGTCCGAGCGGGACGCTCCGGAGCAGCCGAGCGCCTTGTGCGCCGCGACTGCGAGTTCGCAGGCGCGGGCGAAATCGTCCGGATGGATCTCCGCAGGCAGCGTGTGACGGCTGCCACCCGCGCCGTATTTCGCGGCATAGTCATAAAAATCATGCCCGGACCCGGCGTTGGGCGTGATGTCCGTCACGGTCAGGGCGCGAGGACCGTCCGGGCCGTCATCAAGGACACCGACCGTGATCTCACGACCGGGAATATACTGCTCTACCAGCGCTACGGGGCCATAACGCCATTCCTCGACAACCTGCGCCCGCTGGTTGGTGTTGCGCACGATGGAAACACCGACCGATGATCCTTCGTCGAGCGGCTTCACCACGTAGGGCAGGGGGAGGGGATCTTTCTCAGCCAGTTCGCTGATGGCGACCACACGCCCTTCGGCAACGGGAAGCCCTGCCGTCATGAAAATCTGCCGCGACGCTTCCTTGTCCATGGCGTTGGCCGAAGCCCGGAGACCGGAATGTGTGTAGGGCAGACCGAGCCATTCCAGCACACCCTGAATCGCGCCATCCTCACCAAAGCGGCCATGCAGCGCATTGAACACGGCAACGGGTTTCTGCTCCGTCAGACCGGCAACAACTGCCGCCAGATCACGGGTCACATCCAGCCCCTGCGCGTCGTAGCCTGCTTCTTTCAGGGCCGCGACCACACCTTTGCCGGATGACAGGCTCACCTCGCGCTCCGCTGAAGCGCCCCCCATCAGAACCGTAATCCGCCCCTTGTTCTGCTGTGGCGCGCTCATGCCGCGTCTCCCTTCGTCTCAGGGGCTTTCAGCCCGATGCGCTTGATTTCCCACTGGAGATTGACGCCGGATTTCTCCAGAACCCGCTTGCGGACTTCGTCACCCAGCGCTTCCAGATCCGCCGCCGTCGCGTCGCCGGTGTTGAGCATGAAGTTGCAGTGCTTCTCGCTGATCTGCGCACCACCGATGGTCAGGCCACGGCAACCAGCCCTGTCGACAAGCTGCCATGCCTTCTTGTCGCTGACATCCGGAGACGGATTGCGGAACGTGGAGCCGCCGGTCCGCGCCCGCACCGGTTGCGAGCCTTCTCGGGCAGCGCGTATTTCCGCGATGCGGCTGGAGACGACGCTCTGTTCCGCCGGCTCGCCGCGCAGACGCGCCCGCACCACGACAGCGCCGTCCGGCAGCGCGGAACGACGATAGCCGAACCGCAGCGCGGAGGCTTCAAGATGCAGCAGCGTGCCGTCGCGGGAGACAATCTCGGCCCAGTCAAGCACGGCCGCCATGTCAGACCCGTAAGCGCCTGCATTCATGCGGACCGCACCGCCAATGGAACCGGGGATTCCCGCGAGAAACTCCAGACCGCCAAGACCCTTGCTGGCGGACGTCTCGGCCACCGTCGCATCAAGCGCCGCACCGCCCACGATCAGACCGTTTCCGTCAACTTCGATGCCCGCAAAAGCGCCGCCCAGCCGGATCACCAGACCGGGGATGCCGCCGTCACGGATGATGACGTTTGAGCAGGCCCCAAGCGTCGTCACCGGGATTTCCGGAGAAAGGCGCTGCATGGCTGTGACAAGGTCGTCAGTGTCGGCTGGCTGGAACAGACACTCAGCCGGACCGCCAACGCGAAACCAGCTTCGTGCGCCCAGAGGCTGGTTGACGGACACACGTCCCCGCACATCGCCAAGCGAAGCCGCGATGGTGTCGCCGGCCGTCAGGGGCGAAAAAGCGGGGGTATCGGTCATGCTGCGCCTTTCTGCTTCGCCTGAAGCGCCAGAAGCTCACCCGGCAGCGCGTGCGCCCAGTTGGTGATGGTGCCCGCACCAAGGCAGACGACGTAATCGCCCGGCTTGGCCATGGCGTTGATCATTTCCGCCAGGTGCGCCGGATCGGTCAGCGGCACGACCGAGCGGTGGCCGCGCTCACGTAGACCCTCGACCAGCCTGTCACGGCTGAAGCCTTCGATCGGTTCCTCACCGGCAGCGTAAACGTCGGACACAATGACCGTGTCAGCATCGTTCATGCAGGTGCAGAAATCGTTGAACAGCATCTGCATACGGGAATAACGGTGCGGCTGCATGACGGCGATGACCTGCCGCGCACCGGCCTGCCGGGCGGCCTTCAGAACGGCGGCGATCTCGACCGGATGATGCCCGTAATCGTCGATCACGGTGATGCCGTTCGCTTCGCCGCAGCGGGTGAAGCGACGCTTCACACCACGGAAAGAGGCGAGACCTGAACGGATGGTGGCGTCGTCGATGTCCATCTCGGTGGCGACGGCGATAGCGGCCAGAGCGTTCTGCACGTTGTGGTTGCCCAGCATCGGCAGACGGAACGGACCGGCCTTGCGGGTGCGGCGACGGGTGCGATCAGTAATCTGCACTTCAAAAGTCGCACCGAGCTTGTCGGTGATGACCTTCTCGGCCCGCACGTCGGCCTGCGGCGAGAAGCCGTAGGTAACGACGCGATGATCTGAAAGACGCGGGATCATCTGCTGCACGGCCGGGTGGTCGATGCAGAGAACGGCGAAGCCGTAGAACGGGACATTGGAGACGAACTGGTCATAGCCCGCTTCCATCGCTTCCGCCGTGCCCCAGTGATCGAGATGCTCCGGGTCCATGTTGGTCACAACGGAAATCACGGAGGGCAGACGCAGGAAGGAGCCGTCACTCTCGTCGGCTTCCACCACCATCCACTCGCCCTTGCCCATGCGGGTGTTGGTGCCGTAGGCCTCGATGATGCCGCCGTTGATGACGGTCGGATCAAGCTTGGACGCTTCCAGAACGGCGGCGATCAGGCTGGTCGTGGTCGTCTTGCCGTGCGTGCCGCCGACAGCGACGGACCAGCGCAGGCGCATCAGTTCGGCGAGCATTTCCGCACGACGCACGACCGGAATCAGGCGTGAACGGGCGGCGACCACTTCCGGATTGTCGCGCTTGACGGCTGTGGAAATCACCACGACCTGCGCCTGTCCGAGATTGGCGGCGTCATGGCCGATGGTGACCGAAATGCCGAGAGCCCGGAGGCGCTGGACGTTCGCGCCATCGTTCATGTCCGAACCCTGGACGACATAGCCGAGCATGTGGAGCACTTCGGCGATGCCCGACATGCCGATGCCGCCGATACCGACGAAATGAATGGTACCGATTGTCAGCGGCAGGGCTCTCATGGCTTGGACTCCACGGTCGTGGCAGCGTGTCCCGGAGATGGATGGGAAGACGCAGGGGAAGGGGGAAGGGGCGAGGAATAGCGTCCACCTGACCCGTGATGCAAGGTCGTCTCGACCAGATCAGCCAGACGTTCCGCCGCATCCGGACGGCCCAGCTTTGCGGCGGCGGAAGCGGCGGCGGTGAGAATGCCCGTGTCGGTCAGCATCATGGTCAGCAGAGGCGTCAGGGCATCCACCGTGAAGGTGGGCTGGCGGAAAACCCAGGCGGCTCCGACGCCTTCAAGAGCCTGGGCGTTGGCGGTCTGCTCGTCACTTGCGGCGACTGGCAGTGGCACGAGAATGGAGGGACGTCCCGCCACCTCCAGTTCCGCGACCGACGAGCCACCGGCGCGACCGATCACCAGATGGGCCTGCTGCATGAGTTCGGCCACGTTCGGGAAGAAGGGAGCCAGTGTGGCGGCGATGCCAAAGGATTCGTAGGCTGTGCGTACCCGTTCGAGATCCTCGGCGCGAACCTGCTGCGTGATCTGCAACCGTTCCCGAATGGCGAGCGGAAGCGCCGCCAGAGCGCCGGGAACGATGTCGGAAAAGACGCGCGCCCCCAGCGAGCCACCCCAGATGAGCAGGCGGATGAGATCGCCGGGCGGTGTGTAGCCTTCACCTGCAAGAGCCGCGATGGCGGGGCGCACGGGCATGCCGGTCAGCGCGACATGGGCGCCGGCGGGCAGACCGTGGACCTCGTTGAAAGATGTGCCGATCCCGTCCGCGAACCGGGCGAGAAAGGCGTTGGCCTTGCCCAGAACGGCGTTACCTTCATGCAGGATGATCTTCGGACGTACCGATCCCGGAAGCAGGCGCGCACCGAGCAGGGGCGGGACGGAAGGGTAACCGCCAAACCCGACGACGGCAGCGGGGTGCAGCTTGGCCATGATGCTACGGGCTTCATTCGCACCGCGCAGGAGGGCAAGACCTCCCTTGAGCGCCCGGACCGGACCGCGTCCTGCGACTCCCGCGCCCGGCAGAATGAACTGATCTGCCGTGGCGAAGACGCCGGAGGTGCGTTTGCCTGCACGCGCATCGGTCATCAGGGCGACGCGGTAGCCGCGCCCGACCAGCACATCGGCAAGCGCCTCGGCGGGGAAGAAATGACCGCCGGTGCCGCCTGCCGCAATCACGACGGGACCGGTGGAGGAAATGTTCGCCTGCGTAGTCATGTCGCTGTTTTCCATGTGCCCCGGGTGGTTTCCGTCAGTGAGCGGCTGAGCCTGCTCTGCCCCACACGCTGCCGCGTCAGTGCGAGCACCATGCCGATGGCCAGCGAGATCGAAAGCGCGGAAGAGCCGCCATAGGAAATGAACGGCAGCGTCATGCCCTTGGTCGGAATGAGATGCAGGGTGGAAGCCATGTTGACGAAGGCCTGCAACCCGAACCCGGTGACAAGGCCCGCCGTCGCCATGATGAGAAACGGATCATCTTCCCGCAGCAGTCTCAGAAGCGCGCGGATGACGATGGTCGCGAACACGGCGATGATAAACAGGCAGATCAGCAGGCCGTATTCCTCGCCCGCCACGGCGAACACGAAGTCGGCGTGAGCGTCGGGCAGCAGATCCTTCACCCGGCCTTCACCCGGTCCACGTCCGAGCAGGCCACCATTGCCGAAGGCGCGGAGGGCGGTGTCGATCTGGTAGTGGTCGCCCACATCCGGATGCAGGAAGCGCTCCACGCGGGAATGAACGTGCGGGAACAGGAAGAAGGCCGCGATGCCGGCCGCGATCATGATGCCGACACCGCCCGCAACCAGAATCAGGTTCAGTCCGTCCACGAAAAGCTGGGCCAGAAAAACGGCTGAGACAACGGTGAGCATTCCGATATCCGGCTGGGATTTCAGCAGGATCAGAATGACCGCATAACCTGCCAGAGCCAGCAGCATCCCCGGAAAACGTCGGACTTCATGTCGTTTGGCGAGCAGCCACGCCGTCATTACGGCGAAGCACGGCTTGAGAAATTCGGATGGCTGCACGGACATCATCGGGAGAGCGATCCAGCGTCGCGCGCCCTTGATCTCGATGCCATGCACCAGCGTCATCGCCGTCGCCGCAATGGCGATCGCGCTGCCGATAAAGCCAAGCCGGATCACGCCTTTGCGGGAGAGCATCGACACCGCGATGGTCATGCATCCGGCAAGCGTGAGGAAGAAAACCTGCTTGAAGATGAACATGTTGCGCGATGCGCCGATACGCACGGCCACGGCAGGGCTGGCGGCGAGCATCAGGATATAGCCGAAACCGATCAGGATCCCCACGCAGGCCAGCGTCACATGATCGACGCTGCGCCACCAGCGCCCGAGCGCCGAGTTGTCGATGCGGGAAAACCGGGCCATCAGCCGTGATCCTTCAGCGCGTGCACCAGTTCGGCAAAGCGCAGGCCGCGCGCCTCGAACCCTGGAAACTGGTCAAAACTGGCGCAGGCCGGGGAGAGAAGCACCACCTCGGCGCCTTCCGTTTCGGCGGCCTGACGGGCGGCGGGAACGGCATGTTCCAGATCGCCCACAATCTCGTAAGGCACCTTGTGCGCGGCCAGCGTTTCCGCCAGCATCGGCGCATCCTTACCAATCAGAAAGGCTTTAGCGATCCGCGGGAAATACGGAACGAGGTCAGAGATGCCACCCGCCTTGGCCACGCCCCCCGCAATCCAGACGATCCTGCCGTAGCAGCCAAGCGCACGGGAAGCGGCGTCGGCGTTGGTCGCCTTGCTGTCATCGACATAGGCCACGCCGTTGATATCCGCGACATGCTTCTGACGGTGCGCCAGTCCGGCGAAATCTCCGATCCCGCTGGCCAGACTGTTGGATGCAACGCCCAGTCGCAGCGCCATGGCGAGCGCCGCGCAGGCGTTCTCGGCGTTGTGCGTGCCGGGCAATGTCGCGCCGGGACGGGCGATGACCATGCCGTGGCTGACGACAACTCCGTCATGCAGATGAAAATCGGCCGTCTCTTCATCCTGTCCCGAAATGGTCTCGACGGGGATGTCCCGCGCCTTCAGGCTGGCGGCGATGTCCCGGCACCATGTGTCGCCATTCCCGATGACAGCCAGATCGGAACCGGTCATCCGGTCGAAGATATGCGCCTTGGCGGCGGCATAGCCCGCCATGTCGCCGTGCCGGTCGAGATGGTCCGGCGTCAGGTTCAGCAGGCAGGCCGTATCGAAATGCAGGGTCGCCAGCCGTTCCAGCATGTAGGACGACATTTCCAGCACATACACGCCATTGTCCGGCAGGAGCGGCAGGGACAGCGATGCGGGACCAAGATTGCCTCCCTCGGCAACCGGCCATCCGGCATGATGCAGCAGGTGAGCCAGCAGGGCGGTGGTGGTGGACTTGCCGTTCGTGCCGGTTATGCCGGCGAACCGGGCCTTCGATCCACTCTTGCGAACGGCCTGAAACAGCAGATCGGCGTCGGAGAGGATTGGCACACCGGCCGCTTTCGCCATGGCCGCGACCGGATGCACGGTCGGCAGGATATGCGGGATGCCCGGCGACATGACCAGCGCATCAAATCCGTCCAGACTCTCGAACGGTGCGACGGTGAGTTCGCCGGATGAAGACTTCCATCCCTCAAGAGCCTTCCGTCCGGCCTCGCCATCATCCCATGCCTGCACGGCAGCGCCCATGTTCACCAGCGCCTTTGCGGCGGGCGTGCCATTGCGGCCCAGCCCGAGCACCGCAAAATGGTGGCTAGCGAACAGATCGGCAGGGAATGAGGTTTTGGCGGACAAGGCGTGGTCTCCTCAGCGCAGTTTCAGCGTAGCGAGGCCGAACAGCCCCAGCACGACGGAGACGATCCAGAACCGGACGACAATCTTCGGCTCCTGCCAGCCTTTTTTCTCAAAGTGATGATGCAGCGGGGCCATCAGGAACACGCGGCGTTTGGTGCGTTTGTACCAGAACACCTGAATCACCACGGAGAGCGTCTCGACCACAAACAGACCGCCGACGATGCACAGCACCAGTTCATGTTTGGTGGCGACAGCAACAGCCCCCAGTGCGCCGCCGAGCGACAGCGAGCCGGTATCGCCCATGAACACGGAGGCGGGCGGGGCGTTGAACCAGAGAAAGCCCAGTCCCGCACCAACCAGCGCCGCGCAGAAGATGGCGAGTTCACCTGTTCCCGGAACCGCGTGAAGCTGAAGATAGTCCGCAAAGACATGATTGCCGACCAGATAGGCGATCAGCGCGAACACCAGTGCGGCGATCACCACGGGAACCGTCGCCAGCCCGTCCAGCCCGTCCGTGAAATTCACGGCGTTGCCGAAACCGGCGATCGTCACCATCGCGAAGATCGGGAAGGCGATGCCAAGTGGCAGCAGGAAATCCTTCACGAAGGGAAAGGCCAGCTGGTTGGTCAGTTCGGGCGGCATCATCTGCTGCATCCACCAGCCCGCGATCAGGGAGGTGGCGAATTCGCAGGTGAGACGCGTCTTTTTCGACACGCCATCCGTGTTGCGCCGGGAAAGCTTGAGGTAATCATCCGCGAAACCGATGGCGCCGAAAGAGGCCGTGACAAACAGCACGGCCCAGACAAAGCCATTCTGAAGGTCGGCCCACAGAAGTGTGGACACAAACAGCGCAATCAGGATCAGGATACCGCCCATGGTCGGCGTCCCGGCCTTCTCCAGAATATGGCGCTCGGGACCGAGGGCGCGGATGGGCTGGCCCTCACGCTGGATGCGCTTGAGTTCGCGGATCACCGGATTGCCGAGCAGCAGGGCAATCGCCAGAGCGGTCAGACAGGCTCCGCCAGCGCGGAAGGTGAGATAGCGGAACAGGTTGAGAAACGTCGTGTGACCATGTGCGTGATGGGCGACCAGCAGATACAGCATCAGACGCTCTCCGCTTTCAGCGCATCCACGACAACCTTCATCCGGCTGCCGAAGCTTCCCTTGACCAGCACGGCGTCACCGGGTTGCAGGACAGCCCGCACAAGCGGCGCAAGCGCCGTGGAGTTCTCCTCCCAGCTTCCCCGACGGGAAGAGGGCAGGGCGTCAAACAGGTCTTTCATGTGCGGTCCACAACAGCATACAAGATCGGCCGCGGCGCTGACCGCCGGCTCAAGGGAGAGATGTTCCTCGCGAGCGAAGTCACCCAGTTCGCGGATGTCTCCCAACACGGCAATGCGGCGTTTTGCTGGCAGAAGTGCGAGCACACCAAGGGCGGCTTTGATCGACAGGACGGACGCGTTGTAGCTCTCATCCAGCAGGAGAGCTTCGCCATCGAGAATGGGGGACGCCGCGCCACGCCCCGTGCCGGGTGTGAAACTGGCGAGGGCTTCCGCCGCCCGACTGAGTTCCGAACCGCTGCCATGCAGGGCCGCGACGACCGCCAGAGTGGACAGCGCATTACGGGCGAGATGTTCGCCGGGCGCGCGAATTTCGACGGGAACCGCAGTTCCGGCCACATGGGCGACAAACCGGCTGCCTTCGCCGGAGAGTTCAGGATCGGTGAGGCGCGCTTCACTGGTCTCGGCGAAACCGGAGCGCCAGAGCGTGACACCGGCTGCCTGCGCCATGTCGGTAAAGATCGCCTGTCCTTCCGCATCGTCCGGCACGATGGCGATACCGCCACGTGGAAGGGCCGCGATAATGGAGGCTTTTTCCCGCGCAATGGCGTCGAGGCTGCCCATATGGCCCAGATGCGCCGAGCCGATCGTGGAAATGACGGCGACATCGGGCCGTACCAGTTCAGCCAGCGGGGCGATCTCACCGGGATGGTTCATGCCGATTTCACTGACGCAGAACACGGCGTCCCGTGGCAGTCGGGCAAGCGTCAGCGGCACGCCCCAGTGATTGTTGTAGGAAGCGGCGGAAGCGTGCGTCCTGCCGAGCGCGCCAAGCGCCACCCGCAGCATTTCCTTGGTCGTGGTCTTGCCGACACTTCCCGTCACGGCGATGACATCGCCCGTAAAGCGGGCACGCGCCGCCCGCGCCAGATCCCACAGTCCGACCATCGTGTCGCCGACAATCAGCAGACGCGGATCAGTGGGATCAACGTCTTCCAGTTCGTCCGTGCGATGCACGAGAACGGCTGCAGCACCCTTGTCCAGCGCCATGGCGACATGGGCATGACCGTCCGAATTCTCACCCAGCAGGGCGATGAACAGATCGCCTTTCGCAAGAGTGCGGGTGTCGATCGACACACCGGAAACCGCGATCGCATGGCCATCTTCAGAGCCGAAGCGTCCCTGTGTCGCGGCGGCCAGCTCTTCGCCTGTCCAGAGAATGCTCACAGTTCCGCCGCCAGATCTTTCACCACACTCACATCGTCAAAAGGCTGCACGACGTCGCCGATGATCTGGCCCTGCTCATGTCCCTTGCCCGCGACCAGCAGCACGTCACCCGGCTGAAGCTGGCGCAGCGCCTCCGCGATGGCCGTTCTGCGATCCGCGATCTCGATGACTTCCTTGGGCGCACCGGCCAGAATATCGCGCCGGATGTCTGCCGCGTCCTCGCTGCGGGGGTTATCGTCCGTGACGAACACCACGTCAGCCCGCTGCGTGGCTTCCTGCGCCATGAGAGGCCGCTTGCCCTTGTCACGATCGCCGCCCGCGCCGAAGAGGATCAGCAGACGACCTTTGACATGCGGACGCAGGCTGTCGAGCGCCCGGGCCAGCGCATCCGGCGTATGGGCGTAATCGACATAGACGGAAGCGCCGTTGGGAAGCATGACGGCCTGCTCCATGCGTCCGCGCACACCCCGCAGCGTCGGCAGCAGGGTCAGGGCCTGTTCCATGTCGGTTTTGTCCGGTCCCGCCAGAGCCACGGCGAGCAGGGCGTTATCCACCTGAAAACGACCCGGCAGAGGCAGGGTCACGTCCATTTCCTTCCTGCCGATTTCAAGCCGCAGAAGCTGGTGTCCGTTCGGCAGCGCCTTGTGCGCCACCAGCCGGATCGTGGTGCCCTTGCGCCCGACCAGCCGCAGGTCGAGATCACGGCGGCGCTGGATATCGCGCAGGGCGTCGAGCGTGTCTTCATCCATGTCGGCATTGGCGGCCGCAAGACCGCCGCCGGGGAGAAGTGTGTCGAACAGGCGCAGCTTGGCCGTGCGGTAGGCTTCCAGCGAACCATGATAATCGAGGTGATCGCGGGTCAGGTTGGTAAAACCGGCGGCGGCGATCTTCACCCCGTCCAGACGGCGCTGGTCCAGGCCGTGGGAAGAGGCCTCCATCGCCACATCCGTCACGCCACGTTCCCGAAGAGCGGCGAGCGCTTTCGCCAGCGTCACCGGGTCCGGCGTGGTGAGGGAGGGGATGCGGAATGGTAATTCAACGGGGGAAATCAGCCCCAGCGTCCCGAAGCTCGCGGAAGTGCGGCCCATGCCCTGCCAGATCTGGCGCAGGAAATCGACGGTGCTGGTTTTTCCGTTCGTGCCGGTGACGGCGACGATATGCTCGGGCTGCGGACCGGCGAGGGTCGCGGCCAGAATGGCGAGCGAGCGACGCGGCGTCTTTGTAAAGACGGTCGGCGCCTGCCCCTTTATGGCCTGTTCCCCATCCGGCACGAGAATGGCGGAGGCTCCCGCCGCCAGCGCGTCGGGAATATAGATGCTGCCGTCTTCCTGTGTTCCCGGAAGCGCCACAAACAGGGAGCCGGGCTGAACCTGTCGGCTGTCAGCCGTGACGGACGTGATCTCCGGGTCATTCGTCGCCAGAGCGTCTGATGTCAGGCCGGATTGGGAAAGGAGAGAGGAAAGTTTCATGATCTAGCCCTGTCCGCCTTCCTGTTGAGAACTGTTCTGTCTGTTTGCAGCATGTTTCATGATGTTCGGATCGCCTGCCTTCAGCGATTTCTTTCTCTCCGCTTCCTCAACCCGCTTCTCCTCGGCGGCGTGCCTTGGATCTCCGGGATCATTGCCGGGACCGAGGGGTCTTACACCTCTTGGCGGAGAAGGGCGCATGGGAATGGAGAGCGCCGCGTCGATCTGCGGTTCATGCGCCGTGTCGGGGAACACCTGCAACATCGGTCCAATGCGGGAGATGATCCGGGCGACGGTCGGGGCAGCGTTCCATGCGGCTGTCGTCCAGCCATGTGTCGCAGCGGTTCCTTTGGGGCTGTCCAGCATGACATAGACAGCGTAACGCGGCGCGTTCATCGGAAAAATGCTGGTAAAAGCGGCAATGTTTACATGCTTGAGGTAGCCGCCATGCGGACCGATCTTCTCGGCGGTGCCGGTTTTGCCGCCAACGTAATATCCCGGCACCTCTGCCGTCTTGCCGGTGCCGAGCTTGACGTCCAGACGCAGGATCTTGCGGAGCGTTGCGGAAATTTCGGGCGAAAAGACGCGCTGACCCTCTGGAGTGACAGGGGTGTCCGCTGTTTCGGCTCCCTCTGCGCCTGTAGTCGTGTCCGGCAGTGCGTTTTCGATGTTGGGTCCGCCTGAAATGGACGGTTCGGACGCCATGTCCGATGTGCTTCGGGCGCTGGCGTCCTCGTCCCGCGCAAGAAGGGTCGGCTTGACCAGAATGCCGCCATTCACCGTCGCCGCCGTGCCACGCACGATGGCAAGCGGCGGCTCAGCCACACCATGACCGAAGCCGACCGTCATCACGGTTGAGATGCCCCAGTTCCGGCGCGCCGGGATGATCGGATGTCCTGCTTCCGGCAGCTCGACCGGCACCGGCGCGAAGAACCCCATGCCCCTGAGCCAGTCCTGCTGTCTCTGCGCGCCGACATCCAGCGCGATATGGGCTGCGGCGGGGTTGGACGAGAACGCCATGACTTCCGGCAGTGACAGCCACGGCGAGAAGTGGTCGGTCTTCATATCGGCGATGGTGAAGCGGCCGATGTGAATGGGAATGGAGGAGAAGCGGTCCCAGATATGGGCGACGCCAAGCTGCAGCGCCATGGCTGCCGTCTGGAGCTTGAAGGTGGAGCCGGGCTCATACATGCCCGTCACGGCGCGATTGAAGCGGGCGTCGCCGGGCGCATGGGCGAAATCGTTGGCGTTGTAATCCGGCAGACTGACCATGGCGACGATTTCGCCGCTGTTGACATCCATCACAATGGCGCAGGCCCCGATCGCCTCAAACGTCTGCATCGCGGCAGCGAGTTCTTCACGCGCCACGCCCTGCACACGGACGTCCAGCGACAGTTTCAGCGGGTTCTTGTCACTGATCAGGCGCTTGTCGAAATAACGCTCGACACCGGCAATGCCGTGATCATCAATATCCACGCTGCCAAGGATCTGGGCGGCAACCTGTCCCTGCGGGTAGTGGCGGCGCTCACCGGCCTCGAAGTAAATGCCCGGAATACCGAAATTGTTGATCGCCAGCTCCTGCTGGAGCGTGATGTTGCGCGCCAGATAGACGAACTGTTTCGCCATAGAGAGACGTCTGACCGTCTCCTCCTCATCCATCTGCGGCAGAACGGATTTCAGCTTCTTCGCCACATCCTGCGGATCAATCAGTTCCCGTGGGTTGGCGTAGAGCTGGGCGACCGGCAGCGAAACAGCGAGAACCTGATTGTTGCGGTCCACGATCATGGCGCGCCTGACCTGCGGCATGGTCAGCGTGCTGGTCAGCGTGCTTTTGGGATCGATCTTCGGAATGTCCGGCACCTGCGGACGCAACTGCCGCGCTTCCGGAGCCATGGGCGAGATGATGGTGGCGAACGTGGCCTTTAGCGCCACCGTTCCGAACAGCAGACAGAATCCGGCGGCGACTCCGAGCAGTCGCACATGCATCCGCTCCAGCTGGGCCCGTTCACGCAGATCCGCACTTGTGATCCGGACATCCTGTGGTGGATGTTCGTGATCTGATGAGGGAGACTCAGGTGGCGACGACTGGCGAGGCATGAGGGGCGGCGTATCCTCGAGGGCCCGGAAACATCTGGAAACACGTGTGCCGGAATGAAGGTCTGAAAAAGAGTCCGTGCCGGTCAGACCGGCACGACACTATAGAAACCGAAAACTGTGGCCTTAGTTTGAAACCGGCATCGGTGGGGGCAGTCCACCTCCGATTGCCGAGTGTCCAAGCAGAGAGCCGCTATAGGTTGCGCGGGCTTCCACGTAGCGCGGAGCGGTGGCCGGATGCCATGCTGCGACAGTAACTGGCGAGAGCGCCGTCGTGTGGCGTGGCGTATCATTGGCCGCCACATGTGTCACCGCATGATGTGTAACGTGAGTGACATCACTCAGGTCTGCTGTCTCATGCGTGGCGACATGCCGGCTCACACTGTTATCGGCCACGACGGTGCGGGCGCTGTGGTGAACAGTCGCCGTCTCAGGCTTTTCGCCCAGCGCCAGAGCCAGCGCATCGGTCGATGCCGGGGCGGAAGCAGTCGCATGATGCTGGGGTTTGTGCGTGACAACCGGTGTCGCGTCAGACAGGGCCAGCATCTGGGGTTTCGGGCTCTCACTCGTCAGCCTGCGCGATTCACTCGCCATATGGGCTTCCGTCACGTGCGCTTCATGCATGTGGACCGGAAGAGCCGGTGTTTCAGCCCTGGCCAGAACAACAGGCGCTTTTCTGACTGAGGTTTCCGCCACAACAGAGGCTGCCGGCTTCACAACAGCATCCCGAACACGCTCATGTTCCTGAATAGTGCTGGACGCCATGACGGCGGCGGCAGCCGTGCGGGATTCCGCTGAAGCAGGTGGGGCAACAGGGGTATCGGCACGCGCAACGACGGCGTCATGAACACTCACGGCAGCCGGCAGATGCTGTTTCAGATCCGTCATGCGAACGAACTGCTTCGGCTCCATCGGTTTCAGGCTGGAATCAAACCGGGCGGCGAGGTGAGTCAGGCGGTCGGGCTGGTTGAGCAGCGCCCACTGGGTCTGCAACACGGCGGTCTGCTGACGGATGTGCTGTGTGTCGCCAACGATTCTGGAAATCTGCTGGTCCAGAACGGTAGTCTGATGCTTCTTCGTATAGAGGTACATTCCCGACGAACCGGCCAGCAACGCGCAGAAGAAAGTGAAGGGCCTGAACATCAGACTGTTCCTTTGTCGGAAGATTTTACGGAACCGGCGCCGACATTCGCCTGTGGTTCCGCGTGCACGGTCTGTGAACCCAAATCAGTCATCTGACGATCCGAGCCGGCTCAGGGCGCGAAGCTTGGCGCTCCGGGCCCGTGGATTGCGTCGACATTCCTCATCCGAAGGCTTCATCGCCTTGCGGAACAGGAGGCTGAACGACGCTGCTTTTTTCCCGCGACTCATGGAGCGGGGGTCATGGCGTGAGAGACCGGGTTCCTGACCCGCCGCCGCCGCCATGACGCGTTTGACAATGCGGTCTTCCAGAGAATGGAAAGACACAACGACCAGACGTCCGCCCGGAGAGAGAAGAGCGAGGGCCTGTTCCAGACCGCGCTCGATTTCCCCAAGCTCATCGTTCACGGCAATCCGCAGTCCCTGGAAGCTGCGTGTCGCGGCATCGATTCCCGACTTGTCGGACGGCACGACGGAGCGGATGACCTCGGCCAGCTGAAGCGTCGTCTTCAGTTCCGTGGTCTTGCGGGCTTCTACGACAGTGCGCGCCACGCGGCGTGCATGCCGTTCCTCCCCATAATAATGGAAGATGTCGGCCAGTTCGGCTTCGGAGGCCGTGTTGACGATATCCGCTGCGGAACGACCGGCTTTTCCCATCCGCATGTCCAGCGGACCATCGTGGCGGAAGGAGAAGCCGCGCTCCGCCTCGTCGATCTGAAAGGAGGACACGCCAAGATCCAGCATGACGCCATCAACATGGTCCGTGCCAGCGGCGTGCAGCATGTCCTGCATCGTTCCGAAACCGCCGTGAAGCATCCGCAGGCGTGGCGTGCCGTCCGCAGCGTCACCCCATACACGGGCGAGAGTCTCACCACGCGCAATGGCGTCAGGGTCGCGGTCTATTCCCCAGACACAGCAGTCTGCTGCCGCCAGCACGGCATTTGTATAACCGCCGCCGCCGAAGGTGCCGTCCACATAGACTTCACCGTCCCGGGGGGCGAGGCACTCAAGCACCTCATTCCGCATGACCGGAACATGACCGGGATCGTAGTCCGGGCGGGCGGCAGCAGGAGAGTTCATCGCATTCATGCTGATCCGCCCGTCTCGCCAGTGCGATTGCCCGGCAATGTTACGCGACGGGAACGGAGTCGCGCTTCGGCCCGACGCTGCTCGGCGGCTTTCGGTTCCCAGATCTGGAAGATCCGGCCGAGTCCCATGAAGGCCACGCTGTCGGAAAGGTCGGCATGTTCTCTCAGGAAATCGGGAATGATGATGCGGCCTTCACGATCCGAGTCCATCGGATAGGCGTCCGCGTACAGCGCCGCTGCGAGGTCGTCATGTTCGTCTGAAAACATGTCCAGCCTGTCGAGCGGTTGCGCCAGAGAGGCGAATGCGGCGGACGGCCATGCCTCGATGCAGGGCTGGGTGTGGGAAGGACGCAGAACCATCAGGGCCTCACCTTCCACAGTCTGATTGCGTAGGACCGTGCGAAACCCGGCTGGAATCGAAACACGCCCCTTGGCGTCGATTCGATTCTGGTGTGTGCCGAGAAACACGCTCACCGGGTGAGAAATCCTTCATGCGCAGGGTTGCGGTCCGAGGTTGTTGGGGCCGTTTGGTTGATTCTGGGATACCATGGGATTTTATGGGCCGTCAAATGAATCTGTAATAAAAATTGGCAGAAAACCGCGAAAAAAGACAAGTTTGTCGTACTTCGTTCCTAAAAGGTTTCCAGAAAGCAGGTATCCATTAACGAAGGCGGATGTTCTCGTTATGTTCTTTTAGGGATTTCTTATTCTTGTCTTAAAAATTTCTGCTGCCTCAAAGGCGGCTCTTTTGCCGATTCTTTAAAAAGAGAATCTCGTTTCTTTTATGAGTCGAAGGAGAGGAAAAAAGTGCCAGACGGTCTGTAAGCCGGGTTCTGTCCGTTCTCCGAAGAGACCGTGACGATCATTCCTCTGGGACGTGTCTTGCAACACGCCTCACGCGACCAACCCGGACGGAAGGCGGGAGAACCTTTGGCAGTCAGGCTGCCTACCGTCCCTATTCGGTCTTGCTCCCGGTGGGGTTTGCCCTGCCGCCGCCGTTACCGGAAGCGCGGTGCGCTCTTACCGCACCGTTTCACCCTTACCTCCAGCCTGCAAGCAGGCCCGGAAGGCGGTCTGTTTTCTGTGGCACTTTCCCTGAGGTCACCCTCGCCGGCCGTTAGCCGGCACCGTTCTCCCGTGGAGCCCGGACTTTCCTCCATCACCTGATACAGGCGACAGCGATCGTCCGACCGTCTGGCAGGCGCGGACCCTGCGCGTGCAGAACTGTTCCGTCAAGATACGGCTGGACATATTCTGATGTAACCCACAGCCTGTTCAGATCATGCTGAAGATTGAAATGCTCACGGAACGTCTGTCTTTCGGAAAGATCTCTGGTTTCTTCCCCAGAGATAAACCGGATCTGACCTCCCGTCTTCTGCTGCGGGGACTTCATGCCGCCAGCCAGAGACGTCGCAAACACCGGCAGACTCTCAAAGCGCCGCAGGCGGCCCCGGCCATTCCGCACACGGTATCAGCTGCGTCGCTTGCCTATATAAGGCGTCTCACAAATCGTCCGTCATTTCCCATGCGTCTGTCCGCGCTCCCCCTGAAGCAGGTCATTGACCTGCGTGTGCCGGGCGCCACGGAACTGAGGCCGGCGCGACTCTATCTACCTTATGGAAAGGTGAGGGGCGTTGTCCTGTTTCTCCATGGGGGCGGCTTTGTGCATTGCGGCCTCAATTCCCATCACGGGATATGCTGTCGTCTGGCGCGTGCGTCCGGCGCTGCTGTTCTGTCATTCGATTACAGTCTGGCGCCCGAGCATAAATTTCCGGCGGCGGTCGAGGATGTGTGGGCAGCTTTCAGCTGGCTGGCAGCGGAAGCCTGGCGATGGGGTGGTTCAATCGCCATTGCGGGAGATAGTGCAGGTGGAACATTGGCGGCCGTTCTGTGCCAGAAAGTAAGAGAGGCCCATCGGAGTGACGCAAACCCGTCACCTCCGGCTCCCGTCATGCAGGTACTCTATTATCCGGCCACGCTTGGACGTGAGGAAACGCCCTCTCGTGAGAAGTTCGCTCACGGCTATTTCCTCACGAAAGCCATGATGGAGTGGTACGGGAGTCAGTATGCCTCATCGGAAGATGATCTGCTCAACCCTGACTTTGCTCCGGCATTACAGAAAGACCTGTCCGGACTTCCGCCCGCATGGATCATGACGGCAGAGTGCGATCCGCTCAGGGATGAGGGGGCGCTTTATGCCCAGCATCTCACGCAGGCGGGGAATGTGGTCAGCTACACCTGCGTACGCGGCACGCTCCATGGATTTCTTCTGTTCTATCCCATGATGAGAAAGGCGCGTCGTGTTCTGCGTCAGAGCGGGCACGCGTTGCGGACGGCGTTCAGGGGGCGGGGATAATGGTGAAGGTCGGGGCGGTTTTGCGCGTGCAGTTCTGCGGCTCCCCTTGAAGAATTTGCAGCGAGTGCTTTGCTGCCCTTCATGTTTCAGAGGCGCTTCCTGGACTGGCGTCCACATTCCCGGTTTTGTCCGTTGAGGAGGAAAAGAGCTTTGCAATGAGCGTTTCCTCGCTATTTCCTTCGCTCATACCGGAGAGAGCCTGCGCGTCCTGAGCCGGGGTCTTGCCGGAAGCCGTGTAGAGGGTAAGCGTGGAGGAAGACGAAGTCAGATCGGTTCCAAGATCGCCGTTGACCATTATCGCTCCTTTCACTTTGGAAGCAGCTTTTCCGTCGATCTCAGTGTTTGCGCTGATAGGAACATATCGGTCACCTTCCGGTATCAGAACCGTCGGACCGTTGGATTGGTAGACAGAGGTGGACGATGTTGATGACATGTCCAGTATGGTTGCGGCACCATTTGCATCGGAGGATGTGACCGACATGTTCGACGTCGAGGCGGTCGTGGCTGTCGGTTTGATCAGGCCAAGATCGGCTGAAAGTCTGGTCGCGGCTAAATCGCCTGATAGATCAATATACATAGTTTGGCTCCCATGCATGCTCTGTTAGTAGCTGCAGAAGTGCGGGCAATTTCCTGTGTGCCAATCATTTTTTAGAGCAAAGATATAATGAGTTAAGGCGAACCCTTTCGGGTCATCATGAAACAGGGATCATCTGGAGAGAGCGAAGACCTGTTGACTGAAGGCGTTGTATCCCGATTGCAGGGATGGGGGCGGGCGATGGTTTTGCGTGATGACTTCCGCTCCGTATCCGGATCAGAACGGGAGGCGTTGCGTTCCGGATTGCGGCGTGGCGGCGCAGATCCCGCTCATGCGCCGCGGGTCAGATTCACTGTCACCGTTCAGAGATAGGTACGCATGTGATCCCGCAATTCGTTACACTGCTTGGCATAGGTGGATGCTTTTGAGGCGGTAAAGAAATTGATCAGAAATGCGCCTGCGAGCGAGAGGAATGAGAGGATGGTGAGGATTTCGCCCAGGAGTGGCATCTCGGCGCCATAATGCACGGCTGAATACCACAGCAGCCCAAGTCCGAGGATCGCGCCAAAGATTCCAAAAACACCGGTCGATTTCATCAGGGAATCTTCAATGGCTTCAAAGGCGGATGTTTCCCGCCACAGGTCGAACAGCATGCGGTCAACCTCGCCCACGGCGTCGGCGTGACTGGACTTCTCTTCCGTGGTCCGTTTATGGGGATTCCTGCGGTGGATATCGAGTTCCTGTCGTGCCTTGGCGAAAACGCGACGGCGCTCCTTGATGGCGGGAAGGCTGATATCGACAAAGCTCAGTATGGCGACATTGAGACCGGCTGAAAGCTGAATGACAGCCTGAAAATCGCCCCATGTAGCGCTCATTGATGCTCCTGATTTTCTATTTCTGCAGTCTGTAGCGCCACAGGGAATGCGGAGATAGATGTTGGAAAGCGTAACTGCTATCCCGAAATTAACGGGCGGAAATTGGAAAATATTATAAATAAAAATGTTTGTTTGATTGTTGTTTTTATTAAATATTTCTATGTTATATAAATAAAACTATCTATTTATGGAGAAATTTCTTATGAATAATTGTAAATTAACAGATATGATAATCCATTATATTTTATGTGAGTATTTCTGATGTGATTTTCCTCATGATCCAATTCATTCTTGAGAGGCGTATCTCTCTCAGGATCATCGGATAATGCCTGTCGAATTTATTGGTTATGTCAGCGCTCAGGAGCAGACGGAGGTGGTTGGTCCAAATGGGCCTGTTGTAGATCCCGAGTATATTGCCAGCAGCGCCCTTATACAGGAAAGGGGTGGTTTTGATCGTGCCCTGATCGCGTTCCACTCGACCTCTCCCGACAGTCTGCTGGTCGCACAGCATGCGGCGTCGGCAACAGAACGTCTGGGATTGCTGATAGCCCATCGTCCCGGTTTCGCAGCGCCTACTCTTGCGGCCCGTCAGTTTGCAACGCTGGACCAATTGACCGGTGGGCGGGTCGCCATGCACGTCATTACGGGTGGAAATGACAGGGAATTGCAGGCGGATGGCGATCATCTGACGAAAGCGGAGCGCTACAGCCGCGCTGCTGAGTATATCCGGGTCGTTCGTCAGGAATGGCAGGAGAGCGCTCCTTTTGACCATCATGGCGAGTATTATCAGGTCAGAGGCGCGCATTCGGATGTACGACCGGTCAGAACTGCCGGTATCCCGATTTATTTTGGTGGCGCATCTGAAGAAGCCATTGCTGTCACGGGCCAGTACGCTGACGGCTATGCCTTGTGGGGTGAGCCTCTCAAGGAAGCAAGTGAACTGGTCGGGCGGGTAAAGGATGCGGCCGCCCAACATGGCAGGCAGATCAGATTTTCCGTTTCTTTTCGTCCAATCATAGAAAAAACGGAAGAGCTGGCGTGGGAGCGGGCTGCTTCCATTCAGGCGCTTCTTGAAAGGCGGCAGGAAGAAGAGAAAGGGCCGACAGGCATCGGCCTCGACCGTGCAGGTCGGAAACCTACGTCTGAAAACCTCCCGACGAATGAAGGATCAAGGCGTCTTCAGAAAATTGCGGCCAGAAGCAACCGCCATGATGAACGGCTATGGACGGGTGTTGCTCAGGCGACTGGTGGGCGGTGGAACTCCACATCGCTGGTCGGGACTGCGGATCAGGTCGCGGAAAGCCTGCTCCATTATTACAGGATCGGCATCGAGACTTTTCTGATCCGTGGCTTTGACCCGCTTTCAGACGCCCTGATTTATGGCAGAGAGCTTATTCCCCGCGTAAGGGCGCTCGTTGAGCGTGAAGAACGATGTGGTAGATAATATAAAGTAATATTCAAAAATACAGAATGCCAATCATCGTTTTTCGGAGATAGTTTTTATGGCCCACATTGGGTTGCGTTCCTTTCTGATCGCCTCGCTATCCGGTATTTCTACAGCACATGCCGCAACACCGCATGCTTCGACTGACCATGCAGTGCGTGCGCGCAATCCGCAGGCGACAGCAGCGCCTAAATCTGTTGAAAAACATACGGTAGCTCCAAAGCATGTTACGGGAGGATCGGAAGTCATTACGGTAAGAACAGTTCGGAATGCTCCCCGTCTTGCCCGGCATGTCCCTTTGGGTGCGCTTGGAAACAGATCCGAATTTGACACGCCTTTTTCGGTCAGTTCCGTTTCAGCCGCCAAAATTGAAGCAATGCAGGCATCCGACATCAATGATGTCATGCGTTATGAACCCGGTGTTCAGGCGAATTCCAACGGAACCTCCACGGCGTCAGGCTCAAGTGTCCGCGTGCGCGGACTCAATCTGGACTGGACCAACGGTTACAAAATAGACGGGATGGCGATCCCTTACTGGTATATTGATCTGCCGGTTGCGAATTTTGACACCATTCAGGTTTTCAAGGGAGCATCCGCTTTCATGTATGGTTTTGGATCGCCGGGTGGCGTTCTGGATTACCGTCTGAAAGCTCCGGTGGAAAACAGGAAAGTCACGCTGGAAGCGGGCTACCGTTCAGATGCGGTTTTCCGGCAGATGCTGGATGTCGGCGGCTCGCTTGATTCTGCTCATCGTGTCCAGACACGCCTTACGTTCGCAAGTGAAGTCGGGAATCAGTATAACGCCAGCTTTCTAAGAAATCTTTCGACCTCTTTCACCACAAACGTACGTATAACTGATAAACTGCATTGGCGCTTCAACAGTTTTTATCTGAACACTCTCCAGAAAGGAATGGTCAACACGATCGCGTCCGCAAATGGTGTCGGCGCCATTGAGACTATTAGCGGGCGCTCCGTCTTCGGTGCGAAAGATTCCTGGAAGACGAATGATATGAAGCGGTTCAGCACGGGATTCGACTGGGAATTTGCAAAAAACTGGTCTGCGGCGCTGACATATGGTTATACGCACCTCAATGAACAGTTCCCGTCCAACCAGATTACCTTCACCAGCCCGAATGGAGATTACTACAATCAGGCTTTCGAGCAGAAACGTGTTCTGACCTACCATCAGGTGGATGCCATCACGCAGGGACATTTCATCACCGGACCTGTTCGTCAGGACGTGATCGTGGGAATCACCTGGTTGCGGCAGATGTTCGATGCGGACGCCAATTCAGGCGCTCTTGGCCCTCTTGAATACGGTAACATTCATGATGGGAGGCCGATCATCTCGAACGCGACGAATTTCAATCCCCGTATGTACCGCTACATTGATTACCAGCAGGTCGCCCCATTCTGGAGTGATACGTTCAGTTATGGGAAATGGTCTCTGATGGCGGGAGCCCGTTACACGGATTACATGGAAAACGATTATTCGAAAACGGGTAGCCGGACGGCAGCCCATCGTAATAATCCGGTCACGCCTGTCGTCTCCCTGAGCTATAAAATCACTCCGGAAATCAATGCCTATTTCAGCTGGGTGCAGGCCATGCAGGCTGGAGGCCAGGCGGGGTCGAGCAATGTGAACTACATGCAGGTGTTCGGCCCGATACGAAGCGATCAGTACGAAGCCGGCATCAAGGTGCAGCGTAAAACTTTCAGTGGCACGCTCGCTGTGTTCCGTATGGATACAGGAGCCGCCTATACGAATGCCCAGAATTATTATGTTCAGGATGGCAAGTCCCGTTATCAGGGTGTGGAGGCATCAGCCTCATGGCTCCTGACGCGGGATCTGAACGTTAATGGCAGCCTTGCTTATCTGGACGCCCGATATGTGAAAGCCGCTGTCGGCTATGCTGGTCATAAACTGGAAGCGGTTGCGCCTTTTCAGGCTGCTTTCAATGCCGATTACCGGATACGCCCGGTCAAGGGCCTCAGCGTGAACGCCGGGTTCAATTTTGTCTCACGGAACTGGCTTGATGCCGCCAATACAATCCGTCTTCCATCCTATATCGTGGGGAATGTGGGGGCGTCGTACGCCGTGAATGTCGGGGGGCATCCGATGGTGTTTCGGGCGGCGGTCGAGAATGTTGGCAATGTTCGGTACTGGCTGAGCAGGGGGAACCGGAATCTGTTTCCCGGCGCGCCACGTACTGTGACACTGAGCGCACGTTTCGATCTGTAGCAAGTAGATTGCGGGGAAGGGGAGTGTAAGGGACGGACATCCTTTATGCTCTCATTCGGTGCGAAGAAACATAAAATCTGGGCTGTTTTTATAAAACTCGGCTCCACAGGCGTCTCAAAACGGCAGAAAACCCGGATAGAATGGCTCAGGCCATTCCGTCTCCAGCCGAAATGTTCTAGGACGCTCAAAAGACCATAAGGGGAATAGCCGTTCTGTCAGGGCGCGAGAGCGCTTCATGACGTTCTGATGCTCCTCAATGGTCGCGGTGATGAGGCTCGTAGCAGCCTGATTTTGAGCAGAAAGAGGAAACGCGCCCATGGTGCCTCGCTACACACGACCCGCAATGCTGGCTATCTGGGCCCCCGAAAATCGCTATCGGATCTGGTTCGAAATCGAGGCGCTGGCATGCGAGGCGATGGCTGAACTGGGCGAGATCCCCAAGGAATCCGCCCGCACCATCCGCGAAAAGGGCGACGCCGCAATGGCCGCGTTCTCGCAGGCCGATCTCGACCGTATCGACGCTATCGAAGCCGAGACCCGTCATGATGTGATCGCCTTCCTGACATGGCTCGCGGAAAAGATCGGTCCGGACAGCCGTTTCGTGCATCTCGGCATGACGTCTTCCGACGTGCTCGATACCTGCCTCTCGGTCCAGCTTACGCAGGCGACCGACCTTCTGCTCGCAGACCTCGATACGGTTCTGGCTGCACTGAAGAAGCAGGCTTTCGACCACAAATACACGCTGACCATTGGCCGCAGCCACGGTATCCACGCCGAGCCGACCTCGTTCGGTCTCAAGATGGCCGGGCATTACGCCGAGTTCGACCGCAACAGGAAGCGTCTGGAAACGGCTCGCGCCGAGATCGCCACCTGCGCCATCTCGGGCGCCGTCGGCACGTTTGCGCATCTCGACCCGCGCGTTGAAGCCTATGTCGCCGAAAAGCTGGGTCTCAAGGCGGAACCGGTTTCCACGCAGGTCATTCCCCGTGACCGTCACGCCGCCTATTTCTGTGCGCTGGCCGTCATCGCCAGTGGCATCGAGCGTCTGGCGACGGAAGTGCGTCATCTCCAGCGTTCGGAAGTGCGCGAGGCGGAAGAGTTCTTCCACAAGGGTCAGAAGGGTTCGTCCGCGATGCCGCACAAGCGGAATCCGGTCCTGTCCGAGAACCTGACAGGTCTTGCCCGTCTGGTGCGTGCCGCCGTCATTCCGGCGCTGGAAAACGTGGCGCTGTGGCATGAGCGCGACATCAGCCACTCCTCGGTCGAGCGTAACATCTGCCCGGACGCGACCATCGGTCTCGACTTCGCGCTGGCCCGTCTGGCGGGCATGATGGACAAGTTGCTGGTCTATCCGGACCAGATGGCCGCCAACATCGAAAGTCTCGGCGGCGTCGTTCATTCCGGTGAAGTGCTGCTGGCTCTGGCCCGCGCCGGTGTGCTGCGTGAGGACGCCTACCGCATCGTGCAGCGTTGCGCGATGGAGACGTGGACCAAACTCGGCAAGCCGGGCTTCAGGACCTTCCGCGAGAATCTGGACGCTGATCCGGAAATCGCCGGTCGGATCGCGCCGGAAGTGCTGGACGCCGCCATGGACAGCCGCTCGCATCTGAAAGCCGTCGATGACCGCTACACGCTGATCTTCGGTGAGGCTGGTCCGCAGGCCTGACTGGTCCTGGAACCGTCTTTCCGGAAAGACGGTTCAGTCTTTTATAAAGCATAATGTGGACGGTCGCAGATGGATCTGATCGCGCAGCGTCGGCACATGCTGACAGGTGCCTGCTACAACGATCTGACGCCCGAACTGGTTGAAGCCCGGGCGCGGGCCGTCCATCTTTCTGACCGTTACAACGACAGTTTCGGTCGTCCGCAGGGGGAACGTGAGCAGCTCCTGCGAAGTCTCCTGCATCATGTGGGCAACGGAGCCCATTTCGAACCCCGCTTCCGGTGCGAGTTTGGCTTCAATATTTCCGTCGGTGAAAAATTCTACGCCAACTTCGACTGCATCATTCTTGATGCCGCGACGGTATCCATTGGCGACAACGTGCTGTTTGGTCCCCGGGTCGGTATTTACACGGCGAATCATGCCACTGATCCCGATGAACGCACCGCCGGGGCCTGTTATGCCCGGCCTGTGAAGATTGGAAACCGCGTCTGGATCGGGGCCGGAGTTCATATCAACCCCGGCGTCACGATCGGCGATAACAGCATTATCGGATCAGGAAGTGTTGTGACGAAGGATATTCCTTCCAGCGTCATCGCGGCGGGGGTGCCGTGCAGGGTCATACGATCCATCACTCAGGACGATCGAACGGGTTTTTCGGCTTTTTGAGCGGATTAAGTGCTTTTTTGCCGGTTTTTCGACGAAAATAACATGTATCTAATATAAATGTTTAATTCTGGAGCATGCCTTCAGTGCGGCAGTACCCGCGTGCGTTTCTCCAACCCGACAGTATCATCTCGCTTCGAAGGCTGCTAAGAGGCAGCCGCAGGAGGCCTGTGTTGGGCCGGAAAACTGCGGGTGGGTCTGTTTCAGTCTTCCCGCAAGCCGAGAGTGAGCAAGAACGACCATGGCCCGCCGCCGCCAGCTGTATGAAGGTAAAGCCAAGATCCTGTTTGAAGGGCCGGAACCCGGAACCCTCGTGCAGTATTTCAAGGACGACGCCACGGCAGGGAATGGCGCGAAACATGGCATCATCACCGGCAAGGGTGTCCTGAACAACCGCATCAGCGAATACATCATGCTGCGGTTGCAGGAGATCGGTATTCCGACGCACTTCATCCGCCGGATCAACATGCGGGAGCAGTTGATCCGTGAGGTGGAGATCATTCCACTGGAGATCGTGATCCGGAACATCGCCGCAGGCAGCATCGCCAAGCGTCTGGGTATTCCGGAAGGCACGCGTCTTCCGCGTTCGATCGTCGAGTATTATTACAAGAACGATGCTCTCGGTGATCCGATGGTGGCTGAGGAGCATATCACGGCGTTCGGCTGGGCCAGCCCGCATGATCTGGATGACATGGTCGCCATGTCGCTGCGTGTGAATGATTTCCTTATGGGGCTGTTCGCCGGCGTCGGGATTTCACTGGTCGACTTCAAGCTGGAGTTCGGACGTCTCTGGGAAGGCGAGGAGATGCGCATCATCCTTGCGGATGAGATTTCTCCCGATAACTGCCGCCTGTGGGACTCCAAGACAAACGAGAAGCTCGACAAGGACCGTTTCCGTCGGGATATGGGTCAGGTCGAGGAAGCCTATCAGGAAGTCGCCCGTCGTCTCGGCATTCTGCCCGAGGCCGGGAATGGCGATCTCAAAGGTTCTGAAACAATGCAGTGAACACGCCGTTCAGGGTGTGTTTGAAAGAGTTAAGGCCAGAAGGCCGGAGGGCGGTATGAAGGTTCGCGTGACTGTTTCTCTGAAAGAGGGTGTGCTTGACCCACAGGGGAAGGCCATTGGCCACGCCCTTCATGTTCTGGAATTTCCGGAAGTGAAGGAAGTCCGGGTCGGCAAGGTGATTGAGCTGGATGTCGATGGCTCGGACGCCGCCAAGGTCGAGGCGCGCGCCACCGAGATGGCGAAGCAGCTTCTCGCCAATGAAGTGATTGAGGACTTTGTCGTTGAGGTGGTGAAATGAGCCGCTTTTCCGTTGTTTCGTCCGCTCTTCTCCTCGCTTCCGGTCTGTTCGCCGCCGACGCCGCCATGGCGCAGCGCGTCTCGCCGATGACGGCAGGCAACTTCGGTCGCATCTGCACCCGCCCTGCCGGTGCGTCCGTGTGTGACGCCTATATTTCCGGACTCGCGGACGCCGGAACGCTCTCAAAGATCAATGATCGCAATCAGGGCGATCCGAACGCTCCCGCCGGGTTCTGCATTCCCGCCACGGAAACAAGCGCCGCCATGCGTAACAATGTCATCACCTGGCTGAAAGCGCACAAGGATGTGCTGCAGAAACCGGTGGGTGAGGGCGTGTTCATGGCCCTGCATGATTCCTATCCTTGTGCTGCTTCCTCCAAGCCAGCGGAACAGAAGAAATGAAAGCCGGTATCGTCGTTTTTCCGGGGACCAACCGGGAGCGCGACATGGCGATCGCCCTGAAGGCGGTTACCGGTCACGCTCCGAAAATCCTCTGGCACCGGGACACCGAGCTTCCCGAGCTTGATCTCGTCGTGCTGCCGGGCGGCTTCAGCTATGGCGATTACCTTCGCTGTGGCGCTATGGCCGCGCACTCTCCGATCATGCGGGAAATCCGTGCGTTCGCTGAAAAGGGTGGTCACATCCTGGGCGTCTGCAACGGCTTCCAGATCCTGACGGAAACCGGCCTGCTGCCGGGCGCGCTGCTGCGGAATGCTGGTCTGCGCTTCCTGTCGCAGGATTGCCATCTTCGCGTCGAGAACGCCGAGACGCCGTTTACCCTTCGCTGGAAGAAAGGCGATGTGTTCCGCACGCCGCTCGCCCATGGTGACGGCAACTATGTCGCGGACGCCGAGACGCTGAAGACGCTTCAGGGCGAGAACCGCGTGGCGTTCCGCTACTCTGCGCCGAACGGCACGGTGGACGCCGCTGATCGCGACAGCAACCCGAACGGCAGCCTCGAAGCCATCGCCGGAATCCTGAGCGCCAACTCCCGCATCTGCGGCATGATGCCGCATCCGGAAGACCTCGTTGATCCGCTGATGGGTGGAGAAGACGGTAAGCCCCTGTTCGAAAGTCTGGTGGAGGCGCTGGTCCGATGAGCAGCAAGCAGAAAGCGGTCAACGCCGATCTGGCCCGCGAATTCGGCCTGTCCGCCGAGGAATATGATCGCGTCCTCGCCATCATGGGGCGCACACCGAGCCTGACGGAACTGGGCGTGTTCTCGGTCATGTGGTCCGAGCACTGTTCCTACAAGTCATCCCGCAAGTGGCTGCGCACCCTGCCGACGACGGCGCCGTGGGTCATCCACGGTCCCGGCGAGAACGCCGGTGTGGTCGATATCGGACAGGGACTGGCCGCCATCTTCAAGATGGAGAGCCACAACCACCCGTCCTTCATCGAGCCCTATCAGGGCGCGGCGACGGGCGTCGGCGGCATCCTGCGCGACGTGTTCACGATGGGCGCGCGTCCGGTCGCCAATCTGAACGCCCTGCGTTTCGGTTCGCCGGAAACACCCCGCACACGTCAGATCGTGGACGGTGTGGTGCGTGGCATCGGTGGTTACGGCAACTGCGTCGGTGTTCCGACTGTCGGTGGCGAAGTGAACTTCCACCCGGCCTATGACGGCAACCCGCTGGTCAACGCCATGACGGTCGGCGTCGCCCGTCAGGACAAGATCTTCCTGTCGGCTGCGGCGGGTATCGGTAACCCGGTGGTGTATGTCGGTTCCAAGACCGGTCGCGACGGTATCCACGGTGCCACCATGTCCTCCGCCGAGTTCGACGAGAACGCGCTGGCCAAGCGTCCGACCGTGCAGGTCGGCGACCCGTTCGTCGAAAAGCTGCTGATCGAAGCGTGCCTTGAACTGATGGCGACCGATGCGATCGTGGCCATTCAGGACATGGGCGCTGCCGGTCTGACGTCTTCGTCTGTCGAGATGGCGGGCAAGGGCGGTGTCGGCATCGATCTCGACCTCGACGCTGTTCCGCAGCGCGAGCCGAACATGACGGCTTATGAGATGATGCTCTCCGAGAGTCAGGAGCGCATGCTCATCGTCATCAAGCCGGAACGCACCGAGGTCGCCCGCGCGATCTTCGAGAAGTGGGAACTGGATTTCGCGGTCATCGGTCATCTGACCGACACCGGCAACATCGTCGTGCGCCACAAGGGGCAGGTCGAAGCCGAGATTCCGCTGGACCCGTTGGCGGAGCAGGCTCCGATCTATGATCGTCCGACGGCACCGCTGCCCGCGCCGGAGCCGGTTGGTGACATCCATGATCCGCTCGGTCTGGAGCAGACGCTCATCCGTCTGGTCGGCTGTCCGGATGTCGCGTCCCGCGCATGGATCTGGAACCAGTATGACAGCACGGTCGGCGGACAGACGGTTCGTCGTCCGGGTGGCGCGGATGCGGCCATCGTCAAGGTCGAGGACACGTCCATCGGTCTGGCGCTGACCACGGACTGCACGCCGCGTTACTGCCGCGCCAACCCGAAGAAGGGGGGAGCGCAGGCTGTTGCCGAGGCATGGCGTAACATTACGGCGACAGGCGCACGTCCGCTCGCCGTGACGGACAATCTGAACTTCGGTAATCCCGAAAAGCCTGAGATCATGGCGCAGTTCGTCGGCGCTATCGAAGGTATCGGTGAAGCCTGCCGTGCGCTCGACTTTCCGATCGTGAGCGGTAACGTCTCTCTCTACAACGAGACCCGCAATCCGGACGGCACCACATCGGCCATCCTGCCGACCCCGGCCCTCGGTGGTCTGGGCGTTCTGGACGATGTCACGAAGAACGTCGGTCTCGGCATGCCTGAGAATGGCACGCTGATCCTCGTGGGCGATACGAAAGGCCACCTCGGTCAGTCGCTCTGGCTGCGGGAAATCCTTGGCCGCGAAACGGGTGATTCGCCGGATGTCGATCTGGCCGCCGAGCGTCGCAACGGCGACTTCGTGCGGGAGCAGATTGCAGCAGGTGTGGTGAAAGCCTGTCACGACGTTTCGGATGGCGGCATTCTGATCGCCGCCGCCGAGATGGTCATGGCGACCGGCAATGGCTGCACGCTTGAGCCGCCGCAATCCGGCATGCGTCCGGAGGCGTTCTGGTTCGGCGAGGATCAGGCCCGCTATCTGGTTGCGGTCGAAGGTGATGGCAAAGCGTTCCTTGCCGCGGCGGAAAAGGCTGGCGTTCCGGCACGGGTGGCGGCAGCCATCGGTGGCGACTGTCTGGTTCTTCCCAGCGGGGCAAGAGTGTCTGCGGCGCGTATGAATGTAGCGCATGAAGCGTTCTTCCCCGCCCTGATGGATCGCTAAGCGACGTTTTGGTCCGGTAAACCGGCAGCAAAGGAGAATGGTCATGGCCATGAGTGCGACAGATATCGAGGCCTACATCCTCAAGGCGTTTCCTGACGCAAAAGTGAGCATCGACGATCTGGCGGGTGACGGCGATCATTACGCCTGCACTGTCGTCAGTGAAGCCTTTCGTGGATTGCCACGGGTGAAACAGCACAAGCTGGTCTATAATGCTCTTGAAGGGCATATGGGCGGGACGCTGCACGCGCTTGCACTCAAGACGTCAGCCCCCTGATGACCCCGATTTTCTGAATGAAACCGGGCAGTTTCCGCAGTTGATGCGGGCCTGTCCGGAAACTGGAGTAAGCAGAGATGTCCACCCCTGTCGGTCAGCGCATTCAGGCGCTTGTTGAAGAAAACCCCGTCATGCTGTTCATGAAGGGCACACCGGACTTCCCGCAGTGCGGGTTCTCCGCCCGCGTCGTGCAGGTGCTGAACCACCTCGGCGTGCCGTTCAAGGCCGAGAATGTTCTGGCTGATCCTGAGATGCGCGAAGGCATCAAGATTTTCTCTGACTGGCCCACCATTCCGCAGCTCTACGTCAAGGGCGAGTTCATCGGCGGCTGCGACATCATCATGGAAATGGCCCAGTCTGGCGAGCTGCAGACGCTGCTCAAGGAAAAGGGAATCGCTTCCGCTGCTGCGTGAGGTTTTCCGCCTGCAATATCGGTTCGCCACGATATTGCAGGTTTCTGTTTTTGGTTTGTTCTTTTTGAAAAGTATATATCGTTTCCACATCCCGTGAACGATAGAAATGAAATAGTAATTTACCCCTTTTAGAGACAATCAGCGGGTTGTGAGCGTCACGCAATGACGTATACTCGCATGGAGAAACGAAATCCGGGGATGGAAATGATCAGGACGATACTGCGGAAGCTGACGATTATCACGGCAGGTGTTTCTGCGGTTGTTGCGGTCACTCACGTCAAATCGGCTCATGCCGAGCGTGTCATTTCCGATTACGAAGCCAGCAAGCTGACCCTCGAGTCCCTGACGGCTGTGCCCGTTTATCACCCGGTCGTGCACCATGCAGTAGCACATCGCGCAGCTGCTACTTCATCGCGTGGACGTACTGTTCTGGCGTCCCGTGCACAGTCAGCCCATCCCATGGTTCACCTTGTGTCGTTCCATGTCGTGAAGAAAGCGTCTCATTCTGCCCATGTGCGCAATCGCACCTGACGTTTTCTCTTCGATATGAAGTGGAAAGCCATCTGACAGCGTCGGGTGGCTTTTTGTTTATCAAGAACGACTGATTGAATTTCCCTGATAGGTCATCAGACGATTTGATGAACGGCTTTCCAGTCTGTCTGTTGATCGATCTGTTTTCCTGACAGATTCAGCTCTGCCAGAAAGCGTTCCGAATTCTTCTGGGAGCGCCGGTTTCATCCACGAGAATGACATCGAATACGACCGTGTCGTAAATCCATTCGGGATGCGTGGCGAGAAGGAATTCCGCTGCGTTCATGATCCGATGGCGCTGTCGGTCGCTGATTGCTTCGGCGGCGCGGGCATATGTGGTGCGCTTCTTGACCTCGATAAAGCTCAGCTGTCCGTTTTTGAGCGCAACAAGATCAATTTCACCCAAGGGAGTACGGGCGCGACGCAGGAGAATCCGCCATGCGTGTGAGAGGAGCGCCTGCTCGGCGACGTGCTCAGCCTGCACGCCATTCCGCCAGGCAGTGCGGCCACGTTCAGGCTGCCGAGGCATGATTGCGTGTCTTTGCATTTGCATGCTCCGAAGTCTCGCCCGGTAAGGTAAGAATTTCCTTAAACAGATATTGAAACGGAGAGAGATAATCCTGCCGACCGCTACAACACTTCTGTTCGATGGTTTCCTGGCCAGTCACTGTGCTGTGGCCATGATAGCTGCAGGGCATATCCTTCTGACAAAAAGGGATACGTCTGCGGCGATCGGATGGATAGGAACGGTGCTCGTAGTGCCGTTTTTCGGGGTTTGTCTCTATCTTTTCTTTGGCATCAACCGTGTTCACCGTCTGGCGAGAAAACTGGTGCAGGCCCGCAATCCACAGGAAAGCGGGACAGATCCGGCAGTCAGGTGGAGCAGGGGAGTCACCGGGTCTTTCAGACTGCTCTCGCGCATGGTTGGGCGGATTAGCGGCCGTCCGCTACTCGGGGGCAATCACCTTGAGATCCTGATTGACGGGGACAATGCCTACCCGGTCATGCTGGAGGCGATTCGTCAGGCTGAATCGAGCATCATGCTGTCGTCTTATATTTTCAGGTACGATCAGATTGGAAAAATATTTGTATCAGCCCTGATTGATGCTCATAGACGTGGTGTCGCCGTGCGGATCCTGCTTGACGGCGTAGGTGCGGGATATTTCGTATGTCCTGCGGCGAGAGCGCTGCGGGATGCCGGTGTGCCCTGTGAGCGTTTTCTTCATTCCGTGCTGCCATGGCGCATGCCGTTCATCAATCTCCGCAATCATCGCAAAATTCTGGTCACGGATGGAACGACCGGCTTTCTTGGCGGGCTCAACGTCGGTGATGAGAATTGCGGTAAGACCGACATCAATAAGCGTGTCGGCGATATGCATTTTCGTGTGCGTGGGCCTGTGGTCAGACAACTGGCCGAAGCTTTTGCATGGGACTGGTCGTTCACCTGTGGGGAAGAACTGGCTGGAAAGACATGGTTCCCGCCGCTTGCGGAAGCAGGGGATGAACTGCTTCGGGTGGTGACGGCCGGACCGGACACGGATCTTGAAAAGATCGAATACACGGCTTTGCAGGCCATCACTCTGGCGCGCCACAGTGTGCGGTTGATGACGCCCTATTTTCTTCCCGGCACACGCCTCCAGTCCGAACTCGCTCTGGCCGCATTGCGGGGAGTGCAGGTCGAGATCATCGTTCCCCGGCAGAGCAATCATCGCATCATGGACTGGGCGTGCCGGGCCGATATCCACCCGATGCTGGACGCCGGCTGTCGTGTCTGGCTCAGCGGTCCTCCCTTCAACCACGCCAAACTGATGGTGGTGGATAGGGAATGGGCTTTTGTCGGGAGTTCGAATTTCGACACCAGAAGTCTTCGGCTCAATTTCGAAATCAACGTGGAAAGTTATCAGACCGGTTTTGCGGAGAAGATTGACGACTTCATATGCAGCCACCGGCGCGGTCGTCTGACGCACCATGATCTTGATGAACGCATTCTGCCGGTCAAACTGCGGGATGCCGCGATGCGGCTGTTGTCGCCCTATCTATGAGGGCGCCTGTCTGCGGACACGTTGAATTGGGATTTCAAACGGCGTAGGGAAACGGTGGAACAGTCGATGGTGACCCTGCCGAAAATGGCATAGCAGCGCGATGAACAACAACAGAAGTGTGGTGCGGTGATGACTTCCACTCCCTTGCGTGTCGGGATTGCAGGCCTTTCAGGGCGGATGGGGCAGGGGCTGGTAAGAAGCGCGCTCGAAGCCGGTTGCAAGGTGGTCGGGGGCACGTGCCGTGATCCGCAGGCAAGCGCTCTGACCATGGCCGAACTGACCCGAGACGGCTCGATCACGCTCTGCGCGGATATGGCTCAGCTTGCAGAAATCTCTGATGTGGTGATCGACTTCACGCATGTCTCCACAGTGATTGATCACGCCAAGGCACTGAAGAACGCTGGCGTTGCGTGGATCCTCGGCACGACAGGTCTTTCGGAGAGTGATCAGCGCGCCGTGGATGACGCCGCACAGTCCATTGCCGTGGTGCAGGCGGCGAATTTCTCAGCCGGTGTCACGCTGATGCTCAGACTGGCTCGGGAAATGGGCATGGCGCTTTCAGCAGAACGGTTCGATGCGGAGATTGTCGAGATGCATCACCGTCAGAAAGTCGATGCGCCCTCAGGAACGGCTCTGGCCATTGGGGAAGCGGTGGCGCAGGGGCGTGGTGTGAAGCTGTCCGATGTGCGGGCTCCTGTCCGGGAAGGTCAATGTGGAGCACGCAAGACGGGTGAAATCGGCTTTGCTGCATTGCGCGGAGGGCAGATCGTGGGTGAGCACGAACTGCTGTTCACGTCCGCCACCGAGCAGATCACCCTTGGCCATCGTGCTTTCGACCGCCGGGTTTTTGCGGACGGCGCGGTGCAGGCCGCTGAGTGGGTCAGAGGGAAAATACCCGGTCTTTACAATATGGAAGACGTTCTTGGCCTCTCCTGAGGTCTCGGGACGCCTTTTTTGGATGAGGGTCGGGAGGGTCTTGCAACTTGACCCCGCCGCCTTCATCCGCCAAACGACAAACTCTCATATCGAGATCTTCGCAAAACGCGAAACTTTCACCCTATAGCGAGGCAGTCGGCACAATCATGCTCAAGCAAGGCGAGTTCCTGTTTACCTCGGAATCGGTGTCCGAAGGCCATCCCGACAAAGTGGCGGACCGGATCAGCGATACGGTTCTGGATGCTTATCTGACAGCAGACCCGGAAGCGCGCGTTGCCTGCGAAACGCTGGTGACCACCAACCGCGTCGTTCTTGCCGGTGAAGTCCGCGGTCCGTCGTCCATCACGTCGGAAGGTCTGATCGAGGCCGCTCGTGAAGCGATCCGTGACATCGGTTACGATCAGGCAGGCTTCTCCTGGAAGAATGCTGAAATCAGCAACTACCTGCACGCGCAGTCCGCCGATATTGCCGTCGGCGTCGATAGCGCAGGCGAGAAGGACGAAGGTGCGGGCGATCAGGGCATCATGTTCGGTTTCGCGACCAACGAGACCGAGACGCTGATGCCGGCGCCGCTGTACTACTCCCACAAGATCCTCAAGACGATGCGTGACCTGCGTCGCGCTGGCGATCCGCGTGCGAAAGGCCTCCAGCCGGACGCCAAGAGCCAGGTGACCCTGCGTTACCTCAACGGCAAGCCTGTCGAGGCGACGTCCGTCGTCATCTCGACGCAGCATGACGAAGGCGTGGATCAGAACGTCATCCGCAACGAGCTGCACAACATCGTCAAGGATGTGCTGCCGGAAGGCTGGATGCCCGCCGATAAGGAATTCTACGTCAACCCGACCGGTATCTTCGTGATCGGTGGCCCGGATGGCGACGCCGGTCTGACAGGCCGCAAGATCATCGTCGACACGTACGGCGGTGCCGCCCCTCACGGTGGTGGCGCATTCTCCGGCAAGGATCCGACAAAGGTTGACCGTTCCGCAGCCTATGCCGCCCGCTATCTGGCGAAGAACGTTGTCGCTGCCGGTCTCGCCGACCGCTGCACGCTTCAGCTGTCCTACGCCATCGGCGTGTCGCATCCTCTGTCGGTCTATGTCGACTTCGACGGCACAGGCAAGGATATCGACGAAGCCAAGCTGGTGAAGGTCCTGCGCGAGGTGATGAACCTTTCTCCGCGTGGCATCCGTCAGCACCTGCGTCTGAACCGTCCGATCTACACGGAAACATCCGCGTACGGTCACTTCGGCCGCACGCCGGACGAAGCCCGTGACACGTTCCCGTGGGAGCGCACGGACCTTGTCGACGCGCTGCGTAACGCTTTCAACCGCTGAAAGCAGGACAATGAGTGTGGTGGGTGAAGAGAGTGGCGCGGTTACTCCGCATGAGAGTGAGGAGAAGACCGCTTCCACTCTGAAGCCACCAGCTCAGCGTCTCTATGGGCGTCAGCGCGGCCATCCGCTGCGCGACCGCCAGCAGCGCCTGATTGATGAGGCGCTGCCCCGGATAAGGTTTCCGGAAGATAAGGCCTCCGATCCGAAATCGGCCTTCGATACCCGGCCTGAGCAGGTCTGGCTGGAAGTCGGTTTCGGTGGAGGAGAGCATGTTCTCTCCCAGATCGAAATGCACCCCTCCGTTGGCTACATCGCCTCGGAAGTGTTCGAGAACGGCCTCTGTTCGCTTCTCGCGCCGTTGTTCCCATCCCGCGAGGAGGGAACCTCGCCGGTGCCTCCGCTTCTGCGCCTGTGGAACGATGATGCGCGCCTGCTTTTGCAGAATCTGCCGGAAGCCTCGCTTGACCGGATGTTTCTGATGTTCCCGGACCCGTGGCCGAAAAAACGTCATGCCAAGCGTCGCTTCGTCCATCCCGGCAACCTGCCGTTTGTCGCGCGTGCACTGAAGTCCGGCGCGATCTGGCGTGTGGCCAGTGATGATCCGACCTATCAGGCGTGGGTCGAAGAGGTCATGGGCAATCAGGATTTCTTTGTGACGGCCCCACCGGCGCTTGAGCGTCCGGAAGGCTGGCCTCCGACGCGCTATGAGGCGAAGGCGATCCGGGCTGGACGCCAGCCGATGTACTGGACGTTTGTTCGGAAGTAGGGTCCCGGAAGAACTGCCCCGAGAGCCTTTCGACACAGTCTGGAACAGTAAAAGGCTCTGTAGGTTCCGTCTTTTTTAGGAAGACGGCGTCCTATGAAGCTTTTCGAAAAAGCTTCATCAAAAACTTCTCGTTGTTTTCAGATTTGTCCGCTGGGCAGCATTGCGGCCTGACGTCAGATGGAGACGACAGGCCGTTCTGACCGTTTGTTCCGATAGCGCCGCACTACTACCATCCCTCGTTAGGAGGGCTGTAGCAAGGTTTTGGCTGTCAGTGCGTTTCTGCCGACTTGATCAGATCATAACCCGGCGAACCCGGCGGCGGACCGGGAGGCGGCAGATCGTCCGCCGTCACGGAAAGCAGCTGCTGGGCGTCCGGCCCGATCTGGTGAGCGTTGATCGCTGTTCCATAGACACCCGTAGCGCCCGGTCCAGCTGCGTACAGCATGGCTCCCGGCTTCAGCCATGTCGCGATCTTTGAGGCGTCGCGGGTCGGTATGCGGATGACCGTATGATCCTTCAGGATGGCGCCGATCAGCACCCCCTGAATGTTGTAGAGCGGATGAGTAATTTCGCCATGCACCACAATGTCCGGTCCGGCCACCATTTCAGGAGAATGCTGCGGCATGGCGATGCCGACATCTTCCGACCGGCTGCCGCGCGGACCAGTGAGTGAAAAGGCCTGGATAATGGGAAGAGCTTTCCCTTTCAGACCGGTGCCGCTGATCTTTTCTCCCGGCTTGACGATTCTGGGCAGATCCCATGACAGATCCTGGGAAACGAGAACCTGTACGCCGTCAGAGAGAAGTACGCCGGTCACACCTCCGCCTGCCGAGGGAATATACTGTGCCACAGTGCCGCTGAAGGAGGGGAGCACGGAGAGATCGTAGACCGAAACGGGTCCGCTTCCGGCTGATGATGAAGCTGCCAGAACGGGAGAAACGCTGAATGCCGCGGCGGAAGCGGCAGCGATGACAGCAAGGCGAAACAGGTGGCGCATGACTGGTCCAATCGTTCACTGGCCGTTAGCCAAGGAGCGAACAGGCCGGAAGAGCGCGAAACATAAAGAAGCCCGGATATCGCCACGAGTGACGTATCCGGACAAGCCTTTTCGTATGCGGATCAGTGCCTGAAATGACGCATACCAGTCAGCACCATGGCGATTCCGGCTTTATCGGCGGCTGCAATGACTTCCTCATCGCGGATGGAGCCGCCCGGCTGGATCACGGCGGTAGCGCCAGCGGCCACAATGGTCTCCAGACCGTCTGCGAACGGGAAGAAAGCGTCCGATGCCGCCACGCTGCCACGGGTCAGCGGCTCGGACTGACCGAGTGCTTTCGCAGCTTCAAGGCTTTTGCTGACGGCGATACGCGCGGAATCCACCCGGCTCATCTGGCCCGCACCTACACCGACGGTCGCGCCGTCCTTGGCGTAGACGATGGCGTTCGACTTGACGTGCTTGGCCACACGGAAGGCGAAGATGAGGTCACGCATCTCTTCGGCGGTCGGCGCACGCTTCGTGACAACCTTCAGGGCGCTTTCTTCGATCCGGCCATTGTCGCGTGTCTGGGCGAGGAAGCCGCCTGCAACGGAACGGACGATCACGCCGCCTTCAGTGGGGCTGGGCAGAGCGCCGGTCAGCAGGAGGCGAAGGTTCTTCTTGCTGGCGAGGACGGCCTGCGCCGCTTCGGTCGCATCGGGAGCGACAATGACTTCCGTGAAGATGGTGGAAATCTTCTTCGCCGTCTCTTCGTCCAGCGTGCCGTTCAGAGCCACGATGCCGCCAAAGGCTGAGACCGGATCACAGCGCAGGGCGCTGTCCCATGCGGCGCTGAGGCTGGCGGCCGTCGCCACGCCACATGGATTGGCGTGCTTGACGATAACGACAGCCGGTTCCTTGAACTCGGCGACAGCTTCGAAAGCGGCGTCCGTGTCGTTGAGGTTGTTGTAGGACAGGGACTTGCCCTGCACCTGACGCGCTGTGGCTACGCCGGGGCGATTGCTGCCGTCGGTATAGAAAGCCGCTTTCTGGTGCGGGTTCTCGCCATAACGCAGGACTTCCTGACGCATGCCCGATAGGGTGAAGCGTTCCGGGAAAGTGTCATGGCGCTCCTTGGCGAACCATGCGGCGATAGCGGAATCGTAGGCGGCCGTGCGGGCGTAGGCCGCGCCAGCCAGCGCACGGCGTGCTTCCAGCGTTGTGCCGCCAGCCTGAAGCGCCTCGATGATGGCGCCATACTGGTCCGGGCTGGTCAGCACGGCGACATGACCGTGGTTCTTGGCGGCGGCGCGGATCAGGGCAGGACCGCCGATATCGATGTTCTCGATGCAGTCGTCAGCGGAAGCGCCGGAAGCGACGGTCGCCTCAAACGGATAAAGATTGACGGCGACCAGGTCGATCGGCGCGATCTTGTGTTCTTCCATCTGGGCGACATGGGCGGGAAGGTCGCGACGACCGAGGATCCCGCCATGAATCTGCGGCACCAGCGTCTTGACGCGCCCGTCGAGGATTTCGGGAAAACCGGTATGGTCGGATACTTCGACGACAGGCAGTCCGGCATCGCGCAGGGCTTTTGCGGAACCGCCGGTGGACAGGATTTCTGCTCCCTGAGCAACAAGGGCGCGACCCAATTCGATCAATCCGGTCTTGTCGGAGACGGAGAGAAGGGCGCGCTTTACAGGCAACAGGCTGGTCTGGCTCATCGAAGTCGAGTCTTTCGCGAAGGAGTCCATCAAAACGGCGGTCTGGCAAAACGTCGGTCAGGCGTCGTTGGCGGCGTGCTTAGTGAAGTGGTTGCGATGTGGCAACCGCAACGGGAAAAAGTCCGGGAATGACCCGGACGCGAAAAGATGCTGGTTTTCTGAATCTGCCTGTAGAAACAAAGGTGCAGCGTCCTGCTGTCGGACGCTGCACTCCTGGCTTTATTTTCCGCGGGCTGTGAAGTTTTCCAGCCAGTGGATCGTGTAGTCGCCCTTCTGGAACTCCGGATCCGCAAGGATACGGCGGTGCAGAGGGACGACGGTGTTCACACCTTCGACCACCAGTTCATCCAGCGCCCGGCTCATGCGGGCGATGGCGGCTTCGCGGGTCGGCGCATGGACGATCAGCTTGGCGATCATGCTGTCGTAGTAGGGCGGCACGCGGTAGCCGGCATAGACGGCGCTGTCGATGCGCACGCCGAGTCCACCCGGCGGATGATAGACCGTAATTGTGCCGGGGCTGGGGATGAACGTGTCCGGGTCTTCCGCATTGATACGGCATTCGATGGCATGACCGGAGAACGTGATGTCCTTCTGGCTGTAGCCAAGCGGCTCACCGGCAGCAATGCGGATCTGCTCACGGACGAGGTCCACGTCACAGACCATTTCCGTGACCGGATGCTCGACCTGAAGACGGGTGTTCATCTCGATGAAGCAGAACTGTCCGTCCTGATACAGGAACTCCAGCGTGCCCGCATTGCGGTAGCCCATCTTGGAGAGAGCCGCTGTCGCCGTCGCGCCAATGGCGTCACGCTCTTCCGCGGTGAGGGCAGGGGAGCCGGCCTCTTCCAGCAGTTTCTGGTGACGACGCTGAAGCGAGCAGTCACGCTCACCGAAGTGCACGACGTTACCGTGCGTATCGCCCAGAATCTGCAATTCGATATGGCGTGGCTTGTCGAGATATTTCTCGAGATAGACCGCGTCATTACCGAAGGCCGCGAGGGACTCGGTGCGGGCGACGCTCCATGCCTCGGGAAGTTCCTCGCGTGTCTGGGCGACTTTCATGCCGCGACCACCGCCACCGGCGGCGGCCTTGATCAGGACCGGATAGCCGACACGGTCAGCAACTTCGTAGGCTTCGTCGATGCTGAGCAGTTCGCCGTCCGAACCCGGAACCAGAGGAACGCCAAGGGCTTCCATCGTGGTCTTGGCGCTGATCTTGTCGCCCATGGTGCGGATGTGTTCGGCGGTCGGGCCGATGAAGGCGAGGCCATGCGCTTCGACGGTTTCGGCGAAATCGGCGTTTTCCGACAGGAAGCCGTAACCGGGATGGATGGCTTCCGCTCCTGTGATCGTCGCTGCGGAGAGAATCGCCGCTACATTCAGATAGGAGTCGCGGGCTGCGGGTGGTCCGATGCAGACGGCTTCATCAGCAAGGCGCACATGCATTGCGTCCGCATCGGCGGTTGAATGGACCGCGACCGTGCGGATGCCCATTTCCCGGCAGGCCCGCAGGACGCGCAGTGCGATTTCGCCGCGATTGGCGATGAGAATTTTGGAAAACATCATTCAATAATGACGAGCGGCTGGCCGAATTCAACGGGATCGCCGGAAGCGATGAGGATCTGCCTGATCGTGCCGGCTTTTGGCGCCTTGATCTGGTTGAAGGTCTTCATCGCCTCTATCAGCATCAGGGTCTGCCCGGCTGTCACGGTCTGGCCGTCCGTGACGAACGGCGGAGAAGACGGGTCAGGGCTGAGATAGGCGACCCCGACCATCGGGCTGTTAACGGCGCCCGGGTGTTTGGACAGGTCGGCCGGCGCGGCTGCAACCGGCGACGTGGCGACTGCGGGAGCCGAAATGACGGGGGCCTGCGCCTGAACCGGCGCCGTGGCGACCGTGGAAGCGGCGCGGACAACACGGATACGGCTGTCTTTTTCGGCGACTTCAATCTCGGTCAGTCCGGTGTCCGTCAGGATATCGGCCAGTGCCCGTATGGCATCTGCGTCTACGAGCAGTCGGCTCATTGCGTTTCCTCGTTCAAAAGAATGTCGGTCATTGCCTGAAGTGCGAGCGCGTAGCCCTGTACACCCAGACCACAGATGACGCCCACCGCAGCGCGCGACACATAGGAATGATGTCTGAATGGCTCACGGCGATGGATATTGGAGATATGGACCTCGATCACCGGCAGATCGACAGCCAGCAGCGCATCGAGCAGGGCGATGGAAGTGTGTGTGTAGCCTGCCGGATTGATGATGATGCCCTGAGCGCGTCCCCGACATTCCTGTACCCAGGAAATCAGCTCTCCTTCCCCATTGGTCTGCCGGAAGTCGATGCCGACATCCAGCTTTTCCGCATTCTGCGCGCAGAGCTGCTCGACGTCGTCAAGCGTCGTTCTGCCGTAGACCTCCGGCTGGCGGAGGCCGAGCATGTTCAGGTTGGGACCGTTGAGAACGGAGATGAGGGGACGTTCCATAATTGCGCGCCGTTAGCACGCCCCTTCCTCAACTCCAAGAGTCCGGCGGTCATTTTTTGCATGATATGTTTCGTAATGTAATCTCTTTGTGGAAAATAAATGGCGGAATACTGGTGTAGATTCATCGCTTGCGGGTTTGTCTTGTAAATTACTGTAGTAACTTGTGTGGTTTGCGTTGATTTTACAGAAGTAAAAATTTTTGCAGGAACATTTCATGCCAGTCTGTGGGCATTGTAATTATGACGGATCGATGCCCTGGTCTGTTTATCAGGGTTGAATTTCTCAGAAAAATCAGTTCTACTGTCCGCAGTATCAACAGAAATCTGGTGAATGCGTGCTGTCTTCGCGTGGAAAAAAGGGCTCCGGGCTTTTCGCTATGCTGGCGCTGTCATGGACAGTCGGTGTTGCCGAGGCCAGAGCGGCCACGCAGACGCATGATCCGGCCCTTTCCGTATCGCCCGCTTCTACAAGCTGGGCGGCGTCGGTAAAGGAAGCGCTTGCGAAACGGGCCTCTGGGGCCACGTCGCTGGCACATCATATCCAGCATGGTATGGCGAGCTGGTATGGCGGTCGTTTTGCGCACCGTGGCACAGCGAACGGTGAGCAGTTTGACCCTTCCAAAATGACAGCCGCTCATCCTTCCGCGCCGCTTGGCAGCAAGCTTCTGGTGCGCTCCGAGGAAACCGGGCGACAGATCGTCGTTACAGTCAATGATCGTGGTCCATACAAAGGTGGGCGCGTAATTGATCTGTCCCACGCAGCCGCTGCGCAACTGGGAATGTTGCGCAAGGGTGTTGCGCATGTGGCGGTCAGCCCTCTGACCGAAGAAGAGGCGCTCGAGGTTGCGCAGGCGCCCGAGTAAATCTCCGCCTCATTCTTTTGGATCTGTAGTTCTTTGATGAAAGGCCGGACACGCTCCTATACGTGTCCGGCCTTTTTGTTGAGGTTCTGACCGGGCGTTCCGGCTAGACTCTCAGAATTTCCCGCGTGGTGGATTGCGCCCGGGCTTCCAGTTCAGCGTTAAATTCGGCGCCGAGCAGAACGACCCAGGCGCTGACAAAGAACCACATCATAATGGCGATGACCGCGCCCAGAGGTCCGTAGGTCGAGCCATAGCTCGCGATGTTGGCGACGTAATAGGAAAAGCCGGAAGCCGCGAGAATCCAGATGAATGTCGCGGCGACGGCGCCCGGAATGACCCAGCGCCATTTGGCGTGATGACCGCTCGGACCGACGCGGTAGAGCAGCATGTAGGCGAGGATGATCAGAACGGCCATGATGCTGAGCCCCGCCAGCCGGACGCCCAGTTCGATGGAACCGGGAGGGGGATCAATGCGGAGGATGACCGGCAGGAGCTGAAACAGGATGGGAACGGCGACCATGATCGCCACCCCAAGGCAGATTTCCAGAATCGCGGACAGCGTCAATGCGAGGGCCAGCGCCTGAAACGCGATGAAGCTGCGTGTTTCAGTGGTTCCATAGGCGATGTTCAGGGCCGATAGAATGGATTTGATGCCTGCGGATGCGGACCAGAGCGCGATGGATGTCGAGATGGCCAGATTCATGGTCAGGGAGCTGTGAGGCACCGAGACGAGTTCGTTGACCCTGTTTTCAATGATCGAAAAAGCGGCGGGTGGCAGCAGTTGTCTGATGGAATTCAGCTGTGTGGCGACGCTCTGCACGTCAAAAGCGAGTCCATAAATGGAAATCAGGGTGCTGATGGCGGGAAACAGCGCCAGCGTGGCGTAGAATGCGCACCCTGCGGCAATCAGCGTTGTCGGTCCGGCAATGATGGATGTCACCGTCGATTTGCAGACGGCTTTCCAGTCCGCCTTGGTCAGGGCGAAAGGGGAAGACAGAAGGTGGGGCTTGTCTTTCTGTTCAGCACCGGGATCGCCTGAAGACGTCGCCGTTTCAAGCTGGGGTTCAAGCGGAACATTGGACAGGGAGGAACTCATAGGGTGTCGTCAACCTCAAACTGTGTTCGGTGAAGCCTGCAGCGATCATCGGGGTGCAGGGCGCGCCTGAGTTGAGGAGGCGCTCGGAGAGTGGGTGGACGAAAGGCCCACCAGAATCAGAAGATTCTACTGCGAAAGTTTCTGTTTCGTGAAAGACAGTTATTGAATGTCTTAAAGGAAGAGAGAAGAGGTTTTCCAGTTTTTTCGGTGTAATAAAAAAATCTGTTGCATTCGGGCATGAAACGCCCCATATGCCCCCTCACGCAGCAACGCACGTGCCACTGGCCCACTGAGGTTACGCAACGACGTCAAGCGTTCTGGCAACTGGGATCCTTCGGGATTCAGTCTTGGTCGCTGGTCCGTTAGACCGTTTCGCAACACAGCCTGCCATGGCTCCTTATCTGGCAGGCCAGCAAGGGATAGGTGCGATGACACCCAAAATCTCTAAATTTCTTGCGGAAAATATTCCCGCCACCCCTTGCCTCGTCGTCGATGTCGATGAGGTCGAAAACCGTTATCGCGCCCTTCAGGTCGCGCTCCCTCTGGCCCGCATCTATTATGCCGTGAAAGCCAATCCGGCCGAGGCGATCCTGAGCCGGCTGGTTTCCCTTGGTTCCAGCTTCGATGCTGCGTCATGGGAAGAGGTCGAGATGTGCCTGAACGCAGGCGCGGACGCTGATGACATTTCCTTCGGCAATACCGTGAAAAAGGTCAGCGCCATCAAGGCTGCCTATGCCGCTGGTGTCCGTCTCTTCGTCTTCGACTGCGAGGAAGAGCTGAACAAGCTCGCACGGCATGCGCCCGGCTCGAAGGTTTATTGCCGTCTTCTCGTGGACAATTACGGCGCTGAATGGCCGCTGTCCCGCAAATTTGGCACGACAGTCGAAAGCGCTCGTGAGCTGATGCTCAAGGCGCGTGATCTTGGTCTTGATCCGTATGGTCTGTCTTTCCATGTGGGAAGTCAGCAGGTTGAAACCGGTAGCTACGAGATGGCGATCAGCCGTGTCGCCGCTCTGGTGTCCGATCTGTCCGAAGCTGGTCTCGATCTGCGTATGGTCAATCTCGGCGGCGGATTCCCCATCCGTTATCGCGAGGATGTGCCGCACATCGACGATTTCGGCGAGGCGATCTCGACGGCAATGAAAAAGCATTTCGGCAACGCTCTGCCTGAAATGCTGATCGAGCCGGGCCGCTTTATTGTCGGTGCTGCTGGCGTGGTTTCGGCTGAAGTCGTGCTTGTCAGCCAGCGCGGACGCGAAGGTGGTCCTCGCTGGGTCTATCTCGACATCGGCCGCTTCGGTGGTCTGGCCGAGACGGAAGGCGAGGCGATCCGTTACGCGATTCGCACGCCGCGTGATGGCGGTCAGACAGGGGCGGTGGCTCTGGCTGGTCCGACCTGTGACGGCGCGGACATCATGTACGAGAAGACGTACTACGAACTGCCGCTTGCCCTCGAGTCCGGCGATCGTGTCGAGCTTCTGGGCACCGGCGCCTATGTTTCGACCTACTGCGCGACCCGTTTCAACGGCTTCGCACCACTGGCGGAACATTACATCTGATCCGGTATGGCAGGGCGGTTGTTGACGCCCTGCCGTTCTCTGAAGATATGCTGTGCGCATGACGCGCATTGATACAACAAAACCCTTTCTGCCTGTCCGGATTGCCGTGATGACGGTCTCCGATACACGCACTCTGGAAACGGACAAATCCGGCCAGATTCTTGTCGATCGCCTTCAGGCTGCCGGGCATGTGCTGGCGGCCCGATCGATTGAACCCGATGATGCTGACAGGATTGTCGCGCGTCTGGAAGAATGGATTGCTGATCCTCAGATTGATGTGGTGATTACAAGCGGTGGCACCGGCGTCACCGGTCGTGATGTCACACCCGAAGCGTTCGAGCGCGTCATGGAAAAACGCATCGAAGGCTTTGGTGAACTGTTCCGGATGCTGTCCTATCAGAAGATCGGAACCTCCACGATCCAGTCACGCGCACTGGCCGGGGTGGCGCGCGGTACATATCTGTTTGCTCTTCCCGGCTCGACGGGAGCGGCGAAAGATGGCTGGGACGACATTCTGGTGTTCCAGCTCGACAGCCGCCACATGCCCTGCAATTTTGTAGAGCTGATGCCCCGCCTTCAGGAACGATAAAGGAAACGATGATATGGCCGATGATATCAAACTTCTGATGCTTGCTGGTGATTATGTCGAAGATTACGAAATCATGGTGCCGTATCAGGCTATGACCATGGTGGGTTACACTGTCGATGTCGTGTCGCCGGGGAAGAAGAAAGGCGACAAGGTCATTACGGCCATTCATGATTTTGAAGGGGCCCAGACCTACAGCGAGAAGCCCGGTCATCACTTCGAGCTGACGGCAGACTTCGACACGATTGTTCTGGATGATTATGTCGGCCTGATCGTGCCGGGTGGGCGGATGCCGGAATATCTGCGCCTTGATCAGAGAGTTCTTGATATCGTCAGAGAATTTTCAGATCGGCCGATTGCCTGTATCTGTCATGGCATCCAGATTCTCACAGCGGCTGGAATTGTGAAAGGTCGCAAGGTCTCGGCTTATCCAGCCTGCCGCCCTGAAGTCGAGATGGCTGGTGGGACATATGTCGATATTCCGGTGACGGAGGCGGTTACGGATGGGGAACTGGTGACGGCTCCAGCGTGGCCAGCCCATCCGGCGTGGCTGTCCCAGTTTCTGAAGGTTCTGGGAGCGAATGTTTCTCCCTGATTTCTGACTGTCGAAGAACGGATTGAAAGGCGGCTCTTTATGAGGAGTCGCCTTTTCTTTATGATAAATAAGAAACTTTCTTATTCTCATCAATCTGTATGATCTTTTGCGCTTTCAGAGTTGTGATAAGTGGCGAGACCTTCTGAAGAGAGACTTCCTGTTTAAATACTGCAGTGATCATATTCCTGAGTTTTTCTTCTGTGCCGGGACGGCTTTTTTTTATCTTTTCCAAATGCTCAATTACTTTGGTTTCCAAGGTTTTATCCGTAGTCTCTTCGGGTTTGCGGCTACCGGGAAAACTGTCTGATCGCGTACACTGTATTCCTGTTGCCTTCAAATGCGCGATGAGCGGATCAAAGCCGGTGTCTTTTGAAATGATATGGAAACGGGCGGTCTTATCCACGCCAGCAAGCAGCCCGATATAATAGGCGATATGAAAGTCGAGCGCGTTGTTGCCGGTGGCATGGATTTTTATGTAGCGGGCTCTTTTCCCTATAAGCTGCAAAGAACGAGCTATATTGAAGTTGATTTTATCCTGTGTCTTTCCGACAAAAACAAGAATATTGACGTTTTCGTCTTTCAGGGAAGGAAGTGTTTTAGGTTGAATGTTTTCATAATCAATCAGAATATAAACCTTAGATAATGTAATTTCTTCTGATATCACGGCTTTTCTCCTGAAAATCGCAATATATTAAAAATATTAATTTTTTATTTTTCGCTCTCTGTTGGTGGGGGATTTTGTTGTATTTATTTGTTTTTGCATAATCGAATAAATATATATGCTTTATTTTTGCTGTTCTGACTGTTTTTGGGCGGGTGTAGGCATCAATCTGGTTTGTGTAACAAGTAGATAAAGGTTTTTTCCTGCCCGCTTCGGTAGTGGAAAAAGGTAGCCAGCGTTTGTGTGCCTGTGCGAAATCTGTGTTATTTAATGGATCTGAGTATTGATCATTACTAATGAAGGTGTGCTGTTCAGCAGCACGATTGGCCGATTTCTCCGGCACTACAGCTGCATTTGATGGTGAGTTCTGAATCTATGTATCCCCATGATTCATGTTCTTCATTGTGTAAGTTAGAACCATACCTGCAACCAGCAAACTGCCAAGAACCAGGGCAAGTCCTGCGAAACTTCCGGCGAAAGAAGGGGGCACCATGAAGATGGTATTGGCGTATCGCCAGATCATCATGACGGGATAGCCAAGCAGATAGATCGAGAGGGTGTTCCTTTTGGCAAAGGCTGCGACGGTTTCGAGCCAGGCGGGACACGGGCATGAAGCTCCCAGCCACACCAGCACAGGTACGCCGACGCCCAGTAATGGCGCGCCGATGAGGTGAATTTTCGGCAGGTGCATGCCAACGAATAGCGCGAGAACGATGACTGGATGGATTTTCGGGGTGCGTGCTCCATACTCCCCGTGCAGATGGCGCAACCACGCGCCTCCGGCGAAACTCAGAATCATACGCGGCCATCCACCCCAGTAATGCACAGACGCCCAGCCCGCATTGAGATCGCGCCACATCATGCTCAGCGTGAAGTAGATGAAAGCCGCGCCAATCCATAGGACGAACAACCGTCTGGGAGCATCATGAACCCGTAGACAGACCAGAAGGGCAAAGCCGAACAGCTCCAGCACGATAGCCCAGCTGGGTGGATTGAGCGGGAAGACCGAGCCGTAAACGAGCGTGGAGAAGAAAGGCAGCAGGGCAAGACCGGAAATGAAAGCGCCGACCCAGTTTGTGATCGTCCATCCTCCTGTATTGGCGAGTGCCTGCGGAGCGAAGGAGCAGAAGCTGACTACGAGTGCGATGGCGTAAACCGGATAGATATGAGCGAGGCGACTGCCGATAATCTGCCGCTTGCTCATACTGATAACAGCGGGCTGTGATAGAAAGCCCATTGCGAGAAAGCCTTCGATCATGAAAAAGATGTCGATGGCGATCTGTCCCTGAGGCCACAACCGTCCCACATAGGGTTCTCCCCAGTGACCGGTGAAAATACTGAGCGCGACCAGCATGCGTAGCAGTTGAAGCATCGGATAGCTTCTATCTTTTTCGTTCACTAACGAAATATCTGCAGCTATCATGGGTTGATAAACCGTATAACCCGACTGCGGCGGGCTATCAGGATTGCTTTTGCCTCATTCCTTCCAACGACGAAGGTCTGATGCTGATGACGGCATGGTTTGGTCTCGCCTGCCTTCGACAGACCGAACGCTATCATGTTGCGACACCTGCAGCAGAGAAATCGATTCTCAAATGCCTTTCAGTCTGATGGCAGGTGGCGCGACCGACGGGAATGCCAGTATCAGAAAAGGGTACATATTTACAGGTAATATACAGTCGAACGATAGCGATGTCTGTCGTCATGTCATCCCATCCTGCACTGTTTTCTTAATGTCGATTCGAACATTCCTGTTTTGGTCATCAGTCTGGCAGTGCTGAATCCTACCATCGTGATTGCTCATCCAGATAAAGACCAAGATGACAGAAGTCCTCAGAAATCCAAAGCTCGATGTTAAAACAATCCGTGAGTGAAAAGCTTTTTACGTAATACGCGCTAGTCCTTAGTGGCCAGTGCATCCACAGCGCAGGAGCCGCACAACGCTATAAACGTTGGAGCGTCGCATGACGGCAAGCGCGATCTTCAAAATACCCACAGCGAAATCCACGATACCGATCCGATAGTCACAGGAACCGCAGCCATAGGATGCGTGGCAGGGGGGCATTGCTCTTGCCTGCACGCATGTTCTTATTCTCACCATGAGAGCGATCATTATTGTCTTCAGATGAGGTGTTATTACAAAAAAGGCGAGATCAAATATAAGGCAAACACATGACAGATCGCGTCGTGCATGGCCATCATCATGATCGCCTTTCTTTCAAAGAAAGAAGAATAGCCAGTCCACGCTGCAAGAACAACAATTCCATTCAGACGTTATACCATACAGTTGCGTAGTTATATTAAAAAAGGAATGTCGATAAGGTGGTCGGGCGATCACGAAATAGAGAGTGTGATCACAAGAATCCGTGCTGAACTTCAGGTAAATTCTGTAAAAAACGGGCTTCATTATTTGTTAAAATCAATTAATTTATGGTTTTTATTCAATAAAATTAATAAGTTGCGGAGCGTTGCAGCCTGCTATGCGACGCCACTCTATAGTGTTATTCGCTACATTTTTGATGACATGCTTTCTATTTTATGTGTAATGTAGCCGCATATCCGGTTATTCTTAAAAATAAATAAAAACAGGTAAAGGTGAAGAAGACCCGGATCAGTGGTCTGAGGTGAGGAATAAACGAAAATAATATGATGGAAACTGATGTCAGTTTCTGATCGTATTAGATAGTTTGTGAGTTTTTGCGTGTCTTTCTAAAGTGATTGTATCGGGGTTATTTTTTTCTGTTTCGGTTGATTATGGTTTGGGTGGAATGGATTTCTAAAAAATAAATTTTATTCTTATTTATGTTTAATTTCAGTCTATAGAGAAAAAATAGGTATTTCTTTCAGGAATCTGTGTATCCAGAACACTGTTCTGTAAATTTTTATGTGCCGTCACAAGCATATTTTCTGCGAGTTCAATAATGCCGCTACAAGACCGTAGATCTTCTGACGTAACTGATTGAAATTTGGCTCTTTTTATACGAGTGAGAGAAGGCGAACATGCGAGTTCTGATCGTCGGAAATATGGGTTACGTGGGGCCTGCCGTCTCGGCGCAGTTAAGGCGGACACGGTCTCAAAGTGTATTACATGGTTTTGACAATGCTTACTTTGCCCATTGCCTCACAGGAGTTGCGCGTCTGCCCGAGAGAGCTCTTGATACTCAGTTTTTTGGAGATGTCAGGGATTTTTCTGATGGATTGCTTGCTGGTTACGATGCTGTCGTCCAGCTTGCCGCAATTTCGAATGATCCCATGGGGGACAGATTTCAGGATGTCACACTCGACATCAATCAAAATTCAACGGTAGCTCTGGCTCGGGCTGCATCTGCGGCCGGTGTAAAACACTTCGTCTTTGCATCCAGTTGCAGTATTTATGGAATTGCCGAGGGTGGTCCCCGCAGGGAGATGGATCCGCTCAATCCGGTCACTACTTACGCACAATCCAAGATCGGTGCGGAAAAAGCACTGGAGCAGATTGACAGCGCCATGACAGTCACCTGTCTGCGTTTCGCTACAGCCTGTGGTATGTCGGATCGCCTTCGACTGGATCTTGTGCTGAACGACTTTGTCGCTTCTGCGATGGTTACTGGAAAAATCAGCATTCTTTCGGACGGAACGCCCTGGAGACCGCTGATTGACACGCTCGATATGGCTCGGGCGGTGGACTGGGCGGTGAGCCGTTCGCCAGATAATGGCGGACGTTATCTGGTCGTGAACGTAGGTAGCGATGAGCGGAATTATCAGGTCCGTCAGATTGCTGAGGCCGTAGCCAAAGCCTTGCCGGGCACAGCGCTAAACATAAATACAAATTCAGCAGTGGATAGCCGATCGTATCAGGTTGATTTCGGCTTGTACAAGTCATTGGCGCCCAATCACCAGCCCCGGATGACTCTTGAGGATTCGATTGCTCATCTTAAATCCGGTCTGGTCGGGATGGGCTTTGAGGACAAGGAATTTCGCGATTCAAGACTGATACGACTGAAAGTTCTGGAGAGCCATATGGCTGCCGGACGACTCAATCGTTCTCTCGTCTGGCGATGCGAGGAGCAACCCCGATGTAATTACTGAATTTGAATATCCTGCCCTTGATAGTCACCAGCTGAAAACAGCTCTGTCTCCAAGGTAATCGCTTTAAAAATGTTTTGCGGCAAAAGGAAAAAATAGATGAAGGTCGCAATTCTTGCTGGTGGTTTTGGTACAAGGCTCAGTGAAGAGACAATGGTCCGCCCCAAGCCTATGGCTGAAATCGGCGGACGACCAATACTCTGGCATATCATGAAGATATATTCCCATTATGGGTTCTCTGATTTTGTCATTCTCGGCGGTTATCGTATCGATTTCATACGAGATTATTTCATGCGTTATCGCTATTCGCGCAGCGATTTCACCATAGATCTCGGTACGGGGGATGTGCGCTGGCTGGAAGCCCAGACCGACAACTGGCGCGTCACAGTCCTGGATACAGGACTGGAGTCCCTGACAGGTGGGCGCATTCTCCGTGCGCGTCGTTATCTTGAGGACAGCACGTTCTGTCTCACTTACGGCGACGGTGTAAGTGACGTGAATATAGCAGATCTTTTGGCGTTTCATCGGTCGCGTGCGGCCTGGTGCACACTGACAGCCGTAGTGCAGCCTGGTCGTTTTGGCGCGCTGGAGCTTACTGATAATGCGATGTCCGTAAGCGGCTTTGGTGAGAAGCGGGCCGGTGATGGTGGATTGATCAATGGCGGTTTCTTCGTATGCGAACCACAAGTTCTCGATCTGATCGATGATGATCTGACGACATGGGAGGCGGAACCGATGAGCCGGTTGATTGAGCGAGGCAAGCTGTCGAGCTTTGTGCATGACCGGTACTGGCAAAATATGGACACCCTGCGCGACAAGCAGGTTCTGGAAGCCACATGGGCGACGGGGGCTGCCCCGTGGAAAGTCTGGTCTGACTGAGATTGTCCTGACGAAAACGACTGTGTCCTAGAACTTCATGGTAATGAATCTGGAGCCGGAACATGATTATTGTCGATAAGGCATTGAAGCGTCGCGAAGCCGAAGGTCGGCCAGTGACTGTAGCCCTGATTGGTGCGGGGACACAGGCGAAGGCCATCGCGCGCACCATTGAAACAGCCACACCCGGGATGCGCGTAGTGGCTGTTTGCAACCGCACACGCGCCCATGGTGAAGCCCTGTTTGAAGAACTGGGACTTGAGCCGGTGTGGTGTCCGGACGCTCAGTCGCTTGAACGTGCTTTTGCGTCAGGGCAGCGGGTAGTCACCAGCGATCCGCTGCTTCTGGCTCAGGGCAGTGGAATCGATGCGATCATCGAGGCGACTGGTTCCATGGAATACGCTGCCAGAGCAGCGCTGGCAGCGATCGAAGGCGGCAAACATCTGATTCAGGTGAATGCGGAGCTTGATGGAACGGTTGGCCCTATTCTGAAAAAGAAAGCTGACCTCGCCAACGTCGTCTATACCGCTGGCGATGGTGACCAGCCGGGCGTCATGATGAATCTGGTTCGCTTCATGAAGGGGATCGGGGTGCGTCCGGTTTTGTGCGGTAGCATCAAGGGACTATACGATCCTTATCGCACTCCGGACACGCAGATATCCTTTGCGGAAAAATGGGGTCTGCAGCCTGCCATGGCGGCGTCCTTTGCTGATGGAACCAAGATCTCCTTTGAGCAGACAGTGATTGCCAATGGCACAGGTATGAAAGTAGCCCAGCGCGGCATGCTTGGCCCCGATTTTTCTGGTGGCAATCCTGATACGCCTTTGGTGCCGCTGGAAGATGTTGCAAAAGCTTTTTCTCCACTTCTGGACGCGCATCTTGCAGCGGGGGGACCTGGAGTGGTCGATTACGTGATCGGGGCACGACCGGGGCCGGGTGTTTTTGTGCTTGGGACGATGGATGACGTAAAGCAGCGTCATTTTCTGAATTATTACAAGATGGGACCGGGTCCCTATTATTGCTTCTACACCCCGTTTCATCTGTGTCATTTTGAAGTTCCAGGGTCTGTGGCGCGCGCCGTTCTGTTCGGCGACGCGACGCTTGCGCCGCAGGATGGCCCGGTTGTCGGCGTTATCGCTCTGGCCAAGAAAGACCTGGTCCCGGGTGAGACAATCGCCGAACTCGGTGGTTTCGAAGTCTATGGAATGATTGAAAATATCGAAACCATAAGAGCGGAAAAGCTTATTCCTCTCGGTCTTGCCATAGGTTCTACGGTTAATAGACACGTTCCTCGTGACCGTCCCTTGACCTTTGCAGATATTGATCTGCCGGAAGGAAGGACCATCGACCGTCTTTATGCCGAGCAGGAGAGGGAGTTTGCACCATGCGAGACGATCATGGAGGATGCCTGTGATCTTTCATGAAACCATGCTGAAAGATGCCATGATCATTGAGCCACAACTGATAGAGGATAATCGTGGATTTTTCTCCCGGATGATGTGTCGGGATGAGTTCACGCAACATGGTCTGATTTCCGATTTTGTACAACATAATATGTCATTTTCACGGAATAAAGGCACGGTTCGGGGACTTCATTTTCAACGTGGCGTTCACGCCGAAGCCAAACTCATACGATGCACCAGAGGCAGTATTGCCGACATAATCGTGGATCTTCGTGGAGATTCCGTGACTTATCTGAAGCACGAGTCTTTTGTCCTGAGTGCAGAAAATCATCATATGCTGTACGTTCCGCCCGGATTCGCTCACGGATTTCAGACACTTACTGATAATACAGAGGTTTTTTATCCTGTGAGTGCGGCCTATACGCCCAGCGCGGAAGGAGGGTTGTGCTATAACGATCCACTGCTAGGGATCGCATGGCCTCTGGAAGTCATTGATTTATCAATAAAAGACGCATCATGGCCGTTTTTGAAGAAGGGTCAGTCTCCAATTTTCTAATGTATTTCCTGTAAAGGAGACTCTTGCTCTGTGAGGAATCTGACGGGAACACGGTGATGTGAATAACCTGAATACTTCCTGTTTCTGCTATAATTTCTCGTAAGCCGCTTCGGTTTAAATATACGTTAGTTTCAGGAGATGAAGCCTCGGAATGTCTTCTGTTCCTGATGCCGGGAGTTTCTGATGAAAAACGAAGAAGGGTTCCAGTCTGGAAAAAGACGTTTTCTGGTTCTCGCACGTGTCGGAGAGGATTCATTTCATCGAGAATGGATTGGAGATGATACAACGCCACGTAACTGGGATCTTCAGCTGAATGTCTATGCAAAAGACCATTCGCTCTCTTTCGATGGCGATCTGCCTACCGTATTCGACTATGGAACGAAATGGGACAGTATAGCGCGTCATTTTAAAGCAAATCCTGAGCTGCTTGATCATTATGACTATATCATGCTGCCGGATGATGACTTGCGTATGAAGTCCGCTGATATAAGCAGGCTGTTTGATATTGCGGTGGAACACGATCTGACCATGGCGCAGCCTGCCATGACACACGATAGCTATGTCTCCCACGAGATTGTCTTGCGCGTGCCCGGCTTTCGGTTGCGATACAGTAATTTTCTCGAATCAATGGCCTGCTGCATCAAGTCGTCGTATCTGCGCACGCTCCTGCCGATGTTCGAGCGGCATTTCACGGGATGGGGAACTGATCTCATCTGGACAATGCTGATGGAGGACCCGGCCTTCCGTGCGGCAATCGTCGATGAAGTGCCTATGGTGCATGTCCGCCCGCTGTATAGCGGTCCTATCTATGCGAGTTTCGCCAAGGACGGAATCGATCCGCGTCAGGAAGTGCGTTTCCTGACGGGTTGCTTCGACAACTATCCGAAGTTCAAGCATGTCTACGGAGGCTGGTTGACCAATGGTCGGCGGGTGGGTGATTTTGAAACGCGTATTCGCAATGCGATCGCGCTTTTGCGGATTGCACCAGGTATGCAACACCCGGGGAGAACAGCCTTTAAATCGCTTTGGCTGGTAGTCTGGGCATTTACCAAAGCAGGATACCGCCCTGAGCAGCTTCGAGCCATAGCAGGTACCGAGATGGCTCTTCTTGGGCTGGGGAAAAGGGCATCGGTAGAGGCCGACAGCGTTAGCGATGCCTCGGCAACGCGCGACCCCATCATTTCCGGGCTGGAGGAGAGCGGCATGGTCACGCCGCCAACACTCCAGAGCCTGAATTTGCCTGGCTGAACAGTGAACTGTGACGCTCCATCACGGATCCGATCAACTGAAAGATTGGATGGTTTGGAGATTGCACGAGATCACGAAAGACGGTTCTGGATGCCTGCGAAAAAGAACCTGACAGTGGAGGAAAATAAACCCTCTGTGTTTATTGCGGTTTGAGGATGACTGTTGCCCGAATAGTGGCGCTGACCGTCTGGTCTTCTGAACGCATGGTCGGAGCAGCCATCGCGGCACGCGCCATAAAGGCCACGGGGCGCACTGTAAGCGGTTCTCCTACCGAGATCGACGCGATTGAGGAAACTTTCAGACCGAGGTCATCAGCAATTTCACTGGAGCGACTGCGTAGATCGTCCACCGCCTTCTTTTCTGCCTGCCGATACAGTTCTTTCTGATGCTCAGGCGAGAGAGACCAAGACACGCCTTCCAGCAGCAGTCCGCTTGCCTGAAGCTTGCCGACCAGATCCAGAAGAGCGGAGGCGTCCCTGGCTCTGATCTGAATGGTCTGTCGGGCTGTCCAGCTTGAGGGTTTATTGTCCTTGCGATTTTCCGACACATCGTAGGAATCGGTCAGGACTGTAACGCCTGAGATTTTTTCAGCTTTTGCTACTGCATTATGCGCAGCATCATTGGTTTTGGCCTGAGCGTCGACAGCCTTTGCCGCCTCATTCTGCACAAGCAGAGTCGCTGTCACCCGATCAGGAGCGGCATCGACTGATCCGGAACCGGTTACGCTCAGACGGGTTGCGCCGTCAGGCTCAGCAGGGGATGCGGCATGGGACGTTCCGCCGATGACGCTGCCAAGCAGAGCGATACTGCCAGCTGCAATATATAATGGTTTTGAATGAATCATTGACGAATATTCCTGCCCTTAAGAATGGCGAGAGCTTCTCTCAGCCGCATAACGCCGAGTCTGACATAGCCTTGAGTGCAAAGGCGCTGCCCTTCTTTTCTCAGCTCTATGACATTTTCAGGGCGTGACTGCGCATTGTATTCGTCAATCGTGCGCATCAGGCGGGAACAGTAGTCCCGGCTGTCGGATGTGACTTCCATGCCGATTTCAGTAGGCGACGCTTCACTTCGCTCTGCCGCCTGAACCATGGAGGCAACTTCCGTATCATGACGCATCTCTCCCTCGTTGACGGGCTTGTCGGCAAAAAGCGTGCGAACGGACTGATCTCCGGTCTGCGCTGCCGCTGCTCCACACAGACCGATAATCAGAATCGGCGCTGCGATTAAAAGTGCGATGCGTATCATGATTGAGACAATAACAGATCGGGCCTGTCTTGCAGATGGTAAGTCTGTGAATCCTCCGTCATATCAGTACCCTGCTTTTTGCCATCATCTTCTGGAAGCGGCAGATACATGCGGACACAGAGACCGGGGCTACGCGAATAAAACTGGAGCACGCCTCCATGGAGCTGGACGATGGCCTGAACAAGCGAAAGTCCGAGACCTGACCCCGGTGTATTTCGGGCGGCGTCGGCACGGAAGAAGCGCTCGGATGCTCTTTCCATGTCGGCTTCCGTCATGCCCTGTCCCTGGTCGCTGACGTCAATCGTGATGATGCGTCCACCGGCCCGATCACCAGGGGCGGGGTTGAAGCCAGTGGCGACCGCGACTGTGATGGTGCCATTGTGTGGTGAAAATTTGATGGCGTTATCAATAAGGTTTGAAACAGCCTGCTGGATCATCGAACGATCACCGTAGAACTGAAGATGATCCGGCGCCCGAAGCACGATCCTGCTGCCCTGCTCGTCCGCCAGCGGTTCGTAGAGCTCCACAATATCACTGAGCACCGGCATGAGGTCGAATGTGGCGAACGCTGATCGTCTTGAGCCGGCTTCAATCTGGGCAATTCTCAGAAGCGCCTCAAACACGGCCGTAATATTGTCGAGGTCACTGACGCCTTCTTCAATGGCGGCCCGCAGGGTGGTTTCATCCTTGGCATGCAGCGCTGCATATTCGAGCTGGGCGCGAGCACGCGTGATGGGCGTGCGCAGATCATGGGCGATCGCGTTCGAGACCTGCTTCACGCCGTCCATCAGACGCTTGATGCGATCAAGCATCTCGTTGATGGCTTCAGCAACTTCATCAATTTCGTCGCCTCGTCCGGAGAGGGGGACGCGGCGGTCCATATCGCCGTGTGCAATGGCTGAGGTTGTGCGCGCAATTGAGGAAATCATGCGCCTGAACATGCTTCGGACGAAAAAGGCGCCGACGAATGTCAGGATGGTAATGATGCCCCATGCCCAGAACAGGGTGTCAGTGAGCAGGTGCCGCAGCGTCGAGCGTCCGCGGACGTCTCTTCCGACAAGCAGTCGATAATTCTTGGGAAGATCGAAAGACTGGACTTCGGCGACACCCCGGATTCCGGCACGCTTGATGGTGAGTTGGTACCAGACGTTGCTCATGGCCACGGCTTCCGGCCAAGAGGGCAGATTACCCGCTATGCGCTCGCCATGCGGGTCCACCAGCAGATACAGCGCGTCATCATCGACATTGTCTTCCAGCCGGTCCTCAATGGTGAGCGCCAGCGCCGAAAGACCACCATCCGACCATCGCTCGGAAAGGGCGCGCGCATCGGCTGCAACGGAGGCTTCGACCTGTCGTTGCAGGAGGCTGGCGGTTCCCCACCAGATGACCGAGAGAAACAGTCCTGCGGACACCCAGAACAGAACGGCATAGCCAAGGGCAAAGCGCACCCCAGCCGATCTCAGGCCGCCGATATGGTAACGCAGCGCTTTGAGTGAGAGGCGAGGGAGCCTGAATCCACGACGACGTTCGGGAAGGTCCTGCTCATCAGGTTCAGTGGGGGCGGGTATCATAAGTCAGCCACCACGAACTGGCAGGAGAATGGAAAGAGACCATCGCGCACGATCAGTATCCCGACTGGCGAAAACCGATGAAAGAGGGCTGAAAAAGCCACAGTCTTTCATCGCATCACTGAAAAAGGTCAGTCAGCCCGGAGCATATAGCCTGCGTTCCGGACAGTATGGATCAGCGGTTGTTCGAACGGTTTATCCACTTTCTGTCTCAGGCGGGACACATGGACGTCAATCACGTTCGTCTGTGGGTCGAAGTGATAATCCCACACGCCTTCAAGCAGCATCGTACGGGTGACGACCTGTCCGGCATGACGCATCAGAAACTCAAGCAGACGAAACTCTCGTGGCTGGAGGTCGATCTTCTGGCCTTCGCGTTTCACCGTCCGGGAAAGCAGGTCCATTTCAAGACCGTTGATTTCCAGCTTGGTCTGGGGCGCTGACTCGTTGCGGCCCCGCCGTCCGAGCGCCTCGACACGGGCCAGAAGCTCCGAGAAGGCGAAGGGCTTGGTCAGATAATCATCACCACCGGCCTTGAGGCCGGCAACGCGATCGTCCACGTCCGCCAGCGCGGAAAGGATCAATACCGGAGTCGCGTTGGCCTGCGAGCGGAGCGTCTCAAGGATGCGAAGTCCATCAATGCCGCCGGGCAGCATGCGATCAAGGATGATCACATCGAATTTTTCGCTGACGGCAAGGAACAGGCCATCCTTGCCATTGTCGGCCTGCTCGACGAGGTGGCCTGTCTCGGTCAGTCCCTTGGCGACGAAACCACGGACTGTCGGATCATCCTCAACGAGAAGTATGCGCATAAAACCTGATCTCCGATGCTGCGACGGGTCGCATACTGAATTAAGCGAAAGATTAGAGAGAGTTGCCGCTTCTGTCACGTGAGGGGCTACGCCGCTGTTTGCCTCTCTCCCGGTTTCCTGCGGAAAAGTAGCCTTACATGAGGTGTTATTCATGTAACGGCGAGGTTGCCTTCATGCACCGACTTCAGTGGATTTCAGGCGAGGTCATGCTCGTCGAGATCACGCCAACTGCCACGGGACAGGATCTCGGCGGGGCGGAAGTTGGTCTTGTAGGCCATCTTGCGGCTCTGCGCGATCCAGTAGCCGAGATAGACGTAGGGCAGGCGTCGTCGTCTGGCGTGCTCGATCAGCCAGAGGACCGCAAAACTGCCGAGAGAACGTGCGCTGTCGGTCGTGTCGTAAAAACTGTAGACTGCGGATAGTCCGTCGGAGAGGGTATCCACCAGACTGACCGCCATGAGATGATTTTCCGGCGATCGGAACTCCACCATGAAAGTGTCGATGGGGGTATCCTCCACCATGGAGCGATAATCGGCGAAATTCATGCTGGCCATGTCGCCGGTCGCATGGCGGGCAAGCTGATACTGACGGAACAGCACGAATTGCTCGGCGGTTGCCTTTGCAGGCACCTGAAAGCCCTGCAGATCAGAACTGGCTTTAAAGACGCGTTTCTGCGTGCGGCTGGGAGTAAATCGCTGAACGGGAATACGGATCGGCACGCAGGCGTTACAGCCGTTGCAGACCGGTGCGTAGGCAATGGCGTGACTGCGACGGAAGCCGGCGCGTGACAGCCGGTCGTGCAGCGCTTCCGCATTGGGGCCGGAAAGATCGGTGACGACCTTCCGCTCCATCCTGTCGGGCAGATAGGGGCAGGGCTGGGGAGCGGTCGTATAGAAAAACTGCGGGTGGCGAGACGAAAAAGTCATCAGTCTTCTGCCTCCCGCACTGCTGTGTCATTCTCTGCCGGACGATTTCATCCGGCAGACTGCGGATAATGACGAACAGTCATGCCGTCAGTCAATTGAAGACCGGGTATGTCCTCATTCTTTTCTCAGAGTTGATAGGCTACGCCAAGACGGAGCTGGACGCCGTTGCGCCAGGCGGTTTCGTTGTTTGAGTAGGAGTAGGCACTTCCGTAGGAACTGGAGGTGGAATTGAAATAGTTTGCGTGCCCATAATTGAGGTAGGTGTAGCGTACTCCGCCCGTCAGGTGAAAACAGTCTGTCATGCGGTAATCGAGTGCAATATCACCACTCCATTCAGGACGGGATCCTTTGTCAGAGTAGTATCCATTGCTATTATAGTGGGTGCCTACCTTGAGATACTGCGCCCAGCCAGCGCGCCCGCGAATGACAAGTCTGGAAGTGATGGCGTAGTCGACGTGAAGCGCCAGTCCTACATAGCCTTTTCCGTAAGCTGTATATGTATCATAGCCTCCGGCGCTATAACCACCCTGTACGACTGGTGTGATAAGCAGTCGGTCGTTCAGAAGCAGAAAGCCTTTTCCGATCTCACCCGTCACGTTGATGCCCGATCGGTTGAAGCCCACATTGTCGCGGGCTCCATAGTGGTTGGGGGAAGATCCGCTTCTGATGGCGGTCTCATGATAATGATAGTTTTCGTTGATGTTCCCGCTGTCCAGAGTGAATGACGACGCCACATACAGATGCTTCAGAATGCTTGTATCAAACATATACTGGGCATCGGCCCGAAAGCCGGGTGTCCAGCCAGTGGCGTGGTCACGGTAGCTACTATTTGACTGATAGGTGTCAGTATAATGATAACCTTGATATGTGCTGTTGTACTGTCGATTGCCCTTGGCGATCACGTCCTGAAAATTACCCGTCACAGACAGACCGATTTCCCTGTTGACGGCGACGACTGCGGGAGGAGCCGCGCAGGCTGCGTCGATCATTGAAAATGTAAGTGTTGCGGTTGTCAGGCAGGTCAGAAGAGCGGTCTTGCGAATCATCAGGTTCAGGGCTTTCACCAGCGTTGGAACGTTGGTGAACTGCATGCCACATGTATCAGCGTAGTTACATTGTGATTAAAAGCGTCACAGAGGTTGTGTATTTTTAAGTGACTGATTTTGTTTGCATTATGTGTTTTTGGTTGTGTTTATATTTTTGGAGTGTTGCGATTTCATCACTGTAAAATGACAGTATCGGCAGACGGAATTGCGGCTGCCGATACGTTGCCCCGATTACATAAGCCCGATTACTGCGCCTTGATACGCTGCGCGGCCTCAATGGCGAAATAGGTCAGGATACCGTTCGCACCGGCCCGCTTGAAGGCCAGAAGACTTTCCATCACGGCCCGTTCATGATCCAGCCAGCCATTCTGGATGGCCGCCATCAGCATCGCGTACTCGCCCGAGACCTGATAGGCGAAGGTCGGCACGGAGAAGCTGTCACGCACACGTCGGATGATGTCGAGATAGGGCATGCCCGGCTTGACCATGACCATGTCCGCGCCTTCGAGAAGATCCGTCTCGACTTCGCGTAGAGCCTCGTCCGAATTGGCCGGGTCCATCTGATAGGTTTTCTTGTCGCCTTTCAGAAGGCCGCCAGAACCGAGAGCGTCACGGAACGGACCGTAGAATGCGCTCGCGTATTTGGCGGCATAGGACATGATGCGGGTGTTGATCAGGCCATTTTCGTCCAGATCCCGGCGGATGGCTTCGATGCGGCCGTCCATCATGTCGGAAGGGGCGATGATGTCGATCCCGGCTGCAGCCTGATTGGTCGCCTGTACCTTCAGGATATCGACAGACTTGTCGTTCACGACATAGCCGTTCTCGATAATCCCGTCGTGGCCATGATTGGTGTAAGGATCTAGCGCGACATCGCCGATCAGTCCCATGTCGGGGAATTCTTTTTTGAGCAGGCGGGCGGCCCGGCACATCAGATTGTCAGGGTTGAGCGCTTCAGTTCCGGCTTCGTCACGCACTTCGGAGGGGGTGATAGGGAACAGGGCCAGTGCGGGGATGTCCAGCCTGGCGGCTGTTTCAACATGCGCCGCCAGCCTGTCGAGCGTGACACGCTGTACGCCGGGCATCGACGCAACGTCCGTAACGGAGTTGCTGCCTTCCATCACGAAGATCGGCCAGATCAGATCATCAATGGAAAGACTGTTCTCGGCAACCAGTCTGCGGGTGAAACGGTCCTGCCTGTTGCGGCGCAGGCGTGTCAGTGGAAAACGACCGACGGTCATGACAACTCCTCTTGTCCCGTTGGATACCGCAATCAGGGCGATAGGCACGGCGTGAACACACATGATTCCCATCACGCCCGAACAGATGCTGTCGGGTTCGACAGAAACGTGGCTAAAGCAGACCGGGGCGGCGGCAGGCCGCACGGGATATGCTCCTTACAGCAGAGGGATTATGCGCCCTGCTGACGGGTTTGCAAAATTTCCCTCACGATTGTCCGACCTGTTATGATGACTGCAAATCAGGAGATTTCGGTCAGCGCAAGGTATGATTCCCAGTCGGAATATTTCGGATTGAAAATTAGGTGGTTGCGGCTGTTTCCCGGGTATTCATTTATATCTCGTTAGGGCGTGTCGTCAGTTAAGCGGGAGGATTATGCCGCTTGTACTCCTGCCTGATGTGTGATGTTTTTTCCCTGTTTCTGGAACAGGGAGAGTGTAAATGCGACGGTATGGTCTGAGCGATGGTCAGTGGGAGCGGATAAAAGATCTTCTCCCGGGTCGCGAAGGTCATGTCGGCGGGACTGCTGCGGATAACCGTCTGTTTATCGAAGCCGTGCTGTATCGTTATCGCGCAGGCATTCCCTGGCGTGACCTGCCTGTCTCCTTTGGGGACTGGAAGAACGTGCACCGGCATCTGGCCGCCGATCGCGACAATGAATACATGATGATCGACAGCACGATTGTCCGGGCTCACCAGCACAGCGCGGGTGCCCGTAAAAAAGGAGTGCGGATCAGGCTATCGGACGGTCCCGGGGCGGCCTGACCACGAAAATCCATGCCACTGTCGATGCTGCGGGAAAGGTCGTGACTCTTTCGCTGACACCAGGACAAAGCGCCGACATCACCGAAGCAGATACCCTTCTGGATGAAGTCGATCCCGAAACCTTTATCGCCGACAAGGCGTATGATGCTGATCCGCTTATCGAAAAGCTTGAAGAACGGCAGATCACACCGGTTATTCCATCAAGGAGAAACCGACGCCATCCAAGGAAAATCCTCTCCTCGCTTTATAAAAAAAGGAAAATCATCGAACGCTTCTTCGCCAGACTTAAACAGTTTGGAGGTATTGCAACATGATATGACAAGCTGAAGTCAACTTTCCTCGCAGCCGGGCAATTTGTCTCCGCCATCATTGGAATTAACTGACGACACACCCTGAAACTGTTGAGGCGCTCAATGATCCAGACGCCGTAAGCAGAAGTGGCGGAAAGCAGAATGGTGCCGGGTCTGAGGAAGATCTCGATGGAGGAGAAGGTAGTGGTTATGTTGCGCAGGTCACACTGGACAAAACGGATATTCCCATCGAGGTCGGCGTCGCTCCTTTGCGACCGGGCATGGCCGTCACCGCCGGAATTGCAATCGGAAAGCGCAGAGTGATCTTCTATCTCCTGTCGCCAATCCAGAGATATGTGCAAGATACGGGGAGAGAAAGATAATTATGAAGTGCGAACATTTATTTGTTTGGAATAAACAATGAATTATAACATAAAAAACACTAGACGAAAAATAAATAATATTTGTTTATTTTACACAACATTTTTTATTCTACAAGCGCATCCGACACATGCGGCCATTATCCGCAAGGTTGGAGCTGCTCTCGGTCCAGATTGTGAGAGAGCAACTTTTTACCACTCGACCGATCCCAAAGGTCGCATATTATCAATCTACGAAGGACCAGCACATCAGGCAGTCGCACTTATTATGGAAGGAGCTACAATCGCCCAAATGCAGGGTTTCTACATTGATCTCGAAACAGGAAAATTATTAAATAAAGGAATGACAAAGATTTTAATCAACTCAAACAAAGAAGAGCTTCATTTTTTAAATAAAAATAAACTTACTCGCTCTGAACCCATTGAGTCCATTTTTTCTCCGGTTCACACTGTAAGTTACAATGATGCGGTCATTACATTCAATAGTTCTTATTCGCGGCGGTGCGCATGGCCGTTTCAGCCAGAAGTTTTTTTTAAAGACAACAAAAATCTTGGAATCTATTTTACATTCTCAACCTGGACCCCGGGAAAGAAATTCAACGATGCTGAGTTCTCTTGTGGTATAACTTCAACAGTGTCAACATACACAAGCGACTTAACTTCAGCTGTCCCTGAATTCATAGTCGTTGGAGATAAGGTCATTGTCAAGAATAACGACCCATCAGAAATCATCGTGATGAAAAAAAATTATTTCTACTCCGGACTGTCTGGAAAGATTGACATGAAAAGCGAGTGGAGACGCTATGGAGCTCTGCTTCCAATTCCTGAAAAAGATGTGGCACTACCGTTCAAATACCTGACGAAAGGAATTTTATCTCCTCAACAAGCAATTTCGGAAGCAAATAAAAATATCCTTTCTGGAAAGGGCGAGTAATTATGGCGACGATCCTGACTCTTCGAGAAATGGTGTCAAACGCCATCGAACTCAATGAAAACACACCAGCAAACGAATTGAGTTTGGCCAATGCAGGCACAAGCGGTTATTCAGTCGGACTCACACAGTATGATTTTGGGGCACATAGCGATGCATCCGGAGCCGCTGCGGGAACTGATGCCCAAACCGTTAGAAGCGAATTTAATTCACTGCTCGAAAACACACGAAGCGAATCTGGTCTTGCAGAATCTCAAGTCAATACGATTGAACAAAACATTGGTGTAAAAGGAGGCAGCTCTGCGATTACACCAGCGATGGTGGAAGGAGTGAACAAAGCATTAACCACTTCGAGCGGCGCTTTGTTTACATCAGAGACAGATTCGCAAGACCTGGGGCGTGTCATCAGTTAGCTCCGATGACAGCGGAGACGAGTTGCACTGCTGCGATGAAGGTTGATTTCAGCTTATCGTAGCGTGTCGCTATGCCTCTGAACTGCTTCAGTGTGGCAAAGAACCGTTCAATGATGTTTCGTTTTTTATAAATTGAAAAACGGGTTTTTCGTGGAAAGATACGGTTTTTCTTTGACGGAACAACCGGTGTGATCCCGCGCTCTTCAAGCTTTTCGATGAGGGAAGCAGCGTTGTAAGCCCTGTCGGCGATGAAGGCCTCGGGATCGACTTCATCGAGCAATGGCTCTGCTTCTGTGATGTCCGCCCTTTGCCCGGGTGTCAGGGAAAGAGCCACAGCCTTTCCCGCAGCATCGACAATGGCATGGGTTTTGGTAGTCAGTCCGCCACGGGATCGGCCGATGGCCTGATCCGCCCCCCCCTTTTTTTTTAGGCGCCTGCGCTATGCTGGTGAACGCGGACAATCGTGCTGTCGACCATCATGTATTCGTTGTCATGGTCAGCAGCCAGATGCCGGAAAATCTGTTCAATCACACCGCTTTCACACCAGCGATGCAGCCGTCGGTGCATGTTCTTCCAGTCCCCAAAGCGGACAGGCAGGTCACGCCGGGGAATGCCTGCACGATAACGATACAGCACGGCTTCGATAAACAGACGGTTATCAGCAGCCGTCCCGCCGACATGACCTTCGCGACCCGGGAGAAGATCTTTTATCCGCTCCCACTGACCGTCGCTCAGACCATACCGTCGCATTTACACTCTCCCTGTTCCAGAAACAGGGAAAAAACATCACACATCAGGCAGGAGTACAAGCGGCATAATCCTCCCGCTTAACTGACGACACGCCCTAGGAAGGGCGGTTTTTCTTGGGAAATGATCATGTTGGCGTTGCTATCGGATATTTCGATATTACCTGTACAGATTAACCTATAGATGTGGCGTTTCTGTTTCTCTGGCGAAAATAATTGGAGATAACGACGATTGGTCTTGCGGAAATGCGACGGGCGAGGCATATCTGAATCATTGCGAAACCGATAGAAATGAGTCTCATGACGTTCCCGCATTCGCGTAATACGAAGAGCAGTCGCGCTGCTATTCTCCGCTCTTTACTGGGCGGGGTCGCTCTTCTTGCAGTAACAGCCTCGGCGCGGGCAGACGAACCCATTCCCCAGACGGAACAAAGCGATATTGCAACGCTTGCTCCCTGGTCGCCCCATACGCTTCTGGTTGTGGATGCGGCGTATCAGCATGGCAAGGATGGCCGCGCCTACGTGGTGGACGCCGATAAGGGACGTCTGCTGGGAATGGTGCAGGCCGCCTACAACCCCAATGTCGTTCTGTCGCCTGACGCCAGCCATTTCTTTGTTGGTGAAACAACGTGGGAACGCGGTAATCGCGGTGAGCGCAACGACCTGCTGGCTGAATATGAAAGCAGCACGCTGAAGATCGTCGCTGACGAAAAGCTTCCATCCCGTGCGCTGGTCACGCCCAAGCGCAATAACCTCGCGATCAGCGCGGACGGGTCTCATGTCTATGTTTACCAGATGAGCCCGGGCAGTGCGGTCGAAGTGGTGGATACCGCGTCCCATAAGGTCACGCAGACGGTTGATGTGCCGGGTTGCGCGTTGATTTACCCTTGGGGCAACAGCGGTTTTTCATCGCTCTGCGCTGACGGTACGCTGGCCAATGTCAGCATCGGCGCTGACGGCAAGCCGTCCATGACGCATAGCGCGGCTTTCTTCGAGCCCGATCACGACGGTATCTTTGAACAGAGCCCGTCCGTGACCAAGGACGGTATGGCCTGGTTCATCAGCTATACCGGCAAGGTTTACGAAACGAAGCTCGGTGCGGATGCTGTTGTCAGCAAGCCATGGTCCCTTCAGGAAGGTGCCGGCATGAAGGCGGCGCCGGACTCGTCGAAGCCTTTCGAGGTGACCTGGCGTCCGGGTGGCTGGCAGATGTCAGCGCTGCACAAAAGCAATCATGAACTGTATGTGCTGATGCACAAGGGACCGTTCTGGAGCCACAAGGACGGCGGTTCGGAAGTCTGGGTTTACGATACGGAAACGCACAAACGCGTTCGCCGTATGTCCCTGCCAACGCCTAGTCCGATGGTTGGTGTGACACAGGATGATCACCCGCTGATGTTCACAACTGACGAAGATACGGGCGATTTTTACATCCTTGATGCGAAAACCGGCAAACAGGTACACAAGATGAAGGCCCTGGGCGGTTCGCTGATCTTCACGGTTGCGCCCGGTGAAGGATGAATGCCGCCTCTCTCGTGATGGGTGGAGTGTCAGCTCTCTGCGCCGGAGGTGTGGGGATCATGTTTCTGGTTGCCGGGGTATCCAAGCTCCGGGAACATGACCTCTTTCTGGGGACGCTATCGTCCTACCGGCTTCTGCCTGCGTGGTCTCTTGAGGCCGTGGCATGGGGGCTCGGTGTGACGGAGGTGCTTGTCGGCCTGATGTTGCTGTCCGGTGTTGGACTGGGCGTCGGAGGTGTCGTCGCTGCAGGTCTGATGGTGGTCTTCGCTCTGGCGATGGGTATCAACGTCATGCGGGGGCGTACTGATCTGTCCTGTGGTTGCACGCCAGGTCAGAAAGGCGAGACGCTTTCCTGGTCACTGGTTTTACGAACACTGGTTTGTGGTGTGCCTGCCCTGCTGCCTGCGGTGGCTGGAGCGGCGCCTTCAGTCAGTGTCCAGCTTGAGGGCGTCGCCTGTGGCGTGGCTCTGTGGGTGCTCTGGCAGGCGCTGCGTGTGCTGCCGGATATGTCTCTCAGTGATGCGACAGGAGAACGGGCATGATGATCGCTCTTCTCATCTGGCAGGGCTTTCTGACGGTTCTGGTGCTGATCCTTGCTGTGACGCTGCTCGCGCTCGCACGCCAGATTGGTGTTCTTCATGAACGGACCGCGCCGATTGGCGATCAGGAAGCGCGTCCGGGACTGGATGTCGGACAAACTGTCCCGAGACTGGTTCTGCACACGCTGGAAGACAGGCCGGTCATGATCGGAGACGCCCTGCAACCGGGGCATTACCAGATGCTCCTGTTCGTGGCGCCCGAATGCCCCGTCTGCAAACGCGTTATTCCCATTGCGCGTGATGTGGCCGCGACCAGAGGGTTCGAGTTTTTGTTTGTAGGGGACGGTCCTGTTCCCGAACTTCAGGACATGGTGGCCAGCCGCCCTGAGATGCAGGGTGTTCCGCTTCTGACGGGAGTGGAGCTTGGGCTGGTCCTGCAAATCAACCGTCTGCCTGCTTTGGTGCTGCTTGATGAGCGCGGCGTCATCCGGGTCAAGGATATTGTGAATACACGCCGTCAGATCGAGGACCTGCTGGACACTGTTCCGGTAGCTCCGAAAGTCGAGCGGGTGGAGACAGGAGTGATTTCTCATGCTGCCGTCTGAAAAGAAACAGGGTTCAATGCTGGATCGTCTGACAGAAAGCGTTCTTCGGCGGATCGCTGGGCGTACCTCGCGCCGCGATGTGCTGACAAAGGTCGGTGGCGCTGTTGCGGCGGCTCCGGCATTCATGCTGCTGCCAGTCAGCCGTGCTGATGCGGCGACCGCGAAGCCCAGACCTCAGTCACCGTTTGCTGCGAAAGCACAGGCCAAGGATGATCTGGCCTGCGATTACTGGCGTTACTGCGCCATCGACGGCAATCTCTGCACTTCCTGCGGTGGTGGCACCCATACATGCCCGCCGGGAACCGCGCCGTCCCCTACCTCGTGGATCGGCAGCTGTTACAATCCGCAGGATGGCAATTCCTACATGATTGCCTATCGTGACTGCTGTGGTCAGGACTCCTGTAACGAGGTGACCTGCCTCAATACGGATGGCGATCAGCCGTCCTATCGCCCGATGGCCAACAACGACATCATCTGGTGTTTCGGAACGGGAACATCGGAGATGTACAACTGCTCGACCGCAGCCGTGGTCGGCAAGGCATCGTAAGACCCCAGAAGCAGATTGTAGTGATAATGAAGAAAATTCTCTTTTCCCTGAGTGCGGCAGCCCTTCTTGCCGGGGGCGTGGCCGTCTCCGGTCCGGCGCATGCCGCGGCCGACGGACAGCAGCTTTACACAGGTAATTGCAGCCTTTGCCATCAGGCCAGCGCTGCGGGTGTTGTCGGTCAGTTCCCACCGCTCAAGGGACGTATCGGCGCCATTGCTTCCACGCCGGAAGGCAAGGCTTACGTGATGCACGTGCTGCTCAATGGTCTGTCGGGTATGATCAAGGCGGGTGGTAATCCGTATATGGGTTACATGCCGGCTTTCGGCGCGCAGAGTGACGAGAATATTGCGGCCATTCTGACCTATGTTGCGTCTCTCAGCGACGTAAAGCCTGCGCCGACCTTCACCGCCGATGAGGTGAAGAAGGAACGTGCGTCTTCCCTGACGCCTGCGGCTGTTCTTGAAGAGCGAAACAAGTTGAATGCTGCGCATCCTGTTCCCTGAAAAAGCAGGGCAACGGCGTTCAGTTTTCGGAATGGCTCTCATGATGCGGGCTGTTCCGGTTCTGATGCTGATTGCAGGAAGCGGGTTCTTCCTGTCCGGTATTTCCCATGCTGCGGATTCCGTGGAGCACGCCACTGTGCTTGACCACACCAGCGTGACCTATCTGTCTCATTGTGGCGGATGTCATGGCATTGAGGGTGTGTCAGGGAACAGTTTCGTTCCAACCCTGCGCAACGCTGTCGGTGGGTTCGCCTGCACGGATGAAGGACGCGCCTACCTGATCCGCGTGCCAGGGGTGTCGATGTCGCTCATCCGTGACGATCAGACGCTCGCCGATGTCATGAATTTTGTCATGTTCCGTCTGGCGGGAACCAGTCTGCCAAAAGGATTTCGACCTTATACGGCAGCCGAGATTCATCAATGGCGGGGAGAACCTTTGTCCGTTCCGGATTTCATGGCGCAGCGTGGTCAGACCCTCGAGCGGTCTCTGGCGGCCTGTGCACAGAAGACTGCAAAGAAACTGTAAAAACAAAACGGTCGCTCATCTCTGTAATCTTCTTGATACCGGGACGTCGCTGACCAGCCAGTATGATGTCAGACAAGGAGTGTTCCGCGTATGGTTTTTCGTCCCCGTCTTTCCATTGGTGCGTATTTTGCGCTCCAGCTTGTTTCTCTGCCAGCTTTTGCACAGGAGAGACTCACACCGGAAGAGTCGGGACGTCCGCTGGTTGGTGAGGAAACAGAAGCCGAAAAAGCTGATGCAGCCAAGGTGGACGTGAATCTTCAACCGCCCGGAAGCCATAGCTGGTTTGACGATCTTGAAGGCCATATTGTTGTCGAAGCCGGTGTCAACGGTAACCCCTGGACCCACACAGGGCGTAACTGGGCGCAGTCCTATGTCGATCGCGCCAATACCGCGACCCTTAACCAGATCACTGGCACGCTGTCCCATCCGGTTTCCGATATCGGCGCCGGATACGGGCTCGGTTTCACGTTTGAAGTCCTGTATGGCTCGGACGCGCGCTTCAATCCGACCATCGGTATGGCTGACGGGGCCATCACCGGCATGTACCAGTTTGCGCCCACGCAGGCGCATGTTGATGCGCATCTTCCGTGGTTCACAAAGGATGGTGTCGATCTCCAGATCGGGCAGATGTACGGCATGCAGGGCGTGGAAGGGACAGATGCGCTGGAGCGTCCTTTCTACAGCTATAATTACTCGTCTGACTTCATCGTGCCGTTCGAAGTCATCGGTGTGACTGCCACGGTCCATCTGGCGGACCATTTCGACTGGATTCTTGGTGTGAACGCCGGTAACTCGACGTCATTCGGCGGTGCGAAAAACAACAGTCGTCCGAAAGGATATTTCGGTTTCCAGTCCAACGGCCTTCTGGATGGAAAGCTGGATATTTCCGCTCTTGCCTATGTCGGACCACAGCAGAGCGTGTACGCCATCGGCAGAGACGCCAATCATGAGATGGAATATATCGGCGACATCATCGCGTCCTACAAAATCAATGACGCGACGACATTTACTCTCAACGGCACGTATTTTCACGACGACTATCTTCAGGACGATGTTTACGGCGTCACGGCCTATTTCGCCCATGACTTCTATCCCTGGTTGACGCTCAACGTCCGAGGCGAGATCTTCCGCGACAATAATGGCGGCGTGGTCGGCAACAATACTTCGACAATGTCTTATGTGAACGAGTTGCGTGGTCGGCCCTATCCTTACGATTACGCCGCCGGAACCACCTATGGTGAACTGACGGTCGGTGTGGCCTATCGTCCGCAGTTTCTGCATCTGCCGAAAGGCAGTCTGACCATCCGTCCGGAACTGCGTCTGGATAAGTCGCTGAATGGAACAAGGCCTTTCAACCGTGTGTCTCCCACGGACGATCCGACCATCAATTATGCGAACAATGGCACCAACAACATGTTCTGGTTCAGCTGTGACGCAATCTGGGCATTCTGAAGCCTACAGACAGGAGCCCGGACGATGACAGCGCTGATCTGCGTCAATGTGCTTCTGACGGTGGTTCTGCTGGCGACGCTCTTTGTGACCTGGCGTCTGACACGTCAGGTCAGACAGCTTTTTAGGGAGATCGCACCGGCGGGGGCGCTGACGGGGTCGAAAGGCCCCCAGCCGGGCGACGTCTGTCCGTCTGGCCCGTTCCGTTTGCTGAATGGAGCGGCTTTCAGTCCGGCAGGTAGTCGAGAGACGACGCTTATGCTGTTTGTCTCCGCAACATGCCCTATTTCTCGCAAGATCATTCCGATTGCACAGGATTTCTGCCGGAAAGAGCATGTGGATCTGGTTTTCGCAGGGGATGATGCGCCCGAAGTCCAGCAGCGTTTTGTTCAGCAGTCAGGGATAAAGGCGGATCACTTTGTCAATGATCCGACCATTGGGCGCGTGCTGGAGGTCGACAAACTGCCTGCCGCGTTCCTGCTTTCTTCAGAAGGCGTCATACTGTCCCGGGGGCTGGTGAACAGCCGCGAGCATCTTGAAAGTCTGCTCAACGCCTGGGAAAGCGGTTTTACAACGGTGCAGGATTACATCACGCACCGTAAGCGCCAGAAAGTTCAGGCAGCCTGATAGCTGCTTTCAGCCAACAGTTCTTTTCAGAAACAGAAATCGGCTCTCCGGAAGAGTAACTTCCAGAGAGCCGAAAGTCTCAGTCTGGTTTCTTTGCAAACTCGCTGAAGGCGTGTTCCGAGGGTGTGGCCTCCGTAAAATGCGTCATGACAAAAGCAGCAATGTCATTCAGGTCTTTCTGGCTGTAATTGCCTCCCGAGAAAGCGGGCATGGGCTGGTTTCCCTTGTCTGTCATCAGGGTCGAGCCATTCATGATGACGTGGAGCAGGTTACGGCCATTATCGGCGCTCAGACTGCGGGCTCCGGCAATGCTGGCGAAAGCGGACTGGCGACCGCTGCCGTCAGGCAGATGACAGCCGCTACAGGCCGATGCGAACAGTTTCGCTCCGTTTGTCTGCTGGGGCAGGGAGCTATCGCCGGAGGTGGGCTGGCGCACCGGCGCTGCGCCATCGCTGGATGACTGGGGTTTTACATCACGCAGATAGACAATCATGGCGTGAATATCCTCCGGTTTCAGATGACGCAGGCTATAGCTGATGACTTCCGCCATATCACCCGACGCTGTGCCGTGACCATCGGCATGGCCGGTTGCGAGATAGTCAGAGAGCGCCTGATCGGTCCATGTGCCCAGACCGCTGTTTTTGTCTGAAGTGATGTTATAGGCGCGCTGGCCGTTGACGACATTCCCTGCAAACGCCTGACTTTTTGATAGACCAAAAGTCATTGTGCGCGGCGAATGGCAGTCAGCACAGTGTCCGGGCCCTTCGACCAAATAGCGTCCCCGGTTCCATTCGGGCGACTTCTGTGGATCGTCAGGATAGGACGAGGCCGGACCATTGAGCAGATTCCAGCCGACCATCAGAGTTCTGATGGAGAACGGAAATTTCACCTGATTGGCTGGAACACCATTGGCGGACTTCGGAACCGTAGCGAGCCATGCTCGCATATCTTTAACCTCGTCCACGCTCATACGGGAATAGGCCGGATAAGGCATGGCGGGATAGAGATGTTTCCAGCTGGGAGAGACGCCATCTCGTACGGACTTTACGAATTCATCGTCCGTCCACCGGCCAATTCCGTGTTCCGGATCCGGCGTGATGTTCGGGGAGTAGATGACCCCTATACCCGGCACGTTGAAAGCACGACCGCCAGCGAAAGGCGCGCCACCCGGCGCCGTATGACAGGCCTCGCAGTCTGCGGCGCGTGCGAGATATTCACCCCGTTCAAGTGAGGAGGCCGGGGCGGCATAGGAAGTCGAGAAGAGGCTGGTTCCGGCAAGCAGCGCAAGTGCGAAACAGGAACGCGAGACAGTGTGGTGACTCATCGTGCCGTCTCCTTTTCCTGATTCCTGCTGGAAAGCAGAGGGAGTGTCCGATAACGGTGTCCCTGCGCAGAAGCCATGGCATTGGCCAGCGCCGGAGCGGCTGCCGCTGTTCCGACCTCTCCGATACCGCCGGGATCTTCCGTGCTGGCGATCAGGTGAACATCAATGCGTCGTGGGGCTTCGTTCATGCGCATCACACGCCATGTGTTGAAATTGTTTTCCTGCACGCGGCCATGTTCCAGAGTGATCTCGTTGTAGAGCGCCGCGCTGAACCCAAAGATCAGGCCGCCTTCGATCTGGGAAATCACCTGATCCGGATTGACGACCTGGCCACAATCCACTGCAGCCGTGACGCGATGGATGATGACTGTATCCGGTGTCGGCATTTCGATTTCCGCAACAGTGGCCATGTAGGAGCCAAAGGCGAACTGAAGTGCGACGCCCCGCGCCCGCCCTTTCGGCACAGGGTCGTTCCAGCCGGAATCCTTGGCCACTCTGTCCAGAACAGCGACGGCACGGGCATTCTCTTTTGCAAGCTCCCGGCGGTAGGCAACCGGATCAACCCCGGCTTTTAAAGCAAGTTCATCAATGAAATTTTCCACGACAAACAGACCGCGCGTGCCGCCAACCCCACGCCACCACGCGGTGATGACACCCGGCGCTTCCCGTCTTGCGAATTCAAGCCTGTAGGCATCGTAAGTGTAAGGGGTGATCAATGTAGCGACGGAAAGATCCTCGTCATATCCATCTTTTGTCAGCTCCGGTGGATCCCAGCGGGCCACGACGGCAGGACCGACAATGCGATGTTTCATGGCCGTGACATGGCCTTTTTCATCAAGACCGGCTGTGACTTCATCGACATAGGCAGGCCGATAGCGGTCGCGTGTGATGTCTTCCTCACGACTCCAGACAATCTTCAGAGGATAATTGGTCTGTTTCGCAAACTGCACACACTGCGTGATGTATTCATGTTCCAGTCGTCGGCCGAAACCTCCACCGATATACTGGCTGTGAACCGCAATCTTTTCCTTGGGCAGGCCGGTGACGTCTGCCGCCGTTTCCTGCGCACGATCAGCGACCTGCGTGCCGACCCAGACATCGCAGCCGTCCGGGCGAACATGAGCCGTGCAATTGATGGGCTCCATGGTCGCATGCGCCAGCATGGGCTGCTGGTAAACAGCGCTGTAGGTGGCATGGGATTTCGCAATGACGGCGTCAGCATCCCCTTTCGGGCTGGGAATGATCGCCGGTCCTTTCAGACCGTCATGCAACTGATCATAAATCGTCTGTGTGCTGACGTGAGCATTGTCGTTTTCATTCCACACAGGACGCAGAGCCTGTAGTCCCTTGTGGGCAGCCCAGTAATGGTCACCGACAACACAGACAGCATCTCGCGGCTCATTGACCAGAACAGCCACAACGCCCCGAACGGCCATGGCGGCGTCACGATCCAGACTACGGAGAGTGCCGCCTATCACCGGGCTGGCAGACACCGTTCCGATTTTCTGATCCGGGATATTTATGTCGATGCCGAAAACTGCAGTGCCGTTCACCTTGATGGCGCTATCGACACGATGCTGGGATTTGCCGATCAGACTGTAATCGGAGGCTGCCTTGAGTGTCGGTTCCTTGGGGAGCGGGAGTTTTGCGGCATCCGTCGCCAGTTCGCCAAACGTGAAGGTCCGACCGGACGTCGTGTGTGTGACGACACCAGACGCAGCGGTGCAGCTTGCAGGCGGAACACCCCATCGCGTGGCGGCGGTCTGAATCAGAACCGTTCTTGCCGCTGCTCCGGCTTCACGCAGGGGCTTCCACTCGGTCATGATCGACATCGAACCGCCGGTGATTTCGGCGCTGCCGGGAGGTGCCGCCTCGATCTCGATCTGCGCCAGATCGACGCAGAGTTCTTCGGCGATCAGCATCACGGATGACGTGTAAATGCCCTGGCCCATTTCAATGTTGGGCAGGATCAGGGTGATGCTGTTGTCGGGCATAATGCGAATATAGGCATTGGGCGCAAAGGGAGCCGTGGCGTTTTCCACCAGCATCCCTGTGGACGCGCGTGGAGAGGCCGAAGGCCAGAGTGTCGCCAGCAGCAGTCCACCCCCGCCGAAAAGCGCGGCGCGGCGGGTAGTGAGGGGCATACGGGTCATGCTGTTTCTCCCGCTGCCAGATGGATGGCCTTGCGGATGCGCATGTAGGTGCCGCACCGACACATATTGCCGGACATGGCGCTGTCGATCTGCTCATCCGTGGGGTCCGGGACAGTTTTCAGCAGTCCGACCGCCGCCATCACCTGTCCGGGCTGGCAGTAACCGCACTGCACGACATCCAGATCTGTCCAGGCTTTCTTTACGGCGTGAACGATGGGGTCGGCACTGTCCAAACCTTCGATGGTGGTGACAGAACGCTCCCCGATCATGCCGACAGGCAGGTTACAGGCGCGAACGGGGTGACCATCCAGATGGATAGTGCAGACGCCGCACTGGGCGATGCCGCATCCGAATTTCGTGCCGTTCAGTCCCAATATGTCGCGCAATACCCACAGCAGAGGCGTGTCGGGATCGACATCGATCGAATGTGTCTGCCCATTCACGCGCACTGTCTGCATGTGAGTCCTCTTGAGTGTTGTGGCTGCACCAATCAACCATAACACCTGAAAAACGATCTGGCTTCATTATTGGAAAATTATTTGTGTTTGTCTGTATATATTGAAATATAGATAGGGGTATTCTTGGTGAGAACTGTTTTCAGCGGGATAGATACATCGCCAGATACACGTCCAGAATACGCCCTGTCCGATTTTCCCTGATCCTGTTCTCACAAGGGATTATGTGTAAGTCTGCCGCCGAATTTTGACTGTCTGGGAAATTTTCGTGCAGCCCGCTTCCGACACATTGACCACAGCCCCCAGCCGACCTGTGACCCGAGTCTTTGTCTTTACTGGCCTTATCCTCACGATGATCATGGCGGCGCTGGATCAGAGCATCGTCTCGACAGCGCTCCCAACCATCGTGAGCGATCTGGGTGGGCTGGCGCATATCTCGTGGATTGTCACGGCGTTCATGCTGACCTCCACCATCGCCACCCCCATGTACGGCAAGCTGTCGGACATGTTCGGGCGCAGGCCGCTGCTTGCCTTCAGCATCGGCGCTTTCCTGTTTGCCTCACTTCTGTGCGGCGTGGCGCAGAGCATGTGGCAACTGGTGTTCTTCCGGGGGCTTCAGGGGATCGGCGCTGGCGGACTGATGACGCTGTCTCAAACGGTCATCGGCGATATCGTGCCGCCACAGCAGAGGGGGCGGTATCAGGGTCTGTTCACCGGAGCCTTTGCCGTCAGCAGTGTCACTGGGCCGTTTCTGGGCGGTGTGCTGACAAGTTCATTTTCCTGGCGCTGGGTGTTTCTCGTCAATCTGCCCGTTGGTCTGCTCGCCTTCGCCCTGATCATGCTGGGGTTGCCTGCGGGAAAAGCAGGGAGAAAACCGCAGATTGATTATCTTGGGGCGGCTCTGCTGAGTATCGCCACGGCAGGCTTTCTGCTGCTGTTCAATTCCATCGGCACAACGCTCTCATGGACCTCTCCGCTGGCTGGCCTGCTTTTTGGTGTCAGCTTGCTCTTTCTGGTGCTGTTCATACGACAGGAGAAGCGCGCGCCTGAGCCTCTGGTCAGTCTTGATTTGCTGCGGATTCTGGATTTCTCCGTGTGTGTCGCGGCGACTGGTATCATGTCATTCGCCATGATGGGGTCAATGATTTTCCTGCCGCTGTATTATCAGCTTGTTCTTGGCGAGACGCCTGAAGTCTCCGGTCTGATGATGCTGCCACAGGTCGGCACCATGATGATCAGTTCGGTGCTGGGTGGATATATCTCCTCAAAGACGCAGCGTTATGAACTGCTGCTGGTTATTGGTGTGGGGATTGAATTTACCGGTCTCAGTCTGATCGCGTTCTGTGCGCATCATGGGGCTCCGGCCCTGTTCTTTCTGCTGAGTCTGGGCGCTTTGGGGATGGGCATGGGCATTGGCATGCCGAATGCGACGGTCCTCATCCAGAATTCCGTGCCCGGCAGCAGGCTCGGCATTGCGACGGCCATGATGTCATTCATCCGCTCGTTGGGTGGCTCACTTGGTGTGGCGCTTTCCGGCGGCGTCATGGCGCTGACCTTGCAGAAAAACCTGAGTGATCTGACCGAAAAAATCGATATTGCGGCTTTTCTGGAAAAAGGAATGGCTGCGATCAGGACTGTTTCGCCGGAAGTCCATGTGGAAGTGACGGAAGCTTACAAGGGAGCGATCAGCGCCAGTCTCAGTGTGAGTAGCAGCTTCATGTTTCTGGCGTTTCTGATGATTTTGGGGTTGGTGATCCGGCAGGCGCGGGTGGGAAGGAAGGGGTAAGGGTTTTGTGGATGTGATTTGATCGTCGCTTCTGCTGTTTTCAACTAAATACCTTAGATAATAATCTATACTTTTTCTGTATGGGTTTCATAAAAAAATATGCATCTGAAGATCCCCAATGTATCTAGGAATAAATCAAAAAAGTGCGATCTTTTATTTTGTGGTATGCTACTAAGACTTCATGAGCCTATAGATAAATCTTACGGTTAGGAATGCGATATGCAGGCCATGAAGGTTTCAGAAATAAGAAAAATTCTTGAAGATGCGCAGATACAAGAAAATTGCTTCATAGAGTCAGACAAGGGGCGCCTCGTTAGAAATCCAATATTTGATAAATTGACAAAGCTCATCATAGCCCTTCCTTACATATTTGATCAGGATCATGAATTTCCATCTAATCTGGGTATTGATATCTCGGACACAATGACAGGTAGCGAATTGATAGATGCTTGCCTTAAAAGCGCGCGAGCACTTGAAGTTAATCCGTTTAATAAACAGCCTCAATTTGCTTTGTCCGTTTTGGAAGAAAAATTCTCAGAGATCGACAAAAAACATAGAGAAGCAAAAGAAGCCAAGCAGTCGGCGGATCGTTCGGAAATATCTTAGTAAGACAAAATCCGACATGCAGAATATAATAGCCGTCGTTCTAGATAGTATTCTTATTCCATTATAAAAAGCCCCGCTATTAACGGGGCTTTTCATCAAATCTGCACAATACTCGAAAAATCGAAGCTCTCGCCTTTGGGGCTTTCCCCCAGCCGAAGCTGGGTCGGACTGACCAGCACATGCGGCGGAACCGGCAGATTGTAAGGAGCCGGAACCCCTTTACGCACCCGTCCGGCCAGATCGAACTTCGAGCCATGACACGGGCAGTTATAGCGGCCTTTGTTGTCGCCGCCCGTGGTGGCTTCGTAAACCGGCACACAGCCCAGATGCGTGCAGACACCGACATACACGCCATATTCCGGCACAAGCGAGCGATGCCAGTTTCTGGCGTAGGAAGGCTGCTGCAATACAGCAGAATCCGGGTCGCGGAGATCGGCCACCAGAGCGGCGTCCTGAAGCTGCTTCAGGTCTTCCGGCGTGCGACGCAGGATGAACACCGGCTTGCCCTGCCACACGGCGGTCATCTGCTGACCGGGCGCGAGTTTGGAAATGTCCACGTCCACAGGCAGATGCGCGGAGGCGCCGTCCTGAGGCGCAAGGCTCTGCACGAAGGGAACGGCGCAGGCGCAGGCGCCCGCCGCCACACCCGCCGTCGTCACCATGCCAAGGAAGTCCCTACGACCGGGTTCCGTGCTGTCCGTGGTATCAGAATGATCGGTCATTGATTGCACGTCCCGTTTACTGCGACTTCACGCGTTTCCATGTCTTCTTCTTCCATGCGATCGCCAGAACAAGAAGCCCGATAAGATAAAGTACCACCCACAACCCCGTCCGATGACGGGCGTTGCGATGCGGGTCGGCGGCCCAGACCAGAAAGCTGGTCACGTCGCGCGCCTGCTGTTCGACAGTCGCGGGCGTGCCGTCCGGATACTGGATCATGCCGTTCATCAGCGGAGGCGGCATGCCGATCAGGTGCCCATCCACCCAGTCATTGTAGAACTTGCCCGGCACGACCGGCGCGTCTGCTGGTGGCGGCATCCTGTAGCCGGTCAGGAAGGCGTAGAGCCAGTCCGCACCGTGCGGCTGAATGACAGCCAGACGCGACTGATCCGGTGGCGCAACGCCACCCATCATCGCGGCTGCGGCCTCGTCACTCGGGAAAGGCGAACGGAAATGATCGTCAGGACGACCGGGGCGGGACGTCGGCTGACCAGACACATCGGGTGGGCCGGCAATCATCTTGGAATGCGCCAGATCAAGGATGGCTTGCTCGCTCATCCCGATGCCGTTGAGGTCATTGTAGGTCAGCGCCTTCATGCCGTGGCATGTGGAGCAGATCCGGTCATAAACCATGAAACCGCGTTGCAACGCTTTCTGGTCAAACTGCCCGAATGGCCCGTCGAAATCCCATTTCTGGTGCGGTGGAACCAGCGGTTCCGGAACAGCCGCCAGAGCAGTCAGTGGAGCGGAAAGAAAAACAGCAGCAGCGAGCGCGAGGAAACGTGTGTTTTGCATCATGCGTCTCCCTCTGCGGCAGCAATGGATGAGGGCAGGGGGCGCGTCTTTTCCATGCGGGCGGCCAGTGGGAGCAGCACGAGGAAATAGCCGAAGTAGTAGAGACCAGCCAGACGGGCGACGATCATCCAAACACCTTCCGCATGGTGCTTGCCCGCAACGGCCAGCAGCACGAAGGCCACAACAAGACCGAGCAGACCCACACGACACATCGGACGGAACCGTGCCGAACGGATGGACGAGCGGTCCAGCCAGGGTAGGAAGAACAGCACGACAATCGATCCGGCAGCGGCGAGGAGACCGCCGAACTTGGACGGCACTGACTGAAGGAGGCCGTAGAACGGCAGGAAATACCATTCCGGTTCAATATCGGCGGGCGTGTGCATCGGGTCGGCGGGCGCATAGTTCGCCGGTTCGGCCAGTAGGTTGGGCCAGAAGAACATCAGAGCCGTGAAAATCAGCGCAAAGATGATCAGCCCGACCAGATCCTTCGTGGTGTAGTAAGGATGAAAGGTCAGCGTGTCTTTCCTGCTCTTCGGCTCGATGCCCAGCGGGTTGTTGGAGCCGCTGATATGCACGGCCGTCACATGCAGGCCGACAACAGCCACGACAAGAAACGCCATGAGAAAATGCAGCACAAAGAAGCGATGCAGGAACACGTCGCCCAGATGATCGCTGCCGGTCATGATATGTTCAAGCGCACCACCGATCACAGGGACCGCGCCGACAGCCTTGGTAATGACATCTGCGCCCCAGTAGGACATCTGGCCCCAAGGCAGCATGTAGCCTGCAAAGGCGGTAGCCATGACCATCACAAGCAGGACGAGGCCGGTCAGCCAGAGAATCTCACGTGGAGCCTTGTAGGAGCCGTAATACAGGCCGCGAAAAAGATGGATGTAGAGCGCTGCCAGAAACAGGTTTGCTCCTGTCATGTGCATGGCCCGCAGGAGCCAGCCGCCTGACAGTTGTCGGTCTATCGCCTCAACCGAAAGGAAGGCACCAGCGTCCGTCGCCGTGTAGTTCATGGCGAGGAAGATGCCGGTCGCCAGCATCAGCACCAGCACGACCGTCAGGATCGCACCGAAGTTCCACAACCAGTTGAGATTGCGGGGGAGGCGGAAATCAACATATTCGGCGCGAAAGGCTGAAATGACTGGAAGACGCTGATCGATCCAGCCTGCGAGTCCGGTAGCTGGTGGCGTATTCGCAGAATGGTCGCCCGTATTTTCGGGTATTTTCATGACGGAAATCCAGAATGCACGTTCAGGCCTATTTATGGTTGCACATTACCATCAGACTAGCATGTTGTTACGGAAAAGACATGTGTTTGAATAAAAACGCAGTTTGAGATGCTGAAAACTGGTGATCGGGCGTCAGTCATGAAGCAGATGAAGAACTGAAAACCGTTAGGACCATGAGAATGACAGCGTGATCCGCAAGACCGGGTCAGTCGGCAGGAGTGTTCGGTGTGTGCTGGTGTCATGCAGGAGAGGTGAAACTGGTCAGGTCTCACGATGCTGACGGTTGCTTCGGCTTTTGCGAAATCGCTAGGCGTTCATGAACTGATTTCCACTGGTGTGGTCCGGGATATCTGTCCTAACAGAGTGTGAGCTTTTTACTGATCTGGACTTATCATGACCGAAACCGCGCCGATCCTTTCTCACGTCGATGAAACGGGCGAACAGCCGCGTATGGTGGAAGTCAGCGACAAGGCGGTGACAAAGAGGGAAGCGCACGCTCAGGCTCGTCTTCGTTTTCCGGAAGCTGTCATTGCAACCCTGCGTGAAGCCGGATTTGTCACAAAAAAAGGGGCCGTGCTGACGGTCGCTCAGATCGCCGGGATCATGGGCGTCAAGGCGACCTCCACCCTGATCCCGATGTGTCACCCTCTTTCCATTAGCGGCTGCAAGATCGATATCACGATTGAGGATCAGGATGCCGTCATTGATTGTCGTGTCGCCTGTGTCGGGCAGACGGGCGTGGAGATGGAAGCGCTGACAGGCGCGACTGTCGCAGCCTTGACCATCTATGACATGTGCAAGGCGTTAAGCCACGACATGGTGATTCATAGCGTGGGATTGCTGGGTAAGGTCGGCGGGAAGCGGGATTTTGGCACGCTTCTGGACCGTGCTGCCGGACAGACGACTGCAGAACAACAATAATACAAGAGTAAGTCCATTCGATGAGTCGGTGATCATGATGTCATCGATGCTCTGAAAACGGCTTTTGGGTAAAATCAGTGTCCTGCCGATTTACAGAGAAGTTCTGATAACAGGCGTTGTCTGCGCCACCCGGAAGCTGCGATGTCGTTGTGGTCGGTAACGCAGATGAGGGTTAGGCGTTATCGGTCAGTGGTGACACTCAGCGGATGACGATTGATTTGTACAGTCTTGAATCCGTATAAGTTGCCCCCAGAGAAACCGGTCAGAACGGCTGTTTTCAATCGGTAGGATCTTTGATATCAAAAAAATGTTTTTGAATCAGTAGGTTCCAGGAAGAGTGTTCCCCGCCTGCGCGGGGATGAACCTTAGTGTTTCCGTCCCATTGCGCTCCGGTCTCCGTGTTCCCCGCCTGCGCGGGGATGTCCGTCTCACACTGACACGATTGCAACCACTGCTCTGATTCACTGTGATGTTGGCGGGAGCCGTGTTTGCGGACGTATTGTGTGAGCATGCCCCTCACGACAAACATGCAGCATTAACCTGTGTGAGACAGGAACTGAGTTGTTACAGGAGGTGCTCTGCACAAGAAAGTCTGAACAGGCCAAACAGCTTTTGTTCTACGACTTGGTTATTATCGATTTCGGGAAAAATGGTGCCCAAGACCGGGATCGAACCAGTGACACTGCGATTTTCAGTCGCATGCTCTACCAACTGAGCTACTTGGGCACCTGGCCAGCGGTTTAACCGGCTGGTGTGGGGGAGCATTTAACCCGCCTTGCCACGAAGATCAAGCGGGGAGGTCGTCTTCTGTGTCAGAAATTTTTCCATCCTCGGAAGCTGGTTCTGCCGGGACGCGATAATCCTCGGAAAACCAGCGGCCGAGATCAATGTCGGCGCAACGGCGTGAGCAGAACGGACGAAACTCCGGCGTCGAAGGCTTCTTGCAGATCGGGCAGGGAACGGGCTCAGCCACGGACAATACTCCATGAAAGAGGGGGAAGATTGGGGGTGCTGCGAATGGTCAGAGGATAGCCACACCATGCGGCAACATCTTCGACAGCCAGAGGATCAGCAGACAGGGCTTCCACGAGACCGACGCCCGCATCCAGAATCGGGCGAGACAATGGTTGGTCCTCACAGGAAGCCACAACATCCCGCAGGGCGGCCATGGCGCGACCGTGGGGGCTGAATGTCTGTTCATGCAGGGATGGACGAACTCTGGTCCGGACAATTTCTACCAACCCAAGCGCCGTAATGCCGAGGCACCGTGCTCTCAGCGGATCTGATTTCAGAGCCTCTTCAATGGAGTCACGAAGCGCCTGCCTCTTGCGGGTCGAAAGACCTGCCGGGTCGATCAGGATCGCTCCTGAAAGGTTTCTCAGGCAGATCTGCCGCACCAGAGCCGGAAAGGCATCCCGGTTCAGGGCGAACTGTGCGGTCTGCTTCAGTCCTGCCATCCCGGACGCTGACGCTGTATCCATGTCGATGGCGACAAGAGCCGGTGTGGGCGTAATGCTGGCCCGCATCCCGCCCGGCAGAGCAATATCGGATGCCAGCAAGTCGTCAACGGCATCGTGAATGTCATCGGTCCATGCGTGCTGGACGAGTCGAACGCGATCACGGAGGGAAGGCGGGATACGGGCGGCGAAGGTCGGATGATCGACCAGAATATCGCCCTCCCATCGCTGCGCCATGTCTTCCAGCGGCGATGGTCCCGGCTGTATCAAACCGATATCGGAAGGGGGAGACGGCAGTTCCACCCGTTTCAGACGGGGGCCTTTGCCGCCCATGCCGCAGCGGATGATCTGCACGGGGACGGCATCGCCCTCGTGCAGGGCGGGATCGTTGTCCCGCACAGGCATGAAGCCGGCTTCACTGAGGCCGAGATGGACGAAGGCTCCCCCCAGTGCGGGAGCAAGGGCTGTGACACGTCCAAGGAAGACAGAGCCAAGATGGTCTGAATGACCCGGCGTCCAGATCCCGAAGTCCTGAAGTATTCCGTTCTCGCAAACGGTGATCCGGGCCTCGCCCGGTGAGCAGGCGAGGCGTAGCGTGCCTTTCACGGCAGCCACTGGCCTTTCTGGCCTCGAAGAAGCTGGGCGGTTTCAAAAAGCGGCAGGCCGATGACGGCGGACGGGCTGCCCGAGACAAAGCGGATACAGGCCGCGGCCTGACCCTGAAGCGCGTAGCCCCCGGCCTTGCCTTCCCAGTCGCCGCCATCCAGCAGTCCCTGAATCTGCGCTTCGGTCAGACGGGAAAACACCACGCCCGTTTCCACCACACGCAGACCGGCTCGGCCGTCTCGCCATGCGGCGCTTGGCTGAATGGCGACGGCTGTGAGAACGATGTGGCGACGCCCGGAAAGCAGACGCAGGCAGGCCTCGGCGGTCTTGCGGTCTTCCGCTTTCGGCAGAATGCGACGCCCAAGTGCGACGACCGTGTCAGCCGCCAGAATCAGCGCCGGGTCAGGCGTGCGGGCGGCGACGGTCGCTGCCTTTTCCTGAGCCAGCCGCTGGGCATAGACACGCGGCAATTCATCTTTTCGGGGTGTTTCATCAATGTCGGGAGCATCGATGCGATCCGGCTTCAGACCGATCTGCCCGAGAAGAGTCAGACGGCGTGGCGAAGCCGAGGCAAGGATCAGGTGGGGCCGCTGCTGCGCGGCGTCACCCGGTCCGCCAGCCGGGTTATCAGGCAATCCCGGCACCCGGTCTTACTTGAAGCGGAATGTGATGCGACCTTTGCTCAGGTCATACGGCGTCATCTCTACGCTCACACGGTCGCCAGCCAGCACGCGGATGCGGTTCTTGCGCATCTTTCCGCTCGTATGGGCCAGAATCATGTGCTCGTTGTCGAGCTTGACGCGGAACATGGCGTTAGGCAGCAGCTCCGTTACGGTTCCGCTGAACTCGATCATGTCCTCTTTAGACATCGTGGCTTCCACTCATCATATGGTTATCGACTTTCCTGTAGTGACCCCGTCCGCTTAAAGGAACGGATCAAGGGCGGTCTTATGACCGCGCCTGAGCCTCCGGGTCAAGTTCTGGCTGATTTTTGCCGAGTCACGAATTGCCGAGACGGGCCGAAATACTCAGCGCGTGGGCTTCGAGACCTTCTGCATTGGCCAATGTGACGCCTGCGGGACCGATCTTTTCCAGTGCTTCCCTGTCGGCGGCAATATAGGTCGTCCGCTTGAGGAAATCATAGACCGACAGGCCGGAGGCGAACCGCGCCGTGCGGGATGTCGGCAGAACGTGGTTAGGCCCACCGACATAATCACCGACAGCCTCGGGACAGAAGCGTCCGAGGAACGCTGCACCGGCATGCCGCACCTTTGCGAACACTGATTTGGGATCATCCAGCATCAGTTCAAGATGCTCGGGTGCAATCCGGTCCACCAGCTTCGCCGCCTCATCCCAGTCGGCGACCGTGATGATCGCGCCGAAATCACGCCAGCTCGCGGATGCGATGGCCGAACGGGTCAACGTTTTCAGCTCGGTTTCGACGGCGGCGGCAACAGCGTCACCGAAAGCGGCGTCATTTGTGATGAGAATCGACTGCGCCAGTTCGTCATGCTCGGCCTGCGCCATCAGGTCCAGTGCGACAAGGCGCGGATTGTTCTGATTGTCCGCCACCACGACGACTTCGGAAGGGCCGGCGATACTGTCGATGCCGACGCGTCCGAACACCTGCCGCTTGGCTTCCGCAACATAGGCGTTGCCGGGGCCGACGATGCGGTCCACGGGAAGGATCGTTTCCGTGCCGAACGCCATCGCACCGACGGCCTGTGCGCCGCCGATGCGGTAAATCTCGGTCACACCGGCGCGTTTCGCGGCGGCGAGAACCAGCGGATTCAGCACGCCATCCGGCGTCGGCACGCACATGGCCAGACGCTCCACGCCAGCCACATGGGCCGGAATGGCGTTCATCAGCACGGAAGAGGGGTAGGCCGCCTTGCCGCCGGGAACATAGAGCCCCACGGCGTCGAGCGCGTTCCAGCGCTGGCCGAGAGTCACGCCATCGGCGTCGGTGAACTCCATGTCCTTCGGCAACTGGGCGCGGTGGAAGGCTTCAATGCGGGACGCCGCCACGTTCAGGGCCTCGATCTGGTCCTGCGGGACTTTCGCGGTTTCGGCGTCAATTTCTTCTGCGGTGATGCGCAGCCGTTCCGGCGTAAGGGCGAGTCTGTCGAATTTTGACGTCAGTTCGCAGACAGCGGCGTCGCCACGGGTGCGGACATCTTCCAGAATGGCGGCGACAGGTTTGTCGACACGGCCGCTTTCCGTCTCACGGTCGGCCAGCAGCGCGACAAAACCGGCTTCAAAGTCGGCGGAGCGTGTATCAAGACGTTTCATGATGCTCTCTGTCTTTCTGCCCGTTGAAATCGGGCCGGATAAAATGCGTTTACTCGCGATGAGGGGTCAGGGCGCGGCCAAAGCATCGCGGAAGCTGGCGATCAGACGGGCGATTTCCTGCGGACGTGTCTTCATCACCGTGCGGTTGACGACCAGACGGCTCGTGATGTGGGCGATGGTCTCCACTTCGCGCAGGCCGTTGGCGCGGAGGGTGGAGCCCGTATCGACCAGATCGACGATCACGCGGGACAGACCGAGCATCGGGGCCAGTTCCATGGCGCCATGCAGATGCACGATGTCGGCGTTGATGCCGCGCGCCGCGAAATGACGCCGGGTGATGGAAGGATATTTGGTGGCGACGCGGATTTCCGACAGGCGCGTTTCATCTTCCTCAAGGGAATCGGAAACAGGCTGCGCGACGGAGACGCGGCAGCCGCCGATACCGAGATCCAGCGGCGCATAAAGCTCGGGGTAATCGAACTCCATGATGACATCGGCGCCGCAGATGCCGAGATGTGCGCCGCCCTGCGCCACGAAGGTGGCCACGTCGAAGGAGCGCACACGCACGACGTCGAGGTTCGGGTTGTTTGTGGAGAAGCGCAGGCGGCGGCTGCTTTCGTCAAGGCAGTCGGAGGACGGGATAATGCCCGCCTTTTTCAGGAGAGGTCCGGCGCTTTTAAGAATGCGGCCCTTGGGGAGCGCCAGCACCAGCCTGTCGTCCGGATGATGGGTCGCGTGCGTCGTCTCGTCTCTGTTGACGGGGGCGTTCGCTGCGAAGTCCGTAGTCCGGTCGAGGTTCATGTGATGCTCCGGGTCGCCCGGCCGGATGCCGGGCTCAGGCCGCGGGGAGGCGGCTTTTGTGTAAGGTCGATGCGGCGTTTACCATAGAGTGAACACTCCGCCAAAACTGTCGGTGTCGGCAGGAATAGAGTTTTAACCACCCCGACTGTAGGCTGCCTTCATAATCATGGCCGGACGGGGTGCTGCGCGAATGGCGCGTGTGAAATGTGTGATGATGCAGCGGGATGAAACCCTGCTGCTGGAAGCGTGGTTCAGGCATTACGGATACCTGTTCGGTTTCTAAAATCTTGTTGTTCTGGATAATGGTTCTGTCGAACCTTCGGTGCTCGCCACACTCGACACCTATGAAAAGGCGGGTGTCCGGGTCTTCCGGGGGCTGGGCAAGGCCAAGGATTTCGAGGCCAAGGGGGAATATGCCCGACGCATCATTCAGTTCTGGGACGCCACGGAAGACTACGATTTTGCGATCCCGGTTGATTGCGATGAATTTCTCTCCGTCTACACGGAAGACGGTTTCAGTTGTTCCCTGGAAGCGATTCACGCCTGTCTGGACGAACTGATTGGTGAGAAACGGGCGATGCAGATCCGGTTCAGTCCGGGCAACGTGCCCGGCGTCCCCGGCTGTTTCATGCCGATGGATTTTCCCAAGAAATTCGTCGCGAGCGGCACGGTCGGCGCAGTCGATCTTGGTTACCATGCGATTACGTCGCGTGTGGAGGAAGGCTTTGTCGAGACCCGGCTGGCCTATCTGCATATGCACCACAAGCCATTCGACATGCTGGTGGAGCATGCCTCCCGCAAGCTGCGTGACCGGGTGGACGTGACGGATTCTGAAGCCCTGAGGAGCTTTTCGGGGGCCGGCATGCATCTGATCGAATATTTCTTCATGACGGAGGAGGAATATCTCGGACGCTTTGCGGATGGGGTCTATCTGCGCTTTCCCGGTGCGCTGAACCATTTCCGGGCGATCGGGGTGCGTTCGGAGTTTTTTGGAACGATGCAGCCGGCGGAACCGGCAACCCCTACCGATCTTGCAGAGCTGGTGATGGTGGAAGAGGGCCGGATCACGCAGACCCGGGCGTTCGAAGCCGGAAAATATCTGGAGCTTTATCCGGATGTCGCCGCGTCAGGCATGAAAGCCTTTTACCATTATTTCGCCTTTGGCATGGGAGAAGAGCGGCGTCTGGACTGAAATGCCAGCACAGATTCTGTTCAGGCGTCTGTATCCTGAACGGTCCTGATTTCCTGACTGCGCATATCGAAGACGGCCCGCGCATGCTCCATGGCGGCAAGGCCAACGGGATCATAAGGATCGATCGTCAGCATTGAAAACGCCTTGTGGATTGAGTTGGCCAGAACCTCGATCCAGCCATCCGGTTCCATCTTGTCAGCACTCTGGTTTTTCAAATTCCGTTCAAGAAACTGATCCACTTCCGCCGCTTCAGCCCCTGCGAGCGGGAAGGATGTGCGGAGCGCCCGGTTGATTCCGCCAACAACGTCCCGCCAATTGTTGAGAAGAGCGTCATATTGAACGAAAGCCCGTCGGGCGCTGCGTGTGTCCCGCTCTGATTCGATGTGATTGCGGATGTAATAGAGCAGCCCCTGCTCCATGGATGAGCCATCCCGCGCTGTCAGTGAAGCGGCAACCTCACGTGGCGCGCGGTCGATGAAGCAGAACAGCGGCACGACGCCCGCAGCCTGAAAGACTTCCGCCCACAGAGGGAGGAGGCGGCAGATCCGGGGTTCTTTCAGAATGCAGAGACCTGATGCGGTCTTATAGTCGTTGAGAAACATCTCCGTCAGTCTTGCCGTGTAATGGGCTGCGGCTTCGGAGTGGAACCAGTCCCGGGGAAATTCACGCCAGTCGGACCAGGTGCTTCCCGTGGAGGCGAGAATTTCGTCATGCAGTTCTGCTATGTCCTGAGGTTCGAAATATCCTTTCGGGTTGGCCCAGTTCGCCTGCATCAGGTTCTGCGGCAGACCGGCCCCAAGCAGTGACAGCGTGCCGCTGAGAGCTGAGGTGCCGCTCCGTGCGCCGAGAATCACAATCACCCGTTTTTCCTGATTGGAGCCCAGCATGAGAAATACGCCTCACTTTTAATAAGGATCATCGGTCAGAAGAACAGGATGCGATATCTCCCGCTCGTGTTACTGCTTTATGACCGGAAGCTCTCCAGCGGGCGTCATCACATGGAGGAAAGGACAGCCGCGACCTGAGACGGGCACGTAGCAATAACGGGGCGGACTCTTGACCGGACATGACAAAAGAGCAAGGTGCAGGGCATGACACTCCCACACTCTGACGGATCTTCCATGGAAATGGCTGCTACAGATATTGGCGAGGCTCTGGATGAGGTCCGCGGACAGATTGAAAAAGCCGTGCAGACTGCCGGACGGCCGTCTGATGCTGTCACGCTGGTCGCTGTGTCCAAGTTTCATCCGGCCGCAGCGGTTGAAGCGGCTCTTCGTGCAGGACAGAGGGTGTTCGGAGAAAACCGGGTGCAGGAAGCCGCCGAGAAATTCCCCCGGCTTCGTGAGCAGTATCCGCATCTTCGCCTGCATCTCATCGGTGGCCTGCAGACCAACAAGGCGCGGGAAGCCGTGCGCATTGCGGACATGATCGAAAGTCTGGACCGGCCCACTCTTTCTGATGCGCTGGCGAAAGCGGCGGATCAGGAAGGACGCATGCCGGACCTGCTGGTTGAGGTGAATACGGGTGATGAGCCGCAGAAATTCGGTGTTCCCCGTGAAAAAGCCGATGAATTTATCCGCCAGAGCCGCATGCGGTTTGGAGAACAGCTGCGCGGACTGATGTGTATTCCGCCTGCGGGCGAGGATCCTGTTCCGCATTTTCGTTTTCTGCGCTCGCTGGCGGATCAGCACGGTCTGCCCGTGCGTTCGATGGGGATGTCGGCGGACTATCCGCTGGCGATTGCTGAAGGCGCGACGCTCGTGCGTGTAGGGACAGCCATTTTCGGAGCGAGACCCGCAGGGGTTGCCGGAGACTGACCTGAGCCGGTAAGTCTGCGGCAACGATTTTTCGAGGACGCGGATTTCTCAGTGCGAAAGCCCGCGTGAGGGAGTGCAACGCGAAGAATGACCGGACACGAGACATCGTCTGACAGCAACGGTGCGCCGCCTGCGGCTGCGGACAAGGGTGCGGGGACTGCTGCCCATCAGGGTCCGAAAGTGACGGAATTCGGTGCGGATCAGCCTCAGCATGAGGCGCCGCCCGTTGGTTTCGCGGCGCTCCTCGGCGTGCTCGGGGTGGTGTACGGCGATATCGGCACCAGCCCGCTCTACGCGCTCCGCTCCACCATTGAAGTCGTCTCCGGTCACCATCCGGTGCAGGATGCGGAAGTTCTGGGCATCGAAAGCCTGATCTTCTGGACCCTCATCATCGTTGTGACCGTCAAATACGTTCTTCTCGTGATGCGGGCCGACCATAACGGGGAAGGCGGCATTCTCGCGCTGACCTCCCTTGCCCAGCGTGTCACGGCCGACACCCGGATGCGGACCATCCTCGGCCTGATCGGCATTGTCGGGGCCTGTCTGTTCTTTGGCGACGGCATCATCACGCCCGCCATTTCGGTCCTTTCCGCGATTGAAGGTGTGGAGGTGAGCTTTCCTGCGGCGCAGGACTTCATCATCCCCATGGCCATCGCGGTGATCATCGGCCTGTTCAGCGTCCAGTGGATTGGCACAGGCAAGGTGGGAGCGATCTTCGGACCCGTCATGCTGCTGTGGTTCGGGTCTCTCGGCATGATGGGGCTGTTTGAGATCCTGCATCATCCGGGCGTGCTGTTCGCCATCTCGCCGCTCTATGCGCTTCAGTTCATCATCCATCATGGCGCCCTGTCCTTCATGGCGCTCGGTTCCGTCGTGCTCTGTGTGACGGGAGCCGAGGCGCTGTACGCCGACATGGGGCACTTCGGGCGTCAGCCGATCCGTTATGCTTGGCTGTTCTTTGTCCTGCCGATGCTGGTGCTGAACTACTTCGGGCAGGGCGCGCTCGTGATGGCGGACCCCAGCGCGCTGGCCAATCCGTTCTTCATGCTGGCCCCGCACTCCATGCAGGTCCCGCTGGTGATCCTCTCGACCTTCGCCACGGTCATCGCCAGTCAGGCCGGAATTTCAGGCGGTTTCCAGGTGTGCAGACAGCTCATTCAGCTTGGCTATCTGCCGCGCATGCGCATCGTGCATACGAACGCCGAAGAGGAAGGGCAGATCTACCTTCCAGACTTCAACCGCTTCCTGATGGTGGGGGCGATCCTGCTGGTGGTGGCGTTCCGCAGTTCCGACGCGCTGGCCGCGGCATACGGTATTGCCGTCACCGGGACGTTCATCTGCACGACGGTCCTGTGCTTCATCGTGTTCCGCAAGCATTTCCACTGGTCCGCGCAGGCGGTCTACGCCACCTTCATCCCGTTCCTGTTCATTGACGTCACATTCTTTTCAGCCAATGCGCTGAAGATACCGGATGGTGGCTGGGTGCCGCTGATGCTGGGCTGTGTACTCACCCTGATGATGACGACCTGGAAGCGGGGCCGCAGCCTCATCATCGCGCGACAGGGGCAGGATAGTCTGCCGATGGGGTCGTTCATCGCCCGTCTGCCGCAGTCCCGCACTATACGCGTGCCGGGTATGGCTGTGTTTCTGACGGCCACGCCGGATTTTGTGCCGCCCTGTCTTCTGCACAACCTCAAGCATAACAAGGTTCTGCACGATCACGTGCTGTTCGTAACCATCCAGAACCTTGACCAGCCGGAAGCGGATCGCGGGCACCGTGTGATGGTGGAAGAACTGGCTCACGACATCTACCGGGTGATCCTGCGCTACGGTTTCATGGAAACCCCGAACATTCCCCGCGCGCTGGAGGAGCTTAAAACCAACGGCATCGATTTCGATCCGACGCTCGCTTCCTACTTCATCTCGCGTGAGCTGATTGCCCGTTCTTCTGTGCCGAAGATGGCGCGCTGGCGGATGGCGGTGTTCATGTTCATGGCGCGTAACGCAACGCCGGCTACAGAATTCTTCCGGATTCCGATGGATCGTGTTGTCGAACTTGGCGTGAAGGTCGCCATCTGAGAGCCGTGGCACCTTCACCCTCTCTCGCACAAGGAGGCTCGTCATTGGATGGCGGGCCTCTTGCGCTTTATATCCACTGGCCGTTCTGTCTGGCCAAATGTCCCTACTGTGACTTCAACAGTCATGTGCGGGAGCGCGTTCCGTCCGAACGCTTTATCGCAGCTTTGAGAAAAGAGCTGGCGCATGAAGCCGCTCGTCTTGGCCGTCGCTCCCTGACATCGATCTTCTTCGGGGGCGGAACGCCATCCCTCATGCCGCCGGAAGGTGTGGCGGCGCTCATCGAGGACGCCCGGACGCTGTTTGATGCGGACCCGGACATCGAGATTACTCTGGAAGCCAATCCGACCAGTGTGGAAGCCGCCCGGTTGCAGGGATTCCGTGACGCCGGTGTGAACCGGGTCTCGCTGGGTGTGCAGTCCCTGCGTGATGACGCCCTGAAGATGCTTGGTCGCGAGCATTCGGCAGGGCAGGCAGTGCGGGCGCTGGAAATGGCGCGGAAGATTTTCCCCCGCGTCACGTTCGATCTGATCTATGCGCGACCAGAGCAGTCACGTGAGGACTGGCGCGCCGAACTTGCTCAGGCGCTGGATCTCGTTGCGGATCATGTTTCGCTTTATCAGCTGACCATTGAGGACGGTACAAAGTTTGAAGGGCTGTTCCGTCAGGGAAAGCTGGTTCTGCCTGACGAGGATCTGGCGGCGGCGCTGTATGACGACACGACAGACGTGGCGGCACGGCACGGCCTGTCGGCCTATGAAGTCTCCAATTACGCGGCGCCGGGCGCGGAAAGTCGCCATAATCTGACATACTGGCGTTATGGAGATTACCTCGGCATCGGAGCTGGGGCGCATGGACGGCTGACGCTGGACGGGCAGTTGCTGGCGACGCGTCGCCATCGTGCGCCGGAGATATGGGCTGAAAAGGTCGAGCAGACCGGTTCGGGTGAAACCAGCGCTGAGCCGCTGGGCAGGCTGGATCGTTCACGGGAAATGCTGCTGATGGGTCTGCGGCTGGCGGAAGGTGTCTCCAGTGCGGCTTTTGAGGCGCGTACAGGCTGTGCCTTCGCCGATGCGCTCGATGACAGCGTGCTGCAACTCTGTCTCGAAGAAGGCTATCTGCGGCACCTTTCCGGGGGAGGGCTGGTGGCGACGCCGTCAGGTCGCGTGAGATTGGAGGCGATTTTGCCGCGACTGGTGCTGTAGTCCATCTGATCTGTATTGGAAGATGGCTTGTCTGTAGGACGCTGCTCAGTCTGATTTTTGCCAGAATGGACGCCCAGTGTCTGGAACGCTGTAGTCTGTTGTTTTCTTGGCCTCTTCATTCGTTCAGTTGATTTCTATGGAACGGAAACCTGCTCTACGATGAGATATGTTCGGCTCTATGGTCGGCGATAGAAATGGACTATGTATTGAGACGTCAGTAGTCGTCTGAAAAATGCGGCGAGGCTGTTTTCCTGTTACTGAATTGCGTGGAAAATGGTTTGTCCTGCTGTTTTGACAGAGCGTCTGTCTGATCAACGATAACCCTGGTCATGAGCGACCCTTGCGGTGCCCACGGAGGAGCAAGATCCTGTTGAATAAGGATGTGCCTGAAGATCGGGCGGAACAGCACTCTTCCGTGGAAGCTCTGTCTGCCGGGCGAAAAGATTCACCGACACCCGAGGAAATTCTGAGCGGAAATTTCGCCTTGCCCCAGATCGAGGCAAAGGTGGAAGCATGGCTTGTCGAGGCGGCCGGACGTGAAAAATGGCTCACCACGGATTATCCGGACCGCTACCTCAATCTCGGCTATACGATCACGCCTCTCGTTCAGGAAGGCGAGGTGCCGCGTGTCGCCATGCAGGCAGTCGCGGAGGTGAGGCGCGGCATGCTAGCGCGGCATGCGGCTGATCTCACCCTGTTGGCCACTATTGTCGAACGGCTGAAGGAAGTCGTGCGGGAAGGCTACGATTACGACGACGCCAAGATTCGCGGCGATCTGGTGAAATGGGGTCTGATCGAGCCTCGCAGTCGCACGGGACCGCTGATCGACACGTCGGAAGGCGCGCGCCTGACCAGCGTTCTGGAACTCCAGTGGTTTCTCAGAAAGGTTCAGTGGGAAGCTGGTTGACCGGCGCTTTCTGAAGGTTTCTTCAGAGTATTCAGTGTCGCGCTGATTCAGTTTTCCACTTCTGGAGAGCGGCGAGAGTGCGGGCGACATGCTCGTCAGGCGAGCGGTTTTCGTAACTCAGCAGAATTTTCCCATCCGGCGCGATGACATAGGACACACGTGCTGCGTGAGTGTCATGGGACTGCTTGGCGTCATAAAGTGCGGAAACGGAACCGCTCTCGTCGGCAGCGACGGCAAAGCGATTGCGACATTCGCTGACCGAGAATTTTTTCAGTGTATCGAACTGATCCATCGAAACGCCGATGACGGTTGCGTTCAGGGCCTGAAACTGATCCATCGCCTCTGCAAAGTCATGCGCTTCTATCGTGCAGCCGGGCGTGAAGGCGGCAGGGTAGAAATACAGGACGACAGGACCTTTCTTAAGAGCCTTCGTCAGCGAAAAGCTGAATTCATGCCCGGCGAGACTCGCCGGAAGCGTGAAGGCAGGAGCCTTGTTTCCCGGTTGCAGGGCGGCGTTGGCCTGTACAGAGAGCGTCAGGCCAGCCGTAAGGATCAGGCCGAAAAGCTTGCGTGTGGCCATAATGATCGTTCCTTGCCGGTGAATAGGATTGATAACGCGGTCGGTCAGGTACCTTCAGGCGAAACAACCACACAGTTGGCGGAACCGATATCAAGACGGTGACAGGCGGCTGTCGCTTCCGAATGGGAAAGACCGGTCAGGCGTGCGCGGTAGATCTGGCCTCTGGCCAGACGAACACTGGCAATCTGGGTTCTGGCCGAAGACAGGTCGTTGCTTGCCTTGGAGCGTGCACGGCTGGTAGCGGCCTGAGCGAGGGAGGGCGTGCTGAACGCGCCAACCTGAATGGCCCACGCGCGGGAACTGGTGACGGTCGCACTCTCCGCCGTTGTTGCAACCCGGCTGTTTGTCGTTGTGCGGGAGGAGAGCGGAGCGGAGGCGGCGGAAGCCGACGAGATCAGTGCGAACCGGCTGTTGCTGCGGGCAGGACGTGCCGCAGGCATGGCGCTGTCATTGATCACGACGGGCTGGGCGGCTACCGGCTCGGCCGAAGCCTGCGGCTCTTCCTGTGTTTCCGTGCTGGCGCCGCTGGCTTTCATACGCGCAGCCCAGACCGAACTGACGGCCTGTGGAGACTCGGTGTTGTTTGAAACCGGCGCCATCTGACGTGTGTAGGTCGGGGATGGGACGACGGGCGTCGTGTCCTCTCCGGAAGAGGTTGGAGCTTCTGCGACCTCTACAGGACGAGCGTTGCCGCCTGTGCGTTGCGCCCATGCATTACGGATGCTGGCGGCCGTTCCAGTCGGCAGGGCGGCTGCGGCATATTCAGCGCTCTGGCCAGAAGTATGGCTGGCGACGAGAAGATCGGCCTGCGAACGGCTGTTGGGGTAAATCCCCGCGATCTCACGGCCGATGGCGGCGACATAGTTCCGGGTTTCACGCGGCAGGGTGCGGCTGCGGGAAATGAAATCCTCGAGACGACCCGGACCTGCGTTATAGGCGGCCAGAAAACCCGGTGATCCGTAGATGTCATACATCTGGCGGATATAGGCTGTTCCGGCGAGCACATTGTCATGCGGGTCATACGGGTCGTTGCCGAGATTATACTGACTGCGCATGGCGTCGTAGGTCGGCGGCATCAGCTGCATCAGGCCCATTGCGCCGGGAGCGGAAGTCACCAATTCGCCGTTATGGAACAGTCGACCACCGGATTCACGCTGGATCACGCTGCGAATCCAGATCTCCGGAATATCGAAGCGCTGGGATGCTTCCGTGATGTAGGGGCCCCACGGGTCATCGCTTGAGCCCGGCGGCGCGTAATAGGATTTTGCATGCGCCCGGTAGCGCGCTTCTTCCTGCGCGATGGGGATCTGCATGTCGGACTGCGGACCCTGTCCGGCACAGGCAGAGAGCAGGGCCAACAGTCCAAGAACTGCCGGAGCCTGAAGCTGGCGGGCGATACGGGGAAGCTTGCGCTTTGCTTTGTGCATGGGGGGCGATGTTCTGACGTGACGCGGGGGAAACCCGGGCGCATGGTGCATCGGTCTCTCGTTCCCGGTCCGCAAAGCGTATCTCCCCTTTCCACCCTGTGTTTTCAAAGCGCAGGAATAACCCTCAATGCGGCAGGATGCACGCGATTTATCCGCCTTGCATACGAGCCTGATCCTGAGAACCTCCCCTTTGGCTCCGAATTGTGACGTTATCGTGGCGCTGGCGGAGTCGTCTTTTGCGCTGGTTTGATAATGGCGGACAGGTCGTTCACGGGAGTTGCCGCCGATGGGCCGGATGGGCTACGCGATCGGACCATGACTGCCTCGACTGGCCTGCCTTCTGCTGTGACACCGATCACCGGGGATTTCCCCACTCTCTCCGTGCAGGAGAGCATGGAGCGCGCGCCCTCGCTGCAAAGCGGGGCGACAGCCGATATGGATGCCGACGAGCAGGGAGATCCTGATAATGAACAGGATGGTCGGCGCTCCCGCGTGATGCTGGCGCTCATGGATATCGGGGAAGGACTGCGTCTCTGGCGTCTGGCCGTGTCCCTCGGCTGGCTCGATATCAAGCTACAGTTCCGGGGCTCCCGCGTCGGACCGCTCTGGCTCACGCTCGGCACGGCAGTGATGATCGGCTCGATGGGAGGCATTTACAGCCATCTCTTCCATATAGTCCTGAAGGATTATCTGCCCTATCTCGCGATCTCCATGATCCTCTGGCAGATCGGGATCGCGGGCGTGACGCAGGATGCCTGTTCCTGTTTTATCAGTGCTGCGAGTTCGATCCGGGCGACCCGCCTGCCGTTCTCGCTACAGGCTTTCCGCGTTCTGGTCCGTAATGGCGTGATGTTCGGCTATAACATTGTCGTGCCGATAGGGGTCTATCTGATCTTTGGTCTGTTGCCCGGACCGGTCGCCCTGTTCGCCTTGCCGGGCCTGTTCATCTGGGCGCTGAACGCCTTTGCGTTCTGTCTGCTTCTGGGCTCGGTCGCCGCCCGTTATCGGGATATTCCGCCCATTGTCGCCAGTATTGTGCAGGTCGCATTCTACGTGACGCCCATCATCTGGAGCGCCAGGCAGCTTGGCGCGAAGGGATGGTGGCTGATTTTCAACCCGTTCTATCCGCTGCTTGAAATCGTGCGGCAACCTCTGACGGGAGAGATGCCCACGCTGTCTGTCTGGGCTGTCGCAATCGGGTTGAGCGTTCTGCTCTGGCTCAGTAGTCTTTTTGTGTTTTCGCGCTCACGGGCGCAACTCGCCTTCTGGATCTGACGACGTGACAGGCTCCGCATCCGCTCCCGCCATGACTGCCAGGAAACCGGCACAGCGAAAGGCGTTCATCCGGCTTGAGCATCTGACGCTCGATTTCCCGATTTTTCACGGCGGCGCGCGTTCGCTCAAGAAAAGTCTGTTCGGCAAGGTTAAACGGCCCCTTCAGTTAGGCCGGGGTTCCCGCACGGGTGGCGAAGTCCGCATGAGCGACAACGCGCCCGGCGTGCTTGAGGTGCGGGCCATCAGCGACCTGTCTCTGACGATCCGCAGCGGTGAGCGTGTCGGGCTGGTCGGCCATAACGGGGCAGGGAAGTCCACGCTCCTGCGTGTGCTGGGCGGGATTTACCTTGCGCAGCCCGGAATGGTGACGGTGCGCGGTTCTGTCGAGACGCTGATCGACACCAATTCGGGCATGAATCCGGCTCTGACGGGTCGTGAGAACATCTACCTTCTCGCGCAGCACAAGGCGCTCCGGTCCGCCCAGCTCAAGCAGCTTGAGCAGGATGTGGAATCTTTCGCCGAGCTTGGTGAATTCATGGACCTGCCTCTGAGGCTTTACTCATCAGGCATGGCCATCCGTCTCGGTTTCGGACTGGCGACAGCGATTGCCCCGCAGATACTGCTGATGGATGAGTGGTTCATGGCCGGCGACGCCCGGTTTCAGGACAAAGCCCGCGCCCGTCTTGCCAATGTCGTGGACGGGGCGGAAATTCTGGTCATTACGTCCCATTCCCTGCCTGTTCTTGAAGAATGGTGCTCGCGGATTATCTGGCTTGAAGGCGGGCGTGTGAAAATGGATGGCCCGGCTCCTGACGTGCTGAAGGCTTATGCGGAAGCGATGAATGCTCATGTCTGATCATAATCTGTCCGAAACCACGCTGCCTGTCCGGGTTGTCGCGCTCTATCGTTTCACGCCCTTCGAGGACTGTGAAGCGATCCGTGGCCCTCTGGCGAAGCTATGCTGTTCGCTGGGTATCCGGGGTATTCTGCTTCTCGCGCATGAAGGCATCAACGGGACGATTGCAGGCAGTGACGACGCCATGGACAAGGTGCTGGAGCATATCCGCTCATTGCCGGGCTGTGCCGATCTGGAAATCAAGGAATCCCGCGCTGCCGAACTGCCGTTCCTGCGGATGAAGGTGCGCATCAAGAAAGAGATCGTCACGATGGGTGTGCCGGGTGTCGATCCCCGCGCCATTGTCGGAACCTATGTCGATCCCGCAGACTGGAATGGTCTGATTTCCGATCCGGACACGATCGTCATTGATACGCGCAATGACTATGAAGTCGCGGTCGGGACGTTCCGTGGCGCGATAGACCCGCAGATTACGACATTCCGTGAGTTTCCCGACTGGTTTCGCGCCCGGCGCGATGAACTGGTCGCACAGGGACGCACGCCGAAGGTGGCGATGTTCTGCACCGGAGGCATCCGTTGCGAGAAGTCCACTGCTTTCGCCAAGGCGGAGGGAGTGGAAGATGTTTTCCATCTCAAGGGCGGCATTCTGAAATATCTCGAAACCATCCCGGAGAATGAAAGTCTGTGGGAAGGCGAATGTTTCGTTTTTGATCAGCGCGTGACGGTAAAGCATGGTCTTGAGCAGGGACAGTATTCCGTCTGCCACGCCTGCCGTCGCCCGGTCAGTGACGGCGACAAGGCTTCACCCCTCTACGAAGAAGGGGTGAGTTGCCCGGCCTGTCATGACGAGCGGACGGAGGCGCAGCGTCGTCGGTACGCCGACCGCGAACAGCAGACCCGTCTGGCTGCGCAGCGTGGCACGCATCATCTGGGACCGGCGGAGTAAAGCAGCCGCTCGTAACAACTTCAGTATTTCAATGATTGAAAGTCAATTTTCTGGCCGGTGACCTGAGCTATGGCCCAGATATAGGCTGTCCACAGGAAGACAGCGGCCAGCGGAATGCCGGTGCAAAGAGCAATACCGGCCGCCATGAGGGGGGAGAGGGCAGCCATCGACAGAATGCTCCGGCCCCATCGGTCAGCAAGAGGCCAGAGCCAGACACAGGGAAACGCCAGTACGACGCAGTCATAGTCGCTGACATACGGCGTTGCTGTCAGAATGGCGAGGATGAGGACGGACGCCTTGACTGGAAAAGGTGTGTGGTTGTTACGGGTCTTGTTCCAGACCATCATGAGCAGCAGGACACTGATCAGGGTTGCCGCTGCCTGCATTAGCCACGCCGTATCAACGCTCGCACCTGCATGACGGACCAGCACGAAGATCGACATCATCCGCTGCATGACACCTGAGCCGTCCTCCAGAATAAACCGACGGAGAATGCCCAGTCTTTCATGCCATGCAAGCCAGGGCTGAATACCTGCCGCGAGGATGCTCAGAGCCAGAAGGCCCGCACTGCCTGCCGTCATTGCGAACAGCGTTTTCCATTCTCGTCCACTCAGAAGAGCAAGCGGAACGACCCAGCCAAGCTGCGGTTTTGCGACAAGTAGTGAAAGCAGAAGGCCGGCGCGTATTTTTTGGTTATTGTGAAAGGCGAGCAGTGCGTAGCCAATAATGGCTGCAATCCAGCAACCCGTTTGCCCGGACAGGGTATTTACGAAAACGGCAGGCCAGGCGAGCGCAACGAGGCCCCAGTGTTTCGGAATGATCCGCCTCAGGACAAGAGCGAAGGCAAGCCACCCACCGCCCTGCCACAGAACGCAGGCGAGAGGGTAGGGCAGCAGACTGAAAGGAAGGCTCAGCAAGGCTGTGACAGGAGGATAACTGTAATGATACAGATTGATGGAGTGATGAACGATACCGATCTGAAAATGGTGAAATGCCTCGAAACTGTAAGCAACCATCAGATGGTGATGCAGTAGCAGAAATCCTGCCGACCACAGGTTCAGAAAATCCTCGCAAAACGGATGTCCGGCGCCGTCGGTCCATCCGGCATGAAGCTGGGAGAGACCGTGGGTGATGAGGATGGTGCAGGAACAGACCATCCAGACACGGATGCAGAACCAGACCAGAAAAAACAGAAGACTGGCAGGTCGTTTTCCTGAAGGTGCAGAGGCAGTCATGACTTCCACTGTATCTGCAAAGCGTGAAGCAAATACTATAATCCGGGCGTTGCCTGACGGATGGCTACGTTATGGAAATCGGCAGACTGCGCGTTGCGCACGCCCCCGCAAAACCTGAAGCGATAATGTGCGCTGCGTGTCTGTCTCTTGCGACAATCCTCAAAGCGCTGCTTATCTCCTGGCCGGCATTCATCCGGACAGGAGACAGACACCATGAAACAACGTGAACTCGGCCGAACCGGCATCCTCGTCAGTGAAATCTGTCTCGGCACGATGACATTCGGTCAGCAGAACACGGAAGCGGAAGGGCATGCCCAACTCGATCTTGCGATCGAAAAAGGCATCAACTTCATAGACACGGCTGAACTCTATTCCATCCCGCCGCAGGCAGAGACCTACGGTGCAACGGAACGGATTGTGGGTAGCTGGCTGGCGAAGACCGGACGTCGTGATCAGATCATTCTTGCAACGAAGGTCGTCGGTCGCAGTCCGATGGAGTGGTTTCGCCCCGGCGGCGAGGAGACCCGCCTGACACCGCGCCAGATCCGCTATGCGCTGGAAGGATCGCTCAAACGGCTCGGCACGGATTATGTCGATCTCTATCAGCTTCACTGGCCGGACCGTCGGGTGAATCTGTTTGGCGCTGGTGGCACGACGTTCGAAAGGCCGCCCGTTGAGGATGAAGTGCCTCTTGAGGAAACGCTGGGTGTACTGGGCGATCTCGTGACGGAAGGGAAGATCCGGCATGTCGGCCTGTCCAACGAAACCCCATGGGGTGTTGCGAAATGTCTGGAAGCGTCCCGACAGGGTGCGCCGAGAGTGGTGTCCATCCAGAACGCCTACAATCTGATCAACCGGACATTCGAACTGGGACTGGCCGAGTTCGCACTGCGTGAACAGGTGGGGCTGCTGGCCTATTCACCCTTGGCGCAGGGGTATCTGACAGGAAAATATCTGGATGGCGCGCGGCCTGCTGGCGCACGCACAACCCTGTTCAACCGGGGACAGCGCTATGAAAAGCCGGGCGTGGATGACGCCATCCGGGCCTATCTTGCTCTGGCTCAGGAGTTTGGAATCGATCCGGTGCAGCTTGCTGTTGCGTTTGTGACGTCGCGGTCCTTTGTCACCTCCAACATCATCGGAGCGACCAGTATTGCCCAGTTGCAGACCATTCTCGGGTCTGTGGACGTTGAGATCACGCCGGAACTGGAAAGCCGTATCAACGCCATTCATCAGATCCATAACAATCCGGCTCCCTGAGGTGCTTTCTGCAGGGGGTGTGTTCCGGTGATGGCTGGCCTAACATGACAGACAGGACCGAAACTGCCTCCCGATCAGGTCGTTCTGATGGGGAAGCGGGGTTTGTCTCCGTACAGTGACGGTCATCTGAGGAGTGCATGATATGGAAAACCCACTGGAAGACTCGCCGCAGCGCGACGCCAGGATCAAGGCCAAAGCCAGGGAAATGTGGATTGCCGATGGCAAACCGACCTGTGGTCCGGAAGGCTATATGGAAGCGGCGACCGATCTGATCGGGATGGAGATCAATCCAGACGCCGGAGAAATTCCGGTCGAGTCTCCTGTGCCGCTGGCGCCCAATGGCGAGCCGATCGAGGATGCGAAGATTCAGGAGAATCTGGGCAATCTCGGCGGCAGCATGGACGAGCAGGACGACCGGCAGGAAGTGCCGTTTGGAACCCGTGAAGAGGAAGAAAAGGCGCTGAAAGACTCCTGACGGGAGGCTTCTCGCTACCTTTCAGCGGTTGCGTGGCTGAACCCTGTCGGGTGACAGGGTGTTCGTCAGGCCATCCTGTGCAAGAATGGCCTTCTGGTAGTCACTGGAAGGCCATTTGCATGTCAGAAATCCCCGCACCTCCCGTTGCCCACAAGAATCCGCGCCGTATCGAGCAGCTCGGCCGTACCCGTGTGGATGACTATGCGTGGATGAAAGACGATAACTGGCAGGCGGTCCTGCGTGATCCGGCCCTGCTGAAACCGGAAATTGCCGATCATCTCCGCAAGGAGAACACCTATTCTGACGCCGTGCTCGCTTCGACCAGAACGTTGCAGAGCGAAATCGTCGCGGAGATGAAGGGGCGTCTCAAGGAGGACGACTCTTTCCCGCCACTTCCACACGGAAACTGGCGCTACGGTGTCCGCTATGAATCGGGATCACAGTATCCCCGTTACGTGCGCCACGCGGAAGGCCATCCTGAAACGGAAGAAGTGCTGCTCGACGCAGACGTTCGTGCGAAGGGACAGCCTTATTACGCAGCGCGGGGCGCGACCCACAGTCCGGACCACCGACTGTTTGCGTGGGCGGAAGATACGCAGGGCTCAGAGATCTACACCATTCGTGTGCGTGATCTGACCACAGGCGGGATGCTGCCTGTCGAGATTGCGAACTGTTCAGGAGAGTTCACCTTTTCTCCGGATTCAAAGTATATTTTCTGGACCTGTCGGGATGATAACGGTCGTCCGGTGCAGATTTACCGCCGTGCGCTGACCGCAAGCGACGATGTGCTGGTCTATGATGAGCCGGATTCAGGTTTTTTTTGTCGGGGTGAGCGCCGCCCGTTCCGGCAAATGGATTGTCATCAGCACAAACGATCATGACACGTCGGAAAACTGGATCATCCCCGGAGTTGACCCAGAAGCGTCTCCCATGTGTGTCGCCCGGCGCGAAAAAGGGCTGATGTACGAACTGTCTCATGGGGGAGACAGGTTTGTCATTCGCACGAATGCCGATGGGGCAACGGATTTCAAACTGATGACGGTGGCCGATGAAGCCGTCGGTGATCGTTCGGCATGGCGTGAGCATGTGCCGTATCGCGCCGGGCATTACATCACCGGGGCAATCTGCTTTGCCGGCCATCTGGTCTGGACCGAGCGGGTGAATGCGAACATTGTCATCGCGATTGAAGACAAGGCTGGCGAGCGGCACCAGATTGCGACAGACGAGGACGCCTACACGCTCTCGCTCGATGGTTCCTACGAGTTCGAGACGACGGAACTCCGTTATTCCTATCAGTCGCCGACCACGCCGCGACAGTGGTTCTCCTACGACATGCAGGATCGCACGCGGCATCTGCTGAAGATGCAGGACGTGCCGTCAGGACATGATCCGGAGCATTATCGGACGAAGCGGTTGATGGCCAAGGCGCCGGACGGCGAACTGGTGCCGATTACGCTGCTGTGGCATCGGGACACGCCGGAAGGCCAGCCCGCGCCAATGCTACTCTATGGGTATGGCTCCTATGGCATCTCCATCGATCCGACCTTTTCGACCCGCAACCTGAGTCTGGTCGATCGTGGCTGGGTCTATGCCATCGCGCATATCCGGGGCGGTTCGGAAAAGGGCTGGAACTGGTTCCTCGGCGGGCGAGGGGAGCATAAGACGAACACCTTCACGGACTTCATCGCCTGCGCCGATCATCTGATCGAGCAGGGCTGGACGGATGCCGGACGGATTGTTGCGGATGGCCGGTCGGCTGGCGGCATGCTGATGGGAGCGATCACCAACATGCGCCCTGAGCTGTTCGCCGGCGTGGTCGCCGTCGTGCCGTTTGTGGATGTGCTGAACACCATGTCGGATGACAGCCTGCCGCTGACGCCGCCTGAGTGGCCGGAATGGGGCAATCCGCTGGTCGATGAAAAAGCCTATGACCGGATTGCCGGTTATTCACCCTATGATCAGATTGCCGCAAAGCCCTATCCGGCAGTGTTCGCGATCGGCGGTCTGACGGACCCTCGGGTGACCTACTGGGAACCAGCCAAATGGATTGCGAAACTGCGGGACTACTCCGTTTCGGACAATCCTCTTCTGCTGCGTATCAACATGGAAGCAGGGCATGGCGGCGCTTCGGGGCGTTTCAAGGCTCTTGATGAAGCGGCGCTGATTCATGCCTTCGCCATCTGGGCGGAAGCGCGTGACCGACAGCCGGAAGCGTGACAGGAGCGATCTCGCGTGGCATGGCGTTTATGTGGTCCACAGATTTCGCCAAGGCCAGTCCGGGGAGCAACGCTTGAGGGAAGATAGCTGAATGTCACAATCCGGTCTGACGCCGCATGATGACGATCATGTTCACCTCACGCCCTGTCCGGTCGAAGATGTCACCCTTGAGCAGAGGCAGGCAGCCCGACGCGCACAGTGGAAAGCGCGGGAAATTCTGGCGGTCGCGATTGTCGCGATCACAACCTACACCATTCATGGCTTTCTGAGCGCGCTGGCATGGGGCGTCGTTTTTGCCGTGGCGACATGGCCGCTCTATCGCAGGATTCAGTCCCGCTGGCCCCGTCTTGCACATGGAGCGCTTCTACCTGCGCTCTGCACGGCGGGAATGGCGCTGCTGTTTCTGATCCCGATGCTGTTTGTCGGGCTTGAGGCAGCCAACGAGGCCCAGAACGTGCTCGGCCTGATGAAGCATGCCCGCAACGTCGGTGTGCCGGTGCCCACGTGGGTGAGCAGATTGCCCGTCGGAGCCAGTGCCGTCATCAAGTGGTGGAACAGCCATCTGTCTGATCCCAGCGCCGCGGCGGAGTTCTTCAGTTCGTTCGATGCGCGGGGGCTGGCCGTGACAAGGACTGTCGGGTCGCAGGTCGTCCATCGTGGCACGCTGTTCTTCTTCTCCATCCTGACCCTGTTCTTTCTCTACAAGGACGGGGACACGATCATGCGCGAGTGCACGATAGCCTCGCGTCGCGCTTTCGGCCGACGGGGCGAACTGATCGGACACCAGATCATCGCCTCCATCCACGGCACCGTCGCTGGACTGGTTCTGGTCGGCGTCGGCGAGGGGATCATCATGGGCGTGATCTATTTTCTGACCGGTGTTCCTCACCCTGTTCTGCTCGGTGGAGCAACCGCCATTGCGGCTATGATTCCCTTCTGCGCGATGATCCCGGTCGGGCTTGCTTCGACCTTGCTGCTCGTGGATGGCGGCTCGATGGCGGCCGTGACTGTCTTTGCCGTAGGAGCGGTGGTGATTTTCACCGCGGATCATTTTGTCCGTCCGGGCCTCATCGGCGGTAGCACGCAGTTGCCGTTTCTGTGGGTGCTGCTCGGGATTGTGGGTGGAGCCGAGACATGGGGTCTGCTCGGGCTGTTCCTCGGTCCGGCGGCGATGGCGACGCTGCATCTGCTGTGGCGTAACTGGTCCCGTGAGCGGGGAATGAGCCTCAAGGAAGGATAGTGTCCTTTCTGGCCGGGGCTTTTCTCCGGTTTCTCTTCGACAGTTCGCCATGGAATATAAATGTTTTTGTGATAGGCGTTCGGCATTCGCGTTGCAGGCTGGTCATGCCATACTGCGCTGAGTGGCGGCGGACTCAGCATTATTAAAGTCCGATACGCAGGATCTGAATGAACGGAAGACCAGTGCCGAGTCAAAAGGCGTGTTTCGTGGTCGGCAGTATTATGCGGCACGTTCTCGTTATGGCGGGAACCGGCGCTATCGGACTGATGGCCGTGTTCGCCGTCGATATGCTGAACATGATTTACATCGCCCATCTCGGTGTGCCGGCCCTGACGGCTGCAATCGGCTTTGCTGGCGCTGTGGGCGGGATACAGATCGCCGTGTCCATCGGTCTGACCATTGGACTCGGTGCCTGCGTGGGCAGGGAGATCGGCGGGGGCAGCTTCTACCGGGCGCGACGGATTGCTTCTTCCTTCATGCTGACCAACCTTGTGCTCACGGCGATGGTGGGGATCGTGACAGCCTTTCTGGCGCGTCCCATCCTCTCGCTGCTTGGCGCATCCGGAGAGGCGCTCGATCAGGCTGCTCTCTATATCTATCTGACGTCTCCCTTTCTGCCGTTGATTTCTCTTGGCATGTCCGCCTCGGCGCTCATGCGGGCTGTCGGGGATGCAAAACGCTCCATGAATGTCACCCTTGCGGGGGCGATCCTGACCGCCATTCTGGACCCCGTGCTGATTCTCGGGTTCAGGGAGGGACTGGTGGGCGCCGCCATCAGTACGATCCTCGCTCGTGGAGCCGTGCTCGTTCTCGGATGGCGCGGCGCGAGCCTGCACGGAATGCTCGAATGGCCCAAACCTGTCGCTGTGTGGGGCGACAGCCGTAGGGTTGCGGTGATTGCCATTCCGGCCATTCTGACAAATCTGGCGACCCCGGTAGGGGGAGCCTATGTCACCGAGAATATGGCGCAGTTCGGCCTTGAGGCGGTTAGTGGTCAGACGGCGGTCGAGCGCATTGTCGTTGTGGCGTTCGCGATGGTTTTCGCTTTGACAGGGGCGGTTGGACCGATCATTTCCCAGAACCTTGGAGCGGGCAAACTGGACCGCGTGCGAGAGGTGCTGGTCGCCTCTCTCAAGATTGTGGTGGGATGTGTCGTCTGCACCTGGGGCGTACTGGCGCTTTCGCAGAATCTGCTGACGGAGGGTTTCCATCTTCAGGGCGATGGCGCCGCCCTGATCCATCTGTTCTGTTCATGGACGGTGCTCGGCTATCTGTTTGTCGGCATGCTGTTTGTCGCCAATACGGTGTTCAACAATCTCGGCCATCCGCTGTATTCGACTCTCTTCAACTGGGGGCGCGCGACATTGGGAACGATTCCCTTCGTGACCTACGGAGCGGGTTTCGGGGCGCTGGGCGTGCAGATCGGTCAGGCTGCCGGCAGTGTGCTTTTCGGAGGGATGGCGATCTTTGTCGCCTTTCGTGTTGTGCACGGATTGTCGGCCCCGGGCGCTGTTACGGCTCCGATGAAGAGAATGGATGTCCGGGCCAGCGATGTGCCCACGCAGAGTGCGGAAGCCGCCATGGCGGACCTTGATGAAATGGAAGAGGCCGATCTGTGTGCGAAAGATGGATCGCCATGACACTCTCGTGCTGGAAGCTGGCATGCGATTGTTTCGGCAGGAATGGGGCCCATATCAAAGCGATGCGCACCTTGCCTGTTTAAGGTCGGGTGTGCAGCATTCGCTCAGGTCCGGGATCGTTGGCTTAATGATCCCGGACGACCGCTTTTTTCTGGAGGATCGCCATGTCACGTCTGACGCAAGCTGAGCGCGATGCGCTTCCTGATAGCGCCTTTGCATTGCCAGGAAGACGCTATCCCATTCCCGACAAAACCCACGCCAGAGATGCTTTGGCGCGCGCCAGCGAGTTTCATCATCGGGGCGAACTGTCGGATGAAGAGTATGAAACGATCGTCCGGCGCGCCCGCGAAGTGCTTGGCGAGGACGAATAGCCATTCCGGTATTCTGTCAGAGTATCTGAGGACTGTTTCAGAAGTCTCTTGCGGGGCAGATTATAGGGAGCCGTGGCTTCTTGGGGAGAGCTTCTTCGAAAAGAGCTGGCCTCGGGAATCTGCTATCAAACTGCCCCGGAACGACGCAGGGTCTGATCCGAAGAAAAGACCCTGCGTCGTTCTATCGTCAGCTTGAAGTGGATGAAGAATCCGATGATGTGGACGATGTCGAGGTCGCGCTTGAAGTCGACGTATCGGAGAACGAGTTGACGTCCGACATGTCGATCGTGCTGTCCCCCATGTTGACGTAAATAGAGCTGCCGTTACGGGTGACACCGGTGACCGTGCCTGTGACGGTAAACGGAACGTCGGACGTATTGCCAGACGTGTCCGCAGTCTGCACGGCGATGTTGTAGGAGCCGTCGCTGAGCTGGGCTCCGCTGTCGCTGGTGCCGTTCCATGTCCATGTGTTGGTGCCGACGCTCGAGGTCAGCTCCGCCGTCTTGACGACATTGCCGTTGCTGTCAGTGACGGCAATCGCAATCGGCTCTTCTGTCGTGGTGTTGAAGGAAACGCTGCTGCTGCTGTTCTGCAGCGGCAGTTCGCTTGTGGTGGCGACGGCGGTCTTGCCGACCAGCGACATGTCGGTCGACTGCTGACCGTCCTGCGTCAGGGAAATCAGCGTCTTCAGGTTGGTGTTGGTATCGACCTGCTGTTCCACGCTCGCGAACTGAGCCAGTTCGGACGTGAAAGTATCACTGCTCATCGGGCTGCTCGGATCCTGATTCTTGAGCTGCGTGGTGAGCAGGGTGAGGAACGTATTGAAGTTGCTTGTAAGCGAGGAAAGGGCGCTTGTGCTGGTGTCGGTCGCGGCTGTGGTGGAAGCCGCAGTGTTGGCGGCGGCGTTGACCGAGGCTGCAGACTGGGACGCGCTGACCGCGGATGAAAGAAGCGAAGTTGAGGAAGATGAGGTTGCTACTGTCGTTGTCATATCCGGTTCTTTCAGGCTGTGATGTTGACTGAGCCTGTCCGCAGGGCAGTCAGGGCGTATATCTGATCGCCGGTCTCATCGGCATCTGAAGCCGCGGCTGAAGTCATGGTTGTGGATGGGGTCGCACTCCAGGCGTTCCGGGAGCCGTCCCCGTTGCTGTTGCCGGACAGTGTACCGCCAAAAGCGTTTGCAAAATCTGAAGATCCTGCTGTCGTATTCGTGCTGTTATCCTGTGGTTGCTGCTGAGACTGGCTGTTCTGTGAGAATGATAAATCGGCACTGTTATCGGTGAGACCGAATGAAATCTGTGATCCGGCGGTCGAGATGCCCGCGTTTTCCAGAGCATGCACCAGTTCATGTTTATGGGACTGCAACTCGTTCAGGGTCGTGAGACCATCCGCGCCAATGTGAATGTTCAATCCGTCAGACTTGTCGGACTTATCAATGGTGACGTGTAGCGGTGTCTGATCATCATTTTGCAGCGCTACCGCCAGATTGAGCGCAGTAGGGCTGGTGTCGGCTGACGCGGTTATGCTGCTGGAGGCAGACGAGGTCGTTTCTGACGTTTGCTGGGTGGTTGCAGCAGAAGAAGAGGTGTCATTCGTCGTACTGGCGAACAGTTGTTCAGAAAATGGAGCAGCTTCGTTGTAGGCTTGGGGCAGCGTCATGTTGGCGGCCAGAGATTGATCAGATGAAGTATGCTGATCGGAACCTTTGTTGTCGTCGCCTCTGCCTTGCTGATCCGAAAGAGTTTTCGCTGACACGGCAGGGGACGACACTTCGTCTGTCTGCGGTTTTGCGGCTATGGTTTGTGGTTGCGTAGAACTGGAAATATCCGTGCGTGATAGTGTGCGATCATCCAGTCGGGATGCGCTGCTTGCAGATGCTTTTACTGTGGGCGCGGTAGAGGTGACAGGGGCAGGATTCCAGGTCATCTGCACCTGTGCAGGCGCATCTGTTGACTGGCTGGTTACCTGTGAAGTCTGACCAGTATCAGTGTCGGCAATTTTACTGTCCTGAGTGACAGAAACCGTTTCTGTTGGACTGGACTGGGTGAGTGTGGACAGGACCGGTGGCTGGATCGGAGCATTCTGAGCGTGGGCGGTAACAGGAGCCGATGTTGCGTCAGTCTGTCCTTTTGCAGAGGGCTGGGTGTTGTTGGAAAGAGATTGTCTGTTTCCCGCAGCATTGACTGGGGTGGCGGCAATATCCTGCAGCGACTGGATCTGGCTGAAACTGGTCGCGTTCATAGGACGAACATCGTCATGAGACAGGGATGCTGAGTTGGTATTGAGGCCGGAGCTAACCTTTATATCCGCAGGCATTGTCAGTGAGGTTTTGCTGTCCGTAACCTTAACGCTCGCAGTTTGTGCATCTGCGGTCTTGCTGCTTGTAGCCTGAACGCTCGCAGTGTGTGCGTCTGTGGTTTTGCTGTCTGTGGTCTGAATACTCGGAGTTTGTGTATCCGCGGTTTTGCTGTCTGTGGTCTGAATACTCGGAGTTTGTGTATCCGCGGTTTTGCTGTTCGTAGTCTGAATGTTCGCAGTTTGTGTGTCTGCAGTCTTGATACCAGCAGTCTGGCTAAGCGTTATTTTGCTCTCTGCACTTTGAGACGAAGCGTCACTGATAGAAGTGCTCTGGATTGGACTGATCCTGTCGGAGAGTTCTGAGTCGATCAGGGAGTGAAATGGCGCAGGACCGCTCGTATCTTCCGACGTTCCCGATCCGGGCAGAGAGCCCGTGGTACCCGAAAGTTCGCTGCTGACTGTTTCTGCTGTCTGAGGTGTTTTTTGTGAGGAGACACCGGATGAAAGTGATGAAGGGGCAATGCTTTCCAGTGCGGACACAGGAGAGGAAGCTGTCTGATCATCATTGCCGGAGATTGTGGTCGTTGCCTCGGTCGGTGATGATAACGGCTGGATAGCACTCAATGCAGCCAGTTCCAGCGTTGTATCCGAAGGGGATACTGCTGAGCTGCTACTGGTACCAGCCGTATTTTCAGAGCCGGTCTGTTTTTCCGTGTGCTGATTTTTTGTGGACCGACTGTCAGATGCTTTGTGTTGACTGTCAGTCGTAGTATTGCCGCCAATGGAGGCTGAAGAATTGTTTTTGGTGGCAGCAGAAAATGGAGAAAGACTGGTTGCAATGATGGCAGTTGCGTCCGCTGTCACAGCTTTCGCTTTTGCCGAGGCTCCTTCCTGTGCGGTTTTGATAGAAGGAAGCGGTTGTGATGTGTCATTGGTTGCTGCTGTATCGCTAGGCGTTGTCGGCGTGTCTTCATTCTGTCCAGTCGATGAAGGCGCGACGCTCGCAGTCTTCAACTGGGCAGAATTTGCCTGCCCTGTCCGGGATTGAGCGTGATCTGGCAGACCGGCTGTCTGGCGCGTCATATGATCGCTGAATGTTGGCTGGGCCACTGTCCCGGGCAGATCGCCTGTCGATGACTGGATGGAAGACGGGGGACGCCTGGATGTCGCGACAGAAGAACTGGACTTTCCGGATGAGGCTTTGGTTACCTTCAAAGAGGTTTCTGTAAGCAGCGATGTCACCAGACTTGCCATAACTTAATCCCAGTCGAATTATGCAATAAGAGTAGATGCAAATTTCGGGCCAACTTTGAGAAAATGTTTTTAATCGGCATATGGCGAAGATTTTTTTGATCTGATAAATTTATAACATACGGAAAATATTGAATTTTATAAAATTCAAATGGCAGGATAAAAGGAGAAAGTTTTCCTTGGATGTGGAAAGCTGAGGAGGGATGGCAGGAAGGGGGCGGCATTATGCAGGCATGAAAATGCCCTGGTGGGCAAAATATGCCGAGCTGTCGCAGTCTGTTTTTTCTGAAACCAGCAGCCGCAAAGTATAAAAGTAAATATTGATATGACATGACCGCAGATTTCCGGGAGAATTTATTAACATCGATAAAAAAACGTAATCGAATGAAGGTTGGCACGCTTTCTGCATGGATAAGGGGTGTTGAGGTCGTCGGCGCCGCGCTGCCGGGGCCGCCCTTTAGGAGTGATCCATGTCGATTTTCAATTCGCTTACAACGGCTGTTGCAGGTATTAACGCTCAGTCAACAGCTTTTACAAATCTTAGTAATAATATCGCGAACAGCCAGACTGTCGGTTACAAGGCGTCTGACACAAGCTTTCAGGACACGGTTTCCAACAACCTTGCTTCTTACGCGCAGGGGCAGGCTGTTTCTGATGGTGTATCAGCTTACACAACCTCCCAGACCCAGCAGCAGGGCACGATTACAGCCAGTACGAACACGCTTGCTCTTGCGATTTCAGGAAACGGCTTCTTTGATGTTTCGCAGCCATCTGGTCAGGCGACTGCCGGTAAGGAAACATTCTCCAATCAGCAGTATTTTACACGAAACGGTAATTTCTATCAGGATAAGAATGGTTATCTGGTCAATACATCCGGCTACTATCTGAACGGGTATATGGCGGATGCGAAGACTGGCACTCTTAGCAATACACTGACACAGATCCAGATTTCCGATGTGGCGTTTCGCCCGACTGAAACAACGACGCTGACGATGAGTGGTGGTATAACCAGCGGGCAGACATATCCGGTTGATGCGACTACAGGTGCATCCACTCCTCAGACCATTTATGATTCTACATCGCAGGCGCACGGATTGAGCGTCAAATGGGATTCCACGACGACGTCAGCAGACAATACGGGTGGTTCTACTTATACTGTCACGGTTGCAAATGCTGATCCCACCACAGATAAGACCATGATTGTTGGTAGTGGCAGTGATTCGACATCTACGTCTACATACACTGTTGATTTCGACTCAAGCGGAAATCTGAAGGATGTAAAAGACTCTACGGGCGCATTGATTGGTACGGGTTACACAGGGTCAACTGCTACTCTTCCTATTACACTGAGCTATACTAACGGTGCGGCCTCACAGTCGATTGATCTTGATCTTGGTACCATCGGCAGTAGTTCCGGCACCACAACGTCAGTAGCCAATTCGACGACGCCAACAATTGACAGTGACAGCGTAACGACAGGCACTTACCAGGGTATTTCCATGGAGACTGACGGTTCGATTATGGCGACCTTCAGTAACGGTGACACCCAGCTTGTCGGTAAGGTTGCGTTGGCATCCTTCGTGAACCCGGACGGGCTTATGGCTGTTGACGGACAGGCCTACCAGGCAACTTCAGCTTCTGGTTCCGCAACAATCGGGGCTGTGGGATCAAACGGTACGGGCGTTCTGAAAACGTCGTCTACCGAATCTTCCACGACGGATCTGACGTCTGATCTGTCCAGTCTGATCGTCACTCAGGAAGCCTATACAGCCAACACGAAGATCGTCACGACGGCTGACACTCTGCTGCAGGCGACGATTTCGATGATCCGCTAACGGCTCATTAACCTGTTTTTCACCTGAGTGGGTCAAGCTGAGCAAAAGATCGGTAGTCCCGCCCGGTTCAACAAAGCGCCGCGTCGCCAAAAAACTTGGGCGTGGTGCGCCTTGCGCCATTTTGATTGGTGGGCGAGGTTTTGTCGGAGTTCAAGGTCATGGATCTGAACAATGCTCTGTCCATCGCCACCAGCGGGCTGGAAGGCAATCAGTACGCGCTTGGTGTGCTGTCACAGAACGTCTCCAATGCCAGCACGGCTGGTTATGTGGAAGAGGTTGCAAACCTCAACTCTGCAGATACGAGGGGCACGGGTTCCGGCGTTTCGATCGGTCTGACAACGCGTAACGTCAATAATGCGCTGCAGAGCAGTCTTTACACGCAGAATGCGCAGGTTGCTGCATTGACGGTGCAGAATAACTCCCTCTCCGCCATCACGGCGCTTCAGGGATCGACCAGTTCAGATTCAGGATCAAGCGCGACCCTGTCTGACGAGGTCGGCAATCTTTCAAACGCCATCACGGCACTTGTTTCAACGCCTTCCGATGCAACGGCGAGAAGCACTGTCATCAGTAACGCGCAGACACTGGCGACATCCATCAATACGCTGTCGTCAACCTATCAGGCGCAGCGTCAGGCGGCGCAGGATTCAATTGTCTCTGAGGTATCGTCAGTCAATACGGATCTGACGACCATTGGTGTTCTGTCGAAGCAGATCATGTCACTTAAAGTGCAGGGAATGAGCACGGCAGATCTGGAAAACCAGCGTGCCGCCGCCATGTCTGATCTCTCATCGTATATGTCTGTCACATATACCGAGACGTCCAAAGGGGACATGCTGGTCAAGACGGCCGACGGGACGCAACTGCCGACCTATCCGAAAGACAGTAATAACAGCGTTCTGTCGACTTATCCCACGACTGATTCCAATAGTACGGGAACATCCACGCTGGAACCAAGTTCGACCTGGCCGTTGACGACAAGTGATGTAACCATCACTGCGACCTCTTCCATCACGGCTTCGGATACCAGCAGCTATATTCCAGCCATCACGCTGGTTGGCAGCACGACCGATCTTACGTCTCATCTGACGGGTGGTGAGCTTGGCGCCAATATCGACCTGCGTGATAATGTTTACCCCAAGATGCAGGCTCAGCTGGATTCCTTCTCATCTACTCTTGCAACGCGCTTTAACGAGCAAGGGGTTAAACTGTTCACAGACGCTTCCGATGATGTGCCAGGATCAAGCACAACAGCCATTCCTCCTGATGGTATCGTAGGATTTTCCAGCACCATTCAGGTAGGGGCGGCGATTGCTGCTGATCCATCTTCATTATCTGAGGATGGATCGACAGATACTGCTCTGGCCCTATTGCAGACTACACTTGGATCAGACTCTCCTGCGGCTCCAGGTTCGGGGCTTGGTGTCGATGGCAATATTTCTACCGGCTATAGCGGGAGTCAGACACTTGCCAATCTTGCGACCTCTCTGACCTCCGCCCAGGCACAGGTGGCGTCATCTGCGACATCAAATCTCACGACAGCCACGTCCGTGCAGTCTTCGTTGACCACAAAAGTCTCGAATGTGTCGGGAGTGAATGTGGATAATGAGATGTCCAATATTATTGCATTGCAAAATGCCTATACAGCAAATGCAAAAATTGTCACAGCTGTGAAGACTATGTTCACGGCGCTTCTGGATGCGGTGTAAAAATCATGAGCACATCTGTTGGTCTTTATGGCGCAAGTGGCACGGCATATGTGTTGCAGCAGGCAGTCAGCACTCTGACTGACCAGCAGACAGCGCTGGTTGCGCAGGCGACAACGGGAGTGGCGTCCGACACATATGCTGGTCTGGGAAATCAGCGAGGGCAGGCGTTGAGTCTGCAACCGCAGATTACTGCGATTTCCACTTGGCAAACTTCCATCAGTGGCGCGCAGACGAATTTGAGTGTGACCCAAAGCGCTCTGACACAAATCGCATCGCTCAACACCACATTACAAAATGATCTGCTTTCTCTGAATGGGACGTATGGAAAGGAAACTCTGGCTACAGTTGCAGCCAGTGCACAGACAGCCTTGTCTGAATTGGGTGATTATCTGAATACCCAAGGTAGCAACGGCTATGTCTTTGCCGGAACTGATGTCAATAATGCCCCGGTTACCGATGCGGAAGGGCTGGCGAGCAGCACTCTGGCCACGGTGACTTCCGATGCCGTTAGTCAGCTGGATACGCTGGGCGCTTCATCGGTTCTTGAAACAGCGACGGCGTACGCCGCAAGTGGTGGAACTTATACGTCTGAGGACGGCACAACGGTCGATCTGTCGGTGTTTTCTTCTGCTCTGTCCACCGATCCCAGTTCCGCAAAAGGGCTTGAGACAAAAGCTGTTGTCGGACAATCGGCAGTCACCAGTGTGGGAATGGTTGCTACCGAAGGCACAACGCCGACGAGTTCTCAAACGACAACAACTGGATCCGCCATCCGGGATCTGATGCGTAATCTGATGATTGTCGCGTCTCTTGGTAATGCTGATACGTCCAGCAGCAACTTTTCTGATCTTGTGAAACAGTTGAAATCATCAACCGACACGGTGGGAACTGAGTTGAGTAATCAGGAGGGTTCTCTTGGACTTATGCAAAGCTCCCTGACCACGCAGTCGACAAACCTCTCAACAATGAGCACCATGCTCACGTCTCAGTTGTCGAACATCAAGGATGTTGATATTGCAGCTGTTTCTGTTCAGACAGGTAATGTTCAGGATCAGCTTCTTGCATCTTATACGCTGATCTCTGATCTCAAAGGTATGACGCTCGCAAGCTATATATAATGAATGGCTTTTGAGAATGGTTTGTGGAAGGGCGTTTTTGAGTTCTTCTGCAGACTGTTCAGAAGCCAATCATGGCGTCTCCACCGAACGTGAACATTCCGCTGTTGCGATTATCATTGAATGGTGTCGTTCCATTCAGTGAACGATCGAAGCGGACTTCCGGACGGATTGCGAAATAACCATAGTCTTTGCTCAGTGATGTTTTGTAGGTTACGCCTAACGTAAGCGCACCGTAAGTGGTGGGCGGAGCGCTCTCTGTTGGTGCTGAACGTCCTGCAATGGCGTTCATGTAGCCTTCATTGCTCAAAAAATTGGCGACCATCAGTCCTGTATTGTCGCGATAAATCTCACCTCGATAATTGAAGGTCAGGTTTTTCATGAAATTCCAGCTGAGATAAGAAACAAAACTTTCTGTGTCAGCTCTTAGCCCGTCGTCATGCATATAGTTGAATTCACCAGTCAAAGTAACAGTGGGTGTAATTTTATAGATAGCTGTAAGGTCATTCCAGAAACGCAGGTCTTCATTTGCGCCATGTTCAAAGGCTATACGTGAATCCTCAGAGCCAAAACGGCTTAATTCCGTTATGGTCAGTTTTCCGTGCGCAAGATTGTTCAACGTGATGCCCGCATACCCAGCCGGCGCGCTGTTATTGTCCCGTCGTCCGAATGTCGTCTGGTTGCCGGTATCAATACCAGTGAGAACGTCAATCATCGGTGTGACGTGAATGGTGGCCATCATGCCGACATGCTGGAAAGGCACTGAATACTGGCCCGTATAACTGAATGTATAAAATGGCCGTGCGGTCGGGTCGAAAGCTTCCAGCCCCATGGGCGCCTGCAGGATGCCGGCGTGCATATCGACGCCCAGCTTGGTGAACCACGGGAGATGGGCGTCCACCTGGGCATGGGAAGGGATGATCTGATAACGCGAATTGAAAGCCCGGTCAGAAATACCGAGGAGATGGTAATATCGTGAGTCCGAACCGTAGGAGGCTTCGAGGGTAAAACCGAAGCTATATCCATCGGTCGTTGTATCGATATCGTGCGCCAGTGTCAGAGCAAACTGATTGAGCTGCGCCTGATTGGCATGGTCGCCGATAAAGTTGCCGAAATTGATGCCATTATCGGGTCGGGCCGGGTTGGCGGAAATGCCGCCATCGATACGACCAGCCAGAGTGATGCCTCTCCACCATTCCTCGAAGCCTGTTGCTTCAGTGCTTTTGGTAAATAATGGAATGGCGGCGTAGCCGGAAACGGAACCGCCTGTCGTCAGAAGGGCCAATGCAGGGAGAAGCGCTGATTTCCATTTTGATAGCGGCATTTCTATTCCTGTGTCGCGTAGAAAATGCAGTTATCGACGGGTCGCGCATTTCCGTATGACACGACCATAAGGAACAGTGCGTTTGGACGCGAAGAAAAAATATAGATAATATCTCCTTATATTATCTATAGATATAAAAATACTATTGGCTATGACTTCTGATGTCAGGCGTTGCTTCCGAGCATTCGGGTGGTTTTCACTGATGTCTGATTTCCCTTGCGCCTCTGCTGTGAAGGCGCATTTTTTCAGATGGTGTCTGGCTGAGTTTATGAAGGGAAATCGTTCAAGGCCTGGGAGGTGATTGCCTCTGGCCATCCAACAGTAAGGCCAGAGGCGCTCGTGAGCCCTGCGTTATTCAGAAGCGGGCTGTTCGCCAGTGTCTTCTTCGGTCTCAGTCGTCGTAGAAATCTCTGTCTTACCAACAAGACCCCGCGCAAACTCCTGCGCGGAAAAAGGACGCAGATCCTCAGCCTTTTCCCCGACGCCGACAGCATGGATCGGCAGTTTGAACTGGTCTGCCAGCGCCACCACGATGCCGCCACGAGCCGAGCCATCCAGCTTGGTTACGATCAGACCTGTGACGTTCACCAGTTCGCGGAAGACGCGCACCTGTTCAATGGCGTTCTGTCCGGTCGTCGCATCGAGCACAAGAATGACGGAGTGGGGCGCGGTCTCATCGAATTTCTTCATCACACGGATGATCTTGGCCAGCTCTTCCATCAGAGCGCCCTTGTTGTGCAAGCGTCCGGCTGTGTCGATCAGAAGTAGGTCCGCGCCTTCTTCCTTGCCACGCTTGAGGGCTTCGAAAGCAAGTCCAGCAGCGTCGGCCTCAGGCTTACCTGCAATGACCGGCACACCTGTCCGCTCACCCCAGACCTGAAGCTGCTCGACAGCTGCGGCGCGAAAGGTATCGCCCGCCACCATGATGACTTTCTTGCCCTGCTCGCTGAAATAGCGACCCATCTTGCCGATGGTGGTGGTTTTACCGGTGCCGTTGACACCAACCATCAGCACGACATGAGGTTTGAGCTTCGGGTCCGGTTCAAAGGGGATCGCCACTGGCGTCAGGACGCGGGCGATTTCATCCGCGAGTGTCTGCCGGATTTCATCATCGGTCACTTCCGCCCCGAAACGGGTGCTACGGAAGGACTCGATCACGCGCTCGGCCACTTCCGGACCAAGATCGGCAGCGATCAGGTGTTCTTCCAGATCTTCCAGTGCCGCTTCATCAAGCTTGCGCTTGGTGAAGACGCGGCTGAGTTTCTGAGTGGAGCGCGACAGCCCCTGCTTGAGACGGGAGAAAAATCCGAGTGCCATGACTATACGATCTCCGCCACAAGGCCTTTTTCGTCAACCGCTACCGGACGCAGAACCTCAATGCGTCCCATCTCGGACTGTCCCTGCGCCAGTCTGACCGGCGCAAATTCCTCGCTGTGGCCGCTTTCCGGAGTTTCCATCAGGACGCGCAGTTCACGACCGAGCAGGCTCCTGAAATAAGTCTGCGCCGACTGCTCACCCACCGCACGAACCCGGGCGGCGCGCGCCTTGCGCTCGACAACCGGCACGGCGGGCATTTTCGCCGCAGGGGTGCCGGGACGGGCGCTGTAAGGAAAGACGTGCAGATAGGGGAGGGCGGCCTGCTCAAGGAAGGACAATGTTTCCTCGAACAGAACCTCGTCTTCGGTCGGGAAGCCGGCGATCAGGTCCGCGCCGATACCGATCTCGGGACGGATCGACCGCGCCCGTTCAATGACAGACGCCGCATCCGCGACCAGATGACGCCGTTTCATCCGCTTGAGGATCATGTCCGACCCGGCCTGCAGGGACAGATGCAGGTAAGGCATGAAGCGCGGTTCGTTTTCCAGCAGACGCCAGATATCCTCGTCGATCTCTACCGGATCGACCGATGACAGCCGCAGTCGTTCCAGTTCAGGCACCAGCGCCAGCAGGCGACGGCACAACTGGCCGAGTTGCGGCGTGCCGGGCAGGTCGTCACCCCACGAGGTGATGTCTACGCCGGTCAGTACGACCTCACGGTAGCCGGACGCCACGAGCGCGCGCACCTGCTCCACCACCACCCCCACTGGCACGGAGCGGGAAGGCCCACGTCCGTAGGGGATGATGCAGAACGTGCAGCGATGGTCACAGCCCTGCTGCACCTGCACGAAGGCGCGGGTGCGTCCGGCGAACTCAGTCACCAGATGCGCGGCTGTTTCCTTGGCGGCCATGATGTCGGACACGGCGTTACCCGAACCGAGAGCAGGCAGGCTCCAGCTTTCCGCCTTCAGCTTGTCCTCGTTGCCGAGCACCCGCGTCACGCCGGGAATGGACGCCCAGCGATCCGGATTGATCTGCGCGGCGCAGCCGGTCACGACGATGCGGGCATCCGGACGCTCACGGTGAGCGCGGCGGATGGCCTGCCGCGCCTGCCGCTCGGCCTCGTTGGTCACGGCGCAGGTGTTGACGATGATGACATCCTCCAGCGCCGCCGCGTGGCCACGCATCACCTCACTCTCGTAGGTGTTGAGGCGGCAGCCGAAAGTCAGGATATCCACGCCCTGTGTTGCATTGGGCGTGTCGTCCACCGGCATGTCCGGAGGGGTGTCAGTCATTTTGGATAGGCCTCGAGATCGACGGTCCCTTCAAAGGCAAGCTGGGCGGGACCGGTCATCAGCACATGATCGTCAGCATCCCATGCGATAACCATCTCCCCGCCGTCAACCTCTACTGTCATCCGGCGTTCACCCAGACCACGCCGGGCCGCGTTCACCACGGCCGCGCAGGCCCCGGAACCGCAGGCGAGTGTAAAGCCCGCGCCACGCTCCCAGACCCGCAGCCGCATCCGGTCCGGCGCGTCGATGCGGGCAAAACCGATATTGGCGCGGTCCGGGAAAATCGGATCGACCTCCAGTTCCGGACCGCGTTCCGCTTCGGACAGGTCTTCTACAAAAAAAGTCGCGTGCGGATTGCCCATGGACAGGGCGGCTGGCTCGCCCGCGAGGGGGAGGCGGAGTGTGTCGGTGGCTTTCGCCAGTGGCACCGCCTGCCAGTCAGCCTGGGGACAGCCCATATCGACCGCGACGACAGCGCCTCCCGTCGCGTCGCGGGAAAGCACTTCTGCTTTCAGGAGGCCGTTGCGTGTCTCAAAAGTCAGTCTGTCAGTCTCGCGTTCCTGTCCAAGCAGACTGGCGACGCAGCGGGACGCATTGCCGCACGCGCCTGCTTCGCTTCCGTCAGGATTGAAAAAGCGCACAAAGACAGCGGCTTTGCTATCTGCTGGCGCAGAGAGAGTGACGAACTGGTCGCAGCCGATTCCACGCCTGCGATCGGCCAGGCTGGCGATCCGCGTGGGTGTCAAGTCAAAAGAGCCTGACCGTTCGTCGATGATGACGAAGTCGTTGCCCAATCCATGCATCTTCTGAAAAAATGTCTTCATGTGTGACATTTAGGTCAAAAACCTCTGGAATGCACGGTTTTGTCGGAAAAAATTACCTTTGACACATGTCGTGACCGGCTTCTTAAATTTTTTTTTGAATGACATTTCGCGGGTGGTTTATTATCGAATGTCTTTAATAAGAAATACTTTGACGTAAAACTCTTGCGAGAAAACGGACGCCGCTCCTCCATGCCCCAATGCCCGACGTTTTTCCGCCGGACCACTTCTTCTCTGGCTTTCCTGCTTTGTGCCGGGGCAGCATTTTCCCCTCTCGCAGCTTATGCTGATGAACAGAGCGAATCACTGGAGCTCATGGAGCAGCAGATTGCGCGAATTCAGCAGCAGCAGGCGCAGCTGACCAAAGCGTTGGTGGGGCTGCAGAAACAGCTTGTCGCCCGAAAGACTGCGGCGGCCAAAACGACCACCAGTCACGCCGGTCTGAGCAAGGCCACCCGCCAGAAGATCATGACGGCCAACAATGAAACCGTTCCCGTTCCCGAGACGGAGATTGAGGAACCGGTGCGGGTGACGCCACATGGGCACGAACCGGAGGTGCGTCCGACTTTCGTGACAGAGGATGTGCCGACGATCAAAACAGTGACGGCGCATCGAGCGGAAGATACAATTGCTCATACGGCTGAAAACGGCGTTGGTCCGCACCCGCGTGAAACGGTGGGCGCGCAGGCAGCCGGTGCTGTGGGTGATCACGGTGTCTTTCATGTAGGGCCGGTGACGATCGCCCTCGGTGGATTTGTCGATGCCGCCACCGTGCTGCAGAACCGCCAGATGTCCTCGGGCACCTTCACATTCTGGTCCGGGCTGCCTTACAGGAATAGCCCGAACTATCACACCAACAGCTTTGAAGGCAGCGCACGATACAGTCGTCTGTCGCTTATGCTCAGAGGCAATATCGATCAGTACGAAACCATCTCCGGCTTCTTTGAAACGGATTTTGGTGCGGGTGCCGATACGACGAACGCCTACGAGAGTAACAGTTACTCCCCGCGTCTCCGGCAGGCTTACCTTGTCTATGATAACAGCAAGGAAAATTTCCATTTTCTGGCGGGGCAGGCGTGGAGCATGCTGACGCCGGGTCGTATCGGTATCGTGCCGCGGCAGGAAAGTTTGCCGGAAACGATCGATGCCGCGATGCTTGCCGGCCAGACATGGGCGCGTCAGTGGCAGGTCCGCATCACGCAGGATTTCTTCAAGCACAAGCTCTGGCTGGGTCTGTCCATCGAGAATCCGCAGACTCTGTATGATACGACCGGTTACACGACACAGGGTGACGAGCGGGTGGTCCTGCCGGGCGGCAAGGTGGCGACCATCAACAAGGATGGCACGGGCCTGACCAATAACGGACCGTTCTCGAACGAGATTGCGCCGGATGTCATCGCCAAGATCGCCTATGATCCTCACTGGGGCCATTACGAAATTGAAGGCATCGCCCATTTCGCGCATGACCGCGTGTCATGGGAAGGTGGAGGACACAACTACACGGCGCCCACCGGCGGTGGTGGCGGCTCGATGATTCTTCCTGTCATCCCTCACAAGGTGGAAGTGCGTCTTGCTGGTCTGGCGGGGTATGGCATTGGTCGATACGGTTCGGTTCTGCTGCCGGATGCGACCATCAATGCTCAGGGCAAGCCGCAGCCGCTGTTCTCGGCACAGGGGACTGCGGGCATCATCGCTCATCCCAGCCCGAGATTCGATGTCTATGGTTATTTCGGCACCCAGTGGGCCGGGCGTAACTATTCTAACCTGAATGGGTCCGCCTATGGTTATGGCAACCCGAATGCGATCACTTCGGGCTGCAATATCGAAATGTCCTCTATGCCCTGCACGGCCAATATCCATAGTGTCATGGAAGGCACGATCGGCGCTTGGTGGCGTTTTTTCAAGGGACGGTATGGGACTGTCGAATTCGGAACCCAGCTGGCCTATTCCCGTGTGCAGGCATGGGAGGGGGTAGGTGGAAAACCCCATACATCTGAAAGTCAGCTCTTCTTTGATTTCCGGTATTTGCCATTTCAGTAAATATGGCTGCATACAGGACATGCGGGCGCTCCTCTCCGGGCGCCCGTTGTTTTTTATGAGCTGACGCTGGCTTTTCCAGAGATTTCTCTTTATGTCCGGCTTCCAGTCTCCCGTTCCAGGACCAATCTAAACCATGCCTTTTCCGGACACAGTCCCCACGCTTGCGCACGCTCTCGCCGAACGCGGTTATCAGGAGCCAACGCCCGTTCAGGAGGCTGTGCTGGATGAAAAGGCAAAGGGGCGGGATCTTCTCGTCTCGGCGCGTACAGGTTCCGGCAAGACAGTCGCCTTTGGTCTGGCTATGGCCAATGAACTGCTTGATGAGCAGGGCAAGGCCGCTCATGCCCCCACACCTCTGGCGCTGGTCATCGCGCCGACCCGCGAACTCGCCCTGCAGGTGAAGAGCGAGCTGGAGTGGCTTTACGCTGGCACTGGCGCACGCATTGTGTCCTGTGTCGGCGGCATGGAGCCACGCAAGGAAGCGCGTGCGCTATCCATGGGCTGTCACATTGTGGTCGGTACGCCGGGGCGTCTGTGCGATCACCTTTCGCGGAAGAATCTGAATCTGTCCGGCCTCAAGGTCGCCGTGCTCGACGAAGCCGACGAGATGCTGGACCTTGGTTTCCGCGAAGAGCTGGAGACACTGCTCGACGCAACGCCTCAGGACCGTCGCAGCTTCCTGTTCTCGGCGACGATCGCCCGTGAAATCGCCCGTCTCGCCAAGCGCTACCAGCATGATGCGCTGCGTATCGACACGATCGGTGATAACGAGCCGCATACCGACATCGAATATCGCGCCATTCTTGCTGACCAGAATGACACGATCGGCGCCATCATCAATACGCTGCGGCTGATCGAAAGCCCATGCTCGATGGTGTTCTGCCATACACGTGAAGGCGTGCGTCAGTTACACGCAGCCCTTCTGCAGCATGGCTTCTCTTCCGTCGCGATTTCCGGTGAACTGGGGCAGAACGAGCGCAGTCGCGCCATCGAAAGCCTGCGTAATGGTCAGGCCCGAGTCTGCGTAGCCACCGATGTGGCGGCACGCGGCATTGACGTTCCTTCTCTGGGACTGGTGATTCATGCCAGCCTGCCGGGCAGCCCGGCCACGCTGCTGCATCGGTCAGGACGTACCGGTCGTGCGGGCCGCAAGGGCATCTGTGTTCTGGTGACCGTGCCGTCGAAGAAGCGTCAGGCCGATCGCCTGCTTCAGGCTGCCGGAGTCGATGTGACGTGGAATACGGCTCCGACGCTGGATCAGATTCATGAAGCGGATACGGAGCGCCTGATCACCAGCGAGGCTCTGACGCGCGAAACACCGGAAAATGTAAAGCCGCTCGTGGAACGTCTGATCGCTGAGAGGACGCCTGAGCAGCTGGCGGCGGCATTGGTGTTCCTGTGGAACAAGGGTCTGCCCCAGCCCGTCAAAGTGCGGCCGATCACGCCTTCCAGCGCGCCTGCCCGTGCTCCGCGGGAAGGCGGACGCGAACAGCGTGAGCCTCGCGAGCCGCGGGAACGGAAACAGATGGTTGGCGGAAGCTGGTTCAAGCTTTCTGTCGGTCGTGCCGATAAGGCTGATCCCAAGTGGCTGGTGCCGGTCATCTGCCGTCTTGGCGGTGTGACCAAGAAAGATATCGGTTCAATCCGTATCGCGCCGACTTACACGCTTGTAGAAATCTCGCCCGAAAAAGCGCAGCGGTTTACCGAATGCGCTTCCGCTGCGGATGCGGATGAAATCCGGATCGAGCCCGCCAAGGCGCCTTCAGGTAACGAAGCGCCTTCGCCGCGTGGACGGGCGCCAGGCTCACGCACGGCGAAGCCTCGCCGCTCCGGTGGTGATCCGGCTCGGGATTCTTCGCGCAAGCGTCGGTAATTTTTACGACATCTGCAAGAGTTGTGTGGGGGAGGCTGCCGAAAGGTGGCTTCCCCCATTACGTTTGGAGGCTAGCGAAAATTACTCACGCAGTCTGTTGGCAAGCGCCGCTAAAGCGCTGATTTGACGGGTCAGAAACTCCCGCGTTCCGATGTCGGTGAGTTGCAGACTCTCAGGATCTATTTTTTGCGCGGCCTGGCTGATCATGGCTTCCGGTTTGTTGAGAACAAACGCGTCCAGAAAGACCAGTGACTGGCGGAGATGATACTGGGCGCGGGCTCCACCGATGAGGCCCGGCGAGGCTGTCTGAATCGCCACCGGTTTGTTGGCGAAGGGCTGCGGCGACAGGCGGGAAAGCCAGTCGATCGCATTTTTAAGAACGCCCGGAATGGAGTAATTGTATTCCGGCGTCACGATGATGACGCCATCCGAAGCGGCGATCTGTTGCGCCATGGCGAGGACCGGGGCTGGGAAGCCTTCTTCCTGCACGTCCGCGTCATAATGCGGAAAATCCCCGATTGATCCCAGAGAGGTGATCGATATGCCCGGAGGAGCCAGATCAGGCAGAGCGCGAGCAATGGCCGCATTGAGCGAGGCTTTGCGCAGGCTTCCCAAAAGAATGACAAAATTCAGTCTGGACTCAGTGTTCATGACGGGGCCTCTCCGGGTAACTGACGTCTGTATGTCAGTTGATGATATGGATAATCATCAAAATTGGAGCAGAAACGTAACATTCCTGTTCATTACAAAGGGTATCACGATTGCAGTGTGCTTTGGGTGATGAAGGGCACGCGGCGGGAGTTCAAGGCAATGAAGGATGCTACTCTTTCTTTTGGCATCGGATATCCGAAGAGATAACCTTGTACTTCAGTGCAGCCCTTGTTGCTTAGCCTATGAAAATACTCTTCTGTTTCAACGCCTTCTGCTGTCACAGCCACACCCAGATCGCCCGCCAGGGCAATCACGGCGCTGACAATGGCGGCGCTACGGGAGTCCGAAAGCATGTCCCGCACGAAACTTGCATCAAGCTTGATCTTGGAGAACGGAAAAAACCTCAGATACCCAAGAGAGGAATAGCCTTTTCCGAAATCATCAAGAACAATCCGGACGCCGAGCGCATCCAGTTCCTGCAGGACGCCATAGGTGGCGGCATCCGATTCCATGAAAATGGTTTCGATGACCTCAAGCTGGAGCCGTTTTGGGGGGTAGGACGTCTCTTTCAGGATTTTTCTGACTTCCTGGACGAAGCTCCGATGATAGAGCTGATCGACAGAAATATTGACTGATACCCACAGATTCTGCGGCCATGTCCGCGCCGTGCGGCAGGCTTCGGCCAGGAGCGCGTACCCCAGATCGTGCATCAGACCGGCTTCTTCTGCGAGGCGTATGAAGCGGTCGGGAGGGATGGGGCCCAGAATGGGATGGGTCCAGCGCGCCAGAGCTTCAAAGCCAGCCAGATGGCGCGTCTGCGCATTGATGATGGGTTGATAATACAGCGTAATGCTTTGTGTCTGGATGGCTTCACGCAGATCACGAATCAGATCCCTGCGGGAATCAGCTACGGCCCTGTAGGAGGGGACGAACACCCGGTGAGTGTTGCCGCCATGTCGTTTTGCCTCGTACAGGGCCAGATCAGCTGCTTCCTGCAAGGCGCTTTCATTGGAGCCTGCTACTGGCGCCAGCGCAATGCCGGCGCTGATGGAACACTGGATGACGGTCTCGGCAATGAAAAACGGGTTCGCCACTGTGGTGACGAGTTGCATCGCCAAATGAGTTGCTGAATCGAGGGAAGCGTGATGATGGATAAGAATCATTTCATCGCCGCCAATGCGGAACAGCGTGTCGTTATTCTTCAGGCAGCTTTGAAGACGTTTTGAAATCTCGATTAATGTCTGATCGCCAATCGCATGTCCCAGTGTATCATTGATGGGTTTGAACTTGTCGAGATCCAGAGCCACAAGTGCAAAAGGCGTTTGTTCACGAGACAGTTTCACAAGAACTGCACGAAGGGAATCTTCGTAGGCATAACGGTTAGGCAACCCGGTAAGGCTGTCATGCGCCGCTCTGAAAGAGGCCTGCTGGTCCAGGGTGTAGTCTCTGGTGATGTCCGCGCCGATACCGCGATATCCCGTGAATTCATCATTGTTGAAAAGAGGATGGCCGGTGAGTGAGAGAACGCGGATCGAGTGTTCACTCTTGAGTGAAACGATCAGATCACGAAAAAACAGATGCGACTGCATGCATTCTGCAAGATGATGCCACTGGGCATGTGCCGTTACATGCTCTTCAAGTGTTTGCAGGAACTGTTTTCCTGCGAGACTTCCTGCGTCCTGAAATATGGCCTCAAGGGCCGGAATGCTGCTGGTAAGGTGTCCGCTGACATCGGTTTCCCATACCCACTCGCCAACGCTCTGGTCTGAACGCCGCAGCATCAGCCTTACGATTTCAGTCTGCTCCTCAAGTTCCAGACTGGTGATGATGTAACGCTTAAGAAGAATGGAAACGGCGCGACCCAGTCCAAGAATGAAGGCTGCATAGATGCCCAGCAGCATCATGAGCACCACATACAGTGTGTCCGGTTGCAGGAGCCACGCCAGGGACAGCGCAACGATGCAGCCAGCAATCATGGTGGTGGAGAGAGCGACTGTTCCGCAGAAAAATGGAGATATGGACAGAGACGTTGCAATGAGAGCAACAATATCGCCTGCGATCAGCGTCTGTTCCTGATCGGATCCGTTGGGAAACACGATCACGGGGAGGCTTGCCCAGCAAAATCCAAGCAGCATATTGAAGATCGTAAAGTTTTTTCTGGAAAGGGCTGTGTTCTGAAAGAGCCATACACAGAAAGTGTAACTTAAAACGAGCGTTTCTATGATGACAAGAAGCGCAATCCCGTAAAAGGGATGACGTCTTTCAATGAAAGACAGTGTCAGTGGCGCGCTGATTATGTTGGCTATCAGATGAAAAGGCAGCAGACGCAGAAGCGTCCTGCGTTGCTGCCCTCTGACGATCCCCCGCAGACGTGGGGGTATAACCGGCCCTTTCAGCAAAAAGGGAATGTTTTTGATTTTTTTCCAGAGACTTATAAAAACAGCCGGTTTCGTCATATTTTTTGGACGAAGATCTCATTCTGTCGATTTTTCATGCCTTGTTTGCCTTCCTCATGTTTTGGCAATGCCTCTATTTCCTGTCAGACAAAGAAATAGAGGCATTTTCTCTTGAAAAAACGACACAATCATATTAAAATGATATTAGCACTTCATTAAAAGATCTGTGATTTTTAGGAAACTTTTTCCGGTTGAACAAGGGTTTCCTGGATCTGATCTGCTGCCCTATCGAAAAGATGAATACAGCGGCGGATGTTGGCGCTCAGGGTTGCTCCCACAATTTCTGGATCACTTGACGGATGATAGGCTCGTGCAAGGTCTTCATCTATTTCAAGATGTGACGGACCATGATGATCATGGGCATTATGGGCTTCTCCCCAGATCCAGCGTCCCGACGGAAAAGCGCTGGTGAAGCGGGGGGCATGGCAGAGATAGGCCGAGAGCTCTTCTGCAAGGTACTCCACACCGGCCAGCCACGAGAAAAACTCGACAGGGTCATCGCTGGTGGACGCCTGAATAAGATTTTCAACTGATGAGAGCTGCGGATATTCATCTGCATTCAGGTCAATTCCCAGTTCTTTCGCGCCTGCGACCCAAAGCAGTGCATGCGAACCTTCCTCTTCCTTCATCTCTCTGACAGCCTCACGTGCTTCCGTAAAAAACGTCTTTACGCGTGACTGCCCGAAACGTTCCACGAGTGGACGCAACGGCAGATGTCCGACACGCTGATCAATGGCGCGTTCAAAGGCCTGCACGAAGGGCCAGAACCCGATCAGCAAGGCGTGTATGGAGGCCCGATCGCCCTGAGCGCAGGCGCGGATCAGAGGGGACGAAAAGATACCTTCTCTGGTGCCGACACGGACAACATCACGATCAAGAACGGGTTCTGCAAACAGTAAGGCGTACATGGTGTAATCCTTGAATAAATATCCCGGAGTTCCGGTTGATTTGAGTATTGAATATTTTTTGTTTGATAAGTACTTTGTTTTTATTAAATAATATTATGTAAAAACACTAAATTTTATTTTCTATAATTTGCATTAAATATTTCGATATCGAAATGAAAATGACGAATATAATTTATGTATATTGAAAAAGTCTTTTTTGGAATTGGATTTATTCGGAACTCAGGAGGGGGTGTGTTTCCTGTAGTCCCGAATATAAATTATTCGAAATAAATAAGATTATTTCCTGATGAACTCTGAGAGTCCGGCAGCCTTGAGGACTTCAGCCTGACGGGCAGCCAGAGTATCCTCATCAAAGTCAGCGATAAGATCCTGGAACATTCTGTGCCAGTTCAGTTTCGCTCCAATCCGCATGAAGACGGAACCGAGGCCAATTGCTGAACGATCGACAAGAACAAATTCGCGTGGTGGTTTGACGCCGCCCGTTTTTTGCAGGCCGGTATGAACACGTCCGGCTATGTCGCGTCCAAAGATCGTTTCGGCATTTTCATTGATGGTGCGTTCGCGATCTTCCATGAGCGGCTCATAGAGGAAGCTGGCCCACTCGTTGAGCACGGTCATCGTCTCACGGGACAGGCCATCGAACCCCCACATCTCGTAAGCATGGGCTGCGCGATCTTCATCTTTTGTGCGGAGGGCTTCACAAAGTTCGATGATGCCCCGGATGAAACGGGGACGGAAGACACGGATCGTGCCGAAATCGAGCAGATTGAATCCGAAATCATCACGAACAGTGAAATTGCCCATATGCGGGTCGCCGTGAATGACGCCATAGCGATACAGCGGCACGTACCACGCTTCGAAAAGCGCACGCGCCATGGTGTTGCGCTCTTCCTGCGAAGGGTTGGTGTCGAGAACTTTCTGTAGCCCCTGACCATTGACCCATTCCATGGTCAGAAGACGATGGGTGCAGAGACTGTCAACAGTTTTTGGAATGGTAACAGAAGCCGAGTTCTTCAGCATGATATCGTAAAGCCGAAGGTTTGCAGCTTCACGCTTGTAATCAAGCTCTTCTCTCAGGCGGTCTGTCAGTTCCTCAATCACGTCGTCCTGACGAATGGCGTTGTCCAGCTTATGGTAAACGCCCATGGCCATACGGAACTGCTTGAGATCGGCCTCGACCGTTGTCGCCATGTCCGGATATTGCAGCTTGCAGGCAACAACTTCACCATTCTGCAGGACCGCTTTGTGGACCTGACCAAGGCTGGCCGCCGCAGCCGCCTCCCGACCGAACTCACGAAAGTTCTTTTGCCAATCAGGGCCAAGTTCGGCTGCCATGCGTCGACGCACAAAACTCCAGCCCATCGGCGGCGCATTCGACTGAAGCTGCGCCAGTTCCGTCGCATATTCGTCAGGCAATGCGCCGGGGATGGTGGCGAGCAGCTGCGCCGCTTTCATCAGTGGTCCCTTGAGGCCGCCAAGAATGGCTTTCAGATCCTCTGCATGGGCCGCGCCATCACCTTTGAGGCCAAGGCGATGCCCCGCCATGCGGGCTGCGATGCCTCCGACAGTGCCGGTTGTGCGGACCATTCGACGAAACTCACCAAACAGACCTGTGGTGTCGAGATCTTTCTCCGCCATGGTTCAGGCTTCCTCCAACTGATCAATAAAGCCCGAAATCACATCCAGCCCCTTGCGCCAGAAGGCGGGATCACTGGCGTCAAGGCCGAAAGGCGCCAGAAGCTCGCCGTGGCGTTTGGTGCCACCGGCTTCCAGCATTGCGCGGTATTTCTCCCGGAATCCCGGTTCGCCCTGCTGATAGACGCCATAAAGTGCATTCACGAGGCAGTCTCCAAAAGCATAGGCATAGACATAGAACGGCGTATGCACGAAATGGGGCACGTAAGCCCAGTAGGTGTCATATTCAGGTGTAAAGTTGAAGGCGGGGCCAAGACTTTCTGTCTGCACCTCGCGCCAGATGGCGCCAATCTGTTCGGGTAGCAGTTCGCCCTCACGGCGGGCGTGATGTACGCGGCTCTCAAACTGATAGAACGCGATCTGACGGACGACCGTGTTCAGCATGTCCTCAACCTTGGAGGCGAGAAGAAGCCTTTTCTGAACGGGGTCCTTTTCCGCATCGAGCAGATACTGGAAAGTCAGCATCTCGCCGAACACGCTGGCCGTTTCCGCCAGAGTCAGGGGTGTCGATGAGAGAAAGTAGCCCTGTTTCGAAGCCAGTTTCTGATGCACGCCATGACCGAGTTCATGCGCCAGCGTCATGACGTCACGCGTGCGTCCACGATAGTTCATCAGGACATAAGGATGAACCGATGGCACGACCGGATGGGCGAACGCCCCCGGCGATTTTCCCGGAACAGGGGCGGCATCGATCCACGGTTTGTCAAAGAACTCGTCGACAATCTTCCCCAGTTCAGGATCGAAGTTTTCGTAAGCCTGATGGACGATCGCCTTGGCGTCTGTCCATGGGATCTCTTTTTCGCGCATTCCGGGGAGGGGAGCGTTGCGGTCCCAGTGTTCCAGCTTTTCCAGACCGAGCCATTTGGCTTTCAGGCTGTAATAACGATGAGACAGGCGAGGGAAGTCATCCGTAACAGCGGAGACAAGCGCATCGACAACGTTGTCCTCCACAGTGTTGGAAACATTGCGGTAGGACTCGGGACGGGGATAATGGCGCATCCTGTCGGAGATGGCCTTGTCCTTGACCAGCGTATTGGTCACCAGAGAAAACAGCCGGATATTGTCGCCCAGCGTCTTCCCGATCGCCTTGCCTGCCGCTTCCCGTCGGCTGCGGTCCTGATCCGACATCTGGTTCAGGGCTTCGCCAAGCGGCATTTCCCGTCCGTCCAGTGATACACGCAGAGCCGTGATCTGCTCGTCGAACAGACGGCACCAGGCGGATGCGCCGGTCACGGATTTTTCCAGCAGCACCTGTTCGATGTCGTCCGGCAACTGATGCGGGCGGAACATCCGGTGATCACGCAGGAACGGCCGCCAGTGCGCCAGCGCGGAGGAAGAAGACAGCTTTGCTTCCAGCACGTCTTCCTCAATGGTGTTCAGTTCCAGCGTGAAGAACAGCAGGTCAGCCGAGATATCGGAAATGCGTTCGCGCACGGCCTGACTGAACTTGCCCGTCTCGGGGTCGGTCATATCGGCGGAGAAGGAAAGGGACGCGAAGGAGCCGACCTTGCCGAGAATCTCGTTGATCGCTTCGCAGGTCTCGATCGCTTTCGCCAGATCAGCGCCGGAGAGAGAGGCGATGGCGCCTTTATACTGGCCCGCAAAAGCCTTTGCCTCGGCAGCCGCACGGTCCAGATCAGCCTTTATCGCAGGCGAGTCGGGGTTCGTGTAAAGATCGGACAGGTCCCACCGAGGTGGGGAAACATCTGTGCTCTGCCCCGATGATGTGGTGTTCGCTGCAAGCGAAACCTGAGCGGAAAGAGGGCGCAGTCGAGCGTGCGGAAGGGGGAAGGGAGCCTGATCTACCATGTGTGGAATTGTAGCGCGGGTGCGTGCGGGTGGCGAGGCCGATTGATTCTTTGCGGCAGGCTGCATTTCCCATGCTTTCCCGTGCTGACTTTTCCCGCTTTATCCCCTATGGAGCGGGCATGACCGATACGCCTCTTTCCCTGATCCGTAACTTCTCGATCATCGCCCATATCGACCACGGCAAGTCCACTCTTGCCGACCGGATGATTCAGGCCTGCGGAGCGCTGACCGCCCGCGAGATGACGAATCAGGTGCTCGACAACATGGAGTTGGAGCGCGAGCGCGGCATCACCATCAAGGCGCAGACCGTGCGTCTGACCTACCCGGCCAAGGACGGCAAGACCTACATCCTGAATCTGATGGACACACCGGGCCACGTTGACTTCGCCTACGAAGTCAGCCGTTCGCTCGCTGCCTGTGAAGGCTCGCTGCTGGTCGTGGACGCTTCGCAGGGTGTGGAGGCGCAGACGCTGGCCAACGTGTATCAGGCCATCGACGCCAATCACGAAATTGTGCCCGTTCTCAACAAGATCGATTTGCCCGCAGCCGAGCCCGAGCGCGTGAAGGCGCAGATCGAGGAAGTCATCGGTATCGACGCTGAGGACGCCGTGGAGATTTCGGCCAAGACCGGCATCAATATTGAAGGCGTGCTGGAAGCCGTGGTCACCCGCCTGCCGCCGCCGACCGGTGAAGCTGATCTGCCACTCAAGGCGATGCTGGTGGATAGCTGGTACGACGCCTATCTCGGCGTCATCATTCTCGTGCGCATTAAGGAAGGCCGCCTGAAGAAGGGTGCGCGTATCCGTATGATGTCCTCAGGCGCGACCCATCTGGTCGATCAAGTCGGCGTGTTCGCGCCGCGCATGGTGCCGGTGGATGACCTCGGGCCGGGCGAGATGGGCTACATCAACGCCGCCATCAAGACCGTCGCCGACTGTAATGTGGGCGACACCATCACCGATGACCGCCGTCCGGCTGCCGAGCCGCTTTCAGGCTTCAAGCCCTCCATTCCGGTGGTGTGGTGTGGCCTGTTCCCTGTCAACGCGGATGATTTCGACAAGCTGCGCGACAGTCTCGGCAAGCTGCGTCTGAATGATGCTTCGTTCCACTATGAGGCCGAAACGTCTGCCGCTTTGGGCTTCGGATTCCGGTGTGGCTTCCTCGGTCTGCTACATCTCGAGATCATTCAGGAACGTCTGTCCCGCGAGTTCGATCTCGATCTGATCGCGACGGCACCGTCCGTTGTGTATCACCTGAACATGAATGACGGCACGAAGGAGGATTTGCATAATCCGGCCGACATGCCTGATCCCATGCAGATCGAAACCATCGAAGAGCCCTGGATCAAGGCCACGATCATGGTGCCGGATGAGTATCTCGGCGCCGTGCTGACACTCTGCACCGAGCGGCGTGGCGTGCAGATTGATCTGACCTATGTCGGCAACCGTGCGATGGCGGTCTATCGTCTGCCGCTTAACGAAGTGGTGTTCGATTTCTATGACCGTCTCAAGTCTCTGACCCGTGGCTATGCCAGCTTCGATTATCAGATGGATGGTTACGAAGAGAGCGACCTCGTGCGGATCTCGATTCTCGTCAATCAGGAGCCGGTGGATGCGCTGTCCTTCATCGCGCACCGGTCGGCAGCCGAGAGCCGTGGCCGCGCTATCTGCGCCCGACTGAAAGATCTGATTCCTCGCCAGCTCTTCAAGATCGCCATTCAGGCCGCCATCGGCGCGCGCGTCATCGCGCGTGAGACCATCGGCGCTCTGTCCAAGGACGTGACGGCGAAGTGCTATGGTGGTGATATCTCACGTAAGCGCAAGCTGCTGGAGAAGCAGAAAGAGGGCAAGAAGCGGATGCGGCAGTTCGGCAAGGTCGAAATTCCGCAGAGCGCGTTCCTTGCTGCTTTGAAGATGGATCGTTGAGCTGAAGACGTGCCACATGGGAAGAAGGAAGGGCTGCTTTTCAGTCTCTCCGACTGCTACAGGAGTGAATCCTGATTGGATGGATGGGCGCTCACGGCCTTAAAAGATGCATATAAATAGAATGATTTAGGCGTGATCTGAACACGACATTCCCGATGTCAGAAAGGATCGCGTCGGAAACCGGATTGGGTCGCATGAACAGTTCTCTGCCGCTATGACCGCAAAAACAGTACGCCCATCCGGAGTAGGGAAGGCTGCGACCAGCGGTTTTCTCTGGCTTGCAGTTCAGAGTCTCGCCGCTCGGGGCATTGGATTTATCTCGCAACTTTTTCTGGCGCGATTACTTCTGCCGGAAGATTTCGGCACGATTGGTCTTGCGCTGACGGTTACCGCCATCGCCAACTCCCTGATCAGCTTCGGGATCGACGAGGTTCTGCTCCAGCGTCAGAAAACCATGACGTTGTGGGAGCCGCTGGCGTTCTGGATGTCGGCGGGAGTGAGTGTGGCAGGCATGCTGGGCATGTTCATCGCAGCGCCATTCGCCGCACACTGGTACCATTCCCCAGCTCTTGTCGGTCTCATCATGGCGATTGCGGTTGCTACGCCCATTCGTGCGCTGAGCACGGTGTCGGCCGTAAAAGTCCGGGCGGAAATGGATTTCCGCTTTCTGGCCGCCTGCAACACATTCGACATTGTTGCGCTTCAGGTCCTGACCATCATTCTTGCCGCGCTGGGAGCCGGGGCATACGCCTTCGCCATCCCTTATCCCATTGTCGCCATAGTGCGGACAGCCTGGCTCTGGAAACGCGCCGCACCTTCCATCAAGGGACGATACAAGGCCATACAGGCCCGTTATCTGGTGGGTAACAGCACGCTCATTCTGTTGAACCGGACCTGTATCGAATTCATCAATCAGGGTGATTACATCGTGCTTGGGCTCATCGCATCGAAGGCGATGGTCGGCTATTACTTCTTTGCTTTCCGGTTTGCCGCCCAGCCCGTCCGCATGCTGGCGGGCAATGTGAGCAATGTCGTGTTCCCGGCTCTTGTGCAGTTCCGCAATGAGCCAGCCCGTCAGACTGACGCCGTTCTCCGTGCATGCCGTCTTCTGGGTTATCTTGTCATGCCATTCTGCTTTTTGCAGGCGGGGCTGGCGAAACCGGGACTGCATCTGCTGTTCGGTGATCGCTGGATGCCTGCGGTGCCCTATGTCATCATCCTGAGCATCGGGCTGCCGTTTGATGCAATAAGCTGGATTACGGGCGCTCTCCAGAGCGCAAGGCGGGAGTTTGCACGCTCCTGTCACTATCGACTCATTGCGTTTCCATTGTTTTATATCATGGTCGGTCTTGGCGGATACTGGGGCGGCGTTATGGGTGTCGCTCTTGCTGTGGCGGCCTATTATTTCGTGTGGCCTCCCATCACCTCTTATCTGATCCTGATCGGGTCAGGTGTGTCTGCTCTGACTGTGGCTGAATTCTACTTCCTGCCCATGATCTTCTCCTGCATCGCCATAGGAGCCGGCATGTTTCTTGCCCAGACAAGCCTGTTTCACGGCAACGATTTCGTGGAATGCATGGTCATCGGCATTGTGACCTGCATCGTCTATCCGGCGCTGCTGGCGGTGTTCCGGCCCGAGATGTTCAGAGAAATCGTGAACCGGTTCGGCGGAAAGCTCAAAAAGCGTCGCCAGACGGAAGAAGCTAGCGCCTGACCCATTCCCGGCAGGCTGACTGGCGCTGTTCCCAACCGAGCCGCTCCAGTTCCGGCGTGTCGTGGCGCTCACTCGGGTATCCGACGCACAGATAGGCGATGAAGCGCCATGAAGCCGGGCTTTCCAGCGCCTGTCGCACGGCTTCAGGCTCAAGAATGGACACCCACCCCACGCCGATCCCGCGAGCGGCGGCGGCCAGCCAGAAGGTGTGGATCGCCATGACCGTGGACCACACCGTCGTTTCCGGCATGGTGCGGCGACCAAGGCCGCGCCCCTGTATGGGATCTTCCACCGAAAACACCGCAATATGATGGGGTGCGTCGTCCAGTCCCGCCAGTTTCAGACGGGCATAAGCAGCGGCGTCCTCGCTTTCGCGTTCCGCGAGGGCATCGGCCTGGCTGCGTGCGAAGATACCCCGCACGGCGTCGCGTCGGGTGGGGCTGTCCACCTGCATGAAACGCCATGGCTCACTGAGGCCGACCGACGGCGCCATGCTCGCGACCTGTAATAACTCGTCGAGTGTGGCCTCGGCCACCGGATCGGGACGAAAGTGTCGGACATCCCGCCGCCAGCGAAAGACGTCCTCAAGAATGGCGGATGTCGTCATCCTTTATAGGCTTCGCCCGGCGGCAGAAGCTTGCCGGGGTTGAGAATCCCGCGTGGGTCCATCGTCTGCTTCAGTGCGCGCATCACGCTGAGCGCACCCGCTCCATGTTCCGGCTCCAGAAATTCCAGCTTACCAATCCCCACGCCATGTTCGCCGCTGCATGAGCCGCCCAGCGCCAGCGCACGGCCCACAATCCTGCGATCCAGTTCAAGCAGCCGCTCACGTCCCTTCGGAGAATTCTCGGTGAGAATCAGGGTGTGGAAATTGCCGTCGCCCACATGCCCCAGTATGGCTGCGCGCAGACCGGAAGCGGCGATATCCTCGCGTGCGCTGTCGATCAGTTCGCCAAGACGCGAGATCGGCACGATGCAGTCGGTCGAGATGACAAGCGCCGAGTGGTCGATGGCGCGGGCCGCCCAGAATGCGTCGTGACGGGCCTTCCAAAGACGGGTGCGTTCCTCGGGAGTGTCAGCCCACGCAAAGCCGAGACCGCCATTGTCACGGGCGATGCTTTCCGTGGCTTCCACCTGCTCGCGCACGGACGCGGGACCGCCGGAGAATTCGAAGAACAGTGTGGGAAGCGGCTTCAGTTCATCGAGATGGGAGAAAGCGATGCTGGCCGCCATCTGCACCTCATCCAGAAACTCAACGCGGGCGACCGGGAGACCATACTGGATCATCTCGACGGCCGTGGTGATGGCCTCGTCCACCGTGTTGAACTGGCAGATGGCGGCGGCGATGCTTTCCGGCAGTCCGTAGAGACGCAACTGGATCTCGGTGATGATGCCCAGCGTGCCTTCCGAGCCGATGAAGAGCGAGGTCAGATCATAGCCCGTTGAGGATTTACGGACCCGGCCACCTGTGCGGATCACTTCGCCCGTGGCGAGCACCACGGTCATCCCGAGCACATTTTCCTTCATCGTGCCGTATTTCACGGCCGCCGTCCCGGAAGCGCGGGTGGCGCACATGCCGCCGAGCGTGGCCTCTCCGCCGGGATCGACAGGGAAGAACAGGCCGGAATCGCGGATGCGGGCGTTGAGGTCCTGTCGCGTCACACCCGCCTGCACACGGCAGTCCAGATCTTCCGGATTGAACTGCACGATGTCCGTCATGCGGGAGAGATCAAGGCTGATGCCCTCCGCAGGCGGTGTGACATGACCTTCAATCGACGTGCCCGCGCCGAATGCTACGACCGGCACACGATGTTCATGACACAGCGACAGCACGCGGGAGACGTCGTCCGTGCTTTCCGCAAAGACAACGGCGGCGGGCAGACAGGAGACATCCAGAGCCTCGCCGTGACTGTGTTCCTCGCGCACGGAGGCCACGGTGCTGATCTGGGCGCTCATGGTCTCGCGGAGAGTGGAAAGAACAGTTTCCACGCCGGTCATCGGGGCGGATAAGGTGTCGGACATGCGGGCAGCCTGATCAGTGAAGACGGAATTTACACGCTTGTATCCGCTGTTCGTGTCTTCGACTACCGATACGGGAACGCGGCAGGGTTTCCGGTGCAGGTGAGAAATACGCCGCTGTTCATGCCTGTGAAACCTCTCCGGGCTTGACATGAGCGCCCGTGACCGGCTTCCTCCGCCCCTGAATTTTCACATTGTGGCCGGACGGCTCCCCGCTGTCCGCGCCGCGTTCCAGCCGGGCAGGAATTGACCACATGCATCCGTATCGCACCCATAGCTGCGCCGCCCTCCGCGCCGAAGACGCCGGAAAGACCGTGCGCCTGTCCGGCTGGGTCCACAGCAAGCGGGATCACGGCGGCCTGCTGTTCATCGATCTGCGCGATCAGGACGGTCTGACGCAGATTGTCATTCCCGCCGAATCCCCGGTCATGCCGGTCGCCGAAGAAACCCGCGTCGAGAGCGTCATCACCGTGACGGGCGAGGTCGTGCTGCGTGAGGAAACCACACGTAACCCGAACCTGCCGACCGGCGATATCGAACTGCGTGCAAAAGAATTCACGGTGCAGTCCGCCGCCGCTGTCCTGCCGTTTCAGGTGGCCGGCAACGAGCATTATGGCGAAGAACTGCGGCTGAAATACCGCTACCTCGACCTGCGCCGTGAGAAGATTCACCGCAACATCCTGCTGCGCTCGCAGGTCATCGCCAGCCTGCGTCGTCGTATGGTCGAGCAGGGTTTCACAGAGTTCCAGACCCCAATCCTGACGGCCTCTTCTCCGGAAGGCGCACGCGACTTCCTCGTGCCGTCCCGTCTGCATCCGGGTAAGTTCTACGCGCTCCCGCAGGCTCCGCAGCAGTTCAAGCAGCTCGCCATGGTCGCGGGCTTCGACCGCTACTTTCAGATCGCACCGTGTTTCCGTGACGAAGCCGCCCGCGCCGACCGCAGCCCCGGCGAGTTCTATCAGCTCGACTTCGAGATGGCCTTCGCCACGCAGGAAGAGGTGTTCGCAACACTTGAGCCGGTCATGGAAGGCGTGTTCCGCGAGTTCGGCAATGGCCGGGCTGTCACCCCCGCGCCGTTCCCGCGCATCCCGTATGCCGAGGCGATGGCCGTTTACGGTTCCGACAAGCCGGATCTGCGCAATCCGCTGAAGATCGCCAACGTCACCGAGCAGTTTGCCGGTTCATCCTTCGGTCTGTTCGCCAAGATCGCGGCTGGTGGTGGCGAGATCCGCGCCATTCCGGCTCCGGGTGCTGGTCCGAAGCCGCGTGGTTTCTTCGACAAGCTGAACGCATGGGCGCGTGAGAACGGCGCTGGTGGCCTCGGCTACATCCAGTTCGACGAGGAGGGCGGCAAGGGACCGATCGCCAAGAACCTCGAAGCCGACCGCGTGAAGGCCATTCAGGACAAGCTTGGCCTGAAAGCCGGTGACGCTGTGTTCTTTGCCGCAGGCAAGGGCGATGAAGTGGCGAAGTTCTCAGGACAGGTCCGCACGAAAATTGCGACCGAACTGGAACTGATCGAAGAAGGCGAGTTCCGCTTCTGCTGGATCGTCGACTTCCCGATGTATGAGAAGAACGAGGAAACGGGGCAGATCGATTTCTCCCACAACCCGTTCTCCATGCCGCAGGGTGGTCTTGAGGCGCTCAACACGCAGGACCCGCTCGACGTCAAAGCCTATCAGTACGACATCGTCTGCAACGGCATCGAACTGACCTCCGGCGCGATCCGTAACCACCTCCCGGACCTGATGATCCGCGCCTTCGAGATCGCGGGTTATCCGGAAAGCGTGGTCGAGGAGCAGTTCGGCGGTATGCTCAACGCCTTCCGCTTCGGCGCTCCGCCGCATGGTGGCGCGGCACCGGGCGTCGACCGCATGGTCATGCTGCTGGCCGATGAGCCGAACATCCGCGAGGTCATCCTGTTCCCGCTGAACCAGCAGGGCGAGGATCTGATGATGGGCGCACCGTCCACCGTCGAGCCTGCGCGTCTGAAGGAACTGTCTCTTGCATTGAACCTGCCCAAGCCGAAGCCTGTCGTGAAGAAGGATGCGGCGGAGAAGGAGTGAGGCGCTTTAGCGTTTTTGATGTGAGGTGAGTTTGAGGCCGGGAGCAGGTTTGTTCCCGGCTTTTCTTTTTGAATTAATGTAATCGGAACGTGGTAGCCGGAGCTGGCAGGCCGTTCGATTACATCTTCGCCCATGATGGTGATGACTGGTTTTTCAGCCAGATAGAAGAAGCAGTCTGGTAAACCTATTTGCGTTATCGGAGAATTGAGCGGCATATTTCAGAATATGGTCTGTTTGCAATCGACAGTCAGTCTAGGATTGCCGTTGCACTGCTTGCCCCGATGCGTGTTCGTGGTGACGTCAATGCCTGTTCAGAAGGACTGCATCATTGACCAATGCTCCTTTGCCGTCTCCAGAAATTTTTCAGCATGTTCGCATCATCATGGGTATGGTCGTGGGTCTGAGCATGACCCGTCTGCTCAATGGTCTGGTGCGCATCATTCAGCATCCCGGACAGACGCGGATCTACCCGGTTCATATTGGCTGGGTACTGACCCTGCTGCTTATGCTGATGCATTTCTGGTGGTGGGAGTTCTGGCTGGTCACACTGCACTTCTGGACATTCGAGATTTATCTGTTTCTGATTATTTACGCGATAATCCTGTTTTTTCTGAGTGCGTTCCTCTTCCCTGATTCCATTAGTGATTACACGGGATATGAGGATTTTTTTATTTCAAGACGAAAATGGTTTTTTTCGTTCTTCGCTCTGAGTGTCATATTCGACCTGATCGATACACTCCTCAAGGGAGCGGCTCACTATGCCATGTTTTCGGCTGAATACTGGTTTCGGGTGCCGGTCTATATTGTCCTTTGTGGCATAGCCATTGCTTCCACCAACCGCCGCTTTCACATGGCTTTCGTCAGTCTCGGGCTGGTGTATGAAGTTTCCTGGATTCTCCGGCATTTTGAAACATTGAGCTAAAGGAAATAAAGTCGGAAAATCGCCTCAAGCCTTGGAATAAAGGGGAGCGCGGCTACAAAAGGCAGGTCATCATTGATGTGCTACAAGAAAACTGCGCCTCGTTGTTTTGATGCCTGTAATAACTTAGGCTCTCTTCCATATTCTCACCTTTCCTCACCGCTTTTTGTAGAGGTGAGGCTGGCCATTCCCTCTTCCACTTTTCCCACAGGCACCGCCGAGATCAACGTCTCCGCCGGTGGTGGCTCAGGCAACTGCGGCAGATCGTTCAGTTCCATCAGGAACTCCTGCTCCCGCACATCCAGCTGACGCCCGATCGCGCGTTCCGTCAGATCGTTGATATTGCGGTCCGTCAGCAGCGAATGCAGCACGCGCCTTTGTAGCCGCACAATGCGAAGGCGCAGCATCAGTTCATCGCGTTTCCTCTGCACGCTGCCGCTACGTTTGCCTTCCCCGTCGTCAAGTGTCGGGTCCAGACGGCGCAGACGTTCGTTGAACTCGGTCATCAGCAGGCTGACCGTGTCGTTGGTGCGGTTGGCGTCCGGCGGCAGGCGTGCCTGTTCCGCCTGAAGCTCGGCGATGCTGGAGCGGATCAGGGTGATGCGGGTTTCGAGAAGCTCCCGCTGCGCCGGGGTTTCGCCGTCATTGCGCGGCAGCAGTTTCAGAGCACGGGGCAGACCGAACGTGGTCAGCAGCAGCGATGTAATGATGACGCCGGTCGCCAGCACGACCATCACCGTCCGCTCCGGCATGTCGCTTTCCGATGGCAGGGAGATGATGGCGGCCAGTGTGACGGCCCCGCGTGCACCCGCCAGCGTCATGACCAGCACATTGCGCCATGACGGCAACGCCTGCGGGCGGTGTATCAGTTTTCCGACGCCGTAGAAGACCAGTCCGTTGGCGACCATCCAGATCGCACGCAGAAGACTCATGGCGCACTGGATGCCGACAATGGCCAGAGGCAGCATCCACGGTGTCAGCCCGGCAGAGCGCACGATATGCGCGGCCTGTTCAACCTGTCCGGGAAGCTGCTGTCCCAGCATGATGAACACCAGCCCGTTCAGGGTCGAACAAAGCTGGTCCCACAGGGTCGCCGCCCGTAGCCGCGTCTCGATCTGTGTTTCCGACATCACGCCGGTCAGACGGATGGAGATGCCCGCCGCGACCGAGGCGAGGATGCCTGAACACTCAACGGAGTCTGCAATCAGGTAGATGATGTAGGGAACGAGCAGCGAGATCAGGATATGGTTCGATGAATCATCATAGCCGCGTCTGAGCGCCATTAGTTCGATCCTAGCGAAGAGCCAGCCCAGCCCTGCGCCAATCAGCACGCCGCCGAACGAGACATACACAAAGTTGCTGGAGGCCGCCTTCAGGGAGAACAGCCCGGTCGTGGCGGCGGCGACAGCGAATTTGAAGCAGACAAGGCCGGAAGCGTCGTTCAGCAGGGCTTCGCCATTGAGGATCTGGGTCAGACGGGCCGGAGCCTTCGCCGTGGCGAGGAAGCTGTTGACGGACACGGCGTCCGTTGGCGAGAGAGCCGCCGCCAGCGCCATCCCGGCGACGGGCAGGATCGCGGGCATGATCCAGTGCACGGCGTATCCCCCCGCGACGGTGCTGAAAATGACCAGTCCGACAGCGAGCGAGAGAATGACGGTCCGCAACTCGCCGAATTCGCGCATGGGAATGCGATAGGCGTCGATGAACAGCAGCGGCGGCATCAGAAGGAGCAGGAACAGCTCCGAGGAGAGTGGCACGGAGAACCCGAGAAGGCTGACGGCGCTCCCCGCCGCGATCTGCAAAAGTGGCAGGGGAATGCGGATAGGGAGCAGTCGTCCCAGCAGACCCGACAGGGCAGTCATGGTCAGCAGGGCGAGAACGGTAAGGGCGACTTCCATCAGAACTCTCGCTTGGAGGGGCGGGGCCGCCTCTTTCGGGGAGAGATATCGCTGACGGAGGAGAGGGCGGCAAATGAAAAATCGGTCGAGAGGTGAGGGATGTGAAAGACTTGTGTCTCTTCCCATTGACCCGACAGGTTTGCGTTCCCATTATTTTATAAAGAGTAGGTGCAACCTATCGGCGCGTTGTCCATGAGGAGACGTGGCGGGCTGCATCGTAACAGAGATCCGTGCGGGTGCGTCACAAGGCGGTCCGGAACCGGGTCTGCAATATTGCGGCGCGGGTTACGACCGTTCCGGATCAGGTGGAGCAGAACCATGGCGACTGAAGGCCCCGAGGCACAGTTTCTCAAGCCGCGTCTTAACGCGCTGGTAGCTGAAGCCGCGAAGAATGGCTTTTCGACGGATGTAACAATCGCCGTTCTGATTGATCTGCTGGATACGGAGAGTTTTGGTGTGACCACGCCTGAAGGAGAAGATGAGTGAGCGCAGGCGATCCATATCAGGTACTGGGTGTCGCGCGAACCGCGAGTCAGGACGAGATTCGCAAGGCCTATCGCAAGCTGGCCAAGAAATATCACCCGGACTTCAATCCGGATGACAAGGAAGCTGAGGAGAAATTCAAGGCTGCCAGTCAGGCGAATGACCTGCTGTCCGACGAAGCCCAGCGGGCGCGTTATGACCGCGGTGAGATTGATGCTGCCGGACAGGAACGCGCGCCTCCGGGTTACGGAGCGCATGGCGGGTATCGTGACTTCGGGGAAGGCATGGGCGGCTTCCGTCAGGGTGCCGGAGGTGCTGGTGGTTTCTCGACCGAGGATCTGAGCGATCTGTTTGGCGGCATGTTCGGTGGTGGACGAGGTGGTGCTGGCGGTTTCAACCGTCGTCCTTCCGGTCCGCAGCCGGGGCAGGACAGGTCCTATAATCTCACGGTTTCCTTTATTGATTCCGTGCTGGGGACGACATCGCGTGTTTCGTTGCCGGGCGGCTCCACGCTGGATGTCCGCATTCCGCCGGGCATTGAAAGTGGTCAGGTTCTCAGACTGCGCGGAAAAGGCGGCGAGGGGATTCAGGGCGGACCCGCTGGCGATGCCCTTATCACCGTGACCGTATCACCGGATGCACAATATACCCGGGAAGGACGGGATCTCCGGCAGACCCTGCCGGTCGATCTTAAGACGGCCATTCTCGGTGGCCCCATCACGGTGCCGACGCCATCCGGTGCGGTGCGCATGAATGTCCCGGCTGATTCAGACACGGGCACTGTCCTGCGTCTGAAAGGACGGGGTGTGAAGGAGCACGGAAAGCACGAAGCCGGAAATCTGTATGTCCGGCTGGAAGTGCATATCGGAAAGGCCGATGAGAAGCTGAAGGCCTTTCTCAAGGGACAGGGGGCTGAAGAAGAAGCCGCCCCTTCAGCCGGATAAGGTGCTGTCTCTGCTGAATGAAAAACACCCTCTGCCTGTGTGACAGAGGGTGTTCTTATATCAGAGGCTTAGTATCCGGGACCGCCCACCATACCGCCCGGAGCCACGCCACCTGGCCCCATACCGCTGACTACACCGTTCACAACCACGGCGGAGATGATGCCGGTGGCGATGGCGGTCAGAAGGAACTGATTGCCCGACTGGATCCAGCGATATCCGTAGGGAGGCGCATAAAGGCCACGGTAGGACTGCCAGTTGTTGATCCATGGGTCACCGCCCCAGTAACGTGCGCCGGGACGCCAGTTGTTCATGGGTGGTGGTGGTGGCGCTCCGCGACGTCCATAATTGCCGCCACGGAAATCACGCTGTCCGCCGGGACCGCCGCGTGCCGGGCCACCCCGTCCGGGACCACCATTGTCACGTCCGCCGCCGCCTCGGTATTCTCCACCTTGATGGCCGCCACCGGGCATGGGCTGAGCCATCGCGCAGACAGGCGCAATGCTCAGAACGGACGCCATGATGAATGCGATATGTTTTATCCGCATAAGGAACTCGTTTCCTGAGCTGTGTTGAAGATCAATCTGACACGAAAACGATGGCGCTAACATGGCACCGATTCAAGGTGAAGCTGGTCCAATGGACGCCGTTTTTATCGTAAGGCGTGTTTTTCTTTGCTCTGATTTTTCCTGCATTTCTCAAAGATGGAGAGGAGACAAGAGAGAGCGGGAAAGCACAAAGGAACCCGCCAAATGGCAGGGCGGTTTTATCATAAAGAAAAACAGATTTTCACAGAGTGTAACTCTGCATCAAAACCAAGATCAGGATTTACGCTTCTTCCTCATCTTCTTCGCCAAATCGGGAGTTGCGATGGACCCAGACGGACATGAGCAGTCCGAAGCCAAGCATTACATTGATCAGGGCCGAGCCGCCGTAGGACACCAGAGGCAGGGGCACGCCGCCAACAGGGATGGCCCCCATCACCATGGAGAGATTGACCAGACAATACAGGAAGAAATTCACTGAAATACCCAGAGCCAGCAGTCGTCCAAAACGGTTTCGGCTGCGAATGGCCATCACCATGCCACCGAGAATGAGGAGAAGAAGCAGGCCGATGACCAGCGTTCCGCCTGCGTAACCCCATTCTTCGGCGATGGTCGTGAAAATGAAATCTGTCTGTTTTTCAGGAAGAAAGTTCAGTTGTCCCTGTGTGCCATGCAGATAGCCCTGACCCCACATGCCACCCGATCCGAGGGCGATTTTTGACTGGATGATATTGTAGCCGGCTCCCAGAGGATCGCTTTCCGGATGGAGGAAGGTGGTGATACGCGCCCTCTGGTAATCATGCAAATGGGCGTAGGCAATTTTCAGAAGGAAGGGCACGGGCAGCAGAAGCAGGACAATCTGCCATAGCCGCATCCCGGCAGCGAAGAACAGGGACGCTCCAATGCCGCCGATAATCACCGCCGTGCCAAGGTTGGGCTCCTTGAGAACCAGACCGACGGGAACCAGCACCATGAGCGCCGGAATGATCAGACGGAGTGGATTGCCCATCTTGCTGTAGGGAATGCGGGAAAACCATGTCGCCAGCATCAGGACCAGAGCGACTTTGGCGTATTCGGACGGTTGAACCTGTGTGCCGCCGATCATGACCCAGCGTTCCGCACCCTTACCGACATGACCCATCTGCAGCACGACTACCAGCAGGGCCAGCGAGACGAGATAGAGAGGCCATGCCAGCCGGACAAGAAACTTGGGTGGCAGCATGGCGACAGTCAGCGTCAGGATCAGACCGAAGCCGAAACGGGCTGCCTGTGGCCCGGCGAAGGGGCGGGCTGAGCCGCCTCCTGCCGAATAGAGCGCAATATAGCCGATGCCCGCCAGCGTGCAGATGAGAAGGATGTACAGCCAGCTGACCTGCCAGAGCTTTGACAGCGTGCGGAAATTCGGTTCGGCGCGTAGCAACCGCTTGCGAAAACGCCTCATCGGCATCCGTGAATCCACGGTGATGCTCTCCTTGAAAATCAGATCGGGGCCAGTTCAGGCAGCGTGCAGGCTACTCTGCATCCGCGACTGTCTGTCCCGGCGCGCTCTTGTGATTGACCGGATCGCGCAGCAGGGTGTCGGTCATGATGTCCCGGGCCAGCGGCGCTGCCGCATCGGCGCCCGCGTTGCCATGTTCTATCACGACCGAAACCGCATAGCGCGGAGAGTCATACGGCGCAAAGCAGATGAACAGCGCATGCGGACGAAACTCCCACGGAAGCGTGGCGGAATTGAAGTGACCGCTCTCACGAAGGGCTCTGGAGACACGCCGCACCTGCGCCGAACCCGTTTTACCGGCCATTTCGACGCCCGGAATGGTCAGGCGCGCCTTGGGGGCTGTGCCGTGACTCTCGTTCACCACGGCAAACATGCCCTCCCGTACGGCTCGCAGATAACGATCGTCCATTCCCAGTTCCGGCCAGTGCTGCGGATCGACCTGAGCGCCGATATCCCCGTTTACTGCCCGGACCAGATGCGGTTCGACCTTGCGGCCTGTGGCGATACGGGAAGTATAGGTCGCCAACTGGAGAGGCGTGACCTGCACGAATCCCTGACCGATGCCGCTGACGACAGTATCGCCGCCATTCCAGTGATGTTTGTGTTTCCGTCGCCATTCGGGCGTGGGGATGAGGCCCAGACGCTGATGCGGCAGTTCGATGCCCAGTTCCGTGCCGAGCCCCAGGTCGTGAGCAGAAGCCGCCAGCCTGTCCATGCCGACTTTCATGGCCACTTCATAGAAGTAGACGTCACAGGAATATTTCAGGGCAAGATGCAGATCGACCGAACCGTGACCATGTTTCGCCCAGCAATGGAAACGTGCCCCGCCCAGATCGAAGTGGCCCGGGCAGAAAAACCGGTCGGCAGGAGAAATGACGCCTGCGTTCAGGGCCGCCATTGCCACGGCAGGCTTGAAGGTTGAACCCGGCGGATAGACGCCCGAGACGGTTTTGTCGATCAGGGGCGTGCGCTGGTCGCTGGTCCATTCAATCCACTGGGAGCGACTGACGCCGCTGTCGAAAAGGGACGGGTCGAAGGAAGGCGTGCTGCACATCGCCAGAACTTCACCATTACGGCAGTCCATGACGACAGAAGAGGCGGCGAGGTCGCCGATCCGGTTCTGGATGGTCTGCTGCAATCCCACGTCGAGAGTCAGCGCCAGTTCATCGCCCGGCGTGCCATCCTGCCGGTCGAGTTCCTTCATGACGCGACCGACGGAGTTGACCTCCATCTCCACGGAACCGGCCTGTCCCCGCAGCATGGCGTCCTGACTCTGCTCGATGCCAGCGCGGCCGATCCGCATGCCCGGCAGGGCGAACAGCGCGGACTTGGCGACGTCCTGTTCGTTGGGAGGAGCGACATAGCCGATCGTGTGGGCCAGAAGCTCTCCGAACGGGTAGGAGCGCGTGGTGCCGACATCGATCAGAACACCCGGCAGCGAGGGTGAGTTGAGTTCGATACGGGCCATATCGTCCCAGGAGAGAAACTCCCTGAGTACGACGGGAATGAATTTGCGTTTGTGCCGGATCTCGCGGGCGATACGGGAACGGTCGTGTTCATCGAGCGGTACGAGCTGGGAAAACCGCTCGACACTTCCCTCGACGTCGGTTGTTTCTTCGGAAAGAAGCAGAGCGCGCCAGTTGGTTTTGTTGGCGGCAAGGATGGTGCCGAAACGGTCGGCAATCAGTCCGCGCGGTGGAGCGAGCAGACGTTTGCTGGTCCGGTTCTTGTCGGCCAGTCTGGCGAAATGGTCACCGCTATTGACCTGAAGGTCGTAAAGACGACGGCTCAGTTCTCCGAGCGCGGCTGTCTGGACCGCCATGAGAAGCAGAGCACGCCGGGTGAAGACACCTTTGCCGGGATCTTTCTGTTCACGGGCAGGCAGAAGCCTGTTCAGCTTTTCCCTTTTTTTCCGTCCACGGAATTTCATCCGAAGGATGCTCCGCCGACAGACGCTCCGGTTGTGATTTCAGATGCCATCACAGTTGCGGCTCCGGATTGGAAAACCTTCGATGCGCCCAGTTTCCGAGAGCGGCGAAAGGAGGATAGATGCCTGCGGTGAGCATACATTCGAATATGACCGGGGCTGTCGGCATTATTCTGAATGATAGTGAAGAAACCAGAAACCACAACAGCCAGCATACGCAGCTTTCCAGGAGCGTGAAGGCCAGCCAGAGCGTGACGAAATTCAGGCGCATCAGGCCGAAACGCATGTGCACGGCGGTTCCATGCAGCAGCAGGAAAGCGAAGGCGCTGACCCCAAGCGGTGCGAAGCCGATCAGGTCGAGCAGAAGGCCCAGACAGAATACCACAGGCACGGACATTGAAGCCGGTCGCCAGACGGACCAGAAAAAGACCGAGGCCATCGCAAGTCCCGGAATCAGCGCGATAGCGCCGGGAATACCGGTCGGGGCTGCAAGCAGAATGGCGGCGAGGGCTGTGAGACCTCCCGGCAGCAGACGCATGGCCAGCCGGTCAAGACGCTGCGCAAGGGCGGGCGCGGAGCGGACGTCAGGGTGCCAGTGGGACTGGGGATGAGAGTGAGGGTCGGAAGACATGCCGGGCTCTCTCATCCGCGTCCCGCTGGAGGGAAGTGAAAAGACGAATGAGGACTGACGGAGCCTGATTTCTGTAGCGGCGAATGATCGCTTTGCGTGTTGTCATCCTCGTTCGTGCGGGATGAATCCGGTTTTTCGCTGTCCTGATTGTCCTGACGTTGCGGCTGGTAGCCGGCAGGCGGATGTCCGGTCGCGCTTTCGACCACGCCGCCAAGGGTCATGCCGTCGAGCGGATTGTCTTTCTTGCCATCAGTGCGGACGCTGCGACTGGATGTCACGGGTACACGACCCGGCGCATCCGGTGACTCGATTGTCCCGGTTTCGAAATTGAAGACCCGCAGGATGCTCAGATGGTTCAGACGCGCATAGGGAACCACAACCGGCGTTCCGGCGTGGATATAATGAACGGTGCCGACCGGGATGCCTGTCGGCAGGAGATCCGCCTGTCCGGAGGTGACGACACGTTCTCCTTCCACCGGATGATTGTCCTGAGCATAAAAGATCAGTCTCGGAGTCGAGGAATTATCACCCGACATGATGGCTGTTCCATGACTGGATTCCAGCAGAACGGGGATGCGGCTGGCGACATCACTGATCAGAAGGATACGGGCGGAATGTTCGCCGGTTTCTGTCACTCGTCCGGCAAATCCGTCAGCGGCCAGCGCCACATCTCCGACCCGGACACCATTGGCGGGTCCAGCGTTGATGAGAACGGCATGGGAATATAGTCCCCCGACATCGCCGACCACACGGCCCGTCACGAAGGACGGCAGCGGATCAGGCATCCAGTGGAGATTTTCCTTCAGCATGGCGTTTTCCTGCGTCAGGGAGACGGCGACGTCATACCATCCGCGCAGGGTTTCGTTCTCGGAGCGGAGCTGTGCGTTTTCGTGCGCGAGGTGCCCGATGCTGTGCAGTTCGGAAACAGCTTCCGAAAATTCATGACCGGGCAGGGCTACGAGCGACCACAGAGGCGAGAGGACATCGGCTGTCGCCATGCGCGCCGCCACTGTGACACGCTGATTGGCCCATCCCAGAAGCATGATCGCGATGGACAGCAGGAGCATGGCCGGCAGCCAGAGCCGGTCCAGCGCCTGACGAATCTGGATCGAGACAGGAATCATGCCGCCGGTCTTTCCAGCAGTGCTGACCGGCAGGAAAGCAGAACCAAGGCGGCTGTCATGTCAGACAGCGCTTGTCCGGAAACCTGTCCTGATTTTTCCTCGCAGCCGCTCGCCAAGGAACCCCCATATTTTGGGGGCTGTATCCCCAATCTACGCTCTTCGAGCCATAATCCTTCAGCTCTCTGCTGATATAATGGCAAAAAGCTGCAGAGAGTGCATGGTTATTTTTCGTTAATACATTGTCGTAAGGACATTGCGCAGGCGCTTCATTTCCTCGAGCGCACGTCCAGTCCCCAGCGCGACGCAGGATAGCGGGTCTTCTCCGACCGTAACCGGTAGTCCTGTCGCCAGTCGCAGCACCTCGTCGAGGCGATAGAGCAGAGCACCTCCGCCCGTCAGAACGATGCCTTTGTCCACAATATCGGCGGCCAGTTCCGGCGGCGTGTTTTCCAGCGTCAGCTTCACCGCCTCGATGATCTGCGTGATCGGTTCGGCGAGGCTGTCCGCAATCTGAGCCTGCGAAACGACGACTTCACGGGGTGCGCCTGTGATCAGGTCACGTCCCTTGACGTTCTGGAGCGGACCGGGATCGTTCGGATCATCCGGCATCATGGCCGAGCCGATGGACATCTTGATCCGTTCGGCGGAGCTCTCGCCGATCAGGAGATTATGCATCCGACGGATATAGGAGATGATGGCTTCATCCATCTTGTCACCGCCCACGCGCACGGAGCGGGCATAGACGATTCCACCAAGAGAGATGACGGCCACTTCCGTGGTGCCGCCACCGATATCGACAATCATGCTGCCGGACGGCTCAGTGACCGGAAGACCGGCGCCGATGGCCGCCGCCATCGGTTCCTCGATCAGGAAGACCCGACGGGCTCCGGCGCTCTCGGCGCTTTCCTGAATGGCGCGGCGTTCGACAGCCGTGGAGCCGGAGGGGACGCACACGATGACCTGCGGGCTGGCGAAAATGCTTCGATTGTGCACGCGGCGGATGAAGTGCTTGATCATCTCTTCCGCGACTTCGAAATCAGCGATCACGCCATCACGCATCGGGCGGATCGCCATGATGTTGCCGGGGGTGCGTCCGACCATCTGCTTGGCTTCTTCACCGACGGCGAGAACCTGTTTTTTGCCACGTGAGTCGGCAATGGCCACAACGGACGGTTCGTTCAGAACGATACCGCGGCCTTTGACATACACCAGCGTATTGGCAGTGCCGAGGTCGATTGCCATGTCGGCCGACATGAGACCCAGCAGGCGAGCGAACATCCAAAACTCCTGGCCAGCAGTCATGCGCGCACTGAAGTCGTGCGGCATAATAAAACCCGCATGACGTGAGGGACGCCAGTTTTCCAGGTGCGATGAACGCGGGAAGCATGTGTCGGTCGCGCATGCAGGTCGGTTGCGACGATTAGCGAGGCTGTGATGACACCGCAAGGGCTGACATGCAGAAACTACGAGAGAGATGAAGCGTTCCTGATTTAGCCACAAATCTCTTTCAGACTGTTCTGAAGCAGGAAGCCGGATCTGCGTGCGGCTTTGGGTTTTCTGCCTCCCGTCAGGTTGCAGGGGAACTTCCGGAAACGCCTTGCCGTTCTGCTTGTCCTGCACCTGACGAGTCTCTGGGGAGGCTGTCGACACGGTGTGCCATGAAATCAGGGGCTGGTGCCATGATAGAGAACTCAATTAAAAAATCAGGGTGTGGTCGATGGGGTGTGCGTCTGCTGGCCGCTGTCGGACTGATGTCCGTGTCCGTTCTGACGGGGTGCGGCAGTCCCTATGATTCCGGTGCCCGCGCCGGGAGTGGGGCTCTGATTGGCGCCGGTGGTGGCGCGGCGATCGGGGCTCTTGCCGGTGGTGGAAGCGGTGCGCTGATCGGAGCGCTGGCGGGCGGAGGAACGGGGGCGGCAGTGGGAGCCGCGACAACGCCCAATCCTCCGAAAGCTGGTAATAGGCGTTGATGCCTGCCGGTTTTCAGGGCAGGCGAGATGCTTCAGGAAAAGGCATGGGGTGCAGCGGCCCTGATAGTCCGCAGCACATAGCCTTATAAAACGAATGGATGCGATGACGGTGAACAGACAGAAAGCGTGCGGCATTGCGGTGCTGGCTCTGCCTCTTTTTCTATCCGCTTGTGGTGACCCGTACAGTCCCGGACAAAGGGCCGGGAACGGCGCTCTGATTGGCGGAGGCTCCGGTGCTGCGATTGGAGCACTGGCTGGAGGAGGTCGTGGAGCGGCCATCGGTGCTCTTGCCGGTGGTCTGCTGGGGGCAGGAACCGGCGCGCTGACCACGCCCAATCGTCCGGGTGGCGGTTATACTCAGGGATATCAGCAGCCTCAGGCCGCTTATCCACAGCAGCAGTATCCTCAGCAACAGTATCCCGCCCAGCAGCGCTATCAGCAGGGGGGCTATCCGGCCGGAACCAATGGTGTTCCCCAACAGGGAGCGACCTACCCCCGCACCTATGGCGGTTATCCTGCCGGTTACACCCCTCAGCAGGGCTACTAACAGGCCGAGAGGCTGAAAAGACGCCGGAACGCGCTGCCGTTCCGGCATTTCTGTTGCGTCGTTACTACATTTCCGCTAAAGAGCGCGCCTCGCGTCGGCACCCCTGGAGGCCGGCGTCCGTTCGCATACTCAGGAGTTAACACAGTGGCGACGAAACTGATTCCTCTCGAAGCATCCACGCGCGCGAAAGCAGGTAAGGGGGCAGCGCGCGCAACCCGACGCGCAGGGCTGGTCCCGGCTGTCGTGTACGGTGCAAAAGCCGAAGCCTCCCTCATTGCGCTTGATCCGCGTGTCATCATGCGTGAGCTGCACAAGCCGGGCTGGCGTTCGCACGTCTATGAAATCAAGGCTGGTGATCTGAGCGAGCGCGCCCTGATGCGTGACATTCAGTTCCACCCGGTTTCCGATGCTCCGATCCACGTTGACTTCCAGCGTCTTGCGCCGGGCCAGAAGGTCCATGTCGAGATCGTTGTGCAGGTCGAAGGTGAAGACAAGTCTCCGGGCATCAAGCGCGGCGGCGTGCTCAATGTCGTCCGTCACACGATCGAAGTGACGGCTGACCCGGCCAACATCCCCGAGTTCTTCACGGTTGATGTTTCCGAACTGGACATCAACGACAACGTGCGCTGGGATGATCTGAAGGGCACCGAAGGCGTGACGCCGGTTCTGCAGATCCCGAACTTCGTCGTTGCAACGATTGCGGCTCCGACCGTGGACGTTGAGGAAGATGAAGCAGCTTCCGCAGAGACGGAAGCGACAGCAGAAGAGAAGTAAGGAGGCCCGGCGGGTCGGGGGGTAAACCTTCGGCCTCGGGATAGACCGCCATGCAACCGGCGATCCAGCTCTGGGTGGGTCTTGGAAACCCCGAGACATCCATGAGCCACAACCGCCACAATATCGGGTTCATGGCGGTCGACTCCATCGCGAGACGTCACGGTTTTTCACCATGGCGCAAGCGCTTTCGCGGTGAAGTCGCGGAAGGACGGATCGGCGCCAGCAAGGTGCTGCTCCTCAAGCCGATGACCTACATGAACGCATCGGGCGACAGCATTCGCGAAGCCGCGACGTTCTACAAAATCCCCCCTGATGCCATTACTGTCTTTCATGACGAGCTTGATCTTGCGCCCGGCAAGGTCCGCATCAAGAAAGGTGGGGGAGCCGCCGGTCACAATGGCCTGCGTTCGACCGACCGACAGCTCGGCACACAGGATTACTGGCGCGTGCGCCTCGGTATCGGTCATCCCGGCTCGAAAGAGCGCGTCCACGGATGGGTTCTCGGAGACTTCGCCAAGGCCGATCAGCCCTGGCTCGAAGACCTGCTCGACGCCGTTGCTGATACCGCCCCATTGCTCGCTGCGGGGCAGCGCGAAGACTGCATGACGCGCATTGCGCTCCTCACGGCAAACAGCCCCAAACCAATAATTCCCGGCCCGAAGGCAGGAGAAACAGGAGTGAAAGACTGATGGGCTTCAACTGCGGCATCGTCGGACTGCCCAATGTCGGCAAATCTACCCTGTTCAACGCCCTGACGGCCACGGCCTCGGCACAGGCGGCGAACTATCCGTTCTGCACCATTGAGCCGAATGTTGGCCGCGTCGCCGTGCCTGATCCTCGCCTCGCGGAGCTGGCGCGCATCGGCAAGTCGCAGAAAATCCTGCCGACCAGTCTTGAGTTCGTGGACATCGCCGGTCTTGTGCGTGGCGCTTCACGGGGTGAAGGGCTGGGCAACCAGTTCCTCGCCAACATCCGCGAAGTGGACGCCATCATTCACGTTCTCCGCTGCTTCGAGGACGACGATATCACCCATGTCGAGGGTGGCGTTGACCCGGTTCGTGATGCCGAGATCATCGAGACCGAGCTGATGCTTGCCGATCTCGACTCTCTCGAAAAGCGGATCGTGCCTTTGCAGAAAAAGGCCAAATCCAACGACCGTGACGCACAGGCGCAGGTCGAGGTCATGGAGCCCCTGATCGCAGCCCTGCGCGAAGGCAAACCTGCCCGCACGGCCATCCCGGAAGGCAAGGAGCTGATTGCCGAGCGCCTCCAGCTCATGACGACCAAGCCTGTGCTATATGTCTGCAATGTCGAGGAAGGCTCTGCGGCAACGGGCAACAGGTTTTCCGCAGAGGTCGAAGCGCGGGCGAAAGCCGAAGGCGCGGCCTGCGTGATCGTGTCTGCCGCGATCGAGGCGGAAGTCAGCCAGCTTCCGCAGGAAGACCAGAAGGAGTTTCTTGAGGGGCTCGGCCTGTCGGATAGCGGCCTCGATCGCGTCATTGCTGCGGGATACCAGTTGCTTGGCCTGAAGACCTACTTCACAGTCGGCCCGAAAGAGACCCGTGCCTGGACCATTACGGCAGGCACCAAGGCTCCGCAGGCCGCCGCTGTCATTCATAACGACTTCGAGCGTGGCTTCATCGCCTGTGAAACGGTCGCTTATGACGACTATGTGAAGTACAATGGTGAGGCGGGCGCGAAAGAAGCGGGCAAGATGCGCATCGAAGGCCGTGACTATATTGTGCAGGACGGCGATGTGCTGCTGTTCCGTTTCAACGTCTGATACATCAACATCATAGAAGAAGAGGGTAGGGGACCATAAATGAGCGCCAGCATGAAGGCGGAAGCGACAGACTCCAATGCGATTGCGGGCATGGCCCGGGCCGCACGGATCGCAGCGCGGACGCTGGCCCAGTCTCCAACCGCCCTTCGCGACAAGGCTCTCTGGGCTGCCGCCCATGCCCTGCGTGAGCAGAAAGACACCATCCTTGAAGCCAACGCGAAAGATCTTGCCGCCTATACGGGCAGCGAGGCTTTTCGTGACCGCCTGACGCTGACAGCCGAGCGCATCGAGGGCATGGCGAAGGGGCTGGAGGATATGGCTGATCTCTCCGATCCTGTCGGCCGCATCCTTACGGAATGGACGCGTCCCAACGGTCTGAAGATCCGTCGTGTTGCGACTCCCATTGGTGTGCTTGGCGTGATCTACGAAAGCCGTCCGAATGTTGGTGCGGATGCCGCCGGTCTCTGCATCAAGTCGGGTAACTCTGTGATTCTGCGCGGTGGTTCGGAGAGTTTCCACTCCGCGCAGGCTATTCACAAAGCCATGGCCGCCGGGCTCGAAGCCGCAGGTCTTCCCGTCGACGCCGTGCAGGTGGCGCCCAGCGCCGATCGCAAGCACGTTGCCGACATGCTGGCCGCTTCCGGTCTGATCGACCTCATCATTCCCCGTGGCGGCAAATCCCTTGTTGAGCGCGTGCAGAACGAGGCGCGTATCCCCGTTCTCGCCCATGCCGAGGGACTCTGCCACACGTACATCCATGCCGCCGCCGAGCCGCAGATGGCCCGGCGCGTCCTCGCCAACGCCAAAATGCGGCGGCCGGGCATCTGTGGCGCTACCGAGACGTTGCTGATCGACAACGCCATCGCATCAGAACTGCTGCCCGAGATTGTAAATGATCTGCGGGAACTGGGTTGCGAGTTCCGTGCGGATGAGCGCGCCCGTCACATCGTTCCCGGTCTTGAGCCTGCTGCCGATGAGGATTTCGCTACCGAGTGGCTGGCTCCGGTCCTGTCCATTGCCGTCGTGGATGGCGTGGAAGCTGCGCTCGCCCACATCGCCCGTTATGGCAGCGGTCATACCGAGGCGATCATCACCTCAGACGAGTCCGCCGCTACCTGCTTTCTGAATGGTACGGACAGCGCTGTCGTCATGTGGAACGCCTCCACCCAGTTCTGTGATGGTGGAGAGTTTGGATTCGGTGCGGAAATCGGTATCGCCACCGGCCGTATCCATGCGCGGGGTCCGGTGGGACTCGAGCAGCTCACGACCTTCCGTTATGAAGTCCTCGGGACAGGTCAGACGCGTCCGTAAGCATATCGTGGCCTCTCATCACGATACGATCCCGATCCGTGGTGACCGCCGCGCCGGACGGATTGGCCTCCTCGGCGGATCGTTCAATCCGGCGCATGAGGGGCATATCCAGATAGCTCTTCGGGCGCTGCATCTGCTCGGTCTTAATCAGGTCTGGCTGATGGTCTCGCCGGGCAATCCGCTCAAGCCGAGCCAGGGTATGGCGTCTCTTGCCACACGTCTGGCGTCGGTCGAGCAACTGGCGACCGACCGTCGGCTTATTCCCACGGATATTGAAGCCTCTCTCGGCACGCGCTACGCTTTTGACACCATTCGGGCGCTCAAACGTCGTTTTCCCCGTGCGCGCTTTGTCTGGTTGATGGGAACGGACGTCTTTGCGGAACTGCCCCGCTGGTACCGCTGGCAGGCATTTCTCAGGCAGGTTCCACTGGCTGTCATGCCGCGTCCGGGCAGTAATGCGGCGGCCCTGCATGGCAAGATTGCGGGACGTTTGAGTCACTGCCGCCTGCCGGTTGGAAAAATTCGACAGCTTCCCGATAAAACGCCCCCAGTCTGGGCTTTTCTTCCTGGCCCGCAAAACGGTATATCGGCAACAGCCCTGCGACGTGCGGGACACACAGAATCCTTATTCCGGACAGATCGGGCAGCCACCCGGCAGGAGACACGGTCATAGCCAGAAAGCCCCCCACCGATACGGAAACGACGGATCGTCGCCCGGTCGCAGCTAAAGCTGGTGCGTCAAAGACGCCGGCAAAACCCAGAGCGCCCAAGGCGGTCGATCCGAGTCTTGCCGCTGTGGCAAAGGCCCCGGGCACGCCGCGCAAGAAAGCTGCGGCAGCAGGACCTGTCAAAGAAGGCAAGAAACGTCCTCACGCTCCCGCTGATGAACTCGAGAAGTATCTCGGTATCATCACGGAAAGCATCGATGACGATAAGGGTGAGGACATTGTCGTCATTGACCTGACCGGACGTGCGTCCTTCGCAGACCGTATGGTTATCGCGACGGGCGTGGCGGATCGTCAGATTGCCGCGATGGCCCAGCATATCGAGCGCAAGCTGAAAGATGTCGGTCTGAAGCGCATTCTCGTTGAAGGAGCCAATGGTTCCGACTGGGTGCTGATCGACGCAGGCGATATCGTGATTCATCTGTTCAAGGCCGAAGCGCGTGAGCTTTACGGTCTGGAGCAGATGTGGGGCACTGACTTCGATGGCGCCGATGGGGAAGAGATTACATCTCTCTGAAGAACGTTTCGGATATCGGGAGAAGCGAGGCCTTCTCCCGCTGTCGTTTAATCTTCAGGTCTGTAGTAATTTATCTGAAAACAATATCTGCGCTGTATCGACAACAATATCCAACTGTTTGGAAAGATTATTTAGATTTTTCAGTATCACCTCAATATTGCTTGCTCCAACAAGCAGGCAACTCGCACTTTTGTTGCACGGGAGTGGCGCCTGTTCGTAATTGCTAAGTGATACCTGAATAACCCTTTCCATCAGGTCTGCTGCGGCAGATAAGCCCGGTGAATTGGGCCGATTATCTGTAGTCACGCAAATCCATAAGACTTTGTAGGGACCGTAGCGCTCTGATGCTCTTTGCGACTCAGGATCGCGGCGGGATTTTGTATTAAGATGTTTTGAAAGACGACTTTTTAAGAAGCCAGACTGGCCCAGTCTACTGCCGGCAGACCCGTATCGAATGACATCAGGGTCAGAAAGAGATTGTAGAACATAGACACCATACCGATGTGGTTTGTTAATTTCTTCTCCAAAATTAGAGTAAGTATAGATTTCTATCCACTTCATGTGCAGCCCTTGTGAGGATGAAATTATCAGTCACACCCGTCGCACCACGTAATGCTCCCGCAGCGCCTCGGTGATCTGTTCGGCGTGCTGAGGGTCGCGCGCCTCGATCATCACCTCAAGTTCCGCTGCCTGCACGGACGGCGCTGCAAACAGGCGCTGATGCGACACTTCGATAATGTTGCCGCCAGCCTCGCCGATCGTTTTTGAAATATCGGCGAGAACGCCCGGACGATCTGGGATTTCCATGATCAGCCGCAGCAGTCGTCCGTCACGGAGCATGGCGCGTAGCAGCGTATTGGCGAGAATGCGTGTGTCGATGTTGCCGCCACTCACGGGGAGCGCAAGACGTTTGCCTGCGAACAGGGCAGGGTGGCTCATCACAGCCGCCAGCCCTGTCGCTCCCGCGCCCTCGGTGACCTGCTTGGCGCCCTCGGCCATCAGGGTAATGGCGTTTTCCACGTCGCGCTCGGACACGACCACAACCTGAGAGACAAGCTGCTGGATCACCTCATGCGTCCGGCGGCCGATCTTCATCACCGCAATACCCTCGGCGATAGTCGCACCCCCACACGGTGTGACTTCAGTTCCGGGGAAAGCGGACAGGGAGGAATAACTCTCCACCTGTACGCCGATCAGTTCTATCTCGGGACGCATGGCTTTTGCCGCAACGGCCATGCCCGACAGGAGGCCGCCACCGCCAAGCGGCACCACGAGTGCATCGAGCGGTCCGGCATCTTCCAGAAGCTCCAGCGCGCAGGTGCCCTGACCGGCCATGACCGCATCATCATCGTAGGGATGAATGAAAACCCGGCCTTCGCGCTCCTGCAGATCCTTGGCGAACAGAGAGGCTTCGGCGAAATTGTTGCCCTCAAGCACAACCCGTGCGCCCCAGCCTTCGGTCCGGGTCACCTTGGAGGCAGGCGTGAAGCGCGGCATGACGATCACCGCGTCAATGCCCAGCAGGCTCGCATGACGCGCCACGCCCTGCGCGTGATTGCCAGCCGAAACTGCGATCACGCCACGAGCCCGTTCTTCCGGCGTCAGCAGCGCCAGCTTGTTCGCTGCCCCACGTTCCTTGAAAGACCCTACGGCCTGAAGATTTTCAAGCTTCAGCGTGATCTCCGCGCCAACCGACTTGGACAGCGAATGGGACGGCAGGGTTGGCGTGCGCAGGACACGCCCTTCGATCCGCCGGGCGGCGGCCGTGATGTCTTCGAACGTGATCACGCGGGCAGCTTTCTTCAGGCGTAAACGACGGAGGTGATTTCATAGCTCCGGTCACCGCCCGGCGCAGGCACGGAAACCGTGTCACCCAGCGACTTGCCGATGAGTGACTTTGCCAGCGGAGAAGAGATGGAGAGAAGCCCCTGCTTGATGTCGGCTTCATACACACCGACGATCTGGTAGCGCACTTCCTTCTCCGTTTCCTCGTCAATCAGGGTGACACGTGCGCCGAACTTGACCTGGTCGCCGGACAGCTTGGAAGGATCGATCACCTCGGCTGTCGAGACGATTTCCTCAAGTTCCAGAACGCGTCCTTCGATGAACGACTGACGCTCGCGCGCGGCGTGGTATTCCGCGTTTTCCGAGAGATCACCATGCTCGCGTGCTTCAGCGATTGCACGAATAACGGCGGGACGTTCTTCAGATTTGAGATGACGGAGCTCGTCCTCAAGTCGCTGCAGGCCGGACGCGGTCATCGGGGTTTTCTGCAAGGTGCCAATCCTCGGAAAGCGGAACACAAAAAGAGGACCAGACCAGCATGAGCGCCAGTCCAGCCCCGGATGAAGAGGGATAGTCCCTCACGATCTGCTGAAGAGCGTAAGCCTTCCATCAGATCGTTTCAGAGCGGTAAACATACCGGAAGCAGATGAGGGACGTTCACGAGAAACGTCCCACACCTGCTCAGAACGATCCACTAAAGTAGGACTGAAGCGGCGCAACTTCAAGCGGACCCTCGCGCATCGCTGCAATCGCATGGATTGCGGCACGGGCTCCGGCCATCGTGGTGAAGTTCGGTACGCCCATCGTCAGGGCCGAGCGACGGATGTCGTAGCTGTCCTTCACGGACTGTCCGCCCTGTACCGTGTTGATGACCATCTGGACTTCGCCGGAGCGGATGGCGTCCACGCAATGCGGACGGCCTTCCAGCACCTTGTTCACGATTTTCACTTCAATGCCCGCATCACTCAGGCACTTCGCCGTGCCGCGTGTCGCCAGAATGGTGAAGCCCATGTCGGCCAGCATCCGTCCCAGACGCGGCAGATGCGCCTTGTCACCGTCACGCACCGACAGGAATACCGCACCGGACATTGGCAGCTTCACGCCAGCAGCCAGCTGTGATTTGGCGAAGGCCCGCTCGAACGAGGAGTCGAGACCCATCACCTCACCGGTGGAGCGCATTTCCGGACCAAGGATCGTGTCCACGTCCTGAAAACGATGGAACGGGAAAACTGCTTCCTTCACGGCGACATGCGGCACTACGGCCCGGTCATCCAGCGTGAATTCGGACAGCTTCGCGCCCGCCATCACCCGCGCGCCGATCTTCGCCACCGGAACGCCCGTCGCCTTCGCCACGAACGGCACGGTGCGCGACGCACGCGGGTTCACTTCCAGAACGAAAATGTCCTGACCCTTGATCGCATACTGCACGTTCATCAGACCGACGATGCCCAGTTCTCGGGCCATGGCTTCCGTCTGCGCCTTCAGCTCCGTCACGATGGCCGGGGAGAGCGTGTAGGGCGGCAGGGCGCAGGCGCTGTCACCCGAATGGATACCGGCTTCCTCAATGTGTTCCATGACGCCCGCGACATAGACCTCGTTGCCATCGGCGATGCAGTCCACGTCGGCTTCAATGGCGTCGTTCAGGTAATGGTCGATCAGAACAGGACCATTCGCCACTTCCGCACCGGCAAGCTGCAACGCGACTTTCATGTAGCGCTGGAGGCTGGCGCGGTCATGCACGATCTCCATCGCGCGGCCACCAAGAACGTAGGACGGACGCACAACGACCGGATAACCGATCTGCTCGGCGATATCCTCGGCTTCGGCGGGAGAGCGGGCAATGCCGTTGGCAGGCTGACGCAGGCCGAGCTTGCGGAGCAGCGCCTGAAAGCGCTCGCGGTCCTCGGCGCGGTCGATGGCGTCGGCAGGCGTGCCGAGCAGCGGAATGCCCGCTTCTTCCAGCGCACGGGACAGCTTCAGTGGAGTCTGGCCGCCATACTGCACGATGCAACCCAGAACCTCGCCTGTCTCCTGCTCGCGACGGATCAGGGCGACAACGTCTTCACCGGTCAGCGGCTCGAAATACAGACGGTCGGAGGTGTCATAGTCGGTGGAAACCGTCTCGGGGTTACAGTTGACCATGATGGTCTCAAGACCGGCTTCACGCAGGGCGTAGGCGGCATGGACGCAGCAATAATCGAACTCGATGCCCTGACCGATCCGGTTCGGACCGCCGCCCAGAATGACGACCTTTTTCCGTGATGTCGGATCGGACTCGCAGACCGGCTGGCCGAAGCGGTTTTCGTAGGTCGAATACATGTAAGGCGTCGCGGAAGCGAACTCGCCCGCACAGGTGTCGATCCGCTTGTAAACCGGCTTCACGCCTGCTTTCTCACGCAGAGCGGCAACTTCGCTGGCCTGTGTGCCGGACAGACGGGCAAGCTGCACGTCCGAGAAGCCCATGGCCTTCAGGCGACGCAGTCCCTGAGCGTCTTCCGGCAGCCCCTTGTCGAGCACGTCCTTTTCCGCCTGCACGATCTTTTCAAGCTCACGCAGGAACCACGGCTCGAACTTGCAGGCCGCTGCAATCTCATCAACCGAGAAGCCTGCACGGAGCGCCTGCGCCGCCATCAGAATACGCTCGGGGCGTGGCTGCGACAGTTCGGCGCGGAATGCGTCCACGCCACCGTCGCCGGGAGCTTCGACCGGGTCCAGACCGACAAGGCCGGTCTCCATGGAGCGCAGACCCTTCTGGAGCGCTTCCGGGAACGACCGACCAATGGCCATCGCCTCACCAACCGACTTCATCGAGGTGGAGAGCAGGGCAGGGGTGCCGGGGAACTTCTCGAACGTGAAGCGGGGGATCTTCACGACGACATAGTCGATGGTCGGCTCGAAGGAAGCCGGGGTCGAGCCCGTGATGTCGTTGGTCAGTTCGTCCAGCGTGTAGCCCACCGCCAGCTTCGCCGCGATCTTGGCGATCGGGAAGCCTGTCGCCTTGGAGGCCAGCGCGGAAGAACGCGATACACGCGGGTTCATCTCGATGACCACCATGCGGCCATCCTTCGGGTTCACACCGAACTGCACGTTCGAACCACCCGTCTCGACGCCGATCGCCCGCAGACAGGCGATCGAGGCGTCGCGCATCCGCTGATATTCCTTGTCGGTCAGCGTCAGGGCCGGGGCGACGGTGATGGAGTCGCCCGTATGTACGCCCATCGGGTCGATGTTCTCGATGGAACAGACGATGATGCAGTTGTCCGCCTTGTCGCGGACCACTTCCATCTCGAACTCTTTCCAGCCCAGCACGGACTCTTCAACCAGCACTTCCGTCGTAGGCGAGGCGTCGAGGCCACCCGTGACGATCTGGTCGAACTCTTCCTTGTTGTAGGCGATGCCGCCGCCCGCGCCGCCCATGGTGAAGGACGGACGGATGATGGCCGGGAGCCCGACATTCTTCAGCGCGTCACGCGCTTCTGCCAGCGTGTGCGCAATGAAGCTCTTCGGACTTTCGATGCCGATGGCGTCCATCGCCTCGCGGAACTTCTGACGGTCCTCGGCGCGGTCGATCACGTCCGCCTTCGCGCCGATCAGCTCAACGCCATGCTTCACGAGGAAACCCGACGCATCCAGCGCCATCGCCGCGTTCAGCGCCGTCTGGCCGCCCATCGTCGGCAGGATCGCATCCGGCTTTTCCTTGAGGATGATCCGTTCCACGAACTCCGGCGTGATCGGCTCGATATAGGTCGCATCCGCCAGTCCCGGATCGGTCATGATCGTCGCCGGGTTCGAGTTCAGCAGGATGACGCGGTAGCCTTCCTCACGCAGCGCCTTGCACGCCTGCGCGCCGGAGTAATCGAACTCGCAGGCCTGACCGATAACAATCGGACCGGCGCCGATGATCAGGATAGAGCGAATATCTGTCCGTTTGGGCATGATCAGTCCTTTTGGTCAGTCGTCTGAGTCGGTTGGGTCGGTGCCCATGGTCCGAATACGGTGAAGATAGTTTTCAAAAAGCGGCACGGTGAACGCCGTTTCGCCATGAGCCGGGCTGTAGACCATGCCCTTGCGGATCAGCGTCGCCCGCACAGGAGCCACGGCCTGCGTGCGCGAGCCCATGCGTTCGGCGATTTCGCCGGAACGATGTGAGCCGTCACCCAGCTCCGCCATGGCCTGACAGTATTCCCGTTCGCGGGGGGTCAGACGGGCGTAGCGCATCCGGAAGAAGCCCCCGTCCAGCGACGTCAGGGACACTTCCGTCGCCACCTGGATATCGCCTTTGAGAATACGGTCGCCATGCGCCACGTTCCACGCGTGGTAGGCCCATTCCTGAAGGAAATAGGGATAGCCACGCGTGATGCGCACGACTTCCGCGACGGCTTCCGGCGTGAAGTCCACGCTTTCCCGTTCTGCGGGAGTGCGAAGGGCGTCTTCACATTCGGCAGGAGAAAGCGGGCCGAGAACGGGAAATTCGAACAGGCGCTCGGCATAGGATTTGGCCTGACCGATCAGTGACACCAGATGCGGCAGTCCCGCGCCAACCAGCACGATCGGCAGGCCTTCGCGCATGACACGGTGCATCGCCATGATGAGAGCCGAAAGATCGGACTCGGACAGGTTCTGGATCTCGTCGATGAACAGCGCCACGCCGGTATGACGGGACTGCGCGGCATGACCGAGAGCCGAGATCATGTCTGGCAGATCGGTCGTCAGATCGCCCGTGTCTGCTGTCCCGTGTTCAGGCTCCACATCCAGTTCGATGCTGAAACCAAGCACTGACTGGATACGCAGGCCGCTGGCGAAACTTTTCAGAACGCGCAGGCCGCGTTTGACCTGTTCCGTTACTGCTCCGAGACGATCCAGTTCCAGCATCATCCGGCGCAGGTGAGGAGCCAGTGTCGCGCCAAGCGGTTTTTCTTCCTCTGCTTCGACAAAGCAGGTCAGATAGCCAGCACTTTTCGCGAGCTGTTCGACACGCGCCAGAACGACGGTCTTGCCCACGCCCCGCAGACCGGTGGCGATGAAGCTACGTGCGCTTTTTCCACCAAGCGCACGCTGCAACACGATTCCGGCCTGTGTGAACAGGTCTTCCCGCCCGGCAAGTTCGGGAGGAGACGCGCCCGCTCCGGGGACGTAAGGGTTACGGACAGGATCCATGCGGGAAGGCTCAGGCGGCCTTTCCGTGTGAGTCGATCAGCGCCACAAACCGTTCGAACAGATAGAAGCTGTCGGACGGACCGGGGCTGGCTTCCGGATGATACTGCACGGAAAAGGCCGGAAGCGTGGTCGAGGCGATGCCTTCGTTCGACTTGTCGAACAGGCTGATGTGCGTGACCTTCACATCGTTCGGCAGCGACTTCTCATCGACGGCGAAACCATGGTTCTGGCTGGTGATCTCGACCTTTCCGGTCTCGATATCCTTCACGGGCTGGTTCGCGCCGCGATGACCCTGCGCCAGCTTGTAGGTCTTGGCTCCCAGCGCCTGTGCGAGAAGCTGGTGGCCGAGGCAGATGCCGAACACGGGAATGCCCGCATCCAGAACGCCGCGAATGGCGGGGACGGCGTAGGGAGCCGTGGCTGCCGGATCGCCGGGGCCATTGGAGAGGAAGACGCCTTCCGGCTTGAGCGCCAGAATTTCCTCGGCGGACGTCGTTGCCGGAACGACCGTGACATCACAGCCCGCGGTGGTCAGGCAGCGGAGAATGTTCCGCTTCGCACCGTAATCGACCGCGACAACCTTGCGACGCTTGGTGGGCAGCGGTGTGGTGCCGGACGGCCAGTTCCACACGCCTTCCGACCATGTGTAGGGCTTCTCGCATGTCACGGTCTTGGCGAGGTCCATGCCTTCCAGACCCGGCCATGCGACGGCTTTCGCCCTGGCGGCGTCAAGGTCGATCTGGCCATTGCTGACAGCCACGAGAACGGCAGTCTGGGGACCGCCGTCACGGATGCGAAGGGTCAGGGCGCGCGTATCCACGCCGCAGATGCCCGGCACGTTCCGTTCTTTCAGCCAGGCGTCGAGGCTTTCCGTCGAGCGCCAGTTGGCCGGCTCCGTCAGGTCCTGCTTCACGACAAGGCCACGTGCGGCAACGCGCAGGGCTTCGTCATCTTCGGCATTGGTGCCGACATTGCCGATGTGCGGGAAGGTGAAGGTGATGATCTGTCCGGCAAAGGAAGGATCGGTCAGCGTTTCCTGATAGCCGGTCATGCCGGTGGAGAAGCAGATTTCACCGATCGCCTCGTCGGTTGGCGCAGCGCCAAAGCCGATTCCCCAGAACACCGTGCCATCGGCGAGGACGAGGGCGGCTGTCGCTCCCTCCGGAACATCAGTGGCGGAGCTTGCACGCTGTTCAGACATGGTCGGTTTCCGGTTAGGGGACTCGGGAAAAGAGGGAGTGGATTCTGGCTGAAGCTCATCAAGCGAAATGCCGGCAGCCCGGGCCACAACAGGCCAGTGCTTCGGGGGAATCGCCCGCGCCTGACGCCACTTGCGTACGGCTTCAGTGCCGACGCCGGTCAGCGCCGCGATCTTTTCAGGACCGCCGATCCGTTCAATGATGGCTTCGACAGACAGAGACATGGCTTGCTTACTCCCTACCGAGAGGTCTTCTAGCAGTCTGAAACGGCGGTGGGAAGAAAATTCCCAGCCCGGAAATTATGGTGGGAATTTTCTTCTCTCTGGCAAAATCCATGAGAGAGCAGTTCATCGTGCCGCGCAGTCGATGCCTGCCGCAAAGCTTTCCCAAGTTAAATAGCAGATACTGAAGCCTGCTTTCCTGTTGATTGGATAGGGAGGCGATTGCGCTATGGGCGTTGGTCCAAAGGCGTGTGAGAATCAATCAAGTGTATCAGTTGAGGAGAGACGGCCATCCAACCGGAACGCTTCGCCATGTCGATGTGAATACATCCAGATTTATCGATATAATGTTCTGAACATTTTGATACCCATAAAGACATCACGCCTCTAACCTGTTTCGGTAACGATATGATGGGGTGCGTGATGAAGTCACTCAAAGTGCTTGCGGTTGTTCTCGGTCTTGGCTGTGCGACAGCAGCGCATGCTGACGATACAATTCGAATCATGGCGCCTGTCTGGACAGGTTTTGCTCCGGTTCTGGTCGCTCAGGATCTGGGATATTTCAAGGATGCCCATCTTTCCGTCGATCTGAAATTCTCCGACGAACGCTCCGATGTCATGGCCGCCATGGCGCATGGCTCCATCGAGATGGAGATGCGCGCCCTCAATGAATATCAGGGGCGGCCGCGTGACGAGAACACGCCGGGTATCGTCATCGGTTCAATTGACCGCAGTCTTGGTGGGGATGGGGTGATTGTTGACGGCTCCATCCATAACGTCAGTGACCTCAAGGGCAAGACTGTTGCCTCGGAAAGCAATATTCCGGGTCGTCTTCTCCTGCAGATGGAACTGCACAAGCACGGCATGACTCTGGCCGATCTCAAGATGAAGGAAATCCTGACTTCCGACAGTGTGGCGGTATTTGCGGACCCGAGCATTGCGGCGGTCGTGACCTATCAGCCTTTCCTGCAGCAGATACTGGGCATTTCAGCAGACCGTCATCCAAAGGAACTGGTGTCGTCGGCTGATTATCCTGATTACATCGTGGATGTTCTTGTGGCCCGCAATGACGATCTGAAGGCCAATCCCGACAAATACAAGCGTTTCCTGACGGCTTTGTACAAGGCTGTGGCCTATTACAAATCCAATCCGGAAGATTTTGCGAAGATCGCAGCGCCTCACTTTGATCTTTCACCTGATGACTTCAAGAAAAGCGTCGTGGGAAGCCTTGAATATACAGATCTGGCTCAGTCAAAGGCTTATATGGGCACGCCTGAAAAGCCGGGAAAGATTAACGAGATTTTCGTCACTCTCATGGGGCTGAACATCGAAAATGGAGCTGCCTCTGTTCGTCTCGATCCAGCGCATTCTATCGATAGCAGCCTGATTGCCGAGATTTCTTCTCCATGACGGCAGTGGCTTCTTCTTCCCGGAAGGGCTCCGGCGGCCTGTTTCGTTTTCGGGCATCAATTCCACAGAGCGCCACACTGTTGGCTGCAGTGACTGGGGCAGCGGCTTTTCTCGGAGGCTGGCAGTTACTGGTGTCGCTGCATGTGGTGGCGCCCGTCTTCCTGCCTACGCCGCTCAAGGTCGCGCAGACTTTCATCCGGATGTGCACGGATGGCTCGATGCTGCCCAATACGGTGGTGTCCGTCAGACGTGTGTGGCTGGCCTTTCTTCTTTCGGCTTTGCTGGCCGTGCCGCTGGGTATCCTGATGAGCGGATATCGCATCATCGGCGCGACATTGGAGCCAATGATCGACTTTATCCGTTATCTTCCGGTGCCGGCGCTTGTGCCGCTCGCGATCATCTGGTTCGGGGTAGGGGAGTCAACCAAGATCTTTTTGCTGTGGCTTGGCACATTCTTCCAGCTCGTTCTCATGATCGCTGCTGACATGAAGCGTATTCCCAACGAATATTTCGAAACGGCTTACACACTGGGCGCCCGGCCAAGGGAGACGCTTCTACCTGTGGCGCTTCCGGCCATGCTGCCCCAGCTCATGGACAGCATGCGTATAAGTCTTGGCTGGTGCTGGACCTATGTCATCATCGCGGAAATCGTTGCTTCCGATAGTGGTCTTGGCTTCGTCATCTGGACGGCGCGACGCTTCATGAAGACCGATCAGGTCATGGCTGGTGTCATCATGATCGGCCTGATCGGTCTTGTGACCGACCAATGTCTGCGCCTGCTGCACCGCAAGCTCTTCAGGTATCAGTGAACATGGAACAGATTTCTCCCTATCTCCAGTTCCGAAATGTCACGAAATTCTTCGGAGACGTTCCGGTTGTGCAGGAACCATTCAATCTTTCCATTCCTGCAGGTCAGTTCACGGTCTTTCTCGGTCCCTCCGGATGCGGAAAGACCACGCTCATGCGGATGATCGGTGGTCTTGATACGCCGACTTCCGGGGAGATTCTGCTTCAGGGAAGGCCTGTAGGTGAGCCGGATATCCGGCGTGGCATGGTGTTTCAGTCCTATTCTTCTTTTCCATGGCTGACTGTCCGCAAGAATATTGAATTCGGCATGCGTTTCCGCAAAGACCTTTCATTCGGCCAGAAAAAGGACCGTGCGGAACATTTCCTGAAACTGGTCGGGCTTGGCGACTTCGCCACAAGTTATCCTTCGCGCATTTCTGGCGGGATGCGTCAACGTGTCGCCATCGCCCGAACCCTTGCCGCCGATCCGGATGTGCTGCTGATGGATGAACCTTTCGGTGCACTGGACGCCAATCTGCGCGAGGATCTTCAGTTCGAACTCCGGAAAATTCAGAAAAATTCTGGAAAGACCACGATCTTCGTTACGCATGATGTTGAGGAAGCCGTTTTCCTTGCTGATCGGATCATCGTATTCGGATCTCGTCCGGCTCATGTTATCGCGGATATCGATGTGACTTCCCTGATAGGTGCGGAGAGAAACGAAACCGTGCGAGACAGTGAGCGGTTTTTCCACCTGCGTACGGAGATCCTGCATCGTCTGCGAGGACGCCAGGTGAAGGCGGTTGCTGCATGATGATGGATTTTTCGAAAAAGTCCGTTTTCATCACGGGAGCAAGCCGGGGGATCGGCCTCGGCGTGGCGCAGGCTTTCGCGCGCGCAGGGGCATCCCTGACACTTCTCGCTAACGACGATGCGATTTTCGATGTGGCCGCCTCTCTCAGTGGGAAGGCTGTAAAAGCAGATATCGGAAACGCGTCTGCCATAGCTGAAGGGTTGCGCGATCACGGACCGATCGACGTGCTGATCAATAATGCCGGGCTTGAACGGCTGACCCCGCTGGAGAGTCAGGACGCCGAAACCGTCGCGATGTTTGAGCGGGTCATCCACACCAATGTCGTCGGCACCTATCATGTCACGCGTCTGGTGCGTCCTCTCATGCGGGCTGGGGGGGCTGTCATCAACACGGCGTCGATCTGGGGCCGTGTAGCGGAGCCGCTTTTTGGCGCCTATGTCGCTTCCAAACACGCCATCATCGGTCTGACAAAAACCTGGGCGCTTGAGCTTGGGGCGCAGGGTATTCGCGTCAATGCCGTAGCGCCGGGCTGGGTGCGCACGGAGGCCGCCATGCGCTCTCTGGCGACGATGTCGGAACGGAGCGGGAAAAGCGAAGATGGCTGTCTGAACGACATTATCGCAGCTCAGGCTCTTCCGGGCCTCATGACGGCGTCGGATGTGGCGGATACCTATCTGTTTCTTGCGTCTCCCCTCGCAGCAAGCATCACCGGCCAGACGATCCAGATCGATCGCGGCGAATATCCCCTGTAGGTTCCAATGAAAATACAGTCCTCACATCAGCATGTTCTTGTGACAGGAGCTTCGTCAGGGATCGGGCTTGCCATTGCGCAGGCGTGGTCAGTGGCTGGGGCCAATGTGATCGGCCTGGATCGTAAAGCACCTGTTGAGGGGCTTGATGGTCTGGAAGTCGATCTGACAGATGTCGCAGCTCTGCAAAAAGGCGTCAGGAACGCCGCGGCGCATCTGGAAAACCGGATCGACGTTCTGGTCAACTGCGCTGGTATCATGATCGAAGAAACGCTTCAGGATTTAACCAGTGAAGCACTCGATCTTACGCTGGCAGTCAATCTGCGCGCGCCCTTTCTGGTCACACAGTGCGCTCTGCCGTTCATGGGTGAAGGTAGCTGTATTCTCAATATCGCGTCCGAATTGGCCTATCTCGGACGTGCCGGGGCTTCGGCGTACTGCGCAACCAAGGGAGCGACCCTGTCGATGACGCGTTCATGGGCGCGTGAACTTGCGCCCCGCATCCGGGTGAACGCCATCGCGCCCGGACCAGTCGATACACCACTGCTGAATTTCGCCCAGCAGGATGCCGCCACACAGGCTCAGGATCTTTCCAATCCGCTGGGGCGCATCGGACGACCTGAGGAAATTGCCCGGGTTGCTCTCTTTCTCGCGTCTGAGGACGCATCCTTCATCACCGGCCAGTGCCTTAACGTGGATGGCGGCGCCGCCATGCACTGACCTGCTTTCCGTTAGGAGGCTTCAGTCCATCATGTCCAGAACTGTCAAACTTGCTGAACTCACATGGCCAGATTTCGCTGCCCGTGTGGCGGAGAATCCCGTGGTGTTCCTGCCGATCGGCGCCACGGAACAGCACGGCCCGCATCTGCCGCTGAATGTTGATCAGGTCCTTCCCACGGCCGTCGCCGAACGTGTGGCGGAAAAGGTGGGCGGGCTGGTCGCCCCGACGCTGCCTTACGGCTACAAATCGCAGCCCCGTTCAGGCGGTGGCGAGCATTTTCCCGGCACAATCGGGCTGGATGCCAATACGCTCACCCTCGTCATCCGCGATATCGTGTGTCGGCTGGCGCATCATGGTGTCAAACGGATCGTTCTCGTGAACGGTCATTTCGAAAATGCATGGCCTGCCGTGGAAGGTCTCGATCTCGCCATGCGTGATGTCCGACGCGACGGGATCGAAGGTCTCACCGCCATGCGTCTGGAATACTGGGATTTCGTCGAACGCGCGACGCTTGATCGTCTGTTTCCGGAAGGATTTCCCGGCACGGAACTTGAGCATGCAAGCCTGCTCGAAACTTCGCTGATGCTGCTCGTGCGCGACGATCTGGTTGATATGAACAAGGTCCCCAATGACGGACCCGCTACATTCCCACCCTATGACCGCTGGCCGCTGCGAGCGGATTTTGTTCCTCCCTCCGGCGTGCTGGCCAGAGCGCAGGGTTCCACGGCCGAAAAAGGGCAGTGGCTGATGGATGATCACACACGTCTGTTGGCGGAAGCCATCAGCAAGGAGTTCGGACTATGACGCATCACGGTGAAACCCATGTGATCGACGCCAGTCAGGTGCCCCGTTTTGCAGGGGTGCCGACCTTCATGCGTCTCCCGCTGGCCAGCAGCGCTGATGGGTATGACGTCGTTTTTACTGGTATTCCCTATGACGGCGGCACAACCAACCGTTCCGGTGCGCGCCATGGTCCGCGTGAAATGCGGAACGCCTCGTCCATGATGCGGCAGGTCAATGCCAACGGGATCGCTCCATATCAGTCGCTTAATGTGGCTGATATCGGAGATTGCCCGGTCAATCCGTTCAATGTGACGGAGTGTCTGGACATGATCACCGCGCATTACGCTGCCATTGCGGCCGCAGGTGCGGTGCCCATCACGGCGGGTGGCGACCATCTTGTCAGTTTGCCTATCCTGCGTGGCCTTGCGGCTGAGCGTCCTGTCGGGCTGATCCACTTCGACAGTCATACCGACACCGGTGACGCCTATTTCGGGAAAAACCGTTATACTCACGGCACTCCTTTCCGGCGTGCGGTGGAGGAGGGGCTGATCGACAGCAGCCGGACGCTTCAGATCGGTCTGCGCGGCTCGCTGTATTCTCCAACGGATTACGATTTCGCTCGTGAAGCCGGGTTCCGCCTGATCCTCATGGATGAGGCGGTGGACCTTGGGCCGGACGGCATCATCCGCGCCATTCGTGAGCGCGTAGGTGACGGCCCCGTTTATGTGTCGTTCGATATTGACTGTCTTGATCCTTCGGTTGCTCCAGGCACAGGCACGCCGGAAGCTGGAGGTTTTCTGATGCGTGAAGCACAGAAGATGGTCCGCGGTCTCAATGGTCTCGATATCATTGGCGCCGATGTCGTGGAGGTGTCTCCCCCATTCGATGTAGGAGGCATTACATCTCTTGCCGGTGCGACCATGATGTTTGAGCTGCTTTGTGCTGTCGCGGCAGGAGAGAAGGCATGAAAAACGGCTACGACAGCGGCCGCCTTGATCTGCCTTTTGTCGGCATATGCAGCTTCGGAAAATATCCGATACAGACGGACTGGTCCGCCATCGATGCGGACGTCGCCATCATGGGCGCGCCTTTCGACTGCGGCACCCAGTGGCGCAGTGGAACCCGCTTTGGTCCCCGCAGCATTCGGGAGGCTTCGACCCTCTTCGCCTTCGGCCATGCCGGTGCCTACGATCATGAAGATGACCGGGTTTATCTTGATGGAACCGGAGGGCGCATTGTCGATATAGGCGATGCCGATATCGTGCATACGGATACGGAGCGGAGCCACGCGAACATTGAAGCAGGTGTTCGCGCCATCCTGGCCGCGGGGGCGCTACCGATCGTGCTGGGTGGCGATCATTCCATCAACATCCCCTGCATCCGGGCGTTCGATGATCAACCCCCGATGCATCTTATCCAGATCGATGCACATCTCGACTTCGTGGATGAGCGGCAGGGGGTTCGTCATGGTCACGGTAATCCGATGCGTCGTGCCGCAGAACAGTCTTACATCACCGGCATGACGCAGATCGGTATCCGTAACGTGTCTTCCACAGCGCGCGAAGGATATGAAGATGCGCGGGAGTTCGGCTCGGATATTCTCAGCGTGCGACAGGTGCGCAAGATGGGGCTGGAAGCCCTGCTTGAACGTATTCCTGCTGGTGTGAACTATTATCTTTCCATCGACATTGATGCTTTCGACCCATCCATTGCTCCCGGAACAGGCACGCCAAGTCATGGTGGCTTCCTGTATTATGAAATACTGGAACTGCTTGCGGCTCTGGCGGAAAGAGGCCATGTCGCCGGGATTGATCTGGTGGAGGTCGCGCCCGATTACGATCCTGCCAAAATAACGCCCATACTGGCGGCGCAATTGCTGCTTAATTTTATCGGACGCATCCTGTATTTCAGGAAGCATGAGTCCTAAACGCCCTCCATCGGCGCATTCCCTCCCGCCTGCCCCAAAAAAGCAGGCTGCTCCTGGCGCTACGAGGATGCGGCGGTTCGACAATATTGATCTGCGCCTCTTGCGGGTTTTTGCGACACTCGCAGAAACGGGCAGCTTTTCGGCTGCCCAGATAACCCTCAATCTCAGCCAGTCCACATTGAGCACCCATCTGGCCGCGCTGGAGCAGCGACTGGGCGGCGCGCTGTGTCTTCGGGGGCGCAAGGGCTTTCGACTGACGCCTCTGGGGGAGGAGACAGTCGAGGCAATTCAGGATCTTTTTGAAAGTATCGACACTTTCCAATCCCGGATCAGTCAGGCTCCAACTGAATTGGGGGGGAGACTGCGGATTGGCACAATCGGAGGAATCATAAATAGTCCTGAGATGGCGCTTCAGCATGTATTGGCGCGCGTGGTGGCTCAAATCCCCAATATCCATATTGATCTGCGATTGGGGGTGCCGCAGGATCTTGAGCTTCAGGTGGCGGACGGAACGCGCGATGTCGTGGTGGGGCCTTTCGCCCGTCACGCTCCCGGCGTGCAGTATGTGGAGCTTTGTGAGGAGCCGCACGCTTTATATTGCGGCAACCAGCATCCGTTCTTTGGCACAAAAGATGCTGATATTTCGAAAGACATGATTGATCAGGCCCGGTTTTCCGTAAGGGCCTATCGCAAGCTTGAGGATCTTCAGCGTATCCGGCATCCACGCGCCAGTGGCAGCATTGTGCATATGGAGGCGCAACTGATGATGATTCTGTCAGGAAGTTTCATCGGATTTCTGCCTGAGCAGGCAGCGCTTCCTTATGTCAGAAGTAAGCAGATGCGGGCCATCAAGCGTGATATATATAAATTTTCATCAAAGCATTATGTGGCGTTTAGAACGATAGATGAGAAAAACAGAATAATAAATATGTTCGTCGACGAGATCATAAAAGGAAGCCGTATTGGTAAGTGAATATCTGAATTTGTAATTGGTTAAATGATCTGTTTTTGTAAATTTATCCTTCTATAGCCTGATAATTTGGGTGCTATTCAAATCCCTGTTTCAGATGCGCTTGCTGTCAGGTGAGTGTGAGGCATAGGCCTCTACCTTGGAAAGCGCGTCCGGAAGGCAGGCTGCCTTGAACCAGTTTGGCTTGACCAGCCTGCGAATAAGGGAGACACCCCCTGCATCTGATCCACTCTATTGGAGGCTCGTGCCATGACCGATATCCGTGCCCGCATCGCTGACGAAACGAAGACTGCCATGAAGGCCGGTCAGAAAGAGCGCGTCACCACGCTCCGCATGATTGGCGCGAAAATCAAGGATGCCGACATCGCTGCGCGCGGGCAGGGCAAGGAGGCGCTCTCGGATGACGACATCACCTCTACGCTCCGCAGCATGGTCAAGTCGCGGCAGGAATCAGTGAAAATGTACCTTGAAGGTGGTCGGGAAGACCTTGCCGAAAAGGAACAGCACGAAATCGAAGTCATTCGCGAATTCCTGCCGCCGGAAATGGACGAAGCCGCGCTGAAGGCCGCTGTCGAAGCCGCCATCGCTGAGGCTGGCGCAACAACCATGAAGGACATGGGCAAGGTCATGGGCGCCCTGAAATCCAAATTCGGCGCATCCCTCGACCTCGGCCGTGCAAATGGTCTCGTCAAGGCCGCTCTCTCCGCCTAAATCATGGTCGCATGAGCCTTGACGCCGCCTTCCTCGACGAACTCCGCGCGAGAACCCCACTTGCGCCCCTGATCGCTCGTCGCGTCAAGCTCACGCGCTCTGGCCGAAACTGGAAGGGGTGCTGCCCCTTCCACGGCGAGAAAACCCCGTCCTTCTACGTCTACGACGACCATTTCCACTGCTTCGGATGCGGCGCGCACGGTGACGCCATCTCCTTCGTCATGCAGATTGAAGGGAAGGGCTTTCCTGAAGCTGTGGAAACCCTCGCCGGGGAGGCGGGACTCAGCGTTCCCAAACCCAGCCCTCAGGCCCGCGAGGAAGCCGCCCGCCAGAAAACCCTTGGCGACGTGCTCGAAGCCGCGCAGCGCATCTACGCCCACGACCTGCACCAGCCCGCCGGACGCCCCGGCCTAGACTACCTCCGCCGACGCGGCCTCACCGACGAGACCATCGCCGCCTTTGGTCTCGGTTGGGCCAGCGACCGCCGCAACGCCCTCGTGGATGCCCTCAAGCCGCAGGGCATCACTCCGGAAGCCATGGCCGAAGCTGGCCTCATGCGCCTTGATGAGCAGGGACGCCCCAAAGGCGAGTTGTTCTGGAACCGCGTGACCTTCCCCATCCGCGACCGCCGCGGCGACCTCGTCTCCTTCGGCGGCCGCATCCTCGGCGACGGCCAGCCCAAATACCTCAACGGTCCCGAAACCGCGCTCTACTCCAAGCGCCGCCTCCTGTTCGGCTTCGACCGCGCCCGTGCAGCCCTCCGCGCCGCCCGCCCCAGAGGCGCGCCACCGGTCGAGGCGCTCGTCGTTGAAGGTTATATGGACGTTATCGCGCTCCATCAGGCAGGCTTCCACGGCGCCGTCGCCCCGCTCGGCACCGCCATGACGCCCGAGCAGCTCGAAATTCTCTGGCAGGCTACTCCGTCGCCCATCCTCTGCTTTGACGGTGATCCCGCAGGTCGTCGCGCCGCCGTTCGTGCAGCCGAGACCGCGCTTCCTCTCATCTCCGCCGATCGAGGCCTGCGTATCTGCCTGCTTCCCGAAGGCGAGGATCCCGACAGTCTCCTTCAGCGACGAGGACTGGACGCTGTCGCTGGACTGTTCGCGCAGGCCCGTCCTCTGGCCGACATGCTTTTCGATCTTCTTTCCGAAGGCACGCCCGCGCAACCGACACCGGAGCAGCGCGCTGCTCTCCGTAGTCGCCTTACGCAGGCCGCCGCGAAGATCGAGGACAAGACGCTCGGTGGTGAATATCGCTCTACACTCCTCGACAGATTTTTTCAGACCTATCGACAGAAGCGCCCTGCATATGGTGGAGGTCGATCAGGGAAGGGCGGTCCTGCTCTCCCCGACATCAGTCTGGGGGCGCGGGCGGAGACACCCTTTAGCGGTGATCGGGGTAGTCTGGAGAAGCTTACGGATCTGGTGCTGCGCTATCCGTGGCTGGCTGATCGCGTCGGGGATGCGTGGTGTCGTCTGACGTTACCGAAGGACCTGACCGATCTGCGCTCCGCGATCATGATGTTTGTGGAAGACGATCTGGATGCCGAAGGACAGTTTCATCCGGAAGATATACATGCAAGACTGATGCAGGTTTTGGCGGTTCAGGGGTTGAGTGAGAAGGCTGAGACTGTAATCAGGGCTTCCTGTAGCCCGACAGCAGACCGCGACCCCGATCCGGCGACCGCTGACGAGACGCCGGAAATGCAATGGTGGCATTTTTATGCTAACGTCAATCGCTCGGAGTTTGAGGCCGATGTGGTGCGGGATACCGAGGCCTGGACGAGGAATGGGATGGACCCCGAAGAGTGGGACAGGCTGAAATCCCGAATCGACGCGCTGGCGGCGTTGCGGCGGATGGAGGACGGGTTCAGTTGAGAAATCGTGTGTTGCAGATGCAACGCACAGATAACTTGCCTGTTTGTTGATGAAGCGGCCTTGACTTCCGGAGTTGGATCGACCACCTCCACGCTGCCTAATTCTTTATGTATGCATTGAGCTGTCTTGTCTTCCTTCTGCAGGAAGCGAGCAGAGGGAGACTATCCAGGGATGGCGACTAAGACTGCAGCCGGGACGAGCACCACGTCTGGTGAACAGGACGGAGATAACGCACTCCTCGACACCCGCTCCGGCGCCGTTAAACGTCTGATAGCCAAGGGCCGCGAGCGTGGTTACATCACGTTTGATGAGCTGAATGCGGTTCTGCCTCAGGATCAGATGTCTTCCGAGCAGATCGAGGACGTCATGGCCATTCTCTCCGAGATGGGCATTCAGGTCGTAGAAAACGAAGATAACGACGAGACCGAGACTCCGGCTGAAAAGACCGCCGAGGGTGAGGAAGAGGAAGCCGAGGAAGAAGAGGCTGAAGCCGAGGCCGGCACGGAAAGTGCTACCGGCAATGTCAGCGAAAACCTTGGTCGCACCGATGATCCGGTCCGGATGTACCTGCGTGAGATGGGGTCGGTCGAACTCCTCTCGCGTGAGGGCGAAATCGCCATCGCCAAGCGCATCGAGGCTGGCCGGAACGAGATGATCGGTGGGCTCTGCGAGAGTCCGCTTACTTTCCGCGCCATCATCTCGTGGCATGAGCGCCTCAAGGTCGGCGACATGCTGCTGCGTGATATTGTCGATCTTGAAGCCATGCAGGCTGACCAGAACGGCCCGGAAGGCGTTCCAGCCGAGGGTGAAGACGGCGAAGAGAACAGCGAAGACGAGACGGATGATGCTGAGGAAGCAGAGGAAGTCGACGGTGCTGAAGGGGAAGGCAGTGGTCTTTCCCTGTCTGCTCTCGAAGAAAAGCTGAAGCCCGACATTCTTGTGCAGTTCGATGAGATCGAGCCGCTTTATGAGAAGCTGCAGAAAATGCAGGACAAGCGTCTTGAAGCGCTTGTGGCGGGTGAAGAAACCACCGACAAGATCGAAGCTGACTATCAGAAGCTTCGACTGGAGCTGGTGGCGAAAGTTGAGCAGGTCCATCTGCACAACAACCGGATCGAAGAACTGGTCATGCAGCTCAAGGAGCTGTTCCAGAGCCTGAACGCCTTTGAAGGCAGGATGCTCCGGCTGGCGGAAAGCTGCAAAGTCTCCCGTGACGACTTCCTGCTGAAATATCGTGGCCACGAGCTTGAGCCGGGCTGGATGGACATGATCACGACGCTTCCGGGTAAGGGGTGGAAAAACCTTGTTACGAAGCACACGGACACGATGAATAACCTGCGGACGCAGGTTGCCGAACTGGCGCAGGACACTGGTCTGTCCGTTGGTGAATTCCGTCGCGTCTATGCCACTGTCGCCCGTGGCGAGCGTGATTCAGCCCGCGCCAAGAAGGAGATGATCGAGGCCAATCTGCGTCTCGTGATCTCCATCGCCAAGAAATATACCAACCGTGGTCTTCAGTTCCTCGATCTGATTCAGGAAGGCAACATCGGCCTGATGAAGGCGGTGGACAAGTTCGAGTATCGTCGCGGCTACAAGTTCTCCACTTACGCCACATGGTGGATCCGTCAGGCCATCACGCGCTCCATTGCGGATCAGGCCCGTACGATCCGTATCCCGGTCCACATGATCGAGACGATCAACAAGCTGGTCCGCACCTCGCGGCAGATGCTGCATGAGATCGGTCGTGAGCCCGCGCCGGAAGAACTGGCCGAAAAGCTCGGTATGCCGCTGGAGAAGGTGCGCAAGGTTCTCAAGATCGCCAAGGAGCCGATCTCACTCGAAACACCGATTGGTGACGAGGAAGACAGCCATCTCGGTGATTTCATCGAGGACAAGACGGCCATCATTCCGCTGGACGCCGCCATCCAGACCAATCTGCGTGAAGCGACAACCCGTGTGCTCGCCTCTCTTACGCCGCGTGAAGAGCGTGTCCTGCGTATGCGCTTCGGCATCGGCATGAACACCGATCACACGCTGGAAGAAGTCGGGCAGCAGTTCAACGTGACCCGCGAACGTATCCGTCAGATCGAAGCCAAGGCGCTCCGCAAGCTCAAGCATCCGAGCCGCAGCCGCAAACTCCGGTCGTTCCTCGACGACAACTGAGACTATGGAGCCTGTTGATCGGGTTCTGGTGGACGTCACCTTTCTGGAGATGATCCACCCCCCGAGATTTCCGGCAATGGCTCTGCCGTCGGGTTTCCGGATCGAGCAGGAACATGCGCCGACTGTCACGCTGTATCGTCAGTTGCACAGGGAAGTAGGCGGAAAGCATTGCTGGTGGATGCGTCGGGTTAAATCCGATGGAGAACTGGCGGCCATTCTTGCCGAGCCACGGCGGTCATTCTTTCTGTTGAAAGAGCACGGCGTCGTCCGTGGTTTTTTCGAGTTTGAGTTACAGCCGCACAGGACGGTCAATCTCGCCTACTTTGGCCTTGTGCCGGATATGATTGGCCGAGGAATAGGACGCGCCTTTCTGTCGCAGGCCGTGGACATGGCGTGGTCCGCCAGTCCGTTCCGTGTGACGGTCAATACCTGCACGGCGGATCACCGGCGCGCCCTGCCGTCCTATCTGGCAATCGGTTTTCGGGTTCTGGGTGTTGTCAGGGAGGAGTGGGATATTCCCCTCCGTCTGGATTTGCCTGTCCCGGAGCATCTGACCAGGCTCTGACTGTTCGTTCGTCGGTGGAAAAAGCTGATGAAAGTGCGAAAAAACTTGCTTTTCAGACCCAGTCGTGTTTGATCGCCCCTCTTCCCTGCCGGGCGCGTGGCATCGTGTCCGGCTATACCCGTGCGTTCAAGGCTTTCCCGCCACGCAGCATTGCCGGAACGGTCCGCAGTGTTTGGGTTGAAGCAATCCGGAGGGACTGCATGCCATTGTACGAAACCGTGCTTATCGCACGTAATGACATCAACCAGCAGCAGGTTGAAGCAATTGCCGAAATGATCAAGGGTCTCCTTGAGGCAGACGGCGGCTCCATCAAGAAGCAGGAATACTGGGGTCTGCGTTCACTCGCTTACCGCATCAAGAAGAACCGCAAGGGCCATTACATGCTCCTCGGTCTTGAGGCGAAGCCTGAGACGCTGCGTGAAGTTGAGCGTCAGCTCAGCCTCAACGAAGACATCCTGCGCGTTCTGACGCTGCGTGTTGAGGAAATCGACGAGAACCCGTCTCCGGTTCTGTCCCGCAAGGGTGACGACCGTGGCGAGCGTGGCTTCCGTGGTCCGAAGCCGTCCGGTCGCTTTGAAAGCGGTCGTTCCTCACGTCGTTCTTATGACGATCGCGAAGAATATCGCGCTCGTGAAGAGAACGCCGAAGCCGCAGCGGAGTAAGGTCGAATGTCCGAAAGCAACGAAATCAATCCGGGTGCCCGTCGCGTTGCCGTTGGTGCGCGCCGCCCGTTCTACCGTCGTCGCAAGGCTTGCCCGTTCTCCGGGCCGAACGCGCCGAAGATCGACTACAAGGACGTCCGTCTGCTGAGCCGCTTCCTCTCGGAGCGTGGCAAGATCGTCCCTAGCCGTATCACGGCCGTGTCCGCGAAGAAGCAGCGTGAACTGGCTCAGGCCATCAAGCGCGCCCGCTTCCTTGCCCTGCTGCCCTATGTTGTGGGCTGAGGGAGAAGATCATGGCTGCAACTGAAGTTATCCTGCTCCAGCGCGTCGAGCATCTCGGCCAGATGGGCGACCTTGTGAAGGTGAAGCCGGGTTATGCCCGTAACTTCCTCCTGCCACAGGGCAAGGCGATTCGCGCCAATGCTGCGAACCGTGAGCGCTTCGAGCGCGAGCGCATCCAGCTTGAGGCTCAGAACGTCAAGCGTCGTGAAGAGGCCGAGCGCCTTTCCGAGCGTATGGAAGGTCTGTCGGTCGTTCTGATCCGTCAGGCTGGTGACGGCGGCAACCTGTATGGTTCCGTCTCCACCCGTGACATCGCTCAGGCGACAACCGAGGCTGGTCTGACGATCACCCGTAATCAGGTGTTCCTCCCGCACCCGATCAAGTCTCTGGGTCTGTATGACGTCCGCGTCGCACTGCACCCGGAAGTCTCCATCTCCGTTCGCGTCAACGTGGCCCGTACGGTTGAAGAGGCCGAGCGTCAGGCACGCGGTGAAGTGATCGGCGCCGAGGAAGAAGAGGAAGAGACACCCGTTCTCGAACTCGTCGAGGAAGAGACTGTTTCTGAGGCTCCGGCTGAAGAAGAAGCCTCTGCATAAGACTTTCTGTCTTATTCGGAATCCTGAAAAGGGCCGGGATGGTTTGACCATCCCGGCCCTTTTTTTGACGTTTATATGGTTTGTAAAAGCTCTTTCAGGGCTCTGCGCGAACCCCATAACTGGCGCGTATCGTCATTTTGAAAGACAAATTTGAGATTATATTTTGTTGGCAAGCCTCTGGTTTGAAAAGTCTTGAGAGACGCCATGAAGGGCTGCGAGACGGGGCGCGGAATATCTCATCCCTCAAAGCCTGCGTCTTCCTTTCTGAGACAATATCTTTTCTGTCGTGATAGAAAAACAGATCGGATGCATGTGTCAGATCGAGATAAGATATAAGAAAACCAACCTGTTCGGGATATGAGCGTGGTAGTTACAACCGGACATTTTGTTTTGGGAGAGACGACGCATGAAGAGCCTACTTAATATTCTCCTTCGACGCTTTATTTCGGTTGGTTCTCTGGGCGTTGTCTTTGCCGATGGATCTTCGGCTCTCTTCAGGGGCGCTCAGGCAGGTCCGCACGCAGCGCTTCGTTTCACAAGTGTGGAAGCTGAGAAACGTCTTCTGCTCAATCCGGGTCTGGGGTTTGGCGAAGCCTATATGGATGGTGGCCTGCAACCCGATGACTGCACGCTCTACGATCTGCTGAATGTCATGATGATCAACGCCATGAAGCCGGGCGGTCATATTGGCGAAGCGATTTCCGCGACGACACGTTATGCAAGGCGTAGCTGGATTCAGTTCAATCCGGAGAGTCGGTCACGCAAGAACGTCGCGCATCATTATGACCTCGATACGCGCCTGTATGATCTGTTTCTGGACAAGGATCGTCAGTATTCCTGTGCTTATTTCCGGACAGGAAAGGAAACGCTGGACGAAGCACAGGAGGCTAAAAAACGTCATATAGCCTCAAAGCTTCTGCTCGACCGGCCGGGACTGGAAGTGCTCGATATAGGGTGTGGCTGGGGCGGTATGGCGCTGACGCTGGCCCGGGATTACGGGGCGACGGTGACCGGCGTCACGCTCTCGGTCGAACAACTGAAAATAGCTCGTGAAAGGGCGCAGGAAGCGGGTCTTTCAAATCGGGTCAGATTTGAACTGCTTGATTACAGGCATGTTCAGACACGGTATGACCGGATCGTGTCTGTCGGCATGTTCGAGCATGTCGGAATTGGACATTATCAGGCATTTTTCAGGAAAGTTCGGGAATGCCTGAAAGACGATGGTGTGGCGCTCCTGCATTCCATCGGCCGCAGTGATGAGCCGGGGACGACCAATCCCTGGATTGATAAATATATCTTCCCTGGTGGTTATTCACCCAGTCTGAGCGAAACATTCTCTGCGATTGAAAAGACAGGACTGTGGGTAACGGATTGTGAAATCCTAAGATTACACTACGCAAAAACGATATCCATCTGGAGGAAGCGTTTTGCGGAGCAGCGTGAAAACGCCAAGGCTCTGTATGATGAGCGCTTCTGCCGCATGTTCGAATTCTACCTTGCGGGAGCAGAGCTTTCCTTTGAGGTGCAGGGTCACATGAATTTTCAGATCCAGCTGACCCGCGACATCCGTGCGGTCCCATTAACGCGCGATTACATGTTTGAAGCTGAAAGATCAGTGAAATAGAGAGAGCGAGCTTTATGCTCGCTTTTGATGTAGTATTTACAATAATACTGAAAATTATGAATAGAACGAAAAAGATTGGAATTTCTTTTTCCTCTTTATGAGATGATCGCTGCTATACAGCGATAAAGATTTCGTGATTGTGGTATTTTCCGTACCTGTTTGATTTTTATAATCCCTTTTTATGATCAGCGAAAAATCCATTTCTGTAAATCATTTGTGCCAATTGTTGGCTGATTGGACGGGAAACTTCTGAACGGCCGGAATGTTTCAAACTTTGATCGCTCACATTGCCCGAGCATTACCGTGTGTAAATTTTCAGGGAAATCGACCGAAAGATCGATGCTTGCCATATGAGAGAGCGAAGCGAAGCAGATAGGCTGATTACAAAAATTGTTGTTGTCGCAACGATGGGTGCGCTGGCGTTCGGCTATGATACTGGTGTCATAGCGGGCGCTTTGCCGTTCATGCAGCATCCTGTTTCAGAGGGCGGTCTCGGACTGACACCGCTGACAGAGGGGCTGGTGACATCTTCTCTGGTTGTAGGCGCTGCCTTCGGTTCTCTGCTTTGTGGCAATCTGGCCGACCGCTTTGGGCGGCGTGACAGTCTTATGGGGCTTTCCGTTGTTTTCATGATGGGAGCGATCGGAACTGCGCTGGCTCCATCAATTGCTTTCATGACCCTGATGCGTTTTGTTCTCGGTTTCGCAGTGGGCGGTGCGTCGGCTCTCGTGCCGATGTTCATCTCGGAAATGGCGCCTCCAGGCAGACGCGGCCGGCTGGTCAGTCAGAATGAAATGATGATCGTGACCGGGCAGCTTGTTGCCTACGTTCTCAGCGCATTGCTAGCCAGATTTTCTGGGTCTCCGGAAATCTGGCGCACAATGCTGATGATTGCAGCCGTGCCTGCTGTTCTGCTGGGGGTGGGGCTGATCTTTGTTCCCCGTTCGCCTCGCTGGCTGGCCAGTCATGGTCGGATTGAAGAAGCTGAAGAAGTTCTGACGCTCATCCGGTCGTCAGACAAACAGGTCCGTAAGGAACTGACCGCCATCGGCATGCAGGTCGATCAGGAAACCGAGCAGGTGGGTTGGCGGCAGGCGCTGAGTGAAGTCTGGATGCGGCGGCTGCTGATGCTTGGAATCAGTCTCGGTTTTGTCGCGCAGTTCACGGGTGTGAACGCCTTCATGTATTTCACGCCGATCATTCTCAGGGAAACTGGTCTGGGTGTGCAGGCCACCCTGATTGCGACAATCGGCAATGGTCTTGTTGCGGTCGGAGCGACATTCGCCGCATTGTGGATGATCGGACGTTTTCCGCGCCGTCTTACATTGATGTGCGGGTTGGCTGGTGTCGTGCTTGCGCATGTGGGTCTGGGTGCAACGCTTCTGTTCCTGCATGGATCGCCAATTGAGAGCTTTGTCGCGCTGGGCTTCATTCTTTTTGCTCTGCTGTTTATCCAGATGATGGTGTCGCCACTTTACTGGCTGCTGATGTCAGAGCTGTTTCCAATGCGTGTGCGTGGCGCTCTCACGGGATTGTCCGTGTCAGCACAGTGGCTTTTCAATGCGACGGTTGCTTTTCTGTTTCCCGTTCTTCTTCATGCAATCGGTCCGGGAACATTTTTTGCCTTTGCCGTCATTAATGCCATCTCGCTGGCAGTTGTGGCACGCTTTCTGCCGGAAACCAAAGGTCGCACACTTGAGCAACTGGAGACCTATCTGAAAAACCATTTCTCGGACGAGGAGGGGGTGTCAGGCAGGAAAGAGTCCTTGCTGAATATCGCAGCCGATAAGAATGCGATGCTGGAGCATAAAGTCGTCTGAGGTTTCTTCTGGTCGCGTTAATGGACTGTCGCTTTTTCGGTCTGAAAGTGACAGTCCATTGAAAAGCTCAATTGCTGATAACTCTTGAAGGAAGTCCCGACGGGATGCTTCTGCGAGCCAGTCAGCCCCGCGTAAACGCCGCGATATAATTCACGCCCAGATCACGGCTTTCCCGCCAGCTGTCGCCCAGCAGGGAAGGGGTCATGCCGGCAATATCCTCCAGCCTGAGGCCTGCCTGACGCCCGTAATGTCCCAGTTCGGACGGCATCACGAATTTGCGCCAGTCATGCGTGCCGACAGGAAGAAGCCGCATGATGTATTCCGCCCCGACTTTTGCGAAGGCAAAGGCGCGAGCGGTGCGGTTCATCGTGGAGACAAACACCCAGCCGCCCGGTTTCACCAGACTGGCGAGCATCGACATGAAAGCAGTCGGGTCCGTGACGTGCTCGATGATTTCAAGAGCCACAACGGCGTCAAACGTCACGCCTTCAGCCACAAGCGCTTCAGCGCTGCCGACGCGGTAGGCGAGGGAGCCGGACCCGGCAGGGAGCGGATTGTCTTCAAGATGTCTGCGGGCAGCAGCAATGCCTTCGGCCGACGCGTCCATGCCCAGCACGTCATGACCTGTCTTGGCCAGAGCCTCGCTGGCCAGGCCTGCGCCGCATCCGAGGTCGAGCACGGTCAACGGCGACTGTTTTCTGCTTCTCAGGGGCAGGTGGCGGTCAATCCAGCCGATGCGGAGGGGGTTCATGGCATGCAATGGACGCATTGGTCCGGTCGGGTCCCACCATTCCCGGGCGATCGCGCTGAAACGGGCGATTTCTTCAGGAGAAACAGAGGCAGCCGAAGCATTGGCCTGTCCGGTTGCTGTTTCCGGCTCTGTTGTCTGCCAGTCACTGTCATGAGCAGAATGCATGAAACGACACCTTTCAACTGCGTTCCCGGCTGGACGTAAGCCAAGGGCGAGGTTATGTGACGCGGCTTGCACGCGTTGGCAATGGCTGGTCATGCAGGGGAATGGTTGCTGATACGTATCGGCAACTCCCGGTGTACACAGACAGTCCATTCGTCGAACGTAAGAGATAACACAAGACACGCAGGGTTCAGGTGGCGTTTCTGGCATCTGGACGCCTGCGTGAAAAGAGCAGGCCTCCGCACGGACGGGGGATGGAGACAGGTCAGATCATGGAGCGCACTCCACCACGGATCGTCATGAAGTTCGGCGGCACGTCAGTCGGCGACCTCGATCGGATCCGTGCGGTCGCCAAGCGGGTTCAGGCGCAGGTCAACGCCGGTTGCGAAGTGGCGGTGGTCGTCTCCGCCATGTCCGGAGAAACGAACAAGCTGGTCGGTTTCTGTGAAAGCCTGTCACCGCTTTACGATCCGCGTGAATATGATGCGGTAGTCGCAACGGGTGAGGAAGTCACCAGCGGTCTGCTCGCGATCGCCTTGCAGGCGCTCGGCGTGAACGCGCGGTCCTGGCAGGGGTGGCAGGTTCCCATCCGGACCGATAGCGCACACGGCAAAGCCCGTATCGACTCCATCGATGGCGAAGGGCTTTCTTCCTGCATGAAGGCAGGGCAGGTGCCTGTTATCGCCGGGTTCCAGGGCGTGTCCCCGGAAGGACGCGTGACAACGCTCGGACGTGGCGGGTCGGATACGTCCGCCGTGGCCATTGCGGCAGCCGTCAAGGCGGACCGCTGCGACATCTATACGGACGTGGACGGTGTCTACACGACCGATCCGCGGATCGTGCCGAAGGCCCGCAAACTCGCCAAGATCACTTATGAAGAGATGCTGGAACTGGCATCCGTCGGCGCGAAGGTGCTGCAGACCCGCAGTGTCGAACTCGCCATGAAAGAGCGCGTGCGTGTGCAGGTGCTTTCCAGCTTCGCTGAAGAAGCTCCCGCAGAAAATGGCCACCTGCCCGGGTCGCTTGTGGTTGATGAGGACGAAATCGTGGAACAGGAACTCGTTACAGGCATCGCTTATTCCCGCGACGAAGCCAGGATCTCGATGCGCCGCATTCCGGATCGTCCCGGTATCGCCGCCGCCATCTTCGGTCCTCTGTCCGAGAACAGCATCAATGTCGACATGATCGTCCAGAGCACGGGCGAGGACGGCATGACCAACATGACATTCACGACCAGTAAGACGGACCTCGCCCGCGCCATGGCGGTGATCGAGGCGGCAAGTCCGGACATCCAGTATGGTGAAGTCGTCACGGACGACGCCGTGGTCAAAATCAGCGTGGTGGGTGTGGGTATGCGTTCGCACGCGGGTGTCGCCAGCACGATGTTCCGCACGCTGTCGGAGCGCGGGATCAACATTCAGGTTATTTCCACCAGTGAGATCAAGGTGTCCGTGCTGATCCCGGCAGACTACGCGGAGCTGGCCATCCGGGCGCTTCACACCGCCTATGGGCTCGACGCAGCGTAAGCTGTCGATTTTCTGACGCCATGACGGAGCATTCTGTGACGACCGCCGCACCTTCTGACACGCTGGCTCCTGACATGCAGGCTGCCCGCCGGGAACTTGATCGGCTCTGGTCCCGTGGCACCGCATTTCTGGGCACTGAATACGCCATTCTCGGCGGCGCCATGTCGTGGGTGAGTGAGCGCAATCTCGTCGCGGCGATCTCCAATGCTGGTGGCTTCGGGGTGATCGCCTGTGGCGCCATGACGCCGGAACTGCTGGAGAAAGAAATCGCGGCGACGCAAAGCCTGACCAGCAGACCGTTCGGCGTGAACCTCATCACCATGCATCCCCAGCTTGATGATCTGGTTCAGGTCTGTCTCAGGGCTGGTGTAGGTCACATTGTTCTGGCGGGCGGCATCCCTCCGTCATCTGCGATCCGTACGGCCAAGGATGGTGGAGCAAAGGTTGTCGCCTTCTCTCCGGCGCTGGTTCTGGCCAAACGTCTGATCCGCATGGGCGTCGATGCGCTGGTGATCGAAGGCGCTGAAGCCGGCGGGCATGTCGGCCCGGTTTCCCTGACCGTTCTGGCTCAGGAAATTCTGCCGCATATTCAGGATGTGCCCGTCTTTGTGGCCGGTGGCATTGCCCGAGGCGATGCGATCGTCGGTTTTCTGGAGCAGGGGGCGTCCGGCGCGCAGCTGGGAACGCGTTTTGCGGCGGCTGAGGAAAGCATCGCGCACCCACGGTTCAAACAGGCCTTCATCCGGGCTGCTGCCCGTGATGCGACGACTTCGGTGCAACTGGATCCCCGATTCCCTGTTATCCCTGTCCGTGGGTTGGTGAATGAGGGGAGCAAGAACTTTCTTGCCCATCAGTCGGAGACGCTTCGGCGGTTTCAGGCGGAAGAGCTGACCAAAGAGGAAGCGCAGCTTGAAATCGAGCATTTCTGGGCTGGCGCATTGCGTCGCGCCGTGATTGACGGTGATGTGGAGACCGGATCGGTCATGGCCGGGCAGTCGGTTGGCATGGTAAAGACCGTCCAGCCGGTGAAGGACATCATCGAAGAACTCGTCCAGCAGGCAGTCGGCGCTCTGGTGCAGCGGAGTGCTCGTCGAGGAGAGTGAATGAACGTGGAGACCTCGAAGCGAATCGAGGAAGACACAATGGGCAAGGACGACCCGCAGGACACTGTGCAGATCCCTGATCAGAATCCTGATCAGGCTGCGGAGGCCTCCCGTGCGTGGTCTGTCCCATTGCCCGACTTTCAGTCACTTGGCGTGGGGCATGCGCTCAGAATACGCCGCGAAACCCTCGGCTGGTCCTTGCCCGATATCGCGGCGTGGCTCTGCATCAAACAATCCTATCTCGAAGCTCTGGAGCATGATCGGGCGGACACCATTCCGGCCGGAGCCTATGCACTGGGCTTTCTGCGCACTTATGCCGCTGCTCTGGGATTCCCCGCCGAAGCGATGGTGGCCCGCTTCAAGCGTGAAGTCCGTAATGTCGCGAAAAAACCTGAGCTGACATTTCTGACGCCCGAGCCCGAGAGGACAGTTCCTGCGAGCGCCTTTGTGCTGGCAGGTCTGTTCGTCATCGTGCTGGCTTATGTCGGCTGGTATGAAATGGGCGGTCATGAACCGGTGCATCTGGAGAAAGTGCCTTCCGTCGCCAGTGTGATGCCGGGTGTGAACAGCGCAGCCGCGCCGTCACCGCAGATTGCGACGTTGATGCCGGATGCCGCGCCTTCGGTGCTGAACGGCAGCACACCTTCTGCTCTTCCGGCGAAGCAGCCTGACGCGTCCAGTCATGTCAGCGCGGATGAATTCGCAAAAGCAGTGACCATGCCGTCTGAGCAGTCTGCTGGCTCCGCGTCTGGGGCAGTGGGGCCGATGTCGTCTGGCAATGAAACCGGTGAAAACGCTCCTGGAGCCCCAGAGCTAAAAGCGGCACAGATCAAGGCGACGGCCAAAAGCTGGATTCAGGTCAAAAGCGCTGACGGCAAGGTGGTGTATGATCACATCATGGAGCCGGAGGAGACCTGGGAGTTTCCAAAGGATGGCGCGCCGTTCACTCTGACCGTAGGGAATGCGGGCGGTGTGGTTCTGGCTGTCGACAATGTGGTCACCCAGCCGCTGGGGCGGGATGGTGCTGTCCGACGCAATGTTCCGGTCAGCGATGAGGCGATCCGGGATGGCAGTATTGCAGCCCTAGCGCCAAAAACAGGAGACGCCGCGATTTCTCCAGCCGTTGTGCCGGGCGATGATGTTTCTGCGGAGGAAAAGGCCCCGATTCCCCTTCCTCCGCCACCTGTGGTAAAGCCACGGGTGTTGCGCCCCAGATCAGAGCCAAAAGAGCTTTCTGCGGATGATCTGAATGCGCGCCAGTTGAAGACTATGGGCGATCCTCGTTGATATGCCTTACAGGAAATGACCTGCCCGTTCTTACCGCGGTCTGTGGAACGCACCCCGGTCAGGGCTTGCGCTCTGGCTTTCGGATGACAAATTTGGCAGGAAGACCCGAACACCAATACCGAGGCATCCTTTCTCAGCCTCGACCTTCGCCCCGACAGGAGGATTGAACGATGAGTGGCTACAGGCCCTATCAGTATATTGAACGCCGCAAGTCGCGTCAGATTCACGTCGGCAAGGTCGCGGTCGGTGGTGATGCGCCGATTTCGGTCCAGACGATGACCAACACCCTGACCAGTGATGCCGAGGCGACGATCGCGCAGATCCGTCGTGCCGAACTGGCTGGTGTGGATATCGTGCGCGTGTCCTGCCCTGACGAGGAAAGCACGGCTGCTCTCCACGAGATCGTGCGTGAAGTGAATGTTCCCATCGTTGCGGACATCCACTTCCACTACAAGCGCGCCATTGAGGCTGCGAAAGCCGGTGCGGCCTGTCTGCGTATCAATCCGGGCAACATCGGCAGCGCCGAGCGTGTCCGTGAGGTTGTGAACGCCGCGAAGGACCATAACTGCTCCATCCGCATCGGCGTGAACGCCGGTTCGCTGGAAAAGCACCTGCTTGAAAAATACGGTGAGCCTAACCCCGATGCGCTAGTCGAAAGCGCTCTGGAGCACGCCAAGATCCTTCAGGATCACGACTTCCACGAGTTCAAGATCAGCGTGAAAGCGTCGGATGTCTTCCTCGCCGTGGCGGCTTACCAGCAGCTTGCCGATGCGTGTGATCATCCGCTGCATATTGGCATCACCGAAGCAGGCAGCCGCCGCGCCGGAACGGTGAAATCCTCCATCGGTCTTGGAAATCTCCTGTGGGCCGGTGTGGGCGACACGATGCGCGTTTCTCTTTCCGCCGAGCCGGAAGAGGAAGTGCTGGTGGGCTGGGATATCCTCAAGTCCCTCGGTCTGCGTCACCGTGGTGTGAAGATCATTTCCTGCCCGTCCTGCGCCCGTCAGGGGTTCAACGTCATCCAGACGGTCCAGACGCTGGAAGATCGTCTCGCGCACATCAAGACGCCGCTGACGCTGTCCATCATCGGTTGCGTTGTGAATGGTCCGGGTGAGGCGCTGATGACCGATCTCGGTGTGACCGGCGGTGGTTCAGGCCGTCACATGGTCTATTCGTCCGGCAAGCAGGACCACACGGTACCAGCCAACGACATGATCGAACACATCGTGGGTCTGGTTGAAGAGCGTGTAGCGAACATCGAGGCAGAGGAAGCCAAGGAAAAGGCGGAAGGTGTTGACCTGCCGCTGCCTGATCTCGCCAGCGCGAAATAAAATACCCAGGTTCCGGAGGCTCTCTTTCTTCGGGACAGTCTATGAGAGACGCCTTTGCGGCCATCAGGCGTTTTTGTCTGATGGCCCGCTGGCGTCCTGAAGCCATTTTTTCGGAGTCCTGTCCTTATGAGCACCATCAGACCCGTTCGCGGTACCCACGATCTGATTGGAGAGGACCAGCGTCGTCACGCCCATGTCGTTGAGACAGCCCGGCGAGTCACGGCCCTGTATGGCTTTGAAGAATGGGCGACGCCTGTTTTTGAAGAGACGGGCGTTTTCTCCCGTTCCCTCGGCGACACGTCGGACGTTGTTTCCAAGGAAATGTATACCTTCGAGGATCGTGGGGGAGACTCCCTGACGCTCCGTCCGGAAGGCACGGCCGCCATCTGCCGGGCGCTTGTCACCAACGGACTGACGCAGTCGCTGCCGCAGAAGGTGTTCTATGCGGGGCCCATGTTCCGTTATGAGCGGCCCCAGAAGGGACGTTACCGCCAGTTTCATCAGATTGGCGCGGAACTGATCGGTCCCGGTGAGCCGATGGCCGACGCCGAGGCCATCGCCATGGGACGTGACGTTCTGGCGGCTCTGGGGATCGTGGATGATGTTGTTCTTGAGCTGAACACGCTCGGCGATGCGGAAAGTCGCGCTGCCTGGCGTGAGGGGCTGGTCGCCTATTTTTCAGACTTCCGCGATCGTCTTTCAGAGGACAGCCGGAACCGTCTGGAACGCAATCCGCTCCGTATTCTCGACAGCAAGGCGCCAGAGGATCGTGAACTGGTGGCCGATGCGCCCATGCTGGCATCCTTTCTGAATGATGCGTCCCGTCGTTTCTGGGATGATCTGCGTGAAGCGCTTCGCATGTTCGGCGTTGCCTATACCGAGAACCCCCGTATCGTTCGCGGACTCGACTATTACAGTCACACGGCGTTCGAGTTTGTAACAACCAACCTCGGCACGCAGGGCACCGTGCTCGCTGGCGGGCGTTATGATGGTCTTGTGTCGGAGATGGGAGGGCCTCAGACCCCTGCCATCGGCTGGGCGGGTGGCATTGAGCGCCTGGCCATGTTGCTGGATACGGCTCCGGCCGTGCAGCAGCCCGTCGCGGTGATCCCGGTTGGCGATGTGGCGCAGGAAGCTGCGGTCCGCGCCCTTGCGGCGCTGCGGGCGGGAGGCATCCGGGCTGAGATGGCCTATCGCGGCAATCTGAAAAAACGCATGGAGCGCGCCAACAAGACCAGGGCGTCCCATGTTGTGATTATTGGCGAGACCGAAGTGGCCGGGGGAACGGTGCAGGTCCGTGATCTCGCCACCGGCCTGCAGAATGAAGTCGCGGCGTCTGCGCTGGTTCTGGCCATTCGCCAGTCAGGAGAAGTCCGCGCGTGAATCTGGACGACCGGCTTGATCGTATCGTTGCTCGCAGTGAGGAACTCGAGGCGCTGCTGGCGAGCGGTGTAACTGGAGAAGATTTCACACGGGCTTCCCGTGAATACGGGGAAATCGAACCTCTGGTGGCGCGGGTCAACGCCCTGCGCGCCGTACAGGCGGAAGAGCAGGATCTGAAACAGCTTCTGGATGATCCGGAAATGAAGGCGCTGGCGGAAAGCGAGCTTCATGAGGTGAAGGATCGTATCGGCGCGCTTCAGCAGGATGTCCGTCTGGCGATGCTGCCCAAGGATGCGGCTGACGAACGTAGCGCCATTCTTGAGATACGCCCTGCTGCCGGAGGTGATGAGGCGGCGCTGTTCGCATCTGAGCTGTTCGGAGCATACCGTCGTTACGCTGATCTTCGTGGCTGGAAGTTTGAAGTCATGGAGTATGACGAAAGCGAGCTTGGCGGTCTGCGCGAAGGTATTGCGACCATCAGCGGGAAGGGTGTTTTTGCACGTCTGAAATATGAATCCGGGGTTCATCGTGTTCAGCGTGTGCCAGCCACGGAAAGTCAGGGGCGTATTCACACCTCCACCATCACCGTCGCCGTTCTGCCGGAAGCGGAAGAGGTCGATGTGCAGATTGATGAAAAAGATCTGCGTATCGACGTTTACCGGGCTTCCGGGGCAGGGGGACAGCACGTCAACAAGACGGAAAGCGCCGTGCGGATCACGCATCTGCCGACAGGTGTTGTTGTGGCGATGCAGGAAGAGAAAAGTCAGCACAAGAACCGTGCGAAGGCGATGAAGATTCTGCGGTCCCGTCTTTATGAGCAGCAGCGAGTCAGTCTCCACGAGTCCCGGGCCGCCGATCGGAAATCGCAGGTGGGAACCGGGGACCGTTCCGAACGGATACGGACTTACAATTTTCCTCAGGGTCGTGTGACCGATCATCGTATCGGTCTGACGCTTCACAAGATTGACCGCGTGATGCTGGGTGAGCTTGACGAAATTGTTGATACGTTGATTCAGGAAGATCAGGCGGCGCAACTCGCGGCGGCCGGTCTGTAATTCTATTAAATATTTATCAGTTAGAAGATAACGGTATGTTTTAACTGAATAATAATAATGCCGGTTCTAACATCCTGCTATTGGGGTTCATAAAGCAGGTTGATTTCGTTGCTGTATTTTCCTTGCACTCCCGTAGTGCAGTCGCAAAAGAAACCCGATTATTTTCGTTTTTCCTTTAAGCTAAAGATAGCCTTTTGGAACTGGACAGGTCTGCCTTCTAAAATAGGCAGTGTGCTGGCTGCCATCCTGATCGGTTTTTTCGGGCTCTGCACGACACCTGCTCCGGCACAGACAGTGCGTTTTTTTAACGGGCAAAATGGTCTTGCTGATATTTCCCGAAATATCTTTGCGCAAAATTCTGATGGCTTTTTCTATATCGGGAATAAAACGGGATTGTATGTCAGTTCCGGTGGAGAGTTTACACGTATCGACAAGCCTGATGGATCTCCTTTCAAAGATACAGCTGCCATCGCGGGAGGATCTGATGGCAGCGTTCTGGTCGCCGCCGATAAGGAATTATGGCTGAGAACCAGAGGTGGTTTTGAAAAAATACCGTTTCAGTTTGATGGCAGGATATCCCTTGCCGCTTATGGAATGGATTTTATTGTTCTGTCGGGTGAAGGGCCTGCACGAAATGGAGGCATCTGGCGGCTGTACCGTCATCAGGGGGCAAACCCTGTATTTGTCCCTCTGGTGAAAGATCATGCGGACAGTCAGGTGCCATCCAGAAGTCCGCTTAAAACAGAAGCCCTCTCCGTTATGGCTTCTGAAGAAAAAACTGTGTGGGTGGGTTGTGGTGCGGCGCTCTGTCGTTATCGGGACGGGGGTGTCGACACTTTTGATGAACGTCAGGGAGTGCCGCATGAGATCTGGCGTGCGCTGGTCATTTCCCCAGATGGATCCCTGATTGCCCGAAGTGACGGGAAGCTGGTGATTATCGCCGCTAATGGTGGCGTGCATGTGGAAGACATTCCATATGGTTTGCCGGAATATTTCAGACAAAGACCGTCTGAAATTTTTATGCTCCGTATGACCGATGGCTCCTTGCTGACGCCCGGGCACGGTTCGCTTGTCCTCCGGTCCTCTGCTGGACGCTGGGATGATATGGACTGGCCTCCTGGTTATTCTCCGCAGGTGATTTCAAGCGCTTTTATTGACAGGGAATATGGGATCTGGCTGGACAGTCCCGGACGTGGTCCCGTTAGGATAGCGGGCTTTCCTTTCTGGAAAATATTTCTTTCCAGCAATGATATATCACCGGTGCATGTGTCTGGCATAAGACATGACGCAGCTGGTAACTTCTGGATTGCAGCTGCAAACGGTCTTTTTGAATATGCAGCATCACCATCTGGTCATGATGGTGATCATCTTCTGAAACATCTTGAGCTTGAAAACATTAGTTTCCTTATTCGGACCGGGGACGGTGCGCTCTGGACTGCGGAAAAAGGAAAGGGTCTGATCCGGATTGACCCTGTAAGCGGTCAGGTCAGGACGCTTCCTTCTCCAGAGCCGGTGACGGGCGCACTGGCTCTGGATAGCGGAGGCCGGATATGGGTTGGTACCGTTGCTGGTCTCGTACGCATAGACGATCCTTTACGCTACGTTTCCCATTTGCCGACCGTATTCGCATTACAGAATCGTCGTATCAATGCTCTGTGTTTTGATCAGTTTGGACGACTTCTTGTTTTGACGGATAGCGTTCTGTTCCAGCAAACAGCGGAAGAGAACGTTTTTGATCCCCGTGTTGATCTGGAAAGTTTTGATATCGGAGACGGCAGGGCCATGGCGGTGGCAATGTCCAACGATGTCTGGGTTTTAGGAACCAAAGGAAGCGTCAGAAAGATTTTCCTTCCGGAAGATGGTTCTCCAGTCGCGTCCATTCTGGATGATGGTCCTAAAAACTCTGATTCCACAACAATTTTTCGGGATAGTCGAGGCTGGATATGGCTGGGCGGTTCTCATGGACTGGATGTTTCGACACCGAATGGCTGGTCTCATTTTGATTTGACGAGTGGGTTAACTTCCAGTCGCATTCTTCCTGGTTCTATCAATGAAGATGACGATGGATCACTCTGGTTTGGTACAGAAAATGGACTGAATCATCTCAGGGAGCCCGGTTCTCTCCCGGTACTTCCTGATTTACATACAGATTTTCTTTCTGCCCGTCTGGATAATATAGATCTTTTAGGAAGGCAGCGTTTCTGGCCAGAAGGAGACAGAAAGCTTTCTCTTCAATTTATCGCTCCAACATTTACAGGCAATAGAGAGATTAAATATCAGTACCAACTTGTGGGTGTTGATCCTGAAGTCAGGTATTCTTCGATAAACTTTATAAATTATAATAATATAAAAGGAGAAAAAATAATTTTTCAGGTCCAGGCGCAGGATCTTCTGAATTATCGTGCTGCCAGCAGCGCCGTTTTGTCTGTGCGTTCTTCTGGTCTGAAAGTATCAGGTTTCAAAGGTAGCTGGTGGGTCGTATTTTCACTTTTGGCAGTGGCGCTACTCAGCATCATTTTATACAGAAGAATAAAGCTTCTGAGACAAAAGAATTTTGAAGCCGCCGTGCGAGGACGTACTCGTATGATGGAAGAAATGCAGACACAGCTTTTGCACCAGTCGCGCATTGATAGTCTGACGGGGCTGCTTAATCGTCGGAGTATCCTTGATGAACTTGATGAGTTGGTTGCATCCCTCTCTCCAAATGAGCTCATCGCTACCGCGCTTATTGATATCGATCATTTTAAAACGATTAACGATACACTTGGTCATCAGGGTGGTGATTATGTTCTGGAGCAGTATGGCCAACGTTTACGACAATCCGCTGGATCAACTGCGATTTGCGGGCGCTACGGGGGAGAGGAGCTGATCGTGGTGTTCATGTCGGTTTCTTCCACGGAAGAACTGCTGACGCAGATCACGAAGGTACATGAATGCTTACGTGAACCGATGATTTACGGTATGTCCGAGGTGGTTGCCACCTGTAGTGTAGGTTTGGCGGTTATTCTGCCCGGTGATACTGCGTCGAAACTGATTGGACGAGCAGATCGTGCGCTTTATAGAGGTAAGAAACGCGGAAGAAATTGCATTGTTGTTGCTGATTGAATGCAATTTCAGCAATTGAAATTATACAGGTTTTTAACAGGACAATTCCTATATAATTTCTTTTGCCCTGCTGCTTCTGGCGATCGCAGGGCAAAAGAAAGTGATTCATGATATCTTGGGAACAGATTCCTGTAGCTTGTACAGTGTACTGTCTGATCAGAATCAGAAGGACGCACCTTCAGTTGCAGCAAAAGATTCGGGCTGAGGATCGTTCCTGTTTTCTTCGTCTTCCTGAGCAGGCTCGGCATCCTGTTTGTAAGACGCTCTGGCGCGAGCGGAACGCTCCTGCCTTTCCTGCTGTGCCTGCTGCGCAGCCTGATTCATCGCATTCAGAATGCGGAAATAATGTTCTGCATGTTGAAAATAGGCTTCTGCCAGAACCCTGTCACCGCTGCTCGTGGCGTCACGGCCGAGCTGAAGATATTTCTCAAAGAGCTGCTGTGCCGTGCCCCGAATGCGAACCTCAGGACCATTGCTGTCAAATACGTGATTACGATTAAGAGGTATCTGACCGTTCTGGTGGCGCGTGCCTCCTCCGCCGTTACTTCCGCCGGGACGATGATTACGGTTGCGCATGCGCTTTATATTCATGGCGTTACCACGATGCCTTCTTGGTTTTCAATCGATTGGTCCTCTGGACAGCTAGCTGAACCCCTGATTTACCCTCACCATCATTCTGAAGTGTATTCACACTTCATCTGGCAAGACGTCCAAGGAGTTTAGAGGGGCTATTGGTAACGAGCGGCATAAATAGAACATCCACCGCTTCCGCCAATGCTCGGGACTCTTTGACCATAAGAATGAGCTACATGCAAGGGTAGATATGCAATTTGAGTGATAATATCGTTATTGTTGGTGAGACCATATCCGTCGGCACATAGTTGGAAAAAACGAAATAAATCTTAACGCTCTGATATGAAATGGGAAACATGGGTCATAATCACGCTAAACCTGCCGGGACTGTTCAACGCCTCGAACGAGTCCTCTCGCGTCTGCCGGGCGATTGGGAGGTGCGTATCGAACGCTCCAGTGCGTCGCAGCAATGGCGCGCCTTAACTTATGCGCCCGGCATGAAGGGGGTCTGGAGCGGAGATGAGGCTACTTTGATTGATGCGCTTGAAAGTGCATGGAGACTGAATAGACAGATGCCATCTTCCGCAGCAGACTCAGAGAGTATGGACCCCGCGCCAGATAATGTACCCAGCGACAATAAAAATAATACTGGCAAAAATAGTTGTTAAGCGGCCATCCTTCTTGCACAAAACTCGGGCGCAATGACTGCCGCTGTATGTGCCGATGACCCCGCCAAGAATGAAGAAAGCGGCCAGCCCCCAATCTATGTAGCCTGAAAGAACGTAACTTACCGCTGTGCTGATGCCAAAAGCAGCCACTGCCACCAGCGATGTGCTGACAGCATTGATGATCGGCATATGTGTTGACGCCATGAGGCCAGGTACAATCAGGAAACCCCCACCAATGCCGAAAAAACCTGATAACAGACCTGTGCCGGCTCCAAAGCTGGCAATTTTCACAATGTTTTTTTGAGTATAACTAGTGTCTTCGTGACCAGACTCATGATGGTCACGGAGCATCATGATGCCGACGGCTATCATCAGAAAAGCGAATAAGAGCAGTAAACTCTGCCCGTCCATGGCTTTTCCAAGCCATGCGCCGCATAGGGCGCCCACCACGCCACACGAAGCAAATACGGCTGCACACCGCCATTGCACAGTGCCGCTTCGCGCATGCTGTATCAGCCCGGTAAGAGCGTTGACGGCTACAGCAAGCGCGCTTGTGCCAATGGCGACATGAGGATCCTTCACTCCAACCAGATAAACCATCAGGGGGACAGCAAGAATGGAGCCGCCGCCGCCAATCAGCCCGAGAGTGAAGCCAACGGGGACGCCGGACAAAACTTCCAGCGTTGCGTGGCTCAGATCAATCTGCATGTTTTCTGTATCTGGTCGTGGGAGAGAAACTCATGATTGTGATCATAAGCCCTTTAGGTACATTCCGATATAAAGGCATTAAATCGTTAAATTTATTTGGATATATTTGGTAAGTTTCTTTTTGTTTGTCATTTTGTAAAAGCACTACCAAGAATGAGAAAAATTTTCTCTGTAGCCAATCATCCAGAATATTTCGGTTGTTTCGCACGAATGTGAGTGAGTGGTATAACTATCAATAAAAGGGTAATGGCGCGTTTGTACGCAAATGCAATGGGAAATCTGATGATTGTAATCGTAAGGCGGCCTAATTATCGGGGAAGATTCTTCTTATTCTCCTGATGGACTGGCTGGTCACGTCAAGGGATGCGGCCTGATAACGATCAGGCCGCTTTTTAACTAATGACCGGCTCTATCTGAGTCACATACGATTGACGGGAATCTTTATGTAACTCACACCATTTTCTTCTGGCTCAGGCAGGTGTCCAGCCCGCATGTTCACCTGAACAGAGGGCATGATCAGATGCGGTAGAGAAAGGGTTTTGTCCCTGCTGGTTCGCATACTGACGAACTGATCTTCGGAAACACCATCATGCACATGAATGTTGTTCCGTTCGTCGCCAATTGTTGTTTCCCACCTGAATTCATGACGGTCAGCTGTTTTGTAATCGTGACAGAGAAAGACACGAGTTTTGTCAGGAAGGGAAAGCAGACGTTGAATCGAACGATAAAGCTGGCGCGCATCACCTCCCGGAAAATCAGCCCGAGCAGTACCATAATCCGGCATGAAGAGTGTATCGCCAATGAAGGCGGCATCTCCAATGATGTAGACCATGTCTGCAGGAGTGTGTCCGGGCACAGAGAGGGCTATGGCTGGCAATGAGCCAACAGAGAACGTCTCCCCGTCGTGGAAAAGCTTATCAAACTGTGAGCCGTCTCGGGAAAAGTTTTTTTCAGCATTAAAGATCTTGCCGAATGCATCCTGCACGTGAGTGATGTTCTCGCCGATCGCGATCCTGCCTCCCAGTTTCTCCTTTAGCCACACTGCGGCGGAAAGATGGTCAGCGTGAGCATGTGTCTCCAGTTGCCATTCGACAACAAGGTTATTCTCCTGAATATAATTCAGGACTCGATGGGCAGAAGTGTTTTGAGTGCGCCCTGATGCGGGATCGTAGTCAAGGACACTGTCAATTATGACAGCTTTCCGTGTGGCAGGATCGTGGGCAATATGAGTTGCCGTGAAAGTTGTTTCGTCAAAGAAGGTCTGAACGACAGGCCGAAGTTTCGGGTCGAGAATTGCCTGTTCGATTTGCCGGGATGCTGCGGAAAGCCTGATGTCGGACATGAGAAACCTTTCATGTTATGAAAGTATTTTTTTCAAAAATAAGCTTTGATGCAATCCAAGTCAATATAAACTTTATCTTATTTATATTCTGTTTTTAAATTAACTTGGTTAATTAAATTTATAATTAAAAACAATGTAATTTAATATGCTTGTATTTTTGTAATTTATATTTTTATTTTTCAAGTTATTGCGTTGTATTTTGCTTTGTTGCAATTAGAGTTTTGGATATTTTTATTCCATAAAAACAATATAAATTGCAATATGGCATTATTATAAATATATATTTATAATTTAATAGTAATAAATTACGAAAAAATCAATTTTATTTATGGTTTTTTATAACGAAAAATTGTGTTGTCTCTTTGCAACATTCTCTGGAAATTGAGATGTCAAACGATGCCGCTAATATTGGAAGAAGGGGTAATTCGTAGTACGTGTCGGGGGTCAAGGTGAGTTAGTGGTAATGAAAAAAATAAGAAAAATACCCCTCTCCGTTAACCAGCCGTCTGTCGTTTCGCGTCGAAGTGGCTGGATTTTGTGTGCTCCGTTCTGGGTGCTGGCGGTTTGCTTCGCCGGCTCCACGGAGGTGCGAGCGGAAAATCAGGAGATTGTGCAGCGCCCAAAGGCAGATGTGCCTGTTTCTGTGCAGAAAAAGCCTGGCCCGTATGATGCGCCTGTTCATGCGGCGCCCAAGAAAACGGTCATAACGCCTGCTCAGCGTCTGGATGCCCTGTTCGACACTGAAAGCATTTCGTCCCTGCTTAACAACAGGGATGACGCCATTCGCGAGCGTGATCTGTCCGCAGGTTATTACGTTCCTGCCCAGACGTTCGGTAATCTGGTTCCTCAGTTGCAGCCATGGCGTAAGTGGATGCAGGATCGCGGGTTCAGCTTTCAGTTCGCCTATAAGGGTGAGGGTATAGCCAATACGGGAGGCGGCCTTGCCAGAGGAATGGATTACGCCCACGAACTGACTCTCACCACGAGGTTTGATCTGGGTAAACTTGTCGGGTGGAACGGCTGGATTTTGCATGCCGTTCTGATGGAGCGCGCCGGTCGTCAGGTTACAACGGACTATGTTGGCGACCATCGCATGCTGCTGTCCGAAGTCTACAGCCTGTCAGGGCATATGGCCGCCCATCTCGCCGATATCTACCTTGAGAAATCCCTTTTTCATAACAAGGTCAACATCAACGTCGGTCGACTGACCCTGACGCATACCTACGCAACGTCGGTTCTGCTGTGCACATTCATGATCCAGTGCTCTGCGCCGGTCGCTCTCAAATCGCAGGCGGGCTGGAGTGTGTATCCGAAAGCAAGCTGGGGCGGCACAATCCGTCTGAGGCCAATGCGCGATCTTACGCTGACCACAGGTGTATACGCTTCGGGACCGCTGACCTCGAACCCGTCTGGATGGGCGTGGGGCAGTGAGGAACATACAGGCGTCATGCTGCCGATCGAACTGGCATGGGAGCCGTTTTTCGGAAAAAAGAAACTGCCGGGCCATTACAAGATCGGCTTCGGACATGACACAAGTCATTATGACGATATGCTGGGCAGTATTCCCGCAGCTTACAGGCATGATTATCTGGGTCATGATGGCGGGCCGCGGGATACGTTCTACTTTGAAGCGGATCAGATGGTGTACCGTAAAGGCGGCGATCATCAGATGGCGGGTGGATATCTGCTTGCCGGGTATATTCATAATACCCCGAGTGTTTCGGTATGGTCGGATCAGTTTTATGTCGGCGCCTCTCTGCTCGGCATCCTGCCTTATCGCCCGTTTGACCGCTTTGGCGTGATGTATTCGTACTATCAGATCAGTCACAATCTGACGGAGGGGCAGCGTTTGCGTCAGATGGCGGGTATGTCGATGGGGGCATATGTCAATGGCCCGCAGACCCATGCCGCAACACTTGAAGCTTATTACGGTATTCCGGTGGTGCCTGGTCTCGTGATGCAGCCAGTGTTTGAATATATAATGCGTCCGGGGGAAACATCCGTTATCCCGAATGCAATTCTGGGTGGTTTGAAGATTCTTGCTGCGTTGTAACGGGGGTTCGTCCTGTTTCCCGGTGTGCGGGAAACAGGATGCGCACTCGGGATATTTTTGACGGTCGTCTCACAGCCCTCTTATTCAGTCTTATTTGAAGTTTCGTGCGGTTCTCTGTAGGGAGTGTGCTCTCTATTGTGACGGCGTGGTTCAATTATGGCTCTTCCTCTTTCTGCTCTTGCATCCGACTCAGCCGGTGATGTCGCGCATCTGATCGAGACGGCCCTTACGCCGGTTTTCATGTTGTCCGGTGTGGGAACACTGCTCAATCTATTGAACACACGGGCAAGCCGTGTCGCGGATCAGATTGAAAAAGCGTCTGATCTCCTCACGGACGAAGAGGATGATAAGGCGAGGCGCAAGCTTCAAAGGCATTTTATGCGCTTGCAGAAACGTGTCATGGTTCTTGATATGGCCATCATGTTTGGCGGTCTCGCTGGAGCCATGACATGCGGCGCTGCATTCGTGCTTTTCCTTGGCACTGTCAGGGATGCTTCGATCGCGCTGTGGCTGGTAGGGCTGTTTGGGGCTGCGCTGCTCTGCACGATTGCGTCGCTGGCATCCTTTCTTGGAGATTGCTTTCTGTCTTGGGATAGTTTGAAAAAAGTCGGTCCTTTGCCGAAGAGCGTCAAAAAATCGGATGGAAAAACAAGTTAGTTGTAAAAGCTTTTATAGGATATCGTTTTTAATGATTCATCTTTTGGAAAATCAGAGGAGCTGATTTTCCAAAAGACGTATTCTCAAAGGGTATTCTTTTAAAACGCCTTTCTCTTCATACATTAAGAAGAAAAAGGCGTTCTTGTCTCAGTCGAACCGTTTGCCGTTGATGATTGCGTAACCGGGAATGTCCCAGGAACGGCTGGTCCCTTTGTGGGTCCAGTCAATTCCCTGACTGCGGGGAGAGTCATAGTAATAACGCCCTACGATATCCGCCATATCGCCATCCCGTACCCATGGCCATTCCGGGGCGTTGATTTCGTCGAGATTGCTGACCACGCGGATTGAAATGCCCTGTCCGACATTCACATAAAAATAACCATGCCAACCGCTGCGTGTGTGTTTGGCTTTTTCTGAAACGGCTATAACCTGTCCGCAGATATGAACAGGAATATTCTCCCTTTTCCGGCCATTCTCGAACGACTGTTGCGCCTGAACAAAACTGCTGTTGTCGCAGATGGAGGAGACAGTGCGCGCAAAAGATGATGCGCTTCCCAGTGTAAGTGCGAAAAAGACCCCGGCTAACAGGGCTCCGGACTGTCTGGATGATGCGATCATGAAATTTCCTTTGTTTCCCTGACTGAGATGCTCTGGGTATTCTGAAGCCTGCTGATGGCGTAGATGAGGCAGTCTGCGTTGTGTGGACAGATTTTAACCAACGCCGATACGCGTCGTGGCAAAATAGCGATCCACGGCGTCCCGCATGGCGCCGGCTACCATGGCTCTGTGGCCTGCCTGTCGTAACGCTGCCTCATCGCTGCGATTGGACATGAAGCCCATTTCCACCAGCACTGAAGGAATGTCTGCCGCCTTGAGAACCACGAAGGCGGCATGGCGATGCGGATGCGACAGCAACGAGATGCGGGACTGGAAGGAAGAGACAACCTGATTGGCGATGTGGGTTGAGCCCCGTCGAGTTTCTTCCGAAACCAGACTGGCCAGTATCTGCTGCACTTCCGGGGATGTCGCGTGGACATGCGGTCCCCCGAAAAGATCCGCGCTGTTCTCGCTCTGGGCGATCATGGCTGTCTGGGAATCCGACGCGGCTCCGGCAAGGGTGTAAACACTGGCGCCACGAACGGCGGAGTCATGTAACGCATCGGCATGCATGGAAATGAACAGCGACGCCTTGTGCGCCTGTGCCATCTCCACACGTCCTTCCAGCGGAATGAAACGGTCACTGGAGCGTGTCAGGGCAACCCGATAGCGGCCTGTCGCCAGCAGTTGCCGTTCCAGTTCAGCGGCGGCCGCCTCCGAGACATGCTTCTCATATGTGCCTGAATAACCAACGGCGCCCGGATCTTTTCCGCCATGGCCAGGGTCCAGCATGACCAGGGGAGGAGGTGGAGCCGCTCCCCTGATGATGGCGGGGGCGTGTAGAGTGTTGTGGGAGTGTGTGGAGAGAGAAGTGTGAGCGCCTGTTCCGGTGCGAGCCAACGCAGCCTGCGGAAGCAGAGGCGCAAGGCTGGCGATGAGGGCGGTTCTGCGGGGCAGGGAGAGGCCCAGAAGGCCGGATGTGGCTTCAGCAGCCAGAGGGGCCGCCGCTTTGGCGGTACAGCCCTGCCGGAATGATTTGCCGGGAAGCAGGCGGTCGGTGGGCAATTTATCTCCGTTATCCGGTTTCTGAGCCATGAACTGCGTCCTGAAAGAGGCTGCTGCGATTTTGCCATGCTGACGTTGGGAAGTCATTAATGAACGATGATTATGTCAGGAGAGTGTGAGGTTCGTTGCGGCTACATTCACTGCCGGTTACATACAGTTGTATCCGATGGCTTGCGTACTCTGTTGGTTTCGGCCATGTTTGCGAGCATGTGGCCCGTTTGTGACGGTTACCCACGCTGCCCGGACCAAGGCAAGCCGCTTTTTCATCATTCAGAGAGCGGCTGAGTTTTGGGTCAGGCCTAATTTATACTGATCGACAAGGGCGGATGAGAGCAGGTCTGGACACACTGGCGGAACAAGGGAAGGGCAGGGAGCGCAAGTGTCCTCTTCATGCCCCATTTCCGCTGTCAGTGATGGACTGTCATGCCGGCATCACTGTCTCCCGAAAGTCGCTCACGCCCGTTATCCCCGATCATATAATCGATTTGCCCGCAGCGCTCCCGCGCGGCGCCCATTTCCATGTTGGTTTGTTCCAATCTGGTTGGCTGCGCCCGTCTGGACGAGCGCCGGGACACCGGAGTTTCCTTTTTTATGAACAAGCGTATGCTGATAGACGCAACGCACGCGGAAGAAACCCGCGTCGTTGTGATGGACGGGAACCGTCTTGAGGATTACGACGTCGAGGCTGCCAATCGTAAGCAGCTCAAAGGCAATATCTATCTTGCCAAGGTTATCCGCGTCGAGCCCAGCCTTCAGGCTGCCTTCGTAGAATATGGCGGAAACCGTCACGGTTTCCTTGCTTTCAGCGAAATTCATCCTGACTACTATCAGATTCCGGTTGCCGACCGCGAAAAACTGCTGGCGCTTCAGGAAGAAGAGCCAGCCGAAGACGATCTGACGGACGAATCTGCCGCATCCGATGATGCCGAGCAGCCTGAGGAAACAACCCGTTCTGAAGAAAACGGCGAAGAGTCCTCATCCGAGCAGACCCCTGATTTTGTCGGCGGCGAAACGGACACCGGCGAAGAAGCCATGGTGCAGAAGCGCATGGCCCGCTTCCTGCGCAGCTACAAGATTCAGGAAGTCATCCGTCGCCGGCAGGTTCTGCTGGTGCAGGTCGTCAAGGAAGAGCGCGGCAACAAGGGCGCTGCGCTGACTACCTACATCTCGCTGGCCGGACGTTATTGCGTGCTGATGCCGAACGCCCTGCGCGGCGGTGGTGTGTCCCGCAAGATCACGTCGGTTGCCGATCGTAAGCGTCTCAAAGACATCATCGCGGATCTGCAACTGCCCCGCGGCATGGCCATGATCGTGCGTACCGCCGGTGGACAGCGTCCCCGCCCCGAAGTGATGCGCGACTGCGAGTATCTGCTGCATCTGTGGGATGAGATTCGCGAGCATACCCTCAATTCGGTCGCACCGGCTCTGATTTACGAGGAAGCCAGCCTCGTCAAACGGGCGATCCGTGACGTCTACACCCGCGATATCGACGAAATTCTTGTTGATGGTGAGCAGGGCTGGCGTGCTGCGCGCGATTTCATGCGGATGCTGATGCCGCAGAGCGCGCAGCGGGTGAAGCTGTGGCGTAAGGAAAATCAGCCGCTCTTCAGCCATTATCAGGTCGAAGGTCAGCTGGACGGAATGCTGTCGCCGACAGTTCAGCTCCGTTCAGGTGGCTATCTGGTTATCAACCAGACGGAAGCTCTGGTCGCGATCGACGTGAACTCGGGACGCGCGACACGTGAGCGCAATATCGAGGAGACAGCGGTAAAGACCAACCTTGAAGCCGCTGATGAAGTAGCGCGTCAGCTCCGTCTGCGGGATCTCGCCGGTCTGATCGTTATCGACTTTATCGACATGGAATCCCGGCGTCATAATACGCAGGTCGAGCGTCGTCTGAAGGATGCCCTGCGTCATGACCGCGCCCGCATTCAGGTGGGAGGAATCTCTCACTTCGGGCTGCTGGAAATGTCCCGTCAGCGGCTGCGTCCTTCTGTCGCTGAGTCCGCCTTTGTGCCATGCCCGCACTGCCAGGGCACCGGTATCGTGCGCGGTATCGAAAGTTCGGCGCTCCATGTGCTTCGTGCCGTGGAAGATGAGGGCGGTCAGCGTCGTGCGGCGGAAATTGTCGTGTATGTCGCCGGTGAGATTGCACTCTACATTCTCAATAACAAGCGCGACTGGCTGACGGCCATCGAAACCCGCCACAAGATGCGGGTGATCTTCTCGGCGGATCAGTCTCTGCCCGCGCCACAGATCCGGATCGAACGTCGCCGCGCACAGACGGCGCGCTTCGACGCGCCTGAGATTGCAGCGTCGGTTGAGGATGAAGCTTCTTCATCAAGCCGTCACTCCGCTCCCAGAAAGGATGAGGCAGCGTCCGCTGAGACGCGGACAAAGGTCATCGCCATCAGTGACGAGCCGCCCGGTGCGCAGGGTGAAGCCCGGGATCATGCTGAGACGCAGGAAGAAGAGCGGAGCGAAGGTGATGGCACCGGCCGTCGCCGTCGTCGTCGCCGTCGTCGTCGTGGACCGAGAGAAGAAGGTGCGGCTGAGACGCGTGGTGCAGAAGGCGTGACTTCTGAAAGCACAGGCGAGCGTCCTGTCGCTGAGGAAGATCCCTATGCGGACAATGCGGCTGCACCTGCTCCGGAAGCGAACGAAAATCTGGTTCCGGGTCGCAACCGTACCCGTTATTCCCGCAAGACGCCGTCTTCTCCTCAGGCAGAAACACGGACGCCAGCAGAGCAGCGTCAGACAGGTGAGAGAAATCAGCCTGCCAAAGCACCGGCTCCAGCGGCAGCATCAGGCTGGCGTGGTCCGACACCGGCTGATCCGTTCGGCGGTAGCTTCGATATCTTCGACATCATGGATCAGGTCGATTTTGAAGCATCGTCCGAACCAAAGTCAGAAACGGCCCCCAAGACCGCTGCCCAGCGGCATGAGCCGGCTTCTGCTGCCGAAGCCATGGGCGACGAGGCTGACCATGCCGTGAAGGCGGTTGAAGCCGAGGTTTCTGAGGGAGAAGAGCCCGCTCAGGAAGCACGTCCGGCTCGTCGTCGCAGTCGTGGACGTCGTGGTTCTGGCGCGTCCAGAAACGCGGCAGAAACGACGCGGGAAGAACCGGTTGAAGCGGAGGCTCCTGCTCCTGCTCCTGCTCCTGCGCCTGTTGCTGAGACGGAAACAGAAGTGCAGGCAGATGAAAAACCTGCTCCTCGTGGTCGTCGTCGGACACGGAGAAGTCCGGAGACAGCTCCGGTCGCCGAAGCCCCTGTAGCAGAAGCGCCTTCAGCAGCACCAAAGGAAGATGCTCCGAAAAATGATCGGAAGCCGGTTGTGGTTGAGCCGAAGATCATTGATGAGGACACTCCTGTGGCGAAGCCGCGCACAGGTTGGTGGCGTCGTTAAAACCGTCTTCTTCTGAAGAGCGTGTAATGGAAACGGGGACGAGGCAGATGCTTCCGTCCCCGTTTCTGTCTCTTGCGGGTTGAACGATGAACGCCCATGTTCACGAAATGGCCACTCGCTCCCGATCCTCCCTTGAGGGAAATCCCGCACTCCTGTTCCAGCCTGAGCGCCAGCCTCCGAAGGAGAAGCGCTTCCGCATGGAAGTGGTGTCGGAGTATGAGCCTGCTGGTGATCAGCCCACAGCGATCCGTGAACTGTCCGCCGGTGTGCAGGAAAATCTGCGGGATCAGGTTCTGCTTGGCGTGACCGGTTCCGGCAAGACCTTCACCATGGCCAAGGTCATTGAGGCCACACAGAAACCCACGCTCATTCTTGCGCCTAACAAGACGCTGGCGGCCCAGCTCTACGGGGAAATGAAGCAGTTTTTCCCCAACAACGCTGTCGAGTATTTCGTCAGTTACTACGACTATTACCAGCCGGAAGCCTATGTGCCGCGTTCCGACACGTACATAGAAAAAGACAGCCAGATCAACGAGCAGATCGACCGGATGCGGCATGCGGCCACGCAGGCGCTGCTTGAACGTAACGACGTCATCATCGTGGCGTCTGTTTCCTGCATCTACGGTATCGGGTCGGTCGAAACCTATTCCCGCATGGTCGTACGGCTGGAGGTCGGTGGTGAAATCGATCGTGACAAGCTGATCAAGGGACTGGTGGAGCTCCAGTATCGGCGAAATGATGCGGCCTTCGTGCGTGGCGCGTTCCGTGTGCGGGGAGAGAGTATCGACATCTTCCCTTCCCAGAATGAGGACCGTGCATGGCGGGTGTCCCTGTTTGGTGACGAGATCGACCAGATCATTGAGTTCGATCCGCTGACCGGTGAAAAAACAGCCGATCTTCAGGAAGTCAGCCTTTACGCCAACAGCCATTATGTCACGCCGCGCCCGACGCTGAATCAGGCGATCGTCGGCATCAAGCAGGAACTGAAGCAGCAACTCGCGAAGTTCATTGAGGAAGGCAAACTGCTGGAGGCGGAGCGCCTCCAGCAGCGCACGACCTTTGATCTTGAAATGCTGGAAACAACCGGCGTCTGCAAAGGGATCGAGAACTACTCACGCTATCTGTCAGGTCGCGCAGCGGGTGATCCGCCGCCGACACTGTTCGAATATCTGCCGGAAGACGCCCTGCTGATTGTGGATGAAAGCCACGTCACTGTTCCGCAGATTGGCGGCATGGAGCGGGGAGACCATGCGCGTAAATCCGTTCTTGCCGAATTCGGGTTTCGCCTTCCGTCCTGTCTCGATAATCGACCGTTGAAGTTTGAAGAATGGGAAGCCTATCGCCCCCAGACGCTGTTTGTCAGTGCGACCCCCGGTCCCTGGGAGATTGAGAGGACAGCGGGTGTTTTCAGCGAGCAGGTCATTCGGCCAACCGGTCTGATTGATCCTGTGACTGAGGTGCGTCCGGTCGAACGGCAGGTGGATGATCTTCTGGCTGAGTGTCGGGAGACAATCGGTAAGGGCGGGCGTGTGCTGGTCACGGTGTTGACCAAGCGCATGGCCGAGGATCTGACGGAGTATCTGGATGAGGCCGGTATAAAAGTCCGTTACCTTCACTCGGATATTGATACGCTTGAACGGATCGAGATCATCCGTGATTTGCGTCTTGGCGCTTTCGATGTGCTGATCGGCATCAACCTTCTGCGTGAGGGGCTTGATATTCCGGAATGTTCTCTCGTTGCGATTCTTGATGCTGACAAGGAAGGTTTTCTGAGATCGAAGACATCTCTGATTCAGACGATCGGCCGTGCCGCCCGTAACATCGACGGCCGTGTGCTGCTGTATGCAGACCGCATGACCGACAGTCTGCGTTACGCCATTGAGGAAACAGCGCGTCGTCGTGAGAAGCAGTCTCTCTGGAATACGGAACATGGCATCACGCCGCAGGGTGTCCGCAAGCAGATCGGTAATATTGTCGGTTCCGTGTTCGAGCAGGATTATGTGACGGTCACACCGACGCAGGGTGCCGAAGCCGATGAATTTGTCGGCAAAAATCTCGATCAGACGATTGCCGAGCTTGAAAAGAAGATGCGGGCGGCGGCAGCTGATCTTGAGTTCGAGACGGCGGCTCGGCTGCGTGATGAAGTCAAAAGGCTTGAAGCCCTGCAACTGGGCATTGAACCCCCGCCGCCATCATCACCGCGTCAGAAGACGGGAGGCGGCAGAAAAAACAGCGGACCTGTGCCACTTGGTCCGGGTGGAGGCGGCTACGATCCCGAGAAGAAACGTGGGCGGGCGAGGGGGCGTGGCAAGGCGAAATGAAGGTGCTGACGTCGCTTTCAGTCACCCGTAGGTAACGTCTCGTTTGGATTTGAAAAAATTCCTTACGGAAACGGGGAGTTTAGCCCTGATTTTGCCTTAAATGAGGCCTCCTGTAGCGTGAGAAACTCGCCTCTGCCCTGCCGGGCTATCGGGTGGACAGATACAAGGGGAAAATTCCTCATGAACCACGCAATGAATCAGGAAGAACCTGACGTTTCGGTCTCAACAGTTTCCGGAATCGCGCGTTTCCGACGCAAGACAGCACGTCTCTGCGCAACCTGTGCAATGGGCGCATGGGTTGTGCTGGGCGCTGTGCCGTTTCTGATCATGCTGATCGAACTGATCTGAAATAAAAACCGGAACCCGACAGGCAGGAGCCGGTTTCTCGGAAAGAAACGTGTCAGTCCGCCCGACTGTCGGGTTGCCGCAACGTAGGTTGTCCGATCAGATAACCCTGAATTTCTTCACATCCATGAGCTTCCAGAAAGCCAAGCTGCTCTTCGGTTTCAACACCTTCCGCACAGCAGGTCATGTTCAGCGCGTGGATCATATAAAGCGTGCAGCGAAGAACCGTCTCAACGCGGCTGTCGACACCCACGCGGCGCACAAATGAACGGTCCAGCTTGACCTGATCGAAGGGGTAGTTGGTCAGACGTTCCAGTGCGCCGAAACCGGTTCCGAAATCATCCAGAATAAGCCGGACGCCCATCCCCCTGATTCGCGCAAGTTCCTTTCGGGCAATGTCGAGGGACCCGAAATCACTTTTCTCCGAGAATTCGATCTGGAGACGGAGGGGGTCGAGGCCGCTTGTCTCGAGAGCCGAGCGGATTGTCGTGGCGACGCGTTCAGTCGCGAGCCATGAGGGGGAAACATTCACACTCAGCCCGAGCGGTTCTTTCCAGTTCTGGGCCTGATGACAGGCGGTGTGCAGCACCCATGAGTCGATATCCTCGATCAGGCCCGCCAGTTCGGCGCATCGCAGGAATTGCGAGGGCTCGACATCGCCGTGATTGGGACGTTTCCAGCGTACCAGAGCTTCGAACGTGACAACGTGCTCTGTTCCCGTCTCAAGAACAGGAAGCCAGTTCAGTGTGAAGGCATTGTCAATCAGGGCCTGTCGCAGATCGCTTTCCATACCGATTTCGTCAGCATGGGCGTGAGCGATCTCGGGAGCAACCCTGTTGATATGAGGGCCCGCACGGAGCCCCCGAATGCGGGCCAGTGCGGCGTTGGCGAACCCGATCAGCGTGTTGGCGTCAGGAGCGTCGAATGGATAACAGGCCCAGCCGATATAAGGTTCGAAAGGAAAACCATCCTTGGGAGCAATGACGTCTCCCTGCATGCGTCTGACGAGAGCCTCAGCAAGAGTTTCTGCTTCGGACACATCTTTTTCGACAGGAAGCACGATGGCGAAGCTGCCGCCCCCTAGATGCACGGTGAAGCAGTGAGCGGGGACAAACTCGCGGATCAGCGTGTGGGCCCTGTCGATGAGAGCATCGGAAGCAGGCCAGCCGTCCCGATCGTTGATCGGGACAATCTTGCCGAGATCAAGCCGGAGCAAAGCCAGCGGCGTTGAAGAGGAAATTTCAGACGGCGAAATCCGTGTATCCAGATACCGCGCCAGATCAGAAATGCGTGAAACAGAGCGGGTCTGGCCGCTCTTTTTTCTGGTGTCCGACGAGGTGGTGTTGGCCGTGAGTGTCGCCAGTCTGGTCAGCGCCGGAGATGGAAAAGGTTCTGTGCTGCTGTTCAGGCACAGGACCAGCACCTTGTGACCGTCTTTCGATCCGATGGGTTTGCTGGCCCAGGACCGGAAGCCATTGACAGACTCAGGGAACAGACCCGCTTCCACTCCACCTTCGGCGGACAGTCTCGCTGTGGACAGCGTCAACGCCTCAAGCAGGAATGGGGCCGTGAAAGCCTTTTCATGATCCGGGCTACAGCTCAGGATTATGGGAGCCGAACCCGTTTCAAGTATCACGGCAGCTTCACAAGGCAGAAGCTGCGGCAAGAGATGGCACAGCACGTTGCAGGACACATCCGGGCCGCTGTTGTCTGCCTTGTTGTCACTCATCGAAATCATGGCCTTTACAAATAAGGCTGACGAGGAAGAACGGCTCTCCGCGTGCCTCTGTATTGATCGGTCTCTATGGTAGCAGAGGCCTGTAAATCTAAAATTAATGACATAATAATCAAAAGTTAGAATACCCTCACCGTCAATACTATGCCTGTAAAATTGAAGCAAAATTACTTTTTTTAAACAGGGATAGAAGGCAGAGAATGTTTTCGGGCACATCACGTTCCCGTTTCATCTGTCCTGACAGGGTCTCTGCTGTCTGGCGTGCGAGAACGAGCAGCGTGCCGATATCGATGTCGCAGTTCTCCGGGTCAGCGAGCCTGAAGCCCGGAAGACCTGACTGGCGGTTTCCGGTCACGTCCCCGCCGCCCCGGATACGGAAATCCTCATCGGCAATGAGGAAACCATCTTCCGTTTCCCGCAGAAGACTGAGGCGCTGACGGGCGACCTGTCCCATTTCGCTCCCATGCAGGAGCAGGCAGAACGACTCCGCTGCGCCACGCCCCACACGCCCGCGTAGCTGGTGTAACTGCGCGAGTCCGAAGCGCTCGGCGTGTTCGATCACCATGACGGTAGCGCTCGGCACATCGACGCCCACTTCGATGACCGTCGTGGCCACCAGCAGCTTCGTACGTCCCTCGGCAAAGTCGGTCAGCGCCGCTTCACGCACAGCAATATCCTGCTGTCCGTGCGCCAGCCCCACACCGAACCGCTCGCCGAACTGCTGTTCCAGTGAAATATGCCGCGCCTCGGCAGCGGCGATATCCAGCGCCTCGCTTTCGCTGACCAGCGGGCAGACCCAGAAGATTCTGGCTCCCGATTTCAGCGCGCGCTCCAGACCAGCCAGCACGCCCTGAAAAGAGTCCGGTCCATGAACCGATGTACGGATGGGTTTACGACCGGCAGGTTTGCTGTCCAGACGGCTGACCTCCATCTCGCCCCATTGCGCCAGAAGGAGCGTGCGCGGAATGGGGGTGGCGGTCATGACCAGCATGTCCACGGCCTCACCCTTGGCGCCGAGCGTCAGCCGCTGCCCGACCCCGAAACGGTGCTGCTCGTCCACCACGGCCAGAGCCAGATCATGATAGTGAACAGCGTCCTGAACGAGCGCGTGCGTGCCGACAATCAGAACGGCGGAGCCGTCCGCGATGGCGGCAAGAGCCTCGCGACGCGTCTTGCCGCGTACTGAACCGGAGAGAAATACGACCGGAACCGGGGACAGCCGCTCGAACGTCGCGAAATGCTGGCGGGCGAGGATTTCCGTGGGGGCCATGATCGCCGCCTGCGCCCCGGCCTCGGCTGCCCGCAGCATCGCCAGAAGCGCCACCAGCGTCTTGCCCGCGCCGACATCGCCCTGAAGCAGACGCACCATGCGGCGGGGGGCGGCGAGGTCAATGTCGATTTCCCTCAGCGCCCTGGACTGGGCGGAGGTCAGGGGATGGCCAAACCGGGCGAGGGCTTCCCGACGCAGATGACCGTCGCCTTTCAGGGCGCGACCGGGGCGCGACCGGTTGGCCTCACGCGCCAGAAGTGTGGCGATCTGATCGGCCAGCAGTTCATCCGCCGCCAGTCGCTCCCGTGCTTTGCGACGGCTTTCGCGCCATGTCTCACCGTCCTGAAACTCCGGCACGTCGCCGGGAAAGTGGGTCCAGAGCAGCGCCGTCCTGAAATCCGGCCAGTTGCGCTTTTTCACCGCGGCCGGATTCTGCCATTCGGGCAGATCGCTCGGCACACGGGCAAAAGCCCGACGCATCGCAGCCCGCACCTGTCCGCCGAACAGCCCCGCTGTCAGCGGCCAGACCGGATCGAGCGGCGGGATATGATCATCGGCCGATACGAAATAGTCCGGCGTATTCATGACTTTGCGGCCATTGAACAGTTCGATGCGGCCGGACACCTGCATGACGGCGTTCATAACGGCGCGTTTGGCCATCCATTTCGAGAAAAAGGCGATATCCAGCGCGCCCGTGTCGTCGGTGAGCGTGACGGTCCAGGGCTGCCGTCTGTGCGCCGGTTCAGAGATTCGTGTGACTGTTCCCGTCAGCGTGACGATCTGACCCGGCTCAAGGGCTGCGATCGTTGAGCGGCAGCGCCGGTCGATGACGTTTTCCGGCATCAGGAACAGCAGGTCGATGATCCGGCTGCCGCCAGCGACCCGGGACAGAAGCTTGACCGTCGCCTCGCCAATGCCGGGGAGGGCGGTCAGAGGTTCCAGAAGCGGCGCGATGCAGGCAGGCGGCTGCGCTGCCTCCGTTTCTTGCGGGGCAGGTATGACCTCACCCGCCCGTGAGGGGGCCTCCGGGCGAACTGGTCTGGACACGGGCGGCGCAACGGCCTTTCTTGTCGGGCTGACAGGCATCAGTCATGAGGCTATAGGACACCACAGCCATGGAACAAAACGAAACCGTATCTGCTCCGGAATCAGCGCAGGGTTCCGAACCCGATCTTGAGACACGGCGGCGGCGTCTTGTCTTCCGTGCGCGTCATCGTGGCACCTTCGAGACCGATATCCTGATCGGCGGTTTTGTCGACCGGAACGTGGACAGGATGGACGCCGCGGCCCTCACCGACATGGAGGCCGTGCTGGAAATGCCTGACCCCGACCTTTCGGACTGGCTGTTCGGGCGTCTGCCCCTGCCGAAAGAGCGCGAGACCCCCATGCTGGTGGCCATGATCCGGGATTGCCGGGCGCAACGCGGTGAAGACTGAACCTTATCTCTGACTTGATGGACCCCTCGCCGATGGACGTGGACGTACGCAACACCCGGACTGTTACCACTGCCGCGACCACAATATGGGGTGCGCCGGATGGCTTCGATGCGCTTCTGCTGGTCAAGCGCGCGCGTGAGCATAATGGTCCTGTGCTGCATGTCGCCAAGGACGATGCCGCGCTCAATCGGCTCGGCGAGGCGCTGGACTACATGGGAGAGAAGACCGAGGTTCTGCGCTTTCCCGCGTGGGACTGCCTCCCTTACGACCGCGTTTCTCCCAATCCGGTTCTGATCGCCGAACGTGTCGCCACCCTGACGCGTCTGCTGGAACCGACGAAAGCGAAAGCCGGCCGGATCGTTCTTACGACGCCTGCCGCCCTGATGCAGCGTGTTGCCCCTCGCCCGGCGTTTGAAGGTCAGTCGCTTGAGGTCGCGCAGGGCGAAAGTCTTGATCAGTCCTTTCTGATCGAACTGCTGATCGCCAACGGTTACACCCGCACCGACACGGTGATGGAGCCGGGCGAGTTCGCCTCCCGTGGCGGGATTTTCGACCTGTTTCCCGCAGGGCAGGCAGAACCGGTGCGGCTCGATCTGTTCGGTGACGAGGTCGAGAATATCCGCCATTTCGATCCCGGCACCCAGCGTTCGACGGGCAAGGCCGAGCGCCTGACTCTCCGCCCGGTCTCCGAGTTCTCTCTTGATCCGGACAGCATCTCACGTTTCCGCTCCGCATGGCGCGACCAGTTCGGGCAGGCCGCCGCCACGGATTCGCTCTACGAGCATGTCAGCGAAGGGCGTCGCTATACCGGAATCGAACACTGGTTGCCGCTGTTCCATGCGGACATGGAAACGCTGTTCGACTATCTGAAAAACCCGGCCATCTCGCTCGATCATCAGGTCGATGAATCCCTGACTGCGCGGATGGAGATGGTGCAGGACCATTACGAGGCGCGAAAGACCCCGCCTCGTGAAGGGGAGACACCGTATCGCGCCCTGCCGCCGCATCTGCTGTATCTCGACCGCAAGGGGTGGGACGCCGCGCTATCACGCTTCCCGGTCACGAAGTTCAGTCCCTTCGCCAAGCCGGATGGCGCGGAGGGGATCGACGCGGGCGGTCGCCCCGGCATCATGTTCGCCAAAATGGCGCCGCAGGGCGAGCGCGAGAAGGTCTTCGACCTGATCGCTGATTACGCGCAGCAATGGGCGCAGACGAAACGTCGCTGTTTTGTCGCCGCGTGGACCAAAGGCTCCCGCGAGCGGATCAAGACGCTGCTCATGGAGCATCGTGTGGCGGTCGAGACTTTCGATAGCTGGGATGCCGCCAGCAAGATGAAGGCGGGGCCGGTCGGGCTGCTGATCTTCGGCATAGATCGCGGTTTTGTCGGTGATGACATCGCCATCGTCTCCGAACAGGATCTGCTGGGCGAACGGATTGGTCGCCCGCCACGCAAGCGTCGTCGTGCTGACGAACTGATTTCCGAAGCGGGCGAGATCACCGAGGGCGATCTGGTCGTCCATCAGGATTACGGCATCGGGCGGTATGACGGGCTGGAAACGGTCAGCGTCGGGGTCGCGCCGCATGACTGTCTGCGTCTGCTCTATGATGGCGGCCAGAAGCTGTATCTGCCGGTTGAGAACATCGAACTGCTGAGCCGCTTCGGCTCGGATCAGGCCGGTGTGGCGCTCGACAAACTGGGCGGCGTGGCCTGGCAGGCCCGCAAGTCCAAGATGAAGGAGCGCATCCGCGACATGGCGGGCGCTCTTATCCGCACGGCGGCGGCGAGGGCGCTGCGTGAAGCGCCTTCACTGGCGCCGCCGGAAGGAATGTGGGAGGAATTCTGCGCCCGCTTCCCATTTGTGGAGACGGACGATCAGGCCCGCGCCATTGCTGATGTGATCGAGGATATGGCGTCCGGTCGGCCGATGGATCGTCTTGTCTGCGGTGATGTCGGGTTCGGCAAGACCGAGGTGGCGCTCCGTGCGGCTTTCGTGGCGGCGATGTCCGGCACGCAGGTGGCGGTCGTGGTGCCGACCACGCTGCTGGCCCGTCAGCATTTCCGCACGTTTGAGACCCGGTTTGAAGGGTTCCCAATTCACGTCGCGCAGCTTTCGCGCATGGTCACGGCCAAGCAGGCGACCGAAGTACGCAAGGGGATTGCCGACGGCACGGTGAATATCGTGATCGGTACACATGCGCTTCTGGCCAAGACCGTGAAATTCGCTGATCTGGGCTTGCTGATTATCGATGAAGAGCAGCATTTCGGTGTGAGCCACAAGGAGAAACTGAAAGCCCTGCGCGAAGACGTGCATGTGCTGACGCTTTCCGCCACACCGCTGCCGCGCACGTTGCAGCTTTCCCTGTCCGGCGTGCGCGAGATGAGTCTGATCGCCACACCGCCGACCGACCGTCTGGCTGTGCGCACCTTCATCATGCCGTTCGACAGCGTGGTGATCCGCGAGGCGATCCAGCGCGAGCGGTTCCGCGGTGGTCAGATCTTCTGTGTTGCGCCACGTATCGAAGATCTGAACCGTCTGGCGGAGCGTCTGGCCGACATTGTGCCGGACGCAAAGGTCGTTCAGGCGCACGGGCAGTTATCACCGACCGATCTTGAGCGGGTGATGACGGAATTTGCTGATGGCAAATACGATATTCTGCTTTCCACCAATATCGTGGAAAGCGGGCTGGATATGCCGTCCGTCAACACGCTCATCATCCATCGTGCCGACATGTTCGGACTTGGGCAGCTTTACCAGCTTCGCGGGCGTGTCGGACGCGGCAAGCAGCGTGGTTACGCCTATCTGACATGGCCGCAGACGCATCTGCTGTCCGCCGCCGCCCAGAAACGACTTGAGATCATGCAGACGCTCGACACGCTGGGTGCCGGCTTTACGCTGGCCTCGCACGATCTCGATCTGCGTGGCGCGGGCAATCTGCTGGGCGACGAGCAGTCCGGTCATATCCGTGAAGTGGGTATCGAGCTTTATCAGCAGATGTTGCAGGACGCGGTGGCGGATCTGCGAGCCGAAAAAGGCAAGGCGAAGCGGGAAGACCGCGACTGGACGCCGAACATCGTTCTTGGGTTGCCGGTTCTCATCCCTGACACCTATGTCACGGATCTGCCAGTCAGGCTCAGCCTGTATCGCCGGATTGCCTCGCTGGCGTCAGCCGCCGAGGATGAGGCGATGGAGGCCGAACTGGTTGATCGCTTTGGCGCCGTGCCACCTGAGCTGAAAAACCTGCTCGACGTGGTGGCGATCAAACGGTCGTGCCGCGCTGCCGGCGTTGAGCGTGTGGAAGCCGGGCCGAAAGGCATGGTGATCCAGTTCCGTGGCAATCACTTCGCCAATCCGGATGGCTTGATCCGCTGGATGGGAAAATGGACGGATGGCCAGATCCGCGTTCGTCCTGACCATAAATTGTCCATCGTGCGTGAGTTGCTCAATGCGCAGCGGGTTGGTCTGGCGCAGAAGGTGACGACTGTTCTGGCGAAGCTGGCGGCAAAAGTGGAGGGGTGAGAGCCCCAACCTGAACTGCCGCAGGTCAGGAGAGAGCGTGATCTGTGGCCACGATATGCTGAATTTCTGCCGGATTCAGCATGTCATGGCCGTAATCGAAATTAACTGGTGATAGATCTAGAAGTTTATCAATGCCGTGACTTTGAAGCTGCGTCCCGGCTGTGAGTAATATGCCTTTTTCACTGTGGAACTGTCGGGAATATCGAGAGCGCTGTAATACCGCTTGTTGAACATGTTGTACATCCCGGCCTGTATCTTCATGTTTGGAAAAAAGGCAGGTGAATACCATCCGTTCAGATCAAAGATGGCGTATCCGGGAGTCTTGTTCAGGGAGGATGAGGGGTCCTGCACCTTGTTCCGGGCCGCGGCGAATGTTGTGGAGAAGTTTGCGCCCCAGCGGTCGGACACATAACCGACGCCGACAATTCCCCTGAATGGCGCAACGGAATTCAGATGCACATGTTCCTGCTGATCTTTTCCGTCGGAATAGGCAAGGGAGGTCCACGCCAGCCAATGCTCGCCAAAGGTCCAGTTTGCACGGGCTTCAACACCGTAAATCCGCACACGCTGACGATTGACGTATTTGAAGACGCCAAATGGAAAGCTTCCGTCAATTCCGGCTTCATCCGCCGTTGTGGTGACCTGATCGATGAAGTTGTGATAATAATTGTCGTAGACGGAAATATTCGCGCCGCGTTTTGAATCTCCATAACGGACACCGGCTTCCCAACCCCGGCTTGTTTCCGGCTTGAGCGCAGGATTGCCGATTGCAGCGTAGGACCCTGTTCCGCCATAGGTCAGATAAAGCTCGTTTGCGGAGGGAGCGCGAAATGCCGTGTTATATTGGGCGTAAAGTGTGACCTTATCCGCCACACGGACTTCCGCCAGCACCTTGGGAGAAAAATGCGAGGTGCTGGAGGCCGCTGGAAATCCGTCATAGATGGCGTTGGCGGTATAGGACGCTGTCTGCTGCGGGTTACGTTTATACCAGTCGAAGCGGAATCCGGGTGTGATGTGTAGCCATTCATGTTTCCCGTATCCGATACGGTCCTGCACAATGGCGCCAAGATCCGTGCCGTGAACATTCGGCATGTCCGACTGGTTGTTGTGCAGATAGGCGCAGGCATAGATGGACGCAGTGCAGTTGTCCCGCCCAGCCGCATATTCACTGGTGTCGGTCAGATAGGCCTCGCCTCCAAGCGTGATCGCATGATGAAAAGGACCGGTAAAAACATTGGATGAAACAGAACCGGTCACGCCGTAGGATGACGTCGTCAGCTTGTCATTCCGGTCATAAATGCCGATTGGCGCGATCAGCCGGTTGGAGGCAGTGTTGGTGATCGTGTCGACCTTCTGCCAGTAGGCGATCAGATGCGCTTCACTGATGAAAGCGAGCGGATTGACAGACTTGTAGTCATAGCCGCCAGACACACGGGAACGCTTTGTTTCTTCCAGCGTATGATAGGTGCTGTAGGTGCTGTTTATGTTTGACAGCGTGTTTTCATTGTAATTGCGATCGAAGACTTCTCCCGTCAGACCGATCCGGTGACCGCCTGCAAAATAATGCTGAATTTTTCCAAGAAAATTGCCCTGTGTGTAGGAAGCAGGATCCCGTTTCGTTCGTGATGTTCCGACACCCCCTACGGTTCCCCGGTTGCCTGTCTGGCTGCCGTCCTGAAATCCGCCCTGAACCAGCACGACGGTGTTATGGTAACGCGCTGCAAAGGCCTGATTGAGATAGGCGCTTTCGCTGGAACCGTCATAGGTCAGCTTTGTCAGACCTCCGACTGTCTTGCCGGGTTTGAGAATGTCTTCCGGTTCAAGCGTGCGCATTGCCACGACACCGCCTAGCGCACCGGTGCCGAAAAAGCTTGAACTCGCGTTCTTCACCACATCAATGGCGCTGAGCGAGTTGAAATCGTAGCCTGAAATACCGCCTTCAAGGCCGCGAGCGCCGTTATTGGTCCAGACACTGCGGATGCCGTCGATAGTGGTGAGAATGCGGTTCTGATCAAGGCCGCGCATATTGATCGACGAATTGTTCGTATTGAAATTCACCGCCGCATCCACGCGACGGCTGTAATCGGAGATGTTGTCGATCATCCGGTCCTGGAAGGTCTTCATTGTGGTTGTCTGTGTCAGGACACGTGCTTTGCCGACATTGCTGTAATCCGCATCCGGATCGATTTTCATGGAGCCGACGAGATCCGTTGACCGCCCCTGAACCCGGAGGGGAGAAAGAGCAATCGGCGATACCGGAGAAGCGGCGGTTTGCGACGGTGCTGATGGCGCAGACGTGTGCGACGAGGCTTTGGTTTTCTTCTCTGGAGAGACCGAAACGGCATCCTGCCCCAAAGCTGCTGATGAGACTGATGTAAGGAGAAATGCAGGAAATGCCAGAAGGAAAGAACATCTTACGGCATGGACTGACCGAAGGAGAGGCATGACCATCATCTTTCTTATTGAGAATTGTTCGCAACAAGAAACGGATTGATCGGCAATGTCAAGATAGTGATATTGATTCTCATTTGCATTAATGTAAGACTTCATTGCTGAGACATCAAAGTCACACTGGCGCATGCGGGGATCAGAAATGGGCCGCCCGCTGCGACGTGCTGTTTTTATAAGGTTTTTCGCGCATGTTCATTGCTATGAATCGTTTCAAGGTGCGTCCGGATAGCGAAGACATGTTTCTCTCCCGGTGGCTGGATCGTGAGGTCAGCCTGCGCGACGTACCTGGATTTGTTACGATCCGTTTCATGAAAGGTGAGGTGTACGACACCTATATTCTTTATGCGTCGGAGACGACATGGGCCTCTCGGGAGGCCTTCGATGACTGGAAGCAGTCCGACGCGTTCAGGACAGCGCATCGTACTGCCGGTCAGGGCGAAATGCTGACGATCGAGCGGCGGGAATCGAATGGTTTCGAAGTTCTGAAAACGGTCAGTGCGCTATCCTGAGCGAGGAATATCACCATGGATATGAGAACAAAGCTGATAACGCGACGTCTTTTCGGAATAGGTCTGACTACGGGTCTTCTCGCCGCAGGGAGCGCAGTTGGGGCGCTCGCCGCCGATGGGCCTGTTGTGACCGACTGTCGGGGGCGTCGGGTCAATCCGGGAAAGGCCCGCAGGATTGTCTCCGTGGGCGGCGCAGTTACGGAAACACTGTATGCGCTCGGAGCCGCGGACCGGATTGTCGGTGTGGATTCAACCTCGACCTGGCCGGAGGCGGCGCTGCATGACAAGCCCTCGGTCGGCTACATGCGGGCCCTGTCCTCCGAAGGGGTGCTGGCGCTCCGTCCCGATCTTGTCCTCACAATGAACAATGCCGGACCACCAACGGCTCTCGATCAGCTCATGGCGTCTCGCGTTCCGGTGATTTTTGTGGATTCGACACCCTCTGCGGAAGCGATCGTGGATCGGACACGCTTTATCGCAAACCTGATGCAGGCTGGAGCAGAAGGTGATCGCTTGTGTGCTGATCTTTCACGACGTTTCGAGACCCTGACGGCCTGGCGCGCTGCCCATCCTCTTGCGCAACGTGTGCTGTTTGTGATGCGCATGACGAACAATCGACCGATGGTAGCCGGAACCGGGACTGCGGCGGACGCCGTGATCCGACTGACGGGAGCCGTCAATGCGGGCGCTGCGATGCAGGGATACAAGATTGTGGATCAGGAAAATCTCATTGCCCTGAAACCCGATGTCATTCTTGTCATGGCTCAGGGAAGTGAGGACATCCGCAAAAACCTTCTGGCCGATCCGGGCTTCCGTCTGACATCGGCAGGCCGGTCCGGAGCGATCATTTCCATGGAAGGCGAGCGTCTTCTGGGATTGGGATTGCGCACGCCGGATGCGGCTCTTGAACTCGCGCAGAAACTCGCGGAGATGCCGGTGCAGACGACCGGACAGCCCGGATGATGGCGCGTCGTTCCATTCTGTTCTGGCTCCTGTTTCTGCTGCCCAGCCTGTTGCTGATCACGATGGTGCTGTCAGTCAACATTGGCGCGACCGGTTTGCACTTTGATGCGTTGTGGCGTGGGGGAGATGATGCGGACGCCTCGGTGGCGTGGCTGGTGCTTACGCAGATCCGGGCACCCCGTGTGGTCATGGCGAGCCTGACGGGTGCGGCCCTCGGTGCGTCGGGCGCGATCATGCAGGGGCTTTTTCGAAACCCACTGGCCGATCCGGGATTGATCGGTATTTCCGCTGGTGCTGGTCTGGCGGCTGCCTGTGTCATTGTTCTTGGCAGTGCAAGTGGTTTTTCCATTCTTTCCTCGGCGTGGGCAGTGCCAGCCGCTGGTGTTCTGGGCAGTTTTGGCGCGACGTTGACACTGTATCTTTTTGCGACACGCGAAGGCATTACGTCCATCACGCGCGTTCTTCTGGCGGGTGTAGCGTTTGGAACTCTTGCCGCCGCACTCACGGGTGTTCTTGTCTTTCGGGCCAATGATACAGCCCTGCGTGATCTGACTTTCTGGACCATGGGCAGTTTCGCGGGATCGACCTGGCCCCGTATCGTCATTCTATCTCCGTTTCTCATTGCGGCGACGGTTGGCGTCATGTGGCTCGCCGGACCTCTGAATGCGATGTTGCTGGGGGAGGGGGACGCGCGTCTGATGGGATATCCGGTCGAGCGTGTGAAAACGGTCGGCATGCTGACCGTCGCCTGCGCGGTGGGGCCTGCGGTCGCCTTCACCGGTGTCATTGGCTTCATCGGTGTCGTGGTGCCTCATCTGGTCCGGCTGATCACCGGTCCGGATCACAGGCTCGTGCTGCCGGGGAGTGTCCTTCTTGGGGCGGTATTGCTGACTGGCGCGGACACACTGGCGCGGACGCTGGCAAGCCCGGCTGATGTTCCGGTCGGAATTGTGACAGCCATTCTCGGTACACCGATTTTCGTCTGGCTTCTTGCCCGCACTCATGATGGAGTGGGTGTATGACAATCGCCCTCGAAAACGCTTTCTGGGAGGCAGGAAACCGGGCCATCGTGAATGACGTCTCGGTCGTGTTCTCTCCGGGGCAGGTGACGGCAATTGTCGGTCCTAATGGCGCTGGGAAAAGCTCCCTGCTTCGCCTCGCCAGTGGGCTTACGTCTCTTTCGCGCGGGAAGGTTCTGCTTGATGACCTTCCTCTCTCTTCCTTCAGCCCGGCCGTCATGGCGGCGCGGCGGGCGATGTTGATGCAGGATGGCGTTCTGACCGCACGCTTTACGGCCCGGCAACTGGTCGTGCTTGGAGCGTCCGTCTCGGCTGCTCACCTGCCGCATGTGAAGCGTATCGCGATGGCTGATGAGATTCTGGATCGGGTGGGCCTTCTTGCTTTTGCCGGGCGGGATGTGATGAGCCTGTCGGGTGGCGAACGCCAGCGCGTGCATCTTGCCCGTGTGCTGATGCAGCTTGAAGCGGCCGCGATTGATACTTCTCCTGGGTTTCTGCTTCTTGATGAGCCGATTTCCGCACAGGATCCTGCACGGCAGGAACTCATTCTGAGGATCGCCAGAGCGCACGCCGATCGTGGCGGCGGGGTCGTAATGGTGTTGCACGATCTGAACTGGGCGGCAGCGTGCGCCGACAGGATCGTGGTCGTCCATGACGGACGGATCTATGCTCAGGGTGCGCCACAGACAGTGCTCTCAGGCCCCTTGATCCGTTCGGTTTTCGGGCTTGCGGAAGGATGCGTGCGCACGCATGAGCGGACAGGAAAACCCTATATGCTTCCGCATGATATCATGCATTGAAAGGAAAAATCACAACCATGAACAAATACATCGCGATGAACCGTTTCAAGGTGCTTCCGGAAAGTGAGGATGCTTTCCGTAGTCGCTGGCTGGATCGGGAAGTCCTGCTCAAGACGGTTCCCGGTTTCATAAGCTTTCAGTTTCTGAAAGGCCCTGAAAAAGACGGATACATTCTCTACGCATCTCACACCGTATGGGCATCGTATGACGCCTTTATCGGCTGGACCAACTCGGAGCAGTTCCGTCAGGCTCATGCCGGTGCGGGGCAGAGCAAGCCACAGACGGCCGGCCCGCCAGTTTTCGAAGGCTTCGAGGTGCTTCAGGATATTGAGCTCTGAAGAGCAAAAGAATGAAGAGGCGAAAGCTGGTTTGTCAGTCTGTTGAAAGTCGGCAATCGCCTCATCTGTTTTAAGGTATGCTCACACAGCAAAGCGCCCTGATAACTTTGCTAGCCATGGTTGTGACTGATGCTATGGTTTTAGGCTCAAGATTCATAATCAGAACAAGATTATGGCAGAGAGGTAAGTAGTGAAGAAGAAAAAAGTGGCGGACACAGCCCTAACGTATTGCATCCTGCCTTGAGCGGAGCAAGCATGATTTCAATGTGCTTGCGACGTTTATAATGTCGCTCGTAGTGTATTACAGGGTCACGCAGGATTTCCATCCGGGAATACACGGCTTGATTCTCTTCGCCTGAACAGCGCCGCGGGACCAAGGGGTCTTCCGTTGCTGTCGATCACGGCATGAAGTTTCGTATTCATACCGTGATCGACGAACACATCAGGTCCGTACTGTCCGCGATTACTTACCTCATGAAACGCAACTATAGTCGCGGGCTGAATTCTCAGAAATCACTCAAAGCAACACGCCGCCAGTGATTGGCTGCAACGCAGACATAGTGATAGTTGGCGTCATCAGTGAATTGTCCGGTAGTGCAGTTTGCATGACCGGAAACCGGCGTGGTGAGTGATTCCATGAAGGATACCGCAGATGCTGTGCCTGTGATGGTCAGACTATTGCCGTAAAAGCCATTAACGCCCCGAAGATTTGCCCCGCCTGCAACCTGCGTGCCAACCACCCAGTCTCCCGCGTCACCAGAATACAACTGCGCACCGTTCGTTCCTTCGGAAGTCAAAGCATAAATAGCTCCTGTCCCAATATTGATCCCGCTTGATTGCAGATTTGTGGTCGTGATCGTCCCTGCTTTCAGCGTATCAGATACCGTTGCTTTCGGGGTTGTAAGCCCACTCTCCAGAGTTGCCGAATTAGCATACATTCCGTTAATACCACGGATATTAGCTCCGCCTGCAACCTGTGTTCCAATGATCCAGTCTCCTGAGTCGTTTGCATACAACTGGGTGCTGTAACCACCTTTGGAGGTTGTGGTCAGTATCTGACCTGTTCCAATATTAATGCCATTTGAATTGAGGGACGTGGTCGCAATGCTTCCGGCAGTTAGTGCGCCCGATATTGTTTCGGATGAAGCCGTCAACGTACCGCCAAAGCTTCCTGAATTCGCATAAATACCATTAAGACCGCGTATACTTCCGCCTCCGGATACCTGGGTCCCGACAAGCCAGTCACCGGCATCCGTGGGATAAAGTTGAACACTGCTGCTACCTTTTGTGGTCAGACCAAACACGCCACCTGTGCCGATATTGACACCTTTTGGTGACTGCAGAACCTGTAGAGGAATACTGACAGCTCCGGCACCATCCACCGTAAGGCCGCAATTACTTGCATAACCACAAAGAGACAAACCGCCGTAAAGACCGCCCTGGTCAAATTCAATATCACCTTCAGCACTGCCGCCATCTGCCAGGGGCGAACCACTCTGCTGTACAGAGCCATCAACAATAAGTCCCAGATGACTGACCACACTTTTCCAGCCTTCAGCATCCGGATTGCCTTTCTGATTCCACAATACAAACCTCATTGTGTTCGTATCATCTGCTCTCTGTTGCCATTCCTGACTGATCTGAGCCGCTTGGGATGTTCCTGTTCCACAAAATGCATTTGGAATAAAAACACCGTTTGCTTCCAGATCCCAGTTGCCACAACCGCCGTCTATAATAAGATGATGGTTAATCACTCCTCCCATGTAGAACTGGTGGCTGTTCGTGGTCAGAGCATCAGGTTTGTTTCCAGCATTCATATTGATACCTGTCCAGAGCACTGACCGGTCTGGAGGTGCTGGATCTGATGAACCATCTGTAAAATCGAGATCAATTTCGAGAGGTGTCAACTGACGGATAAGTGATCTATTTGTGTCTGACGGAAGTAGGTCATGCGTGTTGACCTGAAAAAACCAGTTATGCGCAAAAGCGGTAGCTGCCGCTCCTCCTCCCAGAAAAACAGTTGGTTCAGTGTAATGACTGAACACTGTGTCAAGAGAGGATTGTTCGGTCTGAGGGATCTGGCCGACTACTTTCGTACCATACGTCGGGACATCCCATCCGTAGACATCAATCTCTGTGTCACCCGCCTTAGGTTGAGCTGACACAAAACCGGCATAAAGATTTCGCGCCGGAAGCGTTCCTCCGGCGGTTGCCGGAGACAGCGCAGTATTGAGACTATTGGTCGTAATATACATATCAATATGAATCTGGACAGCCTGAGCAGCTGTCAGCGGGACCTTCAGCTGAACGCTGGTCTGCGTGTAATTCTTTGCAGACAGAACCAGTCGTGCAGGCATATTTTTAACAAAAGTGCAGTTTGCAACCGTATCGACGCGGAAATCTCACAGAAGGGTTGTACATCGGGTTAGATTATGAAAAAGTCTGTTTTGTAGAAAAGAAATTTTCGTAAGCTATAAGAAAACCCGATGCAGACAGAGTGTAGCGCAGGCGCGTATGAGTTTCCAGCCTCCTGTGGACGGCGTGTTGTGGCCCGTTTTGACGGGGGTCGCATGAGTTCGGATGGGG